>JALSGS010000001.1 GCA_026982695.1 Saprospiraceae bacterium
TCTTCAGTCTATGCTCGTGGATCAAGGCTAATCTTTTGCCTTGCCATCATAACGCCGTCGGGGGTTGTGCCACATCCGCTGCTTGATCCAATGCATTAACTCAAAGAGGTGTCTCATGCGGGAACTCTGGATATTCTAAGCTTCGGGTTTACTTGGCTTAGCACCACTTCTCTTGCGATCGCCCAGATGTACGCGACCATTTCTCGCGCTATCGCGGTGACGACAAGATTATAGTGTTTTCCTTTGTGCATGAGTTGTTGGTATCGTCGACACAGCCTGAGTTGTGCTTTCCAAGCTATGTCGATAATTTCTTTGGGTAACGACTCTTGTCGCTTTTGTAATTCTTCCGATATATTGGCGGCGTAGCGATAGGAGTGAGCACCTTCAATAAGCAAGCGCCTTGCTCTGATGTTGCCGCATTTGGTGATGGCACCTAAGCGCCGTCTTTCGCCACTGGAGTGTTCTCCTGGGACTAAACCCAAGTAACTCATCAGTTTGCGCGGGTGATCAAATCGCGTCAGGTCTCCAAGCTCAGCTATCACACCCGCTGCTACTAGAAGCCGGACTCCCCGCATGGCTTGTAGGGCTTTAACGACAGGGTAATAACGCCAATTTTGTACTTGATGTTGTAGCTCGTTGACGAGCCGTGCTAATCGCTTGATCCGCTCGTTAACCGTTTGCAGATACTCTTGCAAAACAATCTGTTGCGCAGGATGAGGCAATACCAGTTCGCTGAGCCAACGCAGATGTTTCTTTGACCAGTTCGCCTTGCCTTTATAGTTGATGTTGTTGCGAAGTAGCATGGCTTTAAGTTGAAAACGGGCATCATTTAAATCCTTCATGGCGGTTTCTCGTGCACGGGATAGATCGCGGATGGATTCATCTTCTGGCTCAGGTACGTAGATGGGTGTGAGGTCTTCTGTTTTGAGCAACTTTGCCAACCTTAATGCATCGCGTTTATCGGTTTTTACCTTGTCGCCCGGCTTTTTAGGGATTAAAGC
>JALSGS010000002.1 GCA_026982695.1 Saprospiraceae bacterium
CTGAGTAAGAAAACCACCCTGCTAATACAAATGATAAAAGGAGCTTTGAAAAATGGCATTCAGGCCCCGTATTTACTGGTAGATTCGTGGTTTTTCAATTCGAAATTAGTAGCATTTGTTAAACAATTGTAAAGGCCCCCTAAACAACCAGACTGAGATTACAGACAAAAACTGTAAATTTGGGCATGAAGAAACGTAAATGGACCAAAGAAGAGAAGCTAAAAGTCTTGAAAGAGGCAAAAAGCTGAAGGGGTGCAATTGACCCTGCGCAAGTATGGCATTTACCCGGCCACGTACTATTCCTGGCGCAAGAAGTACCTGATAGGAGGGGAAGAAGGCTTAGCTGATGGAGCCGAGCGCAAGAAAGACAAGCAATACATCCGTAAACTGGAAGATGAAGTGGGACTTCTGAAGGAATTACTGGCGGAGCGTGAATTGGAACTGGCTTTAAAGGATGCATTGCTAAAAAAGAAGTATCCCTGGGCGAGAAAAAAGCTCTAGTCCGCCATTATATGGCTCAGGGATTGACGCGTGACAAATGTTTGTCTAATTGCGGGCTGAGTAAGAACCAGTTTTATTACCGTTCGCGTGGCAAGAAGCCAGGCCGAAAGAAGAGTAAAACCACCATGCAATTGGTTGAAGGGCAGTTACTTGAGCAACCCAACACCATTGTCAAAAAACAGATTCGGGCAGTTTTTGACGATCCCAAAGTGGATTATGGTTATCGCCGCATGACGGGCGAGCTGCAATTGAAAGGCTTTTACATTAACCATAAAAAGGTGTACCGATTGATGAAGGAAGAGCGGTTGCTGCAAGCGAAACGGGAAAGGATAGCCAAAACCTATGTTAAATACCGGCTTACAAGTCCTGCAACTGCACTGCGTGTCATGGAAATGGACATCAAACAGGTATGGCTGGAAGGGGAAGGAAGATATGCCTATGTTTTGACCATCATTGATGTATTTACCAGAGTGGTTTTATACTGGACGGCTGGTTATCAAATGCGGCAACAGCAGGTTCAAAGGGCCTGGGAAGAAGTCATAAGGGGGTATTTGGAGCCCCTGGATGTGCAGGCCTGGAAACTGGACATAGAAGTGCGTAGTGACAATGGCCCGCAGTTTTGTGCAAAAAAGTTGCAAGGTTTTTTGAAAGAAAATTACCTTCTGCAAACCTTTACACACCCTTATACCCCGCAGGAGAATGGCCATGTAGAGTCCTTTCATGCCATACTGGGCAGGGACCTGCAAGGAAAATACTTTGAGCACCTATTTGCATTGGAAGCAGAACTTGACAAGTTTTACCGGTTTTATAATTACCGGCGCATTCATGGCAGTACACTACTTTTGCCTCCGGTTACCTTTTGGCATCAGTGGAACCTGGGACATGTGGAGCGGGAAGTACTGGAGCAATCAAAGCGAAAAGTCCGCTTTAGGTTAGTAGCAAAAAGACAGCACATTGAAAAAGTAAGACCTGCGGGTAATGCGAGCCCGAGGGAAGTTTTGTCGCTGATTTTTGAGGGGTCAACCCCCGATAAAATCAAAATTGCTTGTAAGCCTCGCAATGAGCTTGCTCAAACGAGGTCTGCTTCGCAATCAGACGGCGCCGTACTGAATGCTTGACCTGCGGTATAAAGGTCACCGTCGGTCGTTTTGTCGCATCACAAAAGTATGGCAATTTGAAACCTTTTTTTTAACTCTCTGTATTTTTGTCTGATTTATAGGGGGCCAGACCACCGATTCGGGAATATTCTTTAACGAATTTGAATGAAAGGGCAGTACCATCCAAGAAACAGCATTCCACACAAACAGGATTAAAGTTCCAATTGTTAATGTTGTAATTTTCTTTTTCATTACGATTGTTTTTAATGCACGCCAACAACCGTATATCCCCAATTGCAGATATCGCTTACATCTACAACTACGGACTATCAGTCAAAAAGTTATTAAAATCTGCCATATTGTCCAAAGGGCTTGTAATTTTTTTATTATCAACAGCTAAAAGTTTGGTGTAAAGCTCCGTTGTTTTAGGAGAACTATGCCCCAGCATAAGCTGTACGTGCCGCATATTGACGTTGTTTTGTATGCAGTGTGTAGCAAATGAATGCCTAAGGGTATGTACCGTAGCCCAGGGATTGGCATTAGCAGCTTTCACAGCACGCCTGAATATTGCGCGGATACTCGACACGCTATACTGCCCGCCGGTTTGACCCTCAAACAACCAGTAAGATGGTTGGTAAGCCCTATAGTATGCACGCAATAATGGCAAGAGTGCCTTTGACAAAACCGTCTTCCTATCTTTTTTGCCCTTTGCACCCTTTACAAATATACAACCCTCTGCCGAACGAATATCCGCTATACGCAGGCGCACCAACCAACTCTGATATCCGCAAGCCCCCACTGTATATTGTCCACAGTATTGCTTTGTGCTTTAGATTATCCGGAGAATCGAAAATCAAGAAACAGTATCGGCTCTTGAAGCTTTTCTCCTCTAAAAGGAATAAGGCCGGGGTTGAGAAGTATGTGCAAGCTTTGTTTGGCAAGAGGTTTTGAAACGGGACAATTGTAACGCATATCAAATGCACGGCCGTACAGACACACAATTTGTGCGTCTCTACCGCAACAACACCACTTGTCCGGATATCTCCTCCTCCTGCAGGGCCAGGGTGTTCCAATAACGGAACCGGTACACATATACTCCGCTGGCGGCATAGCCGCCGTTCCAGGCAAAGGGTGGGCTTTGAGACGAAAACAGCAGTCCGCCCCAGCGGTCGTAAACTTGCAGCTCTATTCCCTCATAGTCCTTGCCTTGCGGCAAAAACAAATCGTTCAGGCCGTCGCCATTGGGGGAGAAGGCCGTAGGGAAGTAGATGCGCGAGCGGCAGTCGTTGACTTCCAGCGCAAAGCTGTCCTTTATCGAGCAGCCGAAGAGCTCGGCTTGCACCTCATAGCTACCCGCCTGCCACAGCTCAAAAGATGAGGCTGAACTGTTGGATATGGCCGGTACAGAGAAATCCCCGGTATAGGGGCTTTGCGGCAGCAGCTCATAGGGCAAGTGCTGTTCACAGACGGCGGTGTCGGCAGGCAGACTCAGCGCAGGGCCTTGGCTCAGCAAATCCTCCAGGAAAGTCAGCTCTACCGTATCTCGCAGCATGCAGTAGCCGTCGGAGGCTTCCAGCCAGTACGTGCCCGAAGCCGTGATTGCCAGCTCGGCCGCGATACTGCCGTCGCTCCAGAGGTAGCTCCTCAGTGGGCGGGAGGCATTGGCCGAAAGGCTGTAGGGGGGCTGCTCGCAGAGGACGCGGTCTTCCCCCAGGGCCGGAGCCAGGTCGTCGGGCAGCACCACCACATCCCGCAGGTAGTAGTCCGAGCAGCCCAGCAACCAAATGCCCTGCTCCACTTGGTAGTGACCGGGTTGGTCGAAGCACCAGGTAAAAGTAGTGTCGATGATGGTGGTATCCAGCCCGCCCGGGCCCGTGATGTACCACTCCACCTGATGCGCCAGGCGGTTGTAAGTGCTGTCGGGAGTCAGGCAGTCGCCCGCGCAGATGGTATCGGGTAAAACAAAGTAGGGATGCGGGGGTGTGGGCGAGCCGCAGTAGGGAGTGAGGGTGATGGGGAGATCTTTAGGGCGAACTTCAAAACTATCTAAAATGGGGCCTTCTTCAGTTATCCATGACACAGGACTTACGATAACATCCTCTTTAGCTTCAAGCTCAACACAAGCATCGTATTGCGGACAGTTCTCTATTTCTCCCTCTACATTCGTTTTAGCCAACATAATAGCAGGCTCCCAATCACCGTTTTCGTAGTATTTTTTCCCACTTAGAAAAGCTACCGAACCATCTGATAAAATGGTCATGCGAGGACGATAAAAAGAAAATCCCTTATACCACAACAAGTCTCCATCTGATGAAATTTTTCCATAAATGACAGGTAAATCTCCAGTAGTTGCATAAGTAAATAATACTCCCCCATCATCAGCAGGAGCAATTTTCAAATCATAAAATGGAAAATGATCTACTTTGAAAACCTTTTTCCAAATAAACTCATACTGTTGATTAAATTTCACAATGAAAGTTTCCTGACTGCCCGAAAGAGAGTCTATTCCGATTCCGGAAATAAATACATTCCCCTCAGTATCTACAATTTGGGTAAGCTTAGTAGGAGAGATACTAAGCTCTTCTACAAATTTCAAATCAACTGAAGTCAACAACTCGCCATCCATAGAAATAACCAAAGCATTTACAGCATACCAGTCATCTGACCTGTTTACCAAAACAGACACACTTCCATCGGGAAACACACTAAGACCCAAAATTTTATCAATAAGAGAAACAGAAGAATCAGGGTGGAACAATTTAAAACCATTGCTCCATACTTGCGATTGCTCCAAAACATTAAAAGAAGCTAAACCCGATTGGCCATCAATATAATAGCTGGTGATTAACTGTTCACCAGACACGAAAACAGACTGTGACACAATAGGTCCCAAAGGGTGATTAATCGATTTCCTACCCCAGTAAACATCATTTACCAAATCGGCACAAACAAATCCCGATATAGTACTATAACCTCTGATAGCACGAAAAGACAACAAATAATTACCGGATAAATACTTATAAGAAAATGGCAGCACATGGGTCCACTGTTGATTTCCAAAGTGAATGTGTTTTTTTTCTACGAGGTTTCCAACTTCATCCAGCAGTACAAATCCCCATCCCAGGGTATCTTCTACCAAAGAGATAAACTGCAAACCAACTTCATCATAACCAGAAGACTCTATGTTAAAAAAAGTAGGAATGTTACTAAATGGACCGACAACCTCATACAAATAAGAATCTTGTGCCTGAATTTTTAAACTTAACCAAAACGCAAGAAAAAGAAGACAAATTGCTTTTTTCATTTCTGAACTGAATTTAGCTCCAATGAAAAACAATCAACTAGCGATCCTCAAAATCTGGTGGATGGGTAAAGAACAGTTGGTTT
This sequence comes from Saprospiraceae bacterium, assembly GCA_026982695.1. GTDB lineage: Bacteria > Bacteroidota > Bacteroidia > Chitinophagales > Saprospiraceae > WFYJ01. The sequence continues at coordinate 4,986 of JALSGS010000002.1, forward strand.
GCGCAGTTAAAACTGTGCAAACCAAGCTTTCTTGCAAGGCAATCTTCAGCTAAGTGATGTAAATCTTCAACATCAAGTTAGAAATCTCCCCCCGAGCCTTGGCGCCCACAATGATAACTCTCATCGTATGTCAATGCCTCACAACTCATGAGCCGCCAGATGTAAACATAATTGGGGAAAACAGGTTCTGGAATCCCATCTGAAAAAACGAAGGGATAAGAAACAGATGTTTGCAAAGTGCCTTGCGCATCGTAGCATTTCACTACTGTGAAGACAGTTGCGTTGGTCGGCAATGGAGCAGATCCAGAAATCATAGCATAAAGAAACTGATGGCAACCGGCATCGGGTGGGGTGAGGGGAAAATAAGGCGAGGGGTACGGTTGATAGCCACCTGAGCTCCCCTGTTCGAACCATCCGGAAACATCACCACCTAACGCAAAGCCTGGATTTGCATAAGGATCTGTAGCATCTTCCAAAGTCCAAAACCAATCTCCCATATTTGCCGTTCCCGTAACGCTCATATAGCATTGGCAGCCTGCATTTGGATCTACATCCTTCTCCAAACTCCCCTCTCCCTTCTTCTTAGCAGCCACTGCCTCGGTCGAGGTTTCCGGAGCGACTTCCTCCTTCGCACAAGAGGAAAAATACGCACTGACAAAGAACAGGGAAACAATCAGCAGGAAGAGGCTTTTACCCCCCCGCATTTAACAGTAGAAAAACGATTAAAACGTTTCATGACAAAAAATTTTGGTTAAAAAATATGCCAAAACGGCTGCTCGGAAAGCCGTGGTTTAGCCGCAATATGTTTTTTCAGTTAACTCAAGTTTCGGGGGTTAAAAAAGGGGTAAAAGTGGGAGTTGTTCGTACTGCAAACACATGAAAATCAGTATATTTCAGCTAAATAAGAGCCAAAACAACTCCCGATACAATATACGAATAATCTACAAATCACCTCTGGTTACTTTGCTTCTTTTGATAAACTGAACACCTTTTTGAGAAGTTTTTTGAGTTTATGCCGGCTCAGAGGTGTGGTTGGCCAAATATCCGAGATTTTCGATTTATACTCATGGCGAAGTGGTTTGGGAGGCCTCAGCCTCCCCAATTCCCTACCTTTCGCTCGTTTGCGAGTTGTAAATGTCCCAAACCATTTCGCGATGGGTACATATTCGGAGTAGCTGACGGCAAAGCTTCCGAGAATAATCATTCCCCCTGAAAAGTTGAAGTTTCGCTCTGAATGGCTTCAGTTGTTGCCTTCTTTTCATGTTTTGTATTTAGGTTGTCAACGGCTACAAAAAAGAGCCAATTAATTTGTACAAAAACGCATTTTTCCCTAATTTGGCAATAGACAGCCATTGGTCAAGCAATGTGCTTTATTAGAGTAGCTTTTTAAATTCCAAATACCGTATTTTATGAAAACCTTTGCTTTCTTTAAAGTCCCCCCCCCCGCAGGGTTACTCTGTGCGGCATTCCTAATCCTTTTTTCGCTTAACATGACTGGGCAAGTTATGGAGGGCACATTGTCATTCCAGCCAGGCCCCGACCACCCCTTCGGGTATTCGAGGATGGATGTGGTGTGGAGCGATTTTGATTTCCCCAATATCCCGGGGACAAATTACTGGCTCAACTTCGGCGTGCGCCTCAACGATGGCTCCTCCATCGTCCAATGTGTGGACGTTGGCTTCACACAGGGATCAAAGCACCCGTCGCTCACAACGGGCACGGTCAGTGCCAGCAGTTCGAGTGTGCAGATAATAGCCACGGATATCGGCTCGCTGAACCTGACGGCGCCGCTCACCCTGTTCAGCATCTACTATGTGAGCAGTCCCGGCACCACGGTCACCTTCACCTGGCGTACCTCGCCGCCAAACCAGGTCATTGACATCAATAACACGGCCGATGTATGGTATCCGACCCTTGGCGGTGCCGCTGTTCAGGCATTTCCGGCCAGGACCATTTCCGGAGGGATATACAAACCCCCGTTCACCCAATCCAACTGCGGCGGAGGAATCGATGCCGCAGTGACGGGGGTGACGGTGATGAACTACACGAATGTGGACTGTTCACCAGCCCAACAGAACACTTCTGCCATGAACCAGAACAATGGCCAATACGCCTTTGTGGTCAACGAGAAGTTCAATTATACCGTGCGGCCGGTGAAGAGCAACAATCCGTCATGTGGTGTGAATACCCTGGACGTGGCCATGGTCCAACAGCATGCCAACGGCAGCAGTATTTTTCAATACCCCTGGCAGGTAATTGCAGGGGACATGAACCTCGACAACAGAGCAACCACTTACGATGCCGTACTAATACAGAAATTAATCCTCGGTACATTTGTGCCGCCCTATGGATGGGATTCCTGGACTTTCCCCACGGCGATAGATTACGGCTTCTTCCCGCCTGTGACTTCCCCTTCTTATGCTTACCCTGCTTACAAGCCCTATTTCAGTTTCGTCAACTTGTCGGGCAATCAGCCCTTTAAAGATTTTGTGGGCATCAAAAGGGCCGATGTGGATGGCAGTTGTTCTGATTGCAACGCAGAGTTTAACGGCGGAGAAACCCAAGACAGGAATATTGCTGCCAAAAGCATTTTAATCGAAAATATTGCAGTAGAGGCAGGTGCTACCATAGAACTGCCCGTCCGGATGGCCGGATGGGAAAAGAACACATCTGCTGTTGCCTTCGCCCTCTTCTTTCCAACTGACTATTTTGAAATCATGAGCGTCAAAGACGGCGGGCTGCCCCATTTCAGCGGCAACAACTTTAACTGGGATGCCATGTCGGAGGGATTACTGAGGTTTGGCTGGGTGAACTTAGACAACCGGGAAGTCAATCTATCCGAAGATGCACCCTTGTTTTACATTGAGTTGAAAGCAAAGCGGAGCGCTCCTTCCCTGATGGGCTTGTTGCAGATGCGCCCGGACGTGCAGGATTGCAGCATGACCACTTCGGATTTGGAGCAGAGCTTGCTGGATATGCAGATCACCGGGCAAGCAGCCCCCGCACAAGGGGTTATAGTATATCCCAACCCTGCCAAAGAAGTAGTGCACATCGGCTTCGATGTCCCCTCCGGCGGGGCAGAAGTGCTCGTACAGTTTTATGGAAGCGACGGAAGACTGCTGTTATCGCAAGTGTCCGATTTTGCCCAAGGCAGGCAAACCTTTACCATCTCCACCAGTGGTTTCCCAACCGGGCTCGTTACTTACAGCCTCCTTGTTGGGGACCACAGGTTCACCGGCAGGTTTGTGAAACAATATTGATTCATTCTTTTTTATGGCTTGCGGGGACATCCCTCCCCGCAAGCCATTTCTTTTTAATCCCTCCATCCCATGAAAATTGCAAAGTACATCCTCACAGCTTTGACCGTCCTTTGTCTGTATTCAAATATTCGGTCTCAGGTATTTTACTACGTTGACAATTCCAATGATATTTATACTCTTGACTTGGCGACTTGTGAAAGTACATTTGTCGTAAATGTTCAAGGCATTTCTGGGGGTATTAGCGATATTACCTTCGCCCCTGACAACAATTTATATGCAATTTCTTTCGGGGATTTATACAGGGTTGATTTAGCAACAGGTCAAAGCACTTTTTTAGGTGCTTGGAACACACCTTGGGGACCTTCCTTGACTTCTGATTCCGAAGGTAACATTTACTTAGCTGGTTATGGTTTATATAGTTACAATATTTATGACCAGACATTCAGCTTCCACGGGGATTTTCCAAATGGTATTGTATCGGCCGGGGACCTTACTTTCCGGGGTGATTCCCTTTTTATGGCGGCTTTTTCAGATAGAATTGTATGGGTGGACATTGAAAATCCAGAAAATAGTAGTGTTTATTTTACCTATTCTGTCAATGATAATATTTATGGCCTTTCTACCTTTTTCATCAATTGCGACAGTTTGGTGACGTTTGGTTCTGGCCACAGTAACAGTTTTTATTTGATAGATTTCGAAGGTCAGGACATTGTTGATCTCGGCTGCGCAGCCGGGACATCTGTGCGTGGCCTTGCCACCCCCGATGAATGGCAGGCGTCCGACTGCACTTTCAGCATAGACCTGGACGGGGACGACAGCTCGGATTATCTGTCGAAAGCGGAGGCTGGGGGATTTTGGTCAACGGTGTGTACCGTGCCGGCCCCGGTGACGGACACGGACGTGGTCCTCAAGGCCGGGCCTGTGATAGATTCTATCAGCCTGCAGCTCGATGCTGGTGCTTTTTCCAACGGGCCGGATGAGTTTCTGACGGGCACACCTTCGCCGGCGGTCGACATATCGGGCAGTGGCACCTGGCATCTGACCCTGTACAACACCGGCGCTGCGTTGCCGGAGGATTTCGAGGCTGCTTTGCAGACGGTTTTGTACCACAACGTGGCTTCTGCTCCCAACCTGGGGCTTCGGCAAATAACCGTGACGATGTGGGGGCAGGGCGGCGCTTTGAACCGGACGGTGATGTCTAATATTGACTATTTGTACGCCGGCCCGCTCAGCTTTTCCTTCGGCAATGATACGCTGCTCTGCCCCGGTCAGGTACTGGAGCTGACCATTCCTTACGACTATTACCACCAGGTCATCACTTCCGCCGATACCCTTACCTTCGGCACCTTCAGCTGGCAGGACGGCAGCCAGGGCAACACGCTTGAGGTGAGTGCCCCGGGTGTTTATTACGGCAGCTTTGTTTATGAAGAAGCCTTTGGCTGCAGCTGGGCCGATACCATAGTTGTCAGCCAGGGCGACACTGCCCTTACACACAGTCTGCTGACCCTTTGCAGCGGGGAATCCTTCACCATCGGCAATCAGACTTTTACCACGGACACCCTCGTGTGCATCACCTATTCCGGCGCCAACGGCTGCGATTCTACTCACTGCACCGAGATTGTTTTTCTGCCCCCGCCCCCGTTGGTTCTTATTGACACCACACTGTGTCAGGGCGGTACGGTCGGCATCGGTAACCAGGTTTACAACAGCTCTGGCACCTACACCGACACCCTCACCACATGGAACGGTTGCGACAGCATCGTACAACTCGACCTGACGGTCATCCCGGCAGACACCACCAGCCTGGCCGCCACCATTTGCGAAGGCGAAACCCTCGAAGTGGGCGGACTAATGTTTGCCACTACCGGCTATTACGAGGTGCCGCTCAGCAGTCAGGTGGGCTGCGACAGCCTCGTACAGCTCGATCTGACGGTCATCCCCCGGGACACCACAGAGCTTTCTGAAGTCATTTGCGAAGGCGACACAGTCCAAATCGGCGGCCAACCCTTCTCGTCGAGCGGGCTGTACGAGCTGCTGCTCAGCAACCAGGCGGGTTGTGACAGTCTCGTGCGGCTCAACCTGACGGTGATGCCCCTCACGGTGCTGCAAACCGACAGCGCCGTCTGTGAAGGGAATTCTGTCTTTTTCGGGGGGCAAATGCTGTTTGAGCAAGGCACTTATGCCGATACTTTGGCCGGCCAAAATAATGAATGCGATACGCTGCATATTTTGCATCTGACGGTATGGCCTCGGCCCGAACTGACCATCCAGACCACCGGCAATATATGCATCGGCGAGCCATTGCACCTTTCGGCCAATGGCACTGCGAGCACATTTCTCTGGTCGACTGACGAGACGCAACCGGCCATTACGGCCACTCAAGCGGGAACTTATTCGGTTACGGCAACCGATGCGCAGGGCTGCACAGCCGTCGATTCGGTGGAGGTTGATTTTTCGGAACCACTTTCCGTTTCAGTGAGTGCCGAAGCACCCACCTGCTATGGACTGACCGACGGTTTTGTCGAGATCACTGATGTGGCAGGGGGCACACCGCCTTATTCCTACTCCATAAATGGCGGCCCCGAAATCCAAACGCCGTTCTTTGGGCAGCTGGGCGGCGGCACCTACCTTGTTGTGGTCAACGATGCCCAAGGCTGCCAATGGTCGGATCAGATCACGCTGAGCGAACCTGCTGTTTTTGAAATTGACGCAGGTTCTAGCCAAGCAATTGAGTTGGGAGATGAGGTACACTTAGAGGTTGTTGCCACGCAAGTGCCGGACAGTGTCTGGTGGTTGCCGCCAGAGGGGTTGGCCTGTAGTTCCTGCCTGTCCACCTTAGCCATGCCGAATGAGAGCACTTTGTACCAGATATTCGCACTGAATGAGGCTGGGTGTCTGGCCATGGACGAGGTCTTTATACGGGTGGACAAGCGGGCGGTAGTCTATGCTCCCACCGCTTTCTCCCCCAATGCCGACGGCTTCAACGATACCTTCACTTTGTTTGCTGGAAAAGGCGTGGCAGAAGTGGAATACTTAGCGATTTTCAATCGTTGGGGTGGAATTGTGTTCGAGGTGAAAAACCTGATTCCGAACGATTTGTCATCAGGATGGAATGGCACTTGGCAAGGGGAAGATGCCCCACCTGGGGTGTATGTCTGGTTGGCCCGCTTGAAGTTGATAAACGGAGCGCTTATTTGGGAAAAAGGAGAGGTGACTTTGCTGCGTTGAGAAAAGGATTTGGTAGAGCGTGCGGCAAAAGGTTGTTTTGAAATAATACGCTTTCGGTAACTATTCAGCATACTTTCAAATTCCAAAGGGGGGTTGAGAATGCTGAATAGTTACTAATATTTTTCTAAACTCAGCATCTTGTGCTGAATAGTTACCTCTATTTTACTGGTTTTTGAGGCTGCTGTTTGGCTTTTTTTCGCTTGTGCCCTAAGCGTTCGAGTAGGCGTGCAGTGATGCGTAGGAAGTCCATCTCAGTGATAATGCCCACGAGCTCCTCGTTTTTTACAACAGGCAATGAACCTATTCGGTGTTTGCCCATGAGCTGCATAGCCTCGATGATGGAGGCTTCTGGTGTGATCGTGATGGGATCTTTGACCATGATATCGGCAGCAGTGGTTTCGCGTTGACTATTGAGTTCGTGGGCTTGTGCAAAATGACGCAACAATAGCCGCGAGCTGATCAGCCCAACCAGATGCCCTTTAGTGTCTTCTACAGGCATGTGGCGGATTCGGCGCCAGTCCATGATTTTAGCTACTAACTCGATGGGATCTTCGCTGTGCACCGTTAGCAGGTCAGTAGTCATAAACTCTTCTACTTTCAGCTCACTAGGAAGGTATTCCTCTAAGTCTTCGGGATCTGGCAAAGGCCAATTGTGTACGGGCATTTCTATCTGTTGATTTTTCCAAATAGAAGCAGTAAGTACAGTAAGTGCTTCGTCGCGAGTGGCTTCTTTGAGCAAATGCGTGTAGGCTCGAAGTTGCCAGCGCGCACCATTCATGTGTTTTTGCGCACGTGCTTCGATGATGCTAAGATATCGATCGATCTCGCTAGCGTCAACTTTGTGTTGCGACAGCCCTTTGCGTGCTAAGGGAAGTAGCTCTTCTAATACCAGCTCACAGGCGCTGATTTTGCGTTCGTCGAACCAATTGAAATTAGAGTCGATACCAAATTGGGCTGCTTTGCCAAAATTGTCGCGTACGTCTTCCCACAAGAGATGGTTGCGTATGTCGTCTATCTGTTGGGCCATGCCCAACATACAACCTACCCAGAAGGCGGCGTTAGCTATCTCATCGAGCACAGTGGGTCCTGCTGGCAGTACGCGATTTTCTATGCGTAGATGCGGCTTGCCATTGACGCTAACGCCATAACAGGGCCTGTTCCATCGATAGATCGTGGAGTTGAATACCTGTAAGGCGCGTAACTTAGGTACTTTGCCTTGTTTGATGAGTGAAAGGGATTGTTCCTTGAGATCGGCAGCGAGTAGGGCGCGAAATCGCGCTAAGTCTTCTCGATAAATTTCTAAGATAGAGCCTTCGAGCCACCCTTCACCAAACTGGACGCGCGGGCTGCGCTGTCGCAAATGTTCCGTAGAAGTGCGTGTATCTATGGATTGTTGAAACATTGCAATGCGGCTTTCGTGCCATAGCCGCTTGCCAAATACAATGGGCGAGTTGGCAGCAATGGCCATTACGGGTCCTGCAAGTGCCTGAGCGATATTGTACAGTTTGACGAACTGATCAGGTGCAATCTGCAGGTGGACCTGAAAGCTAGTATTGCATGCTTCTAGTAGGGGTGAGTCGTGCCGTACGAGCAGCTCATCTATCCCGCGCAAGCGCAATTCATAAGCATCGCCCAGCCGTTGGCCATTGAGCGCCTCCATGAGCGCCTTGTAGCGCTTTTTGGGAGTGAGGTGGTGCATTTCCAAATCGTGCTTGCGCAAAGTAGGCAAGATGCCACATAGGATAAGTGTAGCATCGAGCGATTCTAATTTTTTCTTGATTTTTTCCAATCTCGTATGGGCTTCTTCATACATCTGGCTGAAGGCCTGCCCTTCCAAGTTGCGCGGACTCAGTCCTATTTCCAAGTTGAACTGTGCCAGCTCCGTCTCTACCCACGGATAGCGCTTCATGAGCTGGAGTGCTTCCATGGCTAGAGGCACAGGTCGGTAAGTCTGCCTGTCGATAAGAAACATTTCTTGTTCGGCACCGATACAGCAGATATCTGTTTCGAACCAATTGTGTTCGAGCATGTATTCTAAGGCTTCCAGGTCGTTCAACACACGTCGAACGAAGTCTTGTAACTCCTTTCCGCTTGAGGCAAGCGTGACTCTTTGTTCACCCATGAAATATCAGATTGTGTGTTGAGGGAATTTTTTTAAAACCCATGGTAAAGAAATAAAAAAATCTGGCTGTTGTTTCCTTTTTACAGGTTTTGTTTTGAATTTTTTGATTGTTGCAAACAAAAGTAAAGCCTAGTGTGGTGAAGATGCGGTTTTTGTGCAAGGCTCACGATGGCTGGCCTTAAGCTTGGTCAGTAGTAGCATTTTACCTTTGGATCACTAAATGAATACGCATATTTATGATGAGATGGATGCAAATGACCTGGATAATAGTCTGTGTACCGTTGGTGGCCAGTACTTGCCGCCCCGAGCAGACGGTTTTTTTGTTTGAGTATCCATTGCCCGAACGGCAGATGGAGATTCCTGCTGGTTTGAATGTGTTTGGCCAATACTATTTCAACTTTGATCCTGTGCCCACATTCATCAATGGATTGTTGCAAACCCATCAGATCGATACTGCTGCGATTAAAGCCATTGTGCCTTATCAGGCTCGGTTGGTGGCGGTATACCCCAATGGGGATTACAGCTTTATTGCGCGTTTGTCGCTGCGTTTGTGTGTTCCTGGCGACCCTACAGATAAATGTGGCGTTGAAGTGTTTTGGCGTGATCCTACGCCTGAACAACCTACGAATGTGCTCGAGCTGGTACCGCATAGTGTCAATGTCAAGGAGTATTTGTTGCGCAATGAGGTCAAGCTGCAGCTTATCTTGGAACAGCTGCGCGACATTTCCCCAGCAGTAGAGACGCGTCTACAAGTGGAGTTCAGGGTAGAGTAGGAGGGGGGGCTAATAATAGGAGTGCCCCACATCATACTTGCTATATTGAGGGGCAAAAAGCGAGGATGTATAGGCGAAAAGTTTTTTTCTGGTCGCTCAGCACTGCTTTGGCGGGCTTTCTTTTTGGCTTCGACACAGTGGTGATTTCGGGAGCTGATCTGGCGTTGCAGGCACTGTGGCAAACGAGCGCTTTTTTTCACGGCACGGTGGTGATGGCCTCAGCACTTTGGGGTACAGTGCTTGGCGCCATATTGGGTGGGCTGCCTACTGATCGTTTGGGGCGGAAGAAGACGTTGTTACTTATTGGGGTGTTGTATTTGGTGTCGGCCTTGGGCTCGGCATTGGCTAATGACCCATGGGTGTTTGCGGCTTTTCGCTTCATTGGCGGTTTGGGGGTAGGGTCTTCTACGGTAGCGGCACCTGCTTATATTTCGGAAATTGCGCCGGCGAAAGATCGCGGCAAGCTCGTGGCGCTTTATCAGTTCAACATTGTGCTGGGTATTTTGGTGGCCTTTGTATCCAACTTTTTGCTCAGCGACCTTGGGCCACAGGCATGGCGTTGGATGCTAGGCGTGGAGGCAGTTCCGGCATTTGTCTATACCTTGCTGATATGGATGGTGCCAGAAAGTCCTCGTTGGCTATTGGTTGTCAAGGGGGATGAGGCACGTGCCGTGGATCTGTTACAACTCGTTGACCCGAACATAGATGTGCAGCAAGCGGTGGCACAGTTGCGACGCGATCACGAGCAAACCCTTCACGGTGAAACGATTTTCGATCCCAAATATCGGTTGCCCCTTCTACTGGCCTTATTTATCGCCTTTTTCAACCAATGGTCGGGAATCAATGCCTTTTTGTACTATGCACCGCGCATTTTTGAAGCAGCTGGCTTGGGCCAAAAGTCTGCATTGCTCAGTAGTGTGGGCATCGGAGTGGTCAATATGATGTGCACGCTATTGGGCATGAGTCTGATTGATCGCGTAGGGCGTCGGCAGCTCATGTATGTAGGGTCGGTGGGCTATATTATTGCACTCACTGCGGTTGCCATTGCGTTTAGCAAGGGAGTGGGTGGCTTTGTGGTGCCATTATTTTTGTTTTTGTTTATCGCATCGCATGCCATTGGACAAGGTACAGTCATCTGGGTATTTATCTCTGAAATTTTCCCCACGCATTTGCGCGGGCAGGGGCAGGCTTTTGGCAGTGCCGTGCATTGGATTTTGGCAGCAGCTATTCCTGCCTTGGTGCCTTTGCTTTTTGACCAAATCGGACCGGCACCTGTGTTTGGCCTTTTTGCTTTTATGATGGTAGGACAACTGCTGTGGGTATGGCAAATGATGCCCGAGACAAAGGGAGTGCCTTTGGAAATGCTCGAGCGGCAGTTGCACTAGTGAGTAAATGTCTGTGTAGATAGTGTGTGGTTGGCCGTTGGCTATCGCCATAGCCAGGCCCAGGCCAGCCACATGCTTTCTTTTTCTCGTGGAGTGAAGGTCGTGGCCCATATTTTGGCGAAAGCCGACCACACGTGATAAAAAAATGTTGCCGGACTGACCTCGTGGCCATCGATGGCATAGCGTATTAGGTTGTCTTGGTAGTTGCGCAGCAGTTGATGCCCATCGATGTTTAGCTGTCGTACAGATCTTCGGGGTTCCCCTATTTCTTTATAAGAAAAATGACGCACTAACCATATTACTGCTTGGTGGCTTTCTTCTACTGACAGTGGGGGTAGCCATTGATGGCCTTGGGGCAGCGCATCTAATGGGCTGTGTGCGCGTGCATTGTCGATCAAGGGTTGAGCCAGTCGGTAATAGCTGGCCCATGCCTGGGTCTGGGTAAACCAGTTGTCAAGGGCAGTTAGAAAGGTGGTATCCGTGGTGGATGTATGCTTTTGGAGGAACATCTGCCAGCATTGCCACCAGCCCATTTGTGAAAGGGAAGTTTTGAAGGCTAAAGTGTATTGCAATTCTTCGGTGCCGTAGTGTAGGGCTATTTGTTCTTGCTGCCACTGGATGCGTTGCATGAGCAATTTTTGGCGATAGGCCATATAGCGTCTGAGTAGCGGATAGAGTTGTTTTTTGTAGTTGTGGTCGTCTTGGCCGTAGAGTGCAAAAAAGATTTGTCGTTCTTGCCATAGCTCGCAAGAAAGTCGATCTATCGCCAGATCATTGTTGATCAGATAGTAGGTCAGTTCAGCAATGCGTGCTTTGTGGTTAGCAGCTTGAACATCGCTGCCTGTGCGTATGGCTCTTTCGCGTTCGGCCTGGCTTTGTTGTACCTCGATCCAGTGATACTGGCGTTGGTATTCGCGCAGTTCGAGTAATGCACGGCAATGATCAATATGGGGTTGGCTAAGGTAGGTGCGTGTGCGCTCGATGTAGCTTTGGAGCTGGCGCTTTTCCTTGACCCAACTGAGTATTTGTCTGTCGAGTGTAGCTATATCTTGCCCAAGTGGGGCATCGTGTATCGACGCTGTGAGCTGTTGGGCATCACTCCAATAGCTCAATCCACACAGCAACGTGAGCACAAGGGCATATGCCGGGATATGTCGGGGGGGATAAGGCATAATAGTTACTTTTGTGAGTCATTTAATTAATACAAGGCAAAAAGTATGCTCACAGCTATTTCGCCCATCGATGGGCGCTACACAGAGCAGACGCGTGCGCTTTCACCTTATTGCTCGGAGTTTGGGCTGATGCGTTACCGCGTCTGGGTGGAAGTCGCTTATTTGGAGGCACTCTGTGAGCTTCCTTTGCCCCAATTAGCAGATTTTCCCAAAGCGGGAATGGATGCTTTGTGGCAAATTGTGACGACTTTTTCCGAGCTAGATGCACAGCGCATTAAAGAAATAGAGCGTACTACTAATCACGATGTCAAGGCAGTGGAGTACTACCTCAAGGAGCGGATGGAGTCCATTGGCTTAACCAAGTGGAGGGAGTTTGTACACTTTGGCCTCACCTCGCAAGATGTCAACAATACAGCTATACCTATGCTGTTGCGCGATGCCCTTGAGCAGGTCATATGGCCAGTGGTGGCATCTCTACGAACTGCTTTGCAGCAGATGGCCCTAAAATGGCAAGGCGTGCCTATGCTGGCACGTACTCATGGTCAGCCAGCTTCGCCTACGCGTTTAGGTAAGGAAATTGCGGTGTTCGTCGAGCGGCTCGATAACTGCATCGAGCAGGCTAAGCAGGTGCGATTAAAAGCTAAATTTGGTGGCGCCACGGGTAATTTTAATGCACATTGCGTGGCCTATCCGCAAATCGATTGGCCTAGTTTTGCCGATCGATTTGTAAGTGAAAAGTTGGGCTTGCAGCGGGCGCGTACTACCACGCAGATTGCTCATTACGATGACTTGGCCGCATTGTTTCATGCCTTGTCGCGTATTAATACGGTACTTATCGATTTGTGTCGCGACTTCTGGATGTACATTTCTATGGAATATTTTCGGCAAAAAGTAGTAGCCGGTGAAGTGGGCAGCTCTGCTATGCCTCACAAGGTCAATCCTATCGACTTTGAGAATGCAGAGGGCAATTTGGGCGTGGCCAATGCGCTATATGCCCATCTGGCAGCCAAGCTACCGGTATCGCGTCTGCAGCGCGATCTTACCGATAGTACGGTATTGCGCAATGTGGGAGTACCGTTGGCTCATAGCCTCATAGCCTTTAAAGCCATACGCAAGGGCTTGGATAAGCTGATTCTCGACCAACGACGCCTGCATGCCGATTTGGAAAACAATTGGATCGTAGTAGCAGAAGCCATTCAGACTATATTGAGGCGGGAAGGATATGCTGATCCTTATGAAAAGCTCAAAGCACTTACGCGGGGAAAACAAGAGGTGACCCAAGCAGATATTCAGGCCTTTATTGAGGAGTTAGATGTGGCTGATACTGTTAAGGAAGAACTTCGCAGCATTACGCCATGGACTTATACGGGGTGCTGAATTTTTGTTTTGTAGCAAATAAAAAAATAGTTGGACTGTGTCTATTACTTTACTCATAGTATTATTCACTGTATTGGTTTCATATCAAGCCTTTTCCGATCCGGTCCTATTCAACAAGTTGACACATATGCCTTGGGCCGAAGTGCATCGAAAAGAGTATTACCGCTTACTTACAGCGGGCTTTGTACATGGTAGCTGGATGCACCTGCTCATCAATATGTATGTGTTCTACGAATTTGGCCAATATGTAGAGCGTCAGTTTTTGTTGATGTTTGGGCCTACCATGGGGCGTATTTGGTTTTTGGTGTTGTACTTGCTCACAATTGTAATGGCCAACTTGGGCACGATGTACAAGCATCGGCACAATCCTACTTTTCGCAGTGTGGGGGCTAGTGGTGCTGTTTCAGGTGTGTTGTTCGCTTTTGTGTTGTTTCAGCCTTGGGCTACGTTGTTGTTGTTTTTCATTATTCCCGTGCCAGCTGTATTGGCCGCTGTGTTGTACTTGATCTATTCATCTTGGGCCAGCAAGCACAGCTCAGACCACATCGATCACGATGCGCATTTTTACGGAGCCGTGTTTGGCATGCTGTTTACGCTTGTGCTTCAGCCAGCTCTTTTCCCCTATTTTGTCGAGGCTTTGCTTCGGGGGATGCCCTTTTAGGGTGGAGGTGAAGTGGTATGTTATTCTAAAGGGATGCCTTTGTAGTATCCGGTGTCTCGTCCAGTAAGCTGTTTGGTCAATAAAGTGATCTGCCCCACGTGATAGGAAAAGTGCTCTACTACGTGAATGAGGATGCTCATACCTGATTCCTCGAAAGTTTGCACGTAGTGGTATTGGCAGATGTCTTCAGGTGTAAGTCGCTCGAGCGCGTCGTCTAAGTCAGTTTGCAGCTGATCAATCATGGCGAGCAGTTGTGCCCGGGCGATAGGGCCGCGTTCGTCAAACTCGGCTTGGCGCTGTCGTTGGTCTGGCTGGCCACCCAAGCCAGCACAGATCCATTGGCGGGCATTGCCACAGACATGGAGTGTGAGGTTGCCTACACTATTGGTTTGTTCGTTGGGTCGCCACCAGATTTGCGCTTCATCTAGCATGTCGAGGCATTTGCGCAAGCGTGCAAAGCTTTCTGCAAAGAGGCGGCGGCGCACCTCGCTCATCAATAGTCGAAACCAGGTCAAGTGGTCCATGATAGCAGTATGGTATGTGTGCTACTCAAGGTAAATACTTTCTGTAAAAAACTATGACAAAGACCTGTGCAAACCAAGGTAGGATTGCGCAGGCCTTTGATAGGTGTGAGGGTCGGCTTGTGTTAGAAGGGGCAATTTTTGCATTCATCTACGCGTACTTGCTCATTGGGTTTTGAGAGCAAGGCTTTGGCCGGATCTACACAGCTGCGGCATCCAATAACACGGAATTCGGTGCGCCGGTTGAGTTGATGATCGCGTTCAGAACAAGGTACATAATCGGCACAGTCGTTGACAGGCCTGGTTTCTCCGTATCCACGTGCTACGAGGCGGTCGCGGTTGATACCGTGGGCCGCCAGCCATTTGACCACTTCGTTGGCTCTTTTTTGCGAGAGCTTGAGATTGTAACGGCGCGAGCCGCGTGCGTCGGTGTGCGAGGCTACTTCTACAATATAGTCGGGATTTTCTTCCAGCATTTTGAGGAGCTTTTCCAGCTCGGGAATGGCATCGGGTCGGAGGTGGTAGTCGTCAAAGTCGTAGTAGATGTGCAGCAAGTAGGGTACAGGTTGTGGCTGGCCATCGCTGGGGATTTCGTTGATGGGCACAGGCCCTTGGGCAAAAGTTTCATTGCCTGTGAGCAGTTTGCCTTTGCTGTATTCGTGCCCATCGGGGTAAGTACCTTCAGCGGGGAGTTGGGTTTCCTTGTCAATCCACAGGCCGGTGGTTAGGTCGCGATAGGTGTATTCTGTTTCGTTGGCAGGAGCACGTTGCGTCAGATCGGGATTGGGTACCATCACAGTGGGTTGCATGTGGAGCACCACCCTGAAGGTTTCCGATTCGTCTTTACCACGCGTACAAATGCCTTCTTCTACGGCAGCCAGATATTTGTCCTTGACGGCTTTTACCTTGTAGCAGCAACCTTTGTCGAGCTTGAAATAAAAGCGGCCGTCGATATCTGTGACGATGGGTTGAGCAGCTTCTTGGCCGCAATCGTTTTCAAGCGTAATTACGGCGCCTTCCATGGGTAGGCCTGTAGCATCGTCGAAGACGGTACCTTCTAGCTCGAAATCAGCTGCGGGTATCATGGGGATTTCCAACACGACCTTTTGCCCCAAGATGACGTTGTGCGTACAGCCTTGTACGTTGGCCGGTTCGTAGCCTTCAGCTTTAGCCAGGAAGTTGCAGCACTCTTCGAGTTTGAGGTCTACAGAAAATTTGCCTGTATAGCCCGTCACCATGGTGAGGTCTTTGCAGTCCATATAAACTTCAGCACCTTCGATGGCCTGTTGCGTTTTGGCATTATAGACAAATACTTCTACAGGGGTGGCTACCTTACGGAAAAAGTAGATGTCGTCTCGACCGGCTCCGCCCTCACGATCGGAAGCGAAGTAGCCACAGGTGCCGTTTTCGTTAAAGGCGATGGAGAAATCATCGGCATTGGTGTTGATGGGATAACCCAAATTGACGGGTTCGGACCACGTGCCATTGCCTTTGTCTTCGACGTAGTACAAGTCCAGCCCACCTAATCCGATGTGACCATCGGAGGCGAAGTAGAGCCTACCATCCGCGGCTGAGAAGAAGGGAAAGACCTCGTGCCCTTCGGTGTTAATGTCGGGGCCGAGGTTCATGGGAGGGCCCCAACGCCCCGACTCGCGTTCGGATACGTATAAGTCCATGCCGCCAAAGCCACCAGGCATATCGGAGGCGAAGAAAAGCTTGTTGCCATCGGGGCTAAGGGTGGGGTGGGCTACGGAGTACTCGTCGGAGTTGAAGGGCAGGCTTTGCATTTCGCCCCATTGTCCTTGCCCCAAGCTTTTGGCGTAAAAGATTTTGAGGCGCACGATGCCTTCATCGTCGGTACCTACCTTGCCATTGATGAGATTGTTACGCGTAAAATAAATTTCTTGGTAGTCTCGTGTGAAGGCTACCGTAGCGTCGTGAAACTTACTGTTGAGCGTGTTGCTGAATTTGTCGGGGCGGCCGTACATGAAAATGCCGCATGCACCGTGCTCGCCAGGCTCCATTTCCTTGACGGGTACGTAGTACAGCTCCAGGAATGGGTTGCCCGTCCACATATGTTCGCGGCGTACGATGGGGTTGCGGTCGCGTTCGGAGGCGAAAACCAGCCCATCTTTGTAGAATGCGGGACCAAAGTCGTCTAAGTCGCTGTTAAAATCACAGTGTGTGACCTCATAGATATCCGCATTTTTTTTCATCAACTCTTCTTCGTAGTCGCAAGCACGCAGCAAATATTGGCCGCGCAAGTCATCGGGTACTGCCTCTACGAATTGCTGGTACCATTCGCGTGCCAGTTCACACTTGCCGTTGCGCTGTAACATCATGCCGTAGTACAGCTTGTGGTAAGGGGTAGCTTCAGGTAGGCGCACTACTTGGCCGTACCAGAACTCTGCGTTGCCCGTATCGTTGACCTTTCGATAAGCTTCCGCCAAATTGATCTTGGCCTCTGCCACATCGTGTTCTTCGAGAATGAGATTGTACAATTTGATGGCCTCGACATAGTCGAGTGCTTCCATGTACATGCGGGCTCGCTTGAGCTTGGCACTCTGAGCATCAGCTTTCTGGATAGCCCACCAACAGCTGACCCACACGAATAGAAGGATGGGGAGTATACGATTGCGCATGATGCTATTACTTTTTTCGTGTTTTGCGAAAGCTGCCTCTGCACCCTACTAAAAGTATCGGGGCGTAGCTGCTTTCTTTGTTTTGAAGTTGAACTCGTAACCAATCATTACTTCAAATGCACCGGAAGTGACATTTGACAGCTTTGTCAGGGGATAATCGTAGGCTGCGCCTACGCGCAAGCCATTTTCCATCACGTATGAAATCCAAATGTCGGCCGAGTCGAAAGAGCTACTCTTATCGGTAAATGCCTCGATAGCAGAACGGAAGGACGCACCTACCCATAGCGTTTCATAGAACAATACCGATAGGTCGATGTCAAACTCTGTAGGAGCGCCAATGTCGCGGAACTGCTGTAGCGTGGCTTTAGAAGCGAATAACCCTACATTTTTGATCAAAATAGAGGGCTTGAACAGGATGAAATCGCCTTGCAGCGGAATGACTACGCCACTCATAAAGTAATAGTGCCGTGCTTGACGTGCGTAAATACCCGTAGTGGCACTGTCGCGCAGGTCGTACTCTACCAATTGAGGTGAGGAAGCGCCGATGTAGAAATACTTGGAGTAAT
Source organism: Saprospiraceae bacterium (assembly GCA_026982695.1). GTDB lineage: Bacteria > Bacteroidota > Bacteroidia > Chitinophagales > Saprospiraceae > WFYJ01. The sequence continues at coordinate 22,693 of JALSGS010000002.1, forward strand.
AATAGATACCGGCACCGAAATTGGGCAAGATCCGATTCTCTTGGCCATCAAAGGCTTCGTCTGGGCTTTCGATATTGAGCTTCGACCAGTCGGCCCGATATTGTTCAATACCTGCTTGTAGCCCAAAAGAGAGTTTGGCTGCCCCAATGGGGATGCGATAGGCATAGATGAGGTTGCCACCTAGCGTATTGGTGGGCCCTATCTTGTCATTGACAAGGCTCATCCCTATGGCTACCCGTTCATTGCGCAAGGGGGTATGCAGCGTAAAGGATTGCGTCTGGGGTGCACCATTGATCTCGTACCACTGCGTGCGATGTAGTAGTGCTACACTCATATGATCGCGAGAGCCAGCATATCCTGGATTGAAAATCAGGCTATTGAACATGTACTTGGTGAACATCGGATCCTGTTGCCCCACGGCTACGCACCAGCAAGCAGCACTCAACATCACAGTTGTCCAGATCTTTTTCATTGTGCAAATTTTTTGGCTTGGAAAATGGCGAGTACCCGGCACACAGCATACGAGTGGGGGGCAAATATTGGGCGTTGCACATGGCACTCTGCCCTTTGGCGGTCAAAAACTGTGCTAAGTTGGGGGAATATATACATTGTGTAAGTTTTCAATACATTTTACCTTTATAGTTTGGCACTAAACGCCCAAATCGAGGCATTTTGAGTTTATCGTCTGATCTGTAAATAACCGCTCAACTGAGTTGTAGTAGCGGGCTCGCCCATTTCTACTTCGAGGAAGTAGAAATAAGTGCCATCGGGTAGTTTTTTGCCCTTCCAGCTGCCATCCCAATTATTTTGATATCCTCTTGCTTGAAAGACCATTTCTCCCCATCGGTTGTAGATTTCCAGTCTATTTTCTGGATACTGTTCTATATTTTGGATGACAAAGCTGTCGTTGGTGCCATCGCCGTTGGGTGAAAAGCCATTGAATACGATTAGATTGCCCCCTTCACAACTCACCTCAACGATTACTTGAGCCGTGTCACAGCCCGCTGCATTGCACACTACATAGGTGAAATTGTCGATGCCACAAAACCCAGTTTCGGGGGTGTAATGGATGCGGTTGTCGTTGTACACTATGGCCGTGCCATGTGTGGGGCCTGTGCCTCCGCTCAAACTGTCGAGTATAAATACGACTGGCGGGCTGCAACTACTAATTATATCATTGGCCAGGACATCTATGGCTACTGTGGCCGATTGGATAGTGGTCGCTTGATCGTCCATGGCCTGAGGTAGATCTTGTACATCGCAAGGTGACATACTGGTAGTGGCAATGACTAAACAGGTCGTGTCACATATGTTGTAGCTGTCACAAATCACTATACATGCTGTATCGATTCCTTCCGAGATTCCCTTAGCTGTGACGCAGTAGTTCAAGGTGTCTATTTCAAACAGTGCAGAGGTGCCGCCTGATGTGGTGCACGCATTGGTGATAGAGGTGGGGATACCTGCCAATTGAGTCAGATCTGGGCACCACGTCCGTGTATCGCCTATAGCCAAGGTGTCGTACAAACATTCAGTGGTAGGCATGAGTACTGTGATGCACAAAAAGGTGGTATCTGTATTGCCAAACTCGTCGCGTAACACGACACAAGCCGTATCCGTACCTATATCTATAGCTAAGCCCCTCACGCACCATTGCCCATCGATTAGCTCGAAGTCGAGACTGTTGCCTGACTGGTCGGGACATACATTTTCCATGCTGATCACAGTGCCGGGCAATTCTGAAGTGTCTATACACCAGCTACGTTCAAAATTGATAAATAAAGTATCTGTAATCTTTTCCGATTGCATGAAGCATTGCGTCTCATCTACAGTGATGTGCAAATAGGTCGTGTCGCAAAATCCCAGGTCGTCGCACAGCACAATGCAAGCTGTCTCAGTGCCCCCGCATTTTAAGCCTTGATACTTGACGCAATAGTCAGTAGTAAGAAAAAAGCTCACATAGCTACCCGATTCGTCTGTGCAGGCATTGACTACACTGACAATGTTGCCAGGTAGGTCGGTGGTGTCGAGACAATAAACCAGGTTGCTACTTGCTGCTATGGTGTCGTAATAGTTGCTGGTCTGGGGTATGGGCAGGCATTCCACAATGACGATTACAGTATCTAAAGTACTTTGTTGGGTATTGAGGAAGATTACTTGGTGGGTACCTGTGTCGAACGACAAGGATATGCCTTGTGCTTCCAGGCCGAAGTTCATACCTACAATGGACATGGTGTTGTTACTCAAGGCCTTGATAATCATATCCGAATAGACATTGGTGGGATCCCCGCCAGCAATCAATAGCATCGAAGGGTCATGCGTCCAATTGCCGGTCGGGTCCCACATATTCATTAAGGCAACTAGTTGGTCAATATTGTCGAACTGAGCTGAAAAAGCCATACCATTGATTTGCCAGCTTTCCAGTAGATAAGGGCCCATTGTGCCTTGCCCAAAAAGTGTATTGTAGGTATAGGTGACCAAGGTATCATACGCGCAGCCTTCAATTGGGCCACTATAAGGTAACCCATTGTTGAAGATAAGCAAGTCGTTGAGCATTGTCATGGGCAAATCGAAACATACATCAGCAGGTTCATCGCATTGGAAAGTGTGTGCGACTACTGTGTCGGCTTGCAACAACCCGTTAGCGCATAGAGGTGCTATGTGATTTATTATTGCCCAAATGGTCAACAGTGTGATCAATGCCTTTTTGTTCATGGGACCCTTATTTTTCAAGGGGCACTACATAATAGGGCAAGCGCGCGTGTGCACTTTGCCATTAAGTACCCAATTAGACTTTTTGTTGTTTGGAAAGCCTGCCTACAGACAAGCTAATAGCTTTTTTACCGTATTGTGTGCTTCTGTAAAATGGATAATCAAAGGAATATCTATTAGTTAATATGCTATTTGTCGTCTGTATGGATTCTAAAATCGTGCCAAACAAATTATATTTTTGTTGAATATTTTAGGTAATTATGTGGCATTTGATGCTTATGAGTAATGCCATTTTGCCTGAAATATGGCATTTGCAAGTGCCACTCATGTTGGCATTTTAGCTACCTTGGCCAACAATTTGTACATGTAAGCCGTTAGGCTGGCATATACTTTCCAGTAGCAGCCCCTCGTTTGGTCTATGGTAGAACCCAACTACACCGCATCATGAGATCTCTTTTTGCGTGTTTCCTCTGGCTGTTTGCTTTTTCCAATATGCCCGCAGAGACGATTGTGCTGGAGTACGACCCATCGTGTATGGATATGTACGAATACCGCAATCCCTCGGGCTCAGTACAATTGCTGAGCTTTTCTCCTCATAGTATGTCGGCCACTGAGCGTGTAGTACTTGAAGTGGGCACGCGCAAGGGGCAGCGTGTAAGGGCTAAACCTCGTCTTTTAACTGAATGTGGCAGTCTGACTATCGCTCTTCGTTTGGTGCAACGCATCAATCGAGGTGCTACTGAGTTGTACGTTGCACGCCCTGATGGCAAGGGGTATATATTGTATCGGGTAGATAAAGCCTATTACTATTTTCCCAAAGGTGGGCAGGTTGAATTTTGGGGGGCCAAAGTTCACTTCCAATTTGATCCACTTGCACTAGAATACGGAACAGATTTGGCATTAGATGACTCCAAATCGAGCGTGTACTATACAGGGCAACGTATTTATGAGTGTTTTACGGGTTTTGCTTTTCGCAAAATCTTGCGTGCTAAGCAATCAGTCATCAAGGACTTTATCTTGGTGCCTGAGATAGGCATAGTAGAAAAAGATGAAGGTAATGCCCACTATGGTCTCCATTTGGTTAACGGTGCCATATTGGATAGTTACCTAAAAGAGCGATGTAGCTCAACTCTTGGAGCTGGGTATGGGCAATGGCAGACACAGAATACAATCTCTACGCCAACTACCTACGGTCAACGAGAAGTCTTTACACCCCCTCAGCCTCCCACACATATTGTACAGCACGGTGAGACACTGTACAGTATTGCACGGCACTATGGCATTAGCTTACAGCAACTCATTGAATGGAATCAGCTGCGTACAAACTTGATCAAACCCGGTATGGCACTCATTGTTGGCGATCCTGTGGTCGCATTGCCCAGCAGTCAGAAACTTCAGGGCACTGCATCTATACCTAAAAAAGACATGCAAGTGCGCTCCACTATGTCTCCTAAAGAGGGGCTGCAAGCTAAAACTCCTCCTGTACCGCAAACGGCTATGCCGCCTGCCTGGGTTGATCCGCCTGCTTATCACATCGTACAACCTGGCGAGACTTTGCCACAACTGGCACAGCACTATGGCTATACAGAAGAGCGCTTTCGTTGGATGAATGACTTAGCTCCTGATGAGCCCATCCGGCCAGGTATGCGCCTGCGCACTTCCGATTGCCTCCTTGCCACGCCCAACTCGACTTCCCCTGTACATCAGCGCCCAAAGGGAGGCAATGGCACTGAACCTACTGCTTATGACTATCGCAAACCCATACCATCAGCTATGCCTTCCACTGCTGCACAAGATTATTCAAAACTGCGCATCCACATTGTCAGTGAGGGGGAAACGCTTTACCAAATTGCGGCACTTTATGGCATGACGCTGGATGAGTTGGTGGAACTCAACAACTTGCACAAGGGCGAAGTCTTGTTGCCCGGTCAACGCTTGTATGTGCGCTGAGACGTACTGCCGTGCGTACATTTGCTGATGATCACAAACATCTCCGAGCTTATGTGCGAACATTTGCAGCGCAAAGAACAACTCCATCCCCTTTTGCGGCAGCGATGGAGCCCTCGCTCATTTGACCCTACCTTGCCTCTTTCACCTCAACAGATTGAATTGCTCTTTGAGGCAGCCCGTTGGGCACCTTCATCTTATAATGAGCAGCCGTGGCGCTATTGGTATGCTGCACGTGGTGAGTCTGGCTTCACCGATCTGCTCGATCTGCTCGTACCGGCCAATCATGCTTGGGCATATCGGGCCTCTTTGCTCATTCTGTCGGCTGCCCAAACGCATTTCAAGCATAATGGGAAACCCAATAAGCACGCATGGTACGATACAGGTCAAGCCAACTTTGCACTGACAGTGCAGGCAGCTGCTATGGGGCTACATGTACATCAAATGGGTGGATTCAGTAGCGAGCGTGCTTGCCAACGCTTGCAGCTGCCGCCACAAGTAGTGCCTGTAGTGATGATCGCTGTTGGCTACAAAGGCGATCCCCAAATCTTAGATGTTGAATTGCGCAAACTCGAAACACCTCAAAAAACGCGCTTACCCCTTGAAGCCATTGTCACGCATTGGCAGGGGGAAAAAAGCTTATAAGGTCGTGCAGTTGGGTGTGCTAAGCACGATGTAGTGTCGCCAGCACATGGCGCGTCATAAGGTATGCACCTATTACACTCATGCCAATACCTTCCATAAGTATGAGCAAACTAGCCGTAAAGGGCGTGAGGTGATAACCAATGGGTAGGGCGGTACGCAGTTGAGCTAAAAAGGTAGGGTTGAACCACAGGAAAAACAACATGAACAAAAAGAAAGTCAATACACCTACCAAGGAAGTGGCCATACCCATGGCTACGCCACTCATGTAATTGCTCGAACTGTCTTTTGTAGTGTACCAGTGCCGTATTGACAAGTAGATAAAAGCCAAGTGGATCAATGCGTTGAAGATGCGCAAGTTGTAGTGCTGTGAAAAGCCCAGGAAATGCATGAAGAGAAAAAATGCGATAAAGCTTCCAGCCATCAGTAGGCCATAACGTGTAGCAATGGCGCGCATAGGTACGGTGGTTTAGTGAGTAAATTAATTTTTAAGGATGCTTATCAGTATGTGGATCAATTAATTTATGGCCTATGGAGGGAAAAATCAAGGCTAGCTTTACCCGATGGTGTTATTTTGTTTTTCATCTGGCTTGAGCCTACGGTATGTCGTTTTTTTCGGAAAATTGCACCACCAATTGATTGGCCGTAAGGAGTCCTTAATCGTTATTTATGAAGATCATTATTGCAGGTGCAGGTGGAGTGGGGTTTCACTTAGCTGAATTGTTGTCGTATGAAAACCAGGATATCGTCCTGATCGATGTAAATAAGGATGTATTGGATTATGCCAGTCAACATCTGGATGTGATGACCATTCTGGGTGATGCTTCCTCTGAGGAAGTTTTAGATACGGCAGGTGTGCGGGGCACACGCCTTTTTTTGGCTGTGACTACCAATGAGCACACTAATCTCATCATGGCTCAGATGGCGAAAAAAATGGGTGCTAAGCAAGTTATTGCTCGGGTATCCAAGTCCGAATATCTAAATGAAATGTGGCTCTCTTATTTTCGCCGTACGGGGGTCGATTCGCTTATCTCACCTCGCAAATTAGCTGCTGAAGAGATCCGTCGGTTGGTGCGTCAGTGCTCTTTTACCGATGTGCTCGAATTCGAGGAGGGCAAGGTGGTTATTGTGGGGTTTACGCTCGACGAGCACTCACCACTGCTGGGTAAGCCACTGCGCGATATTACCCATTCAGGCTTCTATAAGGGGCATTACCGTCCAATTGCTATTTTGCGAGGCAACCGCACTATCATTCCGCATGGCGATACGATTTTGCGTTTTAACGATCACGTGTACTTCATCTCACCACGTGAAGAACTCGACTCGTTGGCTGCACAAGTGGGTAGGAAGCAGGTGGAGGTCAAGCGCATCATGATTGTAGGTGGTTCGGGTCTGGGTTATGAAACGGCTAAATTGCTCGAAAAAGATTATCAAGTGACGCTCGTAGAGCGCAGTAAGGAGCGTTGTCGGCTCTTGTCGGAGTTGTTGCACGAGACGCTCATCATTCATGGTGATGCCAGCGATATCGACTTGTTGCGTGAAGAGGGCCTGGAAAACATGGAGGTGTTTATTGCCGTCACACCTAATTCCGAGACCAACATCATCACTTCCTTGATGGCAAAAAACTATGGTGTGGCCAAAACCATTGCACGAGTGGAAAACAAGGAATACACTTACATTTCTCAAAATATTGGTGTAGATACACTGATCAACGTCAAACTCATTGCTGCCAATAATATTTTTCGCTACGTGCGGAAGGGAAGAGTAGAGGCGCTGACCACTTTGCACGGTGTCGAAGCCGAGGTGATTGAGTTCGTCGTGGAGAAGGATAATAGATTGACAAAAAGGAAGTTGAGAGACTTGCACTTGCCTCAAAAAGCACTTATTGGAGGGGTGGTGCGCGGCGATCAGACTTTTATTCCAGATGGCAATTTTCAACTTCAAGTAGGTGATAGAGTGATTGTTTTTGCCATGCCAGAGGCCATTCCCACTATTGAAAAGATCTTTCGATAAACACTGCCATGCGAAGCACTTTGGCCAAATGGCTGGCAAAAGCTACTTTTGTGCGTTATTTGAAGAATCTTTCATACAAAACCAGCAACCATGGCCGACCATATCGAAGATGCCGGTAAAAAAGGGCTTTGCCTGATGTGGTTTTTCATTTTTCTGATTCTGTTTATCGTTTTGGTAGTAGGTATCTATCGCTACAACTTCAAGTTTATCTAATGCGATAGACTGCAGCTAAATAACCAGCCGCTCATATATTCAGCAGAATCACGATTTTGGCGCAAGCCAAAGCGAAAGACCACGCAAAGCAGAAGGGGCAACGCAGGTAAGGTGCCGCGTTGCCCCTTTACAATGTTTTGAGGTTACTCGCAGCCAATAGGTGCACCGGGTGGCATAGGGGGAAGTGGGGGGAGTTGAAAGGTAGTGGGGTCGTCGAAGAATGCCTCTATAAGGGAGTGCACGTATTGCGTATGCATGCGCAAAAAGGGAGGTATATGTGTGGCCTTGAGCCTTTGGGCAAAGGTGGCTTGCAGCGCGTGCAGTCGATCATAGAGCACAGATTTGACTTGGTGACTGGCTTCTTGGGCTGCAGCGGTGCGTATCAATTCGATGGTATATACGCGCTCAGCAGCTCGGGCCAAGGCACCTTGCATGCTTTTATCGGGGTAGGTGGTGGGGGCGATATGCAAGCTGTCCAATACCATTTGAATACCCATTTGGTCGCCGTACAGACCTTGCATTTGCTGTATCAGTACGCGCTGTAGTCGTGCAGGTTGCAACACCAGAGATAGCGTATGGTGCAGTGAGGCTTCGGCAGCAGTTAGGGGGTCGAAGAGTGGTTGGGCATGGGTAGGCATAGCCTCTCGGTCGCGTTGGTAGCCTAGTGGAGGTGGTGGCAGCTGGTGCAGTAGGGTATCGGGCAGTATGAGAAACTCAGGTAAGAGGGTTTGTCGTAGTGCAGCAACTGCTTGAGCTTGCCATGAGGCAGGTAATGGATGGGCTACTAACTGACCATCGCCACGCATTGCATAGCTGTAGTTGACGCCGCCGATGAGTTTGCTTACTGCTTCAATCTGATATCGACAACTGTAGTACAATGGAGCCAATATTCGTTCGAGTTCGAAAAGCGGCATGCCAGGTGCAATGTGGTGGGGGCCAAAATGTGCCAGTGCATGGGCGCGTGCTTTCATCAAGCGGTGTAACTCGGCCACGGGATCGCTTCCGTTGTCCCATAAGTGTGCATAGGGGTGTGCGCTTGCTTGAAGGCGTGCGTCTGCATCGGACATGAATAGAAGCCCTTGTGTGAGGGTTTGCGCAAGTATTTGTGCGCGGGCAGTGGTGGCATCTGTTTTTGCATCGAAATCTGCATAACCATACATGATGGCACGTTTATCCCACTCACCTATACCCGTGTCATAAGCTTGGCTGAGATCGATCCAGCTATCTTTTAGTTGTATGAGTGGATGAGGGTAGTCCATTACACTTGCCCTGTGATTCACACTGGCTGCAAAATTATGTGCCAACCCCAAGGTGTGCCCTACTTCGTGGGCTGCCAGCTGGCGCAAGCGCGCCAATGCAAATGCTTCTAATCGAGGGTCGGGTTGTGTGCCTTGCCTGTAGGCAGCTATCCATCCTTGTGCGATGAGATAGTCTTGGCGCACGCGCAGAGCCCCCAGCGTGACGTGACCTTTGATGATTTCACCAGTTCGGGGATCGACGATGGTGCGTCCATAAGACCATCCACGGGTGCTACGCGGTACCCATTGGATGAGGTTATAGCGCACATCCATAGGATCGGCTTCGGGCGGTAGCTCCTTGACAATAAAGGCATTTTTGTATCCGGCTGCTTCGAAAGCTTCATTCCACCAGCTGGCGCCTTCCATTAGGGCCGATTTGAAGGGTTCAGGTGTACCGCTATCTACATAGTACACGATGGGTGTGACGGGGGCGGATCGCTTGCGTCGAGGATGTTTCTTTTTTAGCCTGTGCCGTACGATGTAGCGTTGCACGAGTGGTTGGTCGATAGGCTGAGAAAAGTCGTAAAATGAGATGTCGAAAAAGCCGGCACGAGGGTCAAATGGTAGGGGCTGATAGCCCGCTTCGGGCAACTGCACGAAAGAGTGGCGTTGATGGACGGTGACTGCTTCTGGTGAGGGAACGACAGTGCGTATTTCGCGGCCCTTAGGCTGACCTGTAAAGGTCAGTATAACTTCTACTTCTGTGTTTTTGGGGAAGTTTTTGGTGTTGGGCAGATAAAAGGCACTGCGGCTCTTGTCTAGCTGATAGTTGCCTTGCCCTGTCCTTTTCAGTTGCTCAGACACGCCGCGTATGTCTTGCAAAAAGAAATCGGTGGCATCGACTAATACGCGCCCATTAGCTTGCGCTTTTACTTCAAAGCCCCACAAAACCGATTTGGCGAAAGCCTCCTCTACAGCCTTGCGCTCGGCATCAGTGGCTTGCGTAGCTCGATAGCTGTAATTGGGTTGCCAAAGCAACACCTTTGAGCCACTGCGCACAAACTTGACGATGCGGCCGCGAGCAAACTGCCCACGATCCAAGCCGATGTCATTGGACCCCACTCCTTGTGGCAGTGAGCCGATATAGAGGAACTCGTAATCGAACTTGTCTATTTCCAGCCATATCTTACTGGTATTGGAATCCCAATAAAAGTTGAAAAAACCGGGATGGGCCTGCATGTGTGCAGTGTATTGGCCAATTGCATCGGTTTGTTGGCAGTATGCTTTGGGCGTGCACCACATCCATATGAGTGTGGCGAAGTACAGTGCTCTATACATGATGTAGGATTTTTGCCGAAAGGTAGACAACTGAGTTTAAAAGAGGAGAAATATAGCCTCAACTTGCTGTGACCCATAAGCGCTTTCCGGGCTGCAGATATTGCCATGCTTGACGTGGCACATGGCGTTCCATCGAGGTAGCTATATGCGCCCAAGGTATGGTGTTGTTGGGAAACAAGTCGTTATGACCAATGAGTAGCAGCCCCACAGATACGTGTTTGCAAAATTGGGCAGCCTCGTCGGGCAATAGATTGCCAATAATGCCTTGGCGATCTCGAAACCAATCGCGACCATTCACTGGTAACATAGCTACGTCGGGTTGAGGAAGGGCTGTCCACATGTCGAAGTAGCTGTCGAAAAAGATAGTGTCCCCTGCGTGATAGAGCGTTATGCCGTTCCATTGAATGAGAAACCCAAGCCAACGGTGGGCACCTTGGGCATCTCGTTCTAACTGGTAGTGGGCAGCAGGTAGGGCTGTGAGCAAGCAGGAAGTGCCTTGAAGTAACATGGGCTGTAGTACTGGGGGCGCGGTCCATTCGTTGGGTGAAAGGCCGAGCTGTGCACACAGTGGTGCACAGGCACGTGGCGCGATAAAATGGACTTGAGGTGATGCTTGCCGTATAGCTGACGCAGTGTGCAAATCAAAATGATCTTCATGCTCGTGACTGACGAGATAATAGTTAACTGACGAGAGCTGATGTGGATCGACGGGAGGGGCAAAGGCGCGCTGCCAAAACTCGCCATGTAGGGTAGCTACGTAATCGCTCAAACATGGATCGATGAGTAATAAGCCCTCAGGCCCCTTGATCAGCAGCCCCATTTGCCCAAGCCCCCATATGGCCAGGGTGTTGGGGGGAATGTGGGTTTGGGCAATCTGTCGGTGCAGTTGAGTGGTGCTCATACTTGGATGATTTCGAATATGTTCAAATTGCTATAATGCAATTTGTTTGTGAAATGCCGTGCTGTAGTGTGCGAAAGGGTAGGTATCAGCAGGTGTTTTTTCAAAAAAAGATTTATGTTCTATATGCAAAATCAGTGGTTGGACACTCTTTACAGTGTACATGCCCTGATAAGCACCTAAAATTCCTAAGTTTTAGTTAGCCCCAATGAAACAGTATTGAAGCTTTTATCGGCCTAAGATCCGTAAAAGTGTGCTGCTTTTTCGGAAGGCTGTATAAGTAGCTGGATGAGAAAGCAGAGAACTTGCTCTCTCTGTAAGAAGTAGCCTGAGCTGGCTTTTGCTGGTTCGGGCTAACTTTTTAGTGGTCTAAGATCCATTCTACTTCTGGGGTGAGTTCTGGTTTTGGCGAAAGCCAGGAAATGGCAATAAATAGTGCAAGAGATAGCACTAAAGCTATTGCGCCGGGGTCGATATTGTAGGGAATGCGCAGCCCTGAAATTTTAACGATAAAGTTGAAAGCTAAGCTCACTACAATAGCCACATTGGCGGCCAGTGGGGTAGCTCTTTTCCAGTTGAAACCTATTGTTACGACAGGTACGAGCGCTGCGGCAAAAGTGCCCCACCCAAATGCCCCTAATATAGCGACGAGATCTCCACTGTAAAGTGCAAAGAGTGCGGCAGCTATAGATAACACGACTGTGACGATGCGCGCCCACCACAACTCATTTGGGATGTTAATGCCGAAAGACTTAGGTATGTCATGCACAATAGCTGCAGTGCCTATATTGAGAAAGCCATCAGCTGTAGACATAATGGCTGCAAAGAGGCCCGCCAATACAATGCCTGCCAAAATGGGATGTGCATAGTGTTGTAAAAATTGTGAGGCGGCTGCGTCTGCGGCTGCCAACTCTGGGTGCTGCCCTGATACGACCATGGCGCGCATAAACAGTCCAATGCCGATCCAGAGCAGGGCTGAGAAGAGATATCCCAAAAGGGTAACGGGCAGGATGTGGCGCGCGTCGCGCATGCGCTTGTTCATCATTAACTTAGTGATTACGTGAGGCTGGCCCGAGCCGCCCATGCCGAAAACAAATAGCCATGAAAGGCAGCCCAAAGCACCTAACGTACCCCACGGCCCGATTGCTTGAGGGTCATCAGCGGCTATGGCGCGGTTGATGCCAGCCATACCTCCTTCAAAGGTGGTAGTGACTGTAATGAAGATGGCCACGGCGGCAAGGACCATCATGGCGCCTTGTACCAGGTCGGTGTATACCGAGGCGATGATTCCGCCTGTTACCACGTAAAATACGAGTATAGCACTACTGATGGCTACACATGCCTCGAGTGAGATGTGGGGCCACCAAGAAGCTTCGCGCAGTACATCTTGTAGTACGACAGCCATAGCCAAAATTTGGGTGGCTAGATAGCCCAATACGCCTAAGATGATCGCTAGGGCTACAAAAAAGCGCGTGCTGTGTTGTCCATAACGCAGGGCAACTACATCTGGTAAGGAGACGGCATCGCTCAGCTCGGCCATCAGGCGCAGGCGTTTGCCCAATGCAATAAAAGTAACTTGAAATCCAATAGCAGCAGCCACTACCATCCAAACCGAACTCATACCCATACGATACACCAGTCCTGGCCCACCTACAAAACCAAAGCCACTGAGTGTACTGGCAAATACGGCAAAGGCAGTAAGCATGACGCCCAGCTCGCGCCCAGCCATAAAGAAATCTTGAGTAGTGTGCGTGCGTCGCCATGCCCATAGGCCTACACCGACGCACAGCAACATGTATAGCCCTAAAGCAGATAGAATGATCGCATGGCGCATTGTTTCCATATCAGGCCTTTTCGGCCAAATATATTACTCAAGTTTCGGGGGTTAAAAAAGGGGTAAAAAAGTGGGAGTTGATTGTATTGCAAATTGCTGAAACTCAGTGTATTGTAGCTAAATAAGAGCCAAAACAACTCCCGATACAATATGCGAATAATCTACAGATCACCTCTGGTTACTTTGCTTCTTTTGATAAACTGAACACCTTTTTGAGAAGTTTTTTGAGT
>JALSGS010000003.1 GCA_026982695.1 Saprospiraceae bacterium
AAATGGTATGAATGAATAAGTGACCTGCCCCTCAACCCACAGGAAAATCTTTGCTCAGCACTCATGCTAAATCCCGACCCATAAGCTTTTTGGGGTCTGAAGGAGAGGTGGTTGGTCGAATGCTTACTGATCAATAGCATATGGCATGCAGTGCTATTTAGCTTAATAAGCAGCAAATCTGTTTGAAGATAAGTGTTTGTAACCGCTAAATAGCTAAGAAGGTGGTGCATCGTACAAGCCCAATGACGAGCTTGTGAACAAAAAAATAGGTGGCTATGCCAAAAGAGTGCAATGGAACATAGCCACCTTGTGTTCATTCGCGATTCAATTAGTGGAGCACGTTACGGGCTTTGCCAGCAGCTATGCCAATGAGATGCTTCATTCCAGGCGGGTTTTGCAGATGCTTTTTTCGGTTGCAGATAAGCCCGTCTTTCTTGTATGGCGTCGATGCGCGCGACTAACTCCCCCAAATGGGCTTTTGTGACGGGGTCACGCTGTTTTTTGCTATAGCGCAAGGCGTCTTTTTTGATTTGTTCGAGCGTAGCATGTGCCAGTGCCTTTGCATCAGTCAAGTCGTAGTCCGTACCGGTGCGTTGAATCAGCTCGGCCATTTGTTGCACGTAAGCACGTTGCAAATTGCGTGCAAAGCCATCGAGCGGATGGCCTTCGCTTAGCTCGGCAAATATAGCGCGGTGTGTATCGTCGAAAAGCTCGTGGAGCGTATAGGCCTGGGTGCCGTTTAGTGCTTCATTTTCCATCATGCGTTTGAGCCGGTCGGTGCGAAACAAGGTGCCCAATGCATATAGTTGTAGCCCTTTGATCTGGTCCATTGTGCCAACGGCACCGATGCGCGCCTGAATTTCTGGGTCAATGAGCCATTTGGGAGTACGCAGCACCTGTTCGTTGATGAATTGTACGGCACGCCGCTGTTTTTCTCGCGGCACGTGCATATACACAGCCCCGGGCTGATCTGTAGTCTTATCGTATTCATATACACCGCCCACGTTGTTGGCTACATGGCCGATGTATCGGCGGAATTGAAAGATGAGATTGCGATACAATTCTTTTAGGTTGGCGTAGTCCTTGCCGGGTTCAGCCGTCCACTCGATCAGGTGTGCGCGAATTCGCTTGAGGTTCGCAATACCTAATTCGCTGGCATATACGGCATCATCTCCAAGATCTTCTGTTTGTGCACTGGGATCTACAACTAATCGCTGCTGCTGGCCATAGCGATAGATAGGATCATCTGCTCGGGCTAAAATCATTTGGTGTAGTTGCGCCTTTTCTTCTTCCACATCTTCAACATCGGGGAAGTAAGTGTATCCGTACATGATGGCCCACTCGTCATAAGGGCCGATCTTGGGCATTAGGCCAGCACCTTGATCTTCAGGCTGTGCCACATAGTTGAAGCGCGCGTAATCCATGATGGAAGGCGCTACACCCATGCGTTGGACGAAGCCAGGAGCACGCAGCGAATCGACGGGATAGGCGGGGCTGGCACCCATGTTGTGAGGCAACCCTAAGGTATGCCCTACCTCATGCGCTGCCACAAAGCGGATCAGCTGCCCCATGAGCTCTTTTGAGAATTTCACCTTGCGTGCCTGTGGATTGACCGCTGCTGTTTGGATGAAAAACCAGTTGCGTAGCAAGTTCATCACGTTGTGGTACCAAATGATGTCACTTTCCAAAATCTCACCTGTACGTGGATCGTGTACGTGTGGCCCCATCGCATTTTGGATGTCGGTAGCTACGTAGCGAATTACCGAATAGCGCACATCTTCGGGGCTCCATTCGGGGTCTTCCTCAGGGCTGGGAGGATCTTTGGCTATAATGGCATTTTTGAACCCTGCTCGTTCGAAGGCCTTTTGCCAGTCTTCTACTCCTTGCTTGATATAGGGGCGCCATTCTTCTGGCGTCGCTGGATCGATGTAGTATACAATTGGCTTTACGGGCTCTACTAATTCACCACGCCGATAGGCTTCTATATCCTTGGGCACTAAGCGCCAGCGCGTAATGTAACGCCGCTTGGCAGCTTTTTGCTCGTCCAGTCCGTAGTCGAATTGTTCGATGGAAAAATAGCCCACACGACTGTCGTATAGCCTGGGTTGCATGGGCGTTTCAGGTAGCAAAATAAAAGATTGATTCATCTCTACCGAGAGGGTAGCAGTTGTCCGGTTAGCGGGCAATTTTTCACCTGCCCGATAGGTCAGTACGTGGCGTATCTCTAGATTTTGTGGATATGCGTGCATCCAAGATATAAAACTTCGTTTGCTGTCTAAGCCTTTAATGCCAAACCGCTTGGAAGTGGACTCATTCAGTGCACCCAACATCGGTACGTTTGTAGTGAATAGCTTGGTAGGATCAAATACAATAGCTGAACTGTCTGCATTGTAGCAGACCACATCAAAAGTCATGATGACTGGCTCGAAATTGTTGTTGCGTACCGATTGGTAGATAGGTTTATCCGGATCAGCTACTGCTGTGTAGGAAACCGAGCGCAAAATCACTTTGCCATCGTGCAGCTGAAAGCGAATTACTTGCTGGGGGCGGCTCTTCATACCTGCACCGCCAAAATTTAGACCCTTGACATGACCCGAAATGCGGCTGACTACGAGTATTTCTTTTTCCAATAACGATTGGGGCAGCTCCCAATAGTACTTCTGTGCTACTTTGTGTACAATGATCAATCCTGAGTCGGTTACGGCTTCCGCTGTGATAATGTCTTCGTATTTTTTCTCCTTTTTTTGTTTTCCATTTTCAGTTTTTTCTCGGCTTTTAGCTTTTGCCTCCTGTGCGTGGACAACGCCCGGCAGCAATATGGCACCAATTAGCATGCTAAGTGCCAGGGTAAATGTAGCTCCTTTCATAGTCAAGTGATTTTACTTTAGCTATGGGCTATAACTAACGTGATGGAGATAAGCAAAATATCTGGGCAAATAAACGACAACTTTTCATTTCATTGACTGAACGCTGCTAAAGACTACCCGTACCTTGTCAGAATGGCGTAACCCCTATCGTTAGGATCTTTGAGTGTAGCTCTTTTACCTCTAAAATTTGCCATATAGATCAGAATGAAAAACCAATGCAGTGACTGTGAACAGCTAAAACCCACTTGACCACTAAGCGCATAGTGACGAGTGTGATGATCATTTTAATCTTTGCCAATGTGTGGCAATATTACACTTGTCACCACGAGCTTCAGACCCTCCAACAGGCAATCGCTCAACAGCAAATTGCCCGAACAACAACTACAAGCAGTTGTGGTAGTACACATCTGAGCACTGCCCAGCCAAATGACGTGCCCGTTCGTATGGGCGGTGCATAGCGCATGACTGCGCGACAACTCCGATGAAATCAACCAATACTTTTATCAATTGATCTGAGAAGAGCCATTCCAAGAGATCTTACTGGTCGCTACCAACAAAAAACACAAAGCACATCCCTTTGCCGAGCTTTCTCCAGCTCAGCTTTTACTCTACGAAGACATCCTTTGGGCACGTAGGTCAACAAAATCTCTATTACTTTGGCAGCCCCCTTGTTTAACTTGCGTCAAAAAGCTGGATGGCAACATTGGTAGTTGCTTATCGCACAGAAGTGGCCTTGACACAAAGGCCAACATCTGCTGCTATTTCATCGCTTATCACAGATGTATACACATGCTCCTGAAAAATAAAAGGCACCTATGCCAAAACATAGGTGCCTAATAGTAGTAAATGGAAACGGATCACTCTCTCTGATCATTCGTTTAAGTGCCAATCATATTCGAGAAAGAAAATTTTGGCGTTGGGCTGAAGCTTTACCTCACTATAGCGGTTGATGTAGCTGATCAGGTCACCAAAATCGGATCGATACCACTCGAATATTTTGGACAATGCAGCCTTTGTAGGTGTAACCCGATTAAAGGCCGGATTGTTGATAAAGCGCTGTGCACGTTGGTCCAAAACCTCATCCAGATTATCTGGGGTAAAAGCTCGATTGTAGAGGGGAGGGCACGAGCGGGCCGCACAGTTGACGGCAAAGTGGATGCGTGCATCGCCATAGCGCTTGCGCAAAATCTCGTGCTCAATCTCATTGAGTGAATAGCGTTTGTCCCCCAGCTCAATCCATCGCACATCCCAAGGGTTGCCTTTGTGTATGTCGCGGATGCTCGTTACGGGATAGTGATCCAGTATCAATTTGACGGTAAAAGCATTGTAGGCATTAATCCAGTATGCCATGGCAGCAGTACGACTCCAACTGACATCGGGAACGTGGCTGGCCAATTGCGCTAGATATTTCTCTAATTTACCCTTGGCTGCCAGCATCTCCTTGTATTTGACATGACCCTCATGGCTGACATATCGCTTGAGCAACTCGTCCCACAATGCATGGCTAAACGGCACTTTGTCAGTATCTTCGACTATTGATGAGATAGGGCTGTTCCCGTCCTCCCAACCCCTCACTACATGGGTGTCATCGGCATTGATCGATGGCATGTACCATAACAAGAACAGGGCATATATCACTTGGAGCATCATTTTTTATGGCTTTTAATCATCCTTACGAAGAAAAGAACTCATGAGGTTGTCTCTATATTGTAAGTATAGACAAATGCATACCGTATGTATGTGTTTGATTTTCGTTAAGAGCTAAAGTGTTTTCAAGAATGTAGCTTTGCTGCAAACACCCTAGTGATTGTTGTGTAAAAAATTGTCCATGTCTGTAGTAGTATCGCATCTGACAAAAACCTATGACGCCCAAAAAGCTGTAGATGACATTTCGTTCGAAGTGCGCAAAGGCGAAATAGTCGGGTTCTTGGGGCCCAATGGCGCAGGCAAGTCCACTACGATGAAAGTGTTGACTTGCTATTTCCCACCTACTCAAGGTACAGTTACAGTATGTGGCTACGATGTAGATACCCAGTCAATCGATGTGCGTCGATGTGTAGGCTACTTGCCCGAACACAACCCTTTGTACAAAGACATGTATGTACGCGAATATCTCCACTTTGTAGCGGGTGTATATCACATAACTCACCCTACGCGCCGCGTTAATGAACTGATTGAAATGACCGGCTTAGGCCTTGAACAGCACAAAAAAATTGGGCAACTCTCCAAGGGATATCGCCAACGCGTAGGCCTGGCACAGGCAATGATGCACGATCCGGAGGTGCTCATTCTCGACGAACCCACCAGCGGGCTAGATCCCAATCAGTTGGTAGAAATTAGACGCTTGATTAAAAACTTAGGTAAGGAAAAGACCGTGCTATTCTCTACCCACATCATGCAAGAAGTACAGGCTCTTTGTGACCGGGTGCTCATCATCGATCGAGGACGCATTGTAGCTGATGATACGATCGAGGGTCTTCAACACCGGCTAACAGGTCAAGTACGCATACACGTCCACGTACGTGGAACAGCAGCAGTGAGCGATTGGCAAAAAATTGCAGGTGTACGTAATGTGTATGACAAAGGTCAGGGTCACTTCCAGCTTGTCGCTACCACTGAACGGGACATACGAGCAGAAATTTTTCAACTCGTGGTTGAAAATGGATGGGTGCTACTCGAACTGTATCGCGAAGATTTTAGTGTAGAAGATGTATTCCAACGGCTCACCTCCCAAACAGCCCAAGTATGAGATGGATTCCTTTCTGCTGGTTCTTTTGGAGCTATTGCTACAACGTCGGTCTGTGGGCTCAAGATACGGCACAACTTAATAAATATTTTCGCTTCACCGATGGCGTATACTTGAGCTGGAATGCCTTTCGGCAAAACCGGCCCGAATGGCCCGCACAAGAGCTCAGCATGCTGGCTTTTACCAACCCCAAAAACAAACGCACAGTAGTAGAATGGATTCGCACTCGGCAGGACCAAAACCTACCCATTGACTCAATAATTGTATTGGTGCGTCAAGGAGTGCCCTTCCTCGCATTGCCTTCAGCATGGACCGGTGACACCATCGTAACTTTTGTGCCGCTCAAGGTGCGGGGGAAAATTTGCTATCTCACCTATCCAGACACCGAGCTCGAAGTGCGTACTTTTGCCGCCTTTAATCCAAAAACTGGGCGCCCTTTCCGTCGAGCTGTTGTACAGCGATCGAAAGATGTAATCCGACAGAAGATTGTGTTTTTTCCTACAGGGGAAATATTGGACTTTACCAAAGAGAACTTGCGCAAACTCGTAGCCGATGACCCCACTGTAGCAGCTATGATCGATGCATTGCCTGAACGTGCCACTGATCAACAACTCTACCACATACTCATTACCTATGACTCGCGTCATCCAGTTTGGCTGCCCATTAGCCCTCGCATGCAAGGCGAGTAATTGTGTGTTTCCTTGTGTGCTTTTTGCCGAAAGGCAAAATAGAATGCCTTATATATGTTCATTGTTTGACTAAGGGGACGAAGTACCGATCAGCACGCCATTTCATGACGAGCATATACACGCCCTGTGGCAAGTCACTCAATGGCAATCGTTGCTGTTGCCCCGAGTGCATGGTAAAAGGCGCCATAATAGACTTGCCCCGTACGTCGTAGATCTGTAAGTGTACATCAGGTGCTGTTGCGTCAATTTGTATCCACAGTTCGTCTTCAAATGGATTGGGAAATATTTTTATCCTAAAGGGCAAAATCTCCAATGTCACCACTGGCGGTGTTTCCACAACTACGGAGTCGATACCGGTGCATCCGTACGCATCAGTGATGGTGACGCCATAGGTGCCAGGGGGAAGGAGCGTGATGAGCGAGTCGGTACTGCCGTTGCTCCATAACCAAGCGAATGGCGGCATGCCGTTGAGTGGTTGGGCCCATGCCGTGCCGTCTTGGCAAGTGGGGCAGGTAATGGCGGTGGCTTGCGCCAAAACTTGTAACTCGTAGCAGGGCTCAGAATCCACAACGACAGAATCGATGCCTGTGCATCCGTACGCATCGGTGATGGTGACGCCATAGGTGCCAGGGGGAAGAAGCGTGATGAGCGAGTCGGTACTGCCGTTGCTCCATAACCAAGCGAATGGCGGCATGCCGTTGAGTGGTTGGGCCCATGCCGTGCCGTCTTGGCAGGTGGGACAGTTAGTGGTGGTAGCTTGCGCCAAAACTTGTAGTTCGTAGCACGTAAAAGGCTGTACGATAACTGTATCAGCTGTCGTACAGCCCACACCATCAGTGATGGTAAAGGAATAGTTGCCAGGTAACAGTTCATTGAGTGTCCAAGAAGTGTCGCCAGTGTGCCAAAGAATGTGATAAGGTGGCACTCCACCACTAACCGTTACACTTATCTGTCCATCAGATTGGCTAGGCGCTGATTGGCCTATACTGGACCAATAAGCCAAGAGGCGTGGGGGCGATTCGATGATTATCGAATCTTGCCACATACAATTGGTCGCATCGGTAATAGTCAGCCAATACGTACCTGCACATACATTGGCCAGATATGCCGTGGTGTCATTAGTATTCCAGTGGTAGGTGTAAGGTGGAGTTGCATTGTGCACTGTATCGATTTGAATCGATCCATCGCAACTGTTGGCACAAGAAGCAGAGTCAAGGCTTAGATCCACCCAAATGCTGTCGCACAGAAAGGGCTCGATGAAAAAGGAGTCTATCGTTACACATCCCATGCCGTCTACCACTGTTACTTCGTGCCATCCCGGAGCTAACCCCGTGACCATGGACGTGCCATTTATCCCCGTACTCCACGAATAGCTGTAAGGCGCAATACCGCCACTGGCTATTACTTGAGCCGTACCATCGGCAAGTAGATAACCTGTTTCATCTGTGGTAATGACCTCAAGTGTTAAAGGAAGTGGATCGATTAGTATCGCTGAATCGGTATCGGTGCAGTTTTTCGAATCGGTCATCGTAATGTAATAGATGCCTTCACATAGCGCGTATAGTGTGCTACTGGTATCGCCCGTGTTCCATTCGTAATTAAAAGGTGCCACCCCATTGGTCATGCCGATTACGGTGGCCATTCCATTACAGCTATCTGTACATGTAGGAGCAACCTGGTTGATTTGTATGTCTACATCGGGGCATTCAAATGCAAGGACAATGACCATTTGAAAAGCTGTACAACCACGTGCATCGGTAACCAAGACAGTATAATTGCCAGGTGATAGCGAATTAATGGTAAACGTAGAGTCGCCCGTGCTCCATAGGACTTCATAGGGTGGCGTGCCCCCTTGAGGAGCTACAGTAGCTGTCCCATCATTGGCCTGGTAAGCTGTTTCGGGTGTGGCCGTTGCGTTGGGTATCAAGGGGGCAGGTGATAATAGACTGACCGAGTCTATTACGGAACAATTGACGGCGTCCGTCACGGTCACCGTCCATGTGCCAGCACACAATCCACTTAGCTCGGGTTGCGTGCTGTTATTGCTCCACATGTAAGTGAAAGGTGCTACCCCGGAAGTAACTTCCGAGATGAGGATGTGCCCATCACAGTTGTTGGCACAGCTAATCGAATCGATAGTAAACGCGATCTCCAGAGTTGGACAGATAAAAGGCAATACCTCTACACTGTCTATTACCGTACAACCTTGGCTGTCAGTTAAAGTAAGATAGTACCATCCCGGTGCCAACGGACTGATAGTCGTTGTCGTATCACCCGTGTGCCATGTAAAGGAGAAAGGAGGCACTCCGCCACTGAGTATCTCAGCACTCACACTGCCATCTTGCGCACCATTGCTCGATTCATGGGTGGCTGTGAGTTCTAAAATGATAGCTGGTGGTTCTTCGATTTCAAAGGCACCTATACTCGTGCAGTTGCTCTGATCGGTAACGGTAACTGAATAGGTGCCAGCACACAGTGATCCGAGTGTAGCAGTAGTGTCGCCGGTATTCCAAATAAAATGAAGCGGGGCTTGGGCATTGACAACAGAGTCTATGGAGATGCTCCCATCGCATATGCTGTTACAGCTCATATGGGATATTGTAGCAAAGGTGGTCAAAGGCAAACAGCCAAATTCATCTATGACCACTTCTGTCGAATCCGTACAACCGTGCACGTCCGTCACGGTGACAGAATATACACCGGGAGCTATAGGACCAATTTGCTGGGTAGTATCGCCTGTATTCCAAAGATAGCTATAGGGAGGAGTGCCTCCCGATGCTTGAACTGTGGCTGTGCCGTCATTGGCTTGGTAGGCCGTTTCTGGCGTACTCGTAGCACTTACCACTAATGGAGGAGGTGCCGCTACCAGTATACTGTCTAGGTATGTGCAATTGAGCGAGTCAGTAACGGTTAGCGCATAGATGCCGGCGCAAAGCAATTGAACAGTGGCAGTGGTATCGCCCGTGCTCCAAAGATAGCTGATCGGAGGAGTGGCTGCACTCATAGCAATCACTGATATGGCACCATCGCAGGCATCGTGACAAGTAGGTACAGTAAGTTGGTATTGGCCACTCATGTTGGGGCAGACGAACTGGGCTATCTCTATCGAATCAGTTTGGGTACAGCCATGTGCATCTGTAAGTGTGAGTGTATACCAACCAGGTGCCAAATTGAATATTTGTGCAGTAGTGTCTCCTGTACTCCAAGTATAGGTATATGGGGGAGTGCCACCGCTGGCAAATGCCGATGCAGTCCCATTTTGAAAACCAAATCCCGTCTCATCAGTGGCTGTCAGTATAAGTTGTAGTGTAGGTGGTTCGCCAATTGAAAAAGTGTCGGTAATGGAACAGTTGAGCGAATCGGTAATGGTCACGAAAACGGTGCCCGCACATAAGCTGTCAGCTGTAGTTGCCTGATCGCCATTGCTCCATAGAAAGGTGTAAGGGGCAAAACCTCCCATGATCGAACTAATAGTCACTTGGCCTTCACAGCTACCCGCACAAGATACATCTGTGATTTGCGCGTTGACACTCAGTTCGTTGCAGTCAAATGCCAGCACCAGGGCAGAATCAATGAGGCTACACCCCCCAGCATCTGTCACAGTGAGTACATAAGTGCCAGGACTTAAACTATCGATGAGAGCAGTGCTATCGCCAGTGTTCCATAAAAACTGATATGGTGGAACTCCACCATAGACACTCGCTTCGATCGAGCCATTTTGTGCTTGGTTGGCGCTTTCGTGCTGCACGTTGAATTGTACAGTAAGGCCTATTGTATCGACTATTGCAATAGTGTCAACCCATGTACAATGGAGCGAATCGGTAACGGACACCGTCCAGATACCCGCACATAAGCTATCTGCCGTACCCGTGCTATCGCCATTTTGCCAAAAGTAGGTGAGGGGAGGGGCTGCACCCACTACGCTATCTATTGAGGCTACTCCGTTGCACAGTGTAGGACATGTGGCATGCGTGATTGCAGTATGAATTTGGACAGGTGGACAGGTGAAGGAATCTACTACTACGGTATCAGTAGCAAAACATCCTAACAAGTCGGTTACGATCACCCAGTAGGTACCCGGTGCTAAGCTATCAATAGTGGCAGTAGTGTCTCCGGTATTCCAGCTGATCAGCCAAGGGGAAATCCCACCCGAATAGGTGACTGTGGCAGTACCATCGTGAAATTGGTAGCCCGTTTCAGGAGTAGCCATAGCACTGACTGTAATGTCTACAGTGTCTATGAGCAAAAAGGAATCTACTGTGCTACAGTTTGTCGCATCCGTCAGTGTAAGGGTATAGAGCCCGGCACATAGCTGTGTCAGATCATTGGTAGAATCGCCTGTATTCCATGTATAGGTGAGGGGAGGAGTGGCGTTGCTCACATCGAGTATTTGTATGCTACCTGTACAACTGTCTGAGCAAAATGGATGATTCACTGAGTCGAGTAGAATGAGCTCGGGACAGACAAAAGAGTCTACTACTCCAGAGGCAGAGATAGCACACCCTTGTGCATCAGTGACCGTTACCGTGTAGATACCAGGGGCTAAACCGGTAATCGTCGCACTCGTATCACCTGTTTGCCATTGGTAGGTATAGGGTGTTGTGCCACCTGTAGCGATAGCTGTAGCTGTACCGTCTTGAGCACCATATGCCGTTTCATCTGTCGTCGATACACTCACAGTAGGTCCTGGTAAGACGTAAACAGTGGTAGATGCCGTATCGCTGCAACCATTGAAATCGAATACTGTGACCGTGTAAGTGGTAGTAGTGGAAGGGCTTGCCCAAGGCTCAGCAACATAGGGGTTGCTCAGCCCCTCAGCAGGTGACCAGCGATATTGCACGCCACCACTGGCAGTCAGTTGTACAGAATCGTTGCCACAGATGAACTGACTAGGGTTTGTCGAAGCACTTACGCCTACTGTGGTAAACGATTCCTGGTAGCATCCCGTCGCACTACCATATTGGTTGTAAGGGGTAATCGTCACATAAATGGTAGAGAGGCAGGGCAATAAACCTGGGGGGTCATATATAGTGCTCGTTCCTACATTGAGATTATTGGCAATGTCGGTACAGCTAGGACAGGTACCTACAGTGAGCAGGTAACCATCGGCATTACCCACGGGGTTCCAAGCCAATATAGCAGTGCGAGGCACGTTAGTCGATCCATTGGACGGGGTTTGTAAAAACGTACAGCCAGGAGGTGGGTCTTGGGTGGTCCATTGAGCTACATAGTTTGACAGTATACCGCCGGCATAAATGAATTCGCCTGCGGCATATAAAGTGTTACTCCCATTATGCCATAGGCTGTATACCCAATCGTCAGTACCTCCTCCCAATTCGGACCAACTACTTCCATCCCATTGGGCAAGGTAATTAGCTGGGCTATTCCCTGCTAAGGTGAACAATCCTCCTGCGTATATATTCCCCATAGGATCTGTAGTAATATCGAGGCACCAAAAGTTGAGCCCTGTGCCTAGATTACTCCAAGTGCCGCCATTCCACTGCGCGATGCGAAAGGCATTTTGACCTCCTGCTTGCGTGAAATCACCACCTGCATATACCATACCTGTAGCGCTAATATGTATGGTATAACAGTTATTGTTGAGGCCTGAGCCCAATGCAAAAAAAGTGTTGCCATTCCATTTGGCAATTCGGCTAGTGCCAATTGAGCCCGCTTGTGTAAAGGAGCCACCTAGGTATACATTGCCCACAGCATCAATAGCTAGGGCGTATGCTTCACTATTGAGGCCTGAACCCAACGAGCTCCAACTCGAGCCATTCCATCGGGCCACATAGTTGGCCGATATGCCACCGGCTTGAGTGAAGTCGCCCACTACGTAGATATCTCCATTGGGAGCGATACCTATGTCGTAAGCTGGCCCATTGAGCCCAGAGCCCAAAGAGCTCCAGCTCGAACCATTCCACTTGGCTACGTAGTTGACTGTTTGGTTGCCAGCTAAGGTGAAATCCCCTACGATGTATACGTCGCCATTATTAGCAATAGCAATGCTCCATACGTCGTCATTGACGCCAGGCCCAAGGGCCTGCCAGCTTGAACCATTCCATTTGGCCACGTGGTTGACAGTTATTCCACTTGCCTGAGTGAAGCTACCACCTGCGTACACTTGTCCACTGGCATTTGCAACTACTGCCATACAGGGGCCATTTAATCCTGTACCCAGAGGGCTCCACTCTAGTGGAATAGGGCTATGTCTATTGACAAGAGTTGCATTGTGGGTGTATTGCCATTGTGCTTGAAGCCAGGCTTTTAATGGGTGCGTAAAAGCCTTGGCCTGAAGAGTGCCTAACCCCAATAGCACACTTGGCATGATTGCATAAAGAACAAAATAGCTCCAGAGAAAGTATATTCTCCTCTTGTTCGTGTTTGTTGTCATAGTATTCCTTCATTCCTGCAAGGCCACATTCCCACGTGTTTGTCCTGAATACATTGAGCATTTACCTGTTACCTGATCGAAGGGGGGCAGTGAGAAAGTGTTGTAACATATTGAAGGGGTAGGATTACAAAAGTATGCTAATTTTAGATAAATATATAATCATAAGATTAATTCGTATGTGTTTACGTTTTTATATGTGTACAAGTTTCATTTGTAATGTAATTTAGATGCTTATTTTTTTAACCTAAAAACTCTTGATTTGTGACTTTCTTGCGCCTGTTCAGCATATGGACTTTATGTGTGGGGTATTTGGGCTATTCGCTTTTAGCCAAGTTCCTCAGGCTTCACATTACTACTATGTAATTGGCACGATTCCGGACACCTACTCCATGGCTGAATAGTTGATACAACGAAGTTTGGGGTATAGCTTACGAGCAAAGAGAACATGCGATAGTAGGGTTTACCTTTGGAATCTACTTTATAGATGTAACAGATAGCCTCAATTGTTTGCCCTTGCCTACCATGACAGTGGCAGGAGGTGCACAAGGTAGTGGGTTGTTCACCGCGAATTGAAGCATTATCAGCACTATCTTGGCCGTGGCTGACGAAAGTGCAAGTACATTGCAAGTGATCGACTTTAGCGTTGCCCCAATTCGTGCAAAGTAGTGTATGACGACGATGAGTTTGTGCACACAGCGCATAACCTTTTTTATCGATACAGTTACTACAGTCAAGCTCCATCTAAGTAGGGATAACTCACCACCAGGTGGTTTTTCTGTGCGCATCCTATTACTTGTTACTTGATGATCCGGAACCACCTCAATTGTTGGTTTCTTATCCTACGGACAGCCTTTACATTCCCTATGTACACAAGCTATACGTGCGCCATGATACGGCCTATTTGAACTGCGGTAATAGTAGTCTGTATGTAGTTGATTTTACTGATCCGTAGAATCCAGTCTTGTTGGGTACGATGGCTAACTATTCTGTTGTAGGCTACAACTATTCGAGATGGTTGTCGGATGATGGCGAATACTACTTTTTATGTGATGAAACGCATGGGTCGCCCGTTAAAGTAGTGGATGTGAGTGATCTTTCCGATATGCATGTAATTGCCCCCATGGATGGAGCAGTGTTTCTTCTTGTCTTTCACGTAATGTGCTGATCCATAACGTGTTGTTTCACTTGTCGTATTATTATGATGGTCCGCACGTGGGCGATGTGAGCGATTCGTTTCATTCGCTTCACATTGCCGCCTGTGATACATATGATGATCCAGATGGCTTTTCCTAAAAAGGAGCGGTGTGTTTCTTTTGCCTCCCGACAAAGTTCTCCTTAGATGTGATACAAATCGACACGTTAGAGCGCCAACTGACGCTTACCTATACTTGCCTATACTTGGCCTAGTTCTGGCCACTGGTTTTTGAGCATGGGATGACATCCATGCCGCTACAGTTCCCTTGAGGTTATAGTGTATGGTGTACCTGAAGTGCAATTATACCCAAACCGAAATGGTTTGGGACATTTACGACTCGCAAACGGGCAAAAGATAGGGAGTTTGGGAGGCTGACGCCTTCCAACCCACTTCGCCATGAGTGTACTTATGCCAGTAGCAGGTAGTATCATAAGTGAAGATACTATTCGTAGGAAGGATTGTGGGCTGATTCCTTTTTGCTACAAATGGCCACTGATAGCGCTAACTTTAACAGTCAAATAATTTGGGAGGTGCCTACTGTGCAAAATGGTTCAAATTGCTGGCCAACGGTTTGTTGCCCCAAGAGCAGCAGCTTTATTGTGCGTGGTAGCTGCCAATACTTGTGAGAGTGCGCGTAGTGTCGTCCGCTCTTTTGTGGTAAATAGCACCTACCTCGGCCACGGATAAGACCTTTGCGCAACGCTTTATCTGTTTTCCCGATCCTGTTAGCATGTCCAGGGCAGTGCAGCTGACATTGCCTCGAGAAAATTGGGAACCGCAAGTACTTGGCAGCTTGGGTACAAGCTTGCAAACGCATGTGCTGAATAGTCATTTGCAGGAATATGTACTCGAAGTGGCGCATTTGCCGAAGAGCGTGTATTGGTTGGCATAGCTATGGTCGTAGAGGGCAAAAGGCTTGTCATAAGCTGCTCATTGCTCAATGAGCAGTATAACTCAGGTTTTTGCTACCTTTCGGCCTATGTGCTTCTTTGAGGCTCACCGACAAGTCGCTTTTTCACCATTCAATGAAAGCGACCATGGATCCTCTTTCCGATGTACTTACTACACACAAGCGCTTGATTTCACTTGATGCGTTTCGTGGATTCACCATTATTGGCATGGTAATCGTCAATGATCCTGCCAGTTGGAGTCATGTATATCCTCCTTTGCGGCACGCGGCTTGGCATGGATTGACGCCTACTGATCTAGTCTTTCCCTTTTTTTTGTTTATCATGGGCGTGTCGATTACATTGGCCTTTACACGCAGGTTGCATCAGGGGCTTCCTCCCAAGGCATTTATGGGGAAGATTCTTCGACGCACGCTCATTTTGTACTTGCTTGGTCTGTTCTTGTGGCTCTGGCCCGAGTTTGACTTTTCCCACATCCGTTGGACTGGGGTGCTGCAGCGCATAGCTATGGTATATGGTGCGTGTGCCTTTCTGTTTCTCTATACGAGTTGGCGCACTCAAGTGCGTATAGGTGTGTCTATATTATTGGCCTATTGGTTGGTGATGTGTTTTGTGCCTTTGCCGGGGCATGGTCAGGTAATGTTAGAGCCTGGAAAAAACATTGCTGCTTGGGTAGATCAGCTATTGCTGCCCGGTTATATGTGGCAAAAAACGTGGGATCCTGAAGGTATCCTGAGCACTTTCCCAGCTATTGTAACAGGTATTACGGGGATGTTGGCAGGGCAGTTGTTACTTCGGCCCGTGCATGTGCATACGCGCATTATGTGGTTGATGTTAGCAGGTTTTTTTAGTTATGTAGCAGGTGCAGTTTGGGATTGGTTTTTCCCTATCAACAAAAACATCTGGACCAGCTCCTATGTATTGTACACTTCGGGTTTGGCAGCTATGACCTTTGGGGCATCAATTTGGTTGGTCGATGTCAAGCAAATAAAGAGTTGGACGTGGCCAGGAGTAGTCTTTGGGGCCAATGCCATCACGGCTTATGTACTGCACTCCCTGCTCAACTTCCCGTTCCGACATCCTTTTATTCCCACAGCTACGGGCAAGCGCTCTATTGTGTCGCTGTTTTTCGACACGTTCGTGCACTGGGGGCTTGCCCCTGAGTTGGTTTCGCTTTTTTGGGCATTGCTCTATACAGCAATTGTGTTTATTCCTGTGTGGTGGTTGTACCACAAGCGCATTTACATTAAGATATGAGTTGGTGGGGGGACCTTGCATCAAAAAAGTGCGGCGATGAGGCCATTTATGACCTACATTGCCGCACTGTGCTATCCTTGAGTTTTGGCACTGTACTTAGGCACAGGAAGTTCGCGTTTACCAATGGGTGATGGCTACAATACGGCCATGGTCTTCAAGATCGCTGGGATTGACGAATACGACTTCACTGTCTTTTTTCTGCAAGACGGTTTCGATGATGTCGTCGACTAAGTCTTTATGTGGGGTAAACCCATCAGGAGCTTGTGTGCCTAGCATCAGCTCATAGGGGTTTGCATTGCTCACAGCAGCTGGTTGGATAAACTTTCGCTCTACGCCTAAGATGAAGATGCGTTGTTCCACTGCTGCTTTCCACACATCTTGAGTGCCTGTGGCAATGCGCTTGTTTTTAAATGCTTCTTCGAGCTCTTCTTTGAGAAATTGGGCGCGGCGTTTTTCAACCCACTCTTGGACGTATGGCCACACGAGCTTACCTACTTGGCCTACTGTGAGAAACTCGTAATTGCCCTTGATTTCGGAAGCTACCTGTTTGCCTAGGTTGGTTGTATTTCTGAAATAGCCCAAGTTTTTCTCTGTACCCATCACGAACAGGGGCGTATGAGGAGTTTGTTCCAAGATTTCTTCTACCTGTTCGGCAATGCGTTTGAAATATAGCTTGCGCGTTTCGACTTCCTTTTTTTCCTGGTCGTAGCCACCAATGCGCCATCGGTATAGGCTTCCATATTCTTTCCGTCGGGTCGTAAAAGCGTTGTCGTAAGAGGGCATGAAGAAGTCCGTCTCAGCATAGAGCTTATCCTCAAACCCGAAGTATAGCTCGGTGTTTTTCATACTGAGTTTCAGCACCCAGTAAGTAGTGAGTCGGTTGAGCGTGAAGATTAAATCGCGCACTTCAAAAGTGGTATCTACCACGACTTTTTTTGCCGTAGTAAAGGGTAGCTGGAAGGTAGTAATGTCGTCTTCGTCGATAAAAGCCACAAAGGTGCCGCCACCAGCGTGAAAGTCGATTTCTTCTTCGAAGCGCTTAAACTGTTCGCGCATCTTCAACGCCAGATCGCGGTCAATCGGGTATCGTGCCACTTCATCTCGTGCCTCTTTTAGTGCATCTTTTATACTGATGAAGTTTTTCTTTTGGTTGGAAAAGCCTTCTTCTAAAGGTACGACAATGGAAACGGCACAAAGCTTTTCTACACCTATAAAGCTTCTCAGTGCATCGCGTAATTGGTTAATCATGGCTTTTGTTTTTGCTCAAGGCTTTACCAAGTATCATGCCTTTGAGCAGGAATGGATTTATTACTGCAATTCTGTCTACTTTTTGCTTAAGGTACATGTCAGTTTGCCACCTTGTCGGGAAGTTTGTCGGGGCAGTTTTTGCTTTTCGTACACCATATTGGGTGTAAAAGTCTGGACAGTCCCCCCAAGTGCTAGCCCCTTTACTCCAGGTTCTATTTCCATGGGTGCGTTTAAGGAATGCTTTATTTAGCTACAACGATGAACTTGTTTTTCTTGCCCATTTCGATGAGGAGGTATTTGCCGTGCAGCAGTTGTTCATGCGTGATGATGTGGTCTATGCGCAGCATCTTGACCTTATTGATGTTTACTGCTTTGTTTTGAATCATACGTCTGGCTTCACCCTTTGATTTGGCAAAGTCGGTTAGGTCGGTGAGCAGTTCGATGATCGATACACCTCCGTCTTGAAACAGATCGCGGGGCACTTCGGCAGCGGGTATTTCGCGTGCTACGGCTCTGAGGTCTTCTGGACTCAAGGAGCGCAGAAAGTGCTCATCAGCTTTCCGATTGAACAAGAGCTCAGATACGCGCAGTACCGATTCGTAGGCTTCCTGTGAGTGGATGCGTATGGTGAGCTCTTCGGCCAGCAGTCGTTTGATGGTTTGTGGGTCATTGGCCAAATCGCGTTCCATTTCCAGTATCTCTTCTTTAGCCTTTAGGCTAAAATATCGGAGATACTTAGGCAAATCGGCATCGGCGGCATTGATCCAGAATTGATAGAATTGATAGGGGGAAGTCATGGCAGGGTCGAGCCAGATGTTGCCCTGCTCGGACTTGCCAAATTTGCTACCGTCGGCTTTTGTGAGCAAGGGAGTAGTCACGGCATAAGCCTTTTGCCCCAAATTGCGCCGGATAAATTCAGTGCCTGAAGTGATGTTTCCCCATTGGTCGGAGCCACCCATTTGGACCGTGCAGCCTTCTTCTAAATACAGCCGCTGGAAATCGTAGGCTTGTAACAGCTGGTAGCTGAACTCGGTAAAACTCATGCCCGTTTCGAGGCGCTTGGCTACACTTTCTTTGCTCAGCATGTAATTGATGGTTAGTGTTTTGCCCACTTCTCTGAGAAAGCGTAGCACGTTCATGTCTTTGTAAAAATCCAGGTTATTGCGCATAATGGCCTTGTTGGGCCCTTCCTCGAAATTAAGTAGCTTGTAGAACTGCTGGCGCTGACGCTCGAGGTTGGCATCCAGCTCCTGTTCGGGCTTCAGCTCGCGCTCCTTGTCTTTACCTGAGGGGTCGCCAATGCGTCCAGTAGCACCTCCTATTAGAACAATAGGTTTGTGACCAGCCTGCTGAAAGAGCGTGAGGATCATGATCTGTACATAGTTGCCGATAGTGAGACTGGGTGCCGTGGGGTCGAAGCCAATGTAGCCTGTACGCATGCCCGATCGCAAATGCGCTACTACACCAGGAGTCATATCGTGTAGCATGCGCCGCCATCTCAGTTCCTCAATGAAATCCATAATAGCTGTTTTTCAGGTGCGCAAAGGTAAGTGCTTAGCCCGAGATATGGTGGCTCTCGACACTACATTATATTTGCCACTCATTACAATGGCACATAAGCGTGGAGCAGACATTACGACAATACAATTCAGTACTGGCTCAGTGCCGCACGCTCTTCGAAAAAAAAACGAGCGACTATGGTACAGCCTGGCGCATTCTGCGCCCGCCTTCCCTTACCGATCAGATGTTTATTAAGGCCATGCGCATTCGGTCGATTCAGGAGGCTGGCCAACAAAAGGTCAATGAGCCCATAGAAGACGCCTTTATGGCACTGGTCAATTATGGTATTATGGCGCTCATCCAATTGCATTTGCCAGAAGATGCTCCTTTGGATTTGCCGCCTGAGGTGGCCTTGCAATATTACGACCAGCAGGTAGCTCAGACTCGTGCATTGATGATGGCCAAAAATCACGATTATGGCGAAGCATGGCGTCAAATGCGCATACCCGCTATCACTGACCTGATACTCATGAAATTGTTGCGTTTGAGGCAGCTGGAAGAACGACAGGGGCAGACAATCGTTTCAGAAGGAGTAGAGGGCAATTATCGTGATATTGTAAATTATGCCATTTTTGCCTTGATCCTTTTGCAAGAAAAAAAGCCGACATAAACTTTTTACAATTGTCAATAGTTTGTTCCTCTTTTTACAACAAGGGTAAATAAAAAAACATTACTATGACCATAGGTACATTAACATTGTATATCGGGGTAACGGCTTTGGTGCTTACGGGCTTGACTGTTTGGCTAGCTAAACACAAGACTGTTTGGATGTCTTTCCTCCAATACTTTTGTGGTACTCTGTTTGTCTTTTCGGGCTTTGTTAAAGTGGTTGATCCACTGGGTACTGCCTACAAAATGGAGCAGTATTTTGCTGAGTTTCAGAGCACTTTCGCCGATACATGGCTGAGCTTTTTGGCGCCTATGTTTCCGTGGTTAGCAGCGCATTCGGAGTTGTTCAGTATGGTTATGATTGTGTTCGAGATTGTGCTTGGCGTGATGTTATTAATAGGCGCATGGCCTCGTTTTACTGCCTGGGCCTTTTTCTTGCTTGTTTTGTTTTTCACCTTCCTTACGGGCTTTACCTATCTCACAGCCTATGTGCCAGATGGAGTCAACTTTTTTGAGTTTTCTAAATGGGGCCCATATGTAGAGACCAACATGAAAGTGACCGACTGTGGTTGTTTCGGCGATTTTCTCAAACTTAAGCCCAAGGTCTCTTTTATGAAAGATTTGGTACTGTTAGTGCCCGCCATACTCTTTTTGTTGTTTCCACAACACATGCATCAATGGTTTGATGCGCGCGTGCGTAGCTGGATTGTGGCTGCTACCAGCGGAGTGATGCTGGTATATGGTTGGAGCAACTATGTGTGGAATTTGCCCGATATCGATTTTCGACCTTTCAAAGTAGGAGTAAACGTAGCCGAACGCAAGGCTTTAGAGGAAGAAGCTGCTGCAAATATTGAAATTGTCGCATATCGCGCACGCAACAAACGTACAGGTGAAGTAGTGGAAATCCCCTTTGAGCAATATCTGGTAGAATACAAAAACTACCCCAAAGAAGCGTGGGACCTTGAACAGATTACCACCGAACCCACCGTGCCACGCACTAAAATTAGTGATTTTGAAGTGAGCAACTTGGCAGGTGAAGATGTCACCGCACATATTCTGACCAATCCCAACTACCACTTCATGGTAGTTGCCTATGAGCTCTGGTACGAGACGCGCTACGAGTCCTATCCCGTACAGGACTCTGTATTTACTGTGGATACTGTAGTGTCTCGGTCGCCTGCCGGCAACCTCGACACGACTTATGTGCGCCGCTTAGTAGAAGTGAAAACCCGCACTGAACGACGCCCCATATATGTGTTTGATTCCGATTATGTGAAACGTTATACAGACTACCTGAATCCACTATTGGCACAAGCCAAAGAAGCTGGCTATGAAGTATACGTGGTTGTGGGATATGCCGACCCAGCAGTGCTGGAGGCCTTTGCCGTGCAAACTCAAGCACGTTGGCCTTTCTATATGGCTGATGATATATTGCTCAAAACGATCGTGCGTTCCAATCCAGGGTTGATTCTGTGGCACAACGGTACCATAGTCGATAAGTGGCATTGGCGAAAACTGCCCGAGTGGGGCGAATTGCAAGCGCGTTTATCTAATGAGGTCAAATAATGGCTTTATATTACTGCCATTGATTAGTATTTGATCTATAAATGACATTTCTTTGCAGCCAACCCCAATCCGCTGGCAATGACGTTTGCCCGGAATGGAAACCAAATTGAATTTACACGCGCATTCATGCTGAGCAGAAGAAATATTAGAATAAAAGTAATGCAGGTTCTCTATGCCATGAGCAGGGACTGCGAACGCTCGCTTACCCAGGTGGAAACGCTATATCATCAGTTGTTGGACCAATCCTGGGATCTTTATCTCTACTCTCTGCTCCATTGGCAAAAGGTAGCAGCTTGGGCCCGCAAAGATTATGAACAACGGCAGGCCAAGCTGCTGCCCGCAGAGGTCGATAAACAGTTTCAGCCATTATTGGCGGAAAACCCACTCATCCAGTTCGTCGAAACTCATGACGGCTTTCAACACTTGGTGCGCCGGCGCCGCCTGATTCAACAAGTCGATGGCGATATTGTCAGGAAATTATACAAGGGATTTGGCGAAACGGAAGGCTATCTGGACTATGCCTTGGGCAAAAAGGGAGACGATATAGAAGTACATCGAGAAATGTTGCTCCAGCTGTATAAATGGATGGTAAAACAACCCCTTTTCGACGAGCTACTTGAAGACCTCTTTCCTGTTTGGCTTGATGATCGCTCCTTAGTAGTAGGCACCATGAAAAAGACTATCCGTGCCCTACCTGATGATGAGCAGTTGCATGAAACTCATCGCACATCAAAAGAAGCCACTCATGAATTTGGGTTGGTCCTTCTGCGCAAAGTAGTGGAACAAGAACGAGCCTTGTTAGCCGTCATCAAACCCGCTCTCAAAAATTGGGATATTGACCGATTAGCTGTGCTGGACATGATCTTGCTCCAAATGGCTTTGAGTGAATTGCTCTCTTTTCCCACAATACCTACCAAAGTGACACTCAATGAGTATGTAGAAATTGCCAAGGGCTACAGCACGGACAAGAGTAAGGATTTCATCAATGGAATCTTGGACCGCCTGATGAAACAACTCCAAGAAGAGGGCAAAATTCACAAAGAAGGGCGAGGGCTGCTAGACTGAAACCTTATCTGCTCAAATCACAGGCTCGCAACCTATCACGCAATCGGCTCATAGAGCCCTTGTCCATCTCGTTAGGCGCTGGGCATAAAGGGACTTTAGGAAAGAGTTAACCTTTTTGTTGTTGGAACAAATTACCATTTGCTGCATTTTTGCATTTTGTCTAAATGCATCGATGGAACAAGCATTTTAGTGGTTTTAAAAACGCAAAAAAGATCGGTTATGAAAGAAGTTCGCTTATTTCAAGTGGGTATGCTTCTACTCTTGAGCTTTGCTTTTAGTTGGCCTTCTAGAGTGATATATGAGGTGGACCTCACTGCTAGCCAGGTCAAATGGAAAGGTTACAAAGTGACGGGTGAGCACGAAGGTATAGTTCAGCTGAAAGAAGGATTTTTAGTATGGGAAGAAGACAAGCTTGCAGGGGGAGAGTTTGTCATTGATATGACGACTATTGAAGATACCGATTTGGCAGGTCAGTGGAAAACAAAGTTGGAAAATCACCTTAAATCGGATGACTTTTTTGGGGTGTCAAAGTATCCTACTGCCCACTTTGTGATTACGCGTGTGGTTCCTCAAGGGCCCGACAAGTACAAAATTATAGGCAATTTGACGATCAAGGGCACTACCAAAGAGATCAAATTTGTAGCCGATGTGAAGCGACAAGGCGAGACAGTTGAGGCAGAGGCCAAGATCACTGTAGATAGAGCTGAGTTTGACGTGCGCTATGGGTCGGGTAGCTTTTTTGACAATCTGGGCGATAAGACGATTTACGACGAATTCGATGTATGGGTACATTTAGTGGCGCGCAAGGCGCGTTAATACACCCAAAAGTGAATTTATATATTTGCGAGCAGCGTTAAGTTCGCAAATGAGAGAGCGCTGATTTGTGCTGGGCGGCTATC
The DNA here is from genome assembly GCA_026982695.1 of Saprospiraceae bacterium. Classification (GTDB taxonomy): domain Bacteria; phylum Bacteroidota; class Bacteroidia; order Chitinophagales; family Saprospiraceae; genus WFYJ01. The sequence continues at coordinate 23,004 of JALSGS010000003.1, forward strand.
CTTATGGATAGTCGCCCTTTTTATTCAGGGCAACTAGGGGTGTTTTCTCCTTGCTTTTTGCGTAGCCAAGGCCTAATGATAAGGCGCAGTGATTGGTCGTAAGTGATGTAGTTCCATACCCAATTGAGAAATACAAAAACCTTGTTTTTGGTGCCTACCAGCGCAAAGAGGTGTACAAAGAGCCATAGCACCCAAGCTATCCATCCCTGCGTGTTCCAAAAGGGCAGGTCGGCTACCGCTTTATTGCGGCCTATGGTGGCCAGGCTTCCCTTGTCAATGTACCGAAAAGGTATGAGGTCCTTACCTTGCATTTGTCGCAACAAGTTATTGCCTAAGTTGAGCCCTTGCTGGATGGCCACTTGTGCTACTTGGGGATGCCCTTCTGGCCAGTTCGGGTCTTCTTTCATTAGGGCTACATCTCCAATGGCGAAGATGTCGTTATAGCCCTTTACTCGGTGAAAAGCGTCGACACAAATGCGATTACCTGGCCCGATGCTCGTAGACGCGATGCCCTGGATCGTTTGCCCTTTGATGCCGGCAGCCCAGATCACTTTTTTGCTGTATATACGTCGGCCACTTTTTAGGCATACCCAACTGCCGTCGTAATCTATCACGCGATCGCCTAAAATCACGTGTACTCCCATGCTTTGGAGATAGTACAAGGCACTTTGTGCTGCTTCGTGGCTCATGCCTGGCAAAAGCCGCTCACCCGCTTGTACTAGATAGATATCTACTTCTGAGGCGTCTAATTCGGGATAATCTTTGGGCAAGATCCAATGTCGCATTTCGGCTAAGGCGCCTGCCAATTCTACACCTGTAGGCCCACCACCTACAATGACTACATCTACAAGGCCTTGCCGCCGTTCGTATTCGGGCGTGGTGAGGGCTACTTCCAGATCGCTGAGGATGGCGTTGCGCAGGTAGAGCGCTTCGGAGATGGACTTCATGGGGATGGCATGGGCTAAAAACTGCGCATTGCCAAAGAAGTTGGTTTGTGCACCTAATGCCAAGACGAGGTAGTCGTACCATACAATGCCTCTAGGGGTTGTGAGGCATCTTTTTTCAGGGTGAATGGCCTGCACTTCTGTCATGCGAAAGTAGAAGTTGGGACACTTCTGGAATAGCTTTCGCAAGGGAAATGCAATGGAGCTAGGCTCAAGCCCAGCAGTGGCGACTTGGTAGAGTAGGGGTTGAAACTGGTGATAATTGTTTTTGTCGAGCAATACGACTTGGTAAGGCCCTTTGACGAGTTTTTTGGCTAGCTCTAACCCGGCGAAGCCACCACCCACAATGACTACTCGCTTTTGGCCCGTCTCAGGTAGGTTGATCTTCATTGACAAGGACTTATGTGATCCGACAAGATATACAGATGAGATAGGATCGCTTTGGCGAAGCAAAATTAGTTTTTACCAAGTCCTTTTTTGCCGTTTCTTTTGAGATAGACCGACTATTTGGGGGAGGAGAAAAAAACAGCAGAGCGATGCTCTGCTGCTCAAAAATTCAACAAATCGAAAAACTAAGTCCAAATTCTCATTCTACAGGTTCAATATCCTTTTTGGCCAGATAGAAGTCAATGATTTCGTAAGAAGTGTTGTTGAGGCGTTCTTCCATTTCCTCGATGGTCTTGGGTGGCGGCACAATGGCCTTTTCACCTGGCGTCCAGTTGGCAGGCAGTGCACATGCACACTTGTCTACCGTCTGTAGCCCTACGAGGATACGCTTGATCTCATCCATGTTGCGACCCAAGTTGAGCGGATAGTAGAGAATCGTACGGATAATGCCGTTGGGATCGATGAAGAACACGGCACGTACGGTAGCAGTGGTGCTTTCCCCTGGGTGCAACATACCGTACTTTTTGGACACATTCATGTCCAAATCGGCAATGATGGGAAAGTTGAGGAACACGCCTGTTTTTTCTCGTACGTTGTTGACCCAAGCCAAATGCGAGTGGATCGAATCAATACTCAGGCCGATCAATTTCGTATTGTGTTGTTCGAACCACTCGCGGTCTTGCGCAAAAGCAGATAATTCCGTAGTACAAACAGGTGTGAAATCAGCAGGGTGCGAGAAAAGAATCACCCAGCTGCCTTTGTTAAACTCCGAGAATCTGATAGGACCATGTGTAGTCACAGCTTCAAAATCTGGCGCTACATCGCCAATGCGAGGCATAGGGTTTACTTGTGGTTGCGTTACTTGGTTTTCCATGGCGTTAGTTTTTTAATGATGAGCAAAATTCGATAACTCAATACTGTGAGACAAATTGATTTTTGTGATTGCGTTATAAGATTTGTCTATCTTGGAGTGGAACAATGAGCTTAAACTCTCATATTAGGTGGTAGATGTTCTGACGGAGCTGATGTTTTGCCTGTCTCAAACGCATTGATGCCAAGAAAAAACCGTTATGCCACATTTTTAGTTGAGTAACCCCTATCACCGAATGACATTGACTCAGTTAAAATATTTGGTAGCTGTAGCCGAATGGCAAAGTTTTTCGGAGGCTGCTGCGCGTTGCTTTGTGACGCAGCCTACGTTGAGTATGCAAATTCAGGCCTTGGAACAAGAGTTGGGCTTGCAACTGTTCGACCGCAAGAAGAAACCCATTGCCATTACTGAAGCGGGCATAGAGATAGTGGCTATGGCACGACGTATTCTGCGATCTGTAGAGCAGATGAGTCAAGTGGCACAAGAGTTAAGAGGGGATATGGGGGGAAAATTGCGTTTGGCAGTCTTGCCGACTATAGGGCCTTATCTGTTACCAGTGGTTTTGCCACAGCTGCGCAGGTGCTTGCCCAAATTGACCATAGAGATAGAAGAGTTGTCTACACGCCACATGATACGGCGATTGCTGCGCGATGAAATAGATGTGGGCATTTTGTCTACACCGCTCAGACGTAGGTATCCGCTGAGGATATACCCCCTTTTTGTGGAGCGCTTATTTGTATATACTTCCTGTGATTATCAACTTGCTGCAGCCGATGAGGTGTCGCTTTCAGACTTGCCTTTGCGGAAACTGTGGCTGCTTACTGAAGCTCATTGTTTGCGCTCACAAGTGGTGAAACTGTTGGGCGAACAAATAGGTGTAGAGGCCGTTGCTCGAGATTCATTGATTTTCGAGAGTAGCTCTATTGAGACATTAGTGCGCATGGTAGATGCTGCAGGAGGGTGGACGATTATTCCAGAGTTGGCCGTATCTTTTTTGCCTATAGCCTCTATGAATCAGGTTAAGCGCTTGAAGGGTATCTGTCCAGCCAGACAAGTCAGTGCAGTAACTAATCGACACTTTGCTCGTACACGCTTGCTCAATGAGTTTGTACAGCTCATCGAGCAAGTGGTATCGCCTTTGCTGGACACATTACCTGATGTGCCAGAGTTGGTTCCTGTCGGTGCAGAAGTGTTAGAATAGTGTAGCAGTGGTAAGAAAGAGTTAAAAGCGCGCCACTATGCCAAAGGCCAGCCAGTCGCCGCGTTGAATGGCTTGTCCACTTTGGTTGAAATACTGATTTACTTTAGCAGTATTGCCCGCCTCGCCAGCGTCGCCTTGGCGTAAGGTGTAGTGCAGTTGTAGCTTGAGCCGTTTGGGGTGGAGGTACCAATTGATACCAAAATCCCAGGCTTGTTCTTTGCCGGAAAATGAACCCACCTGCTTAGCTCTAGTCTGGGCCAAGGCATCGGTGGGACCATTGAAACCATATACCATGAGCGTGGGTTCGAGCAAGTATTTGCCGAAAGGCACGTTCCACGACAATGCTGCATTCCAGGTGGCCGATTGTACTGCGAAAGCGCCTTGTTCGTCGCGATCGTTGCGTTGCATGAGGGTGTAGTCACCTTTGATATTTATAGGTCCATAGTTAGCTAACAGATCAAGTCCTATGCCTGTACTTTGTTCAAAGCGGTCAGTAGTGCCCTGGTAGCTGGCAGCTATACCTACTGAAATGCCTTTGCGTTTGCCAAAGGTGTTGAAGCCTGCGCCTAATTTGTACTTTTCAAATTCGGGTTGCCCCAAATGGATTACTGCCCGACCTGTGAACACAGGTGCAGCTTGTTGGCCCGCAGTGCTACTCCCAAAAGTAGGTGCAAAAACGCCTAAGTCATAGCTCAGTGCCAAGGGCATGTGTGCAACGTGTATTAAACCTCCCATGGTGATACCAGCTGCTCTTCCTGGACCTGTACCTGTTAAGTGACGGCGAGCATAGTTTTGGGACATGGCCTTTTCCATGCTGCTTACAGAAAGCGCACTCGTGAAACTCTCTCTATGGAATTGTGGCGCGAAATAGCCAAAGGTGAAATAGAGAGTTTCCTTTTGTGCAATAACTTGCCATTGCACAAAAGCATTCCACAGGCTGACTGAAGGGAAGGAGGCATTATTGCCCGATCCCGTCGCGCCGTCGTAATCGTCATTGCCTACATGGTCAATGGCTAAGGTCAAGTTGTACTTGAGCCGGGAAAAAGGCATGCCTTTGAAGCCAAGCCGTGTACGGCGTATCATGAAATTGAGCCGGTCAGAAGTGGGGGCCCAGCTCTGTGTACTCTGGTCGAATACTTGTCCGCCTGTGGTGTATAGACTCCAGAGCTGAAGACCTACCGATGTACTGACGCGTTGGTTATTGGGCTTTATCCAGTTAGGTTCGTTTTGCCCGCTCAATAGCGTATGGGCGGATACAAGCACCCAAAATAGCAAAAAAAGTTCACTTAATTTCATGGGGTAACGATTTGTTTGAGTAAATAAAAAAGGAGGAATAGACGATATCGCAATCGGTTATTCCTCCCCCTCTTCGCCACTGATTTGCCCTTATTTGAGCTAGTGGGGCAGTCTGTCTTTTACCAATCCATAGGTGAAAGTGCCCAGAAGTGCACTTGCAATGACTACCAGGAAGATCCAATAGCCATGTCCTAGCATCACGTACATAGGGCCAGGGCAAGCACCAATTAGTGCCCATCCTAAGCCGAAAATGCTACCAGCTAGCAGATGGCGCTTAATGCTCAATTTCATTGGAGTATAGGTTACAGATACTCCATCAATTGTGCGAATATCAAAGCGTTTCATTGCACCGACGATGAGTGCACCTAATACTACGGCTGTACCGATAATGCCGTACATGTGGAAACTCTCAAAGCGAAACATTTCGTGGATGCGAAACCAAGATATGGCCTCGCTTTTAGTCATTACAATGCCGAAAAATATGCCAATAAGGAAGAAAATCGCGTTTCTCATCTTGGAGGTGTTTTTTTATCCAAAAATAATGGGCATGATTACGTGGGTCATCAGTAGACCACCGATGAAAAAGCCAATGACAGTGATTAGCGAGGGAAGCTGCAAGTGGGAAAGGCCCGTGATGGCATGGCCTGAAGTACAGCCATCGCCATAACGCGCGCCAAAACCTACAAGAAAGCCACCGATGATGGCTAAGACAATGCCTTTAAGGTTCCCCAAGTTGAATATGCTCTCAGGTAAAAAGCCTTGTCCTTCTGGATAGATAATACCCCAATCTTTTAAGTGGGCTATAGTTTTCTGGGAAATAGCTACAGGCTCTGGGCTAGCCAAATAGCGAGAAGCTATATAACCGCCCACAATTGCACCAGCCACAAAAAGCATGCGCCAGGCTTCGTCTTTTAGGTCTACGTTGAAAAAATCAGACACTTTGTCGGCACCCAAGGCAGTGCATACGTTCCTGAAGGTCGTTGAGACGCCAAAAGAACGCCCCAGCCACGTCATGAAAAAAGTAATGAGTGCAATGGCTACACCCGATACTGCCCAATGCCATGGTTGACTAATCAATGCTACAAAATCGGATCCCATGTTAGATGTTTTTGTGAGAGGTTGAACAATGATTTTACATTGCGTCTATTGGGACTACTCAATTACTCAGCAGCGTATTGCTCTATAAGGCTTTTGAGCTGTTGGGCGGAAGCCATGCCAGCATGCCGCCACTTTATTTCGCCATTTTTGTAGAGTATAAAAGTAGGCACGGCTGTAATTCCCAGTGTCTGTGCAATGGCCGGATTTTGATCTACATCAATTTTGATGATCTTAGCTTTGTCACCTACTTCTTTAGCTACTTGTTTGAGGATAGGAGCCATCGCCTTGCATGGGCCGCACCATTCGGCACTGAAATCGACCAAAACGGGTGTATCCCCCTTGATCAGCTCTCCAAAGGATTTCTTTTTACTCATCTTTTTAATGCTTTAAAGGTTCCGGAAAGGACTAAAAATAGTAAAGAAGTCCAAGGTGCAGGGTGAAATACGAGATCAAACCAGTCAATGGAATGCATACCTACGGCGCCACCTGCTACCCACCGGATTTTGCCTACTATATGGGGCTCGGGGTAAAAAGGGGCTAGGCCTAAGGTAAGTGATCCTATTATTGCGATACGCCATTTTCCAGAATGCTCCATGTGCTCAAGTGTTGGGTGCAAAATTAGGGCGCTATTGAAGAAGTTTGTGGTGACGTGTATCACATACCTTGATCCGGTAACTGATCTGGGTGACCCCTGTCACTAGTGGGTGAAACGAGAAATGCTTACTTTGCTCAATAACTAAAGATAGTTGTGCTATGGCAGTAATGCAGGAGTTCCATACACTGACCCATTTGCCACCTTCATTACAGTACATTGCCACTCGTTTGCAAGAATCCCCACCTACTCATCCAGGGGCTATGCGCCAGTTGGTATTGGAGGCGGGCGTGCGGGCAGAAGATCTGGTGCCATGGGCCGATTTTGATCACTCGCCAGCTGATAGTTATGGTCGAAAGTTGGTGTACCAAGGAGACAACTTTGAGATTATGGTGATGTCATGGCGCCCTGGGGATTTTTCTACGATTCACGATCATGGCTATACGCAATGGGGGGCGGTACAGGTGTTTGGCCCTGCCGAGCACGCTACTTTTCGCCAAGAGGAAGGCCAGCTCATTACCCTAGCTCGCTGGCGCATGAAAGAGGGCGATGCCATAGGGGTTAGCCATCAGCTGGTACATCAGATGGGTAATCCTACGGAAAATACCTTCTTTATGAGCTTGCACGTATATGGCACCTATGAGGCAGTGGATAATGTCACAGGGATGGCTCGCCTTTTTGATCTGGAGCACGAACAGATTCATCGCGTCAATGGAGGGGTGTTTTTTGCTTTGCCATCACAAGAGTATGTACGTACTGAGCCAGGCCCACGAGGCGACTTTCCCACGCAGCTGCGCCATATGGTTGAGCTGGTACGTCGGTTAAGTAAGATGAAAGCGGCGGAGTTGGATTTGCCGAAAGACCGGTGGGAGGAGGCTGTATCGTGCACTTTCGCCGCTGATCAGAAAGAGGCGCTTTGGCAAAAGCTCGATGTCATTGTGGATGATGCCGGACATTTCACGGACTCCGTCCAATGGAGGGTGCTTAATACTGAACTCAAAGAGGCAGCACAGCTACAGCAGGAATTGCGAGGGCGACTTAGAGCTGTGCACGATCCGTTTCAAGACTATGCGCAGCTGTACGATGATCTCATATGTGGGCCTTGCCTTGACGACTTTATGAAGCGCTATTTGTTCTTTTTCCAGGAAAAGTACATGCCTAATTTAAGTGAGGCTTCTGTGATTTCGCTGGGGTGTGGTACAGGGCTGGTAGAGCGCTTCATCATTGATGAGTTGGGGGTTAAGTGGGAACGGATGTATGGCATCGACTTGTCGAAAGCGATGATACGCGAAGCGCGCAAACGCATCCAAGCGGATGTGGGGGATATCCTCGAGCTGGACCCTAGGGTGCGGATGTGGGATGTAGCTTTTTCGGGGCTCAATGTCCTGCAGTATTTGCCGCACCACCACCTCAAGGATGCAATTCATAAGGTAGCTGCGATTTTGAAACCAGGTGGCTGGTTCATAGGTGACTTTATCACTCCTGATCACATTCGCTGGTATCCCAATGTATTGCGTGCAGCAGGTGGCAATACTGTGTCGTTACGTACGGCTCGACTTATCGAGGAAGAAGGGATTAACTATCAGGAAAGCGAGATTATTAATATACATTTTGATGATCAACAGATGCATTTGAACTATGCGGGCAAGCACAAGCGCTATTTGCCACCGGTATTTCGTTTGCGCAAGTGTTTTGAGTCGGCTTTTGGGCCGGAAGTATACCTTTACGATGCAGTGACTTTGGCACCACTTCCCGAGTGGGCTGATAGTTGCCGTTCTACGCGTTATGTCGTGATTGCACGTAAACGAGGCCATTGAAAATCAAAAACAATTAATGCAAGTATGAAGCCTTTTGACTTGGTAGTTATTGGCGATGGCCCAGCCGGTATCGAGGGGGCGCTGGCAGCAGCTACACGCCACTGGCGGGTGGCGCTCATTTCTGGTTTAGGTATTGGTGGGCGAGCTGCGATGAGTAGCTTGTTGCCTTCAAAGGTATGGCTGGCTTATGCGCAGCGCATGGCCCAATTGAAGCACATGCGCCATTTTGGACTGACAGTGAAGCCGCCCTCGCTCAGTATGGATTTGCTACGCGCTCAAATTACTTCGCAAAAGCAGCACGCTGCTCAACGCTATCGCCAAAAGCTCGAAGCTGCAGGTGTGCAAATATTTGAGGGCAAGGGATTTGTCAGTTCGACGGAGATGGTAGAAGTAATTCGCGAAGGAGCTGTAGCTGAACAGTTGCCTACGCGCTATATCTTGTTGAGTACGGGCTCTGGCCCAGTATTTTTTCCCGAGCTCAAGCCCAACAAAGACCGCATCATTGCTCCCAAGCTTTCGCCTACCTTACCAGAGTTGCCCAAGCGCATGGTCGTAGCTGGAGGCGGAGTGACGGGCAGCGAATATGCGTGGGCTTTTGCTGCTTTGGGTACTGAGGTCACGATCTTGCACGGTACAATGCGCATGTTGCCTAGAATGGATCCCGATGTGGCGGCAGCATTTGAACAGTGGATGCAGTCACATTACGGGGTAGCGCTACACAAAAACAATGGCGTGGTAGCCATGCAGCAGGAAGACAACTTGGTGCGGGCCCTTACTTTTTCCGGCGAGGAGTACGAGGCGGATTACGGCTTTATCGCTATTGGCCGCAAAGCAGATCTGAGCTTCTACGAGCCCGGTAACTTGCCGTTGCAGATCACCTCAGAGGGGTTTCTTCAAGTCAACAAATTTTGCCAGACGAGCCAACCCAATATCTATGGTGCAGGTGATGTGACAGGTGTGCCGATGATGGCCAATCGTGCTATGATGCAGGCCCGTGTAGCAGTAGCTCATATGGCCGAAGGCGATGCGACTACTGTGCGGCAAAAGTCCGTAGCAGAAGCAGTTTATACTGATCCACCTGTGGCGCAGGTAGGCGATATGAGTCCAGACTTGGATGCCAGCTTCGTGCTGAAACGCTATGATGGATTGCTCAAAGCACATATCTTGGGCGAAACAGAGGGATTGCTCAAAGTCAAGGTTGACAGCAAGACGGGGCTGATTCGTGGGGCAGCGGCCTTTGGTGCTCATGCAGTGGATATTATCTCTATCTTCCAAGTCGCTATCCACCACAACATACCGTGGCGTCGGCTCCATATGGTGCCCATGCCACATCCTTCGATGAGCGAACTGATCAGCACTGTATTGTAAGAAGCCTGAGCCTTTGCATATTGCCCCCCAAAAATGAGTACATGGATGCTTTCCTGAATGCGCTGCGTCGGGAGCTCAGTGGTGATGTGTGGACCGATACTGTGACGCGTGCTGCCTATGCAACTGATGCGAGTGTATACCAGATTATGCCAGTAGCAGTAGCTGCACCACGTGATGATGCAGATGTCTTGGCTGCATTGGCTACGGCACGTAGCTTCGGAGTGCCTGTCTTGGCTCGGGGTGGAGGCACCAGCTTGGCAGGCCAGACCGTATCGCATGGATTGATACTGGATTTCACCAAATACATGCATCGCATCCGAGCTATCGACCCTGAGGAGGGCATTGCCCGCGTACAGCCAGGCGTAGTGCGCGATCAGCTCAACCTTGAAGCTGCCCCCTATCAGTTGCATTTTGCGCCTGATCCGGCTACCACGAGTAGGTGTACTTTTGGCGGGATGATTGCCAATAATAGCTCGGGTACTCGATCGATTAAGTATGGTCGCACCAGCGAACATCTCTGCTCGGTAAAGGTAGCTCTAAGCGATGGAACAGTACTGCAATTCGAAGCACTGAGCCCAACCCAATGGCGCCACTATGAGGCAAAAGGCGGTAGAGAGGGGGCGCTGTATTCGGGCTTTCGCCAAATTGTGGCACCGCTGTGGCCCGAAATTACCCAGCGCTATCCCAAAACACTGCGCCGCGTAGGCGGATATGCATTAGACGCTTTTGCGCCTCAACAACCCTGGAATCTCAGCCAACTGATTTGCGGTAGTGAGGGCACGTTGGGCATCATCCTTGAAGCCACCGTGCGTTTGGTGCCACTGCCTGCCCATAGTCTGTTAGTGGTTGCGCATTTTTCCTGCATGCGCGAAGCCCTTGAGGCCGTGCAACATATGGATGATTTTGGCCCGAGTGCAATTGAACTGCTGGATCGTTCGGTAATCACTCTTTCGAAAAATAACCGAATTACGGCAGCGCAATGCCACTTTGTACAAGGCGATCCTGCTGCAGTACAGGTGGTCGAGTTTCAGGCTGATCATTTGGAAGAAGCTCAAGAACGGGCTCAAGCTATGATTGCTCACTTGCAGCAGATGGGATTAGGCTACCACTTCCCCGTGATCACTCAGCCCAAACACATTACTGAGGTGTGGAGTGTGCGCAAAAACGGCTTGGGCCTTATCATGAATAAGCCCGGCGATCGGCGCCCATTGGCTTTTATAGAAGATGCTGCCGTACCTGTAGAAGTATTGCCGGACTACATAGAGGACGTATTGCGCATCTGTGCCGAGCACGAGGTGGAAGCCACGGCCTATGCGCATGCCAGTGTAGGGGTAATCCATGTGCGACCTTGGCTTGATCTGCGTCGCAAAGAGGACATCGAGCGCTTTCAATCTATTAGTGAGCAAGTATTTGAGCGGGTCGTGCATTATGGTGGTTCGTGGAGTAGCGAGCATGGCGATGGTCTAGTGCGCAGCCCCCATTTGCCCCGATTTTATGGCCAGCGCATCTACGAGGCCTTTCGGCAAGTGAAGCAGTTGTTTGACCCTGAAGGCCTACTCAATCCGGGTAAGATCGTAGATCCGCCGCCTATGACCCAACACCTGCGCTACGGTGCCGAGTGGAAGGAGCATTTGCCGCCGCGCAGTTGGTATCGCTACGCCGAAGGCCACTTCTCTAGTGCCGTACACATGTGCTCGGGCGTAGGAGCTTGCCGGCAGCTACGAGATGGTACGATGTGCCCATCGTTTCGGGCTACACGCGATGAAGTGCATAGTACGCGAGGTCGGGCCAACGCGCTACGCATGGCCATGGGCGGTCAAATTCCTCAAGAAGGTCTGAGCGGCGATGGCGTATGGGCAGCGCTCGACTTATGCCTGAGTTGTAAAGCGTGTAAGACAGAATGCCCAAGTAACGTGGATATGGCACGCCTCAAGAGCGAGGTGATGCAGTTTCGGTTTGATCGCAAGGGTATCCCACTATCCGAGCGTTTTGTCAGTATGAGTGCGCCCTTAGCAAGGCGCTTGGCGGGGCCTTTAGCACCACTGGTCAATGCCGTACAGCGTAGTGCCCCATTTCGTTGGGTACTCGAGCAAATGGCCGGTATTGACCGTCGGCGTGTTTTGCCTGAGTATGCGCGTCGGCCTTTTCGTGCGCATACAACAACTACTGCTAAGGGGGCTCACAAAGTGGTATTGTTTGCCGATACATGGCTCCAATGTCACGATGCACACATTGGCCGGGCTGCTGCTCAGGTACTCGAAAAGTTGGGCTATGACCTGTGTGTAGTCGATAGGGGGTGTTGCCAGCGGCCCCGCATCTCACATGGCCATTTGCGGCAAGCTGTGCGTCAAGGTGCGCGCACTGCCGAGTCGTTGCGCAGGTGGTTAGAACAGGGTGTACCTGTAGTGGTAGTGGAGCCTAGTTGTGCGTCGGCATTTACCGACGACTTGCCCGATTTGTTGCCCGATCGCCAGTTGGGGCAGCAACTCAAAAGAGGCGTGTATTTGTTGGATAACTGGTTGGCCAATGAGTTGCGGCAGCAAAGAGCAATACCCAAGTGGAAACCTGGACAAGTAGGCACGGTATTGCTACATGGCCACTGCCATCAAAAGGCATTGTACGATACGGCTGATACCTTGTGGCTTTTGGAACAGTTGCCCGGTGCGTGCGTTACTGAGATTCCCAGTGGGTGTTGTGGCATGGCGGGTAGCTTCGGCTACGAGCGGGCACATTATGCACTGTCGCGCAAGATCGCCGAAGAAACGCTGCTGCCCGCACTGCGCCGCCAACCCGATGCAACCATTGTCGCACCAGGCTTCAGCTGTCGCCATCAGATTGCCGATTTTGCCGAAAGGCAGGCCCTACACTGGGTACAACTATGGCACCAATGGCTGGATTAAACTAACGAAAACTCTCTAATATTAGGTATGTAAAAATATACTACGCCATGAAAATTGCCATTGGATCAGATATGCATACTCACTTGACAGAAGTGGTATTCGAAGAGCTCAAAAAACGCGGTCACGAAGTGACGCCCTTTGGTGCGGTAATTGAAGGCAGTGCGCCATGGCCACAAGTGGGCATGGAAGTGGCGCGACGGGTAGCTGAAGGGCAGTTCGATCAGGCTGTGCTTTTTTGCTGGACGGGTACGGGTATCAGCATCGCGGCCAACAAGGTCAAGGGCGTACGGGCTGCTCTGTGTGTGGATGCTGAAACGGCGCGTGGCGCACGCCTATGGAACGATGCCAATGTGTTGTGCATGAGCCTGCGCCTGACTAGTGAACAGGTGGCCAAGGAGATCCTCGATGCGTGGTTTCAGACAGGGATGAGTACCGATGCCGAAGACGTAGCCTGTATCGATTGGCTTAAAGCACAGGATGCTGCGGCCGACGTAGCTCGATGAAGGTAATCTTTTTCCGGTAAAAAACGTTAAAAATGTGCAGCGGGAAGGCCTTTCGCATATCTTTGTGCCTTCCTATTTGATCGCGTTGCAAGCCACCCTGCCGCGGCCCTAAAAGGGCTGAGGAAAGTCCGGACAACGTAGCGCACCACACCACCTAACGGGTGGGGCACTGGCTCGCAAGGGCCCGTGTACAGACAGTGCCACAGAAACCATACCGCCCACTGCTTCAGCTCTGTCTGGAGTAAGGGTAAGGGTGAAAACGTGCGGTAAGAGCGCACGGCACCGCAGGGCAACTTGCGGTGTGGGCAAACCTTGTGGGTTGAAATGCCATGTACACTTCGATTGCTCATCAGTTGTGGCTGGACGCCATGACGAAAGCAGCCGGGTTGCGCGCTCGGTAAGGCTCATGGCCTTGTCGGAGGGGGTAGGCAGATAGAGCTCGTCCGCGAGGGCGGGCCTAGATAAATGGCAGGGCAGTCTTTGTTGGAGGCTGACAGAATCCGGCTTACAGGCTTGCAACGCTTCTTTTTTTCTTATTTGACCAATATCACTTCGCCGGCGTATTCGCGTGTCAACCCGTCCAAAAAGCGCACGCGCATGCGGTATACATACACGCCAGGTGGTGCAGGACGCCCTTTAAAAGTACCAGCCCATCCTTGGCTCATGTCGTTGGGCAACAGCTTAGTGGCTTCGAACACTTGGTTGCCAAAGCGATCGAAGATTTGCATTAGCTCAATTTCCACTACGTCCGCTTGCGCAAAGAGCGTGAAGCGCTCGTTGTATCCATCACCATCGGGGCTAAATGCGTTGGGAATGTACACCTTGCGCGGTTTGCGCACGATGATGGTTACCGTGTCGGTATCTGAGCAGTAGGTAGTGGTGTCTTGCGCAGTAACCCACACAATAGTTTGCTCAAGAGGTGTCAGTTCGATGGCCACGCACGCTTGACAGAGGAGCGTGTCGGAGGAGTAAAAGTCCGATACGGCGTAGGGGCTAGTCGCATCGGCCATAAGCGAGATGGATTGCCCCAGCGCAATTTCCACTTGCTCTGCTCCGAGACTGACTGCAAAGGGCGGCGGGCCTTGTATATAGGCGGTGTCGGTGAGGGTACAGCCGTTGACGTCGCGCAATGTCAGCTTAGTAGGCCCTTCGCGCAATCCTTTTATGTCGCTTAACGGTACAAAAGGTCTGTTATTGGCAGCTATTTCGTAGGGGGGCGTGCCTCCTATTACGCTATCGATGTAGATAATACCGTCATACGGGCTTTCGAGACAATCGATGGGGTCTGGGGTGAAGTAGAGCTGTAGTGGTGGCGGCTGATCGAGGAGAAAGGTGGCCGAGTCGCGACATCCTTTGGCATTAGTCAGTGTTACAGTCCAAAGGCCTGCCGACAGCTGGCTAGCTATTGGCGATGTGCTGCCGTTGTTCCACCTGTAAGTGAAGGGCGGATGAGGGCCTGTAGCGATTGCTTCAAGCACACCTGTGGCTTGCCCTGCACACAGAATTCCTTGGCGTTGGTCGATGAGGAGCTCGAGTGGTGGGGGCTCATCGAGGAAAAACGCGGCTGTGTCGAGACATCCGCTGGTGTGGGTGACAGTGACGATATAGTTGCCTGTGGGCAAATTCTGTATCGAGACGGTAGTATCGCCTGTGCTCCAAGCAAATGCTATAGCGGTGTCGTTGGCCTGTACGCCTAGTGCACCATCGGAGTCGCCGTGGCAACTGATGCTGTCCATCAGCACGATTTGTGCAACGAATTGTGGAGGTTGTGTCACAGTAATCGAGCTATCGATAGTACAACCGTTGAAGTCGGTGATAGTGATGGTGTAGGTGGCCGCACATAAATCGGTGCGCGTAGGCGTGGTATCTCCCGACGCCCAAAGCCATTGATAGGGTGGAGTGCCGCCCTCAGCGTTGATGCTGAGCTGGCCATTGCAAAAGCCAAAGCAAGTAGGCGAAGCCTTGTCGACATTTAACTGCAAAGGGGAAGGTGCCCAGATAGATAGCTGCAAGCTCGTATCGCTGATGCCATCGCTTACTTCTACTGTCCAGGTGTCGGCTGATAGTGAATCGATCCACAGCGTATCATTGGGCACTAGCAGGGTGTCGTTTCCCGAAAGGGTACTGCCTTGCCAACTGATGAAATATGGGGGAAACCCCTCGGAAACAATCAGCCCGATACGGCCATCGCGCTGTTGCGCACAGCTGAGGCTGTCGCCAAAAGCCTGTACAAGCATAGGTGGTACGATGGGCATCTCGAAGCAGGTGTCGGTGGTGCAGCCCAACTGATCGGTGATGGTGAGGCAATAGCTATTGCCACCTATGAGGCCAGCTAGAGTGTCGGTAGTAGGGCCGTGACTCCACAATAATTGGTAAGGAGGTAGACCGCCCATAGCTTGAGCTGACACGATGCCGTCAGCCCAGCCTGCAAATGAAGCTTTTTGTAGCACAGTGATTTGCACTTGTAGCGAATTGAGCACAGTGAGTTGGGTGAATACAATGCTGTCACATCCATTGGGTGCACTTAGCGTATCGGCATAATAACCAGAGGTGGTATAAGTGCTGTTGCCCACGACAAGTGAGTCGCCTGCACAAAGGGTGATGTTTTGCGAAAGCATGGGCCCATCGAAACCCAAGTCGGTAATGGTGAGGGTAAAGATGCCCGAAGTGTTGACATTGGATCCATCTACGAGGATGAAGTAGGGGCGTTGGGCGTCGAGGCAGTTGAGTTCTATGGTTTCATCGATGCCGTCGGCGGGCTCGTAGCTAAATGCTTGGAGGGAAAAGTCGCCAGTGCAGCTATCATTGCTTGAGCTGTATACAGCCAGTTGTAAGTCGATCGGATCAGCACCTTGTGGAAAGGGTAGATCGCTGAATGCACTAATGCGTATGTGACCAGAAGGAGGTGGGACAAACTGCACCCACACGGTCTGTTGGGTGGGGAAGCCCGTAGCCGGCGGGTCGTCGGTGGCGTCGGCACAGGCATTGGTGAAAGTTGGGCTGGTGAGCTGCCCGCCTGCAGGGACACTGCCCATGGCATAGGCCTCACATTTGAGATTGCCTCCGCGTAAGGTGCCGGCACCGCGCACTTCAATGCCAAAATTTCCGTAGAGCGTGCCTGCCTGATCTACGACGCCATCGACCAAGACGAAGTAAGTCGTATTGGGTTGTAGGTTACACGAAAGGACTATTTGCTCATCGTAGTCCAGGGGGGTATAGGCACCGTCAATCCATTGCGGTGTGCCATTGCAAGTGCCGTCGTCGGTGGTGTACAGACCTAACTGCAGGCTGATGCTATCGCCCAGCCCTTGAGGGTCGGACAATGCTTTGATCTGTATGACGTCAGAGATCGAGTCGCTGGTGGTAAATTGGTACCAGATACCTACGTTGTTGTGCCAGCTGACATTGGGTTCGTCGAAGGGATTAGGGTCGTTGTTGTTGGTGCCACAATAGTTGCTCCATCCTCCGGCAGTAGCGTTGCCCAGCGTTTGTCCAAAGCTGAGCATGCCCAAATCAGCAGCGGTGCACATGTGGTCGTTTTGCGCATCGATGGGCGTGCCGCTTACTTCGATGCGAATTTGTGCCCAGCCGTCGGAGCTGAGTCCATCGGGCATCTCGACGATGTGCGTGGAAGTGGGATAGCTAATGGGCAGATCTACGCAGGTGAGTTCCAGGCATTGCGGGTTGATGTCGCATCCGGCAAAGATGTCCGGGTCGTTCTCAAAGGCACGCAAACAAACTTGTACGGTAGCAGGTAGGTCGGAAGGGCAGTCAAAGGGACCAGCAGTCCAGGCAACGTAGGGCAGGGGCGTATAGCAGACGAACAGCAGTTGGGGGAAATAGGCCCAGTCGTTATTTTCGACACTAATGCCCCACATGGGATCGGGACCGGTGATGGGGTCGGTACAGGCGGTGCTGGCATCGCCATCTTCGACAATGACTTGGAGGGTGAGCTGTGCTGAGGCAGAAGTAGCAACGAGCACGAGGCCCAATAGGAATGGTTGTAACTTTGTCATGTGCATCGCTTCGGTTTACACAGTGAGTGTGCGCGCTGCTGTGTGGGTAGGTGTAGTGTAAAAATATTGCAAGTAGCTTTTACGGCTGCTTTTCGGTGGCAAAAAGGGCAAATTCGTCGGTTTGTAGTCGTTGCGATAGTGAATTGGGTGTTTTGGCGGCAAGCCGTACCTTCAGCCCTACAGGTTATATTGCGCACATAGATACATGTAAAAAGCAAGAGAGATAAGTAGTGAAGGGTGTAAGCGACAAGAATAAGAATAAAGCACAACTCAAGGATGGTGGCAAGATTACGCCACTAATGAAGCAATATTTTCAGGTAAAGGCAAAATATCCCGATGCCATATTGCTGTTTCGGGTAGGCGACTTTTACGAAACCTTTGGCGAAGATGCGATCAAGACGGCCAAGGCTTTGGGCATTGTACTGACTAACCGAAATAATGGGGGAAGCAAGATCGAACTGGCAGGGTTCCCCCATCATGCGCTGGATATGTACTTGCCGCGTCTGGTCAAGGCGGGCTATCGCGTAGCTATTTGTGAGCAGCTCGAGAAGCCTTCACCTCAAAAAAAACTGGTGCGGCGTGGAGTAACCGAGATTGTCACACCTGGTATTGCCAGCGATGAGAAGCTGCTCGAACACAACCGAAACAATTACTTGGCTGCAGTCTATGTGGGTAAGAAAGCCCAAGTAGGGCTGGCCTTTCTCGACATTTCTACAGGGGAGTTTTTGGTCAGTGAAGGTGATTGGAGTCATGCCGACAAGTTGTTGCAGTCGTTTCAACCTTCTGAAGTGCTCTTGGCTCGGCCTCAGGCCAATACTTTTAGCACGCATTTGGGCGATAAGTGCTACACCTATCAGCTCGATGATTGGGTGTTCACCTTGGACTATGGGCGCGAGAAGCTGCTAC
The DNA here is from genome assembly GCA_026982695.1 of Saprospiraceae bacterium. GTDB lineage: Bacteria > Bacteroidota > Bacteroidia > Chitinophagales > Saprospiraceae > WFYJ01. The sequence continues at coordinate 40,903 of JALSGS010000003.1, forward strand.
AACACTTCGACGTGAGTACACTCAAGGGCTTTGGCATCGCGCAAATGCCATTGGCACAAGTGGCAGCAGGAGCCATATTGCACTATTTAGAGGCCACCGAAAATAACAAATTGCAGCACATTACGTCCGTGGTGCGCATTCAGCCAGAGCGCTATGTATGGCTCGATCGCTTTACCATTCGCAACTTAGAGCTTCTGCATAGCCAACACGAAACGGGTACTGCTTTGATCGATGTGTTGGACAAAACTATTTCACCCATGGGTGGGCGTTTGTTGCGCAAATGGGTGGTATTGCCGCTTAAGTCGTTGAAGCAGATACATGCACGCCATGAAATGGTGGCTACGCTGGTAGCCCAACCTGACTTGATGCAACTGATCGAGGTACAATTGCGCATTGTGGGCGATTTAGAGCGACTCATCTCCAAGGTGTCTTTGGGCAAGGTCAATCCAAGAGAAGTAGTACAACTTCGGCGTGCTTTGGAAGCTATCGAGCCGGTCAAGGAAGCTCTGGCTGGCTCGGGCAGTACACATATGGCGCGTATAGCTGAGGGGTTAAACCCTTGCCCCTCGTTACAGACATTGGTGGCTACGCGCGTAGTAGATGACCCGCCCGTCAACTTGTCCAAAGGTGGGGTGATCGCTTCGGGCTTTCACGCCGAGCTGGATGAGCTACGCCATCTGGTTGTGCATAGCAAAGATCTATTGGTCGAGATCCAGCAGCGCGAAGCTGCACGCACGGGTATCGACAATCTCAAGATCGGGTTTAATAATGTCTTTGGCTACTATTTAGAAGTAACTAATAAGTACAAAGACAAAGGGCTCATTCCGGCCGACTGGGTGCGCAAACAAACGCTTACCAACTCAGAACGGTACATCACGGAAGAACTCAAGCAGTTGGAAAACAAAATCTTGGGCGCTGAAGAGCGCATTCTTGAGTTGGAGGTGTCGCTGTATGAGCAGTTGGTAGCCGAAATGATGGACTATATCGAGCCTGTCAAACACAACGCGCAATTACTCGCAATGCTCGATTGCCTTTCAGCTTTCGCCAAAACGGCTGTGCAGCATCAATACGTACGCCCTATAGTGAACGAAGGCTATGAGATCGATATTGAAGCAGGACGCCATCCCGTAATTGAACAGTGTTTGCCGGTAGGCGAGCCCTATGTGCCCAATGACTTGAAGCTGGATACTGAAACCCATCAAATACTGATGATCACTGGGCCCAACATGTCGGGTAAGTCGGCTTTGTTGCGCCAAACAGCATTGATTTGCCTCATGGCGCAAATGGGATCCTTTGTGCCAGCTGCTTCGGCTAAAATAGGTTTGCTCGACAAGGTGTTTACCCGGGTGGGGGCAAGCGATAACCTCTCTTCGGGCGAGTCGACTTTTATGGTCGAAATGAGCGAGACTGCGAGCATCATGCACAACCTGTCGGATCGCAGCTTGGTATTGCTCGACGAAATTGGCCGAGGTACCAGTACCTACGATGGTATTTCCATCGCTTGGGCTATTGCAGAGTACTTGCACGACAACGGGCGTTGTCGGCCTAAGACCCTTTTTGCCACGCATTATCACGAGCTCAACGAGTTGGCTACGCGCTTTGCGCGCATTCACAACTTTCACATTGCCACTAAAGAGGTGGGCCAAAAAGTATTGTTTTTGCGCAAGCTGGAGCCAGGTGGTAGTGCACACAGCTTTGGCATCCATGTAGCGCGTATGGCAGGCATGCCACGTCAGATAGTGAGTCGTGCTGAAGCGATATTGGCCATGCTCGAGCAAAAGTTTGGCGAAGTGCCGGAAACTCATACCGCCTCAGGGCTTAAGGTGCCTAAAGCGGATACGCAACAGATTGAACGGCCTCAGACATGGCAACTGTCCATTTTTGACCAGCCTGACCCTTTGTGGGAAAAGGTGAAAAAGGCCTTGCTCGAGTTAGACCTGAATGCTATGACGCCTATCGAGGCGATGATGCGCTTGCACGAGATCCGAAAGATGCTTGAAGAGTGAGTGAGGCAAAGCTGAGCGGAGTTACAATTTGTCTTTCAAGTAGCGCCCCGTCCATGAGTTGGCTATTTGTGTGAGCCCTTCAGGAGGGCCTTGATATAGGAGCTGCCCCCCGTGTTTGCCACCTTCGGGGCCTAAGTCGATCACCCAGTCGGCGCACTTGATTACGTCGAGATTATGTTCGACTACGAGCACCGTGTGGCCCTTTTCTATCAGTGCGTTGAGGGCGTCGAGCAGTTGCCGCACATCGTGAAAATGCAAGCCCGTAGTGGGTTCGTCGAAGAGGAAGAAGATGTGTTCGGTAGGTGACTCTTGTGCTAAATAGTAGGCCAACTTGACGCGCTGAGCTTCTCCTCCTGATAGCGTACTGGAAGCCTGTCCGAGCCGCACGTAGCCTAGACCGACATCGCGTAGGGGTTGGAGTTTTTTGACAATGGCAGGGTGATCGGCGAAGAATTTCAATGCTTCGTCTATGGTCATTTCCAGGATGTCGTGGATGTGCTTTTCCCGATACGTCACATCGAGTACTTCTTTGCGAAAGCGCTTACCGCCACAAGCTTCGCATACCAAGCGCACATCGGCCAAGAACTGCATCTCGACGAGTTGTTCACCTTCACCTTTACAGGCTTCACAGCGCCCGCCCGCTACATTGAACGAAAAATGTTTGGCTGTGAATCCACGCATGCGTGCCAAAGGCTGATCAGCCATCAAGCTGCGAATAGCGTCCCAGGCTTTTACGTAAGTGACGGGGTTGGAGCGCGAGGAGCGGCCAATGGGCTTCTGACTGATGTATTCTACACCAGTGAGCGTGTCTATGTTGCCTTGTAAGGTGCGGTAAGTAGCCGGCGCAACCGTTGTGGGCAAGCCTAAGTGGTGGCGCAGGGCGGGGTAGAGCACATGGCGCACCAGCGTGGTCTTGCCCGAACCCGATACGCCCGAGATAACTGTAAGGGCATGTAGTGGAATAGTTACATCGATATGGTGTAGATTGTGTTGGCGCGCGCCGCGCAGCTCGATCTTGCGCCGTACTGGGCGCCGTACTGGAGGCACGGGAATGCGCTGGCGGCCGGTAAGGTATTGCGTCGTGAGACTGTCGTGTGCTTTTTCGAAGATCTGCTCGTAGGGGCCTGCATAGACGATTTTGCCGCCATGTAAGCCAGCTGCCGGGCCAATGTCGATGAGGTAGTCGGCGCTACGGATCATGTCTTCTTCGTGCTCTACCACTACCACAGTATTGCCCAAGTTGCGCAAGGCCTTAAGTACCTTAACCAACCGGCGGGTATCGCGAGGGTGGAGCCCTACGCTAGGTTCGTCGAGGATGTACAGCGAACTGGTGAGGTTGGATCCGAGTGTACGCGTCAGGTTGAGGCGTTGCGTTTCACCACCAGATAGGGTGTTGGAAAGCCGACCAAGCGTGAGGTATTCCAGTCCTACGTCGCACATAAATTGCAGGCGCTGGCGTATTTCCACTAACAGGCGCTTGGCGATCTGCTGTTCGTGTGGGCTCAATTCCAACTGCTCGAAGAAGGCCAACAGCTCGTCGGCAGGCATATCGACCAGTTCGGTAATGGCTTTGCCACCTACCTTTACATAAGTGGCTTCTTGTCGCAATCGCTTGCCCTTGCAGGCAGGACAAGTAGTGCGCCCCCGATAGCGCGCCAGCATCACGCGGTTCTGGATCTTGTACAACTTTTCTTCCAACTCCTCGAAGAAGGCGTAAATGCCTTTAAAGTGCTCATTGCCATACCACAACAAGTGGCGTTGAGCCTCGCTTAAGGTTTCGTAGGGCGTGTGCACGGGAAAATCGAACCGATGTGCTACTTGAAGGAAAGCTTCGAGCCAGCGACCGTATTTTTCTCCTTTCCAGCAACTTATTGCACCTTCATAGACGGACAAGCTCTTGTCAGGTACGACTTTGTCTTCGTCTATGCCCAGTACTTTGCTGAAGCCTTGGCACTTGGGGCAAGCCCCGTAAGGATTGTTGAAATTGAACAACTGAGGCGTAGGCGTTATAAACGCCATGCCATCCAGTTCAAACCGATTGTTGAACAGGGCTCGGTGACCATCGGCATGCCATACGATGCACTGCCCTTCCCCTTCGTAAAAAGCCATCTGTACGGAGTCGGCAGCACGCGGCTGCCAGGCCTGTGCCGCAGCTTCGTCTTTGGGAGTTGCCAAGCGGTCGATTAGCAATTCGATGGGCAAGTCTATTTCAGCCAAGGTCTGATCTTTCGGCAAATGTGTGGTGGTCAATGCTTCTTCAATGTCGTAGCGCTGCCCATCGATAAAGATACGCGTATAGCCCTTCTGCAACAACAGTTTCAACTCTTGCTGGAGTGTGCGGTCTTTGTACTTACGTGGTAAGGGCGCTACGATCTGCACGCGGGTGCTACCAGGTAGCGACAAGAGATAATCGATCACATCAGACACTTGATGCCGCTTCACCTCTTGCCCCGAAATGGGCGAAATGGTTTTGCCAATACGGGCATAGAGCAAGCGCAAGTAGTCGTAAATTTCAGTGAGCGTACCTACTGTAGAGCGCGCATTAGAAGTGCTTACCTTTTGCTCGATGGCAATGGCGGGGCATAAGCCATGTATGAAGTCGACATCGGGCTTTTTCATGCGGCCCAAAAACTGGCGTGCATAGGCCGAGAGGCTCTCTACATAGCGGCGTTGCCCTTCGGCGTAGAGCGTATCCATCGTGAGTGAAGACTTGCCCGAGCCAGACACACCTGTGACGACAACCAACCGGTTTTTGGGGATGTGCAAGTCTATATTTTGCAGATTGTTGCTTCGAGCGCCCTTGATAAAGATGCTGTATCTGGGGCGCTGTGTGTGTGCAGATGCGTCGGGAGAAGTGGTAGCTTGCTTCATGGATTGGTGTATACTAATTGTTTGTGGCCACACTATACTGTACGGACTAAACAGCTAGCAGACCATTCAGTTGTGCCGAGGCGCTATTAGGTCGTAAGCCTTGCACAGCGTTTTATTTCTGCACTTTTTGGTTGTTGAGGATGAGCTCGGCTAAGTCAAGTACCATTACTTCCTCTTGCTTGTCTTTGGCCTTGATGCCGTCAGTCATCATTGTGAGGCAAAAAGGACAGTTGACGGCTACGATCTGTGCACCCGTTTCGAGGGCTTCTTCTGTGCGCTCGATATTGATGCGTTTTTTGCCCGGCTCGTCTTCTTTCCACATCTGGGCACCCCCTGCACCGCAACATAGGCCGTTGCTGGCACAGCGCTTCATTTCAACCAGTTCATTGTCGAGCACTGCCAACACCTGGCGGGGAATCTCGTAGATGTCGTTGGCACGCCCCAAATAGCACGAGTCGTGGTAAGTGATTTTCTTGCCTTCGAAGACACCACCTTCTACTTTAAGGCGTCCCTGATCCAGTAGCTGCTGCAACAGTTGTGTGTGGTGGAGTACTTCGTAGTGCCCGCCCAAGTCGGGATATTCGTTTTTGAGCACGTTAAAGCAATGTGGGCAGGTAGTGACTATTTTGGTGACGTCATAGCTGTTGAGCAGCTCGATATTTTGAAGTGCAGCCATCTGAAATAAAAACTCATTGCCAGCGCGGCGCGCAGGGTCACCAGTGCATTGTTCTTCATTGCCCAGTATGGCGAAATCTATGCCGGCCGCGTCGAGCAACTGGCAGAAGGCACGCGTTACTTTTTGTGCACGGGCGTCGTAACTGCCGGCACAGCCTACCCAAAAGAGAATTTCTGGCTTGCGGCCCGATGCAATCACTTCAGAGAGGATGGGAACTTTCATAGCATTGGCTTTGGTTGAGTAGTCTTGTGTGAAAAAGTTTTGCTGCACTGTGTTTTACACCTCGCGTGTCCATCCATCGCGATCCTGCGACATGGCCCAAGCTGAACCACTGTTTTCAATGGCATTGAAGAGCGGTAGCCATTCGGAAGGCCCACCACCTTCACTAAGGATTTCATACCGGCGCAACGCGATGATGATGTCTAAGGGGTTGATGAGGACAGGACAGGCATCGACACAGGCATTACAAGTGGTACAAGCATGGATTTCTTCGCGCTCGATGTAGTCAAACAAAGAGCGGCCATCGTCGAAGTTGTCGGGGCTGAGGGTAGCGCCCTGGGCACGCGCATCTTCTCTGATAAACTGCTCGTCGCCTGATGCCAGCTTTTTGCCCACCTCTTCGGCGCGATCGCGCACTGCCATGACGATATGGCGAGGAGACAACTTCTTGCCAGTGATGTTGGCGGGGCAGGCAGCTGTGCAGCGCCCACATTCGGTACAGGTGTAGGCATCTAGGATTTGCTTCCAGCTGAGGTGAAATACGTCTTGGGCCCCAAATACGGGCAATGCCTCTTCGGGCTGTGCCTCTTCGGCAAAAGCCGCATCAGGATCCAACATGCTGCGCACCTCTTTCTCTACTTCAGGCATGTGGTCTAATTTGCCTTTAGGCGTGAGCTTGGCATAGTAAGTATTGGGAAAGGCCAGCAGGATGTGCAAGTGCTTGGAAATAGGCAAGTAGTTGAGAAAGGCATATACTACCAAGATGTGTAGCCACCATCCGAAGCGCTCCAAAAACACCAATGTACTGGCTGAAAGGCCACCAAACAGGGCAGGACCAAGGCGGTCACTGATGAGCAAGGGGCCCGTCTCGGGGTAATGTGCTGGGTCGATGTCCTGCAACAAAGCATCGGCACCGTTCATGGTGAAAATGCCGATGAGCAGTAATAGCTCGCCAAAAAGGATGAGATTGGCATCTATGGTGGGCCAGCCAACCATCTCGGGCTTGTGGAATCGCGCTACCCTCAGCAAATTGCGGCGTGCCAAGAAGGCAAGGGTGGCCACAAAAGCCCCTACAGAAAGTAGCTCTATGGTATTGATGACCACCGGATACAACCCTCCAATCTTGCCCGCAAAAAATCGATGTTGTCCAGAAAAACCATCGATGAGTATTTCAATCAACTCAATTTGCGTCACTAAAAAAGCCGTGTATATAAACAAGTGCAACAGTGCAGGAATGGGCTTTTTAAACATCTTCTTTTGCCCAAAGGCAATGAGCAACACGTTGCGCCAGCGCTTGCCTTTGTGATCGTTGATGGTTTGAGTCTTGCCTAGATGGATGTTGCGCCATACTTGCAAGTATTGTCGCGCAGCTATGCCAAAAGCAGCTATCGTGACCAGTGCAAAAATCAGTGGTTGAATCATAGATGGGCTTTTCGTCAAAAAAGCAATTGTTGCGAAAATTCGCTAATGGCGGGTAAAAATAACAACATTGCTTTGCCTGTGTGGGCTTGTGCCGCGAATTTTTTCGCTGAATGGATTGCGTAACTTGCAGCCAGCAGAAAAAATGCGTTCATGAAAATACTCGATGCAGAGCAAATACGTCGCAAAACGATCAGATTGGCCTACCAGATTGTGGAGCACAACTATCGCGAATCGAGGCTGATCTTAGTGGGTATCAACAACAACGGCATGGCTTACGCGCGCATGTTGGCCAAAGAGCTGGACCAGATAGGTAGTTTGGCCGTCACTTTGACCAACGTCCGGCTCAATCCAGCTGCACCTGATGCCCACCCCGTGGAATTGAAGATGCCCCTTGAAGCGCTGCGCGACCAGGTAGTTGTTGTAGTAGACGACGTGGCTAACACGGGCCGTACTATTTTCTATGCTTGCAAGCCCTTGCTCGATACATTGCCCAAGAAAGTTGAAGCAGCTGTACTGGTGGACCGCCAACACAAGACTTTTCCCGTCAAAGTCGATTACGTAGGGCTTTCATTAGCTACTACCCTACTGGAGCACATCGAGGTGCGGCTCAGTGGCGAGGGGGCACCTGTAGCCTATTTGCTGTGAGTGCGTCTTATCTTCGCATTTGCTTGTAGCGTTGGGCTCAAAACACATCCTGATGAATTTACTGGAACAGTTTCGCTATGTACATACCTTCATTTTTGATGTCGATGGTGTACTGACCGATTCGAGCTTACTTATTTTGGAAAGTGGCAAGCTGCTGCGTCGTATGAACACTCGCGACGGGTTTGCTATGAAACAGGCGCTACGAGCTGGTCTGCGTATTAGCATCATTACGGGGGGCAATTCGGCAGGAGTAATCGATCGCTTGCGCGCTTTGGGCATTCGCGATATTTACGCAGGCGTGGAAGATAAGGTGGAAGCCTATGAAGAGCTGCTCCATACCTACGATTTGCATGAAAGTGGCATTTGCTACATGGGAGATGATCTGCCCGATTACGAAGTGATGCAGCGCGTAGGTGTACCAGCTTGCCCTGCCGATGCAGCTCCAGAGATCAAGGCCATTAGTAGTTATATCTCGCCCTGGCGAGGTGGCGAGGGTTGTGTGCGCGACGTCATTGAAAAAGTCTTGAAGTTGCGCGGGCAATGGGTGCCTCATCTCATACCGCCATATTTACCTCAGCCACCTGCCGATAAAAAAGAGGAAGGCGAATGAGCCGTAAGGTGCTGTATCGGTGGTTGGAGTGGTTGCGTTGGCCCAATTTGTGTATAGTGGCGCTCACCCAAGTGTTGGTACAATATGCACTTATTGAGCGCTATGTGGGGTATGTGGAGTTGCCATTTCCCCATTTTTTGTTGTTTGTATTCGTCACGGTGCTTATTGCCGCTTCGGGTTATGTAGTCAACGATTTATACGACTTGCCCACAGATCGCATCAATAAGCCCGATAAGCTGTGGATAGGGCGCCATGTTCGCAAGGCAGTAGCCTGGCGTTACTACTTAGGCATGGTAGCTGTGGGGGCAGTCATTGCGGCAGGCCTGGCGGCCTATGTGGATGCGTTGCACTTATGGGGTATTTACTTATTAGCAGTCGGGAGCATGTTTTCCTATAGCAAGTGGCTCAAAGGCCGTCCCTTTTGGGGCAATTTGTTAGTGGCGTTATTCACGGCTTTTGTCGTTTGGATTGTGTGGTTTGCCAATCGCCATGTGTTGGCCACATTTGCCGAAAGGCAACCCCATACGGCAGCATGGTTGTGGGCTATGGTGCATGGCTATTGTCTTTTTGCTTTGCTCAGTACGCTGATGCGCGAAATGATTAAAGATTTGGAAGACGAAACAGGCGATCGGTTGGCGGGTTTGTGCACATTGCCCATTGTGTATGGCGTGGCTTTCGCAAAAAAGCTAACTGTAGTGGTGGGCGTGGTACTTGCCCTTTTACTCGGATTCGTGGCTATATGGCTTTTTGCCGAAAGGCGATGGCTGGCCATGGGCACAGCAATGGGATTGGCCATTTGGGTCTTGTGGTTGTGTGAGGCCACTTTCCGTGCGCAGAAAAAGACGGACTTTGCTGCAGTGAGCATGGAGTTGAAGCTGATTATGGTGGTAGGGCTTATTGCCGTGTTGTTTTTGTGAAGCCTAAGCGTTGGGTGTAGGTGTATGCAAAATCACAAATGTGTATGGGAGATTTGAAAGTATTTGCGCATAAACTGGTGCTGGCGTCCAAGTCGCCGCGGCGTAGTCAGCTATTGCGTGAGGCTGGCTTTCAGTTCGAAAAACGCACAGCTGAAGTAGAAGAAGTGTGGCCTGTATCGCTGCCAGCTACGGAGGTGGCACCCTATTTGGCCAGGCTCAAAGCACGGGGTAGCCATCATCTGTTGCAGCCAGGCGAAATACTGCTTACGGCTGATAGCGTAGTCATTCTCGACGGACGTGTATTGGGCAAGCCCGTAGACAGGCAAGCAGCCATTCAGATGCTCGAGCAGCTCTCAGGGCGCCAACACACCGTAATCACGGCTGTGTGCTTGCTATCGCATGCAAAGGAAGTGGTGCGTGTGGGTCGTACCGAGGTGTGGTTTTACGATATGAGTCCAGATGAGATTGCGTGGTACGTAGATCGCTATCAGCCGTATGACAAGGCAGGTGCCTATGGCGTACAGGAATGGATCGGTCTGTGTCGCATCAAGCGCTTAGAAGGCACCTATGCCAATGTCATGGGGTTGCCCGTCGATTTGGTTTATGAGGCGTTGAAAGAATTTTGAACGCAGTGGTGTTTGTCATCGGTTGGGGCTGGCAGGAAACCCTACCTTTGTGCCGCTGTTTTGCTCAACCACACTCAAAACCATTTGCATGATGAAATACCGCAAGGAAAAAGACAGCCTCGGCTATGTAGAAGTGCCTATTGACAAGTATTGGGGTGCTCAAACGCAGCGCTCATTGATGAATTTTCGCATTGGCGGGCAACGAATGCCTATAGAGATCATCCGTGCGTTTGCTATACTGAAAAAAGCCGCTGCACAGACCAACTACGAATTGGGCGTGTTGGACCAAACTAAGGCCGAGGTGATCGCACAGGTATGCGACGAAATTTTGGTGGGCAAACTCGACGATCAGTTTCCCCTGGTTGTGTGGCAAACCGGATCGGGCACTCAGAGCAACATGAACGTCAATGAAGTAATTGCCAATAGGGCACATGTACTATTGGGTGGACAGCTGACTGATGAAAAAAAAGCGCTCCATCCCAACGACGACGTCAACAAGTCGCAGTCGTCTAACGATACCTTTCCTACAGCCATGCATATCGCTGCTGTGCAAAAGCTCCATGAGTGCACCTTGCCTGGCATGATTCAGTTGCGCGATACACTTAAGGAAAAAGCACTGGCCTTCAAAGAAGTCGTCAAGATTGGACGCACGCACTTCATGGATGCCACCCCCCTAACCCTGGGGCAGGAGTTTTCGGGCTATGTCTCGCAACTCAACCACGGCATACGTGCTATCAAGCATGCCTTGCCCCATCTATACGAGCTGGCACTGGGAGGAACGGCTGTGGGCACGGGCTTGAATACTCCTAAAGGCTACGCCGAAAAAGTGGCTGAGAAAATCGCCCAGCTGACGGGCTATCCCTTTGTGTCGGCACCCAACAAATTTGAGGCTTTGGCTGCCCACGATGCCATAGTAGAAGCACATGGTGCCTTGAAGACGGTGGCTGTCTCGCTCATGAAAATCGGCAATGACATCCGCATGTTGGCCTCTGGCCCTCGCTGTGGCATCGGCGAAATTGCCATTCCTGCCAATGAGCCCGGCTCATCGATCATGCCCGGAAAGGTCAATCCCACGCAGTCTGAAGCATTGACGATGGTGGCCGCACAAGTGCTGGGCAACGATGTGGCCATCAATATGGGTGGCGCTACAGGCCACTTTGAGCTCAATGTGTTTAAACCCATGATGATCTACAATTTCCTCATGTCGGCTCAGCTCATTGGCGATGCATGCCGCAACTTCGAAGAGAAATGTGCAGTAGGTATCGAACCCAACCACAAGCGCATTGAGATGCACTTGCGCAACTCGCTGATGTTGGTCACCGCGCTCAATACCAAGATTGGCTATGACAATGCAGCCAAAATCGCCAAGAAGGCTTGGGCTGAAGACAAAACCCTCAAGGAGGCAGCGCTCGAGCTGGGCTTGCTCACCGAAGCGCAATTTGATCAATGGGTGCGCCCCGAGCACATGATCGGTGATCTGTCGCAGTTCGACCAGTTGCTGAAGGCATTGGACTGAGGCAATAGGTGCGATCTTTGTGCTTTTTTGTGGGTAAGTCACAAAGATTTGCCCACAACGTTTATCTTTGCAGCCGTTTTAGAATAAAGTTCTTTTACAATGAATGCCCTGACACCCTTTAATTTGCCCCTGTCGGGCATGAGCCAAGGCTTGCACGAGTTTCGCTTTCAAATAGATCGCGACTTCTTTGCGTGCTTTGATGCCTCGCCTATCGCAGTGGGAGAATTGGCCGTAGAGCTGTGGTGTGACAAGCGGCCCGACATGCTGGTGTTGGCCTTTCACCTCAAAGGCACGGTGCGTACTGCTTGCAATCGATGCCTCGGCGAGTTCGACTTGCCGCTCGATGCTCATCACCAGCTGTTGGTCAAGTACGACATCGAAGAGCGTGACGAGGCCGAGGTAGTGTATATCCTCAGAGATACACCGCGGCTCAATGTGGCCAAGTTCGTGTATGAGTTTATCCTCATCTCTATGCCCATGATTGCTACCCACGATCATGGCGAAGGAACATGCGACCCTGAGATGCTCAAGTATATCACGAGCGAAGAAGAATGGGAAGCGCAACAAAGGGCACAAGTACAACAACAAAAGCCCCGCGATGATCGCAATGATGATCATTTGTGGGATCAGCTCAAAGATTTGATTAAGGACATTTGACCCCCGAGTTTTCTGGCTTTAAGGGAACACAAACAGTGGAAAAATGGCACATCCTAAGCACAGAGTTTCGAAACAACGCAAGCGCAAGCGTAGAACACACCAAAAAGCTGCCGTTCCGCAGTTGGCTGTATGTAAAAAAACTGGTGAGACTCACGTGTATCACCATGCCTATTTCGACGACGAAGGCAACATGTACTATCGCGGCCACCTGTTGGTAAAAGCAGTAGAAGAAGACTAATTGGCATTTCAGTCATTATGTGGTGCCGATGAGCAAAAAGCTCCCATCCTTTCCCATTCGGATGTGGGGCTTTTTGTGCTATAGAGTGAAACATCTTTCTATAGGCTGGCAATGTGCTAACTTCGCCAGCTAGAAAACTTTTGCCCATGAAAAAAATCATCTACACCGACCAGGCACCTGCACCCGTCGGGCCTTATAGTCAGGCTGTGCTCATGGGGCAAACGCTCTACATCTCTGGCCAAATTGCCATTGATCCCGCCAACGGCCAGCTCGTCACCGATGACATCGAAGCCGAAACGCATCAGGTGATGCGCAACTTGGGCAAGATCCTAAAAGCTGCCGGCTGTACCTACGAGCATGTGCTCAAATGCACGGTCTTTGTGACCGATATCGCACTGTACAGCCGCATTAATGCTGTATATGCCCAGTACTTCGACGAGGATACTGCTCCGGCACGCGAGCTAGTAGAAGTGGCTCATTTGCCTAAGTACGTCCATGTGGAAATCTCGGCCATCGCCTTTGTACCGCAGAGCTGATTTTTGCGAAAGCAAAAAAACGACCATCTGACCATGAGTGAAGCAAAGCGAAAGCAAGTGTTGTCGGCTATCCAGCCCACGGGAGATATGCATTTTGGCAACTACTTCGGTGCTGTAAAAAACTGGGTGGCCCTACAAGAAAAGTATGACTGTATCTACGGCGTAGTCGATTATCACGCCATGACGATGCCGTACAATCCCAAAAAGTTGCGCACCCATACCTGGGAACTGATATTCAACTTGTTGGCCGTCGGTGTCAAGCCCGAAAGCCTATTTATTCAATCCTTGGTGCCCGAACACACAGAGTTGTGTTGGATCTTCAATTGCTTTACCTCCTATGGCCAACTGACGCGCATGACGCAGTTCAAAGACAAAAGCAGGCAAAGCGAAGAGACGAGCGGCGGGTTTATCTCTGCAGGGCTATTTGATTATCCCGTATTGCAGGCCGCCGACATCCTTATTTATCGGGCCGACTATGTACCTGTAGGCAAAGACCAAGAGCAACATCTCGAATTGACGCGCGATATTGCCCAGCGATTCAATCAGCAGATGGGCAAGGAGTACTTCGTCTTGCCCGAACCGCTGTTTACCGATACGCCCAAGATCACTTCGCCAGCTGATCCCACGCGAAAGATGAGCAAGAGTGCCGGTGAAAAGCACTACATCAGTTTGTTCGAAGACGAACAGCGCATCCGCAAAAAGATCAGATCAGCAGTGACCGATACTGGCGCAGCAGCTGAGGGCCACATGAGTCCTGGTGTACAGAACCTGTTTGAACTGCTCAAAGCTGCTGAAGCTACTACTGCCTATCAACAGCTATTGGATCAGTACCACGATGGCACACTCAAATACGTCGATTTGAAAGAAGCCGTCGCAGAGGCACTCATTGGCCTGAGTCGGCAGTTTAAAGCGCGCAGAGCCGAGTTGCTAGCCGATAAGAAAGCCGTAAAGAGACAGATCAAGGAAAGTTCGGCGCGCATTCGCACCATAGCGCAGCAAACCATGCGCGATGTAAAAGAGTTATGTGGATTACAGCAAGTGCGCTACTGAGGGCTTATGCCTGTACTTACTTCTACATACCCAGGCGCGCCATGGTGGCAGTTTAATGGCCATATACAAACCATTGCACCTGCCTTTCGAAAACTCAAGCCACTACCTTGGCGCCGGGAGCGCCTGGAGTTGGCTGACGGCGATTTTCTGGACTTAGATTGGCTCGACACCTCTACCGAACACTTGGTGATCCTCTCGCATGGGCTGGAAGGGCATAGTCGCCGTCCCTATATGGTGGGTATGGCTATGGCTTTTAGGCAAAAAGGCTGGTCGGTATTGGCATGGAATTGCCGCTCTTGCAGCGGCGAGATGAATCGGTTGCCGCGCCTGTACCACCACGGCGATGTGGAAGACATCGGCGCCGTGGTAGCGCATGCATTGCAGACCCATCCATGGCGTATTGTAGTGTTGGTGGGGTTTAGTATGGGCGGTGCCATGACGATGAAGTACTTGGGCGTGCAGGGACGGCAGCTACACCCTGCTATACGCATGGGCATTGGCTTTTCGGTGCCCTGCGATCTAGAAGCAGGTGCACAAGCCCTCGATGCACCTGCCAATGTACTCTATCGCAAACGCTTTCTCAAGGCTTTGCGCAAAAAGATCGAATTCAAGAACCAGCAGCACCATTTGGGGCTCGACCTCCACCGCTTTAGGCAAATTCGACACTGGCGCGATTTTGGCGAGTGGTTTAGTGCACCCCTCAACGGCTATCGCGATGCTTCGGCGTTTTACTACGCCTCCTCTTGCCGGCACTTTATAGCTACTACTGCCGTGCCCCTCTACATCATCAATGCGGACAACGACCCCATTCTCACCTCTGCATGCACTCCTACGACCTTGGCACGCCAACATCCTCTTATCTTTGTCGAACAGCCAGCTGAGGGTGGCCATGTAGGCTTTTCATTGAGTCGTAGCGTACATACATGGGCCGAAATACGCGCCGTGACACTGGCTGAAACCTGCGTTAGAAGGGAAAGCCTAAGGCTAAGTTCCAATTTAGATCGGTGAGCTTGAACGCGCGTGGATCGCGCCAAAAACGCCCCCGCTCGTCAGGGAAGTTATTGCGAATGGGCAGCCCCCAGTCCGACCGTACGACAAAGTACGTAGCATCCCAGCGAATGCCAAAGCCTGCTGACACAGCCAGCTGCCGCAAAAAAGACTCACCTTCCAGTTGGCCATTTTCGTTGTAAGTATCTGAGAAGTAGAATTTAGACCCAGGACGGTCAGTATCTTCTCGCAGCGTCCACACATTGCCCGCATCTATGAATAGAGCACCTTCGTATACCTGCCCCCAAAACTCCAACACTTTGAACCGATATTCCAAATTGGCTTCCAATAGTACGTTTCCTGTTTGGTAAAACAGTGGCTTGTTGGCTTTATTGATCGTAAGGGGATCGCGATAACGGCCTGGCCCCAATGCGCGTGCTGGCCAACCTCGAATGCTATTGGGGCCACCCACAAAAAACTGCTTGAGATAGGGCACGTCCTCAGAATGGCCAAAAGGGGCAATCAGTCCACTGGCCAATCGGATGGCTAAGCGGTTGCGCACTTGAAACTGATGTTGCCAACTCAGGTCAAAGTGCAAGCGCACGTATTGAGAAAAAGGAATCCCTAAAAAGGTCCACACGTTAGTCTGCTTGCCAATGGCGTTGGCTAGCTCATTGGCCAACCACACTTCTACTCCTGAAAACTCTATGCCCATTTGCATCGACCAAAACTGATGGTGCCGCATGGTCGTAGTGTGTGACCAGTTGAAATCGCGGAAAAAAAGGCCCGTAATGAGTTGGCGAGAAAAACTGCGTGCCAAAAAGGGGTTGGCCATGAGGATGGTGTCAAAGGCAGGACGCGTGGTAGGCGACAGATAATCGATACCAAAGTGGTGTACCGAGAGGCGTTCCCTGTTGCCGATGTTAAGGTCGTAAGCGTAGAAGGTGCCGTTGAACAGATTATAGTCGTAGTATTGCAGTAGCTTGATGAGGTTATAGCTGAGTGCAAAGCGCGTTGTAGCTTGCGTGCGCATGGTGCGGTATGTATTGTGAGGAATTAATCCTAAGCGATTGCCCAAGCGCCACATACGAGCAAAGTCAAGAAAACGCGGTACGAGTAGCTCTGCTTGTACCTTGAAGTCGACGTTGCGATATAGGGTGTCTTGACCCGAGAGCAATGCTACGGGGTCGACTTCGAACACGCCCTGAATATTGCTGATGAGCAGCTCTGCACCCCGCATCAGATTGCGGCTCTCGAGTGAGGGACTTGCACTAAAGCCCATGAGGTTGGGAGCAACCACGATGCTTTTGCCCTGAGAAGTGTTGATGTTGACATCTACATCCATTCCCAGCTCCCATTGCCTGTTGGGCGTCAGATAGATGTACAAGGCCAGTTTTCCAGGCTGATTGGCCAGGGGCTCTGGCCGAATGCTCACATTGCGAAAAATGCCCAAATTGCTGAGCCGCAAGCGTGTCTGTTCGACTTGGTCAAAGCGATACAGCACTCCAGGCTGGACGAATAACGCCTCTAAAAGGGTAGAAGGCTTCACTGGAAAGCCACCCGGGCCTATCTTGAAATGAATGCCTTCAATGAGTGTGTCCAGATAAGTGATCGTATCGGGTAGCGGCAAATAGTTGGGGTAAATGACGATGTTGTCTATGTCGAATCGTTGGTGTGACTGTTGACCCGGTGGCGGTAATATTTCGAGCCGCAAGCGCACGCGCGTCCCCACGCTGTCGCCTTCTAGACCATCAATGTATTGGGGGTAAAAGAAGGCAAACCCCTGGTTTTGCATATAACGCGTAATGCGTTGCACTTCTCGTTCATACAATTCAGCTGCTACAGCTTGCCCTGGTTTCAGAAGAGTATGGGCCGCAATTTGAGGCAATAGTTGCTGGACTACACTATCCCGTGTTTCAAATATGACGGTGTCGATGGTATAGTTAGGCCCTGCAGTTATGCGATAGGTCACCGCGACTTTAGTACTGTCAGGATTGTAATGCAACTCATAGTCGACTTGAGCCAAGAAGTAGCCTCTATGTCGTAAGTAGTTGACCATAGCTTGGCGCGTGGCTTCTGTCATTGTGGGGTCGTAGATTGCAGGTGGTTCACCCAGCAATCGCTTTTCCCATCGAGCTACACCGCGCCCCAGCTTAGTAGTGCACGAATCAGGTGGTGAGGTCAGATAGATCCATTCGCGTGGCACCCACAGTAACTTGCCATTGGGTTTTTGTTTGTAGGTATATGTGAGTTGATCTGTGAGATTACCTGGATTTTTTACGCGCTTTTTATCGCTAAGCACGATGCGATTTTTGCGCAGCAGTGCTTGGCCGGGAGCTATGTACTTGGTGCTGTCGCAAGAAGTGAATAAGCCTGCGAAAATCCAAATCCAGGTCCAATATATCGGTCGACACCCATTCATGGAGCAAACATATTGGCTTTCGCTAAAACAAAATGGCCATGTAGATGTGTTTTTCCACTTCCTACAAAAATCTGGTGTACCTGTACTACATAGTGGTGGTACAGGCATTCCTCATTACTGTCTAATGCAGCACCTTTGCATTCTTTGCAATACCCTTTGGGGGCTCTATATAGAAAATCAGCATGGTATGGAATTGTCCAAAGCCCGAAAACAACTATTGATGAATTTGCGCAAAGCGCGTTACCGCAAAAAACACGGCTTGTTTGTAGTGGAAGGCGACAAGCTCGTGCGCGAAGTATTGGCTGGCCCGTGGGAAGTGGAATGGATCGCTGCTTTGCCGCAATGGGCCGAACATCACGAAGTGTCGGTAGCTGTAGCAGTGGCCAGCGAACGCCAAATGAAAGCCATTACGCAGATGGCATCGCCACCTCCTGTCTTGGCAGTGGTACGCATGCCTCGTGGTCGATGTGCCTTTCCTCAGACCGATTGGTATCTGTATTTGGACGGCATCCGCGATCCAGGCAATTTGGGCACTATCTGGCGCATCGCTGACTGGTTTGGCATAGGGGCGTTATTGTGTGCACCTGATACAGCCGATCCGTGGAATCCCAAAGCCTTGCAAGCTTCCATGGGCGCTTTTTTGCGGGTACCTGTTTTTGAGGGAGACGCCCAAAGTTGGCAAAGTCAACTACCCCAACATCTGTGGGTAATGGCCGATATGACCGGACAGCCATTGCCCTCCTACACTTGGCCTACCAATGGCGTGTTGATCGTCGGTAATGAGGGGCATGGCATTCGCGCACAAGTGCGGGCCTTGGCAGCACAAGCCGTTTTCATTCCACGTCATCCAGCTGGTGGCGCCGAGTCGTTGAATGCTGCTGTGGCTACCGGCATCTTGTGCGCCGCTTTGCGTGGTACCATGAGTAGGTGAAAATGAAGTTTTCCTACTGCAGCTGACAAATTGGGAAAAGTCAGTGGTACTTCCAGCTCGGAGGTGTAACTTGGCGGAAGCCAAAAAATGTACAATCTATGAAAAACACAGTTACCGCCTTGCTTAGTCTTTGTTTTGCCTTTGCGGCAAATGCACAACACCTCGTGCTCACTGGCCTGTTCGATGGCCCCTTACCGGGCGGCCAGCCCAAAGGCGTAGAGCTATATGTATTGGAAGCTATTCCAGATCTGAGTGCCTATGGCCTGGGCTCGGCCAACAACGGGCAGGGCAGCGATGGCCAAGAGTATACTTTTCCCGCCGATTCGGTCGCAGCTGGCACCTATATTTGGGTGACATCCGATGCCGATGCCTTTCAGAGCTTTTTTGGTTTTGCTCCTACATATGTAGATAGCTTTGGTGCCGTCAACGTCAATGGTGATGATGCTATGGAGCTATTCTACAATGGTGCTGTCATCGATGTATTCGGCGACATTAACACCGATGGCTCGGGGCAGCCTTGGGAGTATCTCGACAGCTGGGCCTACCGAATGGATGGCACAGGCCCCGATGGCGACACTTTTGTCCTGGGCAATTGGTTCTTTGGTGGGCCCAACCAATTTGATAACACCAATACAAACGATGAGGCGGCTCATCCTATGCCCACCGGCACTTATCAGCCTACAGGCACGCAAATGCTCGATGCCCAAGACGATGATGCTTCGGTGGAGCAGGGCATGATGGTGACCATCGACGTGCTAGCTAACGACTTTTTGCCCAATGGATGGGAATCGCTCTCGATCGTCGAAAGCCCTGCCTTGGGTAGTGCTTCGCTCAACACCATGGGCGATGCTGTTGAGTATGTTGCTCCCACTGACAATTGCAATCTGACTGACGTGTTTACCTACGCAGTATGCGATTCGGTGAGTTGCGATACAGCTACCGTAGAAGTAGAAATCACTTGTCCCATTCAGTACCCGGCCTATGACATCGCTACAGTTACAACGGAAGATGTGCAGGGCGTGGCCGATTCGCTTGGCGTACTTTGTACGCTCACTGGTGTAGTGCACGGTATCAACATGCGCCCGCAAGGCTTACAGTTCTTCTTGCTCGACGCGACGGGTGGCATCATGGTGTTTGAGTTTGACAATCCATTTGGTTATACAGTGCAAGAAGGCGACGAATTGATGATCAAAGGCGAAATCGATCAATATCGGGGGCAAACCCAATTGCGCCCACACGAGTTGGTATTGCTTAGTCAGAACAATGCGTTGCAACCCGTTGCCGACGTGCCGATGCTGAGCGAAGCCGCGGAAGGCCGGCTGGTACGTCGCATGAACGTCTCATTGGTTGATCCAGCTCAGTGGCTGGGCGACGGCAGCAGCTTCAACGTAGAGATCACTGATGGCACCGTGGTCGACACAGTACGCATCGATAACGACTGCGAGTTGGCCTCTATGCCCGCCCCTCAGGGCGTGTTCCACATTACTGGCTTGGGGGGGCAGTATGCACCATCCTCTTCGCCGCCCTTCCTCAGTGGCTACCAGCTTTTCCCACGGTATGCAGCGGATATTGAGCTTGTTACTGCTGTACCTGAGTTAGCTGTGGATCGCGGCATTACCTTGTGGCCCGTGCCGGTAACGGACGTATTGCACGTGCGTACAGAGCTGAACTTGCAAGGCGTGCGAGTGTTCGATGTAATGGGCCGAGTTATGACTGTAGCCTACGATTTGCCTTCAGCTCAACTGTTCGTGCAGGATTTGCTGTCAGGCGTGTACAGCTTATTGCTTCACACGCAACAGGGCACATTTGTAGCCCGTTTTGTGAAGCAATAGTGCCCAGAACAGAAGCCTTGGATGACAAAAAATTTTAAAAAAGCAGGGCATACAAGCCCTGCCCTTTTTTGCAAAAAGAGAAAAATGGGCACACAAGCACGTATTGGAGTGGCATTGTCGGGAGGGGGTACACGTGGCATTGCACATGTGGCCGTGCTCAAAGTATTAGAAGAGCACGGTATCGAGCCCGATGTGGTGGCGGGCACCAGTGCTGGTGCTATTGCAGGGGCATTGTATGCGGCGGGTTGCTCGACCGATGAGATGTTGCGCTTTGTCAAGGAAGCAGCTTCGATTTACAAAGTGTTTCGCTTTGAATTGCCTTCTCTGGGATTGACTAGTTTGGAGAACTTGCGCGAACGGCTACAGCAATACATTCCGTATGAAACTTTTGAAGTACTGCCCAAAAAGTTCCTGTGTGCAGCGGCCAATGTGCAGACGGGTAAGGTGAAGTATTTTCACGAAGGCCCACTACTTGATGCGGTGATAGCCTCTGCAAGTGTACCTATTGTGTTCAAGCCCGTGCATATCGATGGCCAGCTGTATGTCGATGGAGGCTTGCTCGACAATTTGCCGGCTGGCGCTTTGCGCCCTTTTTGCGATGCGGTAATCGGAGTCAATGTGACGCCATTGGCACCTGCTTCGCCCGATGAGATCAGCTCTACCATAGCCTTGGCCCAAAGAGTGTTTTACCTTACGGTTGTGGACAACACGACTAAGAGTTATAGCCTTTGCGATACGATTATTGAAGTGAAAGAGGCTCACAAATATCATCTCTTTTCTTTTGGGAAAGACGATGAGATATACCGAATGGGGCTCAAAGCAGCCAAGAAAGAAATGGACCGCGTGCTTGAGGAGCTCAAACCTTTTCTCTAAGTCTCTGAGCGAGCGAAGAGCTGCTACAAAAAAGGCCTCCCTGAACCTCGTTCAGAAAGGCCTTTTTATATGGGGCCATTTCTGCCTACACCTTACGCTTTATTTCGTCCTATACAGTTGAGGTCTTCAAAGGCTTGGTGCAGGCGAGCTGAAAAGCTCTTTTCACCTTCGCGCAGCCATTTGCGCGGATCGTAGTACTTTTTGTTGGGTTTGTCTTCGCCTTCGGGGTTGCCGATTTGCGCTTGGAGATAGTCTTTGTATTGTTCGTAATAGCCTCTCACGCCTTTCCAGAAAGCCCACTGCAGATCCGTATCGATGTTCATCTTTACGGCACCATAGCTGATGGCTTCTCGAATTTCTTCTTTGGACGAGCCCGAGCCGCCGTGGAACACGAAGTTGATGGGCTTTTCGTGCTGCAGACCAAACTTTTGACGCACGTATTCTTGAGAATTTTTTAGAATAATGGGCTGTAGCTTGACGTTGCCCGGCTTGTACACGCCATGTACATTGCCAAAGGCAGCAGCAATGGTGAAACGATGGCTTGCCTTCGATAGCTGTTCGTAGGCATAGGCCACTTCTTCAGGTTGGGTGTATAAGCGCGAACTTTCAATACCGGTGTGGTCCACACCGTCTTCCTCGCCACCCGTTACGCCCAGTTCCATTTCCAAGGTGATGCCCAGCTTGTCCATGCGCTTGAGATATTCCACACAGGTAGCGACATTTTCTTCCAGTGGCTCTTCCGATAAGTCGAGCATGTGCGAGCTGAAGAGTGGATAACCACGTTCTTTAAAAAACTGCTCATTGGCTTCGAGTAGGCCATCGATCCAGGGTAGCAGCTTGCGCGCACAGTGATCTGTGTGTAAGATCACTGTCACGCCATAGGCCTCGGCTAGGCTGTGCACGTGCATAGCGCCAGAAATGGCTCCTAACACGGCTGCACGTTGGTTGTCGTTGGGCAGCCCTTTGCCTGCGTAAAAAGAAGCACCCCCATTTGAGAATTGGATGATTACGGGCGAGTTCACTTCGCGTGCCGTTTCCATGACGGCATTGATGGAGTTAGTACCTACGACGTTGACAGCGGGCAAAGCAAAGTTGTGCTCATTGGCATAATTGAGCAATTCGGTCACTTCATCGCCGTGTAGTACGCCTGGGCGAAATTTGGTCTTGGTGATGGTACTCATGACATGGATGGTTTTGCGGTTCTATTGGTAGGACTGAAGTATTTATTGTGTCAGTTTGCCATATTGTGCACAAATATATACTATGAAAAAAGTAGTGAGGAACACAGGGAATATTTAACGTGACTGACGCTTCGATGAGTTACTCAGCCTATATTGTACGGGGGATGAGCTTGTGTGGTTGAGCGTACCAATTGAGCTGACTCCAGTATCGCTTGCGCAAAAGATAGTACTGCACTAGAATGTTTTTGCGAAAACGGCCGATCCAGGTGCGGTTGGGCCCTACACTGTTGCGCGAGACCAATTCCAGTGTCTCTTTGCGCTTTCGCAAAATATTGGGCAAGTGGTGGTAGTATGAAAAGTGGGCCCGCGCAATGGCCCATACATGACTAGGACCGTGAGGAAACAATAGCATCAGAGCGGCAATGCCATCCAGTAGTAGGCGCAAAGGTATGAGCCACCACAATCGCCTCGAGGGCTCGTTCTTGCTCAAGGTGAAGAGGCTGTTGCGAAAGTTCAGAAATGTTTTTTGTGGATGACCGTACTGTAGCGTTTGCCCACCTAAGTGCCACACCAAACTGCTCGGCACGGCAATTACTTTGTAGCCAGCGCGTTTGAAGCGCCAGCACAAATCAATT
Source organism: Saprospiraceae bacterium (assembly GCA_026982695.1). Taxonomy (GTDB): domain Bacteria; phylum Bacteroidota; class Bacteroidia; order Chitinophagales; family Saprospiraceae; genus WFYJ01. Next base: position 63,753 of record JALSGS010000003.1, read on the forward strand.
TCTTCCAGATGGGCAAAAAAATCGGCATCAAAGCCGTCAAAGGCGTGAAATATGCCTGCACGCACGACAAAAGCAGCTCCAGAAGCCCAGAACACTTCCAGTGCATCATCGTATTGCCCCATATCTTGTTCGAGCGTCTGGAAAATACGCCCCCGACAAAAGGGATAGCCCCAGTTGTCGATGAACCCACCTGCCGCACCAGCATATTCAAAGTACGCTTCGCGACGCAACCACCGTATCTTGGGCATTGCTGCAGCGATGTGTGCGTCGCGCTCCATCCATTCGATGAGTGGTTGGAGCCAGTCTGGATCTGGGCGCACATCGGTGTTGAGCAGTGCGTAGTAGTCGGCATGTACGTGCTTGAGGGCTTCGTTGTAGCCACCGGCGTATCCTTTGTTTGCTGAAAGGCGGATTAGTTGTACTTCGGGAAATTCAGTGGCTATGTAGTCTGCAGAGCCATCAGTGGAGCCGTTATCAGCCACTACTACTTGGATGTTAGGATAGTCGGTGGCGAGTACATGCGGCAGATACTGACGCAACAGATGTCTGGTGTTGTAGTTGAGCAAGACGATAGCTACTTTGGGGAATGGCTTATGGCTAAGTGCTTCCTGAGCAGCCACATCCAGAATGTTGCGACATACCTTTAAGTCGTGTGCGATCTGGTTGCGCAGGGCGTCTTCACTTTCAAAACGTTGGTCTGGGCGTATGAAGTCGACCACCTCGATGAGTAGTCGGTCATGGTAGATGTCCTTCTGAAAGTCAAAGATGTGTACTTCTACTGTACGTTGCTCCTTGCCCTCTATGGAGGGGCGATTGCCAATGTAGAGCGCTCCTTGGTGGCGCTTGTTTTTATATGTGACAAAAGCAGCGTAAATACCGTTGGGTGGAAGCAACTTCTCTTTCATCCGTACTTCGACGTTGGCTGTAGGGAAGCCCAGTGAGCGTCCAATTTTTCTGCCGTGTACTACTGGACCTATAATTGGCAGATAGTGCCCCAAGAGTTTGGTGGCCGTGCGAATGTCGCCCGTGGCGATTGCCTTCCGGATGCGCGTAGAGCTCACAGTAATGGTATCTACTAATTGCGGCTCGATCTCAATGACGCGAAAACCAACTTTGTGGCTGTACCACTTGAGCAATTGGATGTCTCCCTGTCTGTTGTACCCAAACCGATGGTCGTAGCCAATCACGATGGTATGTGGGCGAAAGTGAGCCAGTAGAAAATCTTCGACGTACTCTTTAGCACTCATTTGTGCAAACTCCAGCGTGAAGGGTACTACTACCAAATGATCAATACCGTATTGGCTCAATAGGTAAATCTTTTCCTCAATGGTTGTGATGAGCCGGATGTGTTCGGCTCGGGGATCTACAATTAGCCGAGGATGTGGATGGAAGGTAACCACCACGCTTTCGCCACCAATGTGGCTGGCTTCTTTCTTGATGCAATCTAATATTTTCTGGTGCCCCCTATGTACCCCATCGAACGAGCCGATAGTGAGCACGGCTTGTTCAAATTTGGGGAGCTGCTTGAGGTCGTTGTGCACTTTCATCACGCGCAAATGTACACACCTGTAATTTTTTTACACCTCTCTGGAAAAAAGGAGCTGTCAATTTGCATTTATATTTGCCCTTCGTGAATGTAGCGTGGTTCATAGCAACAAAAGTAGCTCGTAGCTCGAGTAAAACTTTTTCTCGAGTGATTATTCGCATTGCGGTGGGAACAGTAGCTTTGAGTGTAGCTGTTATGTTGCTCACCACGGCCCTGATTCGAGGATTCAAACAGCAGATTAGTGAAAAAATATTTGGCTTTTGGGGGCACATACATATCACGAGTGCCGATGTAGGCCGTTCAATAGTGGAAACGCGTCCTATCTCTATCAATCAAGATTTCTATCCGTATATCGATACTATTGGGCGCCTGCAGTTTGTGCAGCCTCATCGCATATTTGGCTACAAGCTACCCATACAATGGCCCCAGTATACCCGTGGTGGCGTGTCTCATATACAGGCTTTTGCACTGAAGCCAGGCATCATTAAGGTAAAAGACCAGATTGAAGGCATTATTTTAAAAGGCATTGGGCGAGATTTCGACTGGTCGTTTCTCGAGCAGTATTTGGTGCGAGGGCGGCCGCTTGAGCTCGCCGACGAACAGCCTACGCGTGAAGTGCTCATCTCGCAACAGACCGCCGACAGGTTACAGATCGATACAGCTGATCAGTTCGTCGTACACTTTGTAGAACACAACCAACAGATCCGTCGTCGCTTTAAAGTAGTGGGTATTTACAAAACAGGCCTGGAAGAATACGACAAGCGGTTTGCACTGGTCGATATTCGCGTCATTCAACAACTAATGGGTTGGGATAGCACCCAGGTGGCCGGGTTTGAAATCTTTCTCGACGACATTCGCGACCTAACGCTATTTGCCGACTACATATACTACGAAATATTGCCCAATAACCTATGGGCCGAAACTATACGCGAAAAATTTCCAGAGATTTTCGAATGGCTCGAACTGCAAGACATCAACGAGGTGGTGATCATTGCTCTGATGCTGATCGTCAGTGTCCTCAATATGGTTACCATGCTCCTTATCCTCATCCTTGAACGCACCAATATGATTGGAATCCTCAAAGCGTTGGGCTATACCAATTGGGGAGTACGGCGTATTTTCCTGTATTATGCCGCGTGGATCATCGGCAATGGCCTGTTGTGGGGTAATGTCATTGGGTTGGGCTTGGGCTGGCTCCAACAACGCTATGCATTTATTCGCTTGTCAGAAGCCGACTATTATCTCAAAGCAGCACCTGTGTCTTTTGATTTGTGGTCTATTTTGCTGATCAATGTGGGAAGTTTAATTGTCATTTTGCTCTTTTTGCTGTTACCCTCTTGGCTGGTAGCACGCATACATCCAGTAAAAGCCATTCGCTTTAATTGATTGCTGCACTGTTTCACTACTTTTGCGGTGTTTTCCGCTTACCTATTTGAGATGATCACTTATTACGTCAAACGAGCGGGCAAGGTTATCACCACACCCGAACCTGTGGAGGGTGGCTGGGTCAACATCGAGCCGCCTTTTAGCCAAGAAGAGCTCGAAGAGGTGGCTGCGCGCTTTTTTATCCCTTTGGATTTCCTCACCGATGCACTTGACATCGACGAGCGCTCGCGTTATGAGCGCGAAGATGATGCGCGCTTGATCATGCTCAATGGCCCGGTACTCAATGAATTTGAAGATGACAATGATGCTATTTTTATCACCGTACCGATTGGGGTAATCCTGGTGCCTGACTACGTCATTACCGTATCAGCTTATGAAAATCCTATACTCGAACTGTTTGCCGAAAATCGAATCAAAAATTTCGATCCGGCCAATCAACCTTTATTCGTCCTGCAAATAATGGAACAGACAGTATATCGCTACCTCAATTGTCTCAAGCAGCTCAATATGCGGCGCCATCTGATCGAAAAAGAACTCTACCATTCGAGCAGGAATGAGGAGCTCAAGCAGTTGCTCAGTATTGAAAAAACGCTGGTGTACTTCGTCAATTCACTTAGCGCCAATGAGTTGTTGAAGATGAAAATCAAACGCACAGACTTTCTCGGTATCCGGCATGATGAAGACTTGAGTGATCTGTTTGAAGATATTATTATCGACAATAACCAAGCCATGGAAATGTCGCGCGTCTATACTGAAATCCTCAATGGTACCATGGATGCCTATGGCTCGATTATTTCCAATAACCTCAACATCGTTATGCAGCGCCTTACGCTCATTACCATTATCTTGATGGTACCCACTTTGGTAGCCAGCTTCTATGGAATGAACGTGCATTTGCCTTTTCAAGAACACCCATTTGCCTTTTACCACCTTATTGTCATTTCTGTGGTCCTCTCTTTGCTGGTGGCTTGGTATTTTCAGCGCAAGCGTATGTTTTAGCAGCCTTTTGTACTTTATTTTGTCTCTTTAATGGCGCCTGCAAAGGAGTTTTCAATAAGTTTTCCACACTGTGGATAAATGGCAGAACCCTTGATAATACTTGAGTTTTTAATAGTTTTCCACATAGTGTGGAAAATGAGATTGGCATTGCGACGAAAGCTGGGTTATTTTAGCAGCTGAAAAGAGGCGTATAGCCCTAGTGCGCAGAATATTTTGGGCAAACTGACTTACTGATACCTTTCTTGCTGTAGAACCCTGCCGCAAGGCTTGAATTCTCGCAGCGGCCCACTTTAGGCTTTAGGAGTGTGCAGCGCACACACTTGGAAACAACACGCGTAACAAACGGAGCACCTACATGTCGCTCAAGCGCATGTGCTAATGTACTGTACGCCGCGCAGGTATGTGCAGCATGCGTGGCTATACTGTTAATCGATTTGCCCTATGAATGAATAAAAGAAAGTGTATGAGCTTGTGGGCTGAATCAATCGGCGCTGTTTTCCGTAAGCTAAGAAAAAGAGAGGGAGCAAGTGCTTACACTTTTACATGACTGCAAGTGAATCACTTAATAATCTGAAAACCAAAAAGACATGGTATCCATTGCCAAATCATCTGCCACCCCAGTACGCGTGTATACCTTCGAAGAAGCGCTCAAAGCTTCGATCGAATACTTTAATGGTGATGAACTGGCGGCCAATGTATGGGTCAATAAATATGCTTTGAAAGACTCAGAAGGCCGCATATATGAGCGTACACCCGATGAGATGCATCGCCGTATAGCCAGAGAAATTGCGCGTATTGAGCAGAAGTATCCCAACCCGATGAGTGAAGAACAAGTGTACCAGCTGTTGCGCCAATTCAAGTACATCGTGCCTCAAGGTGGGCCTATGGCTGGTATTGGCAATGACTTTCAGGTGTCGAGTTTGTCCAACTGTTTTGTCATAGGATGTGGTGCAGATAGCTATGGTGGAATCATACGGATGGATGAAGAGCAGGTGCAATTGATGAAACGACGAGGTGGAGTGGGGCACGACCTCAGCCACATTCGCCCTAAGGGAAGTCCGGTGATGAATTCGGCACTTACCTCTACCGGTATCGTACCTTTTATGGAGCGCTACTCAAACAGCACTCGTGAGGTAGCGCAGGATGGCCGAAGAGGTGCTTTGATGCTGACCATATCGGTCAAACATCCCGATGCCGAAGATTTTATCGATGCTAAACTTGAACAAGGCAAAGTGACGGGAGCCAATGTCTCGGTGCGTATCGATGACGAGTTTATGCGTGCTGCGCTGAGTGGATCAACTTATAAACAACAATATCCGGTAGATGCGCCAGACCCCAAGATGGTCAAGGAAATTGATGCGGCGAAACTGTGGGATAAGATCATCTACAATGCTTGGAAATCAGCCGAGCCGGGCGTGCTGTTCTGGGATACCATTATCCGAGAGTCTATTCCCGATTGCTATGCAGACTTGGGCTTTCGCACGATTTCTACCAACCCTTGCGGCGAGATTCCCCTTTGCCCTTACGATAGTTGCCGCCTGTTAGCGATCAACTTGTACAGCTACGTGGTCAATCCATTTACCAAAGATGCCTATTTTGATTTCGAGCTATTTGCCCAACACGTCCAATTTGCTCAGCGCATTATGGACGATATCATAGATCTGGAGCTGGAGCAAATAGATAAAATCATCCGCAAGATCGAGAGTGACCCCGAACCTGTGGAAATCAAACGCGTCGAGTATGAGTTGTGGCAAAAGATTCGCAACAAGTGCATCGAAGGGCGCCGTACGGGGGTAGGTATTACAGCAGAAGGCGATATGTTGGCCGCATTGGGGTTGCGTTATGGCTCAGACGAAGCCATAGATTTTTCCGTCAAAATACATCGCACGCTGGCACTCAATGCCTATCGCAGCTCAGTGATAATGGCTAAAGAACGCGGGCCTTTCAAGGTATACGATTCAGAGCGCGAACGCAATAATCCCTTTATTCAGCGATTGGCTCAGGCCGATGCGCAATTGTACGAAGACATGCTGCGCTATGGAAGGCGCAATATCGCATTGCTTACCATAGCGCCTACAGGTACTACCAGCCTCATGACGCAAACCACTTCCGGCATTGAACCTGCCTTTATGGTGCACTATAAGCGCCGGCGAAAGGTCAACCCCAACGACAAGCAGGCTAAGGTGTCTTTTATCGATGAAGTGGGCGATCATTGGGAAGAGTATACCGTGTTCCACCACAAGTTTATTACTTGGATGGAAGTGAATGGCTATAACCTGGAGGAGGTGAGACAAATGGACGATGCGCAGCTGCGCGCCCTTGTTGCTCGTTCGCCCTATCATCGTGCTACGGCTAATGATGTAGACTGGGTACAGAAAGTAAAAATGCAAGGTGCCATCCAGCAGTGGGTCGATCACAGCATCAGTGTAACGGTTAATGTGCCTGAAGATACCTCAGTAGAATTAGTTAAGGAGGTTTATAAAACAGCTTGGGAATCAGGTTGTAAGGGGTGTACGATTTATCGGGATGGGTCGCGTTCGGGTGTCTTGGTAGCCGATAAAAAGAAAGCAGACAAGCAAAAATACGCCAACAGCATTCGCGAAACAGCTGCACCGCGACGCCCCAAACGCTTGGAAGCCGAAGTGATTCGCTTCCAAAACAATCATGAAAAGTGGATTGCCGTAGTGGGTTTGCTCGATGGCCGGCCGTATGAAATCTTTACCGGACGGGCAGAAGACACGTTTATATTACCTTCTTATGTCAAAAAGGGATGGGTTATTAAGGAGAAAGACGAAAAAGGCAACAACCGATATGATTTTCAATTTCTCGACAAAGACGGTTACCGCATCACTATTGAGGGCCTATCGCGTTCGTTCAATAAAGAGTACTGGAACTATGCCAAGCTGATTTCCGGTGTATTGCGTCACGGCATGCCGCTCAACTATGTGGTTAATCTCGTCTCTGGGCTCAATGTAGAACAGGAGCACATCAATAGCTGGAAAAATGGCGTAGTGCGGGCATTGAAGCGCTTTATTCCCGATGGCACTGAGGCAATTAAGGAAAAGTGCCCTAGCTGTGGGGAGCCCAATGGATTGATCTACAAAGAGGGATGTCTCATTTGTAAGCATTGTGGCCATTCCAAGTGTGGCTAAATGAAATAAAGTGGTTTTCTCATCATTCACTAGTTTAACTGAGGTAGGCATTATATCAATGCCTGCCTTTTTTTCATGAGCCGTTTGGGCTTGGCAGTATGAAGCAAAAAGCAATGCCATGAGGTTGTGGCATCACACCGCCTCATGGCATGCTCCTATTCTTTTGTACGGGGAGTAGTCGTTGGTGCTATTGGGACTACTTTTGTGTCGGCACTGTTTCCCCGGCCTCTACTATCCAAGGCGGTAGAAATAGACGTTGGAATAGGCCTGAAGAGTCAGATGCAAAGAAGGCATGTTCGTTTTGTGAAGAGTGCAAGATAAAAGGTTGAGTTCGGGTCGTATCGTACCAGCACTGTACTACAACAGGGGAAAGCGTATCCTCGGTTTGTTCGATGCGCAATACGTGTACTGGGGCGCCTGCCGTATTGGGGTCAAAGTCATCGACGAACGTATGCCCCGATACCGAGCTGATGGTGGCCAAATAACGGGCTACCTGTGCGGAATCAGCTGGCTCGCCGTTCAGCTTCCAAGCACTGCTGTCGCGTTCGAGTAGCCAACTGAGGGGTCCCTGGCTGGCAATTGAACGAATTTGTGCACGTGCTATGCGCGTAAGCGTCTTTTTGCGAAAGCTGTTGAAGTCTTGTGCTAAGTTCATGGCCACGAAACCGTCTACTTCGTAGACCTCGTCTTGGTTGGTGAGCCGCATGTAGGCCGAAGCTGATTGTAATTGTGGATCGAAATTGAACTTGCCTACTGTGAGGTCTTCGAGTAGCCGGTCGCCCTGATACACTCTGATTCGAGTGCCCTGGGTACTATCCACTTGAAAGTCGGCCCATCGCGACGGATGCTTGGCGGCAACCCGTCGGGCTTTGATATAGCTCAGACTGGCAAGCATAGGGGTGAGCACACTACGCAATGCAGGAGCGCTCACTTTTCCATTGCTTACCCACCAGCTGCCGTCGTCTTGTCGGCTAAGTGTGAACTCGGCCTCTTTGGGAGCATTGATGACGATTTGGGTCATCTTCGTCGTATCGATGCGTACGAGCTCAGCTTGAAAGCTTCGCGTCTTTTTTGTGCTACTCAGCTTACTGATGCCATAAATGCCGAGTAAAACGAGAAATATGATGAGCAATCGCTTATTCATGGGTATGTTTTTTCTCAGGTACATAAAAGAGAAAAAGTGTGCATAATGTGCTCATGCATAGTGGGTTTCCATGAGCTTTATACGTTTGTTTCTATTGCGATGAGCACGTACCAAACCGTAGATGATGATCAATAGAATAGGGGCCAACACATTGCCGTATTTGATCAAATTGCGCGTGGCTTCGGCTTCATCACCTAGCCATTTTTGTTCGATGGGTCTGGCATGTACGCCTTTGGTACGCAAAGCAATTAAGCCCGTATCGTCGGCGAGAAACTCCATGCTGTTGACCATCAGGTTGATGTTGTCGGGGTTAATACTGCGTCCACTCGAAATGGGAAAATCGCCATCGCCTATTACGATGAGGCGTCCTTCGCCTTGTCCTTCGAGCAGTGCGGCCACGGGCAGGTTCGACTGGTCAAAATCGGCATCTTGCATTCGCATATTGACTACGTCAAAGAACACGGGCGGTGTGCGCGTAGTGGCCTTTTCACTACTCCATACTAAAGGCGTAAACTGTACTGCACTATCGCCCGTGAATTTTAATGGGCTGGCAAAAGGCATGACTACTTGCTCTAAGCCCTTGGTAATAGGGTGGTCGGCAAAATGCGTAAAGATAGGAATGTAAGGAAAAGGCATTTGTGTAGCAATGGTGAAGAAACCCTGACGTTGCTGAACTGTGATAGGAGCGCAAGACACATCGAGCAGGAAGGCGCGTTGTATTTGAATGCCTTTGGTAGCCAGCCAGTCGGCTATGCCTGTGTGGATGGCCGTGCCTGTAGCTTGTTGCAAGTCGCCCGAAACGACATCGGCAGCAATAAATAGTTGCCCTCCCTTTTCTAAATAGGCGTCGAGCATGTCGAAATGTTGGGGAGGAATTGTATCGGTAGGTCGTACTAAGGCCACAGCTTTAAAACGGACGGGAATTTCGCTCTGTGCGTTCATGTCGAAGTTTTCCACATTAAACAGCACCGACAGTGCATCATATATTGGTGCCAACTCTTCAGGTCCTGCTTCGCCATGGCCTGAGAGTATCGCTAGGGAGGCTTTGTCCTTGACTGAAAGCTTTTTGATGGCTGTACTGAGCGCGTATTCCATGCCTTCTGTACTGATCAGCAGAGGAATTGCTTCTTTGCGTTGGCCCAAACGGAGAATGGCGCCCATATAGGCCTTTTTTTGCTGTACTTCGTCTTTTTCACGCACGTTGATTAGCACAGGACGCAAACCTTCTCGAAGCACTTCTTGCTCTACTTGTTCATCTTCGTTGGGGTCTATAAACTCGAACTCGACCATCCCGTCCGACCAAGTGTGATATTCCACCAACATATCTCTGAAATCCTGCCGTACTCGATCGTATTGAGGAGGCAAATTACTGGAAAAATATGCTGTTACGGTGACAGGATCCTCGAGTTGGTGGAGAATATCTTTAGTGGCAGAGCTCAACGTGTACTGTTTGTCTTCGGTCAAGTCGAAGCGCACAAACCATTCTTGCGCGATGAGATTGACCAATACGGCAATGCCAATCACCAATAATATTTGTGAAATTGACTTCATATCGTCTTTGCGTTTAATTCCTTTTAAAAAGAGATAAATGAATGTTACCTGCGCTGTTTGACGCGCCATTCAGTTAGTACAAGCCCTACAAAACAGAGGGAAAGGAAGTAAATGAGATCCTTGCTGTCGAGCACACCACGGGCAATTGAGTCGTAGTGCCTCATGGCACTGAGCATATCAAATAGGCGTGCAATTATGCCACTCGTGCTATCGGCAAATACATCGAACAAGAACTGGAAAAAAATGCTGATGAATAGCGCTAGTAAGAAGGCTACAATCTGGTTGTTCGACAGGCTACTGGCAAACAGTCCAATACCTATGTAGGCAGCGCTGAGCAGCAGCAAGCCAAAGTAGCCCGCGATCGTAGCCCCATGGTCTATGGGGCCCAATATCGACACCGTAAAGTAATAGGGCAACGTGCAAGCCAATACGATGCTGACCATGAGCAAGCTGGCGAGAAACTTGCCCAAAACGAAATCTCTATCTGTCACATTCTTAGTGAGCACTAGCTCTATGGTGCCTGAACGCTTTTCTTCGGCAATGAGTCGCATAGTGATGGCAGGGATGAAAAAGAAAAGTGTCCATCGGGCCACGCCAAAAAAAACGCTCAGATCAGCCTGCTGCCTTAGAAAGATATCTGCACCTGCCAGCCACGTAAAGATGCCGCTAAAGGCCAAAAAGGCTACGATAACGATGTAAGCCACCAAGGAGTCGAACCACGCGTTCAGTTCCCTTTTGGCAATGATCCATGCTTTATTCATGTGTACTTTGGTTTTTCATTTTCACTCAAAAGGCTGTGTTTTAATTCATGGTGAGGTTGCGGAAGATGTCTTCTAGCCGCGTTTCATGTGGTACCATTTCTACCAATGCCCAGCCGCGCTGCTTGCACAGGTCGAAGATGGCTCGATTGGAAGTAGTTTCCGGTTTGCTTTGCACTTCCAAACGGCATTCTTCCACGTGTAACAAGTCGACACCGGCCACAGTGGGCAGTGCCATGATGGCTTTGACCGCTTCGTCGGGGTCGGCCTCTTCGAGTCGGATGTGGAGTACCTGATGGCCTTGTGCTTGCTTGCGCAGTGTCTGAGGTGTGCCATCGGCAACGATGCGCCCCCGATTGATGATGAGTATCCGATCACAAGTAGCTTCTACTTCGGGCAAGATGTGCGTAGATAGGATCACCGTTTTTTGCTGCCCTAGCTGCCGGATGAGCGCGCGAATCTCTACAATCTGGTTAGGGTCTAAACCTGTGGTAGGCTCGTCGAGGATGAGCACTTCGGGGTCGTGTATCATGGCTTGGGCTAACCCTACGCGTTGGCGGTACCCTTTTGACAGCTCTCCGATTTTCTTGTGCTTCTCCCGTTCTAGGCCACATAGGCGTACCATCTCTCGTATGCGAGTACCAATGAGATGGGCAGGTACATCTTGTACTTGTGCGCACCATGTCAAAAAATCGATGACGTTCATTTCGGGATAAAGTGGATTGTGTTCGGGCAAGTAGCCGATATAGCGCTTCATGCGCCCATCGCGTACGGATTGCCCCCCTATGAGTACATCACCACTGTCGGGCTCTAAGTAGTTGGTGATGATCTTCATGGTGGTCGTCTTGCCCGCACCATTGGGTCCTAAGAATCCCAAGATTTCACCGGGTCTCACGGTAAATGAAATATCATCCACTGCTTTTTGTACCCCGTAGCTCTTGGTAAGGTGTTCAATTCGAATATCCATTTTGGTTCGTCGTTTTGGTGTTTGCCTGAGAGGAATATCTTTGGTTGTACCAAATAAACTGGATCATACGCAATAGGCGTGGCAAAATTAAAATCCACTAAAGGCTTCTTACAAGGGCACTTTGTTAAGGTTCTTTAAATACTTAAGGGCAAAAAATTGTCAGTGACTCCTTTTACAGAATTATTGCGCCATAATGGCACACCTTATAAGGCGTGGAATACTTTTTGACCTTAGCCAAAAGGTTGAAGGAGTGTGATATACTCATGGCGAATTGGTTTTGGTTTGAGAGGCTGAGTCCTTCCAAACTTTCTATCTTTTGCCCGTTTGCGAGTCGTAAATATCCCAAACCATTTTGCTCGGTTTAGGCATACAATACTGTATTGTGTTAATAAAAAATAAGGACCTATGAACCGCTTACTTGCCGTTTTATTTTTTACAGGATTGCTTGCCACTGCCTGTGATCGGCCTGCTACTCCTTCGGCCTCGGGTGATGTGGACTATACTGGTTTTACCTTTGAAGATATTCCCGACATGCCCCAGGCCAAGCTGGCACAAAAGGTCGATGGACAAGGGAGGATTATGGAGGAAGGTATGCTTGTCGATGGGAAACGCAATGGCATGTGGATCAAGTATTACGTGGAGAAGAGGTTGCCCAACGAGGTAGCTAACTTTGCCAATGATATGTACAACGGGCCGTTTCTAAAGTACACCAATTACGGCCAGCTCGAAATGATTGCACATTACCGCAACAACAAGCTTCATGGCCGTTACGCCAAGTACCGTTTAGGGCGACCTATTGAAGAGGCTGACTACGTCGATGGCCAATATCACGGTTGGTACCGCACTTACTACGAGTCGAATGGAAAGCTGCAGAAGGAAATTCACTACAAGCATGGAGTGCTCGATGGCTTTTATCGCTACTACAACGAAGATGGCTCCTTAGTCATGGAATACGAGTACAAAGATGGCAAAAAGGTGCGCGGAGGGCTGGTGCAACAACAAGCACAAAAAAAGTGAGCCGATTTTGTTTGGTACCCTAAAAAAGGGCCGAGATCCAGTTTTGATCTCAGCCCTTTTTTTAGTGTGTGGGGTAGAGAGTTAGTTAGCGCAATAGGGTCACTTCACCTTTGATGGTGAAGTCTTTACCTCCCATTCGGTACTCGATATAGAATACGTACACATCGGAAGGTGCAGGCTCGCCATTGATGCGCCCATCCCACCCCAGCTCAGGAGTGTCGTTGTCGTATACGACTTGTCCCCATCGGTTGTAGATTCGGAATGTGAGAATTTCGGGCGCACCCCCATTGACGAGTATGTTGAAGTAGTCATTTACTTCATCGCCGTTGGGAGTGAACAGGTTAGGAATTGTCACTTGTACTTCATTGATCAGTAGTGTGATTGATGCGGTGTTACTACAGCCATAAGCATCTTCTACATTGACAGTAAAGACAAAGACCTGTACATCCGCTTGGTTGGGATCTATATCGGTCACTTCAGGCGCTGTGATGTTCAATACAGGGACCTGTGTTTGTTGTATGATTGCGCCATCCATAGACCATTCGTATAGCGGATCATTGAGCGAGTCAGGCGTGGTATAGACTAACAAGATCAGCTGGTCACCTTCAAAAATGTTTTCAGAGGGGTCGACTACCAGACTATCAATTGTGAAGTTAGGTACGACGAATACAGTAACTGTGTCGGTTTTGGGTGCAAAGCAGTTGGCTGCATCTTGGAATGTCACCGTATAAGTAGTAGTAGCTGGTGGCGATACAGAGATGCTACTACTCGTTTCGCCGCCAGGTATCCAGGTAAAGGCCCCTTGGGTGCCACCTACATCGGCAGTGAGTGTGAATTCATCGCCTTGGCAGATGGTGCCGCCTTCTGAAACGCTCAGCTCGTAGTCTTTGATCACATCAATGGTCACTTCTGCTTCTATTTCTTGACAACCAAAAGCACTGATAGCCAGGTAGTAGGTGGTTTGCTGGGTAGGCGATACTACAGGCATAGCTTCTGTTGAGCTGAAGGTGCCATCTGAGGAAGTCCATTGATACACTGCATTGGTATCGGCAACTAAGTTGAGTTGCACGGATTCTCCTTCACAGATTACAGTTTGTCCTGTGAGCTGGAAGTTGGGCGAGGGCAACACTTCGATCTGAGCTTCCCCGCTACTGGGGCACCCCATTATCTCGATGGAGGCTCGGTAGGTAGCTGTAGCGGATGGAACAGCCACGGGATTGGGGCACATTTCGCAGCTAAGGTTGGGGCCTTCCCAGCTTATGTCATCATACTGAGTGGGGTGCACAATAGAAAATGCAATAGACTCACCTGGGCAAATTGTCGTGTCTGTGGGCGAAATTTCTACCGCTGCAGTGGGCAATACGATAAGTTCGATAGAGTCGTACTGAATACAACCACCATTTTGGGTGGTGCGGACGAGCACAAGTGTGTCTTGAGCAGTGAGGACCATGTTGTACAATGTATCAGGGCTCTCGAAACCTGCGTTTTCAGGCTCCCATTGATGCTGAATAGTGGGGAAGTGAGCAGGCTCATATACAGGGGATACCAGTGTAATTAATTCACCCTCACAGTAAATTGGCTTGTCGGGTATGGCCATTATAGCCATATCTTGAGGCAGGCTATCCACTTGGATGAAGATAGAGTCGACTACGTAGCAATTGGCCGTTTGCAAGCTGGCGTAGTACCACATACTTTGCGTAGGCTGGGCTACTACGGTTGTTTGTGTGGTATCGGATAAACCTTCAGAAGGGAACCATTGGAAATCGCTTAGAATTGTGGAAATATCAGCATATAGGTTGAGTGAGTCGCCTAAACACAGATAAATAGAGTCGTCTTGCGGTGTGATGGCTACATCGGCAGGTAATACGGATATGAGCACTGAGTCCTGTTGTGCGCAATACCCATGTGCGCTAGTAGCAGTCAGTATGTATAGGGTCGATTCGTCAGGTGTAGCAATGGGACCAGAGGCATAGGGATTATCTAATCCCGTTTGGGGCGTCCATTGATAAGTAGTGCTTACCAGGGCTGTATCGATATCTTCACCCAAGTCTACACTGTAGTTTTGGCAAATTACCGTATCTTCTACAAAGAGCTCAGGGAAGGTAAAAGGATCTACATCGATCGTAATACTATCAGCAGCTACGCAGCCAGCCACCTCAACCGAGGCAATGAATGTAGTGGTGCTCATGGGAAAGGCCCATGTCTGATGCCCATTGGGGGCCGATAGTGCATCGGCAGGTGTCCATTGTAAGTTCTGATCTCCCACATTGTTATTGGCTATGAGCAGCACGGAGTCACCTTCGCATATGCCTTGTGGGCCGATCAAATCGATGTCCAATTGAGGAGAGACGATCTGCAAGTACGCCGAATCTACATCGCTGCATACGCCCAGTGTGCCGAGTACTTGTACCCATTGGCTTTGGGTTGGGGTAGCTACAGGCGTTACTGCAGTAGGATCGTCAAAGATGCTGATAGGTGTCCAGAAGTAGTTTTGCGCGCCTGTTACGCTCATCGTAATGGAGCTGTCTACACATACGTATGCTGTATCAATTCCAGAAAATATCTCCACATTGAGCTCATCGTGCAGCTCGATAGTAAGGGTTTCGAAAACGACTTCTCCACATCCGAAGTCATTGGTCAGCATAATTTCAATAGTCTCTATGCCCTCAGAGATGTCGTCGTCAATCACACTGATGGGGAAGCTCACCTGTGTGACGCCAGGTGGAAAAACCACTTGTGTAGGAATGTTAAGCTGGTAATCAGTGCCAAGTGTGGCTGTCCCACCTACGACCACGTTATATTTCGTCGTATCGTTCTGAGGGCTATTCAACCCAATGATGAGCTCATCAGGTACTACTGTGCATTCTTCTACTAAATAATCGATGCCTGAGTTAAACTGTACTTGCAAGAAAGGTGTCCCCCCTTTAATTTCAGAGATAAACACTCCAGAATCGTAGATGCCATCGCCACGGTCAGCTACGGCCAGTTTTAGGTGATAGGTATTGCAGGGAATTACATTAGCTTGGGCTGTCAGGCTTTTCTTTACACCTAGATAGTCGGAAGTGAGGCCATCAAAAGCCACACTCATTCCTTGCTGATTGTTGCGATAGTACTCCCAGTTCAGGTCGTTGTTGACGCTGTTAATTTCAACAAAAGTGCCATCTGGCAGTGTGGCAATATTGAGCTGATTGCCAATAGAAGGTATGCCTGTAATGCCCGGCCCACTGATAAGAAAGGCAAAAACGTCGTTAAAAGAGGTATTGACAAACTCGGGATATTCTTCAGAACCGAAAATATATTCGAAGGTCAATTGGTCAGTAGCCACGAATACATCTAACTCGATGATGCAGGCATCGTATGATTCCTGGCCATTGCCGAAAAGTACGGAAAGGGTGTCAAGATCGGCATCGCCTGGGAAGCCGTTGTTGTTCGATGCGAAGAAGTTGCCTGGGTTGGGCAACTCAACAATCTGACCTGTACTCATGACTAGGCCTTTGTCTAGGCCCAGGTCACTGTCTATACCACTAAATGTACCAATCGCGCCGTCATCGCAGATGATGGTGTCAATGGTAACGATTGTCTGGGGTGTGGCAATATTTTCGATAATTGCTTGCTCGTCGGCATTCTGATCTACGCTGATGAGCTCAGGCGGGTCGCAAGGTGTCGAAGTACACTCCCACCACCCGTGGAATCCTTCAAACTGTACGTCTGAGTCCGAAGTAAAGGCAATCGTCAAACAGCCACTGGAGGCCTGTACTGAATAGCACACACCGCCGCCACCAGCTGAAGCAAAACTGGAAATTTGCCCTATTTGTGGGGCATCGGTATCGGGTCCGTCAAAGAAGGTGAGCTGATCAGCCTGATCTTCGATATTGTAGTATTCCAATGTGAAGTTAATGCAACTATTGGGCTGATTTGGACAGATGGTGAAGGTGTAGTTTTCGTTGGGTTGATAGTCACCGTCGGGGCCACCTGAATCGTATAACTCGCCGGTGCAAGCAGTAGAGCCGCCTTCATCTATAGTACTAATGGGGTCTACTTTGTCGATGCACAACTTGAATGAGCCCCAATTGGGAGTAGCTGTAGGGGAGTAGTCATTGATGCGCAGGTAGTAAGTGATGCCAGGTGTAAGGCCATAAAGGTCTAATTGTATAGTAGTCTGGCCAGGATCAGCAGAAATGCAGTCTAATAGCTGAAGCCCATCAAACTGGCAGTCACCGCGATAGACAGCTATTTGGGGGTTGGTGATCGAAGAAAAAGTACCATCGCTCATGCCTGTAAGCGTGATAGAGTAGTCGAAAATCGTATCAGAGGCTACAAAGGAAAACCACACGTCTCGTTGAGGAGTGCCGCCGTTGAAGCAAGGAGGGAAGTTGTCGGTACCGATATTGCTCTCTGTAGCATTGACGTTGTTGAAGAAGACCGTATCGGGGCAATACGGGGCTACTCCAAGATCGAACAAGCCGCTGCAGTCATCATTGATGGGAGCTTGGCCCATCAGCCAAAGAGGCAGCGCCAATAGGGATAAAGTCAACATCTTCTTCATACATCAGACTATTTTGGCGAAAGCCGAAAATGAAAAGTGGCCACAAAATAAATAAATCCCTTGTGGGGTGCTGCCAAATTAAGCCAATAGCAGGTAGCTTCTGGCTTTGCACAGTGTTTAGCATTGTCGGGGAAAATCCAAAGTAGGGAGTTCAACGGCATTTTTCGAGTGCAGCTTCTGTGTGGCGAATATCAGCTTGGCCAAAGTCATTGCCCCAGGCGTGATTGATGTAGTTGATAATGTTGTTGATGAGTACAGGGGTGAGCTGCTTATTACTTGGCATCTGTCCGTCAAATTCGATGCCATTGACAATGATCGGCCCGCTCATTCCGTGGTAGATGATGCATGGTAAGGTGTCTTGATTGTCACGCAACCAATCTGAGCTTGCCAGTGGAGGTATGAGTTGTGCTAGTCCACTGCCGTCTTCCATGTGGCAATTGGCGCAGTAGGTGCGGTACAAGTTTTCGCCTTGTTTGTAGGATGGTGCGCCACACCCACTATTCAGTGCAGCCCACCATCCTGCGAAAAGGAACAACAGCACAATGATGGTATGTCGTCTCACGTGCTGCATGGCTATTTGGCTGTAGCTTGCCGATCACTATACTCCATGCGCAGGAGCTTTTCCATGTCTTGGATAAGGCGATCCACAGAGGCAGGGTCAGTGCCATCAGCAAAGGAGCGCACGTGTCGATTGGCATCTACTAAAATGATTTTCCCACTGTGGTCAAAGCCTCCTGGTGCATCGGGATCTTCAATGGCAATACTGAAGTAGTCATCGGCAATTTCGTAAATGGCATCTTTGTCGCCAGTGACGAAGTGCCACTTGTCGGAACGCACACCCAACTTCTGGGCGTACTGTTTGAGGCGCGGAATGGTGTCGTGTTTGGGGTCTATGGTATGGGCCAGGAGGGCTACCCGATCGTCGTTTTCGAAATGCTTGTAGATGCGCAACATCTGCTTACTCACCTTGGGGCAGATCGTGGGGCAACTCACAAAGAAGAAGTCCGCTACGTAGATCTTGTCCTTAAAAGTCTCATTGGTAACGATTTGGCTGTCTTGATCGATGAAAGAAAAGTCGGGAATGGTGTGATAGATCGTATCACCGTTTTCAATGACCTTTTCACCTAAGATGGGGAGTGGCTCTTCGTCGGATGTGCAAGCTGCGGCCCACAACAACAGCAGGGCAGCCAAGGCTATATGTAGTTGTCTCATTGTGATTCTGTATTGTTAGGTTCGAGAATATGGAGCAAGCGCTGTCCTTTTTCCAAAGCATCGTACATCAGCGTACGTACCGTTTTGATATTGTTCAACTCAGTGTTGAGATAGTCCATTATCTGTTCGTGAGTGAACATCTTGCGCAGATCTGGTAGCATTTTGAGGCCGTTCATCCAGCTATTCATGGCTTCTTCGGCGCTTTCTAGCAGCTCGATAGTTTCTTGTATCTCTTGCCGCTGTGCTTCGTTCAGATCGCTGCGTTTTATATGTGGTTTGAGCCGTCGTTTGGTGCGGCTAATATCTGCCATCTTCGGCATGGCTTCATCGTGTACTGCCATGATTTTTTCCCACAATTGTTGCTCTGCAAGCACTTGATGTGAGTGATTCTGTGTGTTTGAGGAAGTAGAATCAGTACCACAGCTTGCTAAAAATAGGCTGACGAATGAGAGTGTAAGGCAAGTACGTATCTTCATACACTTTGGGTTTAAGGTGCAAAGATAAAGTATATGGATACAGATAATATGTGCTTGATCACACACGTCGCACTGATATTAGTCATTTATCGGTGGGAGAGATACTTTATTGCACCATTGCTTGCGTTGTGCTTGGCGTGCTTTGTACACTCGGCGTGCCTTTTTATCGATTCGCATGCGGTGTCCCTTCCGCTTTTTGTGTTTTGGCAAGGCTTTGCTTGTCTCCATCTCTACCAGTTAAAAAGTACACCAGTGGGGATAGGTAATAAAGCGTTGCTGCAAAAGAAATGTATGAGCAGTGCTTGTAGCTGAGTATGGGCACATGCTTATGTAAAAAACATTCCGCTGCGATTTCCCACAGCGGAATGACTTGCCATTTTAGCCTAGTAACCTGCGGCCTGCCCGTCCTTGCGCGATTCCGAAGCACCAATGTAGATGCCGCGTTGTGCATCGTACATGATGGCCTGATAGCCACCGTAGCTACCCAAATCGAAGCCCACTTGATGCCCCATGCGCATCAGTTGACGGATCGTTTCGTAGGAAAATCCAGACTCTAAAGTGATGGTACCTCGCCCGCGGGCGGGCTGCCCCGTAGGTGTACTGCTCCCGTGGTGTGCAATACGAGGCGCATCACCTGCTTCCTGTAGGTTCATGCCAAAATCGATGATATTGATCAAAATTTGTACGTGTCCTTGGGGCTGAAAGTCACCTCCCATTACACCAAAAGACATGAAGGGCTGGCCATCCTTGGTGACAAAGGCGGGTATAATGGTGTGGAAGGGACGCTTGCCAGGTACATACGTATTTGCCTGACCTTCTTTGAGTGAGAAAAGCTCACCGCGGTCTTGTAGCATGAATCCCAATCCAGGGGGTACCATACCTGAGCCCATACCCCGATAATTGCTTTGGATAAGAGATACCATATTGCCCCATTGATCAGCTACTGTGAGGTAGATCGTCTCTCCGGCCGATATGGCTCCTGCTTCGTATTTGCCTGCTCGATGGTCGTCAATTAATGCACGTCGTTGGGCCGCATATTCCTTGCTGATGAGCCAATCTACAGGCACATCTGAAAAATCCATGTCGGCATAGTATTTGGCCCGATCTTCAAAGGCCAGTTTTTTGGCTTCTACAAAGTAGTGGATGTGTTCGGGACTACCAAAGCCATAGCTGGCTAAGTCATATCCTTCCAAGATATTGAGCATTTGCAAGGCAGCAATGCCTTGTCCGTTGGGAGGAAGTTCCCACACATCGTAGCCTCTGTAGTTGGTCGATACGGGCTTTACCCATTCCGAGCGATGTGCTGCCAAGTCTTCATAGCTCAAAAAGCCACCTTGATCTCGGATGAAATTGGCGATAGTGCGGGCTATGTCGCCTTTGTAAAAGACGTCTCTTCCTTCTTGGGCAATGCGCCGGTACGTTTGTGCTAACTGAGGATTGCGGAATACATCGCCCTTTTGAGGTACACGTCCATCGATGGTCCACGTTTCCCAAACATTGGGAAACTGTTTGGCAAAGCGCGGAACCGACAAGTTGAGGTAGTAAGCGATTAGCTCGGTGACGGGAAATCCTTCTTCGGCATATTGGATGGCTGGAGCCAAAATTTCACTCATAGGTAACTTGCCAAACTTTTTGTGCAGCTCGAACCATCCATCTACACATCCAGGTACCGTGACGGGCAATGGGCCATAGCTGGGTATTTTTTCATAGCCATTTGCCTTGAACCATTCTAATGTTAACGCCTTAGGTGAGCGGCCAGAAGCGTTGAGCCCGTAGAGTTGTTGTGTCTGGCTGTCCCATACAATGGCGAACAGATCTCCGCCAATGCCACAACCTGTAGGCTCCATCAGTCCAAGTGCCGCATTAGCAGCAATGGCAGCATCTACAGCAGTGCCTCCTTTTTTGAGGATGTCCAGTGCAATTTGCGTAGCTAATGGATGACTGGTAGCCGCTATGCCGTGTTGTGCGATGACTTCCGAGCGGGTAGCCCATGGCTTGCCCGTAATGCGGTCTTGCCCTACCAGTGTGGAAGTCACCATTAGCAGGCTCCACACTACTCCAAATCTACTCATTTTTTGATGTATTTTGTTAACAATCAGGTGATTATGTGGTGTAGGTTGTTTACTGTTTTGCAAAGCGCCTTACGGCAAAACCCATTTGGGTAGAAAGGCGCAATATGTAGACTCCAGGCGGCAGCGCTGAGATGTCGATGCGTAGCACGTCAGAGGTGACCTGTTGTTGTGTGTGATGTAGCAGCCTGCCATCGGCAGCCCATAAGGACCATTGTACGTTTTCGGCAGTGCCTATGCCCGAGAGTAGTAAGTAGGTATGAGCCGGATTGGGATGAAACGTGATGGGTAAGCGACCTTGAAGCGATGTGGTGGCCGTTACCGATTCGACAATTACATCTTCCGACCACAGCACGCATCCGTGATCATCAACTACTTGGCACTGGTACGTGCCTGCAGCTATTCCTTCAAGCATAACCCCTGTGCCGATCAGTTGTCCGTCTTGGTACCAGAAGTAAGTATAAGGTGGGGTGCCGCCCTGTGCCAGCGCTTTGAGCATCCCATCTTGCTGTCCGTTAGTCTCAGGCGTGGCACTGAGCTCGGCAAACATCAGCGCAGGTGGATCCTCAAGTGTGAACATGGTCGTGATACTACAGCCGTTTGCGTCATTGATGGTTACGGTATAGGTACCTGCTTCGAGCATATTGGATGTGGCATTGCCCCACTCAAAAGTGTAGGGTGCTTGTCCACCACTGACTGCGATCTGGGCGCTGCCATCTTGGCTACCTGGACAAGAGGGTGGCGTCAGTTGTACGCTGGCCTGCAAGTCGTATTGAAGCGTGATCGTCCATGTGCACGTATGGCTAAAACCCGAGTCGTCACTAATTTGCCAGCTCAGCTGAGTGGTTCCCTGCGGAAAAAATGCCCCTGGTGCGGGCCCCTCGAGCTGTGTGAGCTCGGCAGTGCAGTTATCCGTCACTTGGGGCAGCGCATAATCCAGTGGGCCTGCACATTGGTATACGGTGATGTCTGGTGGGCATACCACTATAGGGACTACGCCGTCGAGCACGGTTACATTAATGATCGCTGTGCTGACATTGCCCGAGACATCAGTAGCGGTAAGTACCGCTGTTTGTGCACCTAAATGGCTACAGTTGAATTGGTTGGGTGTGATGCTGAGATCGGCAATACCACAATCATCGGTGGCAGCTGCCAGTGCTGTGAAGGGGCTGAGTGTAGCTTGTCCATTGGCATCGAGCCACAAGGTGACGTCATGGGTGATGAGTGTAGGGCCAGTCGTGTCTATAGCGGTAAGTGTAAAGGATTGGGTGAGGGCACATCCCGTTTCATCCGTTACAGTGACTGACCAAATGCCTTCGCCCAAACCAGTGGCGGGGTTACCCGTTTGCCCATTAGACCAGTTGAAGGTATAGTTGCCTGTACCGCCATTTGCAGTTGCTACTGCCATACCATTTTGGCTATTGGGGCAAGTGGGTGGGGTAGTGCTTATCGAAAGGTTGAGGGTACAACCTGCAGCTGAGACAGTGGCGGAGGTGACTTGTGCACAACCTTGTGCGTCGGTTACCGTGACGGAATAGGTGCCTGGGGCTAGCCCAGTTTGTTGGGCGCTACTGCCGCCATTGCTCCACGTGTACGTATACGGCGGCGTACCACCAGTGGCGAGCACTTCCACACTACCGTCTTGTGCACTGGGTGCAGTTTCATGAGTAACCGTAGTTTGTACGACTAATTCTGGTGGATCGTTCAGGGTAATGCTTTGCACCAACTGACAGCCATCTGCACCGCCAATCGTCACGCTATAGGTGCCCGCAAGCAGTCCTGTGAGCGATTGTAGGCTAGCGCCGTTGCTCCAATTGTAGGAGTAAGGGGGTTGGCCGCCTTGGGGAAAGACAGCAATACTCCCATCGGCTGTGCCAAAGCAGCTAGGGTTTTGTGCATTGACAGTGGCACTCATATTGGGGCAGCTGTAGGGCAACACTTCAGCTGAGGCGCTTTGAGTACACCCCCGTGCATCGGTAATGGTAAGAGAATAGGTACCCGGCGACAGGCTCTGAATTTGGGGCGCTTGGCTGCCATTGCTCCAATTGTAGGTGTAGGGAGGTGTGCCGCCACTGACTTGGCTGGAAATGCTACCATCATTCGCACCTTGTGCACTTTCGTCATTTGCCGAAAGGCTAATAGTGATCGGTGCAGGAGCAGCCACTTGAGTGCTGGCTGTGGTTGTACATCCGTTTTCATCGGTGAGGGTGAGTGAGTAAGTGTCGGCGCATAGGGAAGATACTTCAGCTGTGTTGGGCAGGCCGTGGCTCCATTGGTAGGTGGCTTGTCCCCAGGCGCCATTGATGGCAGCGCTGATGCTGCCGTCGCAGGTGTTGGCGCAAGAAGCGTCGTTTGCCGAAAGGCTTACAGTTAGTCCACAAGGCAGTATGAGCCGAATGTTGTCGATATAGAGGCGGTTGCCCCAGCTGGATAAGTTGAGAAATGCAAACGATAGGTCTGCTTCGTTGCTGAAAGCACTCAGGTCAATCGTTTCGGTGCGCCATTGATCGGGAGTGGGTACAAAGGCAGTTGTCTGAGGAGGAGCAGTAGATAGCTCGGCACCACCTTTCAGGAAGATGGGTTGATCGAATAGCTGGCCACAGTTGGTCGATACGCCAATCCAGAGTGTGTCGCTAAAGGTGTCGTTGAATTGGGCATAGGCCACGTCGAATGCCAAACTGACGGGGCCATTGACTTGCGCGAGGTCAAAGACAGGTGTGATGAGGGCATCGCTGGTGCCGAAGGGGTTGTTGGCTTGCGTACCCGTGAAGTTGTCGAATACTGCACATCCACTGCCCACACCCCAAGCGGAAATGCCATTGGCATACTGCCAGGTAAAATCGTCGCCATTGATATTGAAATGAAACACACCGTGTAGGGTGGGGTTCCATAGGGTGGTGTCAAAGTCTTCGGCAAAGGGCAAAGGTGCTGGCGAGATGTAAATGCCATTTATCTGGATGGAGTCATCGTGGGGCTGTTCATCGGGCCAGCTATCGGGATAGGCAGCCCAGATGCTGTACTGGAAGGTATTGCCTTGCGGCAAAAAGGGAGGCAATGCGACCACAGCAGTATCGCCATAGGGCAAATAGCCTTGCCACAGCAGCGAGTCGAGCTGTGTGTCAGTTTGCACAAAGAGCCATAGGCTGTCGAGAGGGTCCGTGCCACTGTTGCGTATACGAATGATGGGCACTACACTATCGGCGGTACACATGCGCTCGGCAGGGCCTTCGAGCTGTACAAGGGTAGCATTGTGCGCAGGTAAATTGCAACGGGCCCATGCGCCTGCAGCTAATTCAGTGCGTGGGGTGTAGTTGAAGCCACTATTGGTGCCTTGTAATACGGCACGCATGACGTTGGCTTGCCCTTGTGTGAATGAGGTGTAACAGTTGTGATTGACGTAGTCCATATGATTGACGTACATGTGCTCATTGCCACAACTGGTGGGCCCTACGGGATAGCCATCGCTACAATCCAGCTCAGCATATTCAGAGGTGGGGGCATCTACATTGGGCGTGTCGTCGATGCCGTCGTCGTCAAAGCAGTTGTCGCCATCCCAAGGATGAGGTAGGCCCAGATAGTGCCCCGATTCGTGTTGGAGGACGCGGTAGCTCGATTGGCTAAAGCCAGGCCCACCAAACCATCGGTAATCGATCACAGCACCATCAGTATTACTACCTACTTGTCCGGGTAGTGGGTAATTGGCAAAGCCCACGACACCACCATCAGCTGTAGTGCCTGGAATAGGTAGTACCCACACATTGTAGTAGTGTAGGGGATCCCAAATGGTCTGAGGCTTGATTTCCGAATTAATGTTATTGTTAGTCCAGCTTGTGCCAGTTACTTGCAATTGGTGGCGCACGATGCCCGTAGTGGGGTTGCCGTTAGGGTCTACTTTGGCCAGGCAAAACTCGATCTTAGGGGTGCCACGTACACTCTTCCATTGATTAGGCGTTTGGCTAAATTCAGGATTGGTAGCGGAAAAGTCTAGGTTGAGTTGTTCGATTTGGGCCAAAACCTGTGCATCGGATAAGTTTTGGCCTGAACCCACGGGCTCTCCGTTATGGATAATGTGTACTACAACGGGGATGGTGATCAATGTGTCGGCTGTCTCTGAGCTATTGGGTTGGCTGAGGTGGGGCGTCACCTCATATGTGTATTTGGCTAATACCAAGGCATAGGTGGGATCTTGCTGTGCTAATAGTTGATTGTAAGTGTCGCTACCACAAATGGGGCCTGAGGCCTGTGCCGGCAGCTGCCATGGGCAAGCAATGAATAGGGTGAAAAAGATGGAGATGTGTTTCATGGGTGAAAGCGGTTTTGGGATAAATAGGGCGTACTTACTCTATCCACTCGAACTTTTCAGTACGCTGGTAAATGCCACAGCCGTATTGACGTACGAACAGTGCGAAAAGCAAGAGCAAGATAAGCACAAATCCCAAGCGAATGATCTTGCTGATGCCACCTTTTTGGGGTGTCGTTGTCATGGCGATGCGGTTGTAAGCGCGTGTGTGGGTAGTGTTAGAACTCCATGCGCATTCTGAGGCTGACCCTTCTCGAGGTCAGGTAGTTGGGCACGGCATATTGTTGATTGAATACGGTCTTGATCCAAGTGTTGTTGGCCGTGTTTTGCACGTCGAGTAAGTTGAAAATTTCCAGGCTTAGCCAGCTGTTGCGCGTGAAGCGCAAAGGGTGGTTGTGGCGTCGTTCTAGTGCTTCGGTGGTGAAAAGGGCTATACTAAAACCGATATCTACACGATGATACGGGGCATATCGGTACGGGTTGCGATAGATGCGATTGTTGTTGGGAATGCCGAAGGGTAGACCAGTACCTACACTGATGTTGAGATGCATTTTGAAGTGTTCATTTTTAGGCAAGTAGTCTTGGAAGAAGATGGAAAGATTGAGCAACCGATCGGTAGGTCGGGGCACGTCGGGGACAGGCTCGCCCGATGCTTGTCCGACTTCTCTTTTGAGGTGTTGTACCCCCTCGAGCCGTTCCCGTGCCCGCAGCAAAGAGAGGTTGACCCAAGATTCTGCACCAGGCACAAATTGGCCATTGATGCGAAGGTCTATACCCATAACATAGCCCGTGGCATCGGTTTGACCACTATACCGGATGCGCACATTGTCCACTTCATAGCTTACCAGATCCCATAGGTGTTTGTAGTAAGCTTCTACAATGAGGCGGAAAGGTTGGTTGCTGAGTTTGTGCCAGTAAAAATCGTAAGTAAAGCCTCCCACTATGTGAGCTGACTTCTGTGCACTTAGCAGTGGGTTTAACGAGCCGTTGGGGCGTCGCAGCTCTCGGTAGAAAGGTGGTTGGAAATACAGGCCTGTGGCCAGCCGAAAACTGATGTCGGAGGCTGTATTGAGCGGTTTGTAGTGCAATTGTACTCGAGGTGTAAGGTATCCATGCTTGGCAAAGCCATTAGCCCACATGCCGCCACGCAGGCCTGCTGTGAGGCGCACTTCTCTTACACTGTCTTGCCGCCACAACCAGCTGTTCTGTAGGTAAGCACTGAGTCGGCGCGTGTGGAGTTGGTTGGGCACATCGGTACGTACTACCTGCCATAGCCTTACTTGTGTGGTGTCGTAGGGAAGGGAATAACCAGCCGAGTCGAGTCGCTCCCATTCGAGCAACTGATCGGTGATGAGCTCGTATTGCACTTTGGCACCCCAACGCAAGAAGTGATTAGGTGTAGCTGACCGTTGTAGCTCCGCCCCACCTTGGTGTGCCAAGCTGACCACTTGATAGTCGAGAAAGTTGCGTGCGTATTGTTGTTGCGTGCCCGTGCCCAATTCTGCCACTGCTTCACCGTAGTTGTCACTACCCAATCCTGTCTCTATTTGCCGTAGGCTGTAACGGCCGATAATGTCGAAGCGTTCGTTTTCGTCGCTTTTCCAGGCAGCAATGAGCCATTTGAGGAAGAAGGGGTTCCTTTGCCGGTCGGGCACATAAGTGAGCGATAGGCCAGCCATTTGCGTGGTGAAGTCGTCAACTTCTTGCCCTTCGAATTCGGAGTAGAGCTGGAGGGCAAAATTGATCAGACCGAAGGCGGTGCTGCGGCTGCGTGGTACAAAGCGATACAAGCTGCGATTGTAGTTGAGCAACAGCCCCAACTGCCAATCTGGGCTTACGTCAAAGGTGAACCAGCCTTGAATGTCGGCAAAGTTAGGTGTGTATTCGCCCGTGATGTCGAGCGAGCCAAGCAGGTAACGCGTAGTCTTGTATCGGGCTCCCAGCAAGTACCTAAAGCGTCGCCAAGAGTTGCCCAAGGCCTTGCTACCTTCTATGTGTGCTGAGCCACCAAGTAGTGAACCACTTACTGAGGCGCGAAAAGCCGAAGGGCGCTTGTAGGCAATATCCAGTACTGAAGACATTTTGTCCCCATAACGCGCTTCGAATCCTCCAGAGGAAAAAGATAGGCTTTGGATCAGGTCGATATTGGGAAAAGTGAGGCCCTCTTGTTGGCCTGAGCGAATGAGCTGTGGACGATATACCTCAAAGCCATTGACGTAGACCAAGTTCTCATCGTAGTTGCCGCCACGTACGTTGTATTGGCTACTCAATTCGCCACCCGTACCACTGCTGGCCCCCAAGGCGATGTGTGGCAAGGCACTTTCCAGGTTGCCAGTGGTAGTGGGCAGCAACTTGAGTGCTTCCACATCTTCGCGGATCATGCCCTGATCGCTCTTGCGGCGTTCCTTGATGACGATGTCCAGGTCGCTTTGGCTATGGCGCAGGTTGATGCGCAGGGCACGGCGTGCTCCCGGTTTGAGTATTCCCAGCTCAATATGTCGTTCTACATACCCCACTCGGCTTACCACCAAGGTATAGGGCCTGTCAGTGGGTACTTCCAGCGTGAAATGGCCCGACGCGTCGGTTTCAGTGAGTATTTGAGTATCCTCGAGGAAAATGGTGGCCAGCTCAATAGGAGATCCCGTCTCGGCATCGCGCACAGTACCTTTCACAGTCGCTTGAGCTTGCAAGGGCTGAATGGCCGTGCTAACCCATAAGAGTAGTGTGCCAAAGGCCAGGTAGTGTATATTCGTGATGAGCATGAAGTGTGTCTATACAAAATAGCGTTGTGAATCAATCTGTTTCATCTGAGCAATGGTATGCAGGGGATCGGACGAGCCAAATATACTACTTCCTGCTACCAGTATACGAGCACCCGCACGCAGCACTTCTTCTGCATTTTGAAGCCCGATGCCTCCATCCACTTCTATAAGGGCATGGGCATTATGCACTTCGAGCATCTGCCGAAGCTTTCTGATCTTAGGTATAGTGTGATAGATAAACTTTTGCCCACCAAAACCTGGATTTACCGACATGATCAATACTACGTCGAGCATTTCGAGTATGTCTTCAAGCATGACTACTGGAGTGGCTGGATTGAGGGCCACCCCCGCTTTGGCCCCTGTATCTTTTATCTGTTGTACTATCCGGTGTACATGAGTACATGCTTCGTAATGGACGGTGATGATATCGGCACCGGCTTGGCGAAATTGCTCGATGTAGCGCTCAGGTTGTGCGATCATCAGATGCACATCGAGGGGTTTTTGCGTCAAGGAGTTGATGGCTTTGACGATCATCATACCAAAGGTGAAATTGGGGACAAAGTGCCCATCCATGACGTCGAGGTGGACCCAATCCGCATCGCTTTTGTCTAGCAGCTCAATGGTTGAGTTGAGCTGTGCAAAGTCGGCCGACAAAAGGGATGGTGCTACCAAATGACTCATGAAATGCTTCAGTTTAAGGCGGCAATTTCTACCTTTTTGCTTAAAGGTGGAAATACGAGTAAGGTGCCCGTAAAAAAAAAGCGGCAACTACATGTTGCCGCTTGAGTGCGTGATCTAATGTACGTTTACCACTTGATGTCTTCCTCGGAAGGGATCTCTTGGTCGGAGTCTGGGCTAAACTCCTCATCGTGATTTTGACCCTGATAGGCGTCGTAGTCGTAATCGGGCAATAGCTCCGACTTGACATGGTCAATCACCTCTTCGAGCCCTTCCAGAAACTTGTTGAAGTCTTCTTTGTACAGGAAGATCTTGTGCCGATTGAAACCTTCCCCATCTAATCGGCGTGTGCTTTCTGTCATGGTGATGTAGTAATCACCACCTTTAGTTTTTCGCACGTCAAAAAAGTAGGTCCGCCTTCTGCCGGCTTTGATCTTGGTGGAATACACAATGTCCGGCCTTCTTTCATTGTTTCGCTCTGTCACTTACACCAAGGTTTTAGTATTGGGAATATGTTGTGTTTGCCAATAAAAGTCAGACAAAATTAGACAATCAAATATGATTGACAAACAATTGTTTGGGCTATTGCAAAAAACTACTTTATTTCCAAATTTGACGAGGAGAAAAATTGAAAGCTATCTGACAAATCGCAAGGTGTGTTTGGCCAAGAAATTAGGAGTGCAAGGCATCATTTATTCTTCCAATTTTACTTGGGCTTCGCGTTGTTGACGGGCCCATAGGCGGGCATAATAGCCTTCTTGTTGTACCAATTCATGGTGTGTGCCTTGTTGTACGATACGCCCCTGGTCTAATACGATAATTTTGTCGAACTCTAAGCTGGTAAAGATCCTGTGTGTGATGATAATAGCTGTCTTATCGGCCAGGGCCGAGTCGAGATGAGACAAAATCTTGTGTTCGGTACGTGTATCGACGGCTGAGAGTGAGTCGTCGAGGATGAGCAAGTCGGGCTGTTTGATTAGTGCACGTGCAATGGCAATGCGCTGCTTTTGGCCACCAGAAAGCGTCACGCCGCGCTCGCCAATTAGCGAATCGAACCCTTTGGGAAACTGCATGATGTCTTCATAAATCGCTGCATTTTTGGCAGCGGCTATGATTTCCTCTTCTGTGGCGTCGGGTTTGCCAAAGGCGATGTTATTTTGGATAGTGTCGCTAAAAAGGAAACCGTCTTGGGGTACATAGCCCGTTCGGCATCTCAAGTTGTACAAGTCATGTTGCTTCAGGTCTTTGCCATCGAGCCAAATGGTTCCTTCTGTAGGATCGTATAGGCGCACCAGCAAGTCGGCCAGTGTAGTTTTGCCAGAGCCCGTTTTGCCCAAAATGGCAATCTTCTGTCCTGGCAGAATCTCCAATGAAATGTGGCTGAGTGCGGGCCTAGTGCTGCCATCGGGATAGGCGAAGCTAAGATGCTCGAAGCGAATGTGCCCACGAAGAGGGCGAGGATGGATAATGGGGTTGGTGATGCGCGGCGGAGTGTGTAGCACCTCGTTGATGCGCTGTTGTGAAGCTGCTGCTTGCTGGATAATAGAAGTGATCCACCCCAAAGCGGTTACAGGCCACGTCAGTTTACTCACGTAAATGACAAACTCTGCAATGTTGCCCGGCGTGATGGCGCCTTTCGACACTTCTATACCGCCAATCCATACAGTCAGTACAGTGGAAAAACCGATGAGTACTACCATTAAAGGGTGAAACAACGCGTCGACACGGGCTAGCCGCAGTGATTTGGCCTTGTAGGCCTCGCTCTCCTGTGCGAAATAGCGGCTCATAGCACTTTCTTGTACGTACGATTTGACGACGCGAATACCTGAGTACACCTCTTGGGCTAATGCATTGAGCTTGCCCAATTGCTTCTGAATAAGCGAGCTATGATGATTGATCAACCGGCTAACGTAGTAAATGGAAATAGACAAAAAGGGCAAGGGCAGTAGGCTATACAGTGTCAGATGAGGCGATACTGACAGCATGGCGGTGACTACCATGACAAATAGCGTAAGGAGATTGATGCCGTAAAGTAAGCCAGGGCCTAAGTACATGCGTACCTTGCTGATGTCTTCCGTGATGCGCGCCATCAGGTCACCCGTCTTTTGTCGTTTGTAAAATGACTGATCTAATAGCTCGTACTTGGCGAATACTTCCTTACGCAGGTCGTATTCTATTAGCCGCGACATGACCACGATGGTCTGACGCATCAAGTACATAAAAAGCCCCATTACCACAGCTAATAACAGGACTAAACACCCGAAGAATAGCAGTGTCTGACCCAAAATGGAAAACAAGACAGCTTGCAGCTCAAAACCCGCAGTGAGCTGATACAGCTCGATGTTTTGCACGACCAAGTCGAGCCCCTCGCGTATCATCTGTGGTTGCAATACACCAAAGTAATTGGACAAACTCACGAACAAGATGCCCAAAATCAGCCGCCACTTATACTTGATAAAGTACTTGTTGAGATATGCAAGCTCTTTCAAGTCACTCTTCCTTTCGTCAATTAAGCCGTGAAGGTATCTTCTTTTTACAAAAGCTCTAATATAGAAAAAAAGTTGAATTGTATCAAGTTTCTTTTGATGCAAAGAGATGTCCTAAACTAAACTAATATGTCTTGCACACCACACTACCGAGATACTCGGGCAAAGGAGCATGCTACAAAACGATAGGCCCGATTTCACCTGGATCTATGCCAAGGATAGCGGCATATTTTTGGCATAGGGCTGTATGAGGCACCACCTTGTATTACCTTTACATCTGAAAAAATCAAATCATTGATTTCATCTCAAATTGCCAACCATGAACCGAATTGTCACATTGGACGAATTCATCTTGCGCCGCCAAAAAGACTTCCCATATGCTACAGGGGAACTCACCGGCTTGTTGCGCGATATAGGCGTAGCTGCCAAAATTGTCAATCGAGAGGTCAATAAAGCGGGATTGGTCAATATCTTGGGCTTTGCAGGAGAGGAAAATGCCACAGGTGACAAAGTGGCCAAACTCGATATCTACGCCAATGAGAAGTTGATAGAGTGCTTGAGCAATAGTGGTGAATGCTGTGCGATTGCCTCAGAGGAAAACGAAGATTACGTGCCTTTGCCTGTACTGGATGGCAAATCGCCCAAATACGTTGTAGTGTTTGACCCTCTGGATGGCTCTTCTAATATTGACGTCAACGTACCAGTGGGTACGATTTTTGGCATTTATCGGAGAAAGAGCAATGCATCCGAGCCCGCTACATTGGAAGATTTTCTCCAGAGAGGGAGCCAGCTAGTAGCTGCTGGCTATGTGCTCTATGGCACTTCCACACTGCTGGTTTATTCTACGGGTCATGGTGTCAATGGCTTCACGCTCGACCCCACCATTGGCGAATTTTGCCTGTCTCATCCCGACATTCAAATGCCCAAAAGAGGGCGCTACTATTCGGTCAATCAGGGATATTACCTCAAGTTTGACGTGGAAATGCGGCGCTACATCGATCACTGTAGCGACTTGAACCTGCGTTTGCGCTACATTGGCTCTATGGTGGCCGATGTGCACCGAATCTTGTTTCAGGGCGGTATCTTCCTATATCCCAACACGCGTAAATATCCACACGGAAAACTGCGGCTGCTGTATGAATGCAACCCACTATCATTCATCGTAGAGCAGGCAGGTGGCAAAGCTGTGAGCTGTCAATTAGCGCGTATTCTCGACATTGAGCCGCGCGATCTACATCAGCGTACGACCATTGCCATTGGTTCTGCTGAAATGGTCGACGAAATGGTCGACTTTGTGCAGCGCTATTCGGCACTGCCCGTCTGAGGGGCTCTTAAGGCCGTAGCGCAGTCAAAAAAGCCATTGTATCTACACCGTCGGGATAATCGAACAGGCCAGGCTGTTGACTTTGGCCGAAAGGCACTACGGGTAGCTTGAGTTCAGGAATGAGCTGTTGACTGACTACTACCTGTATTTTGTCGGAGGCGGTGTGTAAGGTAGTAGTCACATTGGGCAAGCTGTCGTAGTATTCGTAGTGCAGCATAGCAATTCGGGAGTCGAAGGCTGGATCTTCCTTCATGATCACACAGCCATTGAAGTGAAATGGCGTTTTATTGAGTGTTAGCAGTGCAAAGTTGTAGTCGAAGTTGTGCTTGTATTTTTCATGTAAGATAAGCTGTCGGTATTCGTGTAGCACTTCCAACAGCTTCTTCACATCGTACCCTCTGGGCAGGTACAATTTGGACACATTGCGGCAGCCCAAGCCGAAGTAGCTGAAGATGTCTTGGCCCAGTGTATGTAGCATTTCGTCTGACTCGCAGCCCGAAAGTACCGCTACCGAATTGCGATTGCGGCGAATGATATGTGGGTATTGGCCAAAATAGGCGTGAAAGTAGCGCGCTGAGTTGTTCGAGCCGGTGGCAATGACGGCATCAAAACCGGACAACCGCTCTACTATATCAAAAAACTCAGCAGCTTGTGGTGCCCATGAAGCCAATAGCTGTAACAAATAGGGCAACAAGTACGGATCTTTCTCTGAGAGCTTGATCTGTGCCCGATGTCCTGCAATGAAAGTGCACAGCACGTCTTGAAAACCCACCAAAGGAATGTTGCCTGCCATCACCAGCCCTACGCGGATTGCTGTGGGTGCATCGGCTACGTTGTAGTGCTGTGCCCAACGGCTGAGAGCCTCGGCGTCGAGCATCTTTTCGGCAATGGCGCGCAGCGCCTGCCACTGGTTTTCTTTTGTAAACCAGGGGTTGTAATGTGCTGTACGCTGTATGACAGCTTCGAGGTATTCGTCTTGAGCTTCGAGGAGGTGTCGCCCCAGGCGAGCCATTACGGCGATGCGGTCCGATAAGTTCATGTGTACAGCTTTTTGTGCCTTTCGGCAAATAGTGGGCAAAGGTACACTCCCCTGTTTGCCATAAAAAACACGAGTGGAGCAAAGGTTGGCTTCGCTCCACTTGTTTTGCGAAAGCATGACCAGGTTGAGGCAATAGTTTTATCGCTCAACTGCCTGAGCATGAATGATATTTCCAAAGAAAATGCCATTGGCAAAGAGCTTGTTAGTACCATACCAAAATGCTCGAAAACAGGGGTTGTCGGCCAAAGCGATGATGCGCCCTTTCCCTTGCCCACAAATAATGGCAGCTGCTGAGCCCGATAACTTCTTGAGGTTGTGCGATGAAATATAGCCAGCTAAAAGCGGCCTGTTGGTGTATACCAGTGGAGCAGCCCAGGGATTTTCGGGCAAGTGCAACATGAAATTGTGGTTGCGGAAAAGTGCTATGCGCTTTTGTATATATCCAAATAACAGAGGATGTGTCAGATCAGCATCAGCTTCAAATATGGCGCCTCCAATCACTTGCCCACCGCGGTCAGCTTCCAGCTTGCCATAGGGGCGGCGTTGTTTGAGGTAATCGGGTTTGCCCGTTTCGATAAAGTTGAGATCTGCTAGATCGCGTTGATTCAGCCAGCGCAGTGCTCCCTTCCAAGCAATGAGGACGCCGCCATCTTCGAGCCACGCTTCCAGTTTGCGGGCTGCTGCCTCGCCCAAAGCCGACCACGAGCCATGTGGCATGACGATGACATTGTAGCGCGACAAGTCATAGCGCTGCCAATAACTCACATCTAGTAGCGTAGCAGGCATGTGGTAGCGCGTGTCGAGCAAGTGCCAGACCTCGCCGACTTCGTAGCTACTCACCCCATTGCCAGCCAGTATGGCTATCCGAGGTTTAGATACAGACATGAACTTACGGCTGCCTAAGTCGATACCCGACTTGGTATAGCTGCTCTGTACTGCTGTAAATGCCACCTGGGTGCGTTGGGCCGTCTGCGTCACCCAGGCTTGTACTTGCGCAGCTGGCACATCTTGATTGGCAACGGGAATGAGCAAAGTGCCAGCAGGCCAGTCCTTGCCGTTCATAGTGAAGGGCTGTGTAGCCACCTTTATGCGTAAGCCTTTGTCGAGCAGTTCATAAGCAGCAGCAGGGCTGTAGTAATCGGTCCAATCCATGAGATAGGCATAGTCGGTACGCGCCGGTGGTGTTGGTAGTGGACGTATTCTCTCTGGTGTGATCGGCTGACCCTGTAGGCTGGGATCCCAGTGGTCTGCTAAATCCGCCCAATCCAGGCCAAATGCGTAGGGAAATGTCCAAGCCGAGATGTCGTAAAAGATGCTGTCGGCAAATTGCGTGGAGGTGTCAAACATGGCCCGAATCAAACGGTATTGCCTTTGCGCCAAAGGAATGAGCAATGCATGGTCGGGTTCAAAGAGCAGCCCGTTGACTGAAAGAGGACGGCTAAGGCGATAAGCGTCAATATGATGGCGTTGCAATACTTCGTAAAATGCATTGAGACGGCTTCTATCGGGGCTGCCCACTACAAAGGCCTTGCGAGGGTCGGCTTGTCCTTCTTTGGCTGCTTGTGCAAAAAAGTCGCGTTGGTAGTCGAGCAACTCTTGGCGCAACTCATATGCTGCTTTGAGCGTAGAGAGAGCCGTACGTACTTGATTACGAATGGCAAACGGGAATGCTAACAAGCCGTTGTCGGTCTCTTGAAGATGGCCGCGTGAGCTGGCTTGCTCGAATAGAATACCAATGCCACCATTTATGTCGGGATAAGTCGAGCCTTTGCCGTAGTAAAAGTCGTCGTAGTTCTCTTCTGAGTAATACAACGAACCGATCTCGTTGAGCGCCTCAGCATGGTAGCGTGCTATGGCTGCGGTAAGCTCCTGGTTGCGCGCTGGGGTAAGCGGATTAGTGCGTTGTGGTACTCCTGGTTGAAAAAAGAAGGTAGCATGCGAGCCCATTTCGTGATGATCTGTCAACACATTGGGCTTCCAACGATGGAAAGTGCGTATGCGCGCTTGGCTCTCAGGCAACTGTACAGGTAGCCAATCCCTGTTGAGATCAAACCAGTAGTGGTTGGTACGCCCCCGTGGCCATACTTCGTGAAACTCACGGCTCTGTGGATCACTTACCAAAGTCTGGCTTTTGTGCATATTGGCCCAAGTACTAAAACGCTGCAAGCCATCGGGGTTGAAAGAAGGATCGAACAAGATGATTGCCTGATCGAGCAGTGATTCTACAGCATTGGTTTTGGCTGCAGCCAAATAATAAGCTACTAGCAAGGCTGCATTAGAACCACTGGGCTCGTTGCCGTGAATGCTGAATCCTTGATATACGACCACAGGCATTTTATCTGTACGCAATTTTTGTGCTGCTTGGGGGTCAGTTAAGCTGAGGTGTTCACGACGTAAGGCCTCCAGCTTGCGGTGATTTTCCGGCGATGTGATGGTGAGCAGTAGCAGGGGGCGATTTTCATAGGTGCGCCCTGTCTCTTCGATGGTGATGCGATCGGAAGCAGCAGCTAACAATTGCATATAAGCTACTAACTGATCATGTGTGACGTGCCATTCGCCGGGCATATAGCCCAAAACTTTTTGTGGCGTAGGGATCGATTTGTTGTAGGCTACATCGGGTAAATAATAGGTGAGGTCTAGCTGTTGGGCCCGTACAGCCTGCAAGCTTATAGATAGTAAGAAAAGCGTCCAGATAGATGACTTCATATTGCGTCGTTTTTTCAGTGATTGTCCGGCGCAGGGAAATTAAGCAAAGAAGGTAGTACGACTATAAGCCTGCCCACTTTTGCAGCAATTTTCAGAAAGTCTTCATGATTGACTTTCGTTAAATGTGCTGCCTAGGTATCTGCCGATCAACTCTGTCATCAGTCGGTATAATTGCTGATAGTCGGGATGGTGCTGCAAGGCACTCAAGTGGCGCGCAATTGTAGCTCGATCATTTCTCACGGCAGGCCCTGTTTGTAGGGCTTGTGGTGGTGCTGTGTGTAAGCGTTCGACTGTTTCTCGGATGAGCGGAAGTAATATGTCGAAAGGCAGATGCTGCATCTTGAGCAATTGGGAGGCTATGTGGTAGCAAAAGTTGGTAAAGTTATTGGCAAATACTGCCGCCAAGTGCAATTGGCCGCGTTGTGCATCGTCGAGTTCGTATACGGCACCACCTACTCGTTGTGCTATGGGCCAAAGTTGTCGAGTCCATTGGGGGGCATTTGCCGAAAGGCAAATAGGGATGTGTGTCCAATCAGGTGATCTACCTGGCGCAAAGCTCTGCAGGGGATAAAAGATGGCACACCTACTAAAATGTGGCTGCAGCACAGCAAGTGGCGTGGCACCAGAGGTATGGGCTACCAGTGCATCGGCAGGCAAGTGCTGCGACAAACACTGTGCAAAGGGGCCAATAGCATCATCACTCAGCGCTAGTAAATAGAGAAAAGCATCTGTAGGTAGGGCTGACACGCGATCAGTTGCTGGTATGCCAAGTGTTGTAGCCAACACTTGTGCTTTGTGCAAATGCCGGTTGTACACTGCCCTAAGTGGTAGCTGTACCTCGAATATGCGTTGTGCCAAGGCACTGCCCAATCTACCTGTGCCCAGTACTACAATACCTTGAGCCAACGAATTGGTCATTTATTTCAAACTTTGCCGTTGTGTTCGATTGATTGCGCTGAGTAAAAGGCCTAGCAGCATGATCAGACTGCCCAGCCAAAAAAGATTGATACCAGGAAAGACAATAGCTTCTAAAGCGATGTAATCGGTGCGCCGATAATTTTCTGCAATTTCGAAAGGCCAACTCTTTTCCATTTTCGTAGCTTCTCGTGCTACGTACACCTCAATGGTTTCTGCCTCGGGGTCCAAACCGGAAAACCGCAAGTGCAAACCCAAATCCGGAATCTGATCTTTGATGTTGAGTGGCTGCATATTGCGGATCAGATAGACTGGCTCAGCTTGGTAACTTTTGCCCTCATAGGTGGCGTGTAGTACAGCGCCTACCGCAATGTCGCCTTCTTGGGCTAAATAGGCAGGATGCTTGGGGTGCTTGTTAAATCCATCAAATCGCAGCTCAATACCTTGCCATTGGTGGCTCTGACCTTGCCGAAATACAAGGCGATCCCAGCTTAAACGGTCGTCAGGCGTGATGATGGCATCTAGAAATACTTCAGTTAGTCGCACTTTGATACCTAATTCGTTGATCTCTTTGGGGTATTGATACATGTAGTTGCCGCGCAATACGACTACAGGGGTGACTATCCAGGCAGTATCACTTCCCAATTCGTGAAATGATAACGTGAGCCCTAAGGCATAATCGCCAGGCTGGGCGTGATAGTCGGGATGGCTGGGTTGTAACTCAATGCCCTTTACTATGGCGTAGGCCTTAGAAGTATACACCGTGTCGCCAATACGCGCTTCGTAGGCCTCATATTTGAGGCTGTCCTCAGCAGCCTTTTTTTCTTCAATGCTGATTTCGGGTGCGGGCAGCCATGCGATGTGGGTAAAAATGTCTTTGTCCCAATAATGACGTGTCGAAGGATTCGACGCTGCAATCTTTTCAAAGTTTTTGTCGTAAAGCACATTGGGTGTTAGTCGGAATTGCTCTACAATACGGCCCTTTTCATCACGCTTGCGAAACTCGACGAAGAAGGTGCGTTTGTGCCCTTCAATCGTGTCGCCCAGGTATTCAGCCTCAAAGCCGCTTTCGGGCAGTAGCAGTGGTGAGTTCTTGATAAGTACTACATTGCGTGCTAGATCTTCTTCAGTGGCTCCCTCTACCAATCCACGCATGGCAAAGGGATTTTTGGAAATGTGGTACTTGTTCAAACCTGAAGCCAGCACACCCACGATCATCACTCCAAAACCAATATGTGACAAAGCCGAAGCACTTTGCTTCAAATTCGATCGCACAAAGCTGATGAGGTAGTCCATGTTGGCCGCAATGGCAAAACAGGCCGAAAAAAGCAGCAGTGTATATTGCCAGGTAAATACGCGAATCCACAAAGCATTGAGTACCGTTAGCACAATAGCTACTGCACTGGAAATGAGCAGATGCTTGACAAAACGAGTGCGCCAGCGTGCAAAGTGGCGCTCTCGATAGCGCAAAAACTGAGCTATACCCGACAATACCCCGATAAACACCCCGATCCAAAGTTGGTAGCGATTGTAAAAAGGCACGGGCTCAGTGATGGTCCATCCCACAAAAGCAGGATCAAACACTTGTATGATCTTGTTATACACGGGCAATGAAGTAGCAGCAGCAATCATGACTGCACTGAAGAAAAGCACTAGGCTGCCGATAAACATCCAAAACTCGCGAGAGCTGAACGCCTCCTCTTGAGCCGGAACTGGAATCTGTCGGTAGCGCCAAGCCAACAAGCCAAAGCCCAATAGCGCAAAAGTCAAGATAAAAGAAACCAACTGGGTTTCTAATCCCATCTCGGTAAATGCATGCACGGAACTGTCTCCCAAGATACCTGATCGGGTTAGAAATGTACTGTACACAATTAGCACAAAAGCCAAGAGATAGAATAGATAAGTAGTGCGAATAGAGTAGCCCGTAGCGCGTGCTACCAGATTAGTGTGTACGCCCGCTACCAACACCAGCCAAGGCACCAACGACATGTTTTCCACAGGGTCCCAAGCCCAGTAGCCACCAAAACTCAGTGCTTCATAAGCCCATGCACCCCCCATTAAGATGCCCAGCCCCAAAGCAAAAGCACTAAACGCTGCCCAGGGCAATACCGGCTGTAGCCACTGCTTGTGTTGTCCCAGCCACAACCCACCAATAGCAAAACCAAAGGGAATTACTACCGAAGCAAAACCCAGAAATAATACGGGTGGATGGATGGTCATCCAATAGTTTTGCAATAGCGGATTGAGCCCATTACCTTGGATAAGAGCCAAGTAATCTGCTTTCGCAAAAATGGGTGCATCCATCACGTCGCGCAGCAATACAAATGGATTAGAACCCACTTTCGCCTCTGTCCCTGGCAGGTAAATGCCCAGGAGCATCGTGAGAATAAAGGCTTGCACCAAAGAAACCGTGCCCATTACCGGCCCTTCCCACCAAATAGAAGCTGCCTGCTCTTGGCGGCGCATGCGCCACAAAAAAATCCACCCCAACACGATGTGCCAGCACATCCACAGCAGAAAGCTGCCTTCCTGCCCTTCCCAAAAAGCCGCAGCAATGTACTGAAGCGGGAGCTCAGAGCTGACATGTGCCCACACGTAGTGATATTCGTAGTACTGGTTGATCATCAAATAGAAGAGCGTAGCAATGACAGTCAATACACTTAATCCATGCAGATGAAATGCTGCACGGGCAATGCGTTTCCAGTTGAGGCCTTCCGGCAAATGGCGCTGCTGAGTAGCTAATAGCCATGATGCAGTGGCTAACAAGCTCGTACTAAAGGCTATGGCCAACGCGCTATGACCAATGCGGCCAGGCAATAAGTGCTCTCCTATGTATTGAATTTCCATTCACGTGGGGTTTGGGAAGGTTGAGCATCTGCCCCGTGTAGACATCTGTGTATGAGTAATTGAAATCCAGCAGGTCAATTGTCAGATGAGCCTATTTTAGCTCGTACTTTGATCTCTTCATCTTTGTATTTTGAAGGGCACTTCATGAGCATATCAGTAGCGATGAATGCATCACCTTTCATTCGGCCAGTGAGCACAATTTGCTCAGAGAGTTCAAAGTCTTGAGGCTTGGCAGCTAAAAGCACCACTTGGTGCTCTTCGCCATTGGCATCAGTAGCAAAGAAGGAAAACCGATTGGGATCAACTTGCGGATCGTACACCATAGGCTTATCCTTGGCCAATCGAGCTGCTACTTTTACTTTTTTACCACTCTGAGCGGCTTCTGCAAATGTACTGTAAGTGCTGAGGTCTTCAGCAGCCATAGTCAGCATGTAGATAGCTGCCCCAATCATGGCCAGTGCAACCCAATAAATTTTTTTCATAATTTGAACGATTTATGGCAAAGGTAATCTATACACAACAAGCTTTGATGAGGTCCAATCAAATTTGACCCCTATCTGAAAATGCTTAGGCGTCGTAGTAGTTCGAATGCAGTATGGATAGTGTGTTGTAAAATATGCATTTAACGCACTAGGGCTACCTCGCCGCGCAGCTTTAACAGTGATCCGTCGATGAGGCGTATTTCCGCACGCCATACGTACACACCGGAATCTAAAGGTTGGCCTCGATAGGTACCATCCCAACCCAGTGTGGGGTCATTGGGAGGTATGCCACTGGCGTGAAACACTAAAGTGCCCCAACGTGCAAAAACTTCGAGCAACTCTATTTGCGACACTTGTGGGCCACCATATAGCGTAAACCGTTCGTTGTAGCCATCCCCATTAGGGCTAAATGCTGTAGGTGCATAAAGTGGCCCATCTTTGCGCACCTTTATAAAATGTCGGGCACTGGCCGTACAACCATTCTCGTCGGTGAGGAGTACTTCGAGCTCCAAAGCAGCTTTGGGAGCGAGCCATAGGCCAAAACACGGAGATACACAGCTTGAGTCAACGGGCGGTATCCATTGTAGCGAAGCTACCGATTCCGTGTCGACAGAAGTGAGTACTTGGACGTAGAGACTATCACCTAAAAGTACTTCTTGAGCACCATCAATGGCGATGCTAAGCGGTAAGGGATCCGATATCAGGATCACCGTGTCGAGTGAACATCCCGCCTCGTCTACTACTTCGAGCTGGTAATTACCCGGGCTTAGCAAAGTAAAGAAGTTGTCTTGTTGGTACGGGCCACCGTCGAGTGAGTAATATGTAGACCCTGTACCGCCTGCTACACTGTCGATGACAAGCGTTGCAGACCAATCTGGTTGAGCACAGGGTGGCGCCTGTATGTGATACCATATGCCTTCCATAGGTGGCGACGCCCATGAAACGAAGACTGAGTCGCGCCCGCTACACCCATTTTCTGTGTTGATACCTTGTAGATAGTACCATCCGGCCTGCTCCACCGAAAGGGCTGGAAAGTGGCCCAGCGTATCGCCATTTGAGCTTGTCCAGACAATAAGGGCGGGTGTAGCTGGCACTACTTTGGCCAACAAGGTGGTGTGAGGTTGGTCACACGTCAGGGGGGACACCGCAGTTGCTTCCACAATGGGTGCTGATAAGTTAAATGGTGGAACTATCGTAGTGACAGTTGCACAGCCAGTGATGGCATTCGTAACAGTCGCTTGGTAGGTGGCTACCTCTGAAATGATGACTACCGCACTGTCCGAATGCCCGATGGGATGCCCCGGTGGAATGCTCGACCACTGATATAGCCAAGGAGTATCGGGCGGTGGTAGGGGCTGTATAGCCAACGCAACTTGTGTCACCTCGCAGCTCAACGTATCGCTGGCAGTCCATGTGATTTGAGGTGCCGCAAAGTCCTGTGCGATGTACGCTGAGGCAGTATCCGTACAGCCATTGCGTAGGTGTGCCACTACCAGCTGATAATGCCCAGTATCCGAAGTCGTCCATTGAGGCGTATTTGCCAAAAGACCCGGTCCGTACCACTTAAAGCTAATACTATCAGTGGGTTGGGAAGGGGCCCCGTCTAGCAATAAATATGGGTGATAACAATTGAGGACTGTACCTTGTGGTGTGGCAATAAGAGCCATAGGCCTAAGGGTGTCGGCACTTATTCGCACTGTATCGTGCTGAGTACAACCATTCAGCGTGTCTGTCACTTGCAATACGTAAGTGCCAGGTGTAGAGACCTCAATAGCTATCTGAAAGCTGTCGGAATCAATGCTGCCCTCAAGGGCATACCAACTATAACTCAGATTGGGTGCAGCAGTTGCCTGTATCGTGAGGGAGGTACGCGTACACGTCAGGCTGGTATCCGGACCAGCATCTGCTATAGGAAGAGCCATTTCCGAAGTGACTATAGTGCTGTCGGTGCTGCTGCATCCCGTTAGGCCGTCGGTGAGTGTCAGTAGGTAGGTACCTACTTGATCTACGACGACAATGGGGCTATCGGGTAAAACGATAGGGCCTGACCAGTTATAAGTTAAGGGATGTCCGCTAGTAGTCGAAGTCGCATCGATGGTTGCGGCAGGTGCCTCGCACGTAAGCCATAAACTATCTGGCAAAAGTGGTTGTGGTGGCACTGTATCGGCTAGTACTTTAGCCACTGAGGTACAACTACAACCAGTGACCAAGTCTTGCACTTCCAGCACGTAAGTGCCCGGGCTGGCTACTTGAGGAGTAAGCGACTGTGCTCCAGAAATGATCACCCCACCGTCGGGGCTACTCCATGTAGCTGTAACCAAATTTCCGCCTTGCACACTTCCTTGGAGGGTGAAGAATGTGTCCGTACAAGTATAGACAAAATCAGGACCTGCGTGGCATGTCAAAATACCATCCTGTATAGTCACAGTAGTGGTATCTGAATCGCTACAGCCATTAGATGCAGTGACCACTAGCGTGTACGTGCCGGCAGCACAAACAACGGGGTTAGGCGTGGTTTGCCCTGCACAAATGTCTCCATCGTTAGTATACCAGAAATAGCTGACATCAGAAGGAGTAGCACTACCTGCCAGTACGACTGTGCTAGTAGCACAATCGATTTGCCCGGCTGGCCCAGCTTCTGCTTGGGGAGCAAGTGTATCTATAGCTACGATCACCGAATCGGTCGCGCTGCAGCCGTTATCCGCACGTACGACAGTCAAATAATAGGTGCCGGGCGCCACAGCATTGACTTGCAAAGAGTAAATGTCGCCTTCAAGCTGCCCATTAGGGGTGTACCACATGGCACTAACGTCTACTTGGGGGCTATAGCTTCCCGTTAAAGTCGGTTGTGGTGTGCCGCAGGTGATGGCTATAGGTGGCCCTGCTTCCACTTGGGGTGGCAAACGCAAATCTTCTACTACTACTTGGCAAGTAGATGAAAAATTAGTCAACGTATTGGTGACTTTCAACTGATAGATGCCCTCCTCATCTACACAAGGAGATAATGTGCTATCGCCGCCACAAATATGGCCACTAAGTGCAGTCCATTGGTAGCTGAACGCTGGCCCTACGTCAGAAAGGCTACCATCGAGCCAAATGCTGTCTTGCACACAGGTAAGCGGATTGGGTGTGGCGATGGCACAAAGGGGATAGCAATTTACAGGGGCAAATACGACCACCGCATCTGTATCGCTACAGCTATTCTGATTGCTCTGTACGACCAAAAAAAACGTATCGGCAGGGGCAAGAGGTTGCCCTATTGCTGTCAGTGGATCAGTCGTGGGTACTACAACCCCGTTGGGTGCATACCATGTATATGTAAAGGCGCTGTCTTGTAGCGAGGCTGAAGCGTCAAGTAGGGCAGTGCTGTCGCCACAGGCAATCTGAATGTCGGGACCTGCATTGGCTTGCGGCACAGGGCCATCGTACTGCACCCATACAGCATCTTCACTGCTGCAGTGATTTACCGTGTCTAGTACTGTTAATGTGTACCATCCCACGGTATTTACACCAGCTGTGGGGCCATTGGTCTCTGTGCAAAAACCTCCGATATCTACAGCTTGCCATGTATATCGAAGTCGAGGGCCCACCGAGGTATTGGGCCCGCCCAACAGATAACAACTGTCCAGTTGAGCACAACTGACCCATTGTACTGAGGGCCCTGCATCAGCTATAGGATGAATCGTATCAATGGTGACGAGTACCGTGTCAAATGCCGATAGATTCCAAAGCGTGTTGCGTACCTCAAGTACGTATAGGCCACTGATCACGACGGGGCGCAGCGAGTCCGTTAGGGAAAGGACCTGGCCACCCAAAGCAGTCCATTCATACACGACTGTAGGAGCTTGCGTGCTACCTGTCGCATCGAGTGTATCTGCTGGTATGGCGTGGGCACAAGTGATGTGCCCATCAGGCCCGGCATGGGCAATTGGCATACAAGCCATACTGTCCACATAGGTAAAAGTAGTGTCTATGGCAATACAACCATTGGCAGTATCGAATAAGCTGAGTAGATACATTCCCGGCCCCACTACCTGTGGTGTAATGCTGGTGCTATCGGCTACAATAGCACCTTGTAAAGCCGTCCATTGATAGAGAACGTGAGGACCAGCATCAGATCCGCTACCATCTAAAACCGCTGTTGCTGTATAACAGTCCACTGTTTTGGGTGGGCCCGCCTCAGCTAAAGGCGCATCAGCCGTGCGCCATACGATTACTGTATCGGTGCTTTCGCAAAAAGTAAAAGTATTTTGTACGGTAAGTACAAATGTGTCAGGGTAATTGACCGTGATTTGAGGGCTGTTGCTCAGAAAATCACCCGAAAGGGTATACCAACTATAACCGATAAATGTACCTGAAGACGAGGCTGATGCATCGAGCGTAGCTGTGGGCGTCTGACAGTCGATGGACAGATCTGGTCCAGCATCGGCAATAGGTGGGTCGAGCCATGCACTGACTACCACCGTATCGCTATCGGTGCATCCATTGGTGGTATTAGTCACGGTGAGTACGTATACGCCTGCACTGTCTACAGTGGTGACCGGTACATCCGTAGGACCGACGAAGTGCCCGTCTTGGGTATA
Organism: Saprospiraceae bacterium; assembly: GCA_026982695.1. Classification (GTDB taxonomy): domain Bacteria; phylum Bacteroidota; class Bacteroidia; order Chitinophagales; family Saprospiraceae; genus WFYJ01. The sequence goes on from JALSGS010000003.1 coordinate 108,698, forward strand.
CCAGCTGTAAGTAAAGGTGCTCCCCGTGCTGGTAGTGTTACCTCCTATATTAGCTTGAGGGTAACCACAGACCAAAGTGCGATCAGGCCCTGCATCAGCTATAGGCGCGATGGTGTCAGCAGGGACCACAATTGAAGCAGTATCTGTGCAGCCATTAGCTGCATGGGCCACCAATATATAAGTGCCGGCAATATGCACGGGGACAATGACACTATCGGGTAAGGGGTTTTGTGGTCCTATCCATTCGTAGCTGATTGCCTGTTGTGAAGCACTTGCATCGAGCCATTGGATGGGAAGGGCGCAAGTAATGGTCTCAGAGGGCGCTACGAGCGCTGTAGGTGGAATAGTATCGTACTGAACGACTGTGCTATCTATGCCTATACAACCATTTTGGTCGTTGATAGCGACGAGCTGCCACCAGCCGGCCTGTGTCACTACAAGGCTATTGGTATCAGAGTAAGGCACGAGCTGCCCCTGTGGGTCGAGCCACTGCAAAGTAATGCCTGCACTGGAGGTGATATTTGCCGTAAGGCTAATGCTTGTATCGAAGCATGTGAGCCATTGCGTGTCGGGCAGCATGACTACTGGTGCAATCGTATCGATGCCGATGTACACCGTGTCGATAGCCATGCACCCGTTGTAGCTGTTGCGTACAAAGAGCATATAGCTACCTGCTGTAGTGGCTGTGACTACAAGGCCGGTATCGGGTATGGGAGTGTTGGCATTGGGACCAATCCACCAGCTGTTAAAGGGGGCCCCTTGTGTAGTGACACTTGCCGAGAGGTTTATTTGGCTGTGTGTGCAATCAAGTGTAGTGTCAGGTCCGGCATCCACATAAGGTGGAGTGGTGTGCGCAGTGACTACTATGGTATCGGTGCTTTCGCAAAAAGCTTCCCAGGCATGCAGCACATACGTGCCCGGTGCATCGATGAGTACGAGTAGGCTGTCAGGTGAAGAGCGTATTGATCCATCG
>JALSGS010000004.1 GCA_026982695.1 Saprospiraceae bacterium
AACAAGTAATTCTTCCGGCCAAGGGCCAGTGGCCGGATTTTGTTTTCGATCAGGTTATTGTCCAACTCAAGCCGACCGTCTTCAAAAACCACCTCCAGCTTGGGCCATTGACTGGTAAAATAATACATTGATCAACACCATTTTGTACCACTGATCAAAATCACCGAAAACAAAATTTGGAATGATGACATTAGTGGATGATTGGCGAAATTAAATTTTGCACAATCACTTAGTGGAGTGTCCCCGCCTACTTCATGAAGCCTCTTTACTTAAACTACCAAAAAACAAGCATGCCATGATCGTACTGAAAGTATTGCTCATTATTGTAGCAGTCATTATCGCCCTATTAGTGATCGCCTACTTCGTTCAACCTGCACTACTGACTTTTCCCTACACCTGGTTCGTATCGCTATTTGTGAAAAACCCGCCTTTTGTCGACGTATACGAGTATTTTCCGAATGCCAAAAAACTAGAAGCCCACTTTAAAGATATCCGGGCCGAGTTGGAAGAAGTGCTCAAATCAGAGCAGCAAGTACCCAAATTTCACGAAGTTGACGGCATTCAACGGTTTATCTCAGCACGCGACGAAGTACCATGGCGCACTTTCATCATTAAAGCCTACGGCAAATGGATCGAAGCCAATGCCGAGCGCGTCCCCAAGACTGCGGCCCTCTTGCGTGAGATGCCCGAAGTGACCACTGCGATGTTTTCCATTCTCGATGGCGGCAAGCACATTCCACCTCATATGGGGTTCTATCGCGGCGTGTGGCGCTACCATCTAGCCCTCATGGTACCTGATGATGCTCCCTGCTATATCATTGTTGGTGGACAAAAATACCAGTGGAAAGAAGGCGAAAGTGTGCTGTTCGACGACACCTACATGCATGAAGTGTGGAACAAGAGCCAGCAAAAGCGCGTAGTACTCTTCTGCGATGTATTTCGCGAAAAATCGCTGCCCAAGTGGTTGCGCCCGCTCAACCGCTGGCTCTACAATCTGTTGGCTAACAGCAAACGCCTCCAACGCGCTGCCAAACGCGCAGAAGTACCTAAAGACGTACAACCTCAGGTAGAAAAGGAAACAACTCAGGCAGAAGTCTAGAAGTCTGATTCTTACAAGTTCTTTTCTTCTGTGGCCTGACGCAAACGCTACAAAGTGATCTGCTGCCGGCACTGAAGCCGGCAGCAGATTGTCAAATCCATCCCATTATCTGCCTGGTAGCTTCATGCTATATCGTTGCTTCCATCTCTATGTAATCGGCTTAGCTCTTTTTTAAAAATGCACTCAAGCAATTCCTCTATTGCTCCTAATACTCCTCTACATTCTATATAGTACAACTTGCGCAAAAGAAAGCTGATACGTGTCAGGCTTCACTCTGGCAGTGATTTACCTGATTGTCATTTACCTTTTGGAAAAGACTATGAACTGGCATATACGCCAATGAGAAAAAGGCAGCTGCTGCGAAAAATAGCAGGTGCTTCTCACTTTTACCGATGTAAACTCACTACTTATCTCGATTTTGGGTAGATACGACACTCGCGCCAATACATTACCTCATGCAATGGCCGCCATGAGTAATAAAAAATGCCGATAGATTTTAGCTTTGTCGGAAAGCTGGCACTACCATAGGTGCCCTTTCGTACTCTTTTTTGAACCAAATAAGATGGATCATGCCCAACGCACGAATCGCAGGACTAGGTTTTTATGTGCCGGAAAAGGTGGTGACCAATCACGATCTGGAAAAAGTAATGGACACATCCGACGAATGGATACAGGAGCGCACTGGCATCAAAGAGCGGCGCTATGCGAAAAAATTTGAGGAAACTCCCGTAACAATGGCTGCCTGTGCAGCCCAAATAGCTATCGAACGTGCAGGCATCAACAAGGAGGATATAGACTTTATCATCTTTGCTACCCTTAGCCCAGACTATTACTTTCCGGGCTGTGGCGTACTCTTACAACGCGAAATGGGCATTACACACACCGAAATAGGTGCCCTCGACGTGCGCAACCAGTGTTCGGGTTTTATCTATGGGCTCTCGGTAGCCGATCAGTTTGTAAAAACCGGCATGTACAAAAACGTTCTGCTCGTAGGTGCTGAAATGCACAGCATGGGGCTAGACTTTAGTACGCGCGGCCGCGCTGTAACAGTCATTTTTGGGGACGGAGCCGGTGCTGCTGTCATTCAGCCTACGAAAGTAGAAGGAAAAGGCATCTTGTCTACCAAGCTCCACGCCGATGGTACCTATGCTGAGAAGTTGGCTATGATCAATCCAGGATCACATAGTGGCTATCATTACAAAAAAGCAGGCGTTGACATTGACTTGGGCTATCCCGATGTGGAATACGGCGAGGCTTTCGTCACCCAGAAGATGTTTGACGATGGATTGTTTTACCCGCAGATGGAGGGACAGTTCGTCTTCAAATTGGCCGTGCAAAAGTTTCCGGAGGTCATCCAAGAGGCACTGGACGAGGTGGGTTTGCGCACGAGCGACATCGACATGTTTATACCACATCAAGCCAATTTGCGCATCAGTCAATTTGTACAGCGCCGGTTGGGCCTTCGCGATGATCAAGTGTGGAACAACATTCAGAAATACGGCAACACCACTGCAGCCTCCATACCTATTGCGCTTACTGAAGCATGGGAAGCGGGCAAGGTAAAGGATGGCGACCTGGTGTGCCTTGCGGCCTTTGGCAGTGGATTTACCTGGGGATCGGCACTGATCCGCTGGTAAATTTCACCTCCATCACATATAAACCGCCTCTTTTCAGGAGGTTTATCTTTTCACGCCAGGCAAGTTCAGAAGGCCCAGTGCACCGACAGTAGGACTCTTCGATACCAAATGCGCTCGAGTATGTCTTCCCACCACCAATCGAGGTGCCTTTCGCTGTACTGCCACATAAAGCCAGCTTCTAGTTGTAGGCTCTTATGCCATCGCTGCGCCAAGCGTAACCCTACAGCTGGCTGCACAAATGCGCCACCGTGGTAAGTGTATCCGTTGTCGCCATCGAAATATTCGGCAATGGGCAAGCCATAGCCCAACCGCATGCTCCCATAAAGACCGACGTCCTTTTTAGGTGCGGCCATGCGCTTTATTTCAGCAAATACCGGCAGAAAGACGTCGTCCAACAAGCTGAGCTGTAGGCCACCACCCAACTGCCAGCCGTGGGATAGCTGATGCAAACGCGCTATAGAGAAGCCCACCCCCATCGTAGCGCTGTTGCTCCCAGCGGTGCTGCCGCCCAACAGGTGAAAGCCAAGCTGCCAAAGAGGGCCACGTTGGAAGATGCGTTTGCCCGAAGGGGACAATTGCCACTGGCCCCTTTCCAAGGTCATGCCCAGTATTTTTTCGGTAGGAATTGCCACCTCTATACCTTCGGGTAGCTGCAGGACGAGGCCCGTATCAGCTGAAGACACCACAATACCCGATAAGACAGTACCACCATTGAGCTTTACACGCCACCACGATACGGCATCTGGCTCCTGCCCCAGGGCCACAAGCGCCCCGCACAGTGCCAAGAGAAAACTCATGTATTTCATAAAGCTACATTTAGTTTTTACCGCACTCAATTGGCTGCAATATGACTGAGCAGTACGAGGTTGTCGGGATTCTCATAGCTAAACTGGTAGAAGCCATCTTGCCCGATAAGCAGCAAGATCTTGCGCGCACCAGGTAAGACGATCACATCGTAAGCATCTACACTTTTGAAGTGGTCGCGCAGGTGCTTGTCCAACCGCAAAGGATCAGCTACATCGAATACTTTCAATCCATGAGCGCCCTCACAAAGGAAAAGTAAGTCGTCTTTGACGGCCAAACCATGTGGGTTGTCCATGGGGAAAGATTTCACCAACGAAGGTTGCTCCAGATCTCGGATGTCGATGAGATCGAGTTGATTGGTGAAGCCTTCGCAAAAGGAGCCATTGCGCAGCGTCACATAGGCATAATGGCCATAGACAAACACCGGATCGCAAGCCCGTGCATGTGCCAAGCTCGAAATATACTTGGGCTGTAGCGGATCGCTCACATCGTAGATAAACATGCCGTCATTTGAGCCAATAAACACCTTGTCCGTTCCATAGGGGAATATTGTTTCAATGCCCCACCCCATATCGGCTACTCCCAGCAACTGGGGTTGAGCAGGCTGCGCCAAGTCAAATACGCGCAAGCTCGACTGATCGACGATGCACAGCTTGTCAGAAAGGATGGTAAAGCGCGCAAAGCTACCACCCACACCGGCTTGTCCACTCGAACTGCCCATACTGCTTTCCAACAATGTGGACAAGCCATTGTCCATTGTTTCAGCTTCAGAGAGCGTCCAAAACACGCCGCCTGTATTGCGCAAGGTTTTGTAGATACTACAATCCCTCACTTCCGTAACCGTCTCTTGTTCGTAGTACACCAAGACGCGCCCTTGTTCATCTACATAATCGCCCAAGGGTAAGGGAAAAGCATCTTGAGCACGACCTACGAGTTGTGCATCTTGCACATCACTGATATCGACTGCTAGAAGATCAGAATAGCTATTGGCGTAGAGTATGCCATTGCGAATGGCGATGTCTTCTACGCCGGGAATGCTGAGAAATGCCACCGGTAAAGGTTGTTCGGGATTGTTGTTGTCATATACGTGCACCCCTTCGCGCAGCTCATTGATAAAGAGGTGATCTGCGTAGTAATAAATTTTCCCGGGCCGTTGTAGGGAGCGCGGGCTTTCGGAGTGCACTTCAGTTTGGTGTAGCTCCTCTTCTGCAACAAATACGGGGGTGAACTTGGTATAGGTCACCTCCTGCACACAGCTGTCTTTCACACATCCTTGCAGGCTCCACAACCCCCAAGCACAAATCAATAAAAGTGTAATCTTTTTCATTGTGGTTCTTTTTTGGAAAAATTGTGCTTTTGCCATATTCCTTCACCTTTGCAGACAGCAAGCAGGGACCGTGGGGTTGGGTTACCAAGGAGCATTTTTGCTACAAAAAAGCCCAGACCTAATCCGAGGTCTGGGCACGAAGCAAGTTATGATGGCTGTACGATTACAACCCTGCGATGGAAGAACATCATTTTCCCCAATAGAAGTTGTTAGCTATTGGAAGATGGAAATGCCTATGAAGTAGCCTTCTTCTCAAAAGCTATCATCAGAGTTTCTGCTCATCGCCTCATCAATCTTTCAAGTCGTCAAAGTAAGGGTTATCGCGCAAGCGCGGCTCATCTTCATCACTCACCGACCAACGCGACAAGGGGTTTTCGGAAGAGCCTTTCACCTCGTCCAATACAATTCCTCTGCGTTTGAACGCTGGCACGCGTTCCAATTCGTTGATGACTTTGGGATTGAGTTTGGTATTGAGATGAGCGAGACGCTCACGGCGCTTGCGCTGCATTTCGCGTTCGCGCAGGCGCTTTTCCTGCAGCCGCTCTTGCTCATCCATGTCTTTGTGCAAGATCTGATCGACGCGCGAGCGGATGTCTTCAAATTCGAGTACAGGTGCTTTTTCCTCCTGTTCCTCACTCAGATCAGCTACTTGCCGAATGCTAGGCGTGTCCGTATGAGCGGCATGTTCATCTACTTCGTCGTCGAGGCTCACGCGTATAGGGATGGAATGCTGGGCTTCTTTTTTCGCTGCATGACGCGCACCTTCAAATCCGGTGGCAATGATCGTCACACTCAGCTTTTCACCCAAAGATTCATCGAAGCAGTTGCCCCAGATGAGGTTGGTATCGTGCCCTGCTTCGGCTTGTACGAATTCGGTAATTTCGAAGATTTCCTCCATAGTGACCTCCTTGGTGCCCGAAGTAATATTGAGCAAGATATGACGAGCACCTTGTATGTTGTTGTCTTCCAATAGGGGCGAATTGAGGGCCTGATCCACGGCCTTTTTAGCGCGCTTGTCGCCTTCTGCGGTAGCTGTACCCATGATGGCCACGCCGCTGCCCCGCATTACAGTATTGACATCTTCAAAGTCCACATTGACATAGCCCGGCACAGTAATGATCTCTGCAATCCCCTTGGCTGCTGTGGTGAGGATATTATCGGCTTGAGCGAAGGCTTGCGACAAGGACAAGTTTCCGTAAATCTGGCGCAGCTTGTCATTGGAAATAACGATAAGCGTATCGACGTATTTTTTGAGCTCCTCCAAGCCTTCGTGGCCATGAGAGCGGCGCATGCGCCCTTCGAAGGTAAAGGGCAAGGTGACAATGCCCACCGTGAGAATATCCATCTCTTGGGCCGTACGCGCAATGACAGGTGCGGCTCCAGTACCTGTGCCACCGCCCATACCCGCCGTGATGAACAACATCTTGCAATTGTGGGACAAAAAAGCCTTGATCTCATCGAGACTTTCCTCACAGGCCAGACGGCCAATTTCTGGCTTTGAGCCTGCACCACGGCCCTCTGTGAGGTTAGGCCCCAGTTGGATTTTGACAGGCACCGGGCTCAGCTCCATAGCTTGTGCATCGGTATTGCAAATGGCAAAATCCACGCCGACAATGCCTTGCTTGTACATATGGGTCACGGCATTGCTGCCGCCACCACCTACTCCAATCACTTTGATGATTGGCGCTTCTGATTGTTCTTCCATCAACTTGAAAATCATAACTGCTTCTTTTCTTTTTTAAAGCATAGGATTTAGGAATTTATACAAAGCTGCAGCAAAGCTGCTATATGCACTGATTATAGGGCATCGCTCAGAAATCCACATCGGGCTCAGATTCGAACCACTCGCGCGTGCGGCGCAACACCTCTTCCAACCAGCTTTTCGTATTACGGCTTGAAGTTCTTCCCTCTGCATCGTCGCTTTGGGTTGTAGCACCGACATTGGGGGCATGGTCATGTGCCTGCTGTTGTAGTGCTGCCTCTTCGCGCAAGCCTTTCTCCAGCAAACCAATAGCTGTACTATAGATGGGATTAGCGAGCTTTTCGCTATACCCTTGCCCTAAAAGCTCCACTGGTTTGCCAATACGACAACTCATTCCCGTATGATACTCTACCAGTTTGTCCAAGTGATTGAGCAGCGCGCCGCCACCTGTCAGTACCAATCCGCCAATCAGTTTCTTTTCATAGCCCGAGCGCGAGATTTCCCACATGACGTAGTCCAGGATCTCTTCCATGCGCGCTTGAATGATCAATGCCAAGTTGCGTTCACTGATTTCTTTTGGTGGCCTGCCTTTTAAGCTCGGAATGGTGATGATTCGATCCACGAATATTTCATCCGATAAGGCACTGCCGTATTTCACTTTGGCCTTCTCGGCATAATGGCTCATGATAAAGCAACCTTCCTTTATATCGTGCGTGACGACATTTCCGCCAAAGGGGATCACTGCGGTATGCCGCAAAATACCTTCGTGATATACGGCAATATCAGTAGTGCCTCCACCGATATCGACCATAGCTACACCGCCTTCCTTCTCCTCCTCGGTAAGCACGGATTCTGCTGACGCCAGGGATTCGAGCATCAAGCCGCGTAGTTGCAAATCTGCCTTTTCCACTGCCCGCTTGATGTTATTGGCCGCCTCAGCTTGGCAAGTAATGATGTGAAAGTTACCCTCGAGACGTACCCCCGACATGCCAATCGGATCTTTAATACCCTGCTGATGATCGACGATGTAATCTTGTGGGATGACATGTAAGATGCGGTCGCCAGCCTCAAGCGGCAACAAGTACATATCTCGAATGAGTTTTTCAATATCAGCAGTACTGATCTCTGTATGAGGATCCGAGCGCGTGAGAATACCTTTTTTCTCAAACGATTTGATGTGTTGGCCTGCAATCCCTGTATAAACCGTCTGGACGGGTAAGCCGGCATGACGTATGGCTGTGCTAGCAGCTTCTCCAATGGCACGCACGGTTTTTTCAATGTTGCTCACCTCGCCACGCAATACGCCTTCCGAATTAGCCAACCCAGTACCCAATACCTCGATTTTGCCAAAAGCATCGCGGCGCCCCACCAAGGCCACTACCTTGGTGGTGCCAATGTCCAGTGCAAGTATTACAGGATTGTTTTGGTGTGTAGTTTCCATCATAACATGCATTTATACGCTACAACAAACTCAAATAGTTACATTTTTTCCTTTGCAGGAAAAGGCTCGTTTTTTATCTCTTTTTACATACAATCTGGTTTCTATAACGCAAATCGATTCTGTCATACTCATGCCATCCTTTGTAAGCTAGCACTTGTTCGTAAAAAAGGCGTAGGCGTTCCAGTTCATCCTCCATCTGCTGTTCATCACCCAACCATACCTGAAAATCGCCCAATGTGGTCACCAACACTACTTCTCCTCCATTGCGCACGTACAGCTGGCCAAGCAGCAATCCCAACAATGCATCTTCCTTCATGGCCTTCACCAGGCGAAACAAATGGCCCAGTACATGGCCACGCCGCTCCAGAAAATCGGGCACAAAGGGTGGAATAAATCCCGTTGCTACTGGCACGTGCGCAGTCACATTCGGCGACAACGGCATTTTTACACCCTGCTCGTCTATATAATAGCTTACCCCTTGCGCATCGATGATGCGCAGTATGGGTTGGCGCTGTACAATGCGTACATGTAGTGTATGTGCCGCATCGATCCACGCTTCAGCATTGTGCACAAAAGGCACACGCTCTAGGCCGCGTTCCAGGCGATCAATGTCGAGCTCAACCAGTTTTTTGCCCTCGAGCGAGAAACCAAAAATCTGCTTACACGTTTTGCGCACATCGGCTTCATTGATGAGTAACGTGCCATCCGGAAGTGGCTGGACCACTACATCAATAGCCGACACAGGCATATCCTTTTTGCGATATACCGCAGAAGCAACCAACCATAGCGACAAAAAAGCCACTAAAAGCCCGATTAACATTCTCCATGCTCGCATGCGGTCAGCTTTCATATATTTTTATTATCACCACATCGTTACACTCCACCACCTACGGTCTGCTGCACTTCTCTGGCACGCAACATCTGCGCTATAGGTGCTCTAAGCTGATCAATATCACCTGCACCAAGAGTGAGCAACACTTCTAGCTCCTTTTGTGCCAATAGATCCACCACCTCCTCTTTAACTACTCGCGTAACAGGCACACCGGAAATTGTCTGCGCCAACAAGTCGGCACTCACACCCGGTATGGGCATTTCACGTGCTGGATATATGTCGAGCAGTACTACTTCATCGGCTTTTGAGAGTGCTTGCGCAAAACCAGCCAAAAAGTCGCGCGTGCGCGTGTACAAATGCGGCTGGAACACCACTGTAATACGCCTTTCGGCAAAAAGGGCCCGTGCTGCACCGATAACCTCCTCTAATTCGGCTGGATGATGAGCATAGTCATCAATATAGACGTATCGCGTGCCGCGATGGCACCAATCGAACCGACGCCACACCCCTTTGAATGTAGCCAATGCTGCTATAGCCTTTTCGAACGGTACCCCAGCATACTGCGCCAATGACAATGCGGCCAATGCATTGAGCACATTGTGTGCACCAGGCAAGGGCAAACGCACTCCTTCCCACTGGCCTTGAGGTGTGGTAAGATCAAACACAAACCAGCCATCAGCTACGCCAATACGGCGTGCAGACAGCTGGCCACACTCGATGCCAAAAGTGTACAAAGGGCGCTCAACAAAGCGATCCGCCAGATCGTGACGCACGACTAGATGCTCCTTTACTCGCTGTGCGAAAGGCTGGTAGCCCGTCTGCCATACAGATTCAGCACTGCCGTAGACATCCAGATGATCGGCGTCAATTGAAAGGATAGCTGCAGCTTCGGGATGCAAGTGCAAAAAGGAACGATCGAACTCATCGGCTTCTATGACCACCCATTCGTCATGACCCGCTACATAGTTACTACCAAAATTGTGGGCAATACCGCCGAGGAAAGCCGTGGCATCGACTCCATTGCTTTTGAGCAACCAGGCCAACATGGAGCTCGTTGTCGTCTTGCCATGCGTGCCAGCCACAGCCAATGTCCGACTGTTTCGACTGATCAGGCCCAGCACTTCAGCCCGCTTCATCAAGAGGATGTCCTGCTGTTGCAAATAGCGCAACACAACATGATCAGGGGGAATGGCAGGTGTATACACGGCCAAGTCGATCTCCTCAGGGATATGCCCAGAGTCAGCTTCATAATGAATATGCATGCCCTCTTGGGTCAAGGTATCCGTCAAAGCGGTACGCGTGCGATCATAGCCCCACACCTGTGCACCACGTGCATGGAAATAGCGCGCCAAGGCCGACATACCTATGCCACCAATGCCAAGGAAATAGATCTTTTGTATGTGCTGTAACTCAAGCATAGGTCACTTCCTTTTTTGCTGCCAAAGCCAACACTTCGCGTGCAATGTGTCGGTCGGCATGGGGTTTGGCCAACTGACGGGCTCGTTCAGCCAGTTGAGTACGTCTTGGTGCGTCGTCGATAAGTGCCAGCGCTTGCGCTACCGCGCGCACCGCTTGTGCATCAGGTACCATCAGTGCGGCACCAGCTTCGACTAAAGTACGCGCATTGTGGGTCTGGTGGTCAGCCACTACGTTGGGCGAAGGCACCAACACACCCGCTTTTCCTGCCACACATAGCTCACTAAGCGTGAGAGCACCTGCACGGCAAATCACTACATCGGCGGCGGCCCAGGCCAGCTCCATGCAGTCGAGGAATGGCTGAGCCACGACCTGTGGCAAAGCTGCCGTGGCAGAAGTCAGGCACACCTGTGCATACAGCTTGCCCGTCTGCCACAGCCACTGCACCTGCTTGTGAGCGGCAATGCGTTCGTATGCGGCTATCAACGCCTCGTTGAGTGTACGCGCTCCAAGACTACCTCCTACCACCAATATCGTGGGCTTGTCAGGCGCAAGGCCGAAATAAGCCCTGCCCTCGGCCCGACGATCGGCTGCCGCTACGATCTGACGACGCACCGGATTGCCCGTGTACACGAGCTTTTCGGCAGGGAACCAACGCTCCATGCCGGGCCAGGCCACGCAAATGCGATCGACACGTGCTGCTAACAACCGATTGGTAGCTCCTGGATAAGAGTTTTGTTCTTGGATCAAAGTGGGCAAGCCTTTGCGTGTGGCTACTTCGAGTACAGGGCCACTGGCATAACCGCCTACGCCAACCACCACGTCAGGTGCAAACCGGCGTACTAGCTGCCATGCCTTGGCCATGCTAGTAGCCAACTTAATGGGGAATAGCATATTGCCCCACGTCATGCGGCGCTGAAAACCACTGATCCACAAACCCTCGATAGCAAAGCCCGCTTTGGGGACTTGCTCCATTTCCATACGCCCTTTGGCACCTACAAAAAGTAACTCTACATTGGCATCCAAGCGACTGAGTGCTTGACCAATAGCAATAGCAGGAAAGACGTGTCCTCCTGTTCCACCACCACTGATCAATATTTTATAAGCTTTTCGTGCCAAAGCAATCGTTTTTTCAAAATCAACTTGCTGATGGTTCGCTAACAGTACGAGCTGTTTCTTCTACATATTTACTTACACTCAAAATCACACCAAAATAAATACAAGTGAACAGCACAGATGTACCGCCCAAACTCACTAAAGGCAAGTTTTGCCCCGTAACCGGCACCAAGTGTATTGCCACTGCAATGTTGGAAAATGCCTGCATGACAATGAGCAAGCCCAAGCCCGCAGCAGCCATTACACCAAACGACTTAGTGCCCAAAGTGACCAAGCGCGTAATGCGAAAGAACAAGAGTAAAAACAAACCCACTGTAAGTAGCCCACCCAATACACCGTATTCTTCGCAGATAATCGCATAGACAAAATCGGCATAAGGCGTGGGCAAGAAATTGCGTTGGATGCTATTGCCTGGTCCTACACCCAACCATCCCCCATTGGCTATGGCAATCTTTGACTGGACTACTTGAAAGTCTCCATTGGGATTGTCGACAAACTCACGCACCCTATTGACCCAAGTATCTACTCGCACCACACCGGGGAAAAATTCCCCCAAGAGCACCAAGAAGGCAAACACACAAATCCACAACAAAAAAAGTAAGGCGATATATTTCCAATCGACGCGGCCAACAAACATAATGCCCAAGCAGGTGAAGAACAACAAAAGCGCAGTGGACAAATCGGCAGGAGCAATCAACCCGCATATAAGTAATACCGGTACAATGATAGGCAGAAATGCATCGTTAAAATCTTTTATGTAATCCTGTTTGCGCGTCACCTCACGCGCTACGTATAAGATCAAAGCCAACTTAGCAAAATCTGAAGTCTGAAAAGTGATACCTACCAACGGCAGCTCAATCCAGCGGCGCGCACCATTGATTTCTACGCCCATAAACAGCGTAAATACCAATAGCGGTACGGTAAAGAGAATTAGCCAAGGTGCCGCCTGCTGGTAGCGCAAGTAATGCATACGGTGCCCCAGGTACATCAATAACCAGCCAAAGGCCAAGACAAAACCATGGCGAATGAGAAACGATTCGGTGTGCCCACTTGCAATGCGCCAGGCAAGCGAACCCGTAGCGCTATACACCACGAGCATAGAAAATAGCGACAACACCAATACTACCGACCAGATAACTTTGTCGCCTCTCAACACTGCTTGTATGTTTCCCCCGGGATTCATCCCTTGCCTTTTCTCAATTTAGTATGTAAGTATATCCAAACTATTTTTCATTAGTGGTTTGCTTCCTTCACAAGCAAGCGCACTCTGTTTTTAAACTGATCACCTCGATCCATGTAATTGTCGAACAAGTCAAAGCTGGCACAAGCTGGGCTGAGCAAAACAGTATCCCCCTTTTGAGCCAACTGATTGGCCTGAGCAACAGCCTGTGCCATGCTGCGCGCCTCGCTGACATAGGGCACGACAGGCTCAAAAACCCTCAGCAACGCGGCGTTGTCGATACCTAAACAAATCAATGCCTTGACCTTTTGACGTACCAATGAGCGAAGTGGCTCGTAATTGTTGCCCTTATCAATGCCACCTGCAATCCAGATGACATGCTGATCGGGCATAGCCGTTAAGGCAAAGCGCACTGCATCTACATTGGTGGCCTTGCTGTCGTTGATCCAAGTAACTCCGCCGTGATGCATGATTACTTCAAGGCGGTGAGGCGCATTGCGAAAGGTGTTAAGCCCTTGTTGAATCAAGGCTGGCGCCACGCCTTCATGCAATGCAATGCGAATGGCCACCGCAGCATTGAAATAGTTGTGTGGTCCACGCAATTGCGATTGTCTCATGTCAAATGTATGGCCTGCCACGTGCAGGTGCTCGCCCCCCCCTTTGGGCATGGGCTGTAATATGATCTGGGCATTCCCTTGGTAGTGCTCCTTCCATGTTTGGATGTGTATATCATCCGCATTGAGAATGAGCAAGTCGTGGGGCTGCTGATTCATCGCGATGCGAAATTTGGCAGCCACGTACCTTTCCATCTGAAAGTCGTATCGATCCAGATGGTCGGGAGTGATGTTCAAAATAGCTGCCACCTGTGGTCGAAAGGTCGCAATATCATCGAGCTGAAAGCTGCTGAGCTCCAACACATGCATTACATCGTCTGGATACAACAGCACGTTACGCGCAAAGCTCTTGCCCACATTTCCTCCTACGGCTACTTGCCACTGGCCCATCTGTAGCAAGTGCCCAGTCAGGAGTGTGGTAGTCGTCTTGCCATTACTACCCGTGATGCCAATGATGCGACTTGTAGGCGCATGTCGTGCTGCCCATTCGATCTCGCCGATCACCTCTTTGCCTGCCTGGCGCAAGCGAACTACCACAGGTGCATCATTGGGGATTCCCGGGCTTTTCACGACCACATCGGCTTGCTGCAGCCGCTCCATGCTGTGTTGTCCTTCCTCATAGGCAATGCCATGGCGTTGCAGCTCTGCCCTGAATTTGGGCGCAAGCCGTCCTTTTTCCGAAAGGAAGACCTCATGCCCACGCGCAGTGGCCAAAAGTGCAGCACCAGTGCCACTCTCTCCCCCACCAAGGACGACTACTTTCATATGACTATTTGCATCCAAATTGACTATGGTTCTACTTCAATGCGTATCGTACCACATCATCTAATTTTCAGCGTCAACACAGTAAACACGGCCAACAAAATGGCTACGATCCAAAAACGCGTGACAATCTTGGGTTCAGGCAACCCCATTTTTTGAAAATGGTGGTGCAGGGGTGCCATCAGAAAGACGCGGCGTCCTTGTCCATATTTTTGCTTGGTGTACTTGAAATACCACACCTGAATGATCACGGACAAGTTTTCCGCGACGAATATGCCACACAGCAGGGGCAACAGCAGTTCCTTGCGCAACACAATAGCCATAGCTCCAATGATGCCGCCCAACATAAGACTACCCGTGTCGCCCATAAATACCTGGGCGGGATAGGCATTGTACCACAGAAAACCAATGCACGCACCCAAAAAACAAGCTGCAAATACGACTAACTCACCTGTGCCGGGCAAATACAGAATATTGAGATAGTCTGCAGCAATCGCATTGCCCGATACATAGGCAAATACACCCAGCGTCACGCCCACTATACCCGACACTCCTGTTGCCAAGCCGTCGATGCCATCGGTGAGGTTGGCTGCATTTGACACAGCAGCGATGATAAAAATCACGAATAGTACAAAAAACACTGCGCCCCACAGCTCGGCATCTTTGCCCAAGAAGCTAAATGCCGCTTGGTAGTTGATGTGGCTCTCTTTCACAAAAGGCACATCGGTCAGCGTCGCACGCACATTGGCCACTTGGCGTGGCTGGCCATCGCGCCCCTTAATTTCAAAAGTTTCTACCATTTCATAACCTCGTGCTCGTGCTTGCTGGGCATCCATACGCACCACCACGCCATCGTTCAACAACATGCTCAAGCCGACAATCAGGCCCAGCCCAATCTGCCCAAGCACTTTGAACTTGCCACTGAGACCATCTTTGTTGCGGCGAAAGGTCTTGATGTAGTCATCCACAAAGCCAATGGCCCCCATCCACAAGGTGGCCAAAAGCATGAGCTGGATATAGACATTTTCCAGACGCGCCAACAACACACAGGGTACGACAATGGCCAAAATGATGATAATGCCGCCCATAGTAGGGGTTCCCTCCTTTTCCTTTTGGCCTTCCAGGCCGAGGTCGCGAACTTTTTCGCCGACCTGCATACGGCGCAGCCACCTAATGATGCTGCCACCAAAAATTATACTAATAACGAGCGATATGATAATCGCCATGCCTGCCCTAAAAGTGATGAATTGAAACAATCCTGCACCGGGCAGATCGAACTCCGTTTCCAAGAAGCGCGCAAGAGCGTATAGCATGTTCGTTTCATTTGACAGAACTAGGGCTACTAATTGCTGCCAAAGGTAACACCCTACACAGTCGCCTAGGGGTTATCCATTCAGGCCCTATGTCCTGTCTGGTTTTCCGAATTGTGCACAACCTTCCAACAAAAGGCAATGGACGGCAGACACTCAACTCAGGAGTGCCTGCCGCGACCACTGCAAGTGAATCAATCTGAAGATGAATAATAGTCCCTCCACTATTATTCGGATGGTTGTGTGTCTTTTTCAGCCCTTGTATTCAAGCAAGTTCCTCCATGGCCTTTGCCACTTCAGTTTTATCGTCGAAGGGGTATTTTACTCCTTGAATTTCCTGGTAAGTTTCGTGCCCTTTGCCAGCTATTAGTACGACATCACCGGCTTGTGCCAATCGGCAGGCTGTGCGAATGGCTTCTCGGCGATCGACGATGGTAAGTACTTTGTGGCGATCAGCTTCTGCCACGCCACGCAATAGGTCATCGATAATGGCTTCGGGGGGTTCAGTGCGCGGATTATCGGAGGTAAAGATGGCTTGTGCGCTGAGTTTGGCTGCTAGTGCTCCCATCCGAGGGCGTTTACCTTTGTCGCGATCGCCACCTGCTCCTACTACAGTAAGTACTCTTCCCGAAGTGCTGAGCTGTCGAGCTGCCTCAATGGCTTTGTACAAAGCGTCGGGCGTGTGCGCATAATCGACAATGGCTGTGAAAGGCACACCAATCACTTGTATCTTTTCAAAACGCCCAGGCGCCCCACGCACCTGGCTCAGTGCCTGCAACACTTCTAATTGCGGTTGGTCCAGCAAACGCATCACGCCGTAGGTAGCCAACAGATTATAAGCATTGAAATAGCCCACC
This sequence comes from Saprospiraceae bacterium, assembly GCA_026982695.1. GTDB lineage: Bacteria > Bacteroidota > Bacteroidia > Chitinophagales > Saprospiraceae > WFYJ01. The sequence goes on from JALSGS010000004.1 coordinate 16,098, forward strand.
AACGGCACATGCAAGTCGAAACCATCGATTTGCACGTGCATCCCTTCGAGCGTCACCTCCAGCACTTTAGCTTTGAAGTCTGCCGGGTGTTTCAATGCATAAGTGACTACCCGAGCTTGGGTGTTTTGCACCATTACCGATCCATTGCGATCATCTACATTAATGATCGCAAAAGCACTTTTAGGCAAATTGTCAAAGAACTGTTTTTTTGCCAAGATATAGTTGCGAAACGTCTTGTGATAGTCCAAGTGGTCGCGCGTCAAGTTGGTAAATACCGCTCCGCTAAAATCCAAGCCATATATCCGTTGCTGCGCCACCGCGTGACTGCTCACTTCCATAAACACGTAGCGACAACCCGTAGCCACCATATCTGCCAGCAAGGCATTGATTTGCAATGGGTCGGGGGTGGTATGGGTTGCTTCACACGCCTGCATGACCACTCGAGCACCTGCTGTACCAATAAGCCCTGCCTTATAACCCATGTGGGTGCATACCTCCCACAGCATAGTGGTCACAGAGGTTTTGCCATTGGTACCCGTAACGCCGATGAGTTCCAGCTGGCGCGAAGGATGGCCATACCAAGCCGAAGCCATTGCTGCCAAAGCTTGCCGGCTGTCAGTCACTTGTACCCAGGCAACGCCTTTCGGCAAATGCTGGGGCGGGGCTTGCTGCGCTACTACTGCTACGGCTCCGTTTGCAATCGCCATGTCAATGAACTGATGCCCATCGGCTTGCAGACCTTTAATGGCTATAAAAGCACTTCCGGGCTTCACCTGTCTCGAGTCAAATGTCAATTCTTGTATGGGTACATCTTGCGGCCCTACCACTTTTGGCGTAAGCCGCTCGTCGTCGAGTAAGTCTTTCAACAAATAGTTCATGCATCTGTGCTGTTCCTCAAGTTTCAGTAGGGGGTAGGGCAGTACCGAGCTGCCTGCACCCACTTAAAGTGTTCCATAGTGCGAAGGGGTCATGCTTTTTGGGCATAATATCATCGCAAAGTAAGTCGTATTGTTTGTCCCGACACCTTTGTGCCAGGCTTAAGGCTCTGCCTTACCACCTTTCCCACACCGTTGGCCTCTACGGTTAACCCTTTATTTTCGAGCAAGTACACCGCATCGCTCAGGTTCATCCCGACTACGTTAGGCACCATACTGCCTGCGGGTATGCGTCGTTTGAGCAGTTGCAAGGTATCGGTCTGCACAGCTCGCAGCACGGCCCATTCCGAATCAGTGCGTTCCAGATAGGGCAACTGCAGCTGATCGAGCAGTTGTTTCAAAATGCGCTTTTCTCCTATTTCGTAGTCCGGTAGTTGTTGGACTAGCAGTCGTGGTTTAGGCTGGCTATTGAGTGGTTGGTGGAGTTGCAGCTGTGTGAAGTAAATCTTGTCAGCAATTTCGCGAAATACGGGCAAGGCTACCTGGCTACCGTAAATACCGCCTTGCCGCGGATGGCTAATCAGTACAATACAACTATACTGCGGGTTGTCGGCAGGAAAGTACCCCACAAAAGAAGCCTGATAGCCGCCTACTTCCGTGCGATCGTCTAATCGGCGGTAGTCCAGCTGGGTAGTGCCTGTTTTGCCGGCAAAGGCGTAATGAGGCGATTTATATTTGGATGCAGTGCCCTTTTCCACTACTTCTCTGAGCAAACGCTGTGCTTTGCCTATGGTAGCACTCGAGGCGATCTTTCGCTTAAGCACTACCGGCGGAAAGTGTTGTACAGTCTTGCCATATCGCTGGATTTCCTCTACCAAATATGGCTTCATCATTTTGCCATTGTTGGCTACAGCATTGTAGAAATTGAGCAGCTGCAGCGGGGTGAGCAACAATTCGTACCCCAACGACATCCACGGTAGCGTGGCGCCGCTCCAGTCATCAGCAGGAATGTCTGGATCTTTTATATAAGGACGCGGCTCACCTTCTATTTCAATACCTATTGGCAAATGGAGGTTAAACTGTTTCAAGCGCTTGATAAATCGCTTAGCCTGCCCTTTTTGCCCATAGCATTTCAGTGCCAACTTGACCATACCCACATTGGAAGAGATCTGGAAGGCCCGCGCTACACTAACGGTATCGTACTGATGCGGCACGGCATCTTTCACTTCGAGCTTTTCGTCAAAAAGTTCAACGCGTCCTTGTTCCAAGTCAACCGAATCGCTCAAGTCGACACAACCATCTTCGAGCATGGCCATGATGGCTGCCAGTTTAAAAGTAGATCCCGGTTCTACGCGCGTGCCGATGGCATGGTTGTACGTCTCCCAAATTTCGCCTTTGCGCGTACGGCTGAGGTTGGCAATGGCGCGAATAGCCCCCGTGCGCACCTCCATGACGATCGCCACGCCAAAAGTAGCTCGATGGCGCTCCATGGCGCGATACAGGGCATTTTCGGTAATGTCTTGTATGTTGATGTCGAGCGTAGTGCGCACATCGCTACCACTTTGAGGCTCTATCTCTGCCAGGTCGCCCAATGGCATCCAAACGCCTTCGGGCAAGCGAATCATGTACTGCTGTCCTCCTTTGCCGCGCAACACTTCGTCGAAGGCACCTTCCAACCCTACGGGCTGAGCCCCCGGTCGCAGATAGCCGATGGTACGATGGGCCAACAAACCAAAGGGTCGCTGCCGCTTGTATTTTTGCGTCACCACTAAGCCTCCGCGATAACGGCCCAAGCGAAATAAGGGAAATTGCTTGATGCGTTGCATTTCGGCGAAGGTCACATCTTTTTTAATGGGTACATAGCGTGCACCTTCTGCGCGTTTCTGAAGTAGATATGCTTTGTAGCCACCAGGTGTAAAGCTAGGATCGACGAACGTAGCCAGGCAATAAGCCAAGCTATCGATATTGGCGTCGAAGTCGGCAGCACTCATTGCCGTAGAGTTTGGGTCAAACCCTATGTCAAAGAACGGTAGTGAGGTGGCCAGTAGGCTACCATCAGCAGCGATGATGTTGCCGCGCTCAGCTTCGATAGTACGCAAGCGCACGCGCTCCTTTTTGCCCTCTTCGCGCCAGTGTGCGCGCTCCACGATGCCGATCTGTATGGTGCGTGCCACAAGGATCACTGTCACAAGGGCCACCATTGCAGTGATCACGTACATCCTCGCCAGCACCTCATTTCGTATCTGCATCGCCATCAGATTCACTTAGCTTATTTCCCTATTAGTCAGCTTCCAGTATCACTATGATCTGCGGCTCTTCCATAGGCTTTCGCAAGCCTAAAGAGACCACGCGTTTCTCCAAGGCCGAAAGGCGCGTGTGATACATCAGCTCCGATTTCAGGGCGTGATAATCGCGCCGAAGGTGCTTAACCTCCTCACGTAGTGTTTGTATTGTGCGTACTTGTTTTTGAGCCAGGTGGGCATTTGCTATGTATAAGGCTCCAAGAAAACTGAGAAAAACGACAAAAGATAGATGATTGAACACCACCTCGGCTATGAGGGTGCCCAATTCGGTGTACCTGCCGATATTTCTTTTCTTGTTTACCATCAACAACTCGCTTCTAACGCGATTAACTATCGTTTTTTTTACTAAAGCTACCCCCTACGAGCTATACGACGTTTACCTATCCAGCTCCTCTTTTACCATTTCTATTTTTTCTCCTACGCGCAAGCGCGCACTGCGTGCTCGCGGGTTGAGCCGGATTTCCTCTGTTTTAGGCACTATCGGTTTTTTGGTTAGGGGGCGAATCGGGCGCAACACATGGCCGTAAAAATCTCGTCGAGCCACCCCTGCTACGTTGCCCGTGCGCATAAAGCGCTTGACGAGCCGATCTTCAAGCGAATGATAAGTAATCACTACCAGACGCCCACCTATTTGCAGGGCATTGAGGCTTTCCTCGAGGAAATGACTTAATGCCTCCATTTCTCTATTAACCGCGATGCGCAAGGCCTGAAACACCTGCGACAGATAACGCGGTTTGTGCCCTCTAACCAAAGGCTCGAGCAGCGCCACCAGCTCGCCTGTAGTGGCAATGGGCTTGCGCGCTCTAGCAGCCACAATTTGCTGCGCGACGGTACGCGCATTGCGCACTTCACCGTACTGGCTCAACACCCCTTGAATATCCTTTTCGGGCAAGGTGTTGAGCAAATCAGCAGCTGTAGGCCCTTCTCTCCGATTCATTCTCATGTCAAGGGGTGCATCGAAGCGATAAGAGAAGCCGCGTTCGGCTTCGTCCAACTGATGCGACGATACGCCCAAATCGGCCAAGATACCGTCCACCGCTTCGATATTGTAGTAGCGCATATAGCGCTTCAAATATTTAAAGTTGGCCGGGCAAAACAGCAAGCGCTCATCATCCGGTACATTGGCCAGCGCGTCTTCGTCCTGATCAAAAGCGAGCAATCTGCCTTGCGGCCCCAATCGCTCGAGTATCATCCGACTATGGCCACCGCCACCAAAAGTGGCATCCACATACACGCCCTCAGGTTGTATGGCCAACGCCTCGATTGACTCAGGCCCCAAAACTGGCACGTGATAGGCACTCATTCCATTGTGTTTGACTCGCCAAGTATTGGGTCATGGCCTAACACTTCCTCCGAAAGCGTGTCGAACTCAAAGCCATCTTCATCAGCCATCATGCGCTCCCACTCTTGCGGATTCCACACTTCAATCATCTGATCCACACCTTGCAATATCACCTCTCCCTCGATGTGAGCCCAACGCAATAGCGACTTGGGCAGTAAAATGCGGTCATTGCCATCAATGTGCAAACGCGTAGCACCGCGATACCACTTGCGCATGAAAATGCGCGCCTTCTTGTTGAACATATTCAAATGCCCCAATCGCTCGCGCGTAATCTTGTTCCACACCGCTTCGGGATACAGGACCAGTCCTCCGTCGAGGCCCCGGTTGACAATCAAAGGATGATGACGCAGTTCGCCAAATTGTTCCAGCAGCTTAGACGGCAAGCGCAATCGCCCTTTGCCATCTATCTTGCATTCGTATTCGCCGAGAAACTCGACCATAAGCTGCCAGATTCATCCTCATTTATCGTTTCAAAAGCAAATAAAACCCTTTTTACCACAAAAATCCACTTTTTACCACATAAAAAATCAAATACACCACATGATTATCGATTCTAAAATTGCACCACCCTCACATTGGCTCCACGAAAAACCCTGATAATCATCAAGTTGACATCCTAAAGCTGGAATTTTCTCACATCTCATAATAGCCCACAATGATGTGTTTGGCTTATCTCGAGAAACAATTACACACCTATGTTAGCGATATAAATGCCCTAGAATAGATAGGTAGCAGTCAACCATAGGCTACGACCAGGTAAGGGGCGATAGCGAAGCCACTGTGGGCGCCGATCGAATAGATCTTGTATTTGTAGCTCGAGACTCCAACTTTTCTTGTGCCAAAGCCAAGCCAGATGTGTAAGCCAGACGGGCGGTGCTGCTAGGCCGGGGTTGTTATCAGAGGTGGTGAATCGTTTTGAGACGAATTGCTGCCACAGCCGAACATGCCATGCATTTCGTTGCCAGGTGAGTTGAAAGCGTGCCGTCCATTGAGGGGTATAGATCAGTTGTTTGCCTATGAGGTCAGTAGTCCGATCGTATCGCTGTACGACAGTAGCCCTGACAAAGTGCAGCTGGACGAGTCCTTTGAGTACTTGGTCTTGCCATTGAACGGCATGTTGCCATTCGAAGTCGAAGCCTCTCGTCCAGACAACCTGCACATTGAGTGGTTGCCAGATAGCATTGACAGGCTGCCACAAGATCCAGTCATTTACCTTCATTTGGTAGATGGTGAGTTTACCCATCGGGCCTTCTAAAGTTCCCTCGGCACCTATTGCTCTTTCGGGTTTCAAGTCGGGGTTGCCCTTAGCCGAAGCTTCTTGCCAAAACAGGTCATTGAAAGTGGGCAGTCTGAAGTTGCGATTCAGGGCCAAGTGGGCAGCCCATCTGGGCCAAAGGCCTATGCGCCAGTTGGCGGTACCGGAAGGCACGGGTTTACCAGACAAAGGCACCCAAGTGAGGCGGGCATTGAACCACAGTGCTTGACGCTGTCCGGGCCAGGACTTTTTGGCGGAAGCCAGCAATTCAAAAGTTTGGCGTTGAGGTCGGGTGAGATATGCATCGGCCTCTCCAACGGTGTAGTCCCAGGTAGTGCCCACCCGCCATTGCCACTGTGTAGTGGTCATCCACTGTTTTTCTGCATTGACAAAGGCGCGTGTACTTTGGCTCTGTGCGCTATCGACCAAGTCATTGTAGAACAGGATGGCATCGCGCTGCACGGCGACAAGGGCTTTCCACAGGCCTCGGCTGCTGCGCTGCTGATAGCGGAAGCCCATTTTGAGGCTTTGGTCTTGTTGCACGTCATGTGTAAGCGCAGCGGTAAGAGAAGGAGGGATTTGGCGATCGGCTTGCTGCCACCACAAGAAGGCATGCCAAGTACTCCGCCCTTGCTGCCATTGTACATCGGCCATCCAGTTGGCTACGCGCAGGCGAGCCCATTGTTGTCGGCGGTTATGCCCGATGGGATAGTCATTATCTGCATAGTGCCGGGCCCATCCTACCGCCCAGGCCATAGGTCCCTTTCGATGCGACAAGCGGGCGACATGACGCCATGCGCCAAAGCTACCATGGCCTATGGCCAACCGACCATGCCAACCTGCGCTATCGATAGGTGTAGTGTGCATGGTGAGCTGACCAGCCAAGGCACCACTACCATACAAGGCAGCAGCACCTCCTGCAATCAGTTGGGCTTGCTCCATAAGGCCAAGGGGCAAGAGGGCAAAATCTGGCACGCCATTCATCGGATTGACAATGGGCATGCCGTTCCACCACACTGCGGTATGCGCTGCCGACAGCCCTCGCCAGGTGAGTGTAGCCAGTCCACCTGGGCTATAGGTGCGCAAGAAAAGTCCCTGGTTACTGGCCAAGTATTCTGAAAAGGTTTGTAGATGTTCTAGTCCCTGCAAGCTATCGGCTTGCCATTGCACTCGTTGGGGCAAGCCCAACCACTGTAGCTGTTTGCCCACTACAGAAGCCATGGGCAAAGTCAGGGCGGTGTCTGTCTGAGCCGTTGCGGTGAAAAATGTGGCGACACCTAACCAAAAAGCCACTGAACAATTGCGCATGAGCACAGGCACTGTTTTTTTGCGCAAAGCAAAGGAAAAAAGGAGGGAGTACACCATAAGTAGTGCATCATTTATGTCTTTAGTGCATAAACGATTTTCTGGCAAAAAGATGACCTTAGCTATATACGAGCCACTGGGATCATGCGATAGCTTCGCGAAAAAAAATGGCCCTATCTCTATCTGCCCACTTATCTTTGGGCCTGTTCTGGCTGTGTGTACCAGCGCTACTGACTGCTCAATCTGCAATTGTGGAAGGTCGCGTGTACGATTACACCAACAAAGAACCTTTACCTTGGGCTACTGTAAGCGTGGTGGGCACCACACAAGGAGCCATAACCGACAGCACGGGCTACTACCGCATCATGCTGCCACCAGGGCTATACAATTTGCAAGTACAATACACCGGTTACCAATCCGCCATCGTGCACGAGGTATCGCTTACCAGCTCGCGTCCTGAGCATTTGGATTTTTACTTACAGCCATTGGTGTTAGGCCTGAGTACTGTAGAGGTGCGCGCTGCAGCATTTGCCCAATCAGCTGAGCGCCCTATTTCACTGCAGCGCATCCAGCTACACGAGCTAGAGCGCATGCCCGGTGTGACGCTCGATCTTTCCCGCTTCATCAAAACTTTGTCGGGAGTGGTGCCGCGCACCTCTTTTGGCTACAGCACGATCGTACGCGGTGGTGCCAGCATCGAAAATCGCTTTTTTCTAGATGGTGTAGAAATTCCCGCTATCACACACTTTACTGTACAAGGCACCAGCGGTGGGCCTAATGGACTGCTTAACATACGCATGTTGCGCGGTATCGACTTTTACAGTGGGGCTTTCCCCATAGGCAAAGGCGACGCACTCAGTAGCATCACGGAAGTATACCAGCGCGAAGGGCGCCGTGACCGATGGGGTGGCAACTTTACATTGGGTGCCACAGATTACGGCCTGATGGGTGAAGGCCCCATTGGCCGCAAAGCCTCTCTCATTTTTTCGGCACGTGAATCCTTTGCCCAACACATGTTCAAAGCAATTGGCTTGCCCGTATTGCCCTTTTATTCTGACATACAGCTCAAAAGCATCATCCATTTCGACGAGCGCAACGAGCTATCTATTGTAGGATTGGGTGCTTACGACAAGTACACGCTCAACTTGGATGCACCTGCTTCTGATGCATTGCTGTACAATATAGGATATATCCCGGAAGGCAAACAGTGGCTCTACACAGGTGGTGCAGTGTACAAGCACTATCTCGACAATGGTTTCTATAATGTAACCCTCAGCCGCAACTTTTTCCGAAATGAAGCTCAAAAGTACAGGGGCAACAGCTACCGACCTGAAGATCTATTGCTCGACTTCAAGTCGATAGAAGCTGAAAACCACCTGCGCATCGAGCACAAAATATTTGGCACCAATGGCAGGCAATGGCACTATGGCGTAGCTTGGGAAAGTGACCAAGTACTCAATGATAACTATTCACTGTACACTTGGCGCGATGGTCGTATAGATACGCTTGATTTTGTGGGGCGCTTGCGCCTTACGCGCTATAGTGCTTTTGGGGGCTACGGCCAAAAACTGATCGAGGACCAATTGTCGCTATTCTTAGGCGTGCGAATCGATGGCAACAACTACAATGGGCGTATGGCCAACCCCTTGCGTCAGCTTTCGCCCCGTCTATCTGCCAGCTGGCGCTTTGCCTCGCAGTGGTTTGTACATGCCAGTGGAGGGCTGTACTACCAACTTCCCCCTTATCTTTTGCTCAGCTTCAGCGATGAGTCTGGCAACTTGCTCAACCGCAATCGAATGGATTACATGCGCAATAGGCTGGCAGCCATCGGCATAGAACACCTCACTACGAGTGGCTATGCGGTCAAGTTAGAGGCTTTCGCCAAAAAATACGATCGCTATCCGTTCCTGTTGCTCGACTCTATCGCCTACGGCAATGCCAATGCCAGTTACGCACTCTTGGGCAATCAGCCTGCCGACATGAGTGCCCAAGGTCGCAGCTGGGGGCTAGAGTTACAAGTCAAGCAAAAGTTGCACAAACGCTGGTTTTGGTCTCTATCACTTAGCTACGTAGTCAGCCAGTTTACCGACCAGGCAGGTCGCTATCGGCCTTCGGCATGGGACAACAGGTACTTTGGCAATGCTGCAATAGGATGCACACTACGCAACTACTGGCAAGTAGGTGCCCGATTCAGCTTTTCTGGTGGTAGTCCTTGGACGCCCTACGATCTGGCCCGTTCGGCTCGGCGCGAAGTGTGGGATATCAACCAAAGAGGATTGCCCGATTACACGCGCCTCAACGAAGCTCGCTTGCCCGCCTTTCACCAGCTCGACTTACGCGTCGACAAGCAATGGCACTTCCGCCGATGGGCACTCACCACCTACTTCGATGTACAGAATGCCACTGCAGCCCGTATACCTCTATTACCTTACCTCACTGTAGTGCGCGACGCACAAGGCCAGCCCGTAATCGACCCCGACGACCCTACACGCTATCGCGTGAAAATCATCTCGAGCGATACCGGCCGCATCTTGCCTACACTGGGCATCTTAGTCGATTTTTAGATAGCCTTTTGGCAAAAAGACACCACAATTGTCCATGCGATCCGATCGCTCTTAGTGCTTGACTTCATCATCTTGACACCCGCATGCGTACCTGATGCATAGCCCATAACAGTTCGCGTCCCATTTGTGCCAAGCAGTCATTGTACACCATCGCCTCGTGTGGTGTGCCATCGGCACGCTTGGGATCATCGTACGGAATGGTAAAGCGCGCCGCTGCGCCAGGCATGATGGGACAAGCTGTATTGGCATCATCACATACCATAAGTGCCGCAAAATGGGTAGTCAGATTAGGTAGCCCATCGAGTTGTTTGGAAAAAGTTCAAGTTTACGGCCAGGCAAGTGCACCTGAAAATGCGGATTGGGCGACGGCGTTAGCTGCTTGATAGAAAAGCCCAAATACCGTATGGAAGCTATCACATTGGGATGTACTGCAGTAGCTTACGTACCTCCAGAACAAACCTTTAGGCCTTGCAGCTCGTACCACAATGCCCCTACTGCCAACCCCAATTGTTCCATATGGCTATGCCGAGCATTGTGCGCGCAGATAATCACGACCTGAGCAGCTTGAGCACAATGCAATCTTTGCGCAATCCATTGTGCCAAGGTGGCGCGCTGAACTTTCCTCGCTGCCGGTATTTCCCTCCAATGAGCTACGAGCCCATGAATACGCGCAGCCAAAGGTGAAGGAAAACGATTCATTCAACAGAAGTTTTTATGTAAAATGCAGCCAAATGGTTCCTAAATATTCGATTTTGAGTATGTGAATCTTCCTATCGCATGGCAGCCTCGCTGTTCACCAGCTGGAGCAGGCGCATAGATCCAATGGATATGAAATCACATCTCTTGGAGTTCCATCAAACATCAAGTGGTTTTCCCGTACATTTACCTAGCACACTATTTATTCCTTATTCCTACCAGATCTAAGCTCAAAAAACCGGTATCTCATGCGTTCATTTCTTCTCAATAGCTTCTGGTTAATGCTGGCTCTCACCGCCTGTACCTATCGCCCTGCTCCTGTACCACTCACGGCCAGCTCACATCCATTAGTGAACAGCTATACACATGGCATCATCTCTCGCAATGCATCCATTGCCGTGGTATTTGACAACTCACTCGTCGACCTGGGCCAATTGCCCGAAGTGCTACCCGATGCTGCTATCGAAATAGTTCCTGCTGTAGCAGGCCGCTTGCTGCGCCAAGGCAATGCCATGATCGTGTTTCAGCCCGACGGATGGCTACAACCCGCTACCACTTATACAGCTACAGTCTACCTCGACGAGTTAGGACTGAGCATAGACCAAACGCTGCGCACTTTTACCTTCAGCTTTCAAACGCGACCACTCAGCTGGTCGCTGAGTGATCTGCAGCTCGTACCCGATGAAGGCCAACTCATGACGCTGAAGGGTAGCGTACACACTTCTGATGCCACAGATACGGCCGATGTCGTACAAGCACTTAAAGTAGTATGGCAAGACCAACAGCTAACCCCACAATGGACACACAGCGAAGCGCTCACCCACCACTACTTTGTGATCTATGGCATCCAACGACCAGAAAAGACAGACGATCATCTGCACATCGAGCTCCATCCACCTGATGCAGCCCCCATCGAACGCACACTGGAAGTACCTGCGGCAGGTCGCTTTGTGATCACCTCTGTAGTGGTAGTGCGCTCTCAACCCGCCTATGTGGCAGTACAATTTTCCAATATACTCGATGCCCAACAGCCCTTAGAGGGGCTCGTGCGCCTTGGCCAAGATGAGCCCATTGATCTAGTACGTGAAGGATCCGCACTACAAATCTTTCCGCGTCGTTCGATACGCGGCCACGCCACACTCACCATCGATAAAGCTGTACGAGATGCACAAGGGCAAATACTGGGCACCACCTATCACACTTCGCTTACCTTTGAGCTTCCCAAGCCACAAGTGGAAATACTGAGCGATGGCGTAATCATGCCTAAGGGCGAGCAAACCCTTCTGCCCTTTCGCGCCATTATGCTCAAAGGCGTAGTGGTAGAAGTATTTCGCATCCACAGCCACAATGTCTTGCAGTTTTTGCAGCAAAACAGCCTGAACGGACACTACAACTTGCGATACGTGGGTCGTATTGTAACACAAAAGGAGATCCGCTTGCTCAATGACGACGCTTCAACCACGTCCCTTACTGAATGGAAGCGCTACGCAGTAGACCTCAGCGAACTCATCGAGCCTGACCCCAATGCTATCTACGAAGTGCGCATCGGCTTTTTGCCGCAACACAGTGCCTATCCCTGTGATGAAGCACTGGCACCCTATAAGTTGCCTCTACCCACTGACGGGCAATACGAAAGCATCATGGAATGGTGGACTGGCCCCGGCGGTTGGTATGCCGATTACGAATGGACACATCGCGACTTGCCCTGCAAGCCTGCTTATTACGGTGCCCACCACTTTGCAGTCAGTCAGGTATTGGCCTCCAACATTGGGCTCATTGCCAAAAAAGGACGCTACGGTCAGCTTACCGTCATCGCAACCGACTTGCCCAGCGCCCAACCACTCGTAAATGCTACTGTAGAAATACTCGACCTACAACAAAGCCTCTTAGCTACTGCCCGTACCAATGAACACGGCATAGCTACCTTCTCTTCCAGTGGCGAACCTTGGTTTGTGCGCGTGCGCTACCAAGGGGACGTAGGCTATTTGCGCCTTCACGAAGGAGAAAGTCTGAATATGAGCCGATTTGACGTATCGGGCACCGCTACGCCTAAAGGACTCAAAGGCTTCATCTACGGCGAGCGCGGCCTGTGGCGCCCCGGCGACAGCCTCTTTTTGCACTTCATACTCGACGATCGACGCAACCCATTACCCGACGACTTTCCCGTAAAAGCCGAATTGCACGACCCCCAAGGACGCCTAGCATGGTCGGGCTTGCTGCCTCAACCCACTGATCACATTTATCCGATATACTTAGCCACCCAACCCGATGATCCTACCGGCCTATGGCATCTGAACGTAACAGTGGGTGCAGCCCGCTTCCGCAAAACATTGCGCATCGAAACCATCAGACCTAACCGGCTCAAGGTAGCACTCGATTTGGGTCAAGAGCCTCTGGGCATCTGGCAAGAACCCCACCAAGCACAATTGGCTGTAGAGTGGCTTCATGGCACGCCCGCCCCTCGTACACGCGTAGTAGTTGAGCTCACCGCCCGCGACAAAGCACCCCAATTCGAAGGATGGCAGCAATTTAGATTTACAGATCCTGCCCGCTTGCGCCACGACAATCAGCCCGTCACCATTTTCGACGGCCACACCGATGCGCAAGGCAAGGCTACCTTATCACATATCTTTGCTACACCAGACAACTTCCTTGCCGGCATGCTCGAACTCGACTTTCAGATTAGGGCTTTCGAGCCTGGCGGTAACTTTAGCACCATCCAGTTACAAAAAGACTACCATCCGCGCAATAGCTATGTAGGCATCCGAATTGCTGACAACAGCTATGGACAGAAGTACTTTGCTGCTGGCACTGCCGTACCCGTCGAACTGGCCGCTGTAGACCCTTACGGCAAACCCATCGCCAACCGTCAGCTGGAAGTCGGTCTATATCAAGTTGGACACTACTGGTGGTCGGAAGATTACGAGCAGATAAGGCGCTTTGCTGCTGCCGACCACAAAAAAGCCTTCCAAACGGCTACAATCACCACCGATACCCACGGCCGTGCCCAATGGACGATCCAAACAGATGTGAGTGGCCGTATCCTAGTGCGCGTCTGCGATCCCACCTCAGGACATTGTGCAGGCGATATGCTCTATCTGTCCTCTTGGCAACTTGACGAGCAAGTCCAAAAGGAAGAAGCGGCCATGATGGTCTTTGGCACCGACAAAAAGCACTATGAAATTGGCGAAGAGGTACAAGTAACCGTACCTGCCCCCGACAATGGCCGCATCTTCATCAGTCTGGAAAATGGCAGTGGAGTGATCCAATCGTTTTGGCAGCAGGCTCAAAAGGGCGATAACGTGATCACCTTTACCACCACCCCTCAGATGAGCCCTACAGTCTACATTTCAGCCATGCTCATCCAGCCACACATACAAACTACTAACGACTTGCCCATGCGCTTATACGGCGTTACGGCCATCGAAGTGCGCGACCCGAACACTCATCTCCAGCCCCTGATCTCGCTACCGCAAACGCTGGAGCCCGAAAGCCCAGTGAATATCACCATCAGAGAAGCCAAAGGACGCGCTATGGGGTATACACTCGCAATCGTTGATGAAGGCCTACTCGACCTCACGGCCTTCCGCACACCTAATCCACATAAGGCCTTCTACAGCCGCGAAGCCTTGGGCGTAACCACCTGGGACATCTATGACCAAGTGGCAGGCGCTTGGAATGGCCAGTTCGACCGCATTCTGGCCATCGGTGGCGATGGCGAGCTTCAACCCCTTAGGCCTAAGGCTCGAGCCAACCGCTTCAAGCCAGTAGTACGCGTGCTCGGCCCATTCCATCTCGATGCAGGACAAGTAGTACAACATCAAGTCAAAATCCCCAATTACGTCGGCTCGGTACGCATCATGGTAGTAGCCACCAATGGGCAAGGTGCATTTGGACAAGCTGAAGCTACCCGCCCCGTGCGCAAGCCCCTCATGGTGCTGGGTACCTTGCCTCGCGTGCTAGGACCTGGCGAAAAACTCTTGATGCCCGTCACGGTTTTTGCCATGGCTTCCCACTTACAGCAAGTGCAGTTAAAAGTGCACGAACAAACTGGCTTGGTGCGGATCGATGTGCCCAAGCAGACTTTTGGCGTACAGCCCCCTCAAGAACATACCTTGTACATCCCTATCGAAGTACGCGCAGATCGAGTAGGCATTGCCTATTTCACCATAGAAGCTTCAGCCAACGGCCAGCAAGCTCAGCACGAAATAGAAATAGAAGTCCGCAATCCGCTGTCTGCTCAACTCGATGTACACAAGGTAATAGTTGATGCAGGGCAAAGCTGGCAAAAAACCTTTGCCCCCTGGGGCATGCCCGGCACACGCACCCAGCTACTCGAACTAAGTAGCTTACCCCCTATCGACTTAGCGCGACAGCTGGAGTATTTGGTCCAGTATCCGTATGGCTGTGCCGAACAGACAGCTTCGGCAGGCATGGTACAGCTCTTTTTGCCGAAGATTGTCGCCATGAGCCGGACGCAGTTAACCCAATGCCACCTCAATGTACTACATGCCATCGAGCGGCTCACCCGCATGCAGCTGCCCTCAGGTGGATTTGCCATGTGGCCAGGTAGTACCCAATTGCACAGCTGGGGAGATCTGTGGGCAGGCCACTTTCTCATCGAAGCGCAGCGCCATGGGATGGCTGTATTGCCTAGTGTACTCGACAAGTGGCTCCAACACGTCAGGCGCGATGCCCGCGCGCGCACCACTGATCAACCCCTCATCCAGGCCTACCGACTCTACCTGTTGGCCTTGGCCGGACAGCCCGACTTGGGCAGTATGAACTTTTTGCGACAGCAAAAAAAGCTACCCGCCTTGGCCCGCACTCGTCTTGCTGCTGCTTACGCCCTGTGTAGCCAACACCATGTGGCCCAACAACTGTTGGTAAGCCATACGCCACAGTCTAATCCTGACGATGCATGGTCTGCTACCTTTGGAGCACCCGCACGAGATCTGGCACTTTACTTGGAAGCTTTCGCACTCGTAGGAGACAAGGCACGTGCTTGGCACAGCTGGCAGCAACTCGCACAAGCCATTGAAGGGAGCCCATGGCTCTCTACGCATAGTGCAGCATGGACTACCCTGGCAGCTGCCAAATACCTGAATCGATGGCCACTGCCACCAGGGGAAAATGCCCAGGCAACGCTTACCATAGACGGCCAGCTACATCAAGTCGAGCTCAACAAAGGTACCATGATCATCCAGCTCGCTCCCCCCGATAAGGTGCATCAAATCGAGTTGCGCAATACCGGACACGAGGCGCTGTTTGTCCGCCTGTTGCAACGCGCTCAGCCTCTAACTGGGCAAGAGCGCCCACAGCAAAACCAAATCCAGCTATCGACCTGGTTCACTGACGAATCGGGCCAGTACATTCAACCCACACGTATACCCCAAGGTACGACCTTCTACTGCCATGTCGGCATACAAGCCACCTCAGATGACACGAGCATCCTCAACGACATGGCCCTCCGACAGGTCTTCCCTTCTGGCTGGGAGCTGATCCAAACACCCGACAACCACGATGCACAAAGACAAGCACGTATCACATATCGAGAAAAACGCGACGATCGCATCCATACCTTCTTTACACACTGGCGCCCACATGCTCAACTAGTATTTACCACACGCCTGCAAGCTACCTATGCAGGGCGTTTCTATTTACCCGGCCCATTTTGTGAAGCAATGTACCAACCCGAAATAGCGGCACGTCTCGCTGGCCAATGGGTAGAAGTGATACCCATAGACGACTTACCCCAATAGCGGCGGCACACAAACACCTACTTGATTATTTGCTACACACAGCCTCATCGGTCATAGCCCGGTAAAGCTTATACGGGCTATGGCCCGGATGTACATGTACGAATGTAACTCTATTCTTCACAATCTGCATGTAACTTATTGAGTAGGCATGTTGCTTATTCACTCAAGTTTCGGGGGTTAAAAAAGGGGTAAAAAAAGTGGGAGTTGATTGTATTGCAAATTGCTGAAATTCAGTGTATTGTAGCTAAATAAGAGCCAAAACAACTCCCGATACAATATGCGAATAATCTACAGATCACCTCTGGTTACTTTGCTTCTTTTGATAAACTGAACACCTTTTTGAGAAGTTTTTTGAGT
>JALSGS010000005.1 GCA_026982695.1 Saprospiraceae bacterium
CGATCTGCTCAGTGTAGGTTCGCGCTACACGAAGGCTGAGGCGTACAACAAGCACGGCGAGCTGCTGGATGTGGCCTTGACGTTCGACGGTCAAGTGGCTACACAAGGCTTCGCGCTGTACCAGAACACGCCCAACCCCTTCAATGGCGAAACCATCATTGGTTTCAACCTGCCTGAAGCTGGCTATGCTAAGCTGATGATCCAGGATGTAGCTGGTAAAGTCTTGAAGGTGATCGATGGTACCTTCGGTAAAGGTTACAACGAAGTACGTGTAGACAGCGAGGATCTTGGTCAAGCAGGAGTGTTGTACTATACGCTCGAAACTGCTGCCGAGACAGCTACTAAGAAGATGATCATTGTCGAGTGATAACTCAACTCTCTTTACGAGTTGGTTTGAATAAGTAAAATGTGTGCCCCTGGAGAGCTGGCCTCTCTGGGGGCATATTTCAAGCTAATATTCCTCTTGTTTATATTTTTTTAGTGGGGCTGCATACAAATTTCCCTGACAAACATGCACATGAGGACTGAATTGCCTACCTTGGCAAACTACTTGTATTATGTTTTTTACTATGAAAAAAACATGTCCTATATCATCCCTAGCCCTTTCTGTTTCCTGGCTATTATGGCTGTGTAGCCTTTCTGTTGCCTTTAGCCAGGTAAAACTCATCTTGCCTCAAGTGCATGCCGAATTGGGTCAAGTAGTAGAGATCCCAGTGTTAGTGGCCAATTTTTCGAATGTCAAAGGCATGCAATTCACCTTAAAATGGGATTCTACCCATCTTGCTTTCCAGTCGGTAGGTAACTTTAATTTGAACTCTTTGGATGTTAACGATTTTGGGTTGGTCCAGACCGATCAAGGCATTTTAACTTTTGCCTGGATCGATGAGTCCCTTTCAGGTGAAACCTTACCGGATTCAGCAGCTATCTTTTCTGTCACCTTTCAGGTGATTGCTCAACAAGATGTGGCCTCTGAGGTACAAATTGTCAATGCACCTACACTTATTGAAGTCACAGATGGAAATGAAATTTTAGGAGTAGAAGTGCATAATGGCCTCGTGTTAATAGGAAATGTAGTCAATACAAATGAGCCCTTTTTTCAACTAAAATCCGATATATGGCCCAATCCGTTTTCGGATTTCTGTTTGATGCAGTTTTCTTTTCCAACTGCTCAATTGGTATCTTGGGAAATAAGGGATAATCGTGGCAAACTTTGCTATCAAGCCCCTCAACAACGAGTAGAGGGTGAGTGGCAAATCAATATAAGTAGTGCGTATTTATCCACTGCAGGTACCTATTATCTTTACCTGCATATAGGCAAAGAAAGTACTATGATCAGAAAGTTGATCTATGTCCCATAGTTGAAATTATTTATCCCAAATTCCGAACATATGAAACAGCTTGTGGCACTCGCTGTAGGCTTGGTATTGTCCTATGGACTTATCGCACAACCTACATTGACTTTTCAACCTCAAATAGTCACTGCCCCCAACGGCGATATCATTACGCTTGATGTCGTAGTGAATGACTTTGTAGGTATTGTCTCGATGCAATATTCGACTAATTGGAATCCTGCCGCTATCGAATTTCAAGAAGTAGTATTGCCGGGCAATTTATCTGGGCTTTCTACTGGCAATTTTGGTACTAATAATGCTGCTCAAGGTGCACTTACCCTTAGCTGGTTAGATCCCAATGTGAGTGGAGTGACCCTTGCCAATGGCACCGTGATCTATTCAATCCGCTTTAAAGTTCTGGATGCCTCAATAGGTACTGATGTAACCATTACTGGCGATCCTGTGTCCATCGAGGTATTAGATGCTAGCTTTAATAACGTGGGGCTGAATGTGGTGCCCTCAATGGTGAACGGCGGTGGTGCGCCCAATGGCGGTGGTACAGGGGGTAATGGAGGTGGATCTGGTGGCAATGGCGGTGGTGGTTCGAGTGGTTTGACGATCAGTGCGAGCAGTGTAAGTGGTAATGTGGGCGATCAGGTGTGTGTAGACGTATCGGTAAGTGGGTTTACGGATATAGTGAGCCTACAGTATTCGATGACGTGGGATCCGCTGGTAGCGGAATACGTAGGTGTACAAGGGATGAATTTGAATGGGTTGACGGCTGGGAACTTTGGTGCTGGTTCAGGGACGTTGAGTTTGTCGTGGGTAGATCCGAACGTGACGGGGGTGACGGTTCCGGATGGGACGGTGATCTATCAGGTGTGTTTCAACTTAGTGGGCAGTGGTGGATCGAGTACGGTTTTCGCCTTTGGCGATCAACCCACATTGATAGAGGTCACGAACAGTCAGGGGCAATTTTTGACGCCCACATTCCAGAACGGAATGATTAGCATTAATGGCAATGGCGGTGGTGGTCCGAGTGGTTTGACGATCAGTGCGAGCAGTGTAAGTGGTAATGTGGGCGATCAGGTGTGTGTAGACGTATCGGTAAGTGGGTTTACGGATATAGTGAGCCTACAGTATTCGATGACGTGGGATCCATTGGTAGCGGAATACGTAGGTGTACAAGGGATGAATTTGAATGGGTTGACGGCTGGGAACTTTGGTGCTGGTTCAGGGACGTTGAGTTTGTCGTGGGTAGATCCGAACGTGACGGGGGTGACGGTTCCGGATGGGACGGTGATCTATCAGGTGTGTTTCAACTTAGTGGGCAGTGGTGGATCGAGTACGGTTTTCGCCTTTGGCGATCAACCCACATTGATAGAGGTCACGAACAGTCAGGGGCAATTTTTGACGCCCACATTCCAGAACGGAATGATTAGCATTAATGGCAATGGCGGTGGTGGTCCGAGTGGTTTGACGATCAGTGCGAGCAGTGTAAGTGGTAATGTGGGCGATCAGGTGTGTGTAGACGTATCGGTAAGTGGGTTTACGGATATAGTGAGCCTACAGTATTCGATGACGTGGGATCCATTGGTAGCGGAATACGTAGGTGTACAAGGGATGAATTTGAATGGGTTGACGGCTGGGAACTTTGGTGCTGGTTCAGGGACGTTGAGTTTGTCGTGGGTAGATCCGAACGTGACGGGGGTGACGGTTCCGGATGGGACGGTGATCTATCAGGTGTGTTTCAACTTAGTGGGCAGTGGTGGATCGAGTACGGTTTTCGCCTTTGGCGATCAACCCACATTGATAGAGGTCACGAACAGTCAGGGGCAATTTTTGACGCCCACATTCCAGAACGGAATGATTAGCATTACCCAGGTAGTGGGGCCGGATGATTTCGTCATAGCTGCTTCTGATGTTTCAGGTGCTATGGGCGATCAGGTGTGTGTAGATGTATCTGTAGTCAACTTCACAGATGTAGTGAGCATGCAATATTCTATGCATTTTGACCCTGCAGTTGTTGAATTTGTTTCTGTTACCAACTTCAATTTACCATTTTTAAGTGCTTCAAATTTTGGAACTTCGGCAGCTGGGCAAGGTACACTCACGCTTTCTTGGTTGGATAACAATATTACAGGTATATCAGTGACTGATGGGACGGTGATCTATCAGGTGTGTTTCAATTTGATAGCTGATTGCGGGAATTCTTCAACTTTTAGTTTTGATGGTGATCCCACTTCGGTAGAGATCACGAATGTAAATGGAGAATTCCTCGACCCTGTGTTTTTGACAGGCGTAATAGATATCCCCTGTGATACCAACCCTTTGAGTGTATCCGCACAGATAGATAATGTGAGTTGCCCTGGAGGTAGTGACGGTGCAATTACGCTTACAGCCAGTGGTGGTACAGGTAGCTATACCTATATGTGGCAAGGGCCTAATGGCCCTCTGGGCAATAGTGTAACTATTTCCAACTTGAGTAGTGGTACATATGCAGTAACTGTTACCAGCGGTACAGAAATATTTACCGATATGTACAATGTAACGGCACCTCCGCCTATTCAGGATAATGCTCAAGTTCAGCATGTAACCTGTGCTGGTGAGGCCACAGGCTCTATTGCCTTGATGCCTTCAGGGGGTAATGGTGGTCCGTGGACTTACCAATGGAACCCAGCACCAGGTATTGTTCAAGGCGCAGCTGTACAAACAGGCCTGACAGGAGGTACTTATACCGTGACCATTGCTGATGGGATGCAGTGCACCTCGGTCAGCCAGATAGAGATATTCGAGACACCTGCAATTTCCGTGCAAGCCAGTGTGTCCAACGAACATATTCCTCCTGGTAATGATGGTGCGATTGGCTTAACAGTAACAGGTGGGTGTGGTGCCTACCTATATGCTTGGACGGGACCCAACGGTTTTACTGCAACTACGGAAGATATTTCTGGTCTTAGTGCAGGCACTTATACTGTAGTGATTACAGATGGATGCAGTTGTAGCGTCGAGCAGTCATTTACCGTTTTGCTGGTACAACCGTTGAGTGTGAACGTAGCATCGGTGACACCTGCTTGTGCTGGTATGGAGAATGGATGTGTAGACCTAGATGTAGCCGGTGGTGTGCCGCCCTATACTTTTTCTTGGAGCGATCCGGGCATTGGCAATGTGGAGGATCCTTGCGGCCTTGCGCCTGGCAACTATGGTGTAACGGTGACCGATAGTGGGAACCCACAATCTTCTATTTCTACATCATTGCTAGTGGGTGAAAATCAGCCGCCTTTTATTAGTCAAGTAAGTATAGGTGAGGATATGGGGAGTTGTAATGGTAGTATTGAGCTAACTGTAGGCAGTGGTTCGGGCAACTATTCCTTTAATTGGTCAAGTGGCAGTGGTAATCCCAATACGGGCTTGTGTGAAGGTACCTACTCGGTAACTATCGTGGATAATGTTACGGGGTGTACTACTGTAGGTGGGCCTTATATGGTGACGCAGCCCTTAGTAACTCAATATCAGGTGGTTAATGCAACTTGTGCTGATGCTACTGATGGTATCATTACACTAACTATTAGTGGTGGTGCTGCACCTTATACGGTCCAAGTAGGTGCTAATACCTATACAGTGATGAATGAAGGAGATGTGCTTACCATTACAGACCTAGCACCAAATGCTTATGTCATATCTATTACTGATGCCATAAATAATAGTTGGTCACAGCAAGTGCAGGTTGATGCGCCGGATCCCTTGGTAGTGAGCAGTGTACAAGTTTTCTCTGCCACAGAAGCTGGCCCCAATGGTCGCATAGAAATCGTGGTGGAAGGTGGGACTTTGCCCTATCACTTCATGTGGAGCAATAATTTTGCTGGACAGAACCCGCAAGGACTATCGGCGGGATGTTATCACGTCACGGTGCAAGACGCTAATGGCTGCCTTACTGTGGTGAATAATCTATGTGTGGACGAGTTTCGGATTGCCGGTGCAGAAATAGATGATGTATACTGTAGCACAGACACAGATGGGGCCATTACACCGCAAATAAGTGGTGGCATGCCCCCCTACGAATGTATTTGGACTGATGCGGATGGCAATATCATCCCTACGTCCGATTGTGCACTGAG
Source organism: Saprospiraceae bacterium (assembly GCA_026982695.1). Classification (GTDB taxonomy): domain Bacteria; phylum Bacteroidota; class Bacteroidia; order Chitinophagales; family Saprospiraceae; genus WFYJ01. The sequence goes on from JALSGS010000005.1 coordinate 5,450, forward strand.
TGGTGTGAGTGCAGGTACATATACGCTTACGGTAGTAGACTCGAACGGCGTCATGGCAGTGCCCAGAACCTTCACGGTAGAAGCCACTTCTCCTCTTGATGTTCAGGCAGAAGCCAGCACATCCTTTAATGGGTTTAATGTCAGCTGTTATGGCGGCAATAATGGCGAAGCACAAGTAATGGTGTTAGCGGGCACACCGCCCTATCAATACCAGTGGAGTTCGGGGCATACTGAGGCCGTAGCCACCAACCTTGCTGCAGGTACTTACACCGTTACTGTACAGGATGCCAACGGCTGTATCTTTGTGGAAAGCTTGACGTTGACTCAGCCCCCGGAAATCAACATTGATTTTATTGTGGATGATGTTCCTTGCTTTGACGCCAGCGATGGACGCATTGAGGCACTTGTCGTGGGTGGCGTGCCTCGTTCGGTATTGCCTTTCTACGATTACAAATGGAGCAATAACCGCACTACCCGTGTAGTTGAAAATCTTCGTTCGGGTTATTACATCCTTACTGTTACGGATCGGAATGGCTGCCGTCAGAGCGAAGGAATACAAGTCAATGAGCCTGATCCTCTAATAGTTACGGTAAAAACAGAACCTGATAACGGCAATAATGATGGTCGGGCATGGGCAGAAGTGACTGGCGGCACATGGCCGTATTTCTTCTTCTGGCATACGGGTGATACTGATAGTGTGTTGACCGATCTGCCAGCAGATCGATATTTTGTGGAAGTCACTGATTCACGGGGTTGCTACGACGAGGCTTCTGGTGTAGTCTTTCCCGATGATGCCTGTCTGGAAGTAAGAGCTGTCATTACACCGCAGGGCGATGGACTGAATGAAGAATTCATCATTGGTTGTCTGGAGAAGTTTCCCGAGAACAAACTCGAGATTTACAATCGGTGGGGACAGCTCGTATATCGCCAAGAGAACTATGACAACACTTGGAAGGGTACTAACCAACGAGGTGCAGCATTACCACCTGGTGGGTATTTCTATGTGTTTGAGTATAGGGATCCACAAACGCAACAACTTTTGAGAAAGAAGGGGTCGATTACCATTTTGCGATAAGACAACCCATATCCCATGAATCGATTAAATTTATTACCCATGAAACGGCTTTTATCCCTGAGCATATTCTTTACGGGTATGGCTATAGCGCTTTATGGCCAAGAGCAGTCGGCAGCTTTTACCCATTACCAGATCGCACCTATTTTGATCAATCCTGCCGTAGCAGGCTTTTCGGGTAACCACAAACTCCAGATGAATGTGCGCACGCAGTGGGCCAGTTTTCCCGGCGCACCGAAAACCTACGCTGTGGGCTACGATGGTCCGCTGAGCCAAGTGTTGGGTATAGGATTAAATGTCCTTTCGGAAAATATTGCCTCTATACAGCGACTGCGCTTGCAACTCAATTACGCTTTTCGCTTCGAGTCAGGGGCAATGAAGGCAGGCATAGGCTTTTCTACAGAATTCCACACAGTGAAGTTGGCTCAATCGACGATGAGCGGCCAGTTTTATCAGCCCAATGACTTTTTGGTAGAAGAAGCAGTGGATGGGCTGCGCATTTTTGATGCAGCCGTGGGGGGCTATGCGCTTTTCAATGATCAAACGTACATTAACCTGGCGTTTCCCAATTTGATTGTGGCAAAGATCAGTGATATTGAGTCGGGAGCGCCTGAAGGAGCTTTCTTTCGCTATTTTGCCATAGCCTTGGGCCACCGCATTACGGCTGATGCCTACAACTTCACTATCGAACCATCTATTATGATGCGCAAGATGCGCAATGTGCCTTTCCAGGTAGATTTCAATGTAGTAGGTGGCTTTGCTGACGATAAGCTCATTGCAGGACTGAGCTACCGCAGTGGAGTAGGAGGAGCTGTGGGATTGATGTTGGGTACGAGAATTTCAGCTATGCGATTGTACTATTCCTACGATGTGTCTTTCCAGCGCTTTCAGCAATACAATAATGGCTCGCATGAAGTTACTGTACAGTTCCTATTTGAGCCAGCTAAAAAACGTTTTGATCATTCTTTGGGTAATACGACTAATTAATTAGTTGAACAACTGACTATCGATAATTTGCCATTGAACAGGGAGGATAAGATGGGCCACTATGCAAGTGCATAGTGGCCCAAGTGCGTTTGGATAGGGCTAAATAAATTATTAGCAGAATACACATATGTGTTTTGGCATGTGGATAAGTTTTTTATTTATGGCATAGTTTTTTATATAGGTAAAAGTGTAAAGCGTTATAAACAGGTGCACTGAACACACTATGAGAATGATTGCCATGAATGTAAATGCAGTGAGACATGCTATGAGAAGCCTGGTAGGTAATCAGACATTTACCTGTACCGTCTTCCCGGAAGGCATTTGATCCTTCCGCTATCCGGGCTTCCCATTTTGATAACGGTTTTGGTTTTTAGATGGTGCACAACTTCCGATGAGTTGTGGTAATGACTTCCTTGTGCCCGCTGGATGGGCTGCCCGTGTTACTGCATCGAGAAGGCGCATGCAGTAAATAAACCTGTCGTAGTTATGAAAAAGAGATCACATTTACTCATCCGTGTTTCGAGCCACATTGTAGTTATTGGTTTGGTTTCGGCTATGCTTAGTAGTACGCTCGGCCTGCATGCGCAGTGCTTTATGGCTTGTGTGGCTCATTCAGAGGTGGCCATAGATGAGGCGGGTGTAGCGGTAGTGCAACCTGCACAGATATTGGAACAGGCTGCTAATAGCTGCTTAGGGCCTTATGTGGTAGAATCAATAGATACGGCTGGTAACATCTATGGTGACACCTTACCTGCTACTTTGTGGGGGCAAGCTATTGAGGTGATCATCACCGATATAGCTTCTGGAAATGCTTGTCAGACAGTCGTTACACTGATAGATACTATAGCGCCCCAGCTCAGCTGTTCAGAGCGTTTTGTGTATTGTCACTTTCCACTTGAGCCTGAAAGTGTGGGCTTCCCCCAGGTGTTTGAAAATGCCACTCCTATTGATTCCCTTGAGTGGTCGTGGACCGATCAGCTCATGGATTTGGCGTGTTTTGCATCATATGCTGATACTTTAGTCACCGCTCGACTGGATCGCACTTGGATCGTTACTGATCAGAGTGGATTGAGTGATACGTGTGTGCAGACTTTCTGGTTGCTGCGCACTACACTCGATATGGTCGTATTTCCACCGCATTTAGATGGCTTTGTGGCGCCGCCCTTAGCATGTGGGGTAGATGATCCCTTTGACTTGAGTGTAACTGGAGCACCAAGTGTACTTGGCTATCCCATTGACAATGGTAGCAACTGTGATATTGTCGCTACGTATGTAGATCAGATCAACTCTACTTGTGGCGGTGCTTTTAAGATCGTGCGTACCTGGTTTGTGTTTGATGTGTGTACGAATGAGCAACTTATCAATGTACAGATCATCCAGGTAGAAGATACGCAGCCGCCACAAATTGTTTGCCCGCCAAAGCAAGTTGTGCATACATATGCTACAGCTTGTGTGGGGACGGTGGAACTGCCTGAGGCAACAGTCTGGGATGCTTGTAGCGAAGTGGTGGCTACGCCTACATGGGAGCTGGGAAGCGGCGTAGGTACTTATTACAACGTACCGGCAGGCACCTATGTAGTGACGTATGAAGCACAAGACGCTTGTGGAAATAGTACTACTTGTGAAATGGAGGTACAAGTAATCGATGATGATCCACCTGTGCCTTTATGCGACATTGTCGTGGCAGTACCACTACAAGCTGATGGAACGGCTTTGGCATATGCGGCAACTTTCGACAATGGCAGTTATGACAATTGCGGCATTGCGTACATGGCTGTTCGTCGTGGTGATGGTCCATTCGACGAATACGTCACCTTTGATTGTGCCGATTTGAACCAACAGGTGCAGGTAGTGCTCAAGGTAGTAGATGTGCACGGGCTCCAAAGCCAATGCGTGAGCAATGTAATGGTGTTGGACCAAGTGGCACCTACATTAGTATGTCCTCCCACCGCGACATTGAGCTGTACCGATGACTATGAAGATATAGGTTTGACTGGGGAAGCATTGCCCGATGACAATTGCGATATTGCTTCGCTCAGTTGGACAGATGTGGTGAATTTAAATCCCTGTGGCTTAGGCACAGTGATGCGCACCTGGACGACTACTGATGGGAGTGGCAACAGCATCTCTTGCCAGCAGCTCATCGAAATAATTGACGATACACCTATTAGTGCCCTCTTTCCAGAAGATTACACGACATATGCATGTGGTGCAGCTACGGATCCGGAAGTCACTGGCCAACCAGTCATTACGGGTGATGATTGCGAATCGCTTGAGCTGACCTATACAGACTATACTTTTTACACGGCTTACCCCTCCTGTTATAAAATCGTACGCAAGTGGGCAGCTATTGATTGGTGTACGTATTCGCCCAATGATCCCGATGGTACGGGAATTTGGGAACACACCCAATTGATTTGGGTGCTCGATACTGTGCCACCTCAACTCAATTGCCCCGAGCAGGTAGTGGTAGGTATCGATGTAAATGATTGTGCCGATTATGCACTGTTGCCTGTGGTAACAGCTGAGGATTGTTCTGAAGAGGTTGTCATTGAGCACGATTCGCCATGGGCCGATGTGCAAGGCCCCGATGCCAGTGGGGTCTATCCTAAGGGCGTGCATACCATCACATTTACCGCCTTTGATGGATGCGGCAACAGCAGCCAGTGTGCTATGCAGGTGGTTGTAGAGGATGCCATGCCTCCTGCTCCTGTATGCAATAACGGCGTATCCGTTACGATACAGACGAATGGCTTGGTCACCATTACACCTGATATGGTAGAGGGCGGGAGTAACGACAACTGTACACCATCTGATCAGCTTGTATTGCAGGTGAGCCCCAACACGTTCACTTGCCAGGATATTGGAACGCGTACTGTCACACTTTCAGTGACTGATCAGGCTGGAAATACGGCTTTTTGCCAAACTCAGGTAGTAGTTCAAGACAATTTGGGCGTATGCCCACCTGCTGCACCTATTGCCAGCATTGGAGGGCAGTTGTCTACAGAATTAGGTGATCCACTCCCGCAGATGATTGTGGGCTTAGGCGGGGGAGTACCCATTGCAATTCATACAGACCTCAATGGCTATTATGAGTTTAACAATTTGCCGACTGGTTATGCCTATACCGTTAGGCCAGCTTGGAATAACGATTACCTCAATGGTGTGACGACCTTCGATATTGTATTGATTCGCAGGCATATACTGAATATTCAACCCTTGGATTCACCTTACAAGCTAATTGCTGCCGATGTAAATAAGAGCAATAGCATTACGACGGCAGATTTGGTGCAGATACGCCAATTGATCCTGTACAGTATTGATAAGTTTCCAAATAATTCCTCTTGGCGTTTTGTAGATGCGAATTATGAGTTTACCAATCCGCAAAACCCCTTTGAGGTACCATTCCCTGAAGAGATTTCCATTGAACAGCTGTACGAAAACAGCTGGGGCAATGATTTTATCGGTATTAAGGTGGGCGATGTAAATGGCAGTGCACAGACTCAACCGGGTGGAGGCGAGATGGGAGATAACTCTGTAATGCACAGGGTAGTCCAGAAGCTTATACTGCAGGTTGAGGACAAGTGGGTTGAGCGAGAGCAAGAAGTGGAGGTTGCAGTGCGCTTGCCCCAACGAATGTCTTTAGTAGCCCTCCAAGGGACGCTTGACTTTGACACAACTGCTTTAGAGTGGCTGGGTTGGGAGGCAGTACAATTGCCCAATTTGACTGATGCATGCTGGTACGATGGTGGTGCCGATCGGGGGTGGGTTACATTGTGCTGGGTCAATGAAGATGATTTACCGGTGGAAGGTGTGCTTTGGCAGTGGCGTTTTCGCGCAAAAAAACGCATTCGTTTGGCGGAAGCCTTGCGTTTTGGCTCACAAAAGACTTTGGCTGCAGCTTGGATAGGACACTTTTCAGAAGCCTCATCAGCTCAGCATGTAATACCGGAGTTACAGTTTGGCCAAAGCCATACATGGCAAGTTGAAGCATGGCCTAATCCATTTGTACAAGCTTTCCGACTGAGTGGTTTTTTGCCAAAAAGCGGTATGACGACATTGGAAGTTTATGATGCCCAAGGCCGTCTGTGTGCGCGGCAAGCAGCATACAGGGAACGAGGCTTCCAGGTGTGGGAGGTGGATGCACGTGGATGGCCTTCGGGGCCGGGCTTGTATTTGTACAAGATTCGAAGTGCAGCAATGGAGATAAGTGGGCGTCTTATACGGGTCGCACCGTAGTAGGGAGAAATGCGAAAAAATACGACAGGTTTTTTTAGGGAAGATTCCGGAGGAAGAAATGGCTTCCTCCGGCCTGTCCCTACCTGTCTGCTATTTTTAAAATACTTGACATACAATGAGAAAACATTCACCCTTATTCAAAACCTGTCCCATGAAAAGAACAACAAAAATTTTATCGTTGCGTGTGCACACAGTCTTGTGGTGTGGCGTTGCGTGGGCACTCTCTACCTTGAGTATGAGCGTGCAGGCCCAGTGTACATTGGCCTGTAATGATGAAGTGAATATTTCATTGCCGGGGCCAGATGAACAGTGTGAGGCGATTATTGTGCCTGACATGGTGCTGGAGGATTCGACTTCGTGTCCAGGCGATTATGAAATCACTGTGATGGATGCCAATGGCTTTCCCATCCCCTCATCGCCAGCAGTAGGTGCTGAATATATCGGCCAGCAATTGCTTTATTCAATTCTCCATCCAGATAGTGGCAATAGTTGTTGGGGCTATCTGAACATTGAAGACAAGCTGCCACCTACTGTGTATCATTGTGTAGATGATACGGTGTATTGCGTGCAAGATCCCACGCCTATATGGGAAGGTGGTGATGCAGAAGCACCGTGGTTTGACGACTGTTCGCAAATTGTATCGCAAGGGTACACCGACGATGTGATAGTGGGAAACTGTACAGAGAGCTACACGCAACTCATTATGCGTACATGGACGGCAATCGATGCGCAAGGATATAGCAACACGTGTATACAAAGCATTACTGTAGCGCGTGTGAGCATGGCGCAATACACGCCTCTTTGCCCCGATGATGTGGAATTGGAGTGCAATGGGGCCAATCCGCCACTTACAGATCCGGCTTATACGGGTTACCCCGTGCTTTTTATTGATGGGCAGTATTACCCCATTATTCCAGATGCAGGTGGGAGCTGCGAAGTAGTGAGTGCATATCAAGATGAAGTATTCCAGGTTTGCGGAGGCGGTTATAAGATTTTGCGCACCTGGAGTGTATATGATTGGTGTTTGCCCCAAGGGGGAAATGTACCTAACCCTTGGACTTGTACGCAGGTAATCAAGGTGGTCGACACCACGCCGCCCGAACTGGCCTGCCCCGCCCCTGTTGTCGAAGGCACATTGAGTAGCAGTTGTACAGCCAATGTCCAGCTGCCACCAGCTACTGTGGTAGATGCATGTTCGGATTTTAGCGTGCAAATTCAGTCGGATTATGGAGTGGTGGATGCCAATGGCGGCTGGCTGTATGAGGTGCCGATAGGTACCCACACGATTACGTATAAAGCTACAGATGATTGCGGCAATTTTTCGCTGTGTAGTACCACACTCACAGTAGTCGATGACGTAGAACCAGTAGCCGTATGTGATGAGTTTACAACGGTATCTTTGACTGGTGATGGTACTGCGTTAGTACATGCTTCGACCTTTGACGATGGAAGTCAGGACAATTGTGGCATCGACTACTTTGAGGTGCGGCGCATGCCCGATGCTTGTTGGCCTGCAGGTACGCCTTTTGACGAGCGTGTTTCTTTTGGCTGTTGTGATATTGGGCAAACTGTAGTGGTGGTATTGCGGGTATACGACATCTACGGCAATTACAACGACTGCATGGTGGAAGTGCAGGTACAGGACAAAATAGATCCTACCATCGTCTGCCCACCTGACAAGACAGTACCTTGTGGAACCGATTTAAGTGATTTGGGCATCTTTAGTTATGCGGATTATTCGGACAATTGTCCCAATGTGACACTTAGCGTCGATTCGGTGTGGGACATCAGTTCGTGTAATGTAGGTACGATCTATCGCTATTTTACTGCTACAGATGCTGGCGGGCGCACGGCGCAGTGTACACAAGTGATCACGGTGGTCAATGATGATCCATTTACTATAGATGACATCCAGTGGCCTGCAGATTATACGACGACGAACTGTGCCGCCCCACTTGAACCACAGAATTTGCCCAGTACACCTATCAATTACGCCATGCCTATTACCAATGAAAGTACATGCGATTTGGTAGCTGTGACGTGGTCAGATCAGGTGCTGCCCATTGCGCCACCAGCTTGTTTTAAAATTTTGCGCAAGTGGATCGTAGTGGATTGGTGCCAGTTTGACCCCAATAATCCTACTGCAGGTGGATATTGGGAGTATACTCAAGTGCTTAAGGTTACGGACCACGATGCACCAGTAGTGACTTGCCCCACAGATGTGGTAGTGAGCAGCATCGATGCAGATTGTGTAAGTGATTTTGTCGCTATTGCACCTATAGAAGCCACGGATTGCAGTCCGGAGCTGGCCTATGGTTTTGAGGTGGATTTGTACAATGACGGCACTTTTGACCAGGCAGGTACGGGCCCGGATGCCAGTGGTGAATATCCCTTTGGTCAACACAAAGTCGTGTTCACTGTTTCAGATGGATGTGGCAATCAATCTTCCTGTGAGGTAAATGTGACAGTTGCGGATGGTAAAAAACCCACGCCAATTTGCGTCAACGGCATCGCAGTAGATTTGATGCCCGATGGCAATGGGGGTGGTATAATCCAAATAACACCTGATTTGTTCGATGCAGGGAGTTATGACAACTGTACTGCAGCACAAGATCTCAAAATGTGGGTCACACCTGATGTATTCACCTGTGAGGAGGTAGGGACCAACATCGTGAGCATGTGGGTAGAAGACGAGTCGGGCAATGCCGACTTCTGCCTTACTTACGTCATTGTTCAGGACAACATGGAGGTGTGTAGTGGTGACAACCCCAGTATTGCTGGAGCCATTCAGACGGAGCAAGGTCAAGGTGTACAAGATGTGCATGTTCAAATCAATGCGGGTGCATTTGGTGCGTCGACTACTACCCAAGCAGATGGCACCTTCCAATTTACCAATCTCCTCCCAGGCAGCGACTACACAGTTTCGCCTACCTTGGATACAGACCCGCTCAATGGAGTGACAAGCTATGATTTGGTACTTATACAGAAACACATCTTGCAAATAGATCCACTTGACTCGCCCTATCAGCTCATTGCTGCCGATGCCAATAATTCAGGTGCCATCACTACGGCCGACGTAGTGGCGTTGCGCAAGCTGATTCTGTTCATAGAGCCCAGTTTGCCGAACAATACTTCTTGGCGCTTTGTCGATGCCCACTATCAGTTCCCTGACCCCGCCAATCCGTGGGCCGAGGTCTTTCCTGAAGTGTATAGCGTCAACAACTTGACTACTGATCAGTTGGGTGTAGATTTTGTGGCCATCAAGGTAGGTGATGTGAATGGTTCGGCATCGACTAACCAGTGGGCTGCTAGTGAAGATCGTTCGAAGAGTGAAGTGTTACAGTTATCTGCCATCTCAGTACCTTTGGTGAAAGGGCAAGAAGTGCGTATTCCAATTGTGTTGGCTACGCAAGCCGATGTGAGTGCGTTACAGGGTACGCTACAGTTCGATACTGATGTCTTAGCACTTGAAGATATTGAACCTGCTGGTTTGCCTGGCATGTCTTCCGATCATTTTGGCTTCACCTTTATGCATGAAGGGTTGATTACCTGGAGTTGGCATCAGGTACAAGGGGTGCATTTGCCGAAAGGCACTTTGCTATTTGTACTGCGCTTGCGCGCAAAAGAGGATGCAGCGCCGGCGCAATGGATCGACTTGGGCATGCGGCCCACGCCAAGTATTGCTTATGATCTGGATGGCAATCTGCTGGCGCTCGAATGGACGGAGAGAGGAGATGGCCTACAGAGCAACAATAAGCTGTATGCCAATCGCCCCAATCCTTTTGGGCAAGAAACCTTCATTGGCTTTGAGTTGGAGCGAGCAGGTACGGCTACGCTTACTGTGCGCGATTTGCAAGGACGAGTCGTATGGCAACGCACAGAAATGGCCAATAAAGGGTATAATGAGTGGCGTTTGCAGCGCGATGAGCTACCAGTAGCGGGTGTCTATACCTATCAGTTGCAAGCTGGAACGTTTATAGCTACGCGTCGTATGCTTGTCGTAGAATAGCATTAAAAGAGTTGGTCATAGGGTCCCGAACCGATTACAAGAAACCGGTACCTCATGCGAGTAGGTACCGGTTTTCCCTTTTTGGAAGGGCTATGCAGTCACTGCAGGATAGCGCGCAGGGCCTCAGGGCGAGCTAAGCGAAACACTTCTAGTGGGCCGTCATTATTGGCTACAAGGACGAGCTTCCCCTTAGCGGTAGGGATGAGGGCCAGATCTTTCACGTTGCCTGGTACGAAGAATCCCGTGCGCCACGGAGGCAAGGCCGTAAAGTGTCCTGTGCCGTCGTTGAGCAAAATCAGTCCCGTGCCGGCATCGTATCGCGGTGTCTCCACTTCCGTGTGGTATTTATTACCTGCCACGATGAGATCGATCCATCCATCTCCATCGAGGTCTTCGGCGATAATGCCATTGATAGGTGCAGCTTGTGCCAAATTGGGTAAGCGTTCAAACAAGAGTTGGCCATCTTCATTGCGCAGGATACCCGAGCCGAATTCGTTGACTTCAAGATGTAATGCTTCCTCTAGTCCCTCTTTACCTAGGATGTCGTTCACACTGGCAAGGGCAAAATCTCGATAAGTGGGGAATTTTTCCTTAATAAAGGGCATTTGCTCTGAAGAGCACTGGCGCCCACGGGTAGGTACGAGTTTGCCCTTGTATTCTTTGGTCAGGACGATGTCTGTAGTGCCTGTGTGGTCGAAGTCGCCAGCAAAAACGTATAGGGGCTTTTGGTGACTAGTGCTGAACTTGGAATTGAGGCCCAAGTTGCCCAAGATATAATCGGTATCACCATCATTGTCGATATCGGCTTGGGCTATGCTATACCACCAACCCTTGAGCTGGTGTGTGCCCAAGGTGACTGAGACATCTTTGAGTCGATGGCCACCTTCATTTTGTAGGCAAAGCACAGGCATCCATTCGCCTACGACGATCAAGTCGGGCATATCATCGTTGTTGAAGTCCGTCACAATGGCATCGGTCACGATGCCTGGCTCGAGCAGTTCGGGTGCGAACGAAGCCGTGACGTCTACAAAGGTCTTGCCATCGTTGCGCAAAATGTAGCTGCGTTCGGGGAAGGGATAGTGGCCAGGTATGGCTTGCCCCCCGACGAAAAGGTCTTCATCTCCATCGCCGTCGAAGTCGGCAGCAACGGCAGTAGCACCACTGTGGAACATTTGTGGCAATGCATTGCGCGTTTTGAAAAAAGTGCCTTGCCCTACATTGGCATAGAAGCGGTCTTGCAGCGCAGCGCTGCCTTCGGGATATTCGGCTCCACCACCACTCACTATATAGAGATCCACATCGCCATTTTGATTGGGGTCAAAAAACAGCGGCTGCATATCTTCAGAAGTGGCGTCGGCACTCCATGGCTGTTGTGCTGCCAGTGCGAATGTGCCGGCAGTTTGTTGGAGGTAGAGCTGCCCACTTTGATTGCCTGCTCCTCCGATGAAAAAATCTTTTAAGCCATCGTTGTTGACATCGGCGACGGCTAGCCTGGGGCCTAAGGTAGATTGCTTGTGTGGTAGCAAGACTTGTACGGTGAAGTCGTCGAAGAAGTTTTCGATATGCCGAAACTGGATGCCCAATGTAGCGGGGTTGACTTTTTCGAAGGCAAGAGGTTGGGCTTGAGGGCTAGGTGGGGATGTTTCGGGCAGCTGACCGCGGCGAATTGTCAAAATTTGATCGGCATCGACTTGCTCCAGGCGGCTGTATTTGCCGTCGGGCCAGAAAATGTCGATTGCTTCGACCCGTGCATCAGGGCCAAGCCCGAAGTGTACTTCTTGTCCCATACAGGACTGATATCCGCGTACGGGGTGATATTCCCAATACTGCTTGCCATGAGCTGTGTGAATGGTGATGCGGGTATTGAGCACTTCTGCAGGCTTACCTTTCAGGTGTATGGATAAAAAGTGCCCTTTTTGCTGCTCAACGGCTTTGTTGCGATACACGAAGGCTTCCTGATCGAGATTGTTGACCACCAGATCTAAATCGCCGTCCCGATCCAGATCGGCCCAAGCTGCTCCATTGGAATAGGAGGGTTGTGCGAGCCCCCATTGGGCTTGTACCTTTTCAAAGGTGAGATCTCCTTTGTTGTGGAACATCACATTGGGCAATGGGATTTCGGGCATTTGCTCGTAGAGCTGTGGTCGCAACTCAAGGGGGATTGTACCGCCGTATTCGGATCTTTTTGCTGCCATCAAGTTGCGAAAGTCGTTGTCCCGTGCATAGCGGCGGTAGCCATTAGTGACGAAGATGTCTTTCCAGCCATCTAAGTCAAAGTCGGCAAAAAGGACTGCCCAACTCCAATCGGTGCGCAATACGTCGGCTAGGCTGGCCAAATTGCTGAAAGTGCCATTGCCGTTGTTGTGCTGCAAGGAGTTAAACATATAGGCATACTGGTAGCCGCGTTTATTGACGAAGTACCAAAAACCTTCAGTATCCATAGAGGCCATAAGGGTTTTGTCGCGGAAGTGATCGTCGGCCGCCATGTCCACTACTGCGATATCTGGTAAGGCATCATTGTCGTAGTCAGCTACATCGCAGCCCATACCGTAGAAAGATATCTGTTGGGTCATCTGTTTAGTCTTGTCGGTAAAGGTGCCATCACCATTGTTAATCCACATGAAGTCGGGTACAGAGTAGTCATTGGCTTGATAAATGTCGGTCCAGCCATCACCATTGAGATCATTCACGACAAGCCCCAACCCATAGCCGTAGCGCAACAAGCCTGCCTCTTCGGTCACACGTTTGAAATGGCCATTGTCGTTGCGGTAGAGGTGGCTACTGGCTTCTTCCAGTGCTTGCTTGCGTGTTAAGTCCTCGAATACAGCGGCCAAGATCGTTTGAAAGTACTTGCTGTGGTTCATGACGAAGCAATCCAAGTCGCCGTCTTTGTCGTAGTCGAAGAAGGCGGCTTGCACGCTGCGGTTGCCGTCGTCGAGGCCCCATTTGTGGGCTTCTTCTCGAAAAGTGCCATCACCATTGTTGATAAATAACAGGTTTCGGCGCAAGTCTGGATCGTTTTCTGGGCCGGCCTGACAGATGTAGAGATCTTGCCATCCGTCGTCGTTGATGTCCACAAATACGGCGCCTGTAGCCCAGTGCTTGTTTGGCGGATTGATGCCGGCTTGATCAGTGACGTCTTCAAATTGGAAATTGCCTTTGTTCAAATACAGCTTGTTGGGGGCAGTATTGCCCGTGAAGCACAGGTCGGGCAAACCATCGTTGTTGATATCGCCCACAGCTACTCCTCCGCCATTAAAGTAATATTCGTACGACAACACGTTGTAGTTGGTCCGCACATCTTCGATCAGTTCGTTTTTAAAGTCGATGCCGCTGTGTACTGCAGAAACTAGTTCAAAAAGGGGAGAAGGACTCACTGAATGTTTTTTCGGAGTTTGCCCTATGGGCTCTTGCTGACAGCTAAAGCTACTCACCAACAGCAGGCAGCATGTGATTTTGTTCAGAAGGTCGATGTATTTCACGGCTCGCACAATTTAAACGAAAATGAATTAAAGCTAAAATATGCTTTTTTGACTATCTTGCAATAAGGTAAGGTGTTTGTATTGCGTGTTATTTCATCGCTCTGTTTTGGGGAATTATGCGGTAGTCCTGCTCGTAGGGCCTATGTACTCGAGTATATCAAGTCTCAAGTGTGTTTTTATTGCAAATAAATTTGTTATGTGTTTTTCATACAGGTTATTAATGAGGCGTGGTGCACTCATGGGCCTAGTACTTGGCTTGTGGGTGGGATGTAACCAACCTATAGAGACGAGTCGTGAGCAAAATGGACCATGGTTTGAAGCCGTACCAGCTTCAGTGAGCGGCGTGCATTTTATCAATCGCGTGATTGAAACTTATGAAAACAATATGCTTAACAATGCCTATGTGTACTCGGGTGGGGGCATAGCGGCAGGCGATGTCAACCGCGATGGTTGGGTCGACTTGTACTTTGTTTCCAATCTCGAGCAAGATCGGCTGTACCTCAACGAGGGAGGATGGCATTTTCGCGATGTTACACTATCTTCTGGACTGGCGCATGTAGGTGGATGGAAAGCAGGTGTGGTAATGGCAGATGTCAATGGGGATGGATGGTTAGACATCTACGTGTTGCGAAGAGGCAACACGCAAGGGGCCGCGCTTTCAGCCAATTTGCTATTTGTGAATCAGGGTGATGGCACTTTCAAAGAAGAAGGTCAGGCACGAGGCCTGGCCGACACAGGCCTGTCCGTACAAAGTGTATTTTTCGACTATGACGGGGACGGTGATCTGGATTGCTACGTTGTCAATCATCCCCGTGCTGGATTTGAATATCCTGTAGAGCTACTTCGGAGCCTCAAGTTCAATCCGCCACAAGAACATGCCTATGCTTCTGACCGCCTGTACCAAAATGACGGCAATGGCTTTTTTACGGATGTGAGCCATGAGGCAGGTATCAGCAATTGGGCCTATGGCTTGGGCGTGTTGGCTACCGACTTGAACTTGGATGGTAAACCAGATATCTATGTGGCCAATGACTTTGAGATTGAGGACTTTCTGTATATCAATCGAGGTGATGGCACCTTTGAGGAGCGCCTCAAGGAGGGCTTTCGCCACGTGGCATTCAGCTCTATGGGAGTAGATGTAGGTGATGTAAACAACGACTTGTTACCAGATCTCATCGTAGTGGAGATGCTCCCTGAAACTCACATGCGCACCGAGCTGAATATCTTGCCTATGCCTTTGCGGCGCTTTGAAGCACTTATTAAAGCTGGCGTACATCACCAGTACATGCAAAATGCCTTGCACCTCAATCGAGGGCATGGCTACTTTTCCGACATAGCAGAATGGGCAGGAGTGGAAAAGACCGATTGGAGCTGGGGGGTGCTCTGGCTCGACATGGATGCCGACGGCTGGCAGGACCTATATATCGCCAATGGTATTTTGCGCGATATGAACGACCGCGATTTTACGTGGAATGGCAACCGGTTGGCGTCGCTCAAAGGCGGCAAACTGACGTTGGAAGAAATGTTGGGGCTGGTACCTTCCACACCGGTGCCCAACTTCGCTTTCCGCAATCGAGGTGACTTTACCTTTGAGCGAGTGGATACTGCTTTTGGCTTGGCGCATACGGGTTTTTCCAATAGCATCGTATATGCCGATTTGGACAATGATGGGGATCCAGACCTGGTCACGGGCAATTTGAATGAAAAGCCGTTACTGTATCGCAATCTACAAGCAGAGCGTCAGGCACCCTTTCTCAGTGTGCGGTTGTCAGGCCCACCGGGCAACCCACGTGGCATCAATGCGAAAGTGTATCTGTACACCGATCAGGGTGTGCAGTATCGCGAAGTAATGGCCGTGCGCGGATTTCAATCTTCTTCAGAACCTTTGGCCCATTTTGGGTTGGGCACAGCTAAACCCTTGCGTGTAGAAGTAATCTGGCCCGATGGGCGCATGTATGTCCATACTGAGCTGCCACATTCTGGCCTCCTCACTTCCTCTTATGAGCTGGCCCACGAGCAATGGAAGGGATTTTCCTGGTCAAAGCCATGGTTGCAGGAGTGTGCTCCTCAGTTGGGCATCCAATATCGACATCGAGAGCAACCTTTCGACGATTTTGCTTATGAAAACTTACTTCCCCATCGCTTTTCCGAATGCGGCCCCGATTTAGCAGTCGGTGACCTCAACGGTGATGGTTTGGACGACTTGGTGGTAGGCGGTGCGGCAGGCCAAGCCGCTCACGTGTGGTTGCAAACACCTCAGGGCCGCTTCAGACCACAAGTGCAACCCGATTTCGAGGCCGACAGCGCGCATGAAGACACTGGAATGGCGCTATTCGATGCCGATGGCGATGGCGATTTAGATCTCTATGTGGTAAGTGGCTCTAATGAATTCCTTGACCAATACGAAATGTATCAAGATCGCCTCTACATCAATGATGGGTCGGGGCACTTGCGCAAAGACCCAAATGCTTTGCCCAAAATTCAGGCCAGTGGCTCTTGTGTGGCTCCTTGCGACTTCGACGGCGATGGCGACATGGACCTCTTTGTAGGAGGGCGTGTCGTACCCCAGCACTACCCCGAGCCTGCTCGGTCTTACTTGTTGCGCAATGAAGGGGGGCGGTTTGTCGATGTCACTGAAGCGCTTGCAGAAGGACTAGCATGGGCTGGACTTGTCAGCACTGCCACCTGGATCGATCACGACGGCGATGGCGACATGGACTTGTGGGTGGCTGGCGAGTGGATGCCAATCAGTGTATGGGAAAATCAAAATGCTCGCTTTGTGGCACGTACCGAAGTGTTTGGGTTCGATCAGTTAAAAGGCTGGTGGTATGCCTTGCACCCTTTTGATCCCGATGGGGATGGCGATATGGATGTGCTGGCTGGCAATATGGGGCTCAATTACCACTATCAGCCTACAGACACCACACCTCTTGAAGTGTTTTATGCGGACTTCGATGGCGGTGGCGGCGGCGATGTGGTATTGGCCCGATGGGAAAATGGGAAATTGTATCCCATCAAAGGGCGCGATGAGCTTTCCGAGCGCTTGAAGTTCATTCGCAACCGCTATACTTCCTTTGCACAGTTTGGAGCTGCTGATGTATATGACATTTTTGGCGAAAAGCTAAAACACGCCCTGCACTTGAAGGCGACTACCTTTGCTTCTTGCTGGCTCGAAAACACAGGTGATGGCCAATGGTCCGTGCACCCGCTACCACCACAAGCACAGTGGGCACCACTTATGGATGTGGTAGCTGTAGATGTGAATGGTGATGGCCAGCGCGAATGGCTGGGAGTGGGCAACCTCTACGCTACAGATGCCACCACGCCACGCATGGATGCAGGAGTGGGCGTGGTGTTGTACTGGAATGGCAATGCCCTGGAGACCCTGCCGCCTTATCAGACAGGCTTTTATGTGCCCGATGATGCGCGAGCTGTCGCCGTAAGTACTGTGCGTGGATGCGGCTCTGTGGTGTGGTCTGCGTCTTCAGGTGGTGCCCTGCGCGCTTTTTGTCAAGTCCGCGACTGAGTAATTAGGGGTTTACCCTTCATGAAGGCAAAGTGAGATAGTTTTGCTCTTCGCCATTCATTGTATTATCATTTTTTTGCAAAACTTTATTTGGACATCTGAAAAAGTGTGTTAAATTTGTATTTGCAATGCAAAAACGCTCTGAAAGGCAATAGTTGGGATAATTACTTGAAATGTAAAAATACCCTAAGGAGGGTAGGAGTACTTTCCCAAGAGTCGTTATCTTTGTGTGTGGCACAGGATGCGCGTGCCATAATGTGTTTGACAACAAGTTGTAATCCCAGACGGACAGGTCTCGCCTTTGCTTTGTTACTCCTACTGTGTGTATGCGTGGGGTTCGGTCTGTTGCCGCGTCGATTCCGTTTGGGAAGATGAGGGGCTTAGTGGAAGTGGTAAGTAGGGTATGTGATCGTGCTTGAGTGAATGAATAAAATGAGCGAGCAGTATATAAAAGCAGCAATTCACGCATGATGCGTAGTGCCGCTATTAACAAATTATAATCAGTGAAAAACGAATCTTACACACACAGGCCCTATGGCGGAATCGTGGGGTGTGTACCCTGAACGAGGCATCAGCCTGCTCCTTGCGAGGAGCGAGCTGGTGCCTTTTCTTTTGTAAAACCACGCACTATAAGAATAAAGCAAGATAGGGCTTAGGCCCCCTATAGAGGAATGAAATGGTTTGTCGATCATTGAAGAACTAAATTTTTTAAACCAAATTCTAATCTCATGAAAGGATTGAATGTAGCAAAGGGCCTGATGGCAGCACTCGTTCTGGGTGTGGGCCTCTTGCTCGCGCAGCAAGCTACAGCCCAAACCTTGGATGGCAATTCTGCCCTGTCAGGGCCTGCTGCCTTGGGCAAAAGCACAGCTCTATTACTGTCCAATGTCAATTGGGTGGGCGAAGATGAAGCCATTACGATCTTGATGGACGAACGAGCTCAGCTGGCCACTCAGACATCTACGGTGTCCAGTAAGCCACAAAAAGCGGCGCTTTCTGTACGCTATGACTACTATTGGGTATTGGCAAAAACAATCAAGAATGGCAGCACGGTAGAAGCAGCAGTAGTCAATACTTACGACTACTTACAGGGTATATGTGCTGAAATGGACAATCTCGTCTTACCAGATGATGTGTTGCAAGATGTAGTGACTTTGCTCAGTAATTGATGTTTATGCGCCACGCCCTTTGCCTTTATCCTGATGATGTAAAGGCGGCAATAGTGCGTATATCATGAATCTGAAATTTAGTAAACAACAAATTTGAGCTCATGAAAAAAGCGAATTTTACAAAATGGCTGATGTATGGGTGGGCCATGGCTTTGGGCCTCTTCACCCTGCAGACAGCACAAGCCCAGTGCCCTGTGGGTCAAAGTGAGATTACCATCACTTTCGGCTCAGGGAGCTGGAACACTGAAATCGGTTGGGAGCTGGTCAATACGACGACGGGCCTGGTAGAGGCCTGTGAGGCAACTGGTTCATTCACTCCCAATTCCACAGTGCCTGTTTGTGTGACCAATGGTGATACCTACGAGTTTGTCGCATACGACAGCTTTGGTGATGGCTGGAATGGTGCTACTGTCCAAGTGGATGCTACCGAAGATGGTAGTGTGAATGGCCAGCCATGGACGGGTAATATCATTCCATCGACTGTGCCAGATCCTTGTCCATTTCCAGGATGTATTACTCCCTGCAACTTGGGTGGTGCGCCAGCCGGTGGGGGTGCACCCGTGGCTACGGCTCTAGGTGGTACGTCTTTTGTGGCAGGCCCGCCTCAGTGTGACTTGCTTTGCGACAATATCCCCGAGCTGACGGGGCCCGGCGTGATTGAAGTAGATAACGATCCGGGACAGTGTGGCGCGCAGATCACCATTACGAATCCCGATGTGTCGGGAGCGGGGTGTACTTCCTTCTCGCCGATTTTGGAAGAAGACTTTACTGCAGGTGTAATGCCCGCTGGCTGGGCCATCGATGATGGCACAGGTGACCCCACAAGTGGCTATTCTGGTGCGAGTAGTGATGGAGCTACTGACGGCAACGGCATTTATTTCAATTCGCTGGATGTAGATGGTGGGGCAGATAATCCCAATTTTTCGGGTAATCGATTGGAAATCAATGACGATGACTTTAACAACCTCGGCATTGGTTTTGTAGTGACACCTGCTATGGATATCACGGGCTATGGTACGGTATTGCTCAGCTTTGATTGGCAAAATGAAGCGTTTGGTGCTGATGGTGCTACCTATGTCGATGTCTGGGATGGTACCACATGGGTGAACATCCTCTTTGCCGATACAGATGATCAAGGCTCTGTGGTCGCCTATGATGTGACGCCCTATGCAAACCCCGACTTTGCCATTCGCTTTGGCTATGATGACGAAGGTGGTTGGGCCTGGGCAGCAGGCTTTGATAATATCGTATTAGAAGGTAGTGGTGGTGCCCCAGTGGTTACTAATGACTACAATGGCACTGACGATGCTTCTGATTTTTATCCGGTAGGTACTACTACCGTAACCTTCATGACTACCGATGCCAATGGTGCGCTGGTGACCTGCAGCATCGATGTGATCGTTAATGATGTAGAGGCACCGACGATCACTGGCCCAGCTGATATGGTTATCGACTTGGGTCCAGGAGAATGCAGTGCGGTGGTTAACTACGATGTGACGGCTACAGACAACTGCCCTGTTCCGCTACCAGGTGGCGCGGTGACTACTACTTTTTTGAGTAACAATGGTCAGGCGGGTAACATGTTCCGCATCGAAAATACGGGTACACAGCCCATTCAAATCTCGAGCTTTGATGTGAACTTGAATGCGGGTACGTGGAATATGTTCGTGTATTATACCAAGACGGCAACCACTCATGTAGGTGTGGAAAATGCACCCGCTGAATGGGAGCTGTTGGGGAACATGACAGTGACTTCTACGGGTGCTAATAGCCCGACACCACTGCCTATAGGTGGCTTGGTCTTGGATCCGGGTGAAAGCAAGGGAATATATGTAACTGCAGACAACGCCTTTGCAATTGCCTACACCAATGGTAGCAATACCTACACAGATGGCACTTTGCTCATCGATGCTTCTCAGGGTAGAGGCGTGGCCTTCCCCTTCGGAACGACGTTTACGCCACGTACGTGGAACGGCACGATCTATTACAACATATTGACTACAGATCTGCCAGTGACGCAAACATCGGGTTTGGCCTCGGGTAGTGAATTCCCTCGAGGAACTACTACCAACTGCTTTGAAGCAACTGATGCAGCGGGGCTTACTACTACCTATTGCTTTACTATCACAGTGAATGAGTATCCCAACCCTGTGACACAACTTGTTTGCAACGATCACGTGCAAGTGTCTTTGGATGAAGAGTGCCAGGCTACTATTGGTGCCGACGACATCCTAGAAGGTGGCCCCTATGGTTGCTATGACGACTACATCGTTATGGTAGTAGATGCCACGGGTGCGCCGCTGCCTTCGGGTAATGTGGTTGATGGCAGCTTTATTGGGAGTACTTGGACAGTCAAAGTAGTAGATCCCGAAACAGGCAATGTATGCTGGAGCAGCATCACCGTGGAGGACAAGATTCCACCAGTGATTGAATGCCAGGATCTGGTCGTATCTTGTGTGGAAGAGATTCCCGAGGCACCAATCCCCGCACAGTCAGGTGTGCAAGTAATAGGTATTCAGCCTGGTACGGTGATCGATGATGTGAACCCAGGCACTTATACAGAAACCATCGATGTGAGTTTGCATCCCAACTCTGTGATCCAGGATATCAATGTAGGTATTGATATTACGCATACGTGGGTGGGTGACCTAACCATCACACTCACGAGCCCTGCAGGTACGACGATTATCTTGTGGAATGGATATTGCGGCAGTACGGACAACTTGTTCTTCATTGCCGACGACGAAGGTACACCTTCCAATTTGTGTGCTGACTACAACTCTTCGGGAGAGAACCTGGACTTGTTCTCAGTAGTAGGCCTTCCGCCACTTTCTACCTTCGATGGCGAGAACCCCAATGGCACATGGACTTTCACCGTCACTGATGGATTTGGATTAGATGGTGGTACCATCAATGCCGTTACCTTGTACATAGACGCAGGGAACCTGGCAGCAATTAGCCCTGTAGATGCATGTGGTCCGGTAGTAGTGGAGTATACAGAAGATGAGTCTACAGGAGACTGTGGTGGCCCTGCAGGTACGATTGTGCGCACCTGGACGGCTACTGACCAAAGTGGTAACTCCGCTTCTTGTGTGCAGACGATCACGATTAGTCGTCCTACTTTGGCCGATGTAGAATTTCCTGCTGATGTAACGGTTAGCTGTAACGATTATGCAGCCAACCCGAGCATCATCGCCCCCACAGTTAATGGCGCAGGAGAACCAACAATTGATGGAGTGGGCGTTGGTTCAGACAACACTTTGTGCGACATTTCCTGTACGATTAGCGATGAGGTGACTATCCCCATCTGCGAGGGTACCTTCAAGGTGCGTCGCAAGTGGCTGTGCATCGACTGGTGTGCTGGCGAAGAGCAGGAAGTGATTCAGCTGGTGAAGGTGCTCGACGAGCAAGGCCCAGATATTGCCAATCCACTCGATCCTGCAATGCTGCCCATGCAGGTGACAGCTACGCACCTGGATATCTACTCTTACCAAGCGAGCGCGCCTGCTGCTGATCCGTATGCAGTGTGCAGTGGCCACATCGAAGTGCCTCCAGCACAAGCATTTGGTGATAATTGCAGCTCAATTGATAGCTGGATTACCGAGTTGTGGACGGAGGACAACACTACCTTGCTCCAGTCCATCAACTCGAACGGTGGTTGGTTCTGGGATGTACCATTGCATGACAATGATCCACTGACTAATGGTGCGGCATACTGGGTGCGTTATCGCGCATTTGATGCTTGTGGCAATGAAAGTGAGACTTCGCTGCACATTGTCGTACATGACAAGATTCCTCCAGTAGCTGTATGTGATGAAATCACAGAATTGGCAATTAACAACAGCAACGCCAATGGTGGTAGCTGCGCCACCTTGTTTGCCGAAGATCTGGATGATGGCAGCTACGACAATTGCGGCGATGTGTACTTCTTGGTAGCCAAGATGACCGGCAACGGTGCATCGTTCAGCCAGGACATCTACAACCGCTGCTACTACCCATCGGTAGAGTTCTGCTGCGATGAAGTAGGCGAGCAGCAAGTGATCTTGCTGGTATTGGATGGTGATCCCTCTGACTACTTCACCACATTGAATTCGCCTACTCTGGGTTGCAACGGTGAGCCTGGTTTGTTCCTCACCCAAGGATGGAATATCCTGAACTATAATACTTGTATGGTGACGGTGCAAGTAACCGACAAGATTCCTCCGGTTATTGTTTGCCCGCCCAACAAATCTATCTCTTGTGACAAGTACTGGGATGAGTACGAAGTGCCTTATACCCTCACTGGTTGCGATGCATTTGCTGACTTTGGTTCGCCTACTGCGTATGACAACTGTGAGTTTGAAATGGAACACAGTTGTGCGGTGAACCTCGATCAGTGTGGCAATGGTACGATTACGCGTACGTGGACTGTAGATGATGGCTTCAATGCACCGGCTAGCTGTACGCAGACCATTTCGGTATATCACGTATCGGATTGGACTGTAACGTTCCCTGCCGACATTACGGCAATATGTGAGCCGGGTCAGCCAGCGCCAGATTTTGGTGAGCCGACGATATTCAACGAGACGTGCGAGTTGATAGCGATTTCGTACGAAGATGTGTACTACCCAGTAGTAGCAGATGCATGCTACAAGATTGTGCGCACGTGGACGGTGCTGAACTGGTGCGACGACGATCCATTTGGATGGGCTCAGACGGGCACTCAGATCATCAAGGTGATTGACAACACGCCGCCGACGATCAGCG
>JALSGS010000006.1 GCA_026982695.1 Saprospiraceae bacterium
CCACAAATGGGCAAGGTATAGTTGGGGTAGCACCGCGAGCTCGATGGATGCCTGTACATGGTCCTACGTTTGGGCTGCGCACTACCGAAGCCATGTTTCGCTATTGTGCCGATCAAGGAGCCGATATCATTTTGTGTAGTTGGGGCACTACCGATCCGGCTTTTGCCTTGAGTCCTTTAAAAGAGGAAGCCATTGCATATGCTGCGCGAAAGGGACGCAATAGTAAAGGATGCGTCATCGTATTTGCTGTGGGTAATGAAAACCTCGAATACATCAATTACTATGCGGCTCATCCCGATGTGATAGCCGTAGCAGCTTCTACCAGTAGTGATCGGCATGCCCCCTACTCCAATAGAGGGCCAGAGGTGTGGATCTGTGCACCTTCTAGTGGGGAGTGGCCTGTCTTAGCGGCACGTGCGTCTTGGGATCGAGGCAACCGGAATATGCAGGGTGCTTTCCGTTACTACTATGATGGCATCGCTCGGGGGGATCACTACAAGCACTTTGGTGGTACTTCAGCTGCATGCCCTCTGGTGGCAGGTGTGTGTGCGTTGATATTGTCGGCCAATCCGGAGTTGCGTGCTTCGGAGGTCAAGGCCATTTTGCGCGACACAGCAGATAAAATTGGTGATCCTTCTGAATATGTCAATGGGCATTCGAGGCGCTATGGCTATGGGCGTGTCAATGCTGATAGGGCAGTGGCTGAAGCATTGCGCCGGCGCGATGTTGCTCAAGCACCTACGCGAGTAGCGTCGACACCCAATATTCAAGCTGAGGGTCTGTTCCGTTTTGCTGTTGAGATACAACCTCCACAGGGATGGGCTGTGCAGGTGGGTGTATTTGCCTCTTATGCTAATGTCTTGAAGCAGGCAGCGCGTTTGCAGCAACTATTGCGTATAGGTGCAGTGGTCCAGATTGCTTCGCTCAGTGGCAAAACGGTGTATCGGCTTATGGCGGGGCCTTATCGGCGCAAGAAGGAGGCGGAAAAGGCTTTAGTGCAGCTGCGCAATCATGGAATGGAGGGCTTATTGCGGCAGTTGTCTAAGTTGGCCTGAGCCGTACCCAAAATGCTCAAACTTTTAGATGTCGAATAGTAAGGTAGCATATGGATCCGTAACCTACCAATAACATGAAGTGTAACAGGATAAAAGTAGTTTGATGTTGGACGATGCCTACTATCAGTGCCCCTAAGAAATACAGTGCTAGTAGCCCCTCGAAAAAGGTAAGCCATGAGATGCGCCATTGCAAGTAGCGCGTGCGATTGCGCAATGACTCGCTTACGGAGCGAATGCCGAGTTTGGGTGTACGGACAAAAGGCGTTCGCTTGCCCCAGTACCCCTGAAGTACTGCAATGGTGTTGTGCAAGGATAACCCCATACTTAGCGATAGAAACAGTGGAAAAAGGGCGATAAACTTAAGTACGCGTTTTAGATAAGGACCTTTTTGAAATTCTGCCTGTACATTGCCCACGTAATACACGGCAACGATACTGAGCCATCCTATGAGAAAAAAAGTATACCAATTGGCATTGATGCTCAATTCATTGATGGCAAACAGCATAGGTACGCTACATACGCCTATCAAAAAGACGAAAACGAAGATACTGCTGGCCAGTAGGTGACCAGTGGCATGCAATTTCTTGAGCAGCGGTAGTGGTGCGCGCCAAATTTGTGGCAGCATTTTTTTTGCTGTCTCAGCACCGCCTTTCATCCAGCGGTATTGCTGAGATTTGAGGCTGTTCATCTCCACGGGCAGTTCGGCAGGCGCACCTATCTCCTCTAAGTAGTGAATTTTCCATCCGCGTAGCTGTGCCCTAATACTCAGGTCGAGGTCTTCAGTGAGTGTATCAGATTGCCAGCCACCCGCATCTTCAATGGCTTGACGGCGCCACACGCCTGCAGTGCCGTTGAACTGGAGGAGATAATTGCCCAAACGCCGCCCCGTTTGTTCTATACTAAAGTGGACGTTGAGCTGAAGCGCTTGTAGTCGGGTGATAAGACTGTACGTCTCGTTGAGATGTTCCCATCGCGTTTGGACTACACCTATCTTGGGGTTGTTGAAATAGGGGATGGTGCGCTTTAGAAAATCTGGTCGAGGTAGGAAGTCGGCATCGAAAATGGCGATAAACTGTCCTTGAGCCTTTTCCAATCCGTATTGGAGTGCACCTGCTTTGAAGCCTTTTCGCGATTCACGACGGAGGTGTATTATGGGAATGCCAGCTTGTTGATATTGTGCCACCTTTCCTGCGATGAGATCTACTGTTTCATCGGTTGAGTCATCAAGTACTTGAATTTCCAATTGTTCGCGAGGGTAGTCGATGTGTACTATGCGATCCAGCAACCTCTCAACTACGAAAAGTTCATTGTAGATAGGCAATTGGATGGTCACTTTAGGCCATTGTACAGGTGGTGATGGAGGGGGTACATGTGGCCTTTTCTTTCGATACAGAAAAAGGAGATGCAATTGCATAAGGCAAAAAAGCGTGATGTATCCCAGAGTAAGCGTATAGATGATCACTGTGAGGTAATATAAAAATTGGATCAGCGCTTCCATTCTAAGTTTTGTGTTGTGTCACTAAGGCCTCAGAGTAGCTTGAATATCGTCCACAAGATTTTGTGTCCGGCCAACAGTGTGCCTTTTAACGTGCCCGATACTTTACTAACACCAATGCGCTTTCGATAGCGCACGGGTACCTCTGTACAACGCAATCCTGCCTTGGCAGCACGCACTTGCATCTCTACTGTCCATCCGTAATCGGGATCTTCCATGCCCAGGGACAAGAGCTTATCCCATTTGATGGCGCGAAAAGGGCCCAGATCGGTGAAGTGATAGCCATATATAAGCCGTATGAGTGTAGTAGCTAGCCAGTTGCCAAATATCTGTTGAGGCATCATGGCGCCCGGTTCGAGCTCGCCCAACGCACGGGAACCAATGACCAAGTCATAGTCATCTTCAATAATGGGCTTTACCACTAGGGGGAGCTCTTCGGGATAGTCAGCGTAGTCTGCATCCATGAACACGACAATATCAGGATGAGCGGTGATGGGGCGGGCAGCAATATGTTGAATGGCGCGCAAACAAGCACTGCCATAGCCCTGACGCGTTTCAAGTACGACAGTAGCACCATGGCTGCGCGCTACGGCAGCAGTCTGGTCGGCACTGCCATTATCAGCTACGATAATCTCTCGCACCCACTGGCGCGGCACCTCTTGGAGCACTTGCCCTATGGCGTGCTCTTCATTCCATGCGGGTATTATGAGATCGATAATGGGCTTGTTCACTTATGCGTGAGGCTTACAATGATCCGAAAGTCGGTGTTTACGTGCGAAGCGAGGCCAAAGATAGCAATGGATCTGAGCTATAGTGTAGTAAATCAAGGTACAATTTGATGTGCCTTTAGGTAAACAAAGGCACCTACAATAAAAATAATAGGGGAAGTACTGTATGAAGGAATATGCATTGGGGATGGTGGATGATAAGCGCGTATTTTGAGCCGCTATCTTGTACGATGTGCCTTTCAGAACAGGTGTTCTGTGTTACGGCAGGCATAAGTATTGGTTTAATGCCTACTTTTTTGAAAAAATAGTTATACGCAGTGCGAAACAACTTGCTGAGGGCTCATGTGGCACTTTTTATCGTAGCGCTCATATATGGTGGTAACTATAGCGTGGCTAAGGTGGTATTGGACGATGACTACCTGCATCCAATGGCATTTATTAGTTTGCGTGTATTGGCTGGTAGTTTGGCCTTTAGCCTGCTGCATGGATGGTGGGTCAAGCAACGAGTATATCGGGAAGATATTGGGCGGCTTTTGTTGTGCGGGCTTTTTGGTGTAGCGCTCAACCAGTCGCTATTTTTCATTGGGTTGGACTACACTACGCCTATCAATGCCTCTTTGATCATGACTATGACGCCCGTATTGGTGCTTATTGCCTCCGCATTGCTACTCAATGAATCCATTCACTGGAAAAAAGTAGCCGGAATCATCTTTGGCATGGCCGGTGCAGTGATCCTAGTGATGTATGGCAAAAAATTTGCATTTAATAAATACGGATGGTTAGGTGATTTACTGGTGTTGATTAATGCTTCTTCCTATGGGTTGTACTTGGTGTTGGTCAAGCCGTTACTCAAGCGTTACCATCCGCTAACAGTAGTAAAGTGGGTTTTTCTCATAGGTAGCATAGGTGTATTGCCTTTTGGGATACCCCAGCTAAAACAGACAGCATGGCAGACATTTACCCTCCACGTTTGGTTAGCTATCGCATATGTGTTGTGCTGTACTACGGTGTTGGCTTATCTGCTCAATGTATGGGCCATGCGATCTGTTACTCCAACAGTTGTAGGTATTTACGTGTATCTTCAGCCGGTATTGGCCACTGCCATTGCGTTGATGTTGGGAAAGGATTTACTGGCTTGGCCCAAAGTAGTAGCTGGAATACTTATTTTTTTAGGAGTGTGGCTCGTCAGTATGCCTACGCCCACTCAGCAGCCGCTGACCTGGACGGGGTTAGCTCTATACAAGAAATTGAAGAGAAAAAAGTAACGATTGGCGAAGCGTGTACGTATGAATGAGCATAAATAGCATGGAGGCAAAATTTATCTTTATTGTTTGTACTTAAATAAATCTTTATATAAGATCCATGTTTGTGGTTTTGGGTTATCCGTGAATATATTCTGAAATAATCAAACACTTATGAAACACTATCCACTCACTCGACGAAAACAGCCATTTATTCAGTCGATTGACTCGCTTAACAAAAGGTGGCATCTAACCCAGAATAAACCTCCTATTTTTAACCGTTCCTGATTAAACAACAGCTATGGGTATTCGCAAGCAAACACCTGCTATGATGGAGCTGGTTACGCGTTATGAAGAAATGGCAGAAATCGGGCAGGTCCATCTTTCTGACGAAGCGTCATATCGTCTTTTATTGGCTTACTACGAGCGCCAAGAGATGTTTGAACGGGTCTTGGAGGTGACCGAATATGCCAAAGAGCAGTTTCCTTATCGTGCCGAATGGTATACGTATGCCTGCACAGCGTTGAATGCCTTAGGGCTAGCTGAAGATGTAGTGCAAGAGGCTGAGCAAGCTCGTATGTTGGGCATACAGGATGCAGCGCTTTGTGCGCAATTGGTTAAAGCCCATATACAGCTGGAGCAGCACGACAAGGCCCTTGGCGTGATTGCACGGCAAAAGGGCTTTTCGCCTCATCCGCAGCAAATGGCAGTGCTGTATTACTTGGAAGGGTTGGTATGGCACAGCCTGGGTGAGTATGCTTCAGCTATAGAGGCTTTTCGCAATTGCTTGTTGCTCGACACGCGCCATGAAGATGCCTATAAGTACTTGTGGCTGACTAGCGAGCTGATGCAGACACAAGATCTGGCTGTGGAGCTCTTCGAGCACATACTCGATGAAGATCCCTATGCAGCCCGTGCGTGGTATTGTCTGGCCAACTTGTGTGTGGCGGAAGGGCAATACGACAAAGCATTGGAAGCCTACGATTTTACCATTGTGTGCAATGAACGAATTGCTGATGCATATTTGGAATATGCAGAGCTGTTGAGCCAGCTGAACAAGCACCATCAGGCATTGCGTGTGTATCAAGACTACATCGATCACTTTGGTACTACACAAGAAGTATTGGTGGGCATAGCGCGCTGTTATTTTGCTTTGGATCATCTTTCTGCGGCTCGCTGCTTTTTAGAGTCGGCTATAGAGGCAGAGCCTATGGATACGTGCGATGAATTGTACTATCTGTTGGGGGAATGCTATGCAGCTGAAGGCTTTTGGCATAAAGCCCGTCATTTTTACATAGAGGCCATTAAGATCAACAGTCGGCACGAAGCCTATGCGCTTAGCATGGCTGAGGCATGTTATCATTTGGATCAGCTCAAGGAGGCACAGCATTGGTATGAAGCTGCTATCGAAATGGCGCCAGAAGATCTGCGGTGTTGGTTGCGCTATGTGAGCTTTCTGCTTGACTCGGGTCAAGCTACGCGAGCTTTGGAAGTAATTGAAGAAGCCGAGCTCAACACCTGTGGAGCACCTTTACTTTATGGGCGTGTGGCTTGTCTGTATGCCTTGGGCCGTAGAGAGGAAGCTCAATATCTTTTACGCGAGGCATTGGAGCAAGACTATAGTATGCATGCTGTGTTGTTCGACTTGTGGCCACAGGTGCGTGATGATTCAGCGTTTATGCAGGTGATCCACGCTTTTCAGGCTTTACCTGGTGGCCATTGAGAGGCCTTTTTTGAAAACAATAAAGTGGAAAGTGCACAAAGCCCTCGATGAGTAAGTGCACTTTCCTTTTTGTTTGAGATTAAAATTTGTTGTACCTCAAAACTTTGCTGCAAGCCACCTACTACTTCCACTGTGAATGTACCAGGTTCTACTACCCATTCATTTTGTGCCTTGATGAGGATATGAAAGGTGAGCT
This sequence comes from Saprospiraceae bacterium, assembly GCA_026982695.1. GTDB lineage: Bacteria > Bacteroidota > Bacteroidia > Chitinophagales > Saprospiraceae > WFYJ01. The sequence continues at coordinate 6,439 of JALSGS010000006.1, forward strand.
GTTGCGTTTTACCTGGGGCAAGGATAATCTTTTGAAAATCGTGCAGGCATCGTCGGTGCGGATTTATCCTCGCCAAAACTCACCCACAAGCACGGCCACTTGGGGACATCCTACATTTATGATTGGTGAACAATTCCAGGCAATGCCAGCGGTACGCGCTTCATAGGCGGTAATTCCAGCCACTTGCTGAGCCCACTGTGGTTCCTAAGTGGTAGCTAATGAGGACAGTAGGGGAAAAAGCATGGCGCCCTGGATGTACTTGCAGCCATGGATGGCGTCAAATCCATAAAGCATGGAGATTTTCAGGCGTGTCTCTTGAGTCTTTTGCTATATGGCGATAATGAGTTGGCGCCAGCGCTTCAGGTCGGGCAGGTCATCTATGGGCACGTTTAGAATGGATTCTACACCATATTTCACCATTGCGCGTTGCACGATAGAGCTTTTGGGTGTCAATTTCGAAAGTGCGGTGCGCTCCATATACTTTATGAGTTTGTAATGGATTGAGCAAACAATCAGCTACTTGCGTCACTCTAATATGCCTTGGATGCCCCACAGATGGTGATGGCAATGGTAAAGCCATTTGCGTTTGTAGGTAGCTAAAAGTACTTTTCGCCCGAAGGCAAAAAAGCTGGATTAATTGGTTGAGACAATTGGCGCGTATAAGTCATGAAGTAGCTACAAGACCATTAAGATGTGATCTGCACAAGACGTGCCTCATTTTCTGCCAAAGTCGTCTTGTAGGCGTACAATGTCGTATTCGTCGGAGGGATTATCTGGGTCAGTATGTTGCCAGATTTCTGCCAGCACGCCCCAATTATCGAGCCCTACGAGCCTATGTCGTTGGCCACATGCCAGCTCAATCATCTGCCCTACTTCGAGCAGTTGCATGGGTTCTTCTTCGTCGGTATAGCTGGTCACGATGCCTACAGGTCCTTCCAGTACGCGCCATAGCTCAGCTCGGCGATGATGATATTGCCATGAGAGGCGCTTGTGTGGGGCGACAACCAGGATTTTAGGACTTAGCTTTTGCCCTTCGGCAAATTGAGTAATGGGAATGTGTGGAAACCATTGTTGTAGAAAAAGCGGCGTTTGGGTTTCGTCGATCACGAAAAAACCACCCCAAGGCCGCTGGCGATCCTGTGCGATGATGCGCAGCCCTAGTTGGCCTATCATGCGTTCGATGCGATCGAAAATTTGGGTCTGGGTGTGTGTAGGCACGGCGTAATAATTGAAGGGCATAATCGGTATTTTGCTGCTAAAGTAATGTGTAAAAAATAACCGGCCTCTTTGAGACCGGTTAAAAAAATGGTGTTTGACACCATATCTCACCAACAAGTATTCTTTTTCATTGTCCAATGATAAGGCCTAAGTTGGGTTATTGCATGCAAACGGCCAAGCTTCTGCGTGCTTTTTTTTGCATGCTTTAATCTTTTTACGGGGAAGATTCCGATTTTCAAAAAATCGCATTGTTTTTTCTTGGTGTATAATTATGTTGATGTATAGCTGTTTGTACGGTGATCAGCTGATTAGTCCCCATCCTTTATATTCTTTGCATTCTTCTTGCAAGTGTCTGTGCAGCATATGATGTTCGGGCAACTGGAAGTGAGGATCTTTTTCGACAATAAGTGCAGCTATTTGACGAGCTTTTTGGAGCATGGCGCCGTCTTGCGACAGGTCGGCCAATCGCAGTTGCAAGATGCCGCTTTGTTGCGTACCTTCCATATTGCCAGGGCCACGCAATCGCAAATCAGCTTCGGCAATTTTGAACCCATCATTTGTCTGACACATGACTTGGATGCGCTGACGGCTTTCGCGCGTGAGCTTGTACCCTGTCATGAGGATACAATACGACTGGTCGGCTCCTCGTCCGACGCGTCCACGCAATTGATGCAGTTGGGATAGGCCAAAACGTTCAGCATGCTCGATGAGCATTACTGTGGCATTGGGCACGTTGACGCCCACTTCAATCACAGTAGTGGCTACCATGATGTGCGTCTCACCTCGTGCAAAGCGCTGCATCTCGAACTCTTTGTCAGCTGCATTCATGCGGCCATGTACCACGCTAATTTGGTAATGGGGGGGAGGAAAAGATCGGCGTATGGCTTCGTAGCCTTGCTCGAGGTTGAGCAAGTCCAGCTTTTCGCTCTCCTCAATGAGTGGATAGACGACGTACACTTGCCGACCCTGTGCAATCTGTTTGCGCATAAAGTCGTATACGGCATCGCGCTGGCGCTCGGTGCGATGCCAGGTAGTGACGGGCTTGCGCCCAGGAGGTAGCTCATCGATGATGGATACATCTAGATCACCATAGAGTGTCATGGCCAGTGTACGGGGGATGGGCGTAGCCGTCATCACTAAGATGTGGGGTGGGTACGGTGTGCTCTTTTTCCACAGTGCAGCGCGTTGCTTGACGCCGAAGCGGTGCTGCTCGTCTATGATCGCTAGGCCCAATTTGTGAAAAGTCACTTGGGGCTCGATAAGTGCATGGGTGCCAATGACGATGTGGATGTGCCCTTGGCGCAAGCCTTCCAAAATCTCTTGGCGTTGTTTGCCCTTGACACTACCTGACAAAAAGGCTACCTCCAACCCTATGCCTTGTAGGTAGTTGCTGATGCTGTGGTAGTGCTGTGTGGCTAAAATCTCAGTGGGTGCCATAAGGCAGGCTTGATAGCCATTGTCGAGTGCCAGTAGCATGCTCAGCAGCGCGACAATGGTCTTGCCACTGCCTACATCACCTTGTAGCAAGCGGTTCATTTGGCTACCTGAGCCCAGGTCGCGCCGTATCTCGCGAACTACTCGTTTTTGCGCCTCGGTGAGCTCAAAGGGCAATTTTTCTTGGTAGAAGCGCATGAAATACGTACTTACCCGCTCGAAGAGAAAGCCCTTGAGCCGGCGCTTGCGCAAATGTTTGAGCTGGAGTAGGCGCAATTGCATGAAAAATAACTCTTCGAATTTGAGGCGTCGCCGTGCTGCTGCCAACTCTTCCTCATTGCGCGGAAAGTGAATTTGCCGAAAGGCAACCAATCGGGAAGGAAAGTTGAATTGGGCCGTGAGCCAGGGCGGAAGAATTTCGGGTACATCAGCTGTGGTAAGCTGATCGAGCAATTGCTCGACGATGCGCCGTCGTTCGCGTTGGTCCAGTCGGCGCTGGTTGAGCTTATCTGTGCTGGAGTAAACGGGTGCCATCGTCCGCATGGCCTCTGCATTGTCAGGGCGCAGTGGCTCCATTTCGGGATGCGGTATGTTGAGCTGCCTTTTAAAAGTATTGATGCGGCCAAATACAACGTATTCTTGCCCTACGACCAAGTGCCGTTCTATCCATTGAAGCCCCTTGAACCACACTAGCTCAATGACGCCTGTTTGGTCGCGCAAGCGGCCTACCAGTCGCTTCTTGCTACCGCTACCTACCGTCTCGAGCCGACGCAGTATCCCACGCACCAAGACCTCGCCACTGTCGGCATGTAGCTGCCCAATCGGGGTAAAGCGCGTCTTATCCACATACCGAAAGGGATAGTGGTAGAGCAGATCGCGCCAGGTGTATATGCCTAGCTCCTGTTGCAGCAGTTCGGCTTTTTTGGGGCCTACCCCTTTGAGATAGGTGATTGGTGTGTCGAGTTTGCTTGACATGAACAAGTTTTGCCTCCGTAAAAATATATGGCGCGATCAAATGATGTAGTCGCTATTGAGAAATATCGGATCGGGCGATGTGCTATATAACCGATTTGTGTATAGCTACTACGCTGAAGGGCATCCATTATATCGTCTTTGCACTTGCACGGGTTGAAGGGGGTACAGCTCTGTACTGTAATGGAAAAAGTGAATGGGATGGGTGAGCAAGCCATGCACTTTATCTTTTGGACAAGGTGTGGTAAAGTTAAATTGTTGCGTATTTTTGTTTGAATCTTTTTGTTTATATCCGTTTTGTTATGTTTGATCGAGCCGTATTGCACATAGATCTCGATGCCTTTTTTGCTTCGGTAGAGCAATTGCGCAATTCATCACTTAGAGGCAAGCCTGTAATTGTTGGGGGGAATGGTAGTCGGGCTGTAGTGGCCTCGTGCAGTTATGAAGCGCGAAAATTTGGCATTCACGCTGCCATGCCCATGCGTATGGCCTTGCAGCGTTGTCCTGATGCCGTTGTCGTGCGTGGCAACATGGCTCTCTACTCTAAATACTCGGGCATGGTTTCGGAAATTATTGCGGAGGAGGCGCCGTTGTTTGAAAAGGCCAGCATCGACGAGTTTTACGTGGATCTTACGGGCATGGATCGCTACGTGGGTTGTTGGAAGTGGGCTACGGCCTTGCGACAGCTCATCGTGCGCGAGACGGGATTGCCCCTATCGCAGGCTTTAGCTACCAACAAGCTCGTGGCGAAGGTGGGGACAAACCAGGCTAAGCCCAATGGGCAACGCTTCATTGAGGCGGGTACAGAGCGCCAATTTCTCGCGCCGTTGTCGGTGCGCGAGCTACCAGGTGTGGGGCGTGCTACCTATGAGCGCCTTGCGCAGATGGGGATAAAGCGGGTGGGTAGGCTGGCGCAAATGCCGCGCGCTTTACTCGAACGCCGTTTTGGGCGGCGTGGCCTGTTCTTGTGGCGCAAGGCCAATGGGCTTGACGATACCCCTGTGCAGCCGCGGCACGAGCGCAAAAGCATAAGTACGGAGAGTACTTTTGCATATGATACTCATGAGGTGCGTTGGCTGCGCGCACGCCTCACCGAGATGGTTGTCAAGCTGGCTTGGGAGCTGCGCCGCCGAGCGCAACACACAGCGCTTGTCTGTGTCAAGATTCGATATGCCGATTTTCGCACTTGTACTCATCAGCGAAAAATAGCCCATACCGCACATGATTCCACGCTGATTAGCCACGTGCACGAACTGTTCGAGCAGTTGTATCGGCCAAAGCAGCAAGTGCGTTTATTGGGTGTACGGTTTGGGGAGTTGGCATACGCTCACAACCAATTAGAACTGTTTGCGGATGCGCGTATCTCCATGCAATTACTCAGGCAAATGGACTGCATTCGCGAGCGATTCGGCCCCAATGCGATTCGCTTGGCCTGTACATTGCCTTTCGGCAAAAAAGACTTATAGTGGTTCAAATCGAGCAGTGAAATGGCGCAAAAAAGGTGGTTCGTAAGTGATACGCAGGCCACGTGCTGCCTCGCGGTGCTGCATGAGTTCGGCAAAGGTAGCAATCACGTAATCGATGTGGCTTTGCGTATACACGCGGCGTGGGATGGCCAGACGTACCAGTTCCATAGGAGCTGGAATGAGTTTACCAGACTCATCGTATTTGCCGAACATCACTGATCCGATTTCACAACAGCGGATACCCCCTTCTATATACAAATTGCAAGCCAGCGCCTGGCCTGGATACTGCGCTGGTGGAATGTGTGGATAGCACGCTTGCGCATCGACATATACGGCATGTCCTCCTACCGGGCGCACGATAGGTACACCCAATTCGTAGAGCTTATTGCCCAAGTAGGCAGTGCTCGCAATGCGATAATGCAAATAGTCAGGGTCAAACACTTCTTCTAATCCTACAGCCATAGCTTCCATATCGCGCCCCGACAGGCCACCATACGTGGCATAGCCCTCGGTGATGATGAGTACAGTACGACACTGTAAGGCCAGCTCGAGCTCATTGAGTGCTAAAAAGCCCCCGATATTCACCAATCCATCTTTTTTAGCACTCATTATGCAGCCGTCGGCTAAGCGAAACATCTCTTGTGCAATGGCGCGATAACTCTTGTCTTCATAGCCCGGTTCGCGATGTTTGATAAAGTAGGCGTTTTCGGCAATGCGGCAAGCATCGAGGATAAAGCGCACACCGTGCTGGCGACAAATGCGCGATACTTCTCGTGCATTGGCCATGCTTACGGGTTGCCCACCTCCGCTATTGTTGGTTACGGTAAGAATGACGGCTCCAATGGACTGAGCTCCGTGCTGTTCGATGAGCTGTCCGAGCTTGAGCGTGTCGATATTGCCTTTAAATGGGTGTATGTGATCGGGCCGTCGGGCTTCTGCAATGGGAATATCTATAGCTTGTGCACCAGAGTATTCGATATTTGCGCGTGTAGTGTCGAAATGCGTGTTGCTGATGAAGATTTTGCCTGGCCCGCCCAGGCGTGTGTACAACAAATGTTCAGCAGCGCGTCCCTGATGTGTAGGCAGAATGTAGGGAAAGCCCGTTAGATCTTTAATGACGGCCTCGAGCCGTTCCCAGCTTTTTGCTCCAGCATAACTTTCATCTCCACGCATGAGTGCTGACCACTGTGCTGCACTCATGGCCGAAGTGCCGCTATCGGTAAGCAGGTCGATGATGACCTGTTCGGATTTGAGTAAGAAAGGGTTGTAAGCTGCTTGTCGCAAATACTGTTGCCGTGCTTCACGGGTGCTGAGCTTGATTTGCTCTACGGCTTTGATGCGGAAGGGCTCAATAGTGATCTTATGGTGCATTCTTCAACTATTTATTTCAAATGCTGAGTTGTGCACAAAGGTAGATGAGGTGTTTGTGTGCGGGAGATGAGGAAAATCATTTGCCGAAAGGCCCTTAATGCTACTGGGTGAGCAAAAGTGGCAGCAAGCCAACATATCGCATATATTGCATAAAATAGTGTGGCAGCTTCCCTTAACTTAGAAGTGAGATGCCCATTTGACTGACTCAATATTCTGCTTATGCTCAGCTGGAAAAAACAAACTGTGCTTCTGTCTTGCGTGGCACTTTTATGTGTAGTAATAGGCGGCATCTTGTGGGGGCTTCGCGTTAAAAGCGTTCAGGTGGTGCCATCGTTGCCTTACAAACCTTGGGAAGGATGGTTCTTGTCACGTCATTGGCCCGAGCGCGTGCCAAGTATTAAAGGTTACGTACGTGGTATGCAGCAGGCACGGCAGCAGGCATTGCAACGCAACGCCTTTGCCCAGGTGCCGTGGCGCATCGAGGGGCCTACCAACTTGGGTGCACGCATCAACTGTATTGCCGTACACCCTGACGATGAGCAGATCATTTATGTGGGCTTTTCCAATGGAGGATTGTGGAAAACCACAGATGGCGGTAATAACTGGATGCCACTTATGGAAGATCACATCTGGCAAGCTATTGGCGATATCACCTTGGACCCCTCTGACCCTGAAACGGTCTATGTCGGTTTGGGTGATCCGAATATTACGTTTTATCCCATGATTGGAGATGGCATATGGCGCAGCACAGACGGGGGAACAACATGGGAGCATTTGGGGTTGGCCCAAACGGCTATTGTCAGTCGCATTGTCGTACATCCTCAGGATCCACAAACAATCTTCGTGGCTACTATGGGCTTACCCTTTGAGCGCAACGACGATCGAGGCTTATATCGCAGCACGGATGGAGGGCAGAGCTGGCAGCAAGTATTATTTGTAAGCGATCAGGCGGGTATTTGTGATCTGGAGATAGATCCCTTTGATCCCGATGTGCTTTTTGCCAGCGGCTGGGACCGCCTGCGCAATAATGAAGAAAGCATCATTACAGGCCCGGCGGCCCGCCTATGGCGCAGTACTGATGGTGGCGATAGCTGGCAAATGCTATCGGGTGGCTTACCAACTACGGGCAATTTGGGGCGTACTGCTATTGCACTGTCGTGCACTATGCCAGGTAAACTCTACATTCGCTATGTAGGTACCAATTCTCAAGTGCATGGCATCTACCAGAGTACCGATTATGGCACTAGCTGGCAAGCGATTAGTATCGCTGGGTTGGAAAATGCGCTGGGTGGGTTTGGCTGGTATTTTGGTCGCATCGCGGTGCACCCCCAAGATGATGACCATTTGTATGTGCTGGGGGTAGATATGTGGGAGCGCACTTCGGCAAATGCTAACTGGCAAGAGGCCACGCCACCATGGTGGGATTTTTCCATTCATGCCGACAAGCACGACTTAGTATTTACCACTTCGGGGGCGATGTTGCTCGCTACTGATGGTGGGTTATATCGCAGCGAGGATGGAGGCCAAAGCTGGTCAGATGTGGAGTACATACCTACCACACAGTTTTATCGAGTAGCGTGGAGCCCACACGAGCCCGACTTGTACTACGGTGGCGCACAAGACAATGGCACTACAGCAGGCAATTACACATTTATGGATCAATGGCCTCGCATCTTTGGTGGCGATGGGTTTCAGACGCGCTTTCGACCCGATTTGCCACAGGTGATTTACGTCGAGACACAAAATGGCAATGTGAGTGTGTCGCAAGATGGGGGACAGAGCTGGATACCAGCTACCAATGGCATACCTACTAGTGATCGTCAAAATTGGAATACGCCTTACATCATTAGTCCTCATGATCCCGATGTAATGTATTACGGCACGTTTCGCGTATTTCGCAGCGATGTAGGTGTCATACCTTCTTGGTATCCCATCAGTGGCGACTTGACAGATGGCGTGCTTACGCATCCGCGCAATCACAACATCACTGCATTAAGTGAATCGCCTGTGGTGGAGGGGCTGCTGTACGTGGGTACTTCTGATGGCAATGTGTGGCGTACAGAAGATCCACTTGACACGTCGGGGTGGGTACTGATTACGGGTACGTTGCCCGAACGCTATGTCACAGAAGTGAAAGCCTCTCCTACTTATGCCAATTGGGTATACGTGACGCATTCGGGATATCGCGACAATGAATTTATTCCGCGCATTCACCGATCTAAAGATCGGGGGCAGAGCTGGGAAATGATCAGTAGTAATTTGCCAGATCTGGCACTCAACGATGTGCTCATCTTGCCAGGCTATCGAGATTCCGTGCTCTTTGTAGCTTCAGACGGTGGCGTATATGCGACCACGGATGCAGGCCAGAGCTGGTTCCGATTGGGTACGGGAATGCCTTTTGTGCCGGTGTTTGATCTGGAATACGATCCCGTCGGGCATCGCTTGGTGGCTGCTACTTTTGCGCGTAGTATCCAAACGTGGCCGCTCGACTCGCTTTTACCTGAATCTTTACCTACGTCGTCGCAATGGGTAGATGGCCAGGCGATCTCGCTGCATTTGTGGCCTAATCCTTCCAATGGTCAGGTATGGATATCGCTGTGGCAAGTAAGCTCAGCAACGCCGCTCAAGCTGCAATTATGGGATATGCATGGCCAGCTTGTAGCTAAAGAGCAGTACTCAGCGGCTTCGCAGCCTATTGTATGGTCGCTCGAGCACTTACCCAAGGGCGTATATGTGATAGTGATGCAGGTAGCGCAACAGCGATGGGCTCGGCGTTTGCTATTGCAATAGGCCATTTATTGCAGCTTGTCGGGGTGATCTTTCAGATAACTCGACCAATTGGAGTATCTCTTTTTGCCGCCAGTAGTGCGATTCGACTGGTAGTGGTGACACAAGGCTACGGCCAGTGCATCGGTGGCGTCGAATGTGTGTGCCTTGAGTTCAACTTTGAGAATGTGCTGGAGCATGGCGGCTACTTGTTCTTTGGAAGCGTTGCCGTTGCCGGTAATTGACTGCTTGACCTTTTTTGGGGAATATTCGCTAATGATCAACCCTTTGGTAAGCCCGGCCGCCATCGCTACCCCTTGAGCCCTGCCCAATTTGAGCATAGATTGTACATTTTTACCGAAAAAGGGCGCTTCGATAGCGAGCTCGGTGGGATGGTGCCGTTCGATCAATGTTTGCAGCTTTTCGAAGATGCACTTGAGCTTGAGCTGATGACTAAACAAGTGGGCCATCTTGATGACGCCAATCTCCACTACATGTAATCTTGATTGTGCGATGTCGAGTACGGCATAACCCAGTAAATTGGTGCCTGGGTCGATGCCCATAATGCGTTTTTTCATATCGATCGCTTTGGGTGAAAGGTAGTACTTAAAGAACGATTTGAGCGGCAAGAGTTGGCAGGATGGAGCAAAACCCTTACCTTTGCCCACCATTTTTAGAAATGGTGTATTTAGTGCATTGCAAATGCGTATTTTGCCGACAGGCTATTCAAAATTTCAGCAACGATGAAAAAAGATATCCATCCGCAAAACTATCGCGTAGTGGTATTTAAAGATTTTTCTTGTGGTGAAGCTTGGTTGGGTCGTAGCTGTGCGCCTTCCAAAGAGACGATTGTATGGGAAGATGGCAATGAATACCCACTTATCAAGCTGGAGGTATCCAACCGCTCGCATCCGTTCTTTACTGGAAAGATGAAATTTGTAGATACGGCTGGCCGTATCGATAAGTTCAACAAGAAATTTGGCAAGACGCGCTTTGCTAAAAAGAATGAAGAGAAGTAAAATTGCCCACATCGACGTGGCTTTTGGCTGCTGAAAAGCTCTAACACTCCTTGCGTTAGGGCTTTTTCTGTATGTGTAGGGATTATAATATGTGCTGCACATCGCATTACTGATGCATAGCGCAAAAAATGATTGCAGTCTGTAGGAAAATTCAATGAATTTGCTATCGTTTTTCTATAGCGATGCTGTTGTAGGCAGTTCTGCTGGATCTTAATCACTAGTTATGGAAAATATCATCCTCTTTGATGGGGACGTACGCGATGCCTTATTGCCTTTCACTTGGACGCGCCCAGTGGCAGAGTTACGTGTGGGTATGCTCACTGTGAGAGAAAAGTGGGAACAGACCTTGCGGGGAAAGGCTTCTTACATCACGACCGATTACTTGTCCGACAAATATCCCATTACCATTGCCGAAGACAATTACATCATCAATGGCTCCATCTTGCCCACGCCCCAACTGATACAGCGCGTGAAGCAAATGGGCATAAATGAGGCCCTCATAGCAAATGACGAACTCGTGGCAGCACGCATCGACAAGGACCAATTTGACAGGTTACTTGAAGATGATGAAGTGAGTTTGCTTACCAGTTATGCCATAGACGATGAGGTCGAGCTGTTGCAAATTCGGCAGCTATGGGACCTATTTCAACTCAATGACCAAGCCATTCGCCTGGATTTTGACATGCTGACCAAAGGGCGACATTCCGCACCACTGAGCCCCACCAATACTGTACTGAGGCGCGAGGCAATATTTGTAGAACCAGGTGCTATGGTGGAAGGTGCCACCCTTAATGCCACCCAGGGCCCCATATATATAGCTAAAGAGGCCCAAGTAATGGAAGGTGCGTTGCTACGTGGAAGTTTGGCCATAGGCCCTCATGCTGTGATCAAGATGGGGGCCAAGATTTATGGGGGTACCACTATAGGCCCATGGTGCAAGGTAGGGGGCGAGGTGCAAAACGTCGTCTTTTTGGGGTATGCCAACAAAGCGCACGATGGCTATCTGGGCAATTCTGTCATAGGGATGTGGTGTAACTTGGGTGCTGATACCAACTGCTCTAACCTCAAGAACGACTATGGCGAGGTGAAGTTGTGGAGCTATGAAAAAGGAGGTTTCGTGCGCACAGGGATGCAGTTTTGTGGGCTTTTTATGGGCGATCATAGCAAGTGCGGCATCAACACGATGTTTAACACGGGCACTGTAGTAGGTGTGGCGGCTAACATCTTTGGTGCGGGCTATCCACGCAACTTTGTGCCTTCGTTTGCGTGGGGAGGGCCAGCTGGATGGGCTACCTACCACCTCGATAAAGCACTCGCCACAGCGGAACGCGTCATGGCGCGACGACAAATAGTGCTTACTCCTGAAGATCGCCTCATATTGATGAAAGTGTACGAACAAACTGCCCAATACCGCCATTGGGAAAAGCACAAATGAAACAGCCCCGTTGGAAGATATGGCTTTCCTATCTGTGGGAATGGCACATCGAGAGTGCGCCCAGTACACTCAACCCCCACTTGTACGTCAGTCTTAAGCGTGGGCGTTACCAACTCTCAACTGCACATGCAGTGTATTCATGGGGCGACTTGTATCGCAACTTCAAGCTTTCCTTTGAGCAAATGACACTCGATCGATTGTCTGGACGCGAAGTGCTGGTTTTGGGCTTGGGCTTGGGTAGTGTGCCGCTCATCTTGGAGCAGCGTTTTGGTTTTGGGGGTCGGTATACGGCTGTAGAACGCGATGAGTCTGTGGTGTATCTGGCGCACAAATATACTCTTGATCAACTATCGGCACCACTACAAGTGCATTGCGCCGATGCATATGCGTGGGTAATGGCACAGCCTCAAAGGCCTACTTTCGATCTCATCGCGATGGACGTGTTTGTCGATGATGTCATACCTGTTGATTTTGAATCAGCCGACTTTCTCGAAGCGCTGCGTGGGTTGTTGCTACCAGGGGGCGTGCTGCTCTACAATCGGCTGGCTGCCTCTGCTGCGGACCGACTTGCTTCCCAGCGCTTTTTTGAGCGTGCTTTCGCAAAGAGCTTTCCTGGCTCGGTGTACTTCGACTTGGGAACCAATTGGATGTTGCTCAGCAACCCAAGTGTACTCAAAGCTCGACCAAAATGCGACAAGAGATGAAAAATTCCCATCAGACTTCTAACTTTGCCCCGTAGTCTTGCGGCAGTAGCTCAGTTGGTAGAGCATCAGCTTCCCAAGCTGAGGGTCGCGGGTTCGAATCCCGTCTGCCGCTCCACAGATATTGCAAAGGGCACTGACCCACGTAGGTCAGTGCCCTTTTTGCCGAAAGGCATATCCAAGCGCAGTATAAATGCACTCAGTTGCAGCCGAGATCCTGGCGCGACTGCGGATCGTTGTTGGGGAAGCATTGCCCCGACAAGATGTGCTGTGGCTCGTAGCGCTGCAAATTGGGGTCGCGCAAAGCTGTTTCGAGAAATGCAGTGATATCGTCGATTTCTTGAGGTGTGAGGTTGAGCGGCTTGAATGCTTCGGCCAGCTGGCTAGTTGGCACGTTGGGGTTTTCGGCCACAGCTTCGTTTTTGTAGGCGACTACGTCGCGCAAAGAAGTGAAGCTAGCACCGTGCCCGTAAAAAGGCGAATCAGCTAAATTGTACAACTGTGGCACTTTGAACTTGTACATGTCTTCAGTGCGGCCAGTAAAGCCGCCTCGCCCCAAGTTGGCGGGCATCGAAGCATCGGCGCCATAGGTGGGTTGAGGATGCTCGTACAGGTCTTTCATCCCGATGGCATGGAACTCCATGTTTGCCAGTGAGGGGCCGTTGTGACAGGTGTAGCAGCCCGCATCGCCGAAAAATAGAATAGCTCCGCGTTTTTCCTGGTCGCTCATGGCACTGCGCTGGCCACGCAACCACAGCTGAAATGGGGCTTGATTGGCCAAAAGCGTGCGTTCATAGGCCGCAATGGCCAAACCTGCATATAAAGGCGTATAGCGTTCCGATACGGGCACATCGGGAAACGCCTGGTCAAAAAGCGTCTTATAACCTAAAGTATCCACTATGCGTTCGTTGATCACAACTCGGTGGATATCCTGCCCCATTACAGCCTGTGTTTCCAGCCCTTCGTAGCCCATGTAATTGAAAAATTGTGGCGTGCCTTCTTCCCATCGGTCTTCTGTGCCAATATTGGCACCCACTCCGCCCAATTTACCACCCCATAGGACTAAATCCTGATAGGCTAAGTTCATCGCAGATGGAGTGCGCACGGGTTGTACGTCCAACTCTTCTGGCAAGTAGTCTGGATGGGGCATGCGCCCTTCTCCGCGTATGCCAAAACCTATTCCACCATCGGAAATGCCTTGATGGCGACCAGCTTGAAAGCCAGCTGCTGCAAAATGACAACTAGCACAGGAGTAGGTGCCTTTACCAATAGCTTTCATAGGGGCTAAAGCGATGCCCGTTTCGTGAAAAAGTAGGCGGCCCAAGGCGACTTTAGCAGCAGTGAGTGGATTTTTTGGGTCTTGAGGTATACGTGAGAAATCGTCACTGTCAGGTAATAGATAGTAGCTGGGACCTACGCCATTGGAAGCGACTAATAACGCTTGTTCGAGTTGTGCATCTAAAGCATTAGGTGTACTTGAAGGATCAGGCCGGCAAGCTTGAATGCCTATTAATACAATGCTTAGAATGATAAGGCGATGCTGCATGTCGTGTTCAGTTTTGAGCTTTGTAGAAAATATATGGTACGCTGTGATGTACACAGTACTGTACTACAAAAATGATGCTTCCTTTAGCGGGAGCTATGAGATGGATGGTGTTTTTATTTGTCGGGTATTGCTTGCCGATTAGCAACTTGCTTGAATAAATAGGCGAACTCCTGGATTTACAAGAAAATAATTGAGGTGGGGGTTGTAATTTTTTTTATGAAAATGTGTACCTTTGCGTTCGCTTTTCGAAGAGGCAGGTAATTGAATCGCATAGCACCTATGTATCGGTGCATTTTTTGTTTGAATGAGATATTTAGTAACAACGAACTGGAAAATATTTGCTTAGTATGCCTACGATTAATCAGTTGGTGCGCAAAGGGCGTAAAAAAGTGATAGCCAAGAGCAAATCGCGTGCGCTAGATGGCTGCCCGCAGCGCCGAGGTGTATGTACGCGTGTATATACTACTACACCTAAGAAGCCGAACTCAGCATTGCGCAAGGTAGCTAAGGTGCGCTTGACCAACGGCACAGAGGTGATCGCATATATCCCGGGCGAGGGGCACAACCTACAAGAGCACTCCATTGTCTTAGTACGGGGTGGTCGTGTGAAGGACTTGCCTGGTGTGCGTTATACGATTGTGCGTGGTGCTTTAGATACGGCCGGTGTGGCAGATCGCAAGCAGAGCCGTTCGCGCTATGGCACCAAGCGCCCCAAGAAATAGACGTCCAGATAATGTGAGTGTAGTGAGGCCAATCGCTTACAGGCAAAATTCAAATTTGAAATGAGAAAGAGAAAGCCAAAACCAAGAGTGCTCGCACCTGATCCCCGTTATGGTGATCCCATGGTGACCCAGTTTGTAAATAACATGATGTGGGAAGGGAAAAAGAGCACGGCCTTTCGGATTTTCTATAAAGCTATGGACATCGTGCGTGAGCGCACTAAAGAGGATGAGTACGAAATTTGGAAAAAGGCCCTCAATAACGTGATGCCTCAGGTAGAGGTGCGCAGCCGACGCATTGGTGGTGCTACTTTTCAGATTCCTGTAGAGATTCGTCCAGCACGCCGCATCTCTGTGGGTATGAAATGGTTGATTCGCTTTGCGCGTCAGCGTTCGGGTAAAGGCATGGCAGAAAAGCTAGCAGCTGAAATCATGGCAGCTAGCCGTGGCGAAGGCGCTGCAGTGAAGCGCAAAGAAGATACGCACAAGATGGCCGAGTCCAACCGTGCCTTCGCGCATTTTCGAGTGTAATTAAGTATTTATTCGCATTTTTTCAATAAAAGACATGGCAAAGGATCTCAAGCTTTTGAGGAATATTGGTATTGCCGCTCATATCGATGCTGGTAAGACGACTACTACCGAACGCATCCTGTACTACACCGGTCTGAGCCACAAAATCGGTGAGGTGCATGAAGGTGCTGCCACAATGGACTGGATGGAGCAGGAGCAAGAGCGGGGTATCACCATTACCTCTGCGGCGACCAAGACGCAGTGGAACTATCGAGGCAAGCAGTACACCATTAACATCATTGATACGCCAGGACACGTCGACTTTACAGTCGAAGTAGAGCGTTCATTACGCGTGTTGGATGGTGTAGTTGCCTTGTTCTGCGCTGTATCTGGTGTGGAGCCTCAATCAGAAACGGTTTGGCGCCAGGCCAACAAGTATCGTGTGCCTCGCCTGGGGTTTGTCAATAAAATGGATCGCAGTGGGGCGGACTTTTTCAACGTCGTCAATGATGTGCGCGAGAAGCTAGGGGCTAACCCCATTCCACTGCAAGTACCCATTGGTGCCGAAGAGCGCTTTCGCGGTGTAGTAGACTTGATTGAAAACGAAGCCATCATTTGGAATGATGCCGATCAGGGCATGACTTATGAAGTAGTGCCTATTCCCGAAGATCTGCAAGATACTGTGGACGAATATCGCGAGAAGCTGCTCGAGTCCATCGCTGAGTACGATGACACATTGATGGAAAAGTATTTTGAAGATCCCGATAGTATCTCGCCCGACGAAATTCGCGAAGCTATTCGCAAGGCCACGATTGATATGAAGATCATTCCCATGCTGTGTGGGTCGGCCTTTAAAAACAAAGGAGTACAGCGTTTGCTCGACGCCGTATGTGCCTTTTTGCCCTCACCACTTGATATTCCTCCTGTGACGGGAGTCAATCCCCAGACAGAAGAGGAAGAAGTTCGTCGCCCTACGCTGGATGATCCCTTCACCGCTCTGGCATTTAAAATTGCCACAGATCCCTATGTGGGCCGTTTGTGTTATATGCGAGTCTACTCTGGCAAGTTGGACTCAGGATCCTATGTGCTGAATACACGCACAAATAATAAAGAGCGCATCTCGCGTCTTTATCAGATGCATGCCAACAAGCAAAACCCCATTTCTGTAGTAGAAGCAGGTGATATTGCTGCTGCAGTGGGCTTCAAAGACATCCGTACGGGCGATACGCTGTGTGATCCTGCTCATCCCATCGTGTTGGAGAGCATGACCTTCCCCGAGCCGGTAATTGCTGTAGCCGTGGAGCCCAAGTCGCAAAAAGATGCCGATAAACTGAGCATGGCGCTGGCTAAGCTGGCTGAAGAGGATCCCACTTTCCGCGTGCGATTTGACGAAGAGACTAACCAGACTATCATCAGTGGTATGGGCGAATTGCACCTGGAGATCATTGTAGACCGCCTACGCCGTGAGTTCAAAGTTGAGTGTAACCAAGGCCAACCTCAGGTGAACTACAAAGAGGCACTGACCAAGACAGTTGCCCACCGCGAGCGGCTTAAAAAGCAGACTGGTGGTGCAGGTCTGTTTGCCGATATGGAGTTCGAGTTGGGGCCAGCCGATCCAGAGTTTCTCGAAAGTGAAGAGTTTAAGAGCGGCAAGACTAAGCTACAATTTGTATGGGATATCTTTGGCGGTGCCATTGATAAGAACTTCATGAAACCCATCCAGGATGGCTTTTTAGCCATGATGGAAAATGGTGTGCTGGCCGGCTACGCGATCGACTCGATGAAAGTACGCGTATATGACGGTTCGATGCACCCTGTAGACTCCAAGCCAATTGCATTTGAGCTTTGTGCCAAAGAGGGCTTCCGAAATGCAGCACCTAAGGCAGGTCCTGTCTTGCTCGAACCCATCATGAAGCTCGAAGTGGTAACCCCCGAAGAGTACGTAGGTGCCGTAATTGGCGACTTAAACCGCCGTCGGGGCATTCCCAAGAGTCAAGAGCCGCGCATGGGCGGGGCTGTGGCAATCCAAGCAGAAGTGCCTCTTGCGGAAATGTTTGGTTACGTCACCACTTTGCGTACCATCACCTCGGGGCGCGCAAATTCCACCATGGAATTTTCGCATTATGCTGAGGCACCTGCCAACATTGCAAAGGAGGTGATTGAGAAAGCAAAAGGCGAAGTGAAAGTATAAACTAGGCTCTTGGAACCAGGCATGTATGGCTCCACTCTATTTTTTTATTCAGGATCAAGTTAAAAACTTGTAATATTCAGAGGCATGAATCAAAAGATCAGAATTAAGCTGCGTTCCTACGATCACAATTTGGTGGACAAGTCCACTGAAAAGATCGTCAAGACCGTACGCAGCACAGGTGCGGTTGTGACCGGTCCGATTCCGCTGCCCACGAAAAAAGAGATCTTTACGGTGTTGCGTTCGCCACATGTCAATAAGAAGTCTCGTGAGCAGTTCCAGTTGCGCACACATAAGCGCCTGATCGAAATCTACACGCCTACACCAAAAACTGTAGAGGAGTTGTCGAAGCTGGAGCTACCCGGTGGGGTAGACATTCAGGTCAAATTGATGTAATCCATTGATACACGATTGCTCCGCTGTTCCCTGCTGGGAATAATGAGCTACCGAGTGGGCCTTATGCTGCTGACCGAGGTGGAAAAGGAGCATAGGGCCTGACCCAAAAAGGGAGGGAGATCGAACCTGCTGCTTGTAAAAGGCAAGTGTAAAGGAGCGCAGCGTTCGATTCTTTTTTTAGAAAGCTGCGAAGTCTGTTTGCTTGTCGGTGAAAAAGCTGTAAATTTGCGCGCCTTTTTCGCCGGCGGGTCCAGGCAAGCACCCTTTGGGCTTTACAACCCTGAACCTTAAGTCAAAAACTTATTTCTGATGAACGGTCTTATTGGCAAAAAAATTGGCATGACCAGCATTTATGACGATGCTGGCCGCAATATACCCTGTACGGTCATTCTGGTAGGGCCTTGTGTGGTGACGCAGGTAAAAACATTGGATACGGACCAGTATGAGGCTATTCAATTGGCTTTCGATGAGGCCAAGGAGAAAAATACGCCCCAGCCGATGCGCGGCCATTTTGCGAAAGCGGGCACTACGCCTAAGCGCAAGGTAGTAGAGTTTCGCGATTTTGACGCCGTGCAAAAGGGCTTAGGTGAGGAGATCCGCGTAGAGGAAGTGTTTGCCGAAGGCGACGTGGTGAATGCCATAGGTGTTAGCAAAGGTAAGGGCTTTCAAGGCGTGGTGAAGCGTCATGGCTTTGGCGGTGTGGGGCAACGCACCCATGGTCAGCACAACCGAGAGCGAGCACCTGGTTCGATTGGTGCTTCGTCGTTTCCATCGCGAGTGTTTAAGGGTATGCGCATGGCTGGCCGTACGGGAGGCACTCGTGTCAAGGTGCGCAACTTGAAGGTGATGCGTATTCTGCCTGAGAAAAACCTCATGCTGATAAAAGGGGCTGTGCCTGGGCATAAAGGTGCTTATGTGATTTTGGAAAAGCGCTAAAGCCCGCGCAATTTGAATCGATAGTTGGATTTACGCCTTTGGGCGTGCTCATATCTCAAAATTAGTTTTCGATGAAAGTCGATGTACTCAATATTCAAGGCGAAAAAACGGGTCGTCAGGTAGAGTTGCCAGATGCGATCTTCGGTATAGAGCCTAATCAGCATGTGCTGTGGTTGGCCGTACGTCAGTACTTAGCCAATCAACGTCAAGGCACACACAAGGCCAAGGAGCGCAATGAAGTAGCAGGCTCGACGCGCAAGCTCAAGCGCCAAAAGGGTACCGGTACGGCGCGCTTTGGCGACATCAAAAACCCGCTGTTTCGAGGTGGTGGGCGCGTATTTGGCCCACGCCCCCGCAGCTATAGCTTCAAGCTCAACAAAAAAGTCAAGCGCTTGGCGCGCAAGTCGGCTCTATCGGCTAAGATGGCAGAAGGCGCTGTACTTGTCGTGGAAGATTTTACCTTCGAAGCGCCCAAAACCAAGGCAATGGTTGAGGTGCTACAGCATCTTGAGCTGCAGGGTAAGAAAGTGTTGTGGGTTGTTCCAGGTGTGGATAAGCATCTGTACCTCTCAGCGCGCAACTTGCCCAAAGTAGAGATAATGCGCGCACAAGACTTGCACACTTATGCAGTGCTCAACGCCGACAAATTGGTTATATCGGAGCAGTCTATAGAAAAAATTGTGGAAACATTTGCTGACAAGCCCAAGGCGGAGTCAGCAGCTTGAAAATAAAAGATCCATGGCCAAGCAAATTTTGATTCGTCCTATCATCACGGAAAAAGCTACTCAGCTTGCCGAACAGCAAGGTAAGTATAGCTTCGTGGTGGACAAGCGTGCCAACAAGATCGAGATTAAAAAAGCCGTAGAGGCATTTTACAATGTACAAGTGCAAGCGGTCAATACGCATGTGCTTCCTGCTAAGGTAAAACGGCGTAATACGCGCAGCGGCGTACTGTTAGGGCGCGTGTCGGGCTATAAAAAGGCCATTGTGACTTTGGCCCCAGGAGAGGAGATCGATTTTTACGGCGATATCTAAGTATCCATTGTACACTGCAGGCATAGTGCCTGATAAAATAAAGATCAATGCCAGTCAAGAAGTTCAAACCGGTCACGCCGGGTACACGCTTTCGGATCGGCAACGCTTTTGCCGAATTGACCACTGATAAGCCTGAAAAGAGCTTGTTGGCGCCAATGAAGCGTTCGGGCGGGCGCAATAACGAGGGGCATCGCACAGTGCGCTATCGCGGCGGAGGGCACAAGCGTCGCTATCGCATCATCGACTTCAAGCGCGACAAAGAGGGTATACCTGGAAAGGTGCGTTCGATCGAGTACGATCCCAACCGTTCTGCTTGGATAGCCTTGATCGTGTATGCCGATGGAGAGAAGCGCTACATTTTGGCGCCCGAGGGGTTAAAGGTAGGCGACGAGGTGCTTGCCGGCGAAGGTGCACCACCCAATACGGGTAATGCCCTGTACTTGAAAGAAATACCCTTGGGCTCAATCATCCATGCTATTGAGCTGACGCCAGGGCGTGGAGCTGCATTGGCACGTGCAGCAGGTACTTATGCCACGCTGATGAGTCGCGAAGATCGCTACGCTGTGATCAAGCTGCCCAGTGGCGAAGTGCGCCGCGTATTGTTGACTTGCAAGGCGACTATAGGTGTGACTTCCAACCCCGATCATGGTTTGGAAATGTTGGGCAAAGCCGGTCGCAAGCGTTGGTTGGGGCGCCGTCCGCGCACACGTGGCGTTGCGATGAACCCCGTGGATCATCCCATGGGTGGTGGCGAAGGAAAAGCTTCAGGTGGGCATCCGCGTTCGCGCAATGGCCTGTATGCCAAAGGGCAAAAGACGCGCAATCCGAAGAAACATTCGAGTAAGCTGATTATTTCGCGTCGTAAGAAGTGATACGCGTTGCCATAGCAATGCATTTTCCGAAAGGAAACACAATAAATAAACCAGCAATCATGGCTCGTTCGATTAAAAAAGGCCCTTACGTGTTCCACAAGCTGCTCAAAAAAGTGCAGCAGGCTCAGGAGTCGGGCCGCAAGCAAGTGATCAAGACCTATTCGAGGGCATCGATGATCATTCCCGATATGGTAGGGCTTACTATTGCCGTGCACAATGGAAAAAACTTCGTGCCGGTGTTTATCACGGAGAACATGGTAGGGCATAAGCTCGGTGAGTTTGCGCCTACCCGTACTTTCCGCGGTCATGCGGGTAACCGAAAGAAGTAATGTGCTATAGTGGCGGCGGTTGGGTGAGCCTGGCCGCTTGAGTTGAATCCGAAATAACTACGAAATAAAAATGGAAGCAGTAGCCAAATTGAGAAACTGTCCCATGTCGGCGCGTAAGATGCGCTTGGTGGCAGACAACATCCGCGGTAAGGACGTGGCCACCGCGCTCGACATCCTGCGCTTTAGCAAGCGCGAAGGCGCCTATTGGCTAGAGAAGGTGCTGCTCTCGGCCATCAACAACTGGGAACAGAAAACGGGTGAAGATGCAGCCGAATACGACCTGTATATCAAAACGCTCCTAGTCGATGAGGGACCTTTCCTCAAGCGTTTTCGCCCTGCACCTCATGGCCGTGCACATCGCATCCGCAAGCGCACCAATCACGTAACTGTGGTGGTAGCCAGCCGGGTAGAGGTGCCAGAGGCTGAAGAAGACACGGTCACTTACGAAGAAGAAGAGGAATAAAAAACGACAATATTAAACACTACAGCCGTCGGGCTGTACTATACAATCGCCATCAAATATGGGTCAGAAAACAAATCCGATTGGCAATCGCCTAGGGATCATCCGTGGATGGGATTCCAACTGGTTCGCTACCGGCAAGCAGTTTGCCGACAATGTAGTTGAGGATGAAAAGATCCGCACTTACCTCAAAGCACGTGTACAACGTGGAGGTATTGCACGGGTAATTATCGAGCGCTCGCTCAAGCGCGTTACCGTGACCATTCACACTTCGCGCCCAGGGGTAGTGATTGGTGCTAAGGGAGCTGAGGTGGACAAGATCCGCGAAGAGTTGCGCAAGCTTACGGGCAAAGAAGTGTATATCAACATCATTGAGATTCGCAAGCCCGAGCTAGATGCCAACGTAGTGGCAGATAGCATTGCGCGCCAGATTGAAAATCGCGTCAATTATCGCCGGGCAACCAAAGCTGCCATCAAGGATACGATGCGTGCGGGTGCAGAAGGCATCAAAGTGCGCGTGTCGGGCCGCCTCAACGGTGCTGAAATGTCGCGTTCAGAAGAGTACAAAGATGGCCGTACGCCCCTGCACACCTTCCGAGCTGATATCGACTATGCACTCAATGAGGCGCTGACTGTATATGGCAAGATTGGCGTGAAAGTGTGGATCTGTCGTGGCGAAGTATTGGGCAAGCGCGACTTGTCGCCCAATGCAGGCTTGATGAGCAAGCGAGGTGGCCGCCCAGGGCGCGAGCGCAGTGGTAGTCGCAGAGAGCGTCGCGGCGGAGGCCGTCGTCGTTGAGCGTGAATGCGTTCAAAAGTTGGCTTAGGTATATTGAAATTCATACAAAACGCCTTACCTTTGCCAGGCTTTTTCGGAAGGGGGCTTAGCAAGCGCCGAGTCTTTTTGTAAATAGTTAATAATCAGTGCGATGCCGCCTTGTGCGGTTCTTTTTTCAAAATCTTACGAAGATGCTTCAGCCAAAGAGAACGAAATATCGCAAGCAGCAAAAGGGGCGCAATAAGGGGATTGCACAACGGGGGCATATCGTGGCTTTTGGCTCTTATGGTTTGAAAGCCGTGACGGGTGGTCGCATCACCAACCGCCAGATCGAAGCGGCTCGTATTGCGATGACACGTCGTATGAAGCGTGAAGGAAAAGTGTGGATCCGCATTTTCCCCGACAAGCCGATTACGGCCAAGCCCCAAGAAGTCCGTATGGGTAAAGGGAAAGGTGCCCTTGACCATTGGGTAGCTGAGGTTGAGCCCGGTCGTATTATGTTCGAAATCGATGGGGTGTCTTACGAGACTGCTGCTGAGGCTTTGCGTTTGGCAGCACAAAAACTGCCAGTGCTGACCAAAATTTCGGTGCGCCCAGATTTGATGAACCTGTAAAAGCTCAATGATAATGGCTTCTAAGAAATTTCTCGAACTGCAGGGGTTTACCGATGAGCAGCTGCAAAGTGAGTTGGTCGATCTGCAGAGTGAATATCAGCGCCTCAAGTTCGATCACGCGGTAAAGGGGTTGGATAACCCCATGGTGTTGCGCGAGATGCGCCGCGACATTGCACGATTGCACACCGAAATCCGGCGCCGTCAATTGGCAGCTATGAGCGAAGCGCAATTGGCACAGCGCAGCAAATTGCGCGCACGGCGTGCGCGCCTCAAGAAGCGCAAGTAATCATTTGGCCGTAAGGCCGCCAATCACTAAGCATGCAAGTAGCAAATTCAAATAGCATGGCCGAACGAAATCTCAGAAAGACGCGCGTAGGTGTGGTAGTGTCCAATTCTATGGATAAGACCATCAGCGTGCGCGTAGAACGCCGGGTAAAGCATCCTATTTACGGCAAGTATTTGACTAAGTCGAAGAAATACCTGGCACACGACGAGAAAAACGAGTGCAATATAGGCGACAAGGTGCGCATCATGGAAACTCGCCCCTTGAGCCGCCGCAAATGCTGGCGTTTGGTAGAGATTATTGAACGCGCCAAGTAAGGCTTTTAAAAAGCAGAACAACCATGATTCAGCAAGAAACTCGCTTGAAAGTAGCCGATAACAGTGGTGCCAAAGAGGTGCTGTGCATTCGCGTATTGGGTGGCTCGAAGCGTCGTTATGCTTCTGTAGGCGATGAAATCGTGGTCACGGTAAAGGCAGCTACTCCTGGTGGCATCAAGAAGGGTACGGTATCTAAGGCCGTAGTGGTGCGTACGCGCAAGGAAGTGCGTCGCAAGGATGGCTCCTACATCCGCTTTGACGACAATGCCGTCGTATTGCTCAACGCCGCAGGCGAGCCTCGTGGTACGCGCATTTTTGGCCCCGTGGCCCGTGAGCTGCGCGAAAAAGACTACATGCGCATTGTGTCGCTAGCACCTGAGGTGCTTTGATGCGAGGCTAGCAGCTATTTTTTGAACTCGAAACCTGTTGTATAAAATGAGCAAGAAAGCCAAAAAGACGCGTTTTGCCCCCAAGCTCCACATCAAGAAGGGCGATCGGGTGCGTGTGATTGCCGGTGACTACAAACACCGTGAAGGAGAAGTGCTCGAGGTGTTTCCGAAAAAATACCGGGCTGTTGTCGATGGAGTCAATATCGTCAAGAAGCACCAAAAGCCCACCCAAGACAACCCAGGCGGGATTGTAGATGTGCCTGCACCCATACACATTTCTAATCTCATGTTGATCGATCCTAAAACGGGTGAACCCACTCGCGTGGGACGCAAGCGAGTCGATGGCAAGTTGGTGCGCTATTCGAAAAAAACTGGTGAAATAATCAAGTGATGAAGTATATACCTCGTCTGAAGAAGAAATACACCGAGGAAGTGATCCCCGCCATGATGGAGGAGTTTAACTACAGCTCTGTCATGGAGGTACCTCGCCTGGTGAAGATCTGCCTGAACCAAGGCTTGGGTGCGGCTACTCAAGACAAAAAAATCGTGGATGTAGCACTTAGTGAGCTGAGCCTCATTGCGGGGCAACGTGCCGTACCTACCAAAGCCAAGCGCTCTGTGTCTAACTTTAAGTTGCGCGAGGGCATGACTATTGGTGCGCGTGTGACTTTGCGCCGCGATCGCATGTGGGATTTTCTCGATCGGCTTATTTCGGTAGCACTGCCGCGCGTGCGTGACTTCCGAGGCGTAAGCGACAAGAGCTTTGATGGGCGTGGCAACTACTCTTTGGGCATTCAGGAGCAGATCATTTTTCCCGAAATCGATCTGGATAAGGTGACGCGCATCAACGGCATGGACGTCACAATTGTGACCACAGCTAAGACCGATGCAGAGGCTTATCGCTTGCTCGAACTGCTAGGTATGCCTTTCAAAGGGAAAGGCAGAGTGTGAATTGAATAGCAAAAAGTATCATAAGACATTAAGCAATGGCAAAGAAATCAGTAATCGCCAGAGAACGCAAGCGTGCGCGCATGGTGGCCAAATACGCTGAACTGCGCAAACGCCTCAAAGAGGAGGGCAACTACGAGATGCTCGATAAGCTACCACGTAATGCCTCGCCTGTGCGATTGCACAATCGCTGCCGCCTTACAGGGCGCCCTAAAGGTTACATGCGCAAATTTGGCTTGTGCCGCGTGAAGTTTCGTGAAATGGCCCTTGAGGGCAAAATTCCGGGTATTACCAAGGCCTCTTGGTGATATGCTGCGCACGTAGCGTTGAATCAGTAAAAATTGTAACCATCGAGGTTCGAGTTTGGAGTTATCGGTTTGTGCTGGAAGCTTCAAACGACTGAACTCTAAACCTTGAAAAATGGCTGTAACAGATCCTATAGCAGACTACTTGACGCGCATACGCAATGCACAGCAATCGCGTCATCGGGTGGTAGAGATCCCCGCCTCAAAACTCAAAAAAGCCATCACCGAGATTCTCTACGATCAGGGCTACATTCTGAAGTATAAGTTTGAAGAAGTGCCTGGCAAGTCGGGGATTATCAAGATCGCCTTAAAGTATGACCCCGTGACGGGCGAACCAGTAATCCGCGGACTCAAACGCATCAGTAAGCCTAGCTTGCGCAAATACGCCGGTGTGAAAGAATTGCCTCGCGTGATCAATGGGCTGGGTATCGCCATTGTATCTACTTCTAAGGGTGTGATGACAGATAAGCAAGCACGCAAGGAAAATGTAGGTGGCGAGGTGCTGTGCTACGTGTATTGACACGTCTTGTTGGTCGTCTTTTCTAAGCAAGGAAAAATAATAGTACGATGTCACGAATAGGTAAGGCTCCTATCAAAGTGCCTCAAAATGTGGAAGTGACGGTGAGCAAGGGCAACTTGGTCACGGTCAAAGGCCCCAAAGGGACGTTGACCCAGCAAGTAGATCCCGATTTGATCCTTGAGCTCGAGGAGGGCGAACTGCGTGTCAAGCGACCTACCGACAGCAAGCGCCACCGTTCTATGCACGGCCTGTATCGCTCGCTGTTGGCCAATATGATACAAGGAGTGTCTGAGGGATTTGTCAAAGAGTTAGAGGTGATCGGTGTAGGATATCGGGTATCCAACACGGGCCAATTGCTCGAATTGACTTTGGGCTTTTCTCATCCCGTCTATTTCCTTCTACCCGATGAAGTGAAAGTAGAGACCAAGATGGAAAAAGGGAAGAATCCTTTGATCCGTTTAGAGTCGCATGACAAGCAGCTGTTGGGGCAAGTGGCAGCCAAGATTCGCGCTTTCCGCAAGCCAGAGCCCTACAAAGGCAAGGGGATTCGCTATGTGGGTGAGGAGATTCGCCGCAAGGCAGGTAAGACGGCTGCTAAGTAACACCTGGGTAGGAGCTTCGTGCCTGCTGCCTTTTTCATTGAATACTTGCGTTTTGGGTCTGGCCGTGTGGCCATTCACTAAAACACTCAAATTTTAGGAGCAATGAGCATTGACAGGAATCAAAGGCGTAGACGCATCCACTATCGCGTGCGCAAGAAGGTGAATGGTACGCCCGAGCGACCACGCCTCAACGTCTATCGAAGCAATCGCTATATCTACTGCCAATTAATTGACGATGTGCACGGGCACACGCTTGCAGCAGCTACTTCGCGCGAGCTGGTAAAAAACGGCCAAAAGATGTCGCTTACTGAGCAAGCACAAGCAGTAGGTAAACTTATAGCTGACCGTGCCAAAGCCAAAGGCATCGAACAGGTCGTGTTTGACCGCGGAGGCTATCTGTATCATGGCCGTGTCAAGGCTTTGGCCGATGCTGCACGTGAAGGAGGACTGAAATTTTAACCACTAACTTCATCCGAAGACAATGGCAAAGAAAAAGGCAAAAAAAGTAAAGCCTAACGAGACTGAACTCAAAGACAGGCTCGTATCGCTCAATCGTGTGGCAAAAGTGACCAAAGGTGGACGCACTTTTAGCTTTGCCGCCGTAGTCGTGGTGGGCGACGAGCAAGGTACCGTAGGTCATGGCTTGGGTAAAGCACGTGAAGTGTCAGAAGCCATTGCCAAAGCCGTAGATGATGCCAAAAAGAACTTGGTCAAAGTGCCTGTGTATAAAGGAACTATTCCTCACGAGCAGATTGGCAAATTTGGCGCCTCACGCGTGCTGATCAAGCCTGCAGCCGATGGTACGGGGGTGATTGCAGGTGGTGCCATGCGCGCTGTGCTGGAAAGTGCAGGCATACACAACGTATTGGCCAAGTCGTTGGGCTCTTCCAATCCACACAACGTGGTAAAAGCTACCATCGATGCGCTGCTCAAACTGCGCAGCCCTATCGAAGTGGCGCGTGAACGCGGTGTAGATCTGGACAAAGTGTTTAACGGTTAAGGTCGCCGTGTGTATCAAAAGCCTCGAAAGGAAAGTTGAGCTTTTCGTTTCGCAAGTGCGAATGTGTTGTGGAGCGATGCGTCAAAAAAAGCAAAAATGAAAAAGATCAAAATCACCCAAGTGCGTAGTGCAATTGATCGGCCTAAAGATCAAAAAGCAACGCTGCGCGCTTTAGGCTTGCGCAAAATGCATCAGACGGTTGAAAAAGTAGCTACCCCTCAGATTATGGGTATGGTAGCAAAAGTGAGCCATTTGGTCAAAGTCGAAGAAGTTTAATTTGTACCTTGGGGCCTAAGTTGGGTAGGCGTCAGGATAAAAACGAAGAGAAGCAATGAAATTGCACGAACTCAAGCCAGCAAAAGGTGCGGTAAAGCGTGATCGCCGCTTAGGACGTGGCCAAGGATCGGGGCGTGGCGGTACCTCCACGCGCGGACATAAAGGCGATAAGTCGCGCTCGGGCTTTAAAAACAAGCGCAACTTCGAAGGAGGGCAAATGCCCTTGCAGATGCGCTTGCCCAAGCGGGGTTTCCATAGCCGCAATCGCATAGCATACGTACCACTCAACCTGGAACGTCTGCAAGCCATCGCTGAGAAGTATCAGTTGGACCGTATCGACCCAGACACTTTGAAAAAGCTGGGCATCATAGGTAAAAATGATCGCGTCAAAGTACTGGCCCGAGGTGAGCTGAAGGCTACCTTGCAAATTTCAGCACATGCTGCTTCTGAGCGCGCACGCAAAGCCATTGAAGCACAAGGAAGCACCCTTACGCTTATCGAAAGTGCGTAGTAGTTGAGAGAGGAGGCGGCTGCAACTGGTCGGGGCCTGTGCAGGTGCACACAAATAGCTGCAAATGAAAAAGTTAGTCACTACCCTTCAGAATATCTGGAAAATAGAGGAGCTGCGTCAGCGCATGCTCTTTACCTTGGGGATGATCTTCGTCTATCGGCTGGGCTCCTTTGTCGTGCTGCCCGGTGTCGTCCCTGCAGAGTTGGCCAAAGCTGCTGCAAGCTCTGCCAATGACTTGTTGGGCTTGATCAATGTATTTACGGGGGGGGCCTTCAACAACGCTTCGGTGTTTGCCCTTGGCGTAATGCCCTACATTACGGCTTCGATCATTGTGCAGCTATTGGGATTTGCCGTTCCCTACTTTCAGCGCCTTCAGGAGCGCGAGGGTGAATCGGGACGCAAGAAGCTCAATCAGATTACGCGCATGCTCACCTTGGCCATTACGTTGGTGCAAGGAGGTGCTTATCTGACGTATTTACAGGCCCAGGGTGCAGTTGATCCTTCTCTGCCAGCAGGCATTTTCTGGGCATCCAACATCATCATTCTGTCGGCAGGTACCATTTTTGCCATGTGGTTGGGTGAGCGCATCACCGATAAGGGCATTGGCAACGGTATTTCTCTTTTGATCACAGTAGGTATTATTGCTTCTTTGCCACGAGCCATTGTGGCCGAGTTCGAGCTGCAATTGGCAGGTAGCGGTATGATCGTATTTGTACTCGAACTGGCCATGATGTATGTGATCGTGATGGCCACAGTGCTTATCGTGCAAGGTGTGCGCAAGATTCCCATTCAATTTGCCAAGCGCATGGTAGGACGTGGTGCAACTGCTATGCCCGCAGCAGGCATCCGCGACTATATTCCCATTAAGGTGAATGCGGCTGGTGTGATGCCCATTATCTTTGCTCAAGCGCTGATGTTTTTGCCTGCTACGGTGGCCCAGTTTATTGCGGGCGATGAGGCAGCTTTGGCGTCCAGTAGTGTACTGCGCGCCTTGACCAACCCCTACTCAATGGCCTCAAGTGTGATCACCTTTCTGTTGGTCGTCGTATTCACTTATGTATACACTGCATTGATCGTTAACCCGCAGAAGTATGCCGAATACCTCAAGCGGCAAAATGCCTTTATCCCTGGTGTGAAGCCCGGTCAGCCCACAGCTGACTTTATCGATGCAGTTGTCACGCGTATTACTTTGCCAGGATCAATCTTTCTGGGCTTTATCGCTATCATTCCATCAATTGCCGTAGCTGCAGGTGTCAATCCCGCTTTTGCGCAATTTTTTGGTGGCACTTCGCTGCTCATTCTCGTAGCAGTGGTGCTGGATACTTTGCAGCAAGTAGAAAGCTATTTATTGATGCGTCGCTACGATGGATTGGTGAAATCTGGCCGCATACAGGGGCGGAGTAAGATGCAAGGCATAGGCGCCAGCATGTAGTAGTAGGCCCAATATGCATATGACGAGTGTCAAAGATTGTTTGTCGAAAAGTCGTGTCGTGCTCAATTATATAGCACGGCACGACTTTGCCTTTTCCAAACAACACAATCAGCCTTTCGGCAAACTGAGTCCCAACAGATGTTGTTCTATGTCGCAATGACAAACAGGTGACCAGTATGCCCCAGGAGAATAGTTGAATGAATGTTATGGTGTATTATAAAACAGAAGAAGAAATAGCTCATATCAAGGAGAGTAGTCTGTTAGTGTGTAAAACCTTGGCACATGTGGCCTCTTTGATTCGACCAGGGGTGACAGGTGTTGAGCTGGACGCCGCAGCCGAAGAGTTTATTTGCGATCACGGAGGTGTGCCAGGCTTTAAGGGGTATAGAGGTTTTCCCACTACGCTATGCTTTTCACCTAATGAAGTCGTTGTACATGGTATCCCCAGCAAAAATCCTATTCAGGAGGGGGATATTATTTCGATAGATTGCGGAGTGAAAATGCACGGCTTTTACGGCGACTCAGCTTATACCTTTGCCGTAGCACCTATTTCCCAGGAGGTGATGCACCTGCTACAGGTGACCAATACTTCTTTGTATCAAGGAATAGCCCAAGCTATTGTCGGCAAGCGCTTAGGAGATATTGGCTATGCTATTCAGCATTTTGTAGAACGAGTGCACGGTTACAAGGTAGTGCGCGAGTTAGTAGGACATGGTATTGGAAAAAACCTACATGAAGCACCTGAAGTGCCCAATTACGGCATGAGAGGACGTGGCATGAAGCTCAAAGAAGGCCTTACTATAGCTATTGAGCCCATGGTCAATATGCAACGGCGTCATGTGGCCCAGGCCGATGATGGCTGGACGATCATTGCACGAGATAGAAAGCCCTCTGCACATTTCGAACATACTATTGTCGTACGGCCCGAAAAAGCAGAACTACTCAGCGACCATACTGTGATCGAGCAGGCTGTCATGGAAAACCCTCACTTGCAACCTGTTGAGCTACTCAGCTTAGCCTAAAGTGGCCAAGCAAAAAAGCTGTGCGAAAAGAATATTAAGGAGTTGGAAATTAAGTGCTTTTCCGTATCTTTGCCGTCCGAAAATTGAGCTATGGCTAAACAAGAATTGATCAAACAAGATGGTGTGATTGAAGAGGCACTTTCCAACGCCATGTTTCGCGTGCGATTGGAAAATGGGCACCTTATCACTGCCACCATTTCCGGCAAAATGCGTATGAACTACATCCGCATACTGCCCGGCGACAAAGTAAAAGTAGAGATGTCGCCTTATGATTTGACGCGCGGGCGCATCATCTATCGATATAAATAACCAGCTGACCAAAATCACAAACTCATGAAAGTACGTGCTTCGGTGAAAAAGCGCTCTGCAGACTGCAAGATCGTGCGACGCAAAGGGCGTATCTATGTAATCAATAAGAAGAACCCTCGCTTTAAGCAACGTCAAGGATAATCCATCCCATAAACTTGCCCGCGCAAAATGGGCTGAAAACGAAATAATAAATCATGGCTCGCATAGTCGGTGTTGATTTACCCAGAAACAAAAGAGGCGTTATTGCGCTGACCTACATTTATGGCATAGGTCGTAGCCGTGCCAAAGAAATCCTGGACAAGGCTGGAATTGATGAAAATATCAAAGTCAAAGATTGGCCCGATGAGGCCGTGCGTGAAGTGGCGCGCATCATTCAGCATGAGTACAAAGTAGAAGGTGAATTGCGCTCGGAGGTGCAGATGAACATCAAGCGATTGATGGACATTGGCTGCTACCGCGGGCTACGTCATCGCAAGGGGTTACCTGTACGAGGTCAGCGTACGCGCACTAACGCCCGCACGCGTAAGGGCAAGCGCAAAACAGTTGCCAATAAGAAGAAAGTGACCAAGTAATAGGTGCTGCTCAAGTAGCACATTCCCTAATATTGTATGGCCGAATTGTAAATAGCAGAATAGAACAATGGCAAAAGGAAGAGGTAAAAAAACTACTGCTAAAAAGCGCAAAGTCAAAGTGGATCCAGAAGGGTATGCCTACATTCAGGCTACCTTCAACAATATCATCATTACGCTGACTAACAAGCAAGGGCAGGTGATCTCGTGGTCTTCGGCGGGTAAGGCAGGCTTTCGTGGTTCGAAGAAAAACACGCCCTATGCCGCACAGGTGGCAGCGCGTGATGCTGCACGTGTAGCACACGAAGCCGGTATGCGTTCGTGCGAAGTCTTAGTGAAAGGGCCGGGCTCAGGTCGTGAGGCTGCTATCCGTGCCATCGACTCTGAAGGTATCAAGGTGACGCGCATTAAGGATGTAACGCCCATTCCGCACAATGGATGTCGCCCGCCTAAGCGTCGTCGGGTGTAAGAGA
The DNA here is from genome assembly GCA_026982695.1 of Saprospiraceae bacterium. Lineage (GTDB taxonomy): Bacteria > Bacteroidota > Bacteroidia > Chitinophagales > Saprospiraceae > WFYJ01. Next base: position 38,160 of record JALSGS010000006.1, read on the forward strand.
ATACTTCTGTTTGAATTGACGAAAACTTAATAACAGACATGGCAAGATATACTGGTCCCAGAGCCAAGAAGGAGCGGGCTTTCGGCGAGCCCGTGTTTGGAGGGCTGCGTGCAGCACAGCGCAAGGCGTACCCGCCGGGGCAACACGGCAACTCGCGTCGCCGTCGTCAAAAATCCGAGTATGCCCTTCAGCTGATGGAAAAGCAGAAGGCTAAATACACTTATGGCCTATTAGAGCGCCAATTCCGTAACTTGTTTGAAAGAGCCAGCCGCCGTGGTGGGGTGACGGGCGAAGTATTGTTGCAATTACTGGAGTCGCGTTTGGATAATACCGTATACCGTTTGGGCATTGCACCTACTCGTAGAGCAGCCCGTCAATTAGTGACTCACCGGCATATTACGGTCAATGGTGTGGTGACGAATATCCCTTCGATGTTGCTCAAACCAGGCGATGTAGTGGCAGTTCGGGGGCGTTCACAACATATCGACACAATTCGCGAGTGGGTCAAGTCTAAATCAGATGTGCGCAAGTTTGGCTGGTTGGAATTCAACCCTGAGAAAATGGAAGGCAAATTTTTGGCCTATCCTACGCGCGAACAAATTCCTGAAAAGATCAATGAACAGCTCATTGTCGAGCTTTACTCGAAATAACGATACTTTGGCGTTTTTCCGGGGTGGCCTATAATGCAGATGGCCCCGGAAATTGCATATTATATAGTAAATGAGCAGCCTGCCATGCGTGCTGGAAGCGGTGTGGCAGCGCGTATTTTAATCGCTTCCTCTTTTTTAAGCAATTTATCATAGCTTATGAGTAGCGTACTCAATTTCCAGATGCCCGACAAGATCGTAATGACTAAGGCTGATGATTTTGACGGTACTTTTGAGTTCAAGCCGTTGGAGCCGGGCTTTGGCCAAACTGTAGGCAACGCATTGCGTCGGGTATTGCTTTCTTCCTTAGAAGGTTTTGCCATCTCTGCTGTACGCATTGCAGGAGTAGAACACGAATTTTCTACCATCAAAGGGGTAGTACAAGACGTAGTAGATATCATTCTCAACCTCAAGCAGGTGCGCCTCAAACAGCTCATCGAAGATGAGGAAATGCGCGAAGAGAAGATCTACATTACGATGAGTGGTAAAGAGGAGTTTCGCGCAGGCGACATTGACAACTTCACCAATGTGTTCAAGGTGATGAACCCCGACTTGCTCATCTGCCAGATGGAACCCTTTGTCAATCTGGAGATGGAGCTGACTATTAGCAAGGGTAGAGGCTATAGCCCCGCAGAGGAAAATATGCCGAAAGATGCAGCAATTGGTGTAATTCCTATAGATGCTATCTATACGCCTATTAAGAATGTAGCCTATAGGGTGGAAAACACGCGCGTGGGCCAGCGTACTGACTATGAAAAGCTGACCATTGAGATCAAAACAGATGGAACGATACATCCAGAAGATGCTCTCAAGGGCGCATCGCGCATTCTGATTCAGCACATGATGCTCATTACCGATGAGCATATATCGTTCGATGAGCCAGGCAAGCACGAGGCAGATGTGGTAGACGAGCATATTTTGCACATGCGCAAGCTGCTCAAAACGCCGCTTGAGGAACTGGACTTATCTGTACGCGCCTACAACTGTCTTAAGGCAGCTAAAATCAATACCTTAGCTGATCTAGTCAAGTACGACACCCACGAGCTACTCAAGTTTCGCAACTTTGGCAAAAAGTCATTGGTCGAAATTGAAGAGTTGCTCCAGGAAAAGGGCTTAACCTTTGGAATGGATCTGTCAAAGTACAATCTAGAAGACGAGTAAATAAAATATACTCTGAGGAAGTCGGTGCACCTCACCGTATCCTGTAGATTTTATGTATGCCAATTTTTAGATTGCAGTAACACGAGTAGGTCATGGTACCGAAAGCGTGCTGCGAGGTTCACAAATAAGTAAATCAGAGCCTGATGAGACATCGAAAGAAATTCAACCACTTGGGCCGAAAAAAGGGCCATCGTCGCGCACTTTTGGCCAACTTGGCTAATGCCTTGATCAAGCATAAACGCATCACTACTACTGTAGCCAAAGCCAAGGCCTTGCGCCCTTATCTGGAGCCACTGGTGACCCGTGCTAAGACGAATACCACGCATAACCGCCGGGTGGTTTTTAGTTATTTGCAAGACAAGTATTCTATACAGGAATTGTTTGGACCCATAGCAGAAAAAGTGGGCAGCCGGCCTGGCGGCTATTTGCGCATCATTCGCACGGGTTTTCGAAAGGGGGATGGTGCCGATATGGCTATGATTGAATTTGTGGACTTCAACGAAGTATATAATCCAAAAGCGGGTGGTCAGCAGGGAAGCCGCAAGCGCCGCCGTAGAGGGAGTAAAAAAGCTGCTGCGGGTGCAACATCAGCAGCACAGTCTGAAGCTCCTGCTGCCGCCACTAATGAAGAAGAGTAAAAAATTAGGGGTATTACCTTTAGGAAGTACCTCGATGCAGTACGATGATGAAGACTGCATCTATAAGTAAAGCGATGCAGGAGCTGCCAATGGTAGATCTGCGTCGCTTTTTTATGGGTTTGGCCCCTTTGTTAAAGGGTTGATAATCTTTACCTTTGCACCCGTTTTATTTCCTAACAGCCATTATTGGCATAAACTTCAGCGTTTCAATGCGTAATTACGAAGTGACTTTCATCGTGGATCCAGTACTGTCGGGCGATGAAATTAAAGCGACAGCTCAGACCTATGTCGATCAACTCAAGCAAGCAGGCTGCGAGATCGTACATGTGGATGAGATGGGGTTGCGCGAATTAGCCTACCCCATTAACAAGCGCTCTACAGGAGTGTACTATTGCATCGAGTTCAGGGCTGCAGATGGATCAATGATTGATCCATTGGAATTGGCCATGCGACGCGACGAACGCATCATGCGTTTTCTAACCGTCAAATTGGACAAGTACGGTGTGAAATTTAATGAAGACAAGCGCAAAGGCCTGATTGGCAAAAAACGCCAGCAGCAAGCGCAAACCGATGAAGAGGATAAAGGTCAGCAAGCATCTTGAGCATCGGTGCAGTAGCTCTATTTTTCACTTCAAAAACTAATCGATCATGGCATCGAGAGATGATATTAAATTTTTGAGCAATCCCAATATCGGCCAAAAGCGCAAAAAGTACTGCCGCTTCAAGCGCTATGGAATTAAGTATGTCGATTACAAAAACCCCGAGTTTTTGCTCCAGTTCGTCAACGAACAAGGCAAGATTTTACCTCGACGCATTACGGGCAATTCGCTCAAATATCAGCGTCGCGTAGCTACGGCTATCAAGCGCGCGCGTCATTTGGCTTTATTGCCCTATGTGGCAGACAATCTCAAGTGATGGTGGTGGCTCACTTATTTATTGACTTGATTCAAAAACAGGAAAATGGAAGTCATTCTTTTGCAAGATATTGAGAAGTTGGGCAAAAAATACGAGATAGTCACGGTGCGTAATGGCTATGGCCGCAACTATCTCATTCCCCAGGGGCTGGCTCTTTTGGCCAACAAATCGAACAGGCGCCGCTTAGAGGAATACCGTAGGCGTGAAGAAGCTGCCATGATGCGCTTGCTCGATGAGGCCAAACAACTTGCCCAACAGCTGGAGGACAAGGTGCTCAAAATAGGTGCTAAAGTAGGAGCCAGTGGTAGGATCTTCGGTTCAATTACCAACTTGCAAGTGGCTAATGCGCTCAAAGAGCAGTTGGGAATTGAGATAGACCGCCGCAAAGTTGAAATTCCCGACGAGGTCAAGGAAGTAGGGGTATATACTGCTGTGCTCAAAATCCACCCTGAAGTCGATACCCGCGTGAGCTTCGAGGTGGTGGCCGAATAACAGGCACGACACTGACAGCAAGTTGGCCAAACGGCAGCTAAAGGTGCATTCCACAATAATTGGAATGCACCTTTTGTTCGTTCATGGGTTTGGGTGGCGTTTCAAAATAGGAAAGTATGTGCATTATGGTGTGATGAAAAAGGTTTTTAGTGCACGCCAAAGGGCTTTCTTATGCGCGACATCTACGTGAAGACGTGCTAGAGCGGCTGCGAATACTATACGGCAATTACCTATGGCGAGGGGACGATAATGAGGAGCATCTATTTGTAGCCCCAGAGTGGTAGGGCCACAACCAAATGCCAGCACATGGTGCAGCGCATTCACTCGCTGCTGCAGCAAGGTGAGCGACACAGGCTTGTGTGCTCGTAGGGGCAATAGGCCCACGTCCTTTTCCAGCTTGAGGTCTACGGCCTGTAGAATCTTTTGGAGCAACTGTCTGTAGCTGGGGGTTTGCCATTCTACCTCTTGCAAGACTATTGTTATACCTTTTTCAGCCTTTCCCTGTATGGTGAGGTTTGCTGGGTCGGGAAGTAAGAAAATTTTCAGGTCGAAAGGGATGGTTTGTGTTTTTTTGTTTCCCAATTTAGTCATTTTTTAGAATTTAATTCTGTTTACTTTGTGTAAAGTGCTGATAATTAGAATTTTTGATAAATTTTGGTTACATTTGCCAAGCCCGACTTTCAATGCTTACCACCCCCTCACTACTACCTATGGAAGCTTGGTCAAGCCTAACCAAATTTTACCGATCGCAAAACTATTAGCAGATGAAGTATCAAATTAGAGTAAATCGGACAGCACATTCGAATTTACCACAAATTGATTTTGACAATTTGTCATTTGGTCGGTATTTCTCTGACCACATGTTTGTAGCTGAGTATAGAGAAGGAAAATGGCAAGATTTGCGCATTGAGCCATTGAGCGAGTTTGCGACCCATCCGGCGACAATGGCGCTGCACTATGGGCAGGCGGTTTTTGAAGGGATGAAGGCTTCGAAGAGCCATGATGGCCGTCCGATGTTGTTTCGGCCCCAGATGCATGCCAAGCGCCTCAATTTTTCTGCCCGTCGTTTGGCCATGCCGGCGTTTCCTGAAGATCTTTTCGTAGAAGCTATTCACTTGTTGGTGGGGATCGATGCGGGGTGGATTCCACCTAAAAAGGGTAGTGCCTTGTACATTCGCCCATTCATGTATGCTACGGATCCTTTTGTAGGGGTGCGTCCTTCGCAGACCTATCGCTTTGTCATCTTCACTTGCCCTGTAGGGCCATACTATCCCAAACCGGTAAGCTTGTTGGCCGAGACGCATTACATACGTGCAGCACGTGGTGGTACGGGCGAAGCTAAGGCTGCAGGCAATTACGCGGCTGCCATGCTGCCTGCACAGCTGGCCAATGAAAAGGGATATGATCAAGTATTGTGGCTGGATGCCCAAGAGTTCAAGTACATTCAGGAAGTGGGTACGATGAATATTTTCTTTGTCATAGATGGGAAGGTCATTACACCCAATCCGGAAGAAGAGGGAACCATCTTGCGCGGCATCACCCGAGACAGCATCTTGCACATCTTGCGCGATGAAGGCTATACAGTAGAAGAGCGCCGCATTTCCATCGATGAGGTGGTAGCTGCGCATGAACAAGGCAAGCTTGAGGAAGTATTTGGCACGGGTACTGCTGCGGTAGTGGCGCAGGTGTACAAGATCGCCTATGAAGACAAGGAGATGGTGTTGCCGCCCATATCTGAGTGTCGGGTAGGCCCATTTGCCAAGAGCTATATCGATGATCTGCGTGCAGGTTTGCGAGCAGACAAGTTTGGGTGGGTAGAACCTGTTCAGTTGCCCCAATCGGTAGATGCGTAAACTGCTTTTTTGAAGTGGGGTATTATGGATATGTGGGCGGCACCATGTATGCTGCGTGGTACCGCCCACTGTGTTGATGAGGGTGTGGTTCTATTGGCGCACGATGGCCAGAGGTACGTTGGTATCGGCTGTGCCGTAGAGTACGGGTGTTTGTACTCCTGCAGTGTATTTGCGCACTTCTCGGCGCACATAGTTATATACTTCTTCCAAAGTGACGATGCCATCGGCGTTTCGGTCAGCAATGCCTTTGAGTGCACGGATCAGGTAATAGCTAAACACTCCCGATCGCAGGTAGCTGTCTTCTAAAGAGATTTCTTCACTGCGTGAGGAGAGCAGTAATGCGATGCCACTTTGTTCGGGTGTGAGCTGGGCATATAAGTCGGTAAGTTGATTGGGGGCTTTTACTTGGGTAAGTGATCCGCTATAGCAGGCATCTCCCAGCAAGAGCTTCAGACGGGCATGGCTGCGTTTCATTATATCCATTATCTCGGCGTGGGCGAGTTTGGAGAAAGTGCCGTCATAGTCGGTAGGTAAGAAGGCGCCGGCAATGCCATGTCCTGAGAAGTAGAAGATGATCACGTCATTTTCATCAGCGCGTAACAGCACTTCTTGCATGATGCGCAATACATTCTGGCGCGTGGCTTCTTCATCGACTAGTATGCGGAGTTGGTCGTCGGGTAGGGCTCCGCCTTCTGGGCTTTTGAGAAAGCTGTAGATGCGGAATGCGTCGTTGTCGGTGTATTGCAAGGAGGGTTGATGTCGGTAAATAGAAATGCCGACCACTACTGCCCAAATACGGGCTTGAGCTGAGCGCAAAGGCGTGACATCAAGGCGTGGATAAGGGGCATCATGAGCTTCGATGAGTTGGGCAACTTGCCCCATATCCCATTTTGCGGTGAGGGTGCGCCCATCGGCAAAAGTTAGTGTGCCTTGGCCATGAGGTAGCTCGCGGTACCACTGACCTTTGTAGTGATTGCCATTGGCATACCACACTTCGCCTTGGCCAGCGGGATATCCATCCCGAAATTGCCCTTGATATACCGAGCCATCGGCAAAAGTGTAGGTACCTAGGCCATCAGCGCAGTGTATGGTGTTGCAGTCGCGCAGAGGGGCTGTGTTTGGTGGATTTTTTTCTGAAAAGGTCGCATCCAGTCGTTGCCCATCGATCCACTGGCCGTGCCATTGCTCGCCTGAGGCACTGAGCCAAGTACCTTCACCGTTTTTTTTGCCGTTGCGCCACATGCCTTCATATTGCGAACCGTCGGGGTAGTACAAGATTCCAAAACCTTCAAATTGCCCATTGACAAAGTATCCTTCATAGCGCCGTCCATCGGCAAAGGTATATGTACCCTTCCCATGCGGTTGGTCGCGATGCCATTGGCCTTCGTATCGGTCGCCATTGCGCCAACGCATGCGCCCAAAACCTTCTCGGCGATCAGCCTTCCATTGGCCTAAGAAGTCGTGGCCTTCTGCAAATTTGAGCCGACCTTCTCCTTGTCGCAATCCTTCGACGAACCAACCTAAGTAGACATCGCCCCGCCGGTAGTATCGGATGCCTTGCCCGTGCATGCGGCCCTGTCTGAATTGACCTTTGTAGATACTGCCATCGGCTAAGCGCATTTCGCCGTATCCTTCTATACAATCGCCTTTAAGGCATTGGGAGCTCGACGAGTGTCCAAGGCAAATAACGAGGCATAATACGAGCATGTGTCGGTACATGGAGTTTAGATTTATGTGTGTTGGCAGACGAAATATGCTGCCAGTAGCTTGGAAAAAACCGGTTTGGGAACTTGTGTCGTAACATTATCTTCATGTACCGTATTTTCGGTTTTGTCGGGAGCTAAACCGTCCCTTTTTCATTCATATTGTCTGTCGTGCAAGCGTTTTTTATCGAGTTTTTTTTACTATTTGCGGCTTTGTATCACACTGAACAAAATGGGCATAAAAAAAAACGGCATGTATACTTACATGCCGCATGGATGGACGTGTATGAAACTGATGTTTGACAATTGGCTCAAAAGCCCAAGACTGCTGCACATATAAACGAGACCAGATAGTTAGCAGGTTGTGCATTGAAATCGATAAATACGGGCTGATCAGCTTTGTCGAGGCGTAGCTCGGGAATAAGCATGATCGCACCTACTTGGATGTTGGCCGAGAGCGTCGTTTCCCATACTTGTGCGCGGTTGTTCTCATCGTATGCTCCGATAGCACCATAACCACCATACATTTCCTGGAAGTATTCTGTACGTAGACCTACTGCAGTTACTTCAGTGGGTTGGAATTTGAGATAGGCAGCAATACCGGAGTATCCATACCAGTTATCGTCAAGGGCGATGCGTTCGCCATTGACTACAGTTTCACCTGGGGCAGTGGCATTGTAGCTGGCGTTGATGCCTACATACCACTTGTCATTCAGGTCGAATCCTGCAGTGAGATCGGCTTGAAAGAGGGGGCCAGTGGAGTGATCGCCATCTTGTGCCGAGCTAGGATCGAGCTGTCCATCTTGATCGCCATATAGCAAATTGAGATAGATGTCTTTGAACCCTAGCTGAGCGCCGAAGGACCACGTGCCAGTGGGGTTAAACTCGGTCAGGTCTGTGGGGTTGAATATCCCCACCATTAGGCTGAGCTCATCGCTAAATGCTATGTCTGCTTTGAGGCCGGTATGGGAAAAGGGCCCATAGGAGAATAAGTAGGATGTGGAGTAGTGAAAATTACCTGTGGGAGCGATCACTTCGTAGCCTACAAAGGTGTTGAAGTTGCCCATAGTAAGTGTGATTTTGTCGTTGGGAGCATACCACAGATACAGTTGGTTGATCAGATTGGCTGGTGCGCTGGATCCAAAAACGGCTTGTTCGCCACGCGGGCCAACTACCAAGTCGGCTACCATGCCAGCTCGTTTATGGTTATAGGTGGCTACTACATTGCACATGCCTAAGCTAAAGCCGGGTTTGTCTGCAAAAGCTGTGCGAGGCCAGGTAGGTGAATTGGGATCATTAGGGGCTGAGAGGGATGTGCGAAAATAAAGATCTGCAGAACCGGACAGCGTCCATGAGGGCAAAGCGACATGGGAATTGTCTTCTGTTTCACGGTCTTCTTGGGCCGACGACTCTGTAGTGTGGGTAGTAGGTCTATTGACTTCAGCCATCTGTTGTGCCCAGGATAGGTAGTTTGTAATCCAGAGCATGATACATAGAAGCGTTAATTTTTTCATGGTGATCAATGGTTAAAAAGTGAGTGAAATAAAGTTTGCTTTGATCACCGGTTGGCTGAAGTGGGTTATGGGTAATTTGTAAGGGAAGTGTATGTTTGTAAGTCGAATTTTGATATCGGCCAACCGGTATCATTGGCCTTCGCACAGCACGTAGGTGCGAGGGCTTTTTTGTGGGCATACAGACGATAAGGAAAATCGCCTGCATGCCCTCCTTTTTTGACTTGCCAAAAACTTTTGGATGATGGATAATGTAGCTTGTCTCATGCAGATGCAATGCTCGAGAACTGGAGCGCGGGTTCTGTACTGGGGCCTGTTTCATAGGCTTCCAGGTCGTGTTCAGTAATGTCTAAGCCTTTGATCTCCATCTCTTCGGACACGCGAATGCCAATGGTCTTTTTCAGTAGATACATCAGCGCAAAGGCAAATACAAAAGTGAATAGGCCAATAGCCAATGTGCCGTAAAGCTGAACCCATAACTGATGCCAGCTTGCTTTGCTGCCAAAGATACCAACGGCTAGGGTGCCCCAAATGCCACATACGAGGTGGACAGAGGTGGCCCCTACGGGGTCGTCGATGCGCAAACGATCAAAAGAAACCACAGCAACAGGGATAATTGCTCCTGCGATGGCACCAATAGCGATGGCTTCAGCAGGGCTCATCAGGTCAGCACCCGCAGTAATACCTACCAGCCCACCCAAAATGCCATTGAGCACCATGGACAAGTCGTAGGCACCGAACAAGATGCGCGAGAGGACAAAGGCACCTATAGCACCTGCTGCACCTGCCAAGGAGGTAGTGACAAATACCAGTGACACGGCCATAGGATCGGCCGACAGTACCGAACCACCGTTGAAGCCAAACCAGCCAAACCAAAGTAAGAATACGCCTATGGTGGCCAACGGCATGCTATGACCGGGTATGGGCTTGATCTGGCCATTTTTGGTATACTTGCCCAGGCGTGGCCCTAATAGCAGCACACTGGCCAGTGCAGCCCATCCACCTACTGCGTGTACCAAAGTAGATCCTGCAAAGTCATAGAAGCCTGCAGCATCAAGCCATCCACCGCCCCATTTCCACATACCCGTGATGGGATAGCTAATGGCTACGAATATGGTGGCAAACAGTAGAAAAGCTTCTAGCTTAATGCGTTCAGCTACAGCACCAGAGACGATAGTTGCAGCCGTAGCAGCAAACATCGCTTGGAAGATAAAGTCGGTCCAGTAGGTATAAGCGCCATCGGCATAAGCAATGCCTGCAGCATCGCCTAAAGGCAAGTTCAGGCCAAAGCCTGCAAAGCCAAAAAAGCCACCTTCGTTGGTACCGGGATACATCAAGTTGAAGCCCACGATGAAATAGGTCAATAATCCAATGGCAATGATCATTGAATTTTTAAACAAGATGTTGACTACGTTTTTTCGGCGCACCAGTCCTGCTTCGAGTGTGGCAAAGCCCAAATGCATGATGAACACCAGGGCTGATGCGATGAGTATCCAAATGTTGTTGACGGTGAATAATGCCTCGTTCATGTTGCAAAAGTTTTTTCGTGAAAAAATGAGCATGGATATATGCCGCGCATAGGCAGCACTGTGAAGTGTGGTACATGCACCACGAGGCAACTTGGACTCTATCTGGATTGGGCAAGAAGGAATGGTAGGAATGGTGGTTAGAGGGCTTGGGCACCGCGTTCTCCATTGCGAATGCGGACTACTTCTTCTACAGGATAGACACTGATCTTTCCATCGCCAATTTCACCGGTACGGGCAGAAGTCAAAATGGTCTGGATAATCGAATCTACCTTTTCATCTTCGCAAAGAATGTCGAGCTGTACGCGCCCGATGAATCCAGCATCGTAGGTACTTCCTCGGTATACAATTTTAGGACCTGGCTCGTGTCCGTAGCCCTTCACGTCTTTAAATGTGAAGAAGCGCACGCCAATCTGTGCGAGGGCATCGCGTACTTCTTCAAACTTGGATGAGCGAATGATGGCTTCAACTTTTTTCATATGGTGTGAGCATTTTGGTGAACACTGCTATCCCAAAAGCAGGGTGATACGATTTCTATACACATGATATTATATTTTTTTATATTTTACAAAATTCCAAAAGTTGTTAAAATTGGTTTTTAACGCTATTGAAAATTGATTTTTTGACTTTTGGGAAAGATTTTTTGGTTTTGTGTGGCTTTAAATTCAATACAAATATCCTTTGTGATTTTTTTATCCGTAGTGGCTCTTTGTACTTTATTACGATGCTCAAAACGCTATGTGATGAACAACTAACTGTTAATCAGTAAGTTGTTATTTGGTGTACTTAGTTTTGTATTTAAACTAACTGATTTTTGTCACTTGTTTTTTATCGAGACATAAAGCAACATGCCTATACTAATTGGAAATAAAATGGTTAGGCCGAGCAATATTTCATGTGTAGCGGGTAGGAAACCCCAGGCAGCCCAATAGAAAATTCCCTGTAGAAACAGCCATCCTTCGGTGCCTAGCAAGCCTCCGAGGAAGAGCGCTATAGCCATACGCGCAATGGGATGCGTTGTGGACCACATTTGGCGCAAGCCAGAAAGGCCTAACAGGCTGGTGGAGACGAAGCCTAAGAGGATCAGATGAATGAAGCCAATAACAAAGTTGCGTATGGTATAGCCCACTTGGGCAATGAAAGGCAATACTACGGCTATCTGTATGACTACCTTGAGTATTAGGGCGAGAAAGGCAATGTTGAGCAATACACGAGGGAGGCCAAAAGCATGAGCGTGGTAAAGAGGTAGCAAAGGTTTGCCCAGGCGCCACAATAACCCAAGCGCAATGGCCTGTACGATTACACCCAAGCTATTCGCGACGAACAGCCAGTGGCGAGGCGTAGACCACGTGACGGCTAAGGCATAAGTGAGTAGGCAGGATATGGATAGCCAGATGAGCAACTGGCGCACTTTGCTCAACTCGATAACAGCGCCCCAAGATTCGAATAGGCGAAAGCCTAATGCCAAGATGCCAAATATGAGCCAGCCATTGAACTGAAAGTGCAGAAAGAACTGTACGGCCATGTAGTATACTGCACTACCTCGGAGGCCATTGACAATAAGAATAGGCATACTCCACAAGGACAGGGTGGATAGAAACATGAACCCCACGGCGATGCGTGCTATCATGCCCGAAGGGCGCTGAATGGGAAGGTATGGCCACAATTTGACGGCAAAGAGGTAGGCAAGCAGGAGGTAGACTGTGGAAAAGGAGATGCTCCACAAGCTATACCCTTGTAGTAAGAACACCAGAAATATACCTACGGCGGCTGCAAATAGAGCCCAAAACAAACGCACGAATGTATCATGTACGCTGTATGTAGGTACAAATTCGCGATGGAGCAGTGAGTACAAGGCCAGCCATGCCCATCCCATGAGGGCAAAATGCGAATGGGCATGTAGCACGTTGTAGTAGTCCATCCATGGCAGTTCTACGACAAAGGCGAGCCGCATGAGCGTGCCTGCAAGAGCGGCTACTAGAAGATTGAACAGCAGCAGCGGCCAAGATTTTTCGGGCATATTGGAGCTGTATTTCCTGTTGAAAAAAGAGAGGCGAGATTAAGACACCTCGCCTCTATGTGTTTATAGCTGGTTGTTTTACTTTTCTGCTACGGGTTTGCCATCATTGAAAAACATGAATTCGAGTACATCGCGTGCGTCGGCTTCGGTGAGGTTTTGGTTGGGCATGCGCACTAAGCATTCTTTGAGTAGCTCTTGTGCTACGGGGTCTTTTTCTAGCATGGCATCAGGGTCAACGATCATGTTCATGATCCAGATGGGGCTTCGCCGTTCAGTGACACCTTTAAAGCCAGGCCCTACCACGCGTTGGTCGGTGAGTTTGTGGCAAGCGGCGCATTTCATCTCATAAATGGCTTTTCCACGTGCGACCATTTCGGGGTCGAGTGGGTCGTTGAGCTGCACTTCTTTGACTCTACCTACTATCACCTCTTCGCTGGTAGCATTGGCTGTTTGCTGTGCCTGATCGGCTAGCATGCTTTTAGGTTTAGCTTGGGGTTCGGTAGTATTTTGCGAGTTGTCGCCACATGCACTCATGCCCAAGGCGATCAGGGATATCAATACTGCTTTTTTCATGGTGTTTCAGTTTTGGTGAAGAACATAGAACTCAAACTCTCATTGATGTATGTTTCATCAGTTGGGCAATCACTTGGATTGTTTGCATACTTAATTGTAGCTCTAAGCTCTTTCGGAATAGTGCCACACTACTGTGTAGCGGACATGGCTGTGTTTCATCGCATTCGGGTAAGCCGACTATACAGCCTTGAAACAAATGCGGCCCATCTAGTACGGTAATCAGCTGTTTGAGTGTTTTGCGTTGCTGCGCTTCGCTCAAATAGAACCCGCCATGAGGGCCTTTGATGGAATGGACGAAGCCCTTGTCTACCAACTCTTTCATCACTTTAGCCAAAAAGGCGTGTGGCAGTTCCAGCTCTTTAGCTAGTGCCTCGATAGTAAGTGGGCGGTTGTCTTCACTGTGAATAGCCAAATAGAGCACAGCTCTAATGGCGTATCGGGCCTTTTGGGAGAGCATGTTTTCAGATGGTTGTATTGGGAATAAAGGACTGAGTGATCTGCAATGGTAGGAGCAAAGGAGCGCTGCCTATAAGTGGTTTTAGTTGATAAAAATCAACCAATTAGATGATTCACCTCATTCATAGCGCTTAGTAGGTGCTTCAACTTTGCTAAAGATAGAAAATAGACGGACAAGTCTTTTTTGTAAACAAAAAACTTGATCATGAGAAACCTGACCATCATCCGAAGCCTTGCTTGGCTCGCCTTATGGGGAGGAGGTATGGCATTGTTAAGTGGCTGTGGCCAGCCAAATGGCTCTGGTACCGCGGCAGGCGGTGCGTTGCGCAGTAGAGCTGCTGAGAAAGTGTATGTAGCGCCTGGCGAGAAAGATGAATTTTATGCCTTCATGTCAGGGGGCTTCTCGGGCCAGGTCTCGGTACACGGTTTGCCTTCAGGTCGTTTGTTCAAAATTATTCCCGTTTTTTCGGTAGATGCTGAGAAGGGGTACGGCTTCAATGAAGAGACCAAAGCCATGTTGAACACTTCCCATGGCTTTATTCCGTGGGATGATTCGCATCACCCTGAGTTGTCGCAGACGAATGGCGAGACAGATGGCCGGTGGCTATTCATCAACGCGAACAATACGCCACGCATTGCACGCATTGATCTAAGTACTTTTGAGACGGTCGAAATTGTGGAGATTCCGAATAGTGGTGGTAACCACAGCTCTCCATTTACGACTGAGAATACAGAATATGTAGTGGCGGGTACTCGTTTTGGCGTGCCATATCCCCAACAAGATGTGCCGATTAGTAGTTATGCGGAGAAGTTTAAAGGCATGTTGACCTATGTCAAAGTCGATCCTGAGACGGGGCACATGGACATTGCCTTTCAAATTCTCTTGCCTGCTTTTGACTACGACTTAGCACACTCGGGTAAAGGCAAGAGTCATGGTTGGACGTTCTTCACCAGCTATAATACGGAGCAGAAATATTCCCTATTGGAGGTGGCTGCTTCTCAGCGAGATAAGGATTTTATTGCTGCTGTGAACTGGAAAAAGGCTGAGGAATATTTGGCCCAAGGTAAGTACCACGAGGTGCCTGCGCGCTACGCGGTAAACCGCTACTCGGATGAAACGCATATGGCTACCTCTACCATCAAAGAGAAGGTGAAGGTACTCATTCCTGAAGAGTGCCCTGGATTGGTGTACTTTCTACCTACACCCAAATCGCCACATGGGGTAGATGTAGATCCCACTGGCGAATACATTATTGGTAATGGCAAGTTGTCGGCTGATCTGACGGTGCACAGTTTCACTAAGATGATGCAAGCAATACAGAATGAGTCGTTTGAAACGGTAATTGAAGGAATTCCCGTGCTCAAGTATGAAGATGTAGTGGCAGGTGTAGTAAAAGAAGCGGGATTGGGGCCACTTCACACTGAATTTGACGACAGAGGTTATGGTTATACTTCTTTCTTTATTAGTTCGGAGGTAGTAAAGTGGAAAGTAGGCACATGGGAGGTGGTGGATCGTGCGCCTACGTTCTACTCTATCGGCCATTTAATGATCCCAGGTGGCGATACGCGTAAGCCACAAGGTAAATATCTAGTGGCACTTAACAAGATTACAAAAGATCGCTACCTTCCGACTGGCCCTGAGCTGTGTCATGCTGCGCAGTTATACGACATCTCTGGTGACAAAATGGAGCTACTGCTCGACTTTCCGACACTGGGTGAGCCTCACTATGCGCAAGGCATTTCGGCCGATCGCATTATACCACGCCAGAAGAAGTTTTTCAAGTTGGAAGAGAATGCACACCCATATTCAGCAAAGGGTGAAAAAGAGACCCGCGTGGAACGCAAAGGCGATGAAGTACATGTATACATGACGACGATACGTAGCCACTTTGCACCTGACAATATTGAGGGCATCAAGGTAGGTGACAAGGTGTACTTCCACGTCACCAATCTGGAACAAGACTGGGATGTGCCGCATGGCTTTGCCATAATGGGGGCAAATAATGCAGAATTGCTAGTCATGCCAGGTCAGACTGAAACACTGTTGTGGGAGCCCAAGGCTGAAGGAGTTTATCCGTTCTACTGCACGGACTTCTGCTCGGCACTCCACCAGGAGATGCAAGGTTACGTGCGCGTCTCGCCGCGCAATGCCGATGTGGCTTTGAAATGGTGGCTTGGTGAAGAGGAGCCTGTCCAGTAGTGAGCAATCAACTTCAGGTTTTTCAACGTGGCTGGAGCAGCTTGGGCTGCTCCGGCTCTTTCCAACACTTCTTTAAAACCAGTTATTTATGAAACGGCTGCCTCAAGTGCTAATGCTACTCGCTGCCCTGTTGTTGGTCAGTTTGTTTGTGTGGCCTATGTGGCGCATTACGTTGGTTGCCCCCCAGTATCCTTCCGGAGTGACGATGTATATCTACATCAATAAGATTGGTGGCGAACATGAAAGTACGTTGCAGAATATCAACATCCTCAATCACTATGTAGGCATGAAGCCCATCGAACCTGAGGCTATACCCGAGTTGAGATACTTCCCATGGGTAGTGTGGAGCATGATTGCCTTAGGGTTGTTAGCTGCAGCCCTCAATAGGCGATGGGCTTTTTTTGCATGGGCTTCGCTGATGCTAGTTTTGGCGGCAGCCGGTATTTATGACTTTTATCTGTGGGAATACGACTATGGACACAACCTCAGCCCCAATGCACCGATCAAGATCCCAGGAGCATCGTATCAGCCCCCACTTATAGGGACGAAGGCCATATTGAACTTTGTAGCTACCTCCATGCCTCACATATCGGGTTATTTGGTCGGTATAGCTATTCTTTTGGCATGGGTGGCGTGGTGGTTAAAAGGAAAAATAGAAGCTGATGAAAAAGTTGTGGATCGCGCTGTGCAGCCTGATCTCCGCATGCAGTCCATCGCCTAAGCCTATCCATTATGGAGAAGCCATGTGTCATTGGTGTAAGATGACCATAGTGGATCAGCAGCATGCTGCTGAGGCAGTGACTCGAAAAGGCAAAGTATATCAATTCGACGCAATAGAATGTCTTGTGCAATATCTAGATGAGCTCGGTAATGATGATCAATTCGCTTGGCTACTAGTTAATGACTTCAACCGACCAGGTAAATTGATCGACGCACAAACTGCTACCTATTTGGTGAGTGCACAGATACCTAGTCCAATGGGGGCCTTTTTGTCGGCCTTTGCCACGCGTGCAGAAGCGGAAGCTATGCAACAACAGAAAGGAGGGCAACTGTATGATTGGGTAGGTGCGCGGCAGTATGTACGTCAGCGCTAACATGATAAGTGCCTCAGCATATCTGTGTGGACCGTTGCTGTGTATTGTTCCACCTTCAAAAAACGACAACCATGAAGCAACAACTGAGTTTGTTTCTCGTGCTGGGCATCGCATCAGTTTGGTTTTTGACTGCTTGTCAGTCAGATAAGGGGGACGAACGTGCTGCAGCAACTGCCCCTACTGTCCGTATGAAAGGGCAATCTGCCGTGATAGATCCGGACTCGAAACCCAACATTCTCCAAATAGCCCTCAATTCGCCTGATCATACGACACTGGTCGAGGCAGTGAAAGCAGCTCAGTTAGAAGATGTGTTGACCAATGCCGGGCCCTTAACGGTGTTTGCACCTACTAATGAAGCTTTTGCACAGCTGCCACAAGGCACATTGGAAGAGCTGCTCAAACCTGAAAACAAGCAGACTTTGGCGCGCATTATCAAGTTTCATGCAGCACCGGGCAAGTTTTCCGAACAGATGCTGCGCGATGGCATGGATTTGTTTATGGCCTCGGGCCATTATGTGAAAGTGGAAAAGAAGCCAGATGGCACTTACGTACATGGTGCTAAGATTCTAAGTACTGTGGAAGCTTCCAATGGCTTAATCCATGTAGTGGACAAGGTAATGCTGCCACCTGAATTGCAGTGAGTGCTCAAAGGGAGAGGGACGACAGCCCTCTCCACTTTTGCTTTTCAAAGCTTGAGATAAAAAGCAGTGGTATATGAAGTATCTGGTCGTGTGGATGGTATGGCTATGGATTGGGCTTTGGCCATGCTCGATGAAAGGTGCCTCATGGTGGGTATATGGTAAGTGTGAATGGACTGATATCCAATCTGCTATTGAACGAGCCGCACCCTGTGATACCGTTTGGGTGAATGGGGGCGTGTGGCGGGTAGACCACCCAATCGTAATTGACAAGCCACTCGTTGTGTTGGGGAAGAACCGACCTATAATAGATGGCGGAGGTGGTAAAGGTGATCTATTGCTCATTACTGCTGATGATGTAGAGCTTTCGGGGTTTACCTTTCGCCATATGGGGATTAACTATGTAGAGGATGTAGCTGCCGTTCGTGCCGAAAGCGTGCGTAATGTATACATACACCACAATGTGTTAGAGAATACCTTTTTTGCCATCTATTTAGCCCATGTACGTGGTGGAGAAGTGGCCTATAATCGCATAGTAGGCGGTGCAGTGGAAGAAAACAACTCGGGCAACGCCATCCATGCGTGGTACTGCAGTGAGTTGCGTATCCACCACAATGAAGTACAAGGGCATCGAGACGGGATTTATTTTGAGTTCGTAGATGAGAGTCGCATTTACAACAACCACAGCCATGACAATTTGCGCTATGGGCTCCACTTCATGTTTTCTGATGACGATGTGTACTATCAAAACACCTTTGCTCACAATGGCGCAGGTGTGGCGGTTATGTTCAGTCGACGCATTCACATGTGGCAAAACCGCTTTATGCACAATTGGGGAGGAGCTTCTTTTGGATTGTTGCTCAAGGAAATATATGATGCTCAAATCCAGGGCAATACATTTTCAAAGAACACCATCGGCATTTTTGTAGAGGGCTCGAATCGCATCCAGTATCGGCACAACTTATTTCGGGCCAATGGATGGGCCATTAAGATGAATGGCGGGTGTATGGACAACGTCATTACGGAGAATGAATTTGTCTACAACACCTTCGACTTGGCTATACAAGTAGCCAATGAGTCGAATAGCTATGACCGAAATTATTGGAGTGAATATTCGGGTTATGACCTGGACCGAGATGGGGTGGGCGACGTGCCGTATCGGCCTGTGAAGCTCTTTGCTTGGGTAGTGCAACAGACACCTGAAGCCATGATTTTATTGCGCAGCCTGTTTATAGATCTACTCAACTTTTCGGAGAAAGTCAGTCCTGTACTTACCCCTGCAGCTGTGATGGACCACCAGCCACTGATGCACCCTTTGTTACAGTAGCTAGAAAAGAGGAGTTGAAAAAACATCAATAATGATTCGTATTGACCAAGTAAGTAAATCATTTGGTAAGCTCGAAGTACTCAAGGATATCTCCTGTACCTTTGAGCAACAGGGAAGGATTGTAGCCATATTGGGCCCCAACGGTTCTGGCAAGACCACGCTTATCAAAAGCATCTTGGGGATGGTGTTGCCTGATGTTGGCGAAATCAGCGTAGTGGGCCAGCCTATTCGGGGGCGTTGGGCTTATCGCGAAGCCATCAGTTATTTGCCGCAGATTGCGCGTTTTCCAGACAATTTGCGTGTGATTGAGTTGTTGCGTATGGTGCAAGACTTGCGCCAGCAGCCAGCACATCCCGAGCAGCTAATTAAGCGGTTTGGCCTTACCTCTCATTTGCACAAGCGCTTGTCTACCCTTTCAGGAGGTACGCGGCAGAAGGTCAACTTAGTATTAGCCTTTATGTATGATACGCCGCTACTGATATTGGATGAGCCAACTGCAGGGCTCGACCCAGTGGCCATTATACAGCTCAAAGAGATGTTGGGGCAGGCGCGGGAAAAGGGCAAGCTCGTTCTGCTAACGACCCATATCATGCCGTTGGTGGAAGAGCTGGCTGACGAGGTGGTGTTTTTGTTGGATGGACGCATCAAGTTTCGCAATTCGATCGAGGTGCTCAAACACACTTTTAATGCAGCTAATGTAGAACAGGCTATTGCGCGCTTGTTATTAAACAGTGGGAATGCGCATCGGTCTTTGGATAGGGTCTCGTCAGTTGTTTCCTAAGGGTTTCAAAATAGTGGTAGTAGTTTGGCATGTTCCATAAAAAGGTCATTATGATTAAAATACTGAAATACACGCTTTTTGATTTATTGCGTAGCCGCTCACTGTTGTTTTATTTGGCTTTTTACTTAGCTTTTACTTTTGGTCTATTTGGTTTGAGTGCTGACATCCAGAAGGTACTTATAAGCATGATGAATGTGATGCTCATTTTGGTGCCCCTTATTTCCACCATGTTAGGCGTAATGTATTACTACAACTCGCGCGAATTTACTGAGCTGCTATTGGCACAGCCCATTCGGCGGCGTGATATTTTTCTCGGTCAGTTTATGGGGTTGTCCGGTTCTATGGCAATGGCTTTAGTTGTAGGTGTAGGGCTACCCTTTGTGTGGTTTGGTGTGGGGACTTCGCCTTTTTTCGTGCAATTTTTAATCTTGCTGGGGAGTGGCGTGGTGTTGACGTTCATTTTTTGTGCTTTGGCCTTTTTCATTGCATTGCGCAATGAGGACCGCATACGCGGCTTTGGCTTGGCCATTCTCGTGTGGTTAGTATTTGCCATTGTCTATGATGGGGTGTTTTTGCTGGCCTTAGCTTTGTGGAGTGATTACCCATTGGAAAAATTTGCTTTGGCTACTTCATTGCTAAATCCCATTGATCTTTCTCGCATTCTCATCATGTTACAACTCGATATAGCTGCCTTAATGGGCTTTACTGGAGCGGTGTTTAAGAAATTTCTGGGCACGGCTTTGGGCAGTGCAGTAGCAGTAGGGGTGTTAGTACTCTGGGTATTGGGGCCTTTAGCAGCAATTCATGCCGTGGCAGCGCGAAAAGATTTTTGAGCTTTTAGAAGCATATGTATTCACATCGAAAAATACAGTGAATTGGCGATTTATGGAAATAGATTTGGAAAATCAGACGGTAGCGCAAATTGTCGGTGCGCACTATCGCACAGCCGAGGTATTTCGGCGGTATGGTATCGATTTTTGCTGTGGTGGTCAGGCCAAGGTGGCCGATGTATGCAGGCGCAAGGGCATTGATCTGGCTCAGCTACAGGCTGAGCTTGAAGATGTGCTGGAGCAGCCGCTTGCTCCTCAGGAGGATTTTGCCTCTTGGTCGCCAAAGCTGCTAATTGACTACATTGAGGAACGCCACCATACTTACGTGCGTCAAAAGTTGCCCCTCCTTTTGCAGTATAGCAAAAAGGTAGCCAAAGTGCATGGCCATGGGCATCCAGAAGTGATTGCTCTAGCAAAATGGATAAGTGCATTAGCGGACGAACTTGAAGCCCACTTGGAAAAAGAAGAGCGAGAATTGTTTCCCTATGTACGCCAGTTGGTACAAGCCTATCGGGAAGGTCAGGCATCGCCAGCTGTGTCTTCTGACCACTTGGAGCACCCACTTGCTGCGATGCGCGCTGAGCACGAGCATGCTGGAAGTTTAATGCAAAAGATGCGTCAGCTCACTGATGGATTTACCCCGCCTGAATATGCTTGTAATACCTGGAGGGTGCTCTATCAGTTGCTCGAAGAGTTTGAACGAGATTTGCATCAACACGTTCATTTAGAGAACAACTTGCTGTTCCCCAAGGCAGCATCTTTGGCGCAAGCACTTGTTTGAAGTACAGCTTTTATGTGCATATATTGGTCGGTGCCCTGCACATTGTGCGGGGCGCTGTGTTATTATGTGAGTCAGAATAGCAGCCGTAGCGTAGTGTGTCATCCTGATATAGCCAGCCAGCTTGCGCTTTGAATCAGTGATTTTGTTTGGCCCTCTGTATTTGATGCCCTACACTGACAACTCTTTGGGCTGTGGAGCGTTTGCAACAAGTGATTTGACTATTTTTGCTGCCCAATTTCTTGTTTGCCATGCAAATTGTCCATAGAAATAGCTGTTTTCATACCACCTTGCGTACCATAGCTGTGTTAGCCATGGTATCGGTATTGTGGTCGGGCAGTGGGCTGCAGTGGTGGATGGCTGTTTTGCACGGCAACTATGAAATGATGTCTTGGTGTGTAACAGAGGAGACGGACAACCATGAAGATCACCACGAGCACAAAGATTATGACCTGAAAATTTTATTGGAGGTAGTGAAGACAGGACGGGAAGCTGAGTGTCAGATCCGGATTAAGCCTATCGTCGATCTTTTTCTTTTGTCTTCTTGCGAAGGTGAAGTGCTTACGCCACCACCTGAATGTGCTTGACCTTTCCCCTCTACGTGCTCCTGTTCACAGGAGGTTTTTTCCATTTTTAGGATTATGCATGCTGTATCTAGGCTGGATGCAGGCAAGTGAATGTCGTTTGTTTTTCTAAAAAAAAAGATAAATCATTATGAGTCAAATAGATCTTTCCACCCCTCTTCAAATGACAGCTGAACTGCAAAAACACATTACGCCTGAGCTGGCTTTGGAGCTACTCAAGTCGGGGAATGCACGCTTTGTAGCAGGTCAGCCCTTCGATCGCGACCTGCTAGAGCAGGTAGCTCAGACAGCTAGTGGCCAATACCCATTTGCCATTGTGCTGAGTTGTATTGATTCACGTATTCCTACAGAGATCATTTTTGATCAGGGAATTGGCGATATTTTCAATGCCCGCATTGCTGGCAACTTCGTCAATCGCGACATTTTGGGCAGCATGGAATTTGCTTGTGCGGTAGCCGGCTCACGTCTCATTGTAGTGATGGGGCACACTTCCTGTGGTGCGGTGAAGGGCGCTTGTGATGGTGTGACGCTGGGCAATCTCACTGATATGTTGAAGGCTCTAGAACCAGCTGTAGCTCAGACGCCTACAGCACCTGGTGAAGATCGCAGTTCGAAAAACAAGGACTTCGTCAATCGCGTAGCTCAAACGAATGTGCAACTAACCATGCAAAGCATTTTGGATGAGAGCGAGGTGTTGCGAGGGCTATACGAATCAGGCCGTATTGGCTTGGTAGGAGCTATGTATGATGTAGCTACGGGTAAAGTGCATTTCGATACTTTACAGGTAAAAGCCGCTGTCTGATTGGGATATTTTCATGTGATTGTTCGATTATCTTTTTGTTTGCTGTAATCGGATCTCTGTGCAGTCAATAGGAGGTATTATTTCAAAAATAAATGGGCTATGAATATCAGTTTGATTCCAAAGATAACATTCAAGCATTTTCGGGGTGACTTATTTGGTGGGATTACTGCAGGCATTGTTGCCTTGCCTTTAGCATTGGCTTTTGGTTTGCAATCGGGTTTAGGTGCGGCTGCCGGTTTATATGGTGCTATTTTTATCAGTTTTTTTGCTGCACTGTTTGGCGGGACACCTACCCAGATTTCTGGTCCCACAGCCCCGATGACTGCAGTGAGTATGGTAGTAGTCGCGGGTATTATGGCCAATTTCGAAGGCGACATCCAAAAAGCACTACCAGCTATTTTGATGGTGTTTTTGTTAGCTGGTCTGATGCAGATCGGCTTGGGGGTGATGCGTGTAGGGCAGTACATCCGTTACATTCCCTATCCGGTGGTTTCGGGTTTTATGACGGGTATCGGCGTAATCATTCTAGTGACACAGCTATTGCCTGCTGTGGGTTATTACCCTAAGGAAGATATGGAGTTTGTCAACCAATTCAAGCCTCAAGCCGAAGAAGTGATTTTAGAAAAAATTTTGAGGGAAGAGGCAGCAGAGGATTTGTTAGTGTTAGAAGACTTTAAGGAAACTGTGCGGCGTGCCGGTACTATTACCGAAGACGATATCATGGGAGAAGCTCGTGCTTTGGCTTCTAAAGAAGCGGCTGGAGTATTAGGTGCGCTGAAACTCATCCCCAGAGCGTTGAATAAGATCAACTATATAGATCTGATCATGACGCTACTCACTATTGTGATTATCTATGGTTTTAAACGGATTACCACAGCAGTACCTAGCTCTCTGGTAGCGCTAATCGTCGTATCGGTGGGTGCTTGGGCGCTCTTACCTGAGTATCGAACTATTGGACAGATTCCCTCGGGCTTTCCAGAGTTAAAGCTAGGTATTTTGACCCAGGTGAACTTCGAAGCACTATGGCCATATTTGCCAATGGCCGTTTCTTTGGCCTTGTTGGGGGCAATCGACTCGTTGCTTACTTCATTAGTAGCTGACAACTTGACGAAAACGCGTCACAATCCCGATCAGGAGCTATTTGGGCAAGGCATTGGCAACTCGGTAGCTGCGTTGTTTGGCGGCATCCCAGGTGCGGGGGCTACGATCCGTACGGTAGTTAATATTCAGTCAGGTGGTAAGACGCGCCTATCAGGCATGATTGCTGGTTTGCTATTGCTCTTTGTGCTGCTGAGCTTGGGACCTATTGCCAGCCAAGTGCCGGCAGCTGTGTTGGCTGGCATCCTCATTACTGTGGGTATCGGCGTGATGGATTGGAAGGGATTACGCCACCTGAAGCATTGGCCAAGGGCTGAAGTGGTGATCATGTTGTTGGTATTGGCACTTACGGTGTTTGTAGGATTGGTGGAAGCAGTAATTGCCGGAATGATATTGGCATCAATTGTCTTTATGAAGAAAATTGCTGACGTGATCGACCACCGCACGCGCTTTGCTCCCATCAAGCACTTTAGCCATGAGGTACCTTGGGAAGATGAAGAAGGCCTTTTGGAAAAGTACGGCGATAAAGTATACGTCAAGCATTTGGATGGGCCGCTTTTCTTTGGCTTTGCTTCTAGATTCCAAGAGATGATGCAGGCCATGCCTGATGTGCGGGTAGTCATCATCAGGATGGATCGCGTGCCTTACGTCGATCAGTCTGGCTTGTATGCCATGGAAGATGCTGTGATGGATTTGAAGAAAGTGGGCGTGGAAGTCGTTTTTGTAGGTCTACATGGTCAGCCTCGCGAGATGTTTGAAGCCTTCAACCTCGTACCTGGTCTGATCCCCTATGAGCACTGTTTCGGGACGATGGAAGAATGCCTTGCGTGGTTGCGTGCCCTACTCAATGGGCAGCATTCGGCCCAAGTCAAGCAAGTGCAGCAGCATAGCAAATAGTGAAATAGTTGGCTTTTCTACAAAAAATTGTGTACGAACACCTCTGCTGTGGCAGGGGTGTTCACTTTTTATGTACGAGTCATGCTACAAGCTGCAAGTAGTGTACCTTTGTACAATTGCGAATGATGTTGGTGGTAGATGAGGCAGGAGATAGCGTATTTTCGTCGTTGGGTGTACGCATGTGGTATGTAGAAGGCTTATGCCCAACTCTTTTTTGTGGTCAAGCTTAAATGGTAGGAGATGGAATCCAAACGTCAGCGGCAGGTGGCAGAAATTGTACGGCGCAGCTTTAGCGCTGTGCTCCAAGAAGAAGGCGCATATATCTATGGACCAGGTCCTTTGGTAACGGTGACAAAGGTGCAAATGACACCTGATCTAAATTTAGCCAGAATCTATTTGAGCGTGTTCAATACGATGAACAAGCAGGCCGTATTGCTCGAAATAGCGTCGGCTTATCCGCATTTGCGCAAAGCTTTGGCCCAACGCATTCGCAGGCAGGTGCGCCGCATCCCCGAACTGGAGTTTTTTCTGGATGATACGCTTGATGAGATGGATCGCGTCGAGCAGCTGCTCGAAAAAATCCGATCAAATAAGACCACACAAGAGGAAGAATAAAGTTGACCTGTAAAGTCGCAATGTAAACATTTGTGATGAGTACGCTGTCGGCCAATGATCAGGTGTAGCCTTTCCATGTCCTACCACAAATGGCCACTCAGTCTTAGGCTGAGATCTATCGTTTTTTACCCACATAAAATAGATTATGTCAAAAAAGAAGATTACACGTACTAGTGAAATCCTCGTTCGCGTTGGGTTGAGCGAGCAAAACATTCCCCTATACCTCGAGTGGGAGAGCACAGACGGTAAAGATGCAGGCAAGCCACATGCGGCAAAGGCCGTGCTCATCTCTGTGTTTGGCCGAGACACACTCGATACGCTTAAGATTGATTTATGGACTGAAGATTTTCAAATCATGGAAATGGACCGGTTCATGTTTCAGACGCTGCGTGGCCTTGCAGATACCTATTTCCGCGCTACCCAAAACAAGGAGCTTGCAGGGGCCATGCAGCAGTTTGTCACTTACTTTGGTGAAAAGACGGGTATCATCCCCACTGAAGCTCAAAAGAAAAAATAGTGCGCAACAGGCTGTAGGTCAACTTTGTCAGTGAGAGTATTGTTTGGGAGTGTGAAAAA
Source organism: Saprospiraceae bacterium (assembly GCA_026982695.1). Taxonomy (GTDB): domain Bacteria; phylum Bacteroidota; class Bacteroidia; order Chitinophagales; family Saprospiraceae; genus WFYJ01. Next base: position 63,875 of record JALSGS010000006.1, read on the forward strand.
AGTCGCAAGGTAGTTGCAGGAATGCAATTACTCGCTTAAATTTGCATCCGCTAAGTAACATCGCGGAGTGGAGCAGTCGGTAGCTCGCCGGGCTCATAACCCGGAGGTCGCAGGTTCGAGTCCTGCCTCCGCTACAAAGCAAAGCCGGCCTTATCGAGGCCGGCTTTTGTGTTGCAGCATATTGGGTATGTAAGCTCAGTACACGCACATTCGTGCTACAGTGCGTCCTTCTTTGTTGCGCATTTCTACAATGTAGATTCCTGGTACCCAGTCTGATGTATTGATGAGGAGCTGTTCGAAGCATTGTGTGCATTGATAGACCATGCGTCCGGTTAGGTCATAGATGTACAGATCAGCTTGGCCATTCCATTCGAGTTGTACATGGTTCGTGGTGGGGTTGGGCGAGAGGCTCAGCGCATTAGCTGTGTGTGGGAAGGTTGGAGATGCGGCTGTAGTGCTACAGCTGGCTTGGCTCAGGATACCGCGCACGGTTTTGCAGCCTTTGCCGGAGATAAAGTTGACCCATTGGTAGAAGTAGGTGGGGTTGCCGGCAAAATCGAATACATGCGTCACCACTCCTACTGTTGAATAGTTGCTCGAGAAATCCGTATCGAGATACAAGTTTTTTACTGAGTTGGCTTTGGCTACATTGTCGATGAAAAAGTAATCGATTTGACAAGTGGTGTAGGGCCCCCATATTTGATTGCCAGCAGTATAAGGGCCAAGGATGCGTGTGTAGGGGTTAGAAAAGGCACGTGTGGGATCGGTAGGGCTGCCATCGGTGCGATAAGGTACGTTGGGATATATGTCTACTTCGGGGTGTTCGTCGCTGCTGCCCCAGGTGAGCAACAATGAGTCGCCAGCTAACTGGTCGAGCTGGTCGTAAAAGGTGTCCAGTGTGCCTAAGTGTGCTCCTGGTACACAGGCAGGAGGTACCCAATAGGGATCGGTGCGCACAGCCCAGATGGTGTCGATGGGATAGTTGGAGAGACTGTCCCAAAAGCAGTGATAGATGCCATGATGATGAGCTCCTACTTCATGGCCCCAGGCTTGCCAAGCGCGGATGCTGTCAACCTTTTCGGGGTCGGCCAAAATGGCGGCAACCCATTGAGGCGAGAGCTCTAAGGTAAGTGGTACTTGCTTTTGAGTAGCGTAGGCAATCATTTGGCTCAATTTGGGAAAGAGGTGTGCAAACCCTGGATCACAGTGGATGACGAAGAAGGAATTTGGAGGCTGAGCCCATATTGAGGTGGTCACACCTAGTAATGCCCATGCCATGCACAAGTAGTAGAGCTTTTTCATAAGCGGGTATTTTTTAATGAACCAAGGAGATGTAGGCTTTAGAGTAACGTGTGATAGGGAAGGTTTAGAAGTAGGTGGGGAAAAGTGCACTAATCTTTAAGTATCCAGTTATCTTGGGCTGTTTATCTTTATGCACTGTTCAAAAATTGTACTTTTTCACCTCCTAATCAGATCGTCTTATGCAATTGACTCACGAATTGCTCGATCGGCTCGAGAAATTGGAGCAGAAGTATGCAGCTATGGGACAAGACCTGCTCAGCTATATAGAAGGGCTGCTGTACGCTGATTATCTCACCTATTGGGACTACATCCACCTCGACACACTACTTAGCCTTCAAAATACGCGTACCCCTTTCCCCGACGAGCGCATTTTCATCATGTACCATCAGATCACAGAGCTGTACTTTCGGCTTTGTATCGATGCCATAGAGCTGGTAGCCTATAGAGAGAATCTGCCCGATGCCGATTTATTTAAACGGCAGCTCGAGCGTTTGGATCGCTATTTTCGCCACCTGACCCACAGCTACGATATCATGGTAGATGGCATGGACAAGGAAGAGTTTCTCAAATTCCGCATGAGCTTGTTGCCAGCCAGTGGTTTTCAGTCGGCCCAATATCGCATTATTGAGATCATGAGTACCGACTTTTACCGACTAGCCCATGCTACTCAGCGCGATAAGGTGGGGCCTGACACCCCACCTGAAGAAGTGTACGAAGTGCTCTATTGGCGTTCGGGGGCTACAGAGTTGGCTACCGGCAAAAAGACGCTCACGCTCCGCCAGTTTGAAGCAAAGTACGGTGAGGAATTTATTGCGCTAGGGCGAAAAATGAAAACGCGCAATCTGTGGCAGTGCTATCTGAAGCTACCCGAAGAGGCACGAAAAGACAAGGACATTATCCGGCTGATGCGCGCACATGATCTCAACGTCAATGTGCGCTGGCCCCTGATGCATTACCGTTCGGCTGTGCGCTATTTAGATCGCAAACCACAGGCTATAGCGGCCACTGGTGGCACCAACTGGCAAAAATATCTGCCACCACGCATGCAACTTGTGATGTTCTACCCCGAGCTGTGGTCGGAAGAAGAGCGCAACAACTGGGGAAAGAGTGCCAAAATGAAAGCAATCCAGGAAATGGCCTAACCCCCAAGCCCTTAGTAGCAGTATGGCAAAGCACAATCGATGACGGACAGAGAAGCGATTTTGCGCCAGTTCGAAGCGCATGTCTCCTCGGGTAAAGTAGCTTTCTTTCAGCGCTACGGTATGGACTTCGTGATGGGACGGCGGGAGGGCATCTACTTATGGGATTTGGCGGGCAAGAAGCGTCTGATTAACCTCCATTGCAACGGTGGTGTGTTCAACTTGGGGCATCGGCACCCGCAATTGAGATCCGTGCTGCATGAAGCCCTTGGACAATACGACATTGGCAATCACCACTTGCTCAGTGCAGCCCGTGCACGAGCCGCAAGCCTACTGGCTGAGCTAATGCCTGGCGATTTGGACTGTGTTGTCTTTGGTGTAAGCGGCGGCGAGGCGGTTGATCTAGCCATCAAAGTGGCACGAGGTTTCACAGGGCGACAGAAAATCATATCCATACAAGGAGGCTATCATGGCCATACTGGCTATGCCCTAGCTACTGGCGATGAAAAGTACAGAGCACCCTTTGGGCCCCTTCTACCAGGGTTCGTGCAGGTGCCCTTTCACGATGTGGAAGCTTTGGCAGCAGCGCTAGATTCCGACACTGCTGCCGTGATACTCGAAACCATTCCTGCCACGTTAGGCATGCCCATACCCTCAGTTGCATACTTGCAGGCTGTGCGCCGCCTTTGCGACAAGCACGGTGTCTTGCTCATCCTCGACGAGGTACAGGCCGGCTTAGGGCGTACGGGCAAGTTATGGGCTTTCGAACACTACGACATTTTGCCCGACATGGTGGTGTTGGGCAAAGGACTATCAGGTGGTATTTACCCCATCACCGCCACAGTTTTGCGTCGGCCATTAGAGCGCGTTTTTCATCCCGATCCGTTTGTCCACGTCTCTACCTTTGGAGGGGCCGAGTTGGGCTGTATGGTAATGGAACAAGTGCTCCAGATCAGCGCTGCACCTCAGTTTTTGGAGCACGTCAACCGCATGGCTGACCTCATCGCGGCCCGTGTGGAGGTGCTGTTGCAGCGTCATGCAGGTTTTTTGACGGGCTTCCGCCAAAAAGGCCTGATGATGGGGTTAGTAATGGCCGATGATTTTGCTGGACCATTGCTCACTAAGACGGCTTACGACAACGACTTGCTACTGGTGTACGCCAACAACGACATGCGCGTGTGTCAATTTCTGCCACCGCTCATTATTGAGCCGCACCATATAGATCAGATTTTTCCACGACTGGATCGAGCATTGAAACAGGCCCGTCGCTTGTTACCTATACTCAAGATCAAGGAGCACATGCGCACCATTTTTCGAAAGAAAAAACACTGAGCTATGGCCTTGCCCGTAGATAGGGTGCTTGTCGAAGCGTTCGAGCAACAGCTCAACCCTTTGAATGTCACAGCCTCCGGCATACCAGCACGAATGTTGGGCTTCGGTGAGATATCCTGCATTCTCGAGTTGGACGATATGCCAGGCGTGGTGCTCAAGCGCATGCCGCTATTCCACACGCGTGCCCAAGCTGAAGATTACCTGGAAAAGTACCGCACCTATTGTTCCCTGCTGATAGCGGCAGGCTTATCCTTACCAGCCGATGATGCCTTGATCGTGCAGCGCGATCCCCAGCTGTTTGTCCTCTATTTCTTGCAGGAAAAGCTGGCCCCATACACGATTGGCAACCGCCAACTGGATCACTTAGACGATCCAGGCGTGCAACAATTAGTTGAAGCACTGATCGAGGCGATTGAAAAGGTGTGGGCGTTCAACGCCCGTCAGCGGCGCTACCGCCTGGCTATCGATGCACAGCTATCTAATTGGGCGTGGCAAGCACCGCAAGAGCGCTTGTTGTATATCGATACTTCCACGCCATTGTTTCGCATCGATGGCGAGGAGCAACTCCAACCCGAATTGTTGTTAGCCAGTGCACCTGGGTTTGCACGAGCCATCATTCGCACTCTTTTCCTTGCCGAGGTCATGAATCGCTACTACGATCCCCGTGCCGTGTATATCGACTTGGTAGCTAATCTGTACAAAGAGCAACACGCTGCGCGCATCCCACTTTTTGTGCACTGCATCAATGCGCGCACGCATCAAGGGTTGTCTGAAAGAGAAATTGCCAATTATTACCGCAAAGACAAATTCATCTGGAGCTTGTTTTTGGCCATGCGCAAACTGGACCGCTGGCTGCATCGCTATGTGTATGGGAAACAGTACCAGTTTATCTTGCCCGAACGCATTCGGCGATAAGCGGTACGCATGCATTCATCTAAGCAAACGACTAAACCATGCAGTTTAAAGAAACACTCGACTTTGCTAAAGCACTCGACCAACAAGACGAATTGCGCACTTTTCGCCAGCACTTCTATTTTCCCCAACACAAGGGGCGCGATGTGTATTACTTCTGTGGCAACTCTCTGGGACTACAACCCAAAGGTGTGGAAGAAGCGCTGATGCGCGAACTGGCACACTGGCGTCGTTATGGCGTAGAAGGCCATTTCAAGGGAGATATGCCTTGGTTTCACTATCACAAGTTTTTGCAAAAACAAAGTGCCGCCATCGTAGGGGCGATGCCCGAAGAGGTGGTCGTTATGAACACACTTACGACCAATCTACACCTCATGATGGTGAGCTTTTATAGGCCTTCCGGCAAACGCTACAAAATACTCATGGAGGCAGGCGCCTTCCCTTCTGATCAGTACGCGGTGGAAAGTCAAGTGCGGTGGCACGGATACCAGCCCGAGGAGGCCATCGTAGAGGTCGCACCAAGATCTGGCGAGGTGACATTGCGCACAGAAGATATCGTGGCCACTATTGAGCAGCACGCCGAGGAGTTGGCTTTGGTCTTGTTTGGAGGGGTCAATTATTACACGGGGCAGCTCTTCGACCTGAAGGCTATTACCGAAGCGGCGCATCGCGTCGGTGCACTTGCCGGCTTCGACTTGGCACATGCTGCCGGCAATGTATTACTCCAACTACACGATTGGCAGGTGGATTTCGCTGTATGGTGTAGCTACAAATATCTCAATTCGGGGCCGGGTGGCCCCAGTGGTGTGTTTGTCCATGAGCGCTGGGCTGACAAGCCAGAACTGCCGCGCTTTGCCGGTTGGTGGGGACATGAGGAATCGGTGCGCTTCCAGATGAAAAAAGGCTTTCGGCCCATGCGAGGCGCTGCGGGCTGGCAGCTGAGCAATGCCCAGATATTTGCCATGGCACCGCACAAGGTCAGTCTCGACATTTTCATAAAAGCCGGCATGGAGCGTTTGCGAGCTAAGAGCGTGCGCCTGACCGGCTATCTGGAATGGTTGATCCAACGCCTCAATGCGGCATACAAGCGCTTTGACATTCTCACCCCTGCTGATCCACAGGCCCGTGGCTGCCAGTTGTCGATTACTACAGGTGGTATGGGACGACGCCTCTACGAATACCTTACCGCACATGGCGTCGTATGTGATTGGCGTGAGCCCAACGTAGTCCGCGTAGCACCTGTGCCCCTGTACAATTCGTTTGAAGATGTATGGCATCTGGCAAGCTTGCTAGGGGATTTTCGCCCATAAGTCAGGGGGTAGCTATGATGTGGTAAGGGCGGTTGATATAGTAAAAATGGCCTTTGTACTGCACTGCCACTACAAGCGTAAAGATGTGGCCGGGGCGTAGTCGCTGTACGAGCTTGCGCATTTGGGGCGTGATGCGCCCATCACTCTGCGCTACACGGCGTTGCCCTTTGCGCGTCAGCACAAATACCAGCTCTTCGATGGGCAAGACATTGCCTTGGGCATCGCGCACGAAAATGGGCTGATCCAAGTGTTCGAGTAGTTGTGCTCGTGTAACTTCTGTATTCGTTAAGGTGCCCCAAGTCAAAGTGAGCGACTCGACGATCTTGTCCTGATCTTTTAGGCTAAACCGAATGGGCAAGTGAAGTGTGACTGGCACGGCACGTGTGCCTTTACGGGCGGGCTCCCAACGGGGCATTTGCGCTACGACGCGCAGCGCTTCTTTGTCGCAACCACCTCCTATTCCCGATATGATTTCGGGGTTGAGCACCCGACCTGATGCGTCGACGGTAAACGATACATATACCGTACCTTCTATGCCTCTGGCTTTGGCTTCGTTGGGGTAACGCAGGTGTTGGTTAATAAAAGCCAAAAGCTGTTCGTTGGCGCATTGTCGCTTCTGTGGGCTTCCTTGGGGCAAGTGCTGGCAACCCGTAAAATAGGGCATTTCTTCAGCAGTTGGAATTGGTGTATGGTTGTTTTGAGCAAAAACTGTGAACAATGGAAACAACCCCAATAGCAAAATGCAATAGTATTGCCTCATAGTTGTTTGTTTGGCATCTTTGGCAAGTACTGATCGAAAGGTAGTAAAGCTTGGGCGAAGCACCGTGCTTTGCTTTTGTGTGTGGTGTAAAAATTATAAATGCACAATCTTTTTCAAACAAAAGCTCGAAAATCATGGCACTTACACAGTCGAACATGTTGGCTTTGGGTACGAAGGCACCTACCTTTTGTCTGCCTGACACGGTGTCGGGAAAAGATCTATGCTTTGGAGATGTGAGGGGCGAAAAAGGCACAGTAGTCATGTTTATTTGCAACCACTGCCCTTATGTGATACATGTAAATGACGAGTTGGTGCGTTTGGCTAATGATTACTTGCCCAAAGGCATTGGTTTTGCGGCTATTAGTAGTAATGATGTGGTGCAATATCCTCAAGACGGCCCCGATAAGATGCGCCAGCGGGCCCTTGAGCTGGGCTATCCCTTTCCTTATCTATTCGATGAAACGCAAGCAGTAGCTCGAGCTTATGATGCCGCTTGTACGCCGGATTTTTACTTGTTCGACGATCAGGACAAGCTCGTGTATCGGGGTAGGCTCGATGCTTCGCGCCCAGGTAGCGACTTGCCCGTGACGGGAGCTGATTTGCGTGCTGCACTTGATGCATTACTTGAGAGGCGCCCCATTCCCGAAACGCAATATCCCAGTATGGGGTGCAATATCAAGTGGAAGCAGTGAGTTGTAGAAAACTCGCTTGTGAAGACTATTCGGCATAAAATGAAGTATGCGCATTACTGCAACTTTCTTTACATATGGGCTTTTGGGGAGCATCATTTGGTGCTGTGTTGTGGGAATAAACCGTGGACAAACGCGACAGTGGCAGCACGTTCGTACATTACCTATCGAGGCCAAGCGCGTGTGGCCTTTAGCCACTGGAGGGTGGTTGGCATTACGGGCTGATGGGGTATTGCAATTATACGATGGACAGGGGCAAGCCAGTAACTACTTTTGGTCAGATCGCTTGCTAGGAGTACCTGATGCAGTGGATGCTTCGCAACCGCTAACCATTGTACTTTTTTTCGAGTCTTTTCAGCAAGTGATATGGCTCGATCGAACGCTGTCGGTTTTGGCTGTGTTGTCATTTGCCGAGGCGGGATTGACTCAGGTACGTGCTGTGGCTGCTGCCCCTGACCGTCGCCTATGGTGCTATGATACACAATTGCGCCAATTGTTGTTGCTGGATGTTGATGGACAAATTGATATGCGCAGTGCACCTTTTGATTTGCTGTCGGAGATGGTGCCTCAGCAGGTGAAATGGCTTCAGCGGCATGCTGCACATTTGTTTTTCTGGGCGCCACCTCAGTTGTGGATGTTTGACGATTTTGGCCAGCTGATGAAACAGTACACTGTGGAATCGGCCTGTGAAGCGTTGTTCATATTGCCACCTTGGTTTGTCTGTCAAAAGGCAGAGGTCCTTTCGTGGCAACGCCTAGACCATCCACTTAGCCAGCGTATCATGGAGTTGCCCAAGGCAGCTAATGAAGTGTACCAGCTGGTGTGGAATGGTGCTGATCTGTATTTGCTTACTGAGGAAGGGTTGGAGTTGTGGTATTTTGAATAGGAGGCTCTATATAATGCTCAATAACTTAAGATAGGCAGTAGTTAGCTCTGAAAGAATCCTGTCTCTGTCTGTGCATAATGGCTTGAAAACGTACCGTCAATAAAAAGACAAAAAATGGACACGAGCTAGTAAGCAGGGGAACACAACCCCCTTTTGTGCGCACATGCCCGTGTCCAAGCCTCTCTGTAATAGATCTGATACTTACTGCGTTACTGGAGCAGAAAGTTTTTCAATAACATGTTGCAGCTTTTCTCTAATGGTATGAGCCACTTCTTTTAGTGCTTCGTTATCTACTGCTTGCATTGAGGCTACGGGATCTATAGCGGCAATCTCTACTTTCCCATTATCCAATTGTTGGACGATGACATTGCAAGGCAACATGGTGCCGATCTTGTCTTCTGCTTGCAGCGCACGATAGGCAAAGGGAGGGTTGCATGCGCCTAAAATGCGATACGGCCGAAAATCTACATCGAGTTTCTTTTTCAAAGTTGCTTTAATGTCGATATCGGTAAGTACCCCAAATCCTTCTTCTTTAAGTGCTTCAGTAAGGCGTTGGATTACCTCATCGAAATTGGCTCCTAGTACTGTTTGAAAATAATACTTCATGGCTTTGGACCTTTTTAGTGAAAAAACACGTGGATAACTACTTTGGCCGATGCTCGTGATTTGTATAGCTAACGCATAGCTGGAGTTATAGTTATTAAGAATATAGTAGTACAGGTCACATTAGTGCCTATTGGGCTAATACTCTTTCGATGCGGTCGCCTTGTTCAATGGCATCTACGACTTCTTGGCCTGCTACTACACGTGCAAATATGGTGTAGTTGCCGTCGAGATGGGGAGCAGGTGAGTGAGTGATAAAGAATTGCGCGCTTTCGGTGTGGTTGCCTATTGAGGCGATGCCTACATATCCGGCGCGATCGTAGTGGATCCAAGGAAGTTCGGAGCGCAAGGTAAAGTCGAGCGCGCCATAACCATCGCCGCGAGGACATCCGCCCTGAATGACAAAATTGGGCACTACTCGGTGAAAAGTTTTGCCGTTGTAGTACCCCTCCCGCATTAGCTGACGGAAGGTAGCTACGGTAGCTGGGGCCCACTCGGGCAATAACTCGAGGGTAATGTCGCCTTTGTTGGTACCTAATGTAATGTAAGGGCGATGTTTGCCAGTAGACACCAAACTCCAGTTAATGGGATGGGCAGCTGAAGGTGGTGTATGCAGTGGTGGGGGTTGATTTTGCAGCCATGCCTTGAGGTCTTGGAGATGATGGTATGCTTCCAGGTCACGAGGCAATTGTAGTTTGCTCAGCCCTTCTTCAATTACGGCTATACTATCAGCCCACAGGATTTTGAAGTTCATGTCGGCTTGCATAATTGCTTGGGCTGCTTCAGCTGCCATGCCTACATCGGCAGAGCGGATGGCTTGTGCAAAGTAGCTGCTCAGATCGCTACGCACGCGGCGAAAGCTAAGTCCGAAGTAGCGCCGGGGCGCTTCTATAGTGGCGATTTGGCGTAAAGCTGCCATGCATTGGGTGCGCACGATGGGTGTTTGGTGGGCGTGTGCTTCACGCCAAATGAAGCGATAATTCCAGGGAAATTCGGCCAAAGCGATGAGACAAGCAGCCTGCTCATATGGATTGACGCTTTTTTTAAAGCGCGTGCGGAGTAGGAAGTTGGCGTAGTTATGTAGTTCTTCGATGGCTGGCGAGATGTGGCGATTGGCAGCTTGCAGCAGGGTGAGTTGTATGCGCCAGTGCAGCGAGGTGTCAGCAGCCAATCGGAGGTAACGACCACCATGCCATGCTTTACCGTGTTGGAGCAAATATTGCGCTGCGCATAGCGCTACGTGATGGCTGCTGTCGTGTAGGGCTTGCTCGACGAGGGGGCGTACCTGAGTGTAGTCGAAATGGGCAAGGGCTCGGATAATATTGCAACGCACGCGCCAGTCGGGTTCTTGAAGCCATCGCCCTGACAATGCCATCCATGCCATTTCATTGTCGGCTCGTTGCCCGATAGCGGGTGCAAGAGCCATTCTGATTCGGGGGTCCTTATTTTCGACAAAGGGCGTGATGAGGGTTTGGAGGTCGTCATTAGTGAAGTTCAATTGTGCGCTGGCTCGATACAAATAGTTAGCAGCTACCCACCTGACCTCATGAGGCACTTGCGTGTCGCTCAGAAGGCGCAACATGCATTCAGTCCCTTTTCGATGAATGATTTTTCGCAAAGCAAATCGGTAGATGGCCCAAGCTTGCCCTAACAGTAGCAGTGTGTCGGTAGGTCGATAGGTAGTGATGGTGGCAATTAGCTCGAGCTCTCGGACGCTTCCCGTTTTGCCTACTGCTTCAAGTATGGCTGCATTCGATAGGGCATGGATACCTGTCGTGTCAAAACGATCGAAAGCAGCAATGAGCAGGGGAGTAGCCCGTGGATTACCTGTTTGGCCTATGGCGTAGGCAGCTATTGCCCGTACTTGGGTGAGTGGGTCGTGTAGCAAATTTGTCAGGCTGTCGATTGCAGCAGTGTCTTTGATGGAGGCAAAGGCTTGTGCAGCCAAATAGCGAATGGTGGGATCAATGTGGCGTAGATATCGATAGAGACTATCAGTGTGCTGTTGATTTTGCAGCTCGTAGACATGTTGCTGAAGCGGGTCGGAAAAATCGATGCGTACTTCTGTAGGCAGGCGCTCTTCGGGTGGTACACAGGCGCTCCATATCAGGGCGATGGCAGCCAGGGCAGTCCACAAGGTTTCATTCATCTTCTACAAGTGTTGGTCATTCGAAATGAAAAAACTGGACATGCACGATAGCTCTAGAGATACGTGCACGAGTGTGCCCATTGATAGACTTGCCCAATATCGCATTTTCGGGCATTACCAGCCACCTGTAGTGTCTTTTGGGATTGGTTGGCTACCAAATGCATCTTCGAAGAAACTATCGTCGTTTGCCTCATCGATGGTATCTTCAAAGCCGGCAGCGGCCTGTGCATATCGGGCGCAGTCCAGTTCAATACCTAAGTCGCCTTGGGGTCTTGGAAATCGAGCATTGGGATCGTAATCAGCATTAGGGTCATTTTCCAAGCGAGCGATCAATTCTCGGAAAAAGGGTTTAGCCATGCGGGATCCCTGCCCGTTGAATAGGGTGCGAAATCGGATCCACCGGTCTTCACCGCCTACCCATGTACCGACGACTAGATCAGGGGTGATGCCCATAAACCAACCATCTACGTAGTCATTAGTGGTTCCTGTTTTGCCCCCTACTTCACTTTTTAGCCCCATGTGGCCCGAAGCGTATTTGAGCATCTGCACCATGACGTAGTTGGCCCGTTCGTCTAGAGCTTGGCGTTCGTAGGGAAGCGATTCGTACAACACGCGGCCATTGCGATCTTCGATGCGTAGCAGGTATATGGGTTTGTTGTACACACCGTTATTGGCGAAAGTGGTATAGGCCCCTGTCATTTCATATACGCTCAGGTCGGCAGCTCCGAGGCAAATAGAAGGCACTTTGGGTATGCGCAAGTTGCCGTTGGCGTCTTTGGCATCGGGATCGATGCCCATGTTGCGCACCAATTCGCGAACGGGTTCGGTGCTGCCCAATTGCTTCATGAGGTAGACCGAGAAGGTGTTAATCGACTTTTTGAGCCCATCGAAAAGTGTATACATCTGCCCACTGTATTGGCCTGTAGCATTTTGAGGGGTCCATTCTTCGTTTAGGCCGAAGTTGCCTTCGCCCGGCAGAATAGATCTGGGCAGGTCGGGTATTTGATAGCAAGGCGAGATGCCTTGCATGGCAATGGCGGCTGCATAGACAAAGGGCTTAAAGGTAGAGCCTACTTGGCGGCGTGTACGCGTATGATCGTATTGGAAATATTTGTAGTTGATGCCGCCAATCCATGCTTTGACGTGGCCGGTATGTGGGTCCACAGCAAGGCTGCCTATTTGCAAAAAATTGTGATGGTATTTGAGCGAATCGAGTGGGCTCATCACTGTATCCTTTTCCATGGCGTCATTGTAGGCAAACACGCGCATGGGAACGGGTTTTTGGAAGGCTTGGTCTACAGCTTTCTGAAGGCGCAACCAGGCCGCTTTGACTTTGGGCCACAGCGGATGGTTGAGCGCTTGTTCGTATTGTCGAGCCATTTTTTTGCTGATGAACCGATCGGATACGAGCCGGGCAATGGCCCTACGGCTCTGGTCGGCAACCATAAGGCGATCCATATCGACGTCGCGCAGGCGCAGGCCTTCTATGGCATTGATCAGTCTGTCGGCTACGGGTTGGAAGATGCGATCGCGCATGGCGCCATAGCGTTGGCTAGCGCGAATCATCCAGGTGAGTTTGCGCTGGCGCGCCTTGATTTCAGCATCCGTGGTTTCGGCATCGCGCCATGTCCAGGGGTCTTGGTTCCCCCACTCGCGCCAGAAGCGCTTTTGCACCTGTTTCATGTGCGTGCGCATAGCTGCTTCAGCATGGGCCTGAATGAGGGGGTCGAGTGTAGTGTATATTTTGAGGCCATCACGGTATATGTTGTAGAAGCTGCCGTCGCTTTTTCGCTTGGCTTCTGGGCTTTTCAGGATGGCTTGCACATCTTTTCTGATCTCCATAAGGGCATAGGGGGCTGGCCCTTCGCTATGGGTTTTGCGCTTGAAACGCGACATGTCAAGAGGTAAAGTTTTAAGCGAGTCGTACTGTGCACGCGTAAGGAAGCCATGATCGACCATCAGGTGGAGTACTACATTGCGACGGTGGGTCACTGTATCGGGGCGGCGTATGGGGTTGAAGAGTGCCGGATTTTTCAGCATCCCAACAAGGGTGGCTGCCTCTTCTACAGTAAGGGCATCTTGCTCTTTGCCAAAGTAGGTTTCTGCAGCAGCGCGTATGCCATGACTGTCGTAGAGGAAATCGAATTTGTTGAGATACATGGTGAGAATCTCCTCCTTCGTGTAGCTGCGCTCCAACTTGATGGCTGTGAGCCATTCCTGAAACTTTCGCTTGACCAGTGCCCAAGTACGTTGCAGCTTGTTCATGTTGCGATAATCGGGCCGAGGGTATAGCAATTTGGCCAATTGCTGGGTGATGGTACTGCCTCCTCCTGAGCTCGCTTGCCCCAACAGCACGGTCTTGATGGCTACGCGTGCTAAGCTGCGCGGGTCAATACCGGGGTGCTTGTAAAACCGAGCATCCTCGGTAGCTATAAGGGCTTGTATGACCCATGGGGAGAGCTCTTCATAGCGCACCGGCACGCGGTTTTCGATGTAATAGCGCCCTAGCTCTTCGCCTGTGGCAAAGTACACCACTGAGGCTACATCGCTTTTGGGGTTTTCCAATTCTTCAAAAGAAGGGATAGAGAAAGAGAGATAGAAAAAGAAAAGTACCAGACTCAATATGCCTATGCCGATTGCTATCCACATACCCATGACGATACGTCGCCATGTAGGCGGTATGTCCGTTTGGGGAGTAGGGGCAGAAGTGTCTTTCTCTGTAGTATGTAGGTAGTTGTGCACGTCCATGATTTTCTTGCTCGAATTTCAGTGTTTACCCTATCAGGCTTGCTGCTAAGCTAGCCAAAGTTAGTGATTTAGTGGGGTTTGGCTGTGTCCTGTTGGCGGCAAGTTTCCATATAGTAGGCCAAGCTGTCTTGAATTTCTTCTGGGGTGGCTGTATGGTTGATTTCTACAGCACCGATGTGGGGCAAGAGGCTGAAATTGACGCCTTGCCCTTCGTTCTTTTTATCGTTGGCCATCAGAGCCAATAGGTCAGCTATGGGCAAATTGTTTAAAGGATAACATCCAAAAATGCGCAGCAGAAAGTGTGTAATGGCTTGTAACTCATCGTCAGGTAGCCCCGCTTTTTTTGCCGATAGCCAACTTTCGCAGATCATGCCAATGGCGATGGCTTCACCATGCAGCAATGACTCGGTGGTGTGTAGCGCAGCACTTTCTATGGCATGGCCTATGGTATGGCCAAAGTTGAGGGCTTTGCGCAAGCCCCGCTCGTAGGGGTCGGCAGCTACTATTTGGCGCTTGATGGCCAGTGAGTGGGGCACGATCTGTGTCCAATCGGCTGCGTCCAGGGTAGGTAATTGGATCAACTGCTGCCAGTGCTCGGCATCGGCTATGAGGGCGTGTTTGACCACTTCGGCAAAGCCACTGCGCAGCTGTGCTGGGGGCAGTGTGCGGAGAAAAGTCGTGTCGATCACTACCGCAAGCGGGTCGCCGAAAGCACCAATGATGTTTTTTACATCCATGAAATCGACGCCTAACTTGCCGCCCGTCGAAGCATCGACTTGTGCCAACAGCGTGGTGGGCACTTGTACGAAGCGAATGCCGCGCTTCCAGCAGTGCGCACAAAAGCCACCCATATCGCCAATGACGCCGCCACCCAGATTGATCAATAGTGCTTGGCGATCGAGTTGAGCTTGGAGCATCTGCGACCAGATATACTGGCAAGTGTCGAGTTGTTTGTGCGTTTCGCCTGCAGGAATGCGTATGAGCAGATGATCGGCAGGCAGTACTGAGCGAATGTGTGGATAGCAATACAAAGCCGTGTGTGTGTCGACCAAAACAGCTACACTGCTTGGCGCGTGTTGGCCCAGCAGTTGTTCGAGTTGAGGCGCTGCTTGACCAAAGTATATGGGGTAGTCCAATGATGCTTCTGTAGGCCAAACAGTGTCGAACGACCAGGCTCTAGGCCTTGCGGCAAATAGAGGTTTGGTTTGGGCCCAGGTGTCGCGAAACAATTCGGCGTGGCGGTAAGCTTCCAGTGCCGCTTCCGATTCCCATAGGCTATAAGTACACATCACATGGGGCTGCGCGCGATCGCGCCAGAGCGCTAAATGATGACACCCGGGAAAGGAACGAATGCGAGGTGCCCGCTCGTGAAAAAGTGCTAAAAAGGCGTTCACCGCTTCGGGACGGAATTGCATCCAGACAATACGCGTGATCATGGTAAAGTTATTGCAGGCCAATTCGGGGCAAAGGTAAGTGCCGTGAACGGAAGACTCAGATATGGCTTTTGGCTCTATTGTGCCATTCAGTTGGGTGAATACACAATGTGGGCCAATGCAACTCTATAATCTGAAAATTGTTATGGATGACGACAACAGTTGGTGCTGACTTTTTGACAAGTAGTCCTGTTCCTGATGTGCAAAAAGTCAAAGAGTAGGGCGAGAGTAATCTTTAGCTATAGCGCTTTGAATATGAAGGGCGGCCTGTGTCCAGAAAGTTTTGACAAAAAGGTAGCCCATAAGCTATGCGTCAAATTGCAATTGCACTTACCTTTGCCACAAAACTCATAATTGTTGAACCAAAAATCAAAAAGTTATTAAGAGGAGGTCCAATTTGAGTGAGATCATTCTGACCATCGAGGGCGTGGATCCCCTAGCACTGTATGGGGAACAAAACATCAAGCTGAACCTATTACGCCGCGCTTTTCCCGAAATTTCCATTATGGCCCGAGGCAATACCATTAAGCTCATCGGGGAGAAAAAATTCACACAGAAGGCCAAGGCCAAGGTCGAGACAATGGTGCGCATGCTGCGCGAGGACAAGGAGCTCAGCGTGCAAATCGTCGAAGACCTACTCAACGGCGGCCATCCCTACCTATCGCGCTTGAGCAATGGAGCGCACAACCTCACCTTGGTGCATGGTCGTGGTGGAAAAGCCATCAAGGCCAAGACCGTTAATCAGCAGAAGTTAATTCGCGCCTCAGAGGAGAACGACGTTGTATTTGCCATCGGCCCAGCAGGTACGGGCAAAACCTATACGGCTGTCGCATTAGCCGTGCGAGCACTGAAAAGCCGGCTAGTCCAGAAGATCATCCTGACGCGCCCTGCTGTAGAGGCTGGTGAGAGTTTGGGTTTTTTGCCAGGCGATCTTAAAGAGAAAGTAGACCCCTATTTGCGCCCGCTCTACGATGCACTCGATGACATGCTGCCCGCCGAGAAGCTCAATTACTTCATGGCCAATCGCGTCATCGAAATTGCACCTTTAGCCTTTATGCGCGGTCGCACGCTTGACAATGCCTTTATCATTCTAGATGAGGCGCAAAATGCTACTACCCTGCAACTCAAAATGTTCTTGACGCGGCTGGGCCCTTCCGCTAAATGCATCATTACGGGTGACTTGTCGCAAGTGGACCTGCCCTTCCATCAAAAATCGGGCTTGCGCCATGCCATCGGGTTGCTGGAGCATCTGCAAGGCGTTGGCGTGGTCAACCTGACAGCTGAAGACGTAGTGCGACACCGCTTGGTCAAGGAGATCATTCACGCCTACGAACGCGACGACGAAGTGCGCCGCGCCCAGCGCAATGTCCGCAAGCAGGCTCAAACAGCAAGCGGCGAAGAAGAGTAGATCTGAAACGATGTGAAAACAGAAAAGATGGCCGACAGAAGATTCTGTCGGCCATCTTTTCTTTATCTCAGCCTACATTGCACTAGTAACCCGGATTCTGTACCATATTGCGGTTAGCATCGATCTCTGCTTGCGGTATCGGCAAGATGAAGCGGTCGTTGGGATAGGGGATTTCGCAGATTACAGAGGTGCAATCGTTGCGATAGACGCCTCGCTTTTTGCGCATCAGCTCCCATAATCGATGCCCTTCGAACATCAACTCAATGCGCTTTTCGCGTTCGATGTCATCGAGTAGCTGTTGCCCTGAAGAAGTGATGGGCGTTGCGTTGGGGTTGGCGCGCAAGCGAATGACATTCACGTCGGCACGAGCACCATCTTCATCGCCAAGCATGGCGCGTGCTTCTGCCCGAATCAGATATATTTCCGAGAGGCGTACTACAGGAATGTCATCGTCACCAATGACACTAGGAAACTTATCTACGCGCAGGTCACCGAATAGCCCTCCCGGTCCAGTATTCTTAAACAACTGGATACGCACATCGCTTGAGTCGATGAGGTTGACCAAATCTAAGGCGGGGAGGTAGTCGCCGTATCCTTCGACGATATACATGCGCCCTAAAGCGTTTGAACCGTTGTTGTCAATGTCGTCAAATGCAATGCTAAAGATGCCATCGGGCGGAGTACCTGAGCGCCAGGCATCTACATACGCCTCGGTTGGCGTAAGTGAAACAACGCCGCTCTCGATCACTTGCGTGGCCATATTGGCAGCATTTTGCCAGTCGCTCATGTACAGATACACGCGTGCCAAGATGGCCTGTGCAGCTATTTTGTTCATTCGATTGGCGTCAAACTCATCACTCATTAATCTGATGGCTTCATCTAAGTCGGCCAATATGTTGTCATAAACTTCCCTAACACTCATACGTGCAGGCTCTGCATTTTGGTCAAATTCTTTGACATATGGGATGCCCAGGTGGCTGTTGTCGTCTGTGTATCCGTAGTGTTGTGCGTAAATACGTACCAGGTCGAAATGCGATAAGGCTCGCAAGGCCAATGCTTCGCCTACAATCTGATTTTTTCGCGTTTCAGCAGTAGGTGGCACTGCAATATTGGCATTGATTACCGTGTTGGCACGGTTGATGGCCTCGTATACCTCGGTCCAGATTTCTTCGGGAATGAAATCGAGGGCGTTGCCGTTATATTCAGCCCATTCTTTGGCACGGTTAGCACTGGCGTTTTGTTTTACATCATCCGACATGACATCGGGCACGAGGATAAAGTAACGACCATAATAATCGCTGTTTTGATATTGATCATACACTCCACGTAAGAGTACGTCGAGATCATCTAGGGTTTTAGTGGCTTCTTCAACAGCTAATGACTCGTAAGGTTTAAGGTCGAGAAAATCCTTGCCACATGAGTTGGTCAGAAGGAACACTATGGGTAGCAAGGCATATCGAGATAATGTGAAGATGTATCGCATCATGATTGATAGTTGTTTTTGTGAAACAGTGTGATAGTGGTCAGAAACCGAGATCGAGCCCAAAACTGATAGTCTTCATGTTGGGCACAGGTGAATTGACAATGCCACTGAAGTTTGTTTCGGGGTCGAGATACAGGTCCTTTTCACGTGTCCAAGTCCACAAGTTGGTTCCGCGTAGGTAAACTCTTGCTGAGCGAACCCCCCCAATGTGTGCTAACATATCTTGAGATAGGCGCCAAGCGATGGTAAGGTTGCGCAAACGGATATGTGTGCCATCGTGAAGCCAGCGCGTAGAGCCGCGTTGGTTCGATCCGCTGGTATTGCCCCATGCAAACTTGGGCACATCTGTCATGTCGCCAGGTTGGCGCCAGCGCCTCAGTACTAGATTGGTTTGGCTACGTGGTGTAAATCGGCCATCGCCTTGTATTACCCAGGCTGTAGCGTCGTAGATCCAATTGTCCCAACTCGTGGTGAATTGTGCATCGATGCTCAATCCCTTCCAATTAAAGTTGGTGTTGAAGCCACCGAAGAATTTGGGAGTAGCTGTTTGACCGGTAAAGAAACGTTGAGCCTCTGCAATGTTACTGGTTGTCTCCGTACGTGTAGAATCGGTATACCACAAAGGTGCGCCCGTATCGGGGTCTACGCCAGCCCAATCGAACAGATAATACGATTCATAGTCCCGCCCTTCTTCTCGACGCTTTGAATCGTGGGTGTCGGCCGTGAATGGCTTATCGAGGCGGGTAATGCGATTTTTGAGAAAGGTAATATTGCCTCCTATACTCCAACGCAAACCAGGCCGGTCAACAATGCTGTAATCAAGGGTCAGCTCTACTCCTTGATTGCGCATTGAGCCGAAGTTTTTGGTAATGCTACGGAAGCCCGTGGTGCGCGACACAGGTACGTTAAGCAGCAGGTCGTCGGAAAGGCGGTTGAAGTATTCGACCGTACCGCTCAAACTGTTGAGGATTGTGAAGTCCAATCCGATATTGTAACTTTTCGACTTTTCCCACGTCAGATCGGAGTTGCCGATTTGAGTAGGTGCTCCCCCAGGTTGACTTAAGTAATCGATACCCGAGTATGAAATAGTGCGAAGGTGGACGTAGTTGCCAATGCCGGCATTACCTGAAACGCCATAGCTGGCGCGCAATTTGAGTGCAGTGATCAACTCACTGTCTGACAGAAAAGACTCTTGATCCACACGCCAGGATGCACCAATCGACCAGAAGGTGCCGTAACGATTATTGATTCCGAAGCGTGAAGAACCGTCGCGCCGCACCGATGCAGAGAGGTAGTATTTGTAGTCATAATTGTAATTGGCGCGGAAAAACATCGACTCAAAGGCATACTCCGATAGTGAACTGAAAGTTTCTTGTGGGCTCGAAGCACTGGCTAGCAAACGCAACTGGGGGCTGGGAAAGTTTTGACCGTAGGCGTACACTGTGCGCATGCTCGTTTTGGTAGCTTCATAACCTGCTAATAGATCGTAGTGGTGTTTGCCCCCAAGGGCAAATTCGTATCTCAATGTCTGTGTACCAATCCAAGTAAGAATGTTGCGCTGCGTTTCTGTAGCTAGCCCACCCACATTTCGACCATCGCCATAACGCGGATTGCGGTAGTAAAATTCTTGATAATTGATAAAGTCGAAACTCCAGGCCGACTTAAAGGCCAAGTTTTTCAGTAGCTCGTAAGAAGCGCTAATGTTATCCATGATCCGCCATTGTGTCCAGGTCTGTTCATCGTCGCCACTGAGACTTCCTACTGGATTGTTAGCTCCCATAATGGTGCGATGACCGGCGTAAAAGTTACCTTCTGCATCGTAAATGGGTACAGTGGGTGGCAACAAGTAGCTGTTATACATAGGGTTGGCCCACCGAGTGGCATCGTTCATGCCGTGTTGTTGCGTGCGAGATAGGTTGAAATTATTGGTAATAGTTAATCGGTCAGATGGCGAAATGTCTGCGTTGAGGCGCGAAGAATAGCGCTCCAAGTCGGAATAAATAATAGGAGCTTGTTGGTAGAAGTAACTTCCCGATGCGTAGTATCTCATTAAATCATTACCGCCGCTCACACTCATATCTATACTTTGAGTAGCACCTATTCGAGAGATCTCGTCTACCCATCGGGTGTCTACCCGAACTTCACCCAATGTCCAACCTCCTTGACCATCGGGTGTAATATCTACAGCTGGTAATCCCGTGATGGGGTCGGGAAAGTCGTTGTTGAACAGCTGAATGGCTTCTTCTACTGTACGGCCACGATTGACATATCCCTCAATATATAGGTCGGCATATTCCAATGCACTCAGACCGCGAAGCCGCTTGCTCTTAGGAATGGCCCAATCGTTGAAGCCGTACATCGTGCGCACATCGATCTTTGGCTTTCCCGCCTTGCCACTTTTGGTAGTGATGAGAATGACGCCATTGGCACCACGCGATCCGTAAATGGCCGTAGCTGCAGCATCTTTTAGCACTGAAACTGATTCAATGTCATTGGGATTGAGAGAAGCTAGTGGGTTACTCGTCTCGGCATTCACTGTCAGGTTGCCAGAAACGACGGGAACCCCATCAATAACATATAAAGGCTCACTGGAAGCACTGATAGATCCCTGCCCTCTAATCCGGATTGATACATTGGCGCCAGGTTGACCGTTGCCCATAACTGCTTGCAAACCTGCAATGTTGCCTTGGAGGGTTTGCTCAAACGAACTGAAAGGTACTTGCTCAAGCTTTTCAGCACGTATTTGTGTCACTGCACCGGTGAGTGCCTCTTTACGAGCAGTACCATAGCCTACATCCACTACTACAACCTCTGATAACGCTTCTGAAGCAAATTGCAATATTACCTCTATCTCTTTATTCTGTGGAGATATTTCTATTTCTCGCGTCTCATAACCCGTGTAGCTTATTACCAGCGTCCCTCTGTCTGTGGGTACTTCGAGCGTGAATGTGCCATCAAGATCGGTCACAGTACCTAGTTGTGTGCCTTTTAAGAGCACAGTAGCGCCAATGAGTGGCTCGCCATCAGTACTCGTTACTTTGCCATGTACAGTGAATTGGGCGAGTGCCCAACTGCTACAAAGCAGTAGGTACATTAGCAAGGGTACTTTGTACAGTACTCTTTTCATGTGTGTACAGTTTTTGTTTAAAGAAAATGGGCTGATATCAAAGCCAATATTGTACTGCGCTTGTGGCAAGCACAAAACACATTCTCTACCCTTGGCAAGTAGCTATGTGCAGGTGCTTCAGACTTAGTTTAATGTGACCCGACTGTATCAATCTATTTGCTAAAAAGCAAAAGACAAAGATTGGTTGTTAAGTTGTTCATGAGGCTTTAGTCGGTGAGATGGTACATCAATATAAGTAATGACCCTTCGAAAGGCACCGCGCTAATATAAGGGTTTATTTGTAATGAGCATGCCCCCTTCCAACTTTTGCTGCTTAAAAGGCGAAAGATTTTTCAGCTGAAGAGGTGTAGGGATTATTCATCGAGTTTTTACGAAAAAAATCGTAGATGTGTATTGATTGTACGAAGCTATTCGTATATATTTGCGGTATGAATCTTTTCGTAAAACAAAAAATAGTGTATGGGCAAACGAGTCAAGCCAACGGAATCGGAGCTGGAGATCCTCCAGATATTATGGGAGCATGGGCCGAGTACGGTACGGCAGGTCAATGAGCGACTCAACGAGCTGCGCGAGGTAGGATACACTACTACACTCAAGCTCATGCAGATCATGGCCGAGAAGGGGTTGGTGGATCGCGATACGACGCAGCGCACACATGTGTATCGGGCGGCGGTGAGTGAGGAGGAGACACAACAGGCATTGTTGCGGCGCTTCATGGATTTGGCATTTCGGGGGTCAGCCACGCGCCTGGTGATGCAGTTGTTGGGCGGGGGGCAGACCACGCCGGAGGAATTGCGCGCCATCAAGGAGCTAATCGAGCGTGCGGAGCGCGCGCAAAAGGACCAATAGGATGGCGTTGTGCGCATCAAACGAAAAAATGAGCTGACGTATCGTATGGGAATTGCCATATGGCTGTTTGACAATGAGGCTTTGCTTCAGGCCTTGGGTTGGACGCTTTTGCACGTAGTGTGGCAGGGGGCTGTGGTGGCGCTACTACTGGCTGTCGTGCTGTGGTCTATACCCGTTCAGCACGCACAGCGTCGCTACCTGAGTGCAGTTATTGCATTGGCGTGCTTGTCTATAGGTGCGGCGATCACTTTTTGGATGCACTATTATGCCTTTGCGGAAAGTACGGCTTTGGTTGTGCAGCCCATAGCGACTTCCTGGAATTTGCAGGTCGTTTCAGAAGTGCATAGATCTCCCTTATGGACAAATTGGCGGGCTTGGCTTGAGCGACAATTGCCCTATTTGGCAGTAATGTGGCTCGTCGGATGTCTGCTTTTTGCGTTGCGGTTGTTTGGCGCACTTGGGTATTTATGGTGGTTGCGTCGTAGCGCATTGCCTATAGGTGTAGCGTGGCAGGCCTGTGTATCTGTGCTGGTAGCGCGTGCAGGGCTACGCAGAGCGGTGCAAGTGGCGCGTTCTGCTCAAGTGCAGATGCCAGTAGCTTTTGGTCTGCTCAAGCCCATTGTTCTTTTGCCAGCTGCGTGGTTCACGCAGCTTTCACCTAAGGCCCTCGAAGCCATTCTTTTACACGAGCTCATACACATTCGGCGCTATGATTTTGCCGTAAGGCTGCTTCAAGGAATGGTGGAAGCACTGTTTTATTATCATCCAGCTGTGTGGTGGATCAGTGCTGTGATCAGCAAAGAGCGCGAGTGTGCCTGCGATGATGCAGTGGTGGCAGTCTTAGGCGATCGAATGTGCTATGCGCGTGCACTCTTAAAGGCTGAAGAACTGGTAGCTGGCCAGCCAGCTTTGGCTTTGGGCCTGTATCAAGGAAGGTCTGGGCTACTGGTACGCATCCGGAGAATAATTGATCCAACCACAAAAAATCACAGAATTATGGAAAGAACTATGGCAATTTTCTTACTTGTAGTTGCTTTGATGTTGGGGGGCTATTGGGCGCGGTCGAGTTCTGAGCTTCCTATGACTGCTGAGCCAATTGGCGCACAGTGCGCTGTTGGGCTACACGATACCGTGCCTGAGGGTGCGGTCACGCGCCTGCTCAAAGTAGAAGATGGGCGCTCTTTGGAAATTGAAATACAAGGAGATACTGTTAGCAAGGTAGTGGTGGATGGCAAGGTGCTACCACCTGAATCTTTTGGACAGTACCGCGATGAAGCGGCACGCATGCGTCGGGAAATGGTGCAGCAACTGCCTTTTGTACGTGACACCACTTTTGAGTTTTTTGCTGGAGGACAGCTCGTCAAGAAGGTAGATCGCTTGCTTGAAGACCGGCCGGATTCAGATACCTTGATCATTTTGGGTATTGAAACATCTCCTCTGCTTCCAAATGGCGATGAGCCCATAGAGTGGGGTGATGCTTATGATTGGGAATGGCCTATTCAAGGGCCGTCCATGATGTGGCGCATGGAGCATTTAACACACCAGTTAGCACAGATGGAGAAAGAGCTGGAGCGCTTGTTTGATGGCGAAGAGCTACAGCGCCGTATCGAGGAGATAATGGAAAAGGCACAACGCGGCTTGGAACACATACAGGAGGAGTGGCCCGAGTTGTCGTCTCAGTTTCGCGCTCTTGGCGAGACAGTAGAAGAGTGGAAGAATGCCAATGAGGCACCTCGAGAGGCGGAGATGGAGTTGTACCACGTGCTGCGTGCTCCTGTTGTCAGGCAGGGTAGTTTGCTAGAGGTGTTGGAGTACACCCTTCAGAAGGATGGGCTCATTGAGCCAGGGCAGCCATGGTCGATCGAGATTTCTAATCGCAAGATGAAGGTAAATGGCAAGAAGATGACGCCAGGCATACACCACAAGTACGTAACACTACTCAAGGCGCACTTTGCTATCGATCCTTCGGGTAAGTGGATGATCAGGTATGAAAGCAAACATTGAGCTCGTAGTGGATGGCCTTTCGGCAAAAGCACACGGGCAACCCCTTCAAAGGGCTGCCCGTGTGGCGTAACACTTTGGTGCAGACTTACTTGGGGTCGGGGAAGTTGTTGTAAAGGCCTTTGAGCTGGGGCATTTGTTCTTTGGCCTTGATTTCATCTATCATTTGGCGCAGTTGCTCATCAGTGGTGGTGATGGCTTCCTTTTCTTGGTCCTGTGTGTGTGTTGCGCGTTGGACCAAGGCCGCATGTATCGTGTTGATGCCTCGCGTGGCGGCGAATCGCTTCCATGGCGATACAGCAGTATTGGTGGCGATGTGGTAGAGCTTTTGAGCCACTTGTTCGATCGTCTGCATATCAGCTTGGCCGGCCAAGCTAGCATACTGGTCGAGGAAGTTAATAATGGCAAAGCCGTCGATCTCATCGATCTTTTTTTCGAAGAAAGCCAGGTGTTGAGGATCGCCGCTCGTCGCATAAATTTTGCCAACTGACAGTACAATGCTCATGCTGTTTTCTGCTTCGAGCTTTTTGGCGTAAGCCACAGCCTCTTTAGGAGCTAATGCAACTAAAGCGTCGAGTGCAGCGGTTACTACGCGATAAGGATGTTCGGTTTCGATGGCTTGTTTGGCGAGAGGTGCCCAGCGAGCGTCGCCACTTTTGGCCAGTGCGCCGAAGGCGGCTGCGCGCACTTGAATGGCAGGGTCTTGAGTAGCCAGCTGAGCAATGACGGCTAAGCTCTCTTCGTCGAGTGGTACCAGCTCGATGGCTTGGACGCGCAGGGAAGGAGCTGGATCGCGGAGGGCTGCGCGAAATACAGCTACTGCTTGTGCATCGGTGCTGCCACTAAGGGCTGCCAGCGCTTCGTATCGGTCGAGCCAACGTCTGCCGTGGTGGTATTGGTAGGCGTATTCTTCAGAGGTTTTGTTTTCCGTCTTGATACATAGCAATGCTTTGTCAGCGTCGAAGTTGATGAGCTTGGGGCGCACACTTACCGGGAATCGAAAACTATGTTGGCGTTGGTCGATGCGCACTTGATAGCTTTGAATGGTGCTATCGGGCAAGTAGATGTCGATGGTGACGGGCAAGATGAAGATGGGAGGCATTTTGTCGGGATCCTGTAGCTGCGTGACTGTGACGAGGGCTTCGCCTGTTTGTGCGTCGTATCCATATTGGATGTCGAGTTCGGGATGGCCAGCAGCGAAATACCATTGGTCCCAAAACCAGTTGAGATCTTCCCCCGTCACGTCTTCGAAGGCTAGGCGTAGCTCATCGGCTTCCACTTCTGTAAAAGCATTGTCAGTCAGGTATTTTTTAAGTGCAGTAAAGAAGGCTTCATCACCCACGTAGGTGCGCAACATGTGCAATACGAGCCCTCCTTTATTGTAGCTGTGCGCATCGAACATGTCTTCTTTGTCGTCATAGCCGTAGTGAATCAGGGGATGGATGCCGCCACGTCGGGTAGCGGCCAGGTATCCTTGTAGCTCATTATAGAGGTGGGCATCAGCCTCATCTCGGCCGTGTTTGTGCTCGGTCCACAGGTATTCGCTGTAGTTGGCAAATCCTTCTTGTAGGGTGAGGTGGGCCCAGCTTTCGCAGGTGACCAAGTCGCCGAACCAATGGTGAAACATTTCGTGGGCTACGATTTTTTCATTGATGTCTTGCCCGGCGATTTCGCGATCAGTGCCTTGAATAAACTCGCCATAGATGACTGCCGTGGTGTTTTCCATAGCGCCCGATACGTAATCGCGCACGATGACTTGTGCGAACTTGGGCCACGGATAGGGCACGCCCGTCAGTTCGGAGAAG
The DNA here is from genome assembly GCA_026982695.1 of Saprospiraceae bacterium. GTDB lineage: Bacteria > Bacteroidota > Bacteroidia > Chitinophagales > Saprospiraceae > WFYJ01. The sequence continues at coordinate 89,811 of JALSGS010000006.1, forward strand.
AAGCTGAGCATTTCTGGGGTGTGCGGGTAGATCTGTTTGGCGTAAGCCTTATAGGGATGTTCTACGTAGTAATCGACGGGTTTGCCTTGCCACTCTTCGTGCACGATGGCGTAGTCGCCAATGGCGAGCATGAACAAATAGGGGGCGTGGGGCAAGTCCATGCGCCAGTAATCGGTGCGGGTGCCATCGCCGTTGTCCGTACTGCTGATGAGCAAGCCATTCGACAGGGTTTCGAATACGGTATCGACAGTTATAATCATTTCTTGGGTGCAGCGCTCGTTGGGCTTGTCGATGGTGGGGAACCAGCGCGAGTTGCTCTCCGTCTCGCCTTGTGTCCAGATCTGTCGGGGCTTGTTGGGGTCTTCGCCACGCGGATTGATGAAGTAGAGGCCTTTATCAGAAGTGATGGCGGCACTGCCGCCGGAGGCAGAGGGGTGTGCTGTATAGTCGATTACCAGCTCGAGGGTGTCGTGTCGTGTCCAGGTATGGCCCAGATCGATGTGTACTTGCTGCCCGTCGTAGGTGTAGGGCAGTGCTTTGGGGGTATCCGCTTGTTGAATACGGTGAAACTCAAAGCCTTTGGCGTCGAGGGTGAGTTGGTCGGTGGGGTGAAAGTAAGGACTAAGGCGCAGGGTAGCACGACCCAATACGGCTTCGTTTTCCCAGTCGAAGCGTAGTTCTAATCGGGTGTGGTGCAGATCCCAACGTCGAGTAGCTGAGGGATTGTACTTGGGCAAGGTATAGGCTTGGGGCTCATCGATGCGCTTTGGGTGAGGGGCGGAAACCATTAGCGTGTCGAGTTGGCGCTGTTCGAGTGAAGTGTCGATGGCAGCTTTCCGCGTTTTACAGCTTGTTGTAATTAGGGCCAGGCCAATGAAGGCGAAAAGAAGGCGGTTGTGGTTCATTAGTCTTGCGGTTTAATCCAAATTGTTGATGCTCCGGAGCGCAAAAATGACTATAAGTTATACTTGTGGAGCAGGCTGCTCGATTAGCATAGCCATTTTGCCGACATATAGTGCGCAAACATACGAGTGATAAGTGAAAAGTGCCTCGATCGCGAATGCAGTAGCGCAAGGGAGGAATATGGGTTAGCGAAATGGCAGGGGCGTGAATAAAGACTCAAAAGCCCATTTCGTCCATGCCGGCACCATGTTCAGTAGGGCGTCGTCCATGTCGGGGCTTGTCCTGATTAATTCGATAGTTGAGCGATAAGGTGGCTTGACGCGCACGCCATTGAAAGTCGCCTTCTGAATAGAAGTTGTCGCCCTGTGTGAGGTAGCGCCATTTGCGCGTGTTGAACAAGTCGCGTATGCTAAGAGTGAGGGTCGCTTTTTTATTGAGCAAGTCGCGGCTGATAGCCAAGTCGACGAACCACAGCGACTTTCTTTGCCCTTGAGTAGTTTGACGGGGCGCGCGATAGTTGATGCGGAGTTGCAAATCGGTAGTGTTCCATTTAAGGCGTGTAGTGTAACGCGTAAACCAACTAAGTGTAGTAGCTTGAAAGCTTTCGCCTATATTCGTACCATCTGTCTGTGCATAGAACAGGTTGAAATCTATGTCGTTGCGCCACCATTTGAAAGGGTTGTAGCTGCCTGTAAGTTCTAGGCCTATGGCGTCTTCGGTGGCCAAATTTTCGGGTCTTGAGATAGTGATACCCTCGTCGTTGATGGTGCGAATGCGTTGGATGACACCTGTAGCGCGTCGGTAATAGAGACTGGTAGCAAGCGTGCCTTTGGCCAAATATTGAATGTGCCCCAACTCAAAGGAATGCGTGTATTCGGGATCAAGGTCTGGATTGCCCGTGTGGAAATTGCGTGCGTCGCTATAAGAAAGGAAGGGATTGAGGTAATAGAAATGTGGGCGGCGTAGGCGCCGGCTATAGCTCAATTGCAAGGCGTGGTTTTCAGTCAATTCGTAGGTGAAATGAGCTGTGGGAAACAGTCCGGGATATTGTCGGTGATTTACTTCATTAGTTTGCCTTAGCTCCGTGCGCACGTCAGAGTATTCGTAACGCAAGCCCAACTGATAGGAAAAGCGTCCGTGTTTGTTGCCTACCAAGGCATAGAGTGCGTGGATGATTTCATCGTAGCGGAAGTTATTGCTCAATCCATCGAGCGATACCCATGCTTGGTCACGTAGTTCTTCCACTAAGTAGTCATTGATAATGTGGCGCCAAGTACTACGCCAGCCAGCTTCGAAGCGCCCATGCTGGCCGAAAGGGCGTACGTAGTCGGCTTGTGCCAGCCAGCGTCGGTTGAGCTGGTCGCTATTCGATCGCTGAAACAAGTTGGGGGTGCTGCTGGGATTGCCTTGCGCGTCGAAGAAAGTTTCGTGGTAGTCGGATTGTTCTATTTCTCGAGAAGTTTCGAATGACAGGCGTGCCGTGAGCTTGTGATCTTTTTGTGTAAAGCGGTGTTCGTAGTCGAGTGATCCGTCGAAGTTTTGCTCGTCTTCTGCCTCGCTATCCGTACGTATAGAGCTCCCTATAGCTTGTGCCAAACTGTTGAGAAAGTCGTTGTACCAAACCGTAGTATTATTGTCTTGCCCACTGATGCGCCCTGTGAGCGAAGCGGTCAAGACATCTTGAGGGCCGAGAAAGAAGTCCGATCCAAATCGGAAGCTGTGGTATAGCCCACCTCGTTGGTGCTCGCGCTGTTGTTGTAGGATGTAAGTGGTACTGTCGGTAGGAAAAAACTCTTGATATAGGCTACCGCCGCCTGGTGTTTGGCGCAAGCCATAGCCATAGCTGCCAAAGAGGTTGAAGTATTTGCGGCGAAAGTTGAGATTGAAAGCGGCACCCAAATTGGTGGGCCAGCCTGCGTTGAGATCTATAGAGCCGTTGATGCCTTTGCGCCGTTCTTTGCGCAACACGATGTTGATTATGCCCGTCATTCCCTGTGCTTCGTAGCGCGCCGAGGGGTTGGTGATGACTTCAACGCGCTCAATGAGGTTGGCGGGGATTTGGTGCAGGCCATTAGCATCGCCAACACCAATAAGGCTTGAGGGCTTGCCATCGACAAGGATGCGTACGCTTTGGCTGCCACGCAGGCTTACATTGCCCTCTACATCTACCTGTACGGAGGGCACGTTGTCGAGAATATCGGCAGCACTGCCCCCTTGGCTGGCCAAGTCTTTGCCTACGTTGAACACGCGCTTGTCCAGTGTCATTTGCATAGTAGAGCGCTCAGCACGCACCTCTACTTCTTCCAACATGTGTGATGTGGCAAACATGGGTAGTTTGCCCAAGTTCAGAATAGCCACATCGGGTGATAGCGTTAAGGGGCCGTAGGAGAGCTGGGCATAACCCAGAAAATCTATATGCAATAAGTAGTGGCCTGGTGGTACCGCCACTTCAAAGTGACCTTTCTCATCGGACAATGTGCCTCCTACCAGATTGCTATCGGGTAGCGATAGAATGGCTATCGAGGTGTAGCTCAAGGGCTGCTCCGTATCATCATCTATGACTTTACCCGCTATTTTTATAGTGGTCGCATGCTTAGTGGGTGGCTGTGCCCAACTACCTACACACATAAAAAGCAGCCCCATCGCTAGGGCTGCTACTGTAACAGTCGGGTCATTACTCACCAATTGCGTGTTTCTTGTACGGTTGTATAAGGCTGTCATAAGGGCTTTTTGCGTGAGACAAAAGTAGCTATCATTTTTGTTGGCTGCTTAAAGGTAATTTGAAGTTTTTCTGAGAAAGGATGGACTACATGTCGGCTTGCTGACAGCTGAAGGGGGGAGTGGCACTACTCAGGTAGTTTTCGCAGAAAGCAATACAGTTTGCATTTTCGCGCCATTGCTTGTTTTTCAAACTGCTATTATGAAGTGGCTGCAGCGTATAGTTATATGGGGTGGTGTGCTGGGCTTGATCATGACAATAGCTACCAGCTACAGCATGTGGATGCGCTGGACCCACCAGCAACTCTGGGGCTTTTTACCTCTATGGTGGTATATAGGCGTATGGTTAAGCATGTCGGCCTTGTGGTTGCGTACAGGATCGGCATCATGGCGTTGGCGCGCCTGGGCAGCGGCAAGTCTTTTTGCCATTGCACTTTCATTGGCGTGGCCGCCGTTGCCTTTGTGGCCGTTGTTGTTTGTGGCTTGGGTGCCACTTTGGGAGGCCGAGCGCCTGATGGCCACAGAGGTGCGGAAGCATAAGGGGTGGGCTGTGTTTGTTACCAGCTACCTGGCTTTCTTTTTGTGGAATGGCCTGACGACCTACTGGGTAACCAATACAGCTTTTGTCGCTGGTGTATTTGCTGTAGGGCTCAATGCATGCTTCATGACAATGGTGTTTGTGGCGTGGCACTATACGCGTCGTCATTTACCCAAATTGGGGGTGGTGCCCTTTATTAGCTATTGGATGGCTTTTGAGCTGCTCCATCTCAACTGGCAGATCACCTGGCCATGGCTCAACTTGGGCAACGCCTTTGCTCGTTTCCCACAACTGGTGCAATGGTATGAATGGACAGGCACTTTTGGCGGTACGCTATGGATACTCGTGGGCAACGCCTTGGTGTGGCGGTTGTGGCGCTGTGGGCAGCAGGGGCAGCCTTTCGGCAAAAAACACTCGGTGCGTTTGCTATGCCTTATCGCGTTGCCCTTGGCCGTGTCAGCAATTAGATGGTGGACCTTTGAAGTAAAGGGGCAGCCCGTCGAGGTGGTCGTGGTGCAGCCCAACTTCGAACCACACTACGAAAAGTTTTCCGTGAGCCCCTCAGCGCAACTACAGCGTTTCCTCAGGCTTTCAAAACAGGGCTTGACTGACAGCACGGTGTATCTAGTATTCCCCGAGACCAGCTTTGGAGGAATCGATAAGGACCATTTGCGCGATGATCCACTCATTGGGAGGTTGCGCAGGTTCATTGATCAGTGGCCACGGCTGAAGTTGGTGACGGGTATTGCGGCTTATCGCATCTTGCCACCTGAGGCGTTGTCCACACCTTTTACGCGTTATGCCCTACGCAAGGGCGATACCATTCGCTGGGAGGCCTATAATGCTGCCATTCAACTCAGCAACGAAAGCGACTCGATTCTCTTCTATGCCAAATCCAAGTTGGTGCCAGGGGCTGAGTTCCTACCCTACAAAGAAGTGTTGTTCTTTCTCAAGCCCATTGTAGATGCCTTACAGGGGTCGATGGCTGGCCATGCCACACAACCCCAGCGCGCTGTCTTTGCCAGTAGGGATGGCCGCATCGGGCCAGTGATCTGTTATGAGAGCGTATATGGCGAGTATTATGCGGAATATGTGCGGCAAGGTGCTCAAGGCATCTTTATCATGACTAACGACGGCTGGTGGGACCGAACTGCAGGCCATCGCCAACATCTCATGTATGCCAGCTTGCGCGCTATCGAGACGCGTCGCAGCATCGCACGTGCAGCCAATACTGGCATCTCGACTTTTATCGATCAGCGCGGGTGCATCCACCAACCAACGCCTTATGGGCAAGAAGCCGTGATTCGCCACACAATCCGCTTACGCGACGACGGCCCCACTTTTTACGTCCGGTATGGCGATTACCTGGGGCGTGTGGCAGCTATGTTGGCCTTTGCTTTTCTGTTCAATGCGCTTTCGCGCAAATGTCGCCGTTGGCGCAGTGGCGCCGAATGGCCCAAGGTGTTTAAGTACTAAGTGTTGTGTGTTGTATTACTTCCGTGCTACTAATGCTTGTTGTCAGATGCTCAAAATCGCTTGGTCGCCCATTTATAAGTACGACTTGCCTGCCGGCCATCGCTTTCCTATGGAAAAGTACGAGCTGCTGCCCGAGCAGCTATTGTATGAAGGCACCGTGTCGGCGGACAACTTTTTTGAGCCCGAGCCTCTACCGATAGCCATGCTCCTGCGTACGCATCATGCCGAATATTGGCATAAGCTGGAGCAGCAGCGCCTTTCGGAAAAAGAGATTCGTGCTATTGGGTTCCCCATGACGCCTCGCTTGGTGGAGCGCGGCCGCTATATCGCTCACGGCACTCTCATGGCTGCTCGCTATGCTTTGCGTTACGGCATTGCTATGAACATTGCAGGAGGAACGCACCATGCTTTTGCCGATCATGGCGAAGGCTTTTGCATATTCAACGATATAGCTGTTGCGGCCAATGTGCTGTTGCATGAAGGGCAGGTGCGGCGCGCACTCGTCGTCGATTTAGATGTGCACCAGGGTAATGGCACGGCGCGCATCTTTCGCTCTCGCTCGGAAGTGTGCACCTTCAGTATGCACGGCGCGCGCAACTATCCGGTGCGCAAGGAGCAGTCAGATCTGGACATCGCACTGCCCGATGGTACAGGAGATGCCTTGTACCTCAGTATCTTGCGCGAGACGCTGCCTGCACTCATCGATCAGGTCGAGCCCGACATAGTTTTCTACCAGGCAGGTGTGGATGTGTTGGCAGAGGACAAGCTCGGGCGCTTGTCACTTACTGTCGAGGGCTGCAAGCAACGCGATCGCATAGTGCTGGAGTGTGCACAAAAAAATGGCGTGCCCCTCTTGGTGAGTATGGGGGGTGGCTATCCACGCCGATTAGCTACCCTTATCGAGGCGCACGCCAACACTTATCGCTTGGCACAAGAGCTTTTTTTCTGACTACCGCGGCAGCAGTATGACCTTTTGAGCTTGTACCTGTTGCTCGTCGCGCAGGCGCAACACGTATACACCAGCAGCTGCAGGCTGGCCTTGACTATTGCGACCATCCCAGCTGAAGCTGTATAGGCCTTGCGGCAAAACGCCATTGTACAGCACCGCTACTTCGCTGCCGGCATTGTCATAGATGCCCAAATGTACTCGGCGGGTATAGGCCAGCTCGAGCTCAATGTAGAGCTGCTCGCTAAAGGGATTGGGATGGCACTGCCATTGGAATGCAGCCTGGCGTGGTACATCTTGAGCACTCGTAATAGTGCCTTGGGTATCGAGTAAGAAGGCTTCTACCCTGCCTGTTGTTGCATGATAGCCATAGCCTGCGATGTAGCGGCCGTCGGCACTGACAGCCGTCGCTTCGTAGAGGGTACTACCCGGATCGAGCAAATTGGCAAAAGCGCTCTCCAGGCGCTGAATGCCACTTTGGGGGGTCCACCAAAAGGCAGTGCCTACTTGTTGGGGGTTGTTCGTCAGTGCTGTGCCTACTACTACAGTGCCATCAGCAGACACATCTAAGGCAGAGGCCGCATAGGTACCTGAAGGCAAGCCCAAAAACGAGCAAGCTGGCGTTTGGGTGTCGAGCAAGAATGGCTCGTTTTGCATCCTCTGAGCGTTGAAGCCTGAGCCTGCGATATAACGACCATCAGGAGATATGGCACGACCCTCGATCAGCCATGAAGGCACGAACGTGTTGGGCAATGTAGTTGCGAAGACCACATTGAGATCTTCTACGCCTGAGGTAGGCGTCCAGCGAAAGGCAGCAACCACATTGCTTGGAGAATAGGTAAAGCTTCCTACAATGGTTTGGCCATCGGCGCTAATGTCGAAGGTGTGCCCCGCCCAGTCATTGTCGAGTAGGAAAGTCCAGCCTGTAGTAGCCGTCCAGCTTGCGGGCCGCGGATGGGGTGCTTCTACTGTACCGGCCACGCGGCTGCCATCTGCGGCGACTGCCTGCGCTTTAGTAGGGCCATCTCTATTGCCCAAATCGATCATTCCCGAGTCGGGATGCCACAAAAAGACAGTGCTGGTGCCATCTGCGGCATCAGACTGCCCCACAATCCAGGTGCCAGTGGGATCTATTCCTTGTGCCGAACTACTGGCTACATTCAGTGGTGAGAGTGTACCCAAGTCTTGCAGCCCAGTCGGGGGTGTCCAACGAAATGCGCGCTGCGCAGCTTCGATTGCTGCACTCTGGCCCACGACTACTACTTGACCCTGATAGTGTGCTACGTCGTAGGCAGCACTCGAGCCTTCCGGTTTGAGCGCGCCTAACCATAGGAGTTGCTGGGCCTGTATCCCAAGGCCCGTGCTGAAGAGAAAGACTAGCCAAAGTACTGTCTGTCTCATAGCGTTTGGTTTTTGGGTATAGGAGTGGAATATGGTTTTGCCTGTAGGAAAACGCCGATACGGCCCATAGGTTGGGCGAGCGCACGACCTATATATAAGTGGCTTTTGCATTTGAAGGATGCTACTTGCAGGTTGTGGCTTGCACTTGTGGAGCTTAAAGCTGATGATTACCAGCGCAGCGACAGGCACGTAAGGCCGCCATCCATCTTCTGAAACTCACTCATAGGCACCTCGATGGTTTTTTTGCCAAGCCTGGTGACAAAGTTGCGCACCGACGGAAAGCCGCTAGGCACCAGTAGCCAATCGTTGATAGGCAGGCTATTAGCGGCATACCATTCTTCTTGGGGTGGTACAAAAACCTCAAGATCAGGGAGTTGTTCGGCAAACCACGAGGTGCCTACGAAGTGGCGCGTGTCGATGGCGGTGAGCCCTGTTTTGAGGTGCAGTACGCCGTGTACGGGTACCAAGCGTGTATGGAAACCTTCGCGCTGCACGAGCTCGGCAAGCTGGCGAGCACCCGCTTCGTTGGTGCGTTCCGACAAGCCGATGAAGAAAGTGTGACCGACTTGCAAGACGTCGCCTCCATCGAGTGTACCTGGTGCCTCGATGTGTACAATTTGCCGAAAGGCAGCAAAGTAATTGGCAATGGCCAGTGTTTCGCCTCGTCGGCTGGCCGCACCTGGCCGGGTAATGATCGCCATGTGGGGTGTGAGGACAACCGTGTCTTCGACGAAACAACTGTCTGGGTACTGCGCATCGCCTTCCCATTCTATTACTTGTAGGCCGGCCTGGCGCAGGGCGGTGCAATAGGCTTGGTGTTGGGCTAAAGCCAATGTATAGTCGGGGCTACCCAAGTTGGCAGTAGTAAGGCCAGCAGCAAAGTTGGATGTAGGGCGGCGTACCAATGCGTGAGTGAGTTGCATGACGATTTCCATTTTGCACTTGCGCTGCAATATCGGAATGTGTGGCTATGTAATGCGAGTAACTGAATTGCTATGTTTGCCGAAAGGCAAACTAAAACACACACCCGACATGAAAGCATTGTTCATAGCGCTGAGCTTGTTGTATAGCTACCCGCTCCTTGCACAGATAGAAAAAGCACCGCCACGCCAGCGGGGAGAAGGACCATGGCCCCAACTCATCATTCGTGGCGTGACGCTGATCAATGGCAATGGTGCACCTCCCTTTGGGCCCGTCGATATCGTCATTGAGCAAAACCGCATCCAGCGCATCGTGCCCGTAGGAGCACCGGGCATGCCCCTGGAGGGCGTGCGGCGCCCTGAGTTGACCCCTGGCGGCAAAGAGCTGGACTGTGAAGGCATGTATGCCTTGCCGGGCTTTGTCGACATGCACGGCCACATTGGTGGAGAGGCACAAGGCACGCCTGCGGAGTACGTCTTCAAACTATGGCTGGCACATGGCATTACTACCATCCGAGATCCAGCTTGCGGCAACGGTCTCGAGTGGGTGCTTGAACACAAGCACAAAAGTGCGCGCAACGAAATTACTGCACCGCGCATCATGGCCTATACGGCTTTTGGCCAAGGTTGGGACCATCGTCCTAATACCGCCGAAGAGGCACGCCAATGGGTACGCGAAAATGCAGCCAATGGCGCAGACGGCATCAAGTTCTTTGGCGCGCCGCCCGAAGTGATGGCTGCAGCGCTAGACGAAAACAAAAAGCTGGGCCTGCGTTCGGCTTGCCACCACGCACAGATGGATGTGGCGCGCTGGAACGTGTTGCACTCTGCACGCGCTGGCCTCACTACGATGGAGCACTGGTACGGATTGCCCGAAGCGCTGTTTACCGATCGCAGCGTGCAGTACTATCCGCTCAACTACAACTATCGCAATGAGCAGCACCGCTTCGAGGAAGCCGGCAAACTGTGGAAACAAGCCGCTCCACCTTACTCTGACAAGTGGAATGAGGTGATGAACGAACTTATCAGCCTGGACTTCACCATCGACCCAACCTTCAACATCTACGAAGCCAGCCGCGATCTGCACCGCGCGCGCCGCCTTGAGTGGCATGAGCGCTATACCTTGCCGTCGTTGTGGCGCTTCTTCCAGCCTAGCCGCATCTCTCACGGCTCGTACTGGCACTACTGGGGCACCGAGCAGGAGGTAGCCTGGAAAGAAAATTACCGCTTGTGGATGACCTTTGTCAATGAGTTCAAAAATCGGGGTGGGCGCGTCACTGCGGGGTCCGACTGTGGCTACATTTGGGAAGTGTACGGATTTGGCTATATCAGAGAGCTCGAGCTCTTGCGCGAGGCAGGCTTTCACCCCTTGGAGGTGATTCGGGCCGCCACACTCAATGGCGCCGAAGCGCTGGGCCTTGCCGATCAAATCGGTACCATCGAGCCGGGCAAGCTGGCCGACATCGTCATCGTCGAGGAAAACCCACTGGAAAATCTCAAAGTGCTGTACGGTACCGGAGCCATTAAGCTCAACGAACACAACGAAGTGGTGCGCGTAGGAGGAGTGAAATACACCATCAAAGACGGCATTGTGTACGATGCCAAGCAGCTGCTAAAAGACGTAGCACGTATCGTCGAAGAGGCCAAAGCGCGCGAAGGCTTCGAAATCACACAACCTGCTGCCGATTGGTGAATTGCTGTGGGCCATCTGGCAAAAAAGTAGGCTTCTGTGTTTGAGTACAAAACCCATGTCTATGCAATGCACTGATCAACTAGGCCGCCACATCGTCTTGCACACCTTCCCGCCGCGCCGCATCGTGTCGGTAGTGCCTTCGCAAACGGAGTTGTTGGCCGACCTAGGCCTCGAAGAGGAAGTAGTGGGTATTACAAAATTTTGCGTACACCCACAGCACTGGTATCGCAGCAAAACACGAGTGGGTGGTACAAAAAAGCTGCACCTGGACCGCATCGATGAGCTCCAGCCCGATCTCATTTTGGCCAACAAAGAGGAAAACGAGCGCACGCAGATCGAGGCACTTGCTGCCCGATATCCCGTTTGGGTGAGCGATATCGTACAACTCGAAGATGCACTCGATATGATTTGTCGCGTCGGCGCTTTAGTAGGTCATACACAGATGGCCATACAAATGGCGCATCGCATCCGAGAAGGCTTTGCGCGCTTGCGCCAGCAGGCAATGAGCCATTACCCCATACGCGTGGCCTATTTCATTTGGCGGCAGCCGTGGATGGTGGTGGGCAATGATACTTTTATCCATTCGGTACTGCAAGCAGCTGGATTGGTCAATGTCTTTGCCGACAGGTCGCGCTATCCAGAAGTACAGCTTGAAGAAGTAGAAGAGGCAGCGCCCGATGTGCTGTTGCTCTCTTCAGAGCCTTTCCCTTTTGGCCAGCGGCATGTGCGTGAATTGGCTACCTACTTGCCTCACATACCGGCGGTGCTGGTCGATGGGCAAATGTGCTCGTGGTATGGCAGCCGATTATTGTACACTACTGACTATTTGGCGCAGTTTGTCGCAAAATTGCAAGATTGATACACGTACTTTTACCCAATAAAGCCAATTGTTACATGACTCGAATGTTCCTTAGTGCATGGCTATGTGCCAGCACATGGCTCTTGCTTGCACAAAACAAGTCCTTAGCTCCACTTGCTTTTCGCCCGGGAAAAGTAGTATTACACCTTCAACCTGGATATACCTTCTCTGACTTCGTCGCAGCCTTTCGGCAAATGCATACACCTCGAACTGGCTATAGTGGCGTGCCCATACAGCAGCGCATATTGTCCGAACCACTTGGCCTATACCTCGTAGCTGTACCCGTAGGTCAAGAAGACGACCTATGTGCAGCCTTTCGGCAAATGCCTATGGTACGTGCTGCGCACCCCGATTATCTGTTACACATGCGAAATACACAGCCCGATGATCCACTTTTTGCCTACCAGTGGGCTTTGACAACTATTGGTGCCGATCGGGTATGGGATGTTTCAACAGGTGGGTATACCCTCTCTAATAGAGAAGTCGTGATCGGTGTAGTGGATGGCGGCTTCGATATATACCACGAAGACTTGATCGCCAATATCTGGGTGAACCCCCATGAAGTGCCCAACGACGGGCAAGACAACGACGGCAATGGCTATGTCGATGATGTATATGGCTGGAACTTTATCGATGATAGCCCCGAACATAGCATAAGTAATAACTCAATCAACCCCCATCACGGCAACAATGTATGTGGAGTGATCGGCGCAGAGGGCAATAATGCTGTGGGTATCGCTGGCGTCAACTGGCAGGTGAAACTATTGCCTATGGAAGGGCGCTACGTGTCCGAAATTGTACAAGCTTTTGCCTATGCTGCTGACTTGCGCACGCGATACAACGAGAGCAATGGCACACAAGGTGCTTTTGTAGTGGCCGTGAATGCTTCTTTGGGTATCGATCAGGTGTGGTGCGAGGAAATCCCCTCGTGGCAGGCCATGTACGACATCTTGGGTAATGCTGGTATCCTGAGCGTGGCGGCTACTACCAACGATAGCATCAATGTAGATGAAAAAGGAGACATGCCTACCACTTGTCCCAGCGAATTTTTGATCACTGTCACGGCCAGCAACGAACAAGACCTGCATGCCAGTTCGGGTTACGGCGCCATCTCGATCGATTTGGCGGCCCCTGGAAGGAATATTACTACTACAGCCAATGACAACGAATACACCTATGCACAAGATGGCACTTCCATGGCAGCCCCTTTTGTAGCAGGTACTATCGGATTGTTGTATGCGATGCCTTCACCCGATTTAGATGCGCTGGCACTGTCCGATCCGCCAGCAGCAGCTCGCCTACTACGCGACGCCATATTGCGTACGGTGACGCCAGTGCCCAACCTCGAGGGAAAGAGCGTCACTGCCGGCCGCCTCGACTTGTACGAGGCTATGCGTTACCTACATGCCTGGACCATTGCCTCTGCCGATCAGCGCACTCAAGGCGATTTCTTGTTTACTTATACGGGCTTCGATGGCGTATTGCAAGTGTGGCCCAACCCTTTTGCCCAAGGAGAGCTGTTTGTAAGCTATGCCACTACAGATTTCGAGCCCGTGACGCTTTTTATATATGACATGCATGGCCGTTTGATGTATCAGCAAACTCAAGTTACCTTGGCCTTTGAACCGCAAACCATCGCAATCTCCGATGCAGCTACTTGGCCTGCAGGAGTATATGTGGCAACACTGAAAAGCGAGCTTCACCCACCCATCACTAAGGTGATTCTCAAGGTGCCCTAATGCTTATTGTTTGGGCAACCTTTCTTATCTTTGAAGTGTTAGAAACAGTGCATGTAGTGAGCGGAATTTTTTTCAATAAAATTTTTGGAAAAAAGTAAAGAGCCTTACCTTTGCACGCGCATTTGAAAAATAGCTCACACTGTGAGAGGGCTTAGACCAAAGGGTCATAGCGGGAAAATGCAAAAAACGCGGCTCCGTAGCTTAATTGGATAGAGCACCTGACTACGGATCAGGAGGTTGGAGGTTCGAGTCCTCCCGGAGTCACCACAGCTTTTAAGGAAGTGGACACAAAATCGTGCTCCACTTCACTTTTTTATGGAGGGCCGGTAGGAATCTCTTTTTTTACTACCTGAAAAAAGACACGTCATGTCTAAGATTTGCCAGCTTACAGGAAAGCGCCCCATTACAGGTAATCACGTTTCGCACTCGAACCGCAAGACGAAGCGCCGTTTTTTGCCCAACCTGCACAAAAAGCGCTTCTACATTCCCGAGCTCAACAAGTGGGTGACACTCAAAGTGAGCACCAGTGCAATGCGTACGATCAACAAATTGGGTATTTACGCTTATTTGAAAAAGTTGGAGCGCAAAGGCGTCGATACAGGTGTGAAGCTCTGATCTATTTCAATTAAAAAAACTACGAGCCATGGCCAAAAAAGGAAAAGGCAACCGCATACAGGTTATTTTAGAGTGTACGGAGCACAAAAAAACAGGGCTGCCCGGCACTTCCCGCTATGTGACGCAGAAAAACCGCAAGAACACACCTGAGCGCTTGGAGCTGATGAAGTACAATCCTATCTTGCGCCGCAAGACATTGCACCGCGAAATCAAGTAATTTTGGGTGTGCTGGCCAATGCTCGGTTCATTCCCAAATCTTAAAAGTATTGCATCATGGCCAAAAAAGTAAGTAAAAACGCCCGCGTGGCTAAACGTGCTCAAAATGCTGGTACAGGGCGCGACCACGTCAAGGTCGTCCAGAGCATCAAAGATCCCAAAACGGGCAAGTATACCTACAAAGAAGTGATCATCCACAAAGACAAGGTCAAGGAGTTTTTGGCCAAGAAATAAGTAAAAAACACTGACGCCTTTACTTTTGTGGGGAGAGGCTTTTTCGGGGCGATAACTCGGAAAAGCCTTTTTGCTATTTTCCCTATGGGAATGGAATCATGAGCTGTATGGGCGTTGTTATGACTCTTTGAGCGTTGTTTCAAAAAAGGAGATTATGGGTTTTTTTAAGAAGTTTTTTAGCAAGGAAAAAAAAGAAGATCTGGATAAAGGCCTAGCCAAGACCAGGGAAGGTTTATTGGGCAAACTGGCCCGTGCAGTAGCAGGTAAATCTACTGTGGATGCGGAGGTGCTCGATGAGTTGGAACAGATCCTGATCACCTCTGATGTCGGGCTGGACACGACGATCAAAATCATCAAGCGCATAGAGCAACGAGTGGCTCGTGACAAATACATGAATGCTGCAGAGCTGGACCGCATCCTCAGAGAAGAGATCATGGCATTGCTCGAGCAGCAAGACAGTGAAACACACGGGTTCGAGATTCCTCAAGGTATTAAGCCCTATGTAATGTTGGTAGTAGGAGTCAATGGTGTAGGCAAGACGACTACCATCGGCAAGCTGGCCGCTCAGTTTAAGAAGCAGGGGAAGAAGGTGGTGTTGGGTGCAGCAGATACCTTCCGCGCCGCAGCTGTAGATCAGCTCAAGATCTGGTCAGAGCGCGTAGGTTGCGACTTCTACAGCAAGGGAATGGGGGTCGATCCTGCTGCTGTAGCTTATGAAACAGTGCAGTATGCCCTCAACCACGACTTAGATGTCGCTATCATCGATACGGCAGGCCGTCTGCACAACAAGATCAATCTCATGCGGGAGCTGAGCAAAATACGGCGCTCTATTGGCAAAAAACTGCAAGGCGCTCCCCATGAGGTACTATTGGTCCTGGACGCTACTACAGGACAAAATGCCATTGAGCAAGCACGACAATTTTCAGAAGCTACTGAAGTAACTGCCCTGGCAATAACCAAATTAGATGGCACAGCAAAAGGAGGGGTAGCCATTGGCATTACTGACCAATTCAAAATCCCTATCAAGTATATAGGCGTGGGTGAAGGTATTGATCATCTTCAAGTATTTGATAAAGAGGCATTTGTCGAGTCGCTTTTTCAAAAATCGAATGCCTAACCCATTATCTTGAAAGTGCCCGAAAAGACATGTCCATCGGGTAATTGCAGTACATACCAGCGCGTGCAGGGCCTGTCCATTGGTTGCGATAGTTGCGGCACGACCACACTTCGAGTCCTGTAACAATCGAAAATGATCAGCTCGTTTTCGGGAAATGCCTCAATGTTCAGTATTGTGAACTGATTGGGCTGTTTGCTTGTGGCTATATAAAAGCCGCTAAGCACGACGAGGCTTGGGTCGTGAAGGAAGAGGGGATGCTGCTCTTTATAGGGGCAGTAGCGTGCGTGCAAAATGAGCAGAAAAGAGTAGCCATACAGCTGATCATGAATCCCCACGACCTGATGCGGGCCCTACGCGATATGGCTTTGTGGATTGTGGTGCCGTCTATAGCTGCGAACTAGTAGGTGATCTGGTGAGGGGGATCACAATACTACTAATGTATTGCGGGCTTGGACCATGATGTGATGTTTTTAAAAAATACAGGAAAAAAAACCTTAAAGCACAGGCGGCTGTCGGAAAGTAACAGCCGCCTGTTGTCATCTACACGCAGGAGTACATAAGGTGTAACGTGTAATCTTTGTGTTGAGGGCTATGGCATGGTTTGTCTATGGTTTTGTAGCTATGCGCTTCACACCAATTCAAGTACCAGTGCAGAGGCACCTCCACCACCATTGCACAGAGTAGCTAACCCTCGTTTGCCACCTTTATGCCGCAATACGTTGATAAGTGTGACCACTATGCGGGCACCGGAAGCACCTAATGGATGTCCAATTGACACGCCACCACCAAACACATTGATTTTATCGAGTGGGATGTCGAGCGATTTGGCAAAAGCCATAGGTACTACGGCAAAGGCTTCATTCACTTCAAAGTAATCGATGTCTTGGAGGGAAAGACCTGCACGCTGAGCTGCTCGGGGTGCAGCTTCTACAGGTGCCGTGGTGAACCATTGAGGTTCATGGGCAACGTCGGCAAAGCCAAGAATGCGCGCTAGTGGCTGAATGCCTAATGCTTCGGCTTTTTCTTTGCTCATCAGTACAAGAGCTGCTGCTCCATCATTGATTGTAGATGCATTGGCTGCTGTAACAGTGCCATCGGGGGTAAATGCGGGACGTAGCTTGGGAATTTTTTCGAACTTGACACGGCGGAACTCTTCGTCTTCTGTCATTACGATGGGGTCGCCTTTTCGCTGGGGGATGCGCACAGGTACAATCTCTTCTTTGAACCAGCCTTTTTCTGTAGCTTCAGCGGCTTTTTTGTAGGAGCTAATAGCGTATTCGTCCTGTGCTTCTCTGCTAAAGTGGTACTTTTTGGCAGTAGCATCGGCGCAGACACCCATGGCACAATGGTCATATGCATCGATAAGGCCGTCTTTGGCTAGCCCATCGATCAAGGTACCATCGCCGTATTTGTAGCCCCAGCGCGCCTTGGGTACATAGTAAGGCACGTTAGTCATACTTTCCATGCCACCCGCGACGATTACGTCAGCGTACTTCAGCATAATGGTTTGGGCGCCAAACATGATCGACTTCATGCCCGATGCGCAGACTTTGTTGACGGTCGTACAGGGCGTATGTTGACTGATACCCGCGCCTAGAGCTGCCTGGCGTGCAGGTGCTTGGCCCAAGTTGGCAGAACAGACGTTGCCCATGAACACTTCTTCTACGAGCTGTGGGTCGAGCTCGATACGGGACAAGGCACCCTGAATGGCGAGACTACCCAGCTGGGTGGCACTAAATCCGGCGAGCATGCCACCGAAGCTGCCCTGGGGCGTGCGCGTGGCCGAAACGATATACACTTCTCTCATGTTGCAATCAGCTTTATCTGGTTTGGATGGATGATCATACCTTGAGTTGGCCCATAGTAGTGCGATGTGACATTGCTATGGTGGGGCAAAAATAACCAAACCTTGCAGCCACCATCGGCACTATCTGAAAATAGGTCGTGCATGTATTGCATGCTCGGACAAGGGGCAATGGTTTTGCAAGGGGGATGAGCTACCTTTGCCGTCCAAACGATTGACTCATATGTGTGTATTGCCTCAGGCCCTTGCGGCCACTGATTTCGAGCTACCTGGCCAGACGGCCTTCTATCGTGGCAAGGTGCGCGATGTGTATTATCTGAGTGAAAAGTTGGTCATGGTAGCTACTGACCGCATTTCGGCTTTTGACCACATCCTGCCGCGCCCTATTCCCTACAAAGGGCAGGTGCTTAACCAAATTGCCACTTATTTTTTAGAAACTACACGCGACATTTGCCCCAATTGGCTGGAAGCTTCTCCTGATCCAAATGTGGCTATAGGTGTGGCTTGCACGCCTTTCAAAATTGAAATGGTCATTCGCGGGTACTTGACAGGACACGCCTGGCGCGTGTATCGATCAGGGTGTAGGACGCTGTGTGGGGTGCATTTGCCCGAAGGCATGAATGCCAACGACCCCTTTCCCGAACCGATCATCACGCCGGCCATCAAGGCCGAGCAAGGGCACGACGAAGACATCAGTAAAGAGGAAATATTGGCACGTGGCTTGGCTACCCCCCAAGAGTATGCACAGCTAGAATACTATACGCGACAGCTGTTTGCGCGAGGTACTGAACTAGCTGCTCAGCGCGGCCTTATTTTGGTCGATACCAAGTACGAGTTTGGCAAGCGCGCAGGTGAAATTTATCTGATTGACGAAGTGCATACCCCCGACAGCTCGCGCTACTTCTATCTCGAAGGGTATGAAGAGCGACAATGCCTTGGGCAGCCCCAAAAGCAGTTGTCCAAAGAGTTTGTCCGAGAGTGGCTGATGGCGCACGGCTTCCAGGGGTTGCCCCACCAGCTGATGCCGGAAATGTCTGACGAGTTTGTAGCGAAGGTATCGCATCGCTATATTGAATTGTACGAACAGCTCACAGGCCAGGCTTTTCAGCCTGCCGACACTACAGATATGGCGGCGCGCATTGAACGCAATATACGCAACTACCTGATGCAAACATGAAGGCCTCCTCCTATCTGGAAAGGGTACGTGCCTACTATGAGGCGACTTGGTGGGACTATCGGGCTGTGTGGCAAAATAAAGAAAGTTTGGCTGTGCACTTTGGCTTTTATGATGCACAGGTAAATAGTCATCTGGCCTCATTAGAGCATACCAATCGCTTTTTGGCAAATCTCGTAGGGCTACAGCCTGGGATGGACCTACTCGATGCAGGTTGCGGAATGGGGGGGACATGTTTGTGGCTGGCACAGCATATAGGGATACGGGCTGTAGGCATTACGCCAGTGCCTTCGCAAGTGCGTTTTGCGCGTGCAGCAGCACAGAAACGGGGGATGTCACAGCGCGTACGCTTTTTCGAAGCCGATTATTGCGAAATGCCTTTTTCCGATGCTACCTTTGATTGCGTGTGGGCGTGCGAAAGTGTATGCCATGCACCTGACAAGCGCCGTTTTTATCGAGAAGCTTGGCGTGTGTTGCGCCCTGGAGGCAAACTGGTCATGGCTGAATATATGCGTACGAGACGTCCGCTATCCGAGCGACAAGAGCAGTTACTACAGCAGTGGTTGTCTCGTTGGGCCATTCCAGATATCGATACACCTTTAGAACACCGACAACATGCACAGTCAGTAGGCTTTTATCAGATCGCGTTGCAAGATCAAATAGTGTACGTGCGCCCTTCTTTACACAACCTTTTCCAACAGGTGCAGCGCTATTTGTGGTTGGGATATTTGTTGTACTGGTTGCGCATTCGCAAACGAGCAGCTCACGACAACCATGTGGGTAGTTTTTACCTTTGGCAAGCCCTGCAGGCTGGCGCTTGGAGCTACCTGACGTTGGTAGCTACAAAACCCGTTGGTTCAGCCAATGAATAAATTGGGATACTAATTGCTCGGGAGCCTCTAAATGGGGGTAATGCCCTACACCTTCCAGTGCGATCACTTGTGCTGCGCTGTGCCTTTGCATCCACTGCGAGATGGGCGCACCCGATATAGGGTCGGCTATGCCATTGATGTGTAGTAGCGGGGCAGGTGGGTGTTGCAATACGGCAAGCCATCGCTGGCGTTGTTGCATGCGTTCGCGTAGGTAATTCGACAGATAGGGCAAGCGGAATAAGCCTTTGTTATGTGTGAGTAGTACCCAAAACACATCAATTTCTTCTTCAGAAGGCCGGTGGTTTGCGCCAAAGATTTGAGCAAAATTGCGGCGAAACCTACCTTTTGCCCATAGTGGCAAACACCTCTTGCCCAAAGGTGAGGCCATTAGCCGTAAGACGAATGGCGCTTGATGTAGCTCAGGTACTATGCCACCGTTGAGGAGCGTAACCGACTGAAGATCGGGTGTGTGCACCCCCTGTGCGCGACGCCACTGAGTGCGTGCCATAAGCTCTTGTGCTACACTCGCGCCGTAGCCGTGCGCCATAATCGAATAGGCTGTAACTCGTTTTTTGCGCAGCAAGAGCTCGATTAGATCTGCTTGATCCATCAGTGAATAACGATAGGGCCACGGCTTGTCCGACAAGCCAAATCCAATAAAATCTACAGCGATAAGCCGGAAATGCCTGCTGAGTGCCGACCATAGCTTGTGCCAACTCCACGATGCTGTAGCAAAGCTATGTAGTAACAGCAAGGTAGGACCCTCGCCCCCTTCGCGTACGAATATTTTATGGCACTTATGCCAATGCCACCCACTTGAGGTTTTCCAATGTGCAAGTGCTGGGGGAATTACTGTGTGTGTCAAACCAAATTCTGTTTTGAGATAGGGTGTGATTTCCAATTTATTGCATGCACATAGAGTTTCGATTAGAATGAATATTTATTGTGTAATTTATTGATTTGCAGTACCTTTGCGCCTCGATTTTTGTGCCTATAGTGACAAAAATAAGTGTCACAATGTTGAACTCAGGAAACCAAAAGGCGTTTTTATCTCGTACATATTGGCATCAGGCACCTGAGCCCCTTATCTTTGAACACATTATCACAGGGGGCAAACACTTTGAGAAAACACCTGTAGATCCCAAAAACGACATATCCAAAACCATGAACATTTTCAAACGCACGTGGCTGCTTGCGTGGTTGTTCCCCCTCGTGTGGAGTTGCACACCGCCCCGAAGCCAAAACCCACAAGTGGAGCAGGCGAGCTTGGCTATCCCCATAGTAGCTACTCAAACAACCGATTACGTTGTTTCGCGTCGGGGCAAGATACTACATGCGAAACGCCTACCTGAAATGTTTACCCCCGCCTGGGTAGATACACTGAAATTCCCCTTGATCGACGACCGATTGGCTTTGGCGCTCAAGCACCAACTGCATGTGTTGGAGCAGCGGGGGCCCGATACTTTTCGCTTTGGCAATCGGCTCGTCAGCAAGGCAGAAATGGCGCAGGTGATTCAGTACTTACTGGAACGCCGAGATCTGATACCCATGGATCCGGCCTTTTTCCTAGATGCCATGCAAAGCTGGGGCAAAGATGCCCGCGGTCATGTGCGTATGACGGGCTATTACACGCCTACCATCAAGGTGAGCCATGAACAGACAAAGCGTTTTTGGTATCCCATTTATGCCCGACCCAAAGAGTGGCAGGGGCCATGGCCTACGCGTGCGCAAATAGATGGTGCAGGCGCCTTAAAGGGGCGTGCAGAAGTGATCGCATGGGCTGAGGACCCCGTAGAGGTATACTACATGCAGCTGCAAGGCAGTGGCTATGCCACTTTTGTCGATACGGGTGAAAAAGTCGTGCTAGCCTATGATGGTACTAACCGCCATCCTTATCGCAGTATTGAAACTTTCCTACTCAGTAGGAAAGACTTGCGTATTAAGGATTTGACCATTAGTGGCATCAAGAGGTTTTTGAAAGCACATCCCCAGCTGCGCGATACCGTATTGTTTTCTAATCCCTCTTATGTGTTTTTCCGCTTACGGCGCGGTACGGTGAAAGGAGCAGGACAGGTGCCGTTGTTAGAAGGCATTTCTGTAGCTGCCGATCCGAAGTATTTCCCTTTAGGTAGTGTGCTGTTGGCGTGGATACCTCAGTACAATGAAAAAGGCCGCGTTTCAGGACATGCGTTCAAGATCCTGTTGCCCCAGGACACAGGCGGCGCCATCCGCGGGCCAGGCCACTTGGACATATACAGTGGAGTGGGGCGAAAGGGCGAGCGAATAGCGAGCATGCGCCATCACTATGGCCGGGTGTGGGTTCTGTTGCCCAAGTCGAACGATCAGATTGCCTTTCAACCACTTGCTTTGCCGTGAATAGTAAGGCAATGCGAGTTAGGAACACCATTTCTCACCAGGCCACAAAAAATGGGAGCCTTCCATCTTGGATGTGCTCCCATTTCCATCGCTCTGATAGAGCAAATAACGCTTAGTAGCTGAACTGTTCCAACTGGCTGAAGTGAAAAGCAATTTCGCGCGCAGCATTCTCATCTGAGTCGGCACCATGGACGGCATTTTCGCCTATGCTTTTGGCAAACAGAGCGCGAATAGTACCGGGAGCAGCTTCGGCAGGGTTAGTCGCCCCAATCAGCTTGCGAAAATCTTCTACAGCGTTGTCCTTTTCCAACACAACAGCTACAATGGGGCCGGAAGACATGAACTCGACCAGCTCTTGGTAAAAGGGCCGCTCACGGTGTACTGCATAAAAATCGCCAGCTTTCTGTGGAGAGAGCTGCTCCATCTTCATGGCCACAATCTTGAAGCCTGCTGCATTGATTTTTTCCAAAATAGCGCCTATATGCCCAGCACGCACCGCATCGGGCTTGATCATGGTAAAAGTGCGATTTCCTGCCATAGGGCTCTGGTTTTTTGTTGATGAATGAAATGAAAAAACGCCGCAAAGGTAGGGCAATCGCTGGCAGTGTACAAACCACTAACCCTTGTAAAAGCAAATCACAACGCTTGACTTTTTTGATTATCCATCACTTTTGTGGAAATTCGCATCCTATTTTGACGACCATCAGCTCATGGACTCACTCGATCGCCTAAAAGATTTATTGCGCCAACCCCGAAAAGTGGTGCTTACCTCTCACCGCAATCCTGATGGCGATGCCATTGGTTCGATGCTGAGTTTATACCATCTCATGTATCAATTGGGCCACCAACTCCATATGATTGTGCCCAGTGCTTTTCCCGAGTTTCTCGATTGGATGCCCGCTGCTGAGCAAATCCTCATCTATGATGAAGCCCCAGAACAATGCCCGCCTATTGTTCAGGATGCCGAAATCATCTTTTACCTAGATTTCAACGATTTGGAACGCATCGACAAAATAGGCGAACTGTGCCATGCCACCCAAGCTTTCAAGGTGATGATCGATCATCACCTTCTGCCTCAACAAGGCATTGCCGACTACATGCTGTCGAATTCCACTGCCAGCTCTACTTGCGAATTGGTTTGGGACTTTATCGGTCTGATGGGCTGGCAAGCACAGGTGAATTGTACGGTGGCTGAATGCATTTTCACAGGGCTGCTCACCGATACGGGAGGGTTCAAATACGGTACATCTCCAAAGGTATACCGTCTAGCAGCCCTGTTGATAGAGCAGGGTGTAGATGATGTGGTCTTGCAAGATCGCCTGTTCAACTCTATGTCGGAAAAGCAATTGCGCCTTTTGGGGCATGCATTGGCACATCGCATGGAGATACTCGATGAGTACCATACTGGTATCATCACGCTGACCAAAAAGGATTACGAGCGATTTGAAATTTCACGGGGAGACACAGAAGGCATTGTCAACTATCTGCTCAAGTTGCGCAACGTGAAATTAGCTGCCTTTATTCACGAACAACCCACAATTACTAAGATCTCCTTGCGCTCTAAGGGGGATTTGTCCGTACAAGAAATTGCCCAGAAATACTTTAAAGGTGGCGGTCATAAGAATGCCTCTGGCGGCTATTCGTATATTGGGTTGGGCCCCACTGTACGCAAGTTCAAATCAGTTTTGCCCAAAATAAGAGACCAACTCAATAAAGTGGCTCAGATACCCGATCCGTGTCGGGGCAAAGGAGAGGGTAAGCCTCCGACTTCGGAATAAAAAATACTGAGTTATTTGCTTAACGACTCATAATGAAAAATTCATGATGAAAAAGATCAGCTTGTTGTTGGTGCCAGTTTTGATGTGGCTTGTCCAAGGCTGTGGACAAGAACCCCAAGAGGGTACGACAAAGTCAGGCTTTCGCTACATTCAGTACGTCCAGCACAATGGAGCTAAGCCACAGTCTGGCGATGTGGTCTCATTTCACGCCTATCAATTCAAAGGTGATTCAATTGTGTCTTCTACGCGTAATAGAGGCAATAGACCTGCATCGATTATGATGCCTCCTGAGAATGTGCAGATGGCTAATCCTTCGCCTATTATTGAAGTGTTGTGGAACATGAGTGAAGGAGATAGCGTATCTGTCTTCTTCCCACTCGATGCCCTACAGCGTAAACCTGCTGGATATGAAAATGAGTCGGAGGTGCGCTATGATGTTGTAGTAGTCGGGATCCAAAAAGGAGAAGATTACAAAAAGGAAACGCAACAACAGGCACAAGACCAAAACGATGCCATAGTACAAGCTAAGGCTCGAGAGCAGAAAGTAGCCCAACTCATGGATCAGTACCTGACTGACTACAAGGAAGGCCGACTTGATGATCGACTTACAACTACTTCTTCGGGCTTGCAAGTACTCATCATTGAACAAGGCAATGGCCCCAAGGTAGCGCTACGCAAGCCCGTCAAAGTACACTACTATGGTATGCTGGAAGCCGACGGCAAAATGTTTGACAATTCCTTTAGAAGGGGCCAGCCACTGGAGTTTGTACCTGGTACGGGTATGGTCATCAAAGGATGGGAAGAAGGAATTCCCATGTTGCACCAAGGTGGCAAGGCCGTGCTATTTATTCCTGCCAACTTGGGTTATGGCGCTAGTGGTAATCCACCTACCATTCCGGGAAATGCCAACTTGGTGTTTTACGTAGAAGTGGTGGAGGTAGGCAAGTGAGCCTTGTGGCAGAACTGATTAGCCGTTCGCGTTGTTCCTATGTCGAGCTTACCACACGTGGCTTTTTTAGAAAAACGATGGTTTAACCCCGGGTCTGCCTTTCGGCAAACCCTACAAACCTGGTAGACATATGACCCAGGAACAGATGAAGGAGCTCAAAGAGCGCCTTGCCGTGTTAAGGAGGTATCTTTGACGTCGATAGACGTCGACAAGAAGTAGACGACAAACAAACGCAATCGGCTGACCCAGACTTTTGGAATGATCCCAAACGGGCAGAGGCTATTCTCAAAGAATTAAAAACACACAAATACTGGATTGAGGCCTTTGAAACAGTTGCCCAATTGGTAGAAGATTTGGAAGTACTCGAAGAATTCCAAAAGGAAGGGGAGGCCAGTGAGGAAGAAGTGGATGACAAGTATCGGGAAGCACTAGCCGCACTTGAAGACTTGGAATTCCGTTCTACACTCAACAAGCCAGAAGATGAATTAGGGTGTATCCTGGAAATCAATGCGGGTGCTGGTGGCACTGAAGCCTGTGATTGGGCTGAGATGCTATTGCGCATGTATACCATGTGGGCTGGGAAAAAGGGCTTTAAAGTGAGCTTGCTCAATAGGCAGGAAGGCGATGTGGCAGGAATCAAAAGTGTAGCTATAGAAATCAATGGAGATTTTGCTTATGGCCTGCTCAAAGGAGAAAACGGCGTACATCGCCTAGTACGTATTAGCCCTTATAATGCGCAAGGCAAACGCATGACCTCTTTTGCTGCCGTGTTTGTACATCCGCTGGTCGATGAGCGTATAGAGGTCGAAGTCAACCCTGCTGATCTGGAATGGGATACCTTTCGGGCTAGCGGTGCAGGGGGCCAGCACGTCAACAAGACGGAGTCTGCTGTGCGCGTGCGGCACTTGCCTTCGGGCATAGTGGTCGAATGCCAGCAAGAGCGTTCGCAACACCAAAACCGTGAAAAGGCATTGCAGATGCTCAAGTCGAAACTCTACGAGCTAGAGCTACAACGCCTCAAGGAAGAGCGCAACAAGCTGGAAGCTGAGAAAAAGAAAAATGAGTGGGGAAGCCAGATACGGAGCTACGTACTCGACGATCGACGTGTCAAGGATCACCGTACGGGCTATCAGACTGGTAATACCGATGCAGTGTTAAACGGCGAAATTGATGAGTTTCTCAAAGCTTATCTGATGAGTAAAGAAGAGGTGCAGTGAAGCTTTTTGCTCTTGTATGCTTATGTAGTTAGTGAAAATTGGACTAAAAAGAACGAACAAAGGGCGGCCTTCTACAAGACCGCCCTTTGCATATCTATATCCTGTCATGTAAAGTGTCATCTCATTGATCAATTTCGCTTTTTGGGGATGAGCTTAAATTCTACGCGTCTGTTGAGACTTCGTCCTTCTTCTGTGCTGTTATCCGCTATGGGTTCGCGCGAGCCTATCCCTTCATATCGAAGACGCAGTGGGTCAATACCTCTTGCTATCAGATATTCATAGCAGGCTTTGGCGCGCTCTTCCGACAGCAGCTGATTGGCTTGCGCACTGCCTGTATTGTCTGTATGCCCTCGGATGAAGAGCTCGTAGTTGGGATATTTTTTCATTATAGCCACTACTTCATCAAGTACGGCATAAGATGCTGCCTTGAGCGTGGCTTTTCCCTGTTCAAATTGTACGGCATGTGCTGCAAAACTCAGGCGTTCCCTATCCGCTTTTGCAATATCGGGACAGCCATAGTTAAGTGCTGAGCCTGGCGTACTGGGACAGTTGTCCATGTTGTCAGCAACGCCATCACCATCCTTGTCAGGACAGCCTTTTTGAGTACCTGGCTGGTCGGGGCACAAGTCATCTTTGTCGGCAAAAGAGTCGTTGTCGCTGTCGGGGCAGCCTTTGGTAGCTAATGGCCCAGGTTGATCAGGGCACTCGTCTTGATCATCAGCTACGCCATCGCGGTCGCTGTCTTGCATGGGACAGCCTTGCATCGATAGTAGACCTGGCTGGTCGGGACAAGCATCTTCATTATCAGGAATGCCATCTCGATCTGTATCTGGACAACCAGCCATCTCAGGTGATCCAGGCTGGTTGGGGCATTGGTCGAGGTCGTCGGCGATGCCGTCGTTGTCGGAGTCTTTAGGTGGGCAACCGCTGTTGTCGGGCAGTCCGGGTTGATTGGGGCACTGATCTTGGTTGTCGGGCACGCCGTCGTTGTCGGAATCTGGGCAGCCGTTAAAGGCGACGGGTCCAGGCTGGTTGGGGCATTGGTCGAGGTCGTCGGCGATGCCGTCGTTGTCGGAGTCTTTAGGTGGGCAACCGCTGTTGTCGGGCAGTCCGGGTTGATTGGGGCACTGATCTTGGTTGTCGGGCACGCCGTCGTTGTCGGAATCTGGGCAGCCGTT
>JALSGS010000007.1 GCA_026982695.1 Saprospiraceae bacterium
CGTCGGCGATGCCGTCGTTGTCGGAGTCTTTAGGTGGGCAACCGCTGTTGTCGGGCAGTCCGGGTTGATTGGGGCACTGATCTTGGTTGTCGGGCACGCCGTCGTTGTCGGAATCTGGGCAGCCGTTGAAGGCGACGGGTCCAGGCTGGTTGGGGCATTGGTCGAGGTCGTCAGTGATGCCGTCGTTATCGGAGTCTATGGGGGGGCACCCATTGTTGTCAGGGATGCCAGCTTGTTCAGGACATGCATCTTTGTAATCTGCTATGCCGTCGTTGTCGGAATCTGGGCAGCCAGCCAGTGATTTGCTTCCGGGCTCTTCGGGGCATTGGTCATCCATATCGGCCACTAAGTCTCCGTCTATATCGGGACAGCCAGCAGTAGCAGCTTCGCCAAACAGGTCGGGGCATCGATCGAGGCTGTCGGCTATGCCATCAGCGTCCATATCTTCCAGGGGCCAATCTAGTGGTTGATCATAGGTGCCTAGCTTAAACCACCATCCGAAACCAAGGCCAAAGCCGTCGCGGTCGGAAACGAAGGCCTTTCGATATTCGGCTTGTACGCTAATGTAGGAGTTGTTTCCTGCTTTGATGTTAACGCCAATTCCTGCAGGTATTTGCAAGTGAAAATTGGCAAATTGCTCGATCAGCAAGCCCCCACCAGCAAATACATATGGGATAATGGAGCTTGTACTTGATGGATTGAAGGCTACCTGCCCGATGGCGTCGAGCATGAGCACAGTCTTGCCCGTGTTGGTATTTGGAAAATTGGCCAATCCAATCTTTAGAGGAACCCCTACATTGAGCCACTGGTTGATATTGTACACATAGGTGGCTTCAAGCCCATTGCTTATGGGGACATTGGGTTCGGCACCATTGGGACGCCCAAAATCGAGAAAATTCAGGCGAGCTACTAAGTTGTGAGGACTGGGGATAGCTTGAGGTGAGGGGGCCACAAGGGGTATCGAATCCCGGCTAACTGAAGCAGTGTCTTGAGTGTATATCGAAGTGCTCCAGAGGCTAAAGAGGAGTAATGGAAGGAGAAGGGCTTTGTTCATGGAAAAGATGTTTCGGTTCAGGGATGAGGCTTTCAATTGATGTAGACTGTCGTGGGAGTCAAATATAGTAGTTCTGTTCTATATTTATAAATGATTGAAAATTGCGAGATGGCTTAAGCCAGTGCGGCAAACGTGATGCCTTCTCCACCTTGTTCGGGCTCGGGGTGCCAGATGTGTTTTACGGCATCGTATTCACTGAGTTTCATGTGTACAGCTTTGCGCAAAGTGCCTGTACCTTTTCCATGGACAATTTGGATAGTGTGGGCGTTGTGTATGAGGGCTTGATCTACAAATGCTTGTATGGCCTCTAAGGCTTCTTCATAGCGCATTCCTCGAATATCGAGTTTGTTGTCAAATCTTTGCGTACTGTGCGCCGTGTCGATATTGATGCTTTTGTCGCGTTGTAGTTCGAGCGGCTCTTGGGTGCGTTCTAACTCGGCTACAGGTATGGTAAGCCGGAGATGGCCTGCAGCTACAATAGCCTTTTTGTTGTTGATCGCTATGATCTGCCCGGAAAGCTCACCATCGCGCATGCGCACGTAGTCGCCTACTTGTAGAGGTTTGTTGTCTTGTTTTTTCTTTTTGCCAACAGGTGGATTGGCGTATAGCTCTTGCCGGATTTCTTTTACCTGCTCGGCTGCGGCATGGCGTTGTTGTTGTATAGATTGGGCTAAGGCCCTTGCTTTTTCGAGATTTTGCTGGGCTTTTATTTCTTTGATGAGTTTTTGTAGTTGTAGTTGTTCTTGGGCGATGGCTTGCAGCTGTTGTTCTTTGGTTTGTAGTTTGAATTTCTTTCGCTGCCATTCCAGCTCGGCGAAAAGCCGGTCATACGTGTCTATAAGGTGCTGCAGTTTGCGTTCTTTTTCTTTGAGCTGGTGATGAAGGGCTTGAGTTTCTTGCATTTCTCTTTGTAGGTCGACGAGTAGTTGATCTACAGCTTGCTCGGACTTGCCTGTGCGCTTTTTTGCGTGAGCAATGATTTTGGGTGGAAGTCCACTTTTTTGAGCGATCTCGAAAGCATAAGAACTACCTGGCCTGCCGGCGCGCAACTGGTAAGTGGGCGACAAGGTATCTTTTTCAAATGTCATGGCACCATTGAGCAATCCAGGCGTTTTGAATGCGAAGATTTTGAGATTAGAGTAGTGCGTGGTGACGATGCCATATACCTTTTTTCGATCGAGTGCGGCGAGAATTGCCTCTGCGATGGCACCGCCCATTTTGGGATCGGTGCCCGAACCAAATTCATCGATGAGCACAAGCGTTTGTGCATCAGCTTGAGCTAAAAATTCGCGCATGTTTTTGAGGTGGGAGGAGTAGGTGCTCAGGTCGTCTTCAAGCGATTGCTGGTCGCCGATGTCGGCAAATATTTTGTGAAAGATACCCATCTCGGAAGTCTCGTCGGTAGGGACCAGCATCCCACTTTGGAGCATGAGTTGCAACAGGCCTACGGCCTTCATCAATACCGATTTGCCACCTGCATTGGGGCCGCTGAGCACCAAGATGCGTTTGTCCCCAGTAAGACGCAGGTCGAAAGGCACTGTTTCTTTGCCTTGTGCTTTGTTTTTTAGATAGAGCAGGGGGTGGCGGCCAAATTGGATGTCGATGCGTGGTTCGCTGCGCACTTTGGGCATGTGCGCGTTCATGCGAAGTGCTACGCGAGCTTTGGCTAAGATGAGATCATAGCGGATGATGAGTGCTTGATATTGCCCTAGCAAATGCACATGTGGGCGGAGGGTACGGCATAAATCGCGCAGTAGCCGCCATTTTTCTCGCCGTTCGGCTACCTGAAGCTCGAAAATGTCGTTGTTGATCTCGATAACTTGCTCGGGCTCGATGTAGGCTGTCTTGCCAGTGGTGGATTCATCGTGGATGATCCCTCTGATCTTGCGCTTGTGCTCGGCAGGTACACTCAGCACACGTCGGCCGTTGCGTATGCTCTCGGCATTGTCGGTGAGCCAACCTTTTTGCTTGAGCGCTTGCACAATGTGCCGAAACTGGCGGTCCAGTTCGCTGTGTTTCGACAAAATTGCTCGATGGATGCGCGCCAGTTCAGCGGAAGCATTTGGGCGTATTTGGCCTTCTTCGTCTAGAATTTGACTGATGGCTTCGATAAGGCTGTCATCCCATGCTAAGGGTGTGAGCAGGGCTGCTAAGCGTGGATAGGCGTTGCGCCGCACGGCGCTGAAGAACCATACCAGATCGCGCATGGTGCGCAAAATGCGCCAAATACGCACTAAAGCTTCTTCGGGCAATACGTATTCTTCTATAGCTAGTTGGCGGAGGTCTTCGCTGATGTCATCGTAGGCGTTTATAGGCAATACCTCGTCTTGTGCTAAAGCACATTTCATCTCGTGCACTTCACTGAGGCGTGCCACGATGGCACCACGTCGCGTGTCGAATGAGGGAATACGGGCACGTACTGCTGCTGCCTGGCCCACGCATGCCTGTGCGACGAGTTCGAGAATCTTGTCGTATTCGAGCTGGTGCAGGAGATCCTCGGGAATGAAAGTGAGGCCACGATGGCTTGTAGCTGCTTTGTCTGCTTTCATTGGCGCAAAATTATGGGCTCTGCACATATAATGGAAAATATGGAGTAGTAGAACCATTGATATAGTGGCTTAGTACGTGGTAAGTTGTGTTTGAACATCGTCAAGGAGTATTTGTTTTTTAAACTCTATGGGTTGGGGAGTGTTGAGAAGTAGATGATTTGAAGTGTACTCCCTATCTTGGGCGTGTGTTTTGCGTCATTTGTCTTTTGCAGGTTTTTCCCAATGGGGAATGATGTATGAGCCGTTGTGCTACTCGGCTCGAGGCATGCAAAGAGCAAACAGGCAATTATTTCTTCTTTTAACTCAAGTGGAAGTCATTCCACATTCAAACTTCTTTTTGTGCAAAAGCTCAAATTTCCTCGTACGCCAGACCAGATGGCATTTTACAAGACACTACGTCAGCGCGTCAACGAGTATTTTCAGTCAGAAGGTGCTACTCGTTATGCCAATACGAATATGGTGTTCAAGACGGTGCTGATGTTTCTGCTGTATCTGGTGCCATTGTCCCTATTGCTGTTGGCACCTATTACTTCTGCTTGGCAGGTCTTCGTCCTGTATTTGATCATGGGGCTGGGTATGGCTGGCATTGGGCTCAATGTGATGCATGATGCCAATCACGGTGCTTTTTCCCGTTCTAAGTGGCTGAATAATGCCTTGGGTGCATCGATGAATCTCATTGGGTCGAGTGCTTTTGTGTGGAAGCTGCAACACAACGTGTTACACCATACTTACACCAATGTAGAGGGTGTAGACGAAGACATCGAAGTACCTTTTTTGTTTCGGTTTTCGCCTAATCAGCCGCGTTATTGGTTTCACAGGTTTCAGCACATCTATGCTTGGTTTTTTTATGGGTTGATGACATTGTTGCGCACCTTTTTGTCTGACTATACGCGCTTGGTTGGCTATCACAAGCAAGGACTTATTCCTGACAAGCGATTGTACCGAAAGGAGTGGATCAAGCTGGTGGTGTGGAAATCTATTTATTATTTGGCTACCTTGATCTTGCCACTCGTTCTATTGCCCGTCTCTGCATGGGTGGTATTGCTGTCCTTTTTCATCATGCACTTCATCACAGGGCTTACGCTGTCTTTGATTTTCCAAACAGCACACGTGATGCCTACTTCGGAGTTTCCCCTGCCAGATGAAGAGGGGAAAATGCAACATGCTTGGGCCGTACATGAATTGATTACTACGACCAATTTTGCACCTCGTAGCCGCGTGTTTTCCTGGTTGATTGGCGGGCTCAATTTTCAGATTGAGCATCATCTCTTTGCCAATATTTGCCATGTGCACTACAAGAAGTTGTCTTGCGTTGTGCAAGAAACGGCGCGTGAGTTCGGCTTACCATACTACTGTCAGCCTACTTTTGTGCATGCAGTAGTGGCACATATGCGTATGTTGCGCCAGTTAGGGCGTGCATAAAAGCTAGATAATGCCAGGTTGAAAGTTGCCAAGTTCTCCTCCTTACTTAGCATAAGAGGCAGTTTTGTGTGCAACGCGGCTTTACTGCAACTACTAAACTGAAAAGGGCATGAGCTCATGCGAGCTTGTGCCCTTTTGCTTGTGTGTTTGCGTTTTTCTCTTTACCTCTCCCTAGCGAAAATGTGATGTATCAGGTACAGCTGATGTGCAGATAGCATACAGGAATTTTGGTGTTAAATTTAAAATAAAAAAGCTGTAGGGCTTTTCAGGCCCTACAGCATATCCTTGTACTATGTTGAGTGGTGATGAATACAACTTGCGCTCAAGTACAAAAACAATGACTGGGCGTCAATCATGGATGACGATTTGTTTTGCCCAAATCGTATTGCCTTCTTGTAGGCGTACCAGATATACGCCAGTGGCTACATCTGGCAAATCGAGTTGGAAGGTATAGCTGCCTGGAGCGAGATTGGTTTTGCGCATCAGCGAGCCTATGAGTGTGCCGTCAAGGCTAACCAAATCGGCGTTGAGCTGAGCGATCTTTTCAGTGATATCTACGCGCATCAATACGCTTTCTCCTGCAGCAGCTGGGTTCGGTGAGAGGGTAATTGCTGCTTTTTTCAGGCTCTTATCTTTAACATCGGTCGAAACCGGTGTGATGATCCAAACTTTGAACAAGCGGTTGGATGCCGAGCTTTGCGTGCCGTTGTTGATGTTGAAGATGTTGGGTTGGGTGCTCTCTATGCCGCCATAAATGTAGCCTGCCAGCACAGTATCGCCTGGTGTGAGGGCACTCAGATCCAGCATGTCTTCAAAGATGGTAGTAGGTGCATCGTCGGCCAGGAAGAACTCGGCACCGGCGCCTAGATAACCAGGCATTTCACCAATAGCTTGTTCACTCAGGGCATTGGAAGCGTCGCGTGTAACCACCGATATAGTTTTCACAAAGGGCACGTTGGTATCATCAATGAGGTTGCCGTTGGCATCGAGATAATAGCGAGCGATGCCCCCGAAGAATACAGTATGAGTGCTTTGGTCGTTGGCATCGTAGATAGGTAGGCGAGCGCCATGATAGTGACTAAAGTTTTGTACAAAGTCGTTGCGCTCTTGATAGGAAGTACTCGTGATGTCTACGCAGTTGAGCCACGGCAGGTTGGCATTGTACTGGAATACACCCGAGAACATAGTTAGGCCTGGCTGGCCACCAGGAAATACTTGTGGTGCCATGATGTAGTCGCGGCGATGCAGTGCATTGGCATCTACTGTCTCTACATAGTTGGCAATGGATAGGTTGATACCGTCATCTACAATATCGAAGCGCTTGATGGCATTGGTATACTCTTGGAAAAATCCGGGGCCGCTATTGGGGCCCATAGGGTTGTATCGACCCTCAAAGTATTGGCCACCAGCCAAAACGAAGGTGTTATTAAGTTTGTCGAGATAGCCACCAGTTACGGCTAGGCGACTGTCTTCTATTTGCCGAAAGGCAGGCTCAATATTGCCACCACTCATTACGGCGTTAACCAACGTGGGCAGATCTACTGCAGTGAGATAAGGGTAAGTCAGAAATTCTTTGATGGTGGCTGACCACCCGTACCCGCCAATGATGTAGAGCGTGTTGCCTACTTGCTCAAATTCGAGGTTTGTCGACTGTAGTTGCTCATACATGTTGGTGGGAAGTACGGAAAGAGAAGTCGACCAGACCTGTCCGGTGGCAGGATCGAGTACCCATACGTCTTTGTTATTTCCAGCTTCCGAAAAAGCCTGCGTAGGCATGCGGCGATGTAGCCCTTGAATACGCCCCCCAATGATGATAAATTTGCCGTTGTAGTGACCACCGGCAAATGACTGCACCCCAGGCCAGTTAGGGTAAGTGATTTCTTCTAGCATGATTTCAAATGGCAATGAGGATTGGCTTTGAACAGCCCAAGGGGCAAGCAACATAAAGAGCCCTACTAACAGAGAGGCGGTTCTGATCATGGAATGATGATTTTTTGGTTTTTAAATAAAAAAACTCCTTATTAAAGATACATGCATTTTTGGGAGTTGTATTGTGACGTTGTTCACAAGAGCAGGTCTCAGTTCGCCGAAAAAAGCGTGATGAGGTGATGTAAAGGGTAAGGGCAAGCAAGTAAGTAGTAGGCATGGCGAAGTGCCAGCAGCTGGATTGTTTTGTTACTACACAAAAAGGTGCCTGTTTGTGAATGCATAGATATGATAATCAGACTCAGAGTGAGATGCTATGAGATCTCAATCGACCAGTTTATACCTATCTGGGTTGGATGCTCAAGTTGATCAAGGGGATATCTACTGCCAGAAAAACGTGCCAACGCCAGCCAGTAGCTATCTCTGTGATGGGGCCAAATTCGCCATCTATAGTGATTTGCCGCAAGTTAGGCCCCAATTGAGCGCCGGCACCTAGTGATATAGGGAGGCCAGCAAATCCGTATATTAAGTGAGCGCCTGGCGCTAAGATGTTGCTCAAGGTCACTTCTGGCAATACCTCAGCAGCAGGATCAGAAAGGCGAAAGGCGGTCAATGCGCCTACATCGAGTATTGATAAAAAGGCAGATACCGATGCAGGCGTAGCACTTGATCCACCCCAGCTGAGTGCAATTCCGATAGGAGCGCTAATGCCAGCTACACTTTTAGTCTGGTCAGTTTCCCAAAGTGTTTCTTGGCCGTAGAAACCACCTACGTATGCGTTGAGGTCTGCGCTGAGGCGGCTGTATTTTTTCATGGAAGCACTGCCTGCGGGTAGCGCGATGGCTTCAATTGCCAGAGCAATTTCGTCGGTGGTTTCGGCTTGCGCTACTGTTGCCATGAAGCTACCGTATTTGAGCAATGCTTGGGCAAAGGTAAAGTCGTCGGGCTGTATGAGTGTGGCGATGAGCTGGTGTGTTGTGATGATGGCTGAAGTATAGCGCTTGAGGCGTACCTCAAGGTGTAAGGTGTTGAGCAGGTGTAGTACCTCGAGCACTTTTTGTTCAGAAGCATCGATAGGCTGTCCAGTAAGTGTTTGTCGAAAGGCAAAAGCTTCTTCCAGCAAATCCAACATAGTTTGGATAGCTTGATAATGAGCTTCGAAAGAGGTAGAGTCGGCCACGACAGCGGCTTCGTTGAGGTAGGTACCGAGGCGTTGGCCCAGCTGAGTGAAGCGTCGTAGGTGGCGCCGAAGTGCAAAGTGGTTCGATTGGTGGAACAGTCGAGTCAGTTGATTGCGCAAGCTAAGTGCGCTGTTCGTGTCAAAGCGAATGCCTTCAGCCTGTTGGTAGAGCAAACCCAAGTACAGCGCAAATGTCAGATCGTCGTTGATCAGTGGGGTGAGCTGACGAGGTCGCAACCAGTACACAGTATCATTGACAGCTTGCAGTGATTGGGATATGAGGTCGAGCGTGCGCAGTGCGCCACTCAAGGGAATAGTAGGTGGTATCAGTGTATCGGGCACGAGATCTTGTGCTAGGTTGTGAATGATTTGGGCTGGCGCTTGGCCATCTACTATTTCTTGAGCTATCTGCAGCAGGGTACCCAAACTAAGTGCGAGGATGGGATGAGCAATGGGTGCCTCTTCTTCGAGGTATTGTGCTATGTGGCCGGGCAATAGATTGAGGTCTTGGATGAAGGCCGCTTGAAAGGAGGCCAGATAGGCAGACAGGTGGTAAATCTCGTCTCCTATGGCCATAAATACGGCTGTAGTGGCAGGGAAGAGGGTTTGTAGCTCGGGATATTGCTGTACAATGGCTCGAAAGCGCGCAAAGAAGGCAAGGTTAAGTTCTTGTTTGGTACGAGTAGCCAAAAATTTGGCCAACCCGTCAGCTAGCTTGGTTACGGGCACACCACTTACAGCTGAAAACACATTTGTAGCTAATGTGTATGCCTTGGGCACCTCTTGTAAGCTGTGCATAGCTGCGCTGAACACGATGCGCCCCTCAGGGCCAATGAAGGGGTTGCCCGATTGCTCATAAGCTAGGGCAATTTCTTCGGCAGTAGCGTCGCCTTGGGCCGATAAGGTGTGGTCATATCGGGTAAGTATCTCCAGTAGTTCAGCTGGTGCATCTGGTTGAAAATAGCAGCCCAGAGAGTCGCATTGTACCCATTGGCGCAGGCGTAGCGCATCGTAAAAGGCTGTTTGTGCTGGGAGCGTCATGACAGTGACGAGGAAGCCAATTGTGGTAAGTAGGGAGTGTACAGTGGGTTTCATAGGCTTGCTGATTTACTTGGGCTATTGAGCGCAAATGGCTATGTGGGTGGCAAGTGAGGATCGAGAAAAAGTAGTTCGTCGACATCGTATTCCGAAAGAGGTAAAAGTACTTCCTTTTGTCGCAGTAGCTTGAGGAGTGCACTGACTATATTGGGAGCTTGTAAATGTGCTTGCATCAATGCATCGCGACCGCCAAGGTGGGCGAGTGCCATTGTAGCAATACCTGCCAGCAAAGGGGTGGCAAGACTGCTAGATAGTGGCACTTCTACCAATTGGGTGCCCTGGCAGGTGGTGATGGTCGGTTGCGTAGCTAATACTTGGATTTCGGGTGCAAACTTTTTGTCTTTGAACTTGCCGAAAAAAGAGGGACTAATGGCCCCTATGCGCAGGCTGTTGCTCAGTGCAGTGGGCATGCGTAGCTTTCGGGGAGTAAGCAACTCGAAGGTATTACCCGGGTTGGGCAAGGCACTACATAGCAGCACGTTGCGCTGATTGAGCTTTTGGTCGATTGCCTTGAGCTGGGTGCGTTGCTCGCTGTTAAATGCCTTGATGCGCACGCTTACCGAGCAATTGATCAGGTCCACTTTTAGGTGCTCGATGGCAAATGCCAGAGCGTCAATCAGTACTTGGGGCGCGATGCGCCCTGCCGCATCAGCTACTTTGATCAGAAAAAAAGAGGCTTGTGGTGCCACGCCACCGATGGGAAAGGTAGCAGAGGGGCGTGCACCCAAAAGGCTCAATACCTGTGTGCCGTGATGGATGCGGCTTTCTACAGGATCAGTGCCAGGCCTTTCGGCAAACCCTGCCCGAGTAGCATCGAATAGGTGCCCTGGTCGATGGAGGTGTTTGAGCGTCGGATGGCGTAAGGTGAATCCCGTATCGAGTATGGCGATGCGCATTCCCTTCCCAGCAGTAGCGCGCCACCCAGATGGGAGGAAGTCAAGGCGTTGGGCATAGTCCCATGCGGCAGCGGTGGCAGCATGTGTAGGCGCCTCAATTACATGGCTGATCTGTTGTTCGTCAAAGTGCATGGCGCCAGCCCAGTAGTACCAGCCATTGAGGTCGCGCAAATAATGATTGTGATGTGGGGTGGAATCATCTGCTAAGGGGGCACCAGTATACAACACGGGCTCCACCTCGACGGTAGCGTGTTGAAAGAGTACCCCGATGGGAGGAACCTCTAAGTCTATAGGGTTAATGCGTATGTGTACGTCTGTGGCAGCTTTGGCCTTCATCATCCGATGGGTTTCTTTCTGATTTCATATCCCTCATTTAATACGATGACTGACGGGTTGGCAGAGGATGAGGATGTCGTGTTTGTAGATGTCGGCGGGCTGTCGGGGCGACGCGGTGCATTGCGAATGTTGACCAATTTTTTGAGCAGGTCAAACCAGAAAGGAGCACCTAAGCAGATAGCCAAAGCCGTAATGAGCCAACCGAAAAGGTTATCCCAAATGGCATAGAGGAAATACAGCTGAGGTGGTAGTTTGATCCAATGTCGATTAGCGGGGTCTTCCGTCCATTGTGGTTGCAAAAAGCCATTTTCCCAGCCTAAACCCAATGGAGAATTGAGTTGCTGGAAGTCGTTTTGAATGAGGGAGTCCATTAAGCTGTGTAGCGACTCGATGCGTTGAGCAAGTTGATTGCTGTCGAGTTGATCGGCAGGGTCGAGGTTGAGCAAAGTACTGTCGTAGAGCAATTGTCGGTTTTGCTCAATGTATTGAACTGCTTGTGATACCACGGCAGCGCGCAGTTCAGGATCGTTGCTGAGGCGGCTGTACACCTTAAGACTATTGACGTTGAAGATCATGGCAATAATTAGCCCTACAACGAGTAGCCAGGCCTGCATGTTGCGCTTGTACCAACCCGATACATGGTCCATGATTTCGTCGTAGTAATTTCGCACCCCTTGCTTGAATCGCTCCATGCTGCCTTCCGATTGATCGATTAGGTAGATCAGCGAGCGCTTGATGGCAGAGTCGGGTATGAGCAGCACTTGGTCGCGCAATTTTTTTAGATCCTTTTTTGCTTGAGGCTCATCAGTAGAGAAGAAGTCGAGCAATATTGCCAAGAAAGCTTCAGCACTGAGATAGGAGGGCTTGGGAGAAGCTTCAGGACGCGTAATCTGTTGGTAGATGGGGCTGTGGAAGAAATAGTCGCTGAGAAAGAAATAGCGAATGGTTTGTTGCTTGACGTGCGATACATCTATTTGTCCCTGTTTATCAGCGCTTTGTACTTGCATGCTAAGTGCGTGTTTGCTGGTCCTGAGTGCTTTAGTGTAGTTGAGTTCAACTTGTTGGACCAGCTTTTGGGCCACTTTGTCCAATGGCATTTCTTCCAGAGGGACCTTTCGCGCGCGCTTCATAGTGTGCATGAGAGCTTGAGCTGCTTGAGGCGTCAAATCTGCTACAGCTTGTTCAAGCTCAGGTGTGACTGTAAGCGAGCTAAATTCCTCTTCTTCAGCTAAATGACGATGCAATACTTGGGTGCCTACCAATGGTGGGTCGGGAATTTGTGTAGCCAGCATTTGTGTGAGTTGCTCGGGATCGGGGCGGCGTTCGCGAAAAAGCCTTCCAAACGATAGGCGGTTGAGTAACTCTTGCCACAAAGGGCGTAGGCGCGATATGTAACCTGTGGTCAATATTTTTTCTAGTGCCCTTTCTAGCAAACGACCCCGCAATGCCAGAAAGCCAGCGATGAGTTCCATCACCGTAGTAGCCAATAGGCTAAAGAGCAAAAACAAAAAAATCAATCCGATGACGACGTCAAGTATCGGGGGCATAGGGCATGAGGTTTATCTCGAAATAGGGATAAAACGCGTGCTATCAGCTCACAATTTATAGTTTATAGTTTTGAATTTGAAAATAAAGCTCACTGCTCGGTTAGCATCTGCGTGGGTGGCTTTTTGTACAAAATAGTTGATATGCACCTATACCTAATCCCAACAGCGTCAGCCCTGCCCATGCCTGGATAGGGCGTGCTATTAGTGTGTTGACGACAAAAGCCATTGAGATGAGTACAAATATAAGTGGCGTGAAAGGATAGCCCCACACGCGATAGGGGCGTTCTGCATCAGGACGGCGCACGCGCAAAACCAATACAGCAGTGCCGGCCAGTGCCATGAAAGCGATATCCATAAAAGTGACGTAAGTGATGATTTTTCCAAAAAAACCGCCCCAAAAAAGGAGTATGATCACAGCCCATAGTGCTTGCGCAGCCATTGCCCATGCAGGAGTGTGCCAGCGCGGATGCACGCGGGCCAGCCGCTGGAAGAACAGCCCATCGCGCGCCATGGCGTAATAAATGCGCGGTGCCGTCATAGTGTAAATACCGATGGTGCCAAATATGGATATGGCAATGGCAATAGCCACGAGCTTGCCACCCCAAGGCACAATAGTAGCAATGGCGTCGCCGGCTACGCGTTCAGATGCCGCTATGGCCTCAAGTGGCAGTAGCAGCATATAGGCCCAGTTGACCAACAAATAGGTCAGCGTCACAATCAGAGCTGCCAGCACCATAGCGCGAGGTACGGTGCGCTGAGGATCGATGGCCTCTCCTGCTACATAAGTGGCGTGATGCCAGCCCCCAAACGACCATAATACCCCGATGAGCGCAACCAACATGGCCTGAATGGGATTGGTGGGGAGGGCTGTATGTGGCTGAAATTGAAGCGAAATGTGCTCAGGTGCAGCCCACCATATCCCTGCCACAATGATCGCAGCAATGGCTCCAAGTTTGAGTGCCGTAAATGTGTTGGCAAAAGCCTGACTTACTTGAATGCCGCGTAAGTTGAGTGCTGTGAGCCCCACAATAGCTCCAATAGCTAATAGGTTTTTGGTGGGTTGATCTATTTGGGGAAAGAAAAAGCGCATATATTCAGCAAAGGCAATCCCTAGCGCTGCTAATGCCCCTGTATTGATCACTAATAAAATGATCCAACCATACAGAAAAGCAACCAACTCCCCGTAAGCTTCGCGCAAGAATACGTATACGCCTCCAGCACGTGGAAACATCCCGCCCAGCTCGGCAAAGGTGAGTGCTCCAGTAAGCGCTATGAACCCACCCAACGCCCAGACGAGTAGTACCATCAGATGATTGGGTACAGCCCGTACCACTTCGTAGGGCGTGACGAAAATGCCCGAACCGATGCAGCTACCCACTGCGATCATTGTCAAACCAATCAATGTGAGACGTCGACGTAATGGCAATGTATTTTGGATTGTAGTGGCCCAGATATACTATCTCAGCGAGCTAAAACAACTGTTCGAGCAATTGCTCATCTACCAATTGAGGCATGGTGATGCGCAAGTTGGGATAGTGCTGCATGGTGCGCCGTGCTGTAGCTATGGCGTGCGGATTGCGCGCCCACGAGCGTCGGGCAATGCCGTTGTTTACATCCCAGAAGAGCATTTGTTCGAGCCGTCGGTCAGCTTCGGGTGTGCCGTCTAGCACCATGCCGAAGCCACCATTGATGGCTTCGCCCCAGCCCACGCCACCGCCGTTGTGGAGGCTCACCCAAGTGGCACCGCGAAAGGCGTCTCCTACGAAGTTGTGCACGGCCATGTCGGCGGTACAGCGCGAGCCGTCGTAGATGTTAGCCGTTTCGCGGAAGGGGCTGTCTGTACCTGAGACATCGTGATGATCGCGCCCCAGCACTATAGGGCCATGTAGTTCGCCGCGTGCAATGGCGTCGTTAAAAGCGCGTGCAATACGAATACGCCCTTCCGCATCGGTGTAGAGTATGCGTGCCAGCGAGCCCACGATGGGAATGTTCTTGTGCGCATGGCGTATCCAATGGAGATTGTCGCGCAGCTGTGGCTGGATGTCTTCGGGTGCTTCGGCAATCAGCTCTTCGATGACATGGGTGGCAATGGCATCGGTGCGTTTTAGATCTTCTTCTTTACCCGAACAGCATACCCATCGGAAGGGACCGAAGCCGTAGTCGAAGCATATGGGACCCATGATATCTTCTACATAAGAGGGATAGCGAAATCGACCACCAGCTGTGTCGGCCCAGATGTCGGCGTTGGCACGAGCAGCTTCTACGAGAAAGGCATTGCCATAGTCCCAGAAATACATGCCGCGTGCAGCCATCGTGTTAATGGCAGCCACGTGGCGGCGCAACGTGGCACGCACTGCTTCCATGAATTGGTCGTGATCGCGTGCCAGCAGCTCTTTGGCTTGTTCGAAAGTGTAGCCTACGGGGCAGTAACCCAGGTCGTCGATGTTGTGCAGGCTAGTCTGGTCGGAGCCCAGTTCTACCTGCACGTTCTCGGCTACCAGCTTTTCCCATAGGTCCACGACATTACCATGATAGACCAATGAAACGCCTTGGCAGCGCTGGCGGTGGTGCTCAATGGCCTGCAGTAATTGGTCTAGGTCCTGGAAGACGAATTCCTTTTGGATGTAGCCATCGTCAATGCGTTGGCGGATGGCGTCGGGGTCTACTTCGGCAATGACACCTACCGCACCGGTAATGACGGCAGCACGGGCCTGAGCACCCGACATGCCGCCTAAGCCTGAAGTGACAAAGACTTTCCCTCTTAGGTCGTTGTCGCCGATACCTTTGAGGCGACCTGCGTTGAGCAGCGTAATGGTGGTACCATGTACGATGCCTTGTGGCCCAATGTACATGAATGAGCCAGCAGTCATTTGACCATATTGGGTGACACCCAAGGCGTTGTACTTGTTCCAGTCTTCTTTTTTAGAGTAGTTGGGCACCATCATGCCATTGGTGACCACTACGCGAGGTGCTTCCTTGTGACTGGGAAACAACCCCAAGGGATGCCCTGAGTAGAGCACTAGCGTTTGCTCGTCAGTCATTTGGGCTAGGTATTGCATGGTGAGCAAGTACTGGGCCCAGTTTTGGAACACAGCTCCGTTGCCTCCATAGGTAATGAGCTCGTGAGGATGCTTGGCTACTTTAGGGTCTAGATTGTTTTGGATCATCAGCATGATGGCTGCGGCCTGTTGGCTGCGTGCGGGATAGTGATCTATGGGGCGGGCATGCATGGGGTACTCAGGGCGGAAGCGATACATATAGATGCGGCCGTACTTTTCGAGCTCTTCGGCAAATTCAGGTGCCAATACTTCGTGCCACTTTTTAGGGAAATAACGCAAGGCGTTGGCTACTGCTAGTCTTTTCTCTTCAGTGCTCAGTACGCCCTCAATCACGCGGTGTGGTGCATGGCTGACGTGCGGATCGCGCGGCTTGGCAGCAGGTAAGGTCTGGGGAATGCCTTGGAGAATTGCTTTTTGAAAATCGGTCAGGGCAGAGATCATAATAGACGATGTTTTTTATTGCTCACAAGGTTTACCTTATGCCGATGAGTCCAACGCTTGACGTGGGCCGAACGCCGGCGGATAGCTTGCCAATCCTTTGATGCAAAGGAAAAAGTGGCATGCCTCCTGCGAAGGCATCAGTGCGTTGCATCGCCAAGTTAAAAAGCATTTGCCGAAAGGCGACAAAAAGGCAAGTAGCTTAGCCGTGGCGCAGCCATTTCCATATTTCTTTAAAGCCTACTTTTTTGCCATACATCAGAATGCCTACTCGGTAAATGCGACCTGAAAGCCATACTGCACCTACTACCGACAAGATTAAAATCAGCAGCGATGCCACAATTTCCCAAAAAGGTGGGTCGAAAGGTAGACGTGCCGGCATCACAATGGGAGAAAAGAGCGGAAAGAGCGACGACCAAATGGCCAATGTGCTGGTGGGGTTTTCAACCACAGCCATCATGATATAGATGGCTAAAACGACAGGTATGGTAATGGGCAAGGTAAGTGATTGGCTTTCGCCCAAATCATCGCCTGTAGCGGAACCTATTGCAGCGAAGAACGAGGCGTATAGGAGGTAGCCACATAAGAAGTATATCAAGAAAAGTGGAATGATCAGCCCCCAGTTGAGCTGGCTGGCTGCATAAAAGACGCGCATGAGTTTGTCCATGTCGGTCTGAGGAGCTTCGCCACCCGTCATAGAAGGAGCACTGCTCAGTGTATCAAGTGGTAGAAACAGCCCAGCAATAAACAGAAAAATCTGCATCAGCACAATCCAGATGAACAACTGCGTGAGGCCTACCGCACTTACACCAATGATCTTGCCCAGCATGAGCTGAAAAGGCTTGACTGAAGAGATGATCACCTCGACGATGCGGTTGATTTTCTCTTCCATTACAGAGCGCATGACTAGCGTGCCATAAATGAACAGCACAAGGTAGATGGTGAACCCCATGA
Source organism: Saprospiraceae bacterium (assembly GCA_026982695.1). Classification (GTDB taxonomy): domain Bacteria; phylum Bacteroidota; class Bacteroidia; order Chitinophagales; family Saprospiraceae; genus WFYJ01. The sequence continues at coordinate 16,460 of JALSGS010000007.1, forward strand.
CCGTGCCCAAGACGGTCGCTACAGCAGAACTCCCCGTTTTGTCCTCTTCGATTACTTCGCCAGTGTCGGTAAATACTAAAGATCGTTCCAGAATGTCCACTTCAGTTTCGAAGCTCTTGAGGATGGCTGCATCATAGCCCGACTGCGTGATTTTGTAAGCGCGAAACTTTCGGGCTAGCTCTTCTTTGATATACGATTGGGTGGAAAGCGGCAGCTGCTTGTCTGAGTAATACACCACGCTCACTGAAGTGCCAATGCGCCGTTGGGGTGGAATGTGTAGTACGCCATCATACCCTCTTTCTTTGAAGTGACGCTTGAGGCTGTCTACGGGTTCGTCCACGATTTTGAACAGCACCACTTCGGAGTCTTTTAAGCTTTTGCCAACGATACCCGATTCGTCGATAACAGCTATTTTGGCTGTGCTCTTAGCTGAGTGGAAGATAAAAATGACTACTACGATGAGTAAGACAAATGCCAATGGTGTCAGAATAGTGATGAGCACAAATTGCCACTTCTTGACACGTATGAGGTATTCGCGCTGAATGATGAGCCAAAGCTTTTCCATATTCTTGCATTTGCACTAGTGCCCAAAGGTAGGGGACTATTTAAAGCCATATGGAAAAAAGGAGGTGTGCTTTTCGATCAGTGCCTCTTTTCCATCGAAGTACATTTCAGATTGGGCGCATTGTTTAACTATGTAAAATAGGCTTATGTACTGGATTTGGGTTTGGCTCGTCACTTCGCTATCGTTTTATGTGGGGGCACAATTGCTCAAAGGCGTGACCATTCGCGGCTTTGGTCAGGCACTTGCATTGTCTTTAGTGTTTGGCTTGCTTAGTGCCACTTTGGGGTGGGTGCTCGACTTCTTAGCTACGCCATTGAATTGGCTTACTTTTGGCTTGTTCCACCTAGTAGTCGATGCATTACTCATTACGATAGCTGATTGGTTGCTCAAGGGCGTTTCGGTGCGCAATTTTTGGTGGGCATTGGCATTGGCTGCTGTGGTAGCGGTCGTCAATAATATCGTATTTTGGATGTTTTAATTTAAAAATCGGATAATATGATGAATGCGATCAGATTGGGAATCACAGTGTTGGGTTGCTATGTGGTTGGACTTTCTCTTGGCTGTGGCGAGGCGAATCATACCGAGCAGTCTACTACTCCACCCGAGGAAATGCAAACCCAAAAGGCTGACCGGCAACAAGATATATTGGTAGCTCATCCTCAGCAAACCACGCCGCCCACACCATCGCAGGATGCTGGCGCTGAAACATCAGCATCCCGTTCGGCATCCAAGTCGAGCTCTGGTACTTTGCTCACTCCATTAAAAGATGACCTGTCTGCCGTAGATGTGGCGTTACCTATGGAATGCAGGGGGGAGGAGCCCTTTTGGCACATAAGCCTTACTGAAGAGGCCATCACGGTGCGGCGCTTAGGCGAACCTACGTTGGTATTTGATCCGGCTACTTTTCGCCCTTCAGGTGGTGTGTTTTTGCTCCGCGCAAAAAATGAAGCGGGCCATTTGCTGCAGATCATATTGGTAGATGAGGCATGTATGGGCAGCATGGATGGCAAGAATTATCCCTACACTGTAAAAGTGACTATTGATGATAAACACTACGCCGGATGTGCACAACCCCTCAGAGCTGCCCATTGAGTGCTTTCTCATGGATATTTTGGCACTTTACAAATTGTTTTTTTTATAAAAAGTCTTTGATTTTACAGATGAAATCACTTAGCTTTGCATGAATGATGCGGCCTACCTCTGCCCAAAATCCGGTTTAAGTTGATGAGAGTCAGTTGTTTTCCCGTTTTGTGAAAATTCGGGCAGGTCTGGTGTAGTTGGTATGCCTTTGGCTGAGATGGTACAAGTGCATCAACCATTTATAGTCTGTACTGACGCGTGCTTCATATGTGATATGACAAAGTGAAAACGGCTAACGCCCAAAAAATCCCATGAATGTTATGAAACGCATAGCGCTTCTGTTACCCCTATTATGGTGGATTGCGAGTTGTACTTCTGATACCTTTGTTGCGCCTACCTCTATTGATCTCCACTTAGAAAATGCACTAAAGAAAGCAGGCGATGGTACGCTTGCTTATTGGGTGCTCCCTGATCCTGATGCGTTAGACAAAATCCCACAAGATCCGAAGAATCCACTGACACCAGAGAAAGTGGAATTGGGCAAGTTGTTGTTTTACGAGACGGGATTAGGACAGTTAGCTCGCCGACAGGAAAGCAAAGAGACGTATTCCTGTGCTACGTGCCATGTACCCGAAGCGGGTTTTACGCCCTGCAATGTACAGGGAGTTGCCGATGGTGCCATTGGCTTTGGGAACTTAGGCGAAGGCCGCCATATGATGCCTACCTATAAACCTGAAGAAGCCGACGTGCAGGGCACCAGGCCGCTTAGTGTGCTCAATGTAGCGTATGTGCAAAACACGCTGTGGAACGGGCAGTTTGGCGCCAATCACAACAATGTAGGCACGGAAGATCGCTGGTTGCTCGATACCGCTACTGTAGTGAATTTTAAGGGGTATTATGGCTTAGAGAGCCAAAATATAGAGGGCTTTAAGCTCCACCGCATGGCCATCAATCATCCCAAAGTGTTGGATACTTTCGGCTACAGGCAGCTATTCGACATGGCTTTTCCCGAGTGGCCAGAAGAGGAGCGTTATTCCCATGAAACTGCTAGCTTAGCAATTTCGGCTTATCTGCGCACATTGCTGACCAATGAAGCGCCTTTCCAGCGTTGGCTCAAAGGCGAACTCAATGCGATGACTCCTCAGGAAAAACGCGGAGCCCTTCTCTTTTTCACCGATGCGGGCTGTGCCAACTGTCATACAGGCCCGGCACTGAACAACAATGCGTATTTTGCCATAGGGGTAAAGGGTATTTATCAGACTTCGGCGCCCCTAGCTACCGATCAAAACGACAAGCGTAACTTGGGGCGAGGTGGATTTACTGGTCGAGAAGAAGACATGTACAAATTTCAGGTGCCTCAGCTATACAATCTCAAGCATGCGGGATTTTATTTTCATGGATCTAGCAAGCGAAGCCTGCGCGAAGTGGTTGAGTACTTCAACGAGGCAATACCGGAAAATCCCGATGTACCGCTCAACCAGATTGCACCTGCCTTCCGGCCACTACATCTGACTGAGCAAGAAATTGAAGATCTCACAGCATTTTTAGAAAGTGCCTTATACGACCCCAATTTGGTGGAAAAATACGTTCCGGATCAGGTTCTTTCGGGCTATTGCTTCCCGAATAACGATCCCGTTTCGCGTAGCGATTTGGGATGCGAGTAAAAATGACTACAGGATTAATGATATGTAGCGTCGATGCGTTGTCTATAGTAGCTGGATCGAATAACAGCGTTGCGTGAGGGCTCGGCACAGTGTGTATCGAGCCCTCATCATGTTGTATTATGTCGGCTATTTCCTGTTTGCTGAAAGTCAATTTGCGGTCATCATTTAGTTGTTTGTCACGTGTATCTTGCAGATCCTATGCGCGGCGCTGTCGATACCAATTCTATGAATTGATTGTACCTTGTGTAGGTGATGTGAAGGTAGATCAAAGTTGGGCGAAGTGTGCAAGATGATTGTGAGTATAAATTGGCAGGTGCGGGGGCTACTTAGGTGGTTGACTATAGGGTTATGCGTAGTGGGCATTGGGTGGTATTATGGTGAGCACGGATGCTCAGTAGCTTGGGAAGGACAAACACAGCAGATGTTTCGCTTGGGTGCTGAGCTGCGTACTGATAAATACGATAGTACCCAAGTATTTGAGCCCGTAGATGCCTTGTATGGTGAAGTACACTTGCCAGCTGTAGTTTCTCTGAGGCATTATGCACCTCAGTGCCGGCATCAAGGGCAGCAAGCCAGTAGTGTGGGGTGGGCGGTTAGCTATGCAGCGCGTACTATTTTGGAGGCACATATGTATGGCACTGATCCCAACCGGCTGGCTTTTAGCCCCAGTTTTCTGTACAATCAGTTGGCACAGGGGAAATGCCGAGCAGTCGCCTTGCGGGATGCACTGAGATTATTGCAGTATGCAGGCGATTTGCCAATGGCTGAATTTGGATACGATGAACGTACATGTAGTATTCAACCGGATAGTGCGCAATTGCGTTTGGCACGTGCTTACCGAGTAGAGACCTTTAGCCGTTTGACACGCGATGCCGACCAGTATGAGCCTGATTTGCTGGCTGTAAAACAGCACATCGCTCAAGGTATACCTGTAGTCATTGGAATGCGTGTGGGGGGTAGCTTCATATATCAGATGCGCGGCCAAGCCCTCTGGAAACCCACTCAAAGTGACTATCACTTGCGTGATTTTGCAGGCCATGCCATGTGTGTGATTGGTTATGATGATCGGCGCTATGGTGGTGCCTTTCTCATTATGAATAGCTGGGGGCGAGATTGGGGCGATGAGGGATATACATGGGTGCGTTACGAAGACTTTCGATTCTTCGTCGAAGAGGCCTATGCTCTCTACCCATTGGTAGCAGAACCACAATTGGATGTTCAGTTCGGATTACTAGATGTAGCTGCACAACAGCTGATCGAATTGGAGCGAGTAGAAACTAACGAGGCCTACTTTCGCCCGCACCATAGTGTGGGAGCAGGGCGTAAACTTAAAGTATTATGTACCAATCGGGTAGCTTGTTATGTGTATGTGTTGGGCGAAAACAGGCAAGGAGAGGCCTATGTGCTTTTCCCCTATTCGGCACAGTATAATCCTTACTTGGGGATCAGCGGTACGCGTCTGTTTCCAAGGCATTATAGTCTGGAGATCGAAAGGGGGAACGATAGTACTCACATTGCTGTATTGTTATCAGATGAGCCAATCGATGTGTGGAGGCTGGCCTCTTTAATTAACACAGCAGGACGGTGGAGCTTTCGCCAAAACATAGCGCTCGTGCTAGGTGCTGCACAAGCAGCGCAAGTACACCTTGCTGATGAGCGCAATATGATAGTGCTGAGGGCTTACCCTACCAAGACCTTGCATGTGGCTTGGGCCGTTTTGGAGATTGTGAGGTCGTGATCGAACTGGTTGTGAGTTTTGCGCTAAGTGATGAGCTTGGAAACTTTAGGTGACAAAAGTCAGTATAGCACTTGACAAGTGCTATCATAGTGGCTTATACATGCAGCTACTTTTGAGGTGTGATCTTTTTGTGCCACCTCAAAAGTTGTGAAGTGATGAAAACCTATTCGATTGACTTCCGTACGACGATGTTGCGTTTCTATCTGATGATGGCCATCGTGTTTATAGCCTTCTTTCTGCACGTATACTGGCTTGCTGTGCTCGCACTTCCCGTGTTGTTAAGCATTATGTTGGGCATCAAGTTTAAAGATGATGAGCAGCCCCGCGCTAAGCATCGCTTGGTAAACAAGCGTATTGCTCGGTCGCATGCACAGGCTAGCTGATTATACTTGTTGCATGTACTGGGAGATGAGGCGGTGGAAGTGATGGACGGCTTGCTCCATAGTGGGAGCATAGCGGCCACGATCGTAATAGCGCGATTGGATGCCTATCTGGACACTTTCTACCACTGCCTCATCTTCCATCTCCGTTTGTTCTATAGCAAAATCTTCTCGATTAAATGGCAGATTTTCAAAGCGATACGTGCGAAAATGCACGTGGCAATGTTGAGGCCCTCTTGGAACTACTACATTGAGCGATAGTCCCCAAGGATAGAAGTTGAACATCATATTTGGGAAAACAAAAAAGTACCAGGCATATACTTGCTTGCCTTCATCGGGGTGGCCTTTTGGCAAATCGAAATGCGGCTGGTCAGCACGTGCAACGCCGATCTGTAGACTGCAATGGTCAAATAAGTGGTATTGATAAGAACTAAAGTCCAGCGCTTTGTTTAGTGTAGGATGTACAAAGGGGATATGTAATCCTTCCAAATAATTTTCGCAGTACAATGCCCAATGTGCATGTACTTCAAAGGTACGAGAGGCTTCAGGTACGTATCGCAGCTGATCGAGTGGTAGAAACTCGACGCGTTGTTGGATGGGCGCTATCAGCTGCTCAAATGGCATGATAGGGCTAAGCCCGACAAAGTACATGCCTGCCCAACAGTAGATCGGAATGGATTTGAGATCGTCGCAATGGGAGGGAAAATTTTTGGCACCTTCGAATGCGGGCATATACTTGAAGGCACCATTCAAGTGGAAGCAGCGACCATGATACGGGCATCGCAATTGTCGGATATTAGTGGGGCGCTCGACAACGATCTTAGCTCGGTGGGTACATACATTGCTTAGGCAGCGCACTTGCCCATGTTCGTCTTGGGTGAGCAAGAGCGGCTCGTCCAACATTGATTCGAGCAAAAGGAAGGGGTAAACGTCACCTGGGCGTTGTACGGCGGTGGCATCTTGAGCGTAGAGCCAGCTGCGCGCAAAGATGCGTTCGGAGGATAGCTCGTACATGGCCGGATCGGTATAAAAGATGGCGGGTAACGTACGTGCTTGGCGTATATCTGGATCAATAAACCAAGGTGTTGTGCTCATGTGCTTTTCCTTTTCTTTTGAGGGAGGAAGATAGAAAATTGAAAGTGGATGGGTAGATGGCGCAATTGGTGTAGATACTTTGAGCTGTATCTTTGATCTTTACTCGCTATTTTACGATTACATCAATGGCAAGTCATCAGCGCATTAAAGCTACATTGCGGCGTTTTCGCAGGCGTGAGCTCAGCGATCAGGGGTTTGGCACTTCCCTGATTGGGCCTGGTCGGCTGGTTAATAAAAACGGTACCTACAACATTTATCGAAGGGGGCGGCGGCAAGTAACGCCTTATCAGGCTTTGGTCCTGATGTCTTGGAAGCGCTTTTGGCTCGTGGTTATAGGTAGCTATTTTGGGCTCAACCTGTTGTTTAGTGTGGCCTACATGTGGGTAGGTGTAGAGGAGTTGGCTGGCATTAGGGAAGGCAACTTCTGGCGCCAACTAGAACAGGTGTTTTTCTTTAGTGTGCAGACGATTACTACAGTGGGATATGGAGCAGTACACCCTGTTGGGCAACTTGCTAATCTCATTGCTTCGATTGAAGCACTGATGGGCTTTTTGTTTTTTGGCATTTTTACTGGCGTATCATTTGCTCGCTTGTCTAAGCCTATAGCCCTTATTTTGTTTAGTCGCTATGCGCTCATTGCACCTTATGAGGACATTGCTTCGTTTCAGTTTCGCATTGCCACCAAGCACGATCACAAAATGACCGATGTAGAGGCTACGCTCATTATGACGTGGGTGGAGGATGTGGGCGGGCGCCGTGTGCGGCGTTTCAAGAGTCTGGAACTGGAACGCGCGCGTATTCTCATGTTCCCGCTCAACTGGACCATCGTGCATCCCATAGATCGCAATAGCCCTTTATCAGGCCTTTCTATCGAAGATTTGAAACGCATGCAAGCCGAATTTTTGGTCTTTATCAAGGGCTACGATGAGACTTTTTCCCAAACGGTACATGCCAGTACATCTTATCTTTGGGATGAAGTAAAATGGGCACACAGGTTTTTACCCATGTACGAGACTTTGCCCAATGGTCATATCGTGCTCAACTTGGAGGCGATCGATGCTTGTGTAGAGGCACCTTTACCTCAATAGTATCCCCGGTACATTTCTCGTTTTAAACCTTCTTGGGGCTGGTACATCTCAGGTGTGTCCATCGTTTCACGTAAAGCCAGCAGATGAGCCTTGCTACAATGAGTGATGCGCACATTGTACAGCTACTTCAAGATCGCAAGCAGGCAGCTGAAGGGCTACGTCTGCTCATGGCCAAATACCAGGAGCGGTTGTATTGGTTGGTTCGCCAGATTGTGGGCGGGCATGACGATGCCAATGACGTGCTGCAGGAGGTGTTTGTCAAAGTATATAAATGTGCGGATCAGTTTGAAGGGCGCTCGAGTTTGTACACTTGGTTGTACCGCATTGCAACTAATGAAGCTTTGGGGTTTTTGCGCAAGCAGAAACGGCAGCGCAACCTCTTGCTCGATGACGAAGACATAGGGGGTGTTTGTAAGCTGGAAGCTGATAGTTGGTTTGATGAAGAAACTGCCTATCGAGTTTTGTGTGAAGCTATTGAGCGGTTGCCGCAAAAGCAAAAGCTTGTGTTTCAAATGCGCTACTTCGATGAGATGAGTTATCAACAGATGTCTGAGGTTTTGGGTACTTCTGTGGGGGCTTTGAAGGCGTCGTTTCACCATGCAGCTAAAAAGGTAGAAGCACATTTGCGCGCCTCTGAGATCTTGAGTAGATAATTTTTTTGCCGAAAGGCAAACACAAATAAGAAGAGCATCATATGAAAAGGCATACAAAAGAACTACGCGACGAACTGGCCGAGTTAGCCCCTCTTTTACATCAGCTAAAAAGCCGGTCAACATCGCTGGATCCAGTGCCTTCTGGCTATTTCGAACGCTTACCTCAAGAGGTAATGCGTCGTATTGGGAAAGAGAGAGAATTGGGCAAAGCTGCTCGCAGCGTGATATGGCGAAGAAGGTGGTTTGCAAAAGTAACTGTGGCCGCAGCCATAAGTGGTGTGGTAGTGCTATTCTTTTGGTGGCCTTTCCGGCAATCTGCCCGTTTATTGGCTACAGTAGATAGGGATGTGCTGGAAGCATACGTAGCTGATCACATTGATGAGTTTGAAGAGGATCTCATATTGGAGGTAGTACCTCGAGAAAATGAGGATGCCTTGCTGTTGCTGGATGAAGAGTTGCTCGAACAGATAAGTGACGAGCTATTCGAGGACGTTCCGCTAGAAGAACTCGAGCAGATGCTTTGACCACCCAATAGGCGATAGGGCAGAGATGGAAATGTCGTGTGATTTGTTAGTCTTTCAGTATTAGTATAAACCTTGAAGCAATGAGACAGTTAACCCTGATTGTGGCTTTTGTGTCGTTGTGTAGCTGGGCGGCGATCGCTCAAACTCAAAGTAACAAGCAAGCCCAGGAACGCATCGAAGCGTATAAGATTGCTTTCTTTACCAAAAAGCTACAGCTTACAGCAGCCGAATCCAAAGTCTTTTGGCCTTTGTATAACGAATATGAGCAGCAGCGCGAGCAGCTGCGCAAACAGCTCAAACCCGACACGCGTCTTGAGCTCATGTCAGATGATGAACTCAAGGCACATTTGTACAAACAGTTGGATATAGAGGAACAGTTAGTGGCTTTGCGGCGGGCCTATTTTGAGCAGTTCATGGAAGTGTTGCCGCTGCGCAAAGTGGCACTGATCCCCCAGGCAGAGCAACAATTCAAGCGTCAGCTGCTGGAAGAGCTACGCCGTCGTAGGCAGCAACGGCAGGGAGTACGCGATCAGTCGCCGCATAAAAGTCGATTCAAACGAGATAGGTAATCTCACTGAGCGCGACAAATGGATGCACATTAGCTATGCGCTATTGAGGCTTATCTGCCATGTGATCGCCACAGTTGTAATACTTTGTCGATGGGCAGTGCCTCAATAGTGCGTTTTTTGTATCCGCTCATAGGTTGGGCGGCAAAGAGCGAGTTGAGAATGGCTTCTTCGGTAGCTTCTATAGTGGCTAAGAAGAGGGGAGACATGCGATCGTTGCGCAATATCTTTGCCGTATAGTATGGCTGTTCGCTGTGATAGGGAATGCGCAAGTGAGGGGCCGTAGAGAAGGCAATGACGTAGTCGCCCGATCCGTTAGCGGCAATGCCACCGGTTCGCGCCAATCCCATCATGGCCCGTTTGGCCAGCCGTTTGAGGTTGCGTGCATCCAGAGGTGCATCAGTTGCGACGACGATCATACACGAGCCGTCTGCCTGCTTGAGGTGTTCACGCATAGCGTAGTGGTTAAGCGCTTTCCCTATGGGTACGCCGTCGATCTGTAGGACGCCGCCGAAATTAGTTTGGACCAAGACGCCTACAGTGTAGCCGCCCAGCGCGGGAGATAGTTGGCGCGAGGCCGTACCAATACCGCCTTTCCATCCGAAGCAAACGGTGCCTGTGCCTGCGCCTACGTTGCCTTCAGCTACAGGGCCATTTTTTGCTTGTACGATGGCTTGCAAGACGTGTTGTGGCTGTACATGTTGGCCGCGGATATCGTTGAGGCGGCCATCATTGGTTTCTCCTACTACGGCGTTGACAGAGCGCACGCTTTCGTTTCCGGGTAAAGCCAACGTGTAATCAATAAGCGCTTTGACAGCTACAGGTACGCTCAGCGTGTTGGTCAGTACGATAGGTGTTTCGATAGTGCCGAGTTCTTCTACTTGAGTAAAGCCCGCCAATTTGCCAAAACCATTGCCCACATAGATAGCAGCAGGGACTTTTTCTTGGAAGATATTGCCAGGGTGGGGCAAGATGGCTGTCACACCAGTGCGTATGCTATCTCCTTCGATTAGTGTCGTATGCCCCACTTGTACACCATCTACATCGGTGATGGCATTGAGTGGGCCTGGCGGCAGCACGCCTATCTCGATGCCGAAGTCGCGAAGGCGCCCACGTGGTGATTGGGCGCAAAGGCTAACCGCTAGGTATATGAGTCCTATAGCTAGGCTCCAGCTATATGTGTTGGCAGTCATAGGTCGGGTGTTTGTGGGCAAGCTGCAAAAAGTGCGTGCTTGTACAAAAAATCAAACGTTTTTTCTACAGGAGTAGAAAAAACGTTTGATTGAAATAGCTCACAGCACGTCGCTATTTAAGTGTGCCGCGCTTGCGCATATCGCGTTCGATGATGATAGGTAGCTGATGGGTTTTGAGATTCTTGCCGATGAGTATACGGTCGGGGTTGAGTACATACATCTCGGGTGTGATGTCGACAAAGTATTTGGCATATATAGCTCTATTGGTAGGATCAAAGACATTGACCCAGGGCATTTTGTTTTTTTCTATGTATGCAACCCATTCTTCGTGATTGGTATCGAGGGCAATGCCAAAGACATCCACGCCTTTATCTTTCCATTCGTGGTAGAAGTTGACGAGTTTTGGAGTTTCCACCGCGCAGTGTTCGCATTGGGGGTTGTACATGTACACGATGATATAGGGTGCTGTGAGGTCGTAGAGCGAATAGAGTTTGCCGTCGGGGCCTGGGGCAGTGACGTTGGGCCCTTTTTGCCCTAGCAGGCTGCTTGCCATTTCGTAGGCGCGTTGTTGTAGGCTGTAGATTTCTACTGAGTCGGCCCAGAAGGCGCGGTCGTAGGTGAAGTATTTTTGGATCATGCGCACGAATATCTTTTCGGAGTCCATGATTTCGGACTCTTTAGGGTCGTATTGCAGTACGATCCAATTGACGAAGTACTTGTAGTATTCGGGATCATAATTGGGCCAGGTGAGTAACTTTTCATCGACTAAGTAATAGGCAGCTTGGAGAATGGAGTCGGGCCTTTGTGCAGTGAGTTCTGTGATGTATCGCTTGAGCTTATTGGAAATAACGGGTGTGTATAGCAAGCGTTTGTCGCTAAAGTCTACATCGTCCCAGAAAGCGCGTCGGTACAGGTAAGCGTATCGGGCGGTATCGAGCGAGCCATCGGGTTTGGTGATGTATCGTATATCGGGGTTTTGACCGGCTTTTTTGAAGGTGGTGAAAAAGCTGGAAGGGTATTGCTCGAACAGTTTTTGCAGATAGGCCCTGCGCTTGTCGAGTAGCTGATAGCGCTGTTCGATGAGTTCGTTATATCGTGGGCTACCTGGCGTTTCGTTCTTCAATGCTTGGCTAAGGCGTGCCATTTCGGGTTGTTGCTGTTGGTCGAAGCGCAGCGATTCGTACAGCAGCTGGTTGTCAAGACTACCTTCTACGTGCATACTTCCTGTCAGGTCGTTTCGGTTGCCTTTGAGTGTAAAAGTTTGGTCTTTGTCGACGAGCATTTGTATGGTAGTGCGGTCGGCGTACAGGGCGAAGAGCATGCCGGGCTGGTAAGGAGCTTCACGTTGGAAGACGACGCGACCTGAGACATCGGCTACTGCCGAGTCGGCTTTGTAGTATTGCCCTTCAAAAATGCCGATGAGATTGACGGGCCCTGCGGGAGCACCTTGAATTTCGATAATGATATGTGGAGGCTCGGCCCCTTCGATACTTGCCGCATTGCGCACACCGGCAATTTTTTCACTTTGGGTAGGATTGGCTTGGCTACCACAAGCAGTCCATATGAACGCTATAGAAAGGAAGGGAATGTGCCACAGTTTCATGGATATGTATTTTTTGTTCATGAAATGGGGCGTGAAGTTGCAAAATGCTTTCGACAACAGCAGCTTACAAACTAATTTTTTGAAAAAATTAAGTAATTGCCGTCACAGCTTCTTTTTCTTTGATGACGTAGTACATGTCGAGAAGCCCTTTGTTTTTTACCTCCACTTTGCCTCGATATTGGCATTCAAAGCTGTACTTAATTAGGTGATAGGTCGTTTCCGAGATATTTACTTTGCCTACTTCGCTGGCTGATTCCATACGTGCAGCGATATTGACCGTGTCACCCCAGATGTCGTAGGCGAACTTGCGCACACCCACTACACCAGCCACTACAGGACCGGTGTGTAGCCCGATGCGGGCTTCGAACCAAGGTAGACCTTTGCTGCGCCGTTCTTCGGCTAGTTCACTTAGGAATTGCTGCATTTCCAGAGCGGCTCGTACGATATTGAGTGGGAATCGCCTACTTTCGTCCAGGCCAGAGGCACACATGTAGGCGTCGCCAATTGTTTTGATCTTCTCAATATCGTCGTATTGACCGATGATGTAGTCAAAGCCCTTGAAGATATAGTCAATTTCGGCCACGAGTTGTTCAGGGCTGAGCTGTTCGGCCACTTTGGTGAAGTTTCGAAAGTCGGCAAAAAGGATAGTAACTTGTTCGAAGTGGCGTGCAGTGGCTTTTCCCTTTTCCTTTAGTTCGGTAGCGATCGGTGCGGGTAAGATATTGAGTAGCAACTCGTCGGAGCGCTGACGTTCTTGCTCGATAAGGTGATTTTTTTCTGCTAGTTGGCGAGCTGTGCGTTGCTTAGCACGCATGCGAAAGAAGAAAGTGGCTGCTAATATGAGTACGATAGAAGCTATAGCTGCCAGCAACAAGAACAAGTAGCGGGTACGTTCATTGGCCAGTCGGGTATTTTCCAGTGCCAGGCGTGTTTGGACCAAGGTAAGGCTGTCTAACTCGCGTGCCAGTTGCAGGGCATCGATTTGCTTTTTGCGCAAGCGGGCTACATATTCGGCTTGTTGTTTTTGTCGGGCTACGGTTTGTATCTGTTGTTCTTTTTCGCTAATCACTTCCTCTACTTGTTCGACCTGTTGTTTGAGTGCTTGGGACTCTTGGGCCAATGCGGTTTTATCTTGGCTCAGGCGATCGCGCTCTTGGCGCAGTGCTTCGAGTTGTTGTTCTAATTGGCGGCGCTCGCGTTCATAGCGTGCTAGCATGCGTTCGTTGTCGCGATCCATTTCGCTAATGCTGTTACCTCGCGAGCTGAAGTAGTTGAAGGCTTCTTCGTTGATTTGATAGGCTCTGCGATAATTGCGGTCTTTGACGGCCAGCTTGCTGCGCTGCTGTACGCTTTTTATAATCATATCGGCATCGCGGGCTTGTACGGCAAATGTCTGTGCACTTTTAAACCACACTTCGGCATTGCGATAGTCACGTTTGCGCAGGTAAATTTTCCCCAGCAGGAAGCTGGCTTGTGCTGCTAGCGTAGGTAACTTTAGCTCTACGGCGATTTGATTGGCCATTTTGGCATGCCTGATGGCTTGGTCGAAATGCTTTCGATTGCCCGTTTTGAATAGGGCTTCTGCCAAATCTAAGTGCAAATTCATCTTTTCGCGTTCGCTAACAGCTTGCTGGAGCTGAGTGCGGAGCAATTCGATTGACTGTGATTGGCTGTGAAGCGCGCAAAGGCTACCAACCCACAATAGAAAAAAGACAATAATGCGTGACGGCATGGGTGTGAAGGCTTTTGTGCAGGGCAAAGTTCAGAACTTCAAAGTTAGAAAGAGCTTAGGGCATGGCCAAAGAGAATGAAGTGTAGTGCCTAAAGGGCATTTGAGGACACTGAAAAAACAAAGTTAAAGGGGCGTTAAAGGCTAGCCCGCTTTTTAGTGGGCTATTTTTATCAAAAAGCTTTGCAATGAGCTGACTAAGCATTTGTTAAGCTGTGTATGGGCTATATGGGTCGTGTAACAATTGTGCTTGAACTGAGTCTTTGCCGTGTAGCCGAACAATAATTTGATAATTTTGGCAGTCTTCAGGTAGTTGTTACATTGCATTAAAGAAACAAGGATATCATGCGTAAGAAAATGCTACTTGCTGGTCTTTTCCTGTGGGGGGCTGCTCTTTCCGTACAAGCACAACGCACTGCATATATCGATATGCAGCGCATTTTGGATCATATTGAAGAGTACAAAGCAGCTGAAAAAGAATTGGACCAGCTAGCTGCCAAATGGCGTCAGGAGGTCGAGCAGCGCTATGATGAAATCAAAGGCTTGTACAATCGCTATCAGGCCGAACAGGTATTGCTCAGTGATGAGCAGCGCCGTCAGCGCGAAGAAGAGATCGTGGCCAAGGAACGCGAGGCACGCGAGCTCCAAAAGCGTTATTTTGGTCCTGAGGGTGAGCTCTTCAAACGACGCGAAGCGTTGGTTAGGCCTATTCAGGAACGCGTTTATGGTGCGGTGGAAGCTTATGCCAAAGACAGAGGCTTCGACTTCATTATCGACATCAGTACAGCGCCACATTTTATCTATTATAATCCCGATTATGACAAAACTGAAGATATCATGAACCAACTGCGGCGCCAATAAAGGGCACTAAAAGGTGTGGACATGAATTCTTATTTTTGCGCGCTCTATAAGTGAGGGCCTCATGCCGTGAGGTATTGGGCTTTTGCAAAAGGTGCACAATTGTTAAATCTGAAACTTTACACACGTATGAAGTATTCGATCAAATTGGGTGGACTGTTGGTAGCACTGCTCTTTTTTTCAATGGGTGCAAGTGCTCAAAAATACGGCTATCTCAATTCAGCCGCTATTTTGGCGGACATGCCAGAAGTGAAGCAAATGCAATCGAATTTGCAAGCATTGCAAACTCAGCTGCAGAAAAAGGGGCAACAGATGCTACAAGAATACCAACAGAAAGAGCAGGATGCCATCGCGCGCAAAGAACGCGGCGAGCTTTCGCCTAAGGAAGAAGAGCAGATGTTGGCTGAATTGCAAAAGATGCAGCAAGATATCATGAACTTTCAGCAAGAAATGCAGCGCACTTTGGCTGAAAAGGAGCAGGAATTGATGAAGCCCATCTACGACAAGATACAAAAGGCCATAAAAGAAGTGGCTGAAGAGCAGGGTTATACTATGATTTTCGATGCCGCAGCACTGCTGTATGCCGATGAAGCAGCAGATGTAAGCGCCTTAGTACGCGCTAAGCTTGGCATGTGACTATTTGCTGTTGAGACGATGATGAAAAATCGGGTATGCCCACATATGTGGGCATACCCGATTTGCTTTGAGATAGTATTGAACTTTTAGATGCGTTTGAGCGTGAAGTAGAACGACGCTCCTTTGCCCTCCTCCGACTCGACCCAAATACGTCCTCCGTGGCGCTCTACTATCTTTTTGCAGATAGCGAGGCCCACGCCAGAACCTGGCCGGTTGGTGGTGGGATCCAAGCGCTTGAACAAACTGAAGACGTGCTTGTGATATGTCGGCGCAATACCTATGCCATTATCGTGTACGCCAAAGAGGTGTGCTTCAGGCGTGCGTTCGTAGGTAATGCGTATATGGGGTGGATGGTCAGGCTTTGCAAATTTTATGGCGTTTTCAATTAAATGATGGAATAACAGTCGAATATACTTGCGCGAGCCATTGAGTAGCTTGGGAGGGTTTTCAAAGGTCAAAATGGCTTGGTGTCGTTCCAATAGTGGGGTCAAACGCGCTTTGATTTGTCGGATGAGTTGGTGAAAGTCAAATATATCAAAGCTTAGGGGTTTGCGGGCAATGTCAGCGTAGTGGATCATATCGGTAAGTACCATGTTGAGGTGGGTGGCGCTGTCATGGACAAATTGCAGGTAATCGCGCCCTTCCTCGTCGAGCACTTCTTGATACCGCTTTATCAGCAGCTGGCTGAAATTGCCTATGACGCGAATGGGGCCTTTCAAGTCGTGTGCAGCTAATAAAGAGAACTGCTCGAGTCCTTCTGCATCCTCGATTGTATGCTTGAGTACCTCGTTTTCTTGTTTGATGGTTTTGATGCGTTCTTCAAGTAGCTCGATTTTTTTCTGAAACTGAGTGACGTCCTGTAGTAGTAACAATCCACCTTGGAATGTTTGGTCTTTCCAATCTGTGGTGAAGATGACTTTTAGTTGTCTTTGCTCTTCGTAAAAACTCGACAATATGTTGGTCTCGAACTCGAGTTTGTCGAGTCGATGACGCAATACGTGATCGAGCAGTTCTTTGAAATGTGGATCTGCGTTAAAGGGAAGCTGATCGATGGGCAGCTCCGTCAAGTTGTGGTGTGGGGGCAAGCCAATGAAATCGCAAAATAGCGAGTTGGCTTTTACAATCTTGAGATCCTTGTCGAGTACAGCTACAGGCAAGGTGCTGTTTTCGAAGAAGGTACGGTACAACGACAGGTGGACACTTTTCCCTTGAGATGTAATCGTCTTCATAAGATTTTGGGGTAAAAGGGTAAATCGAACAATCGTCTCAGTGCGAGGTTCCCTCAAGGAGTTGAACAATGAATGTGTCCAACACATGTTTGGTGGTAAGCCTAAGGCAATAGTAAGTGGTTAGAGACATTCTGTATGCCCCCCATGTGTGCTTTTGTGACTTCGTAAGTTGTAGCGAGGAAGTAAGCAATCCTTTTTTTACCACTAATTTCCTTGGAACGCACTTTACTGGGGGCAGTTATCTATCCTAGATTCTGTGACGCATTGTGCTCTCTAAGAGAAAAGATGCTATTTGGCGTAAAATAGTTAAGCCGATAAATGGCAAAAATGAAGAGCCGCAAACTCGATCGTGCTCTATGGGAATGCTACATTTGCCAAAGACACCACTGCAGTGGTAACAAAGTACATATAAGTTGCGTTTGAGCAGCAGTGGCGAAAGTCCATAAATGCCTTGATATATGAAAATGAAAAAAGAAATTGCACTTCTCTTGCTTGTTGGCCTTTGGCTAATTGCCCCATTCTCTGCCATAGGGCAGCAGACAACAGTGTATACCGAAGCTTTGTCTTTGTGGAAACAGGGGCAGGCTTATTTCGAACAGGGGCTATATGGCCAGGCCATGAAGGCGTATGGCCAGGTAGTAGATCGCTTGGCACCCGTACAGGATTCCGACTTTGAGCTATTGCGCATGCGGGCGCAATTGGGCCATGCGCAATCGGCCCTGCGGTTGCAGCTACCCGATGCCGAACGCTACATCTTGGACTTTATCCGCACCTACGAACCCGACCCAGTGGCCACTTTGGCCCTTATCGAAGCTGCCAATTACTTCTTTGACTCCAAAGACTACGACAAAGCTATTGAGTTCTTTGCTCGTATACCTAGCTGGGAGCTAAGTGAAGAGCAAAAGGCCGAAGTGCGTTTTAAAATGGGGTATGCCTTCTTTGCCAAAAAGAAATTTAGAGAAGCAAAAAACAATTTTCGAGAGATTCGCCATATTGAAGGCTCATATTACTATCCGGCCAATTACTACTATGGCATGTGCGAGTTCTTTGAAGGCAATTACGATGCGGCCATCAAGAGCTTTCGTTTGGTGGAAAAGTCCAGGAAATATGCTAGCCGCGTACCTTATTACATCGCTCAGATCTATTTTGCCCAAGGGCAATTTCGCCAGTTAATTGAATATGTCGAGCCGCGACTTGACGATCGCGGCTTGCGCAAGACCAAGGAGTTGCATCAACTGGTAGGGCAGGCGTGGTTTGAGTTGGGAGATTACGCCGAGGCCGTACCCCACTTGGAATATTATGCCGAACGTACGGGCCGCATGCGACCTGAAGAACTTTACCAATTGGCCTATGCTCAACACCGTACGGCTAATTATGCGGCTGCTGCCAAAAACTTTAGTCAACTGGTTGAAGAAGACAGCCCCATGGGGCAATACGCCATGTATTATTTAGGGGACTGCTACCTCAAGTTGAACAATCGCAGTGGTGCACGCAATGCTTTTGGAGCTGCTGCGCGAATGAACTACGATGCCAACTTGCGCGAAGAAGCGCTCTTTCACTATGCGAAGTTATCGTATGAGTTGGGCTTTGATAGTGAAGCATTGGCCGCTTTTCAGCAAATCACGCCCCAGTCGCCTTGGTTTAGTCAGGCACAAGAAGTGATGAGCGATATGTTCATCCGCACACGTGATTATGAGCGGGCTTTGGCACTTTTGGAAAGTATGCCTACGCGTTCTCCCCAAATGCGCAAAGCTTATCAAACAGTGGCTTTTAATAGGGCCATCCAGCTGCTACAGGGGGGGCACGACGCTGAAGCGGAAAAGTATTTGCTCAAATCACTCAATACGCCTGTCGATTTGCACCTTAAAGCTCGAGCGCACTATTGGTTGGCAGACTTAGCCCATCGCGCCAAGAAGTATCAGCGCAGCATTCAGCTAGCTAACCAGTTCCTGAGTGAAGCTCGTAGCCTCTCAAACTTACCTGACGAATCCTCAATTTATACAGGAAACTATCTTCAGGGATACAACTATCTGAAGTTGAAGAACTATAGCTCGGCACAAGGATATTTTCAAGACTGTGTGGCTGCCATTAAGCGCAACAGAGCGCTTATTCAAAGTGAATACGTCAAGCAGGATGTGTTGGGCGATGCGACCTTGCGGGCTGGAGATTGCCTCTTCAAGCGCAAGCGATATGCCGAAGCTGTACGCTTCTACGACGAGGCCATCCGCAATGGCTACAGAGGATTCGAGTATGCTATTTACCAAAAAGCCATTATTGAAGGATTGCGCGAGCACATTACAGATAAGATCATAGCCTTAGAGCAGCTGACCGAGCACTACCCCAACTCGCCCTTTGCCGATGATGCACTCTACGAGTTGGGCAATACCTATCAAAATATTGGGCAGCTCAATAAGGCACGAGTCCCTTTGGAACAGCTCATTGCGAAATATCCGGCTAGCCCCTTAGTGAATAAGGCCTTGCTCAAGCTAGGGCTGATTGCCTACAATGCCGGTGCCCTCCAAACTGCTATTGAATACTACAAACGCGTCTTTGCCAACAACCCTACGGCAGAGGAGGGCCAGTCTGCACTTAAATCGTTAGAGGAAATTTATTTGTACGACTTGGGCCAGCCCGAGGAGTATTTTGCCTTTTTGGAAACCATACCCAACTACAAGACCAACAACTATGCGCGCGATTCGCTGTCGTTCAAGGCTGCCATCGCGCCTTATGAGCAAGGAGACTATGCACGGGCCATTCAGCAGCTGACTGATTACTTGCGTAAGTTTCCCAATGGTAGTCATGCGCTCGAGGCATTGTATGCACGTGGCGACAGCTATCTTGCCCTCAAACAGTATAGCCAAGCGTTCAAGGACTACCAAAAGGTGATAGCGCGAGGTAAGAGTAGATACTATCTGCGAGCTTTGGAAAAAGCAGCGATTCTTGCCGAAGAACACGAAAAAGACTACGAGTTGGCCTATGAATATTACCGCAAGCTCATGGACGAGGCCGTCTCGGACAAAGAACGCCTGTTGGCTTATACTGGTGCACTTAAAGCGGCATGGGAAACCAAACGCACAGATGTCATTGCCGAGTTGGCGCGCAAGGTGATTAATCATCCAGGAGCGTCCAGCCTACAAAAGGCCAAGGCATACTTCTACATGGGGAAAGTGGCTTTCGATCAAAAAGATTACGATACGGCGCTAACGGCTTTTCAGCAAGTTGAAACACTCAGTGATAATGTCATGACGGCCGAAGCGCGTTATCTCATCGCCTACATTTACTACCTGAATCGCGATTTGACAAAGGCAGAGGAGAAATGCATGAGTAACAATGCAGCTAGTGGTGCGCATAAGTATTGGGTGGCGAAAAGTGTACTGTTGTTAGCCGATATCTACATGGAACGCGGCGATCTGTTCAGCGCTCGGGCTGCACTCGAGGCTTTGCTTGAACAGTATCAAGATGGCGACCCTGAAATCTTGGCAGAAGCACGTCGTAAGCTCGAGCAAGTAAAGCAAGCTTCGAGCAGCCAAAACCGCCTGAACGCCGAAGACAGTGAGCCTTTCTTCGAAGAAAGTGAAGGTGGGCATCGCAACAACTAACCATCTTGACGGCATGTGCCTCGAATTGCTTTTGTAAAAGTGAAAATCAACTATCACATGATCAAGCTCATTATATCCAGGTATTTGTGGCTCTGGCTCGTCTTTTTGTGGATAGCTATTCCATTTGCAAGGGCACAAGAGGGCTTGCCCGGCGAACAAGTAGAAGTAATTGCCAACTTCGAAGCTCAGTTGCTCGAAGTGGAAAAACTACCCATTGCGCCAAGCTTACCCCCCGCTGATACTACGCGCCCAAGACTTTCCTATGAGCTTACTCCGCGTACTTTATCTATTGATTATCCCCCACCGCGCATTCGGCCCCTGGCTTTTCGCGCAGACCCCCTGCCACCAGCTTACAATGGCTACGTACGGGCAGGTGTGGGGTTGCCTCAGTCCATTTACGGCGAGGCCTCTTATCACATTTTTACCAACAAGATAGCTGATATGCTCTTCTATATGAAACATCATCAGGCCAATCTGTCGAATGATCAAGTAGAAAATCAAGCTTTTGCACAAACTGCGCTAGGCGCTAAAGGTACCTATTACGGCGACTTGGGCTTTGGCGTACAAGGACATATGGACTACAGTGCTGATCGCGTGCATTTTTATGGATATAATTTCGATGGTACCGACACATCAGGTATACGTCCTGAAGAGGTGCGACAGATCTTCAAAACGTTTTCTACAGGGGCTACTATCTATAATACCACTCAAAATATAGGCGATATTAACTACAATGCGGGCTTTGACTTGTATCTGCTTTCAGACAACTATGCTGCACGCGAAACGGGATTGCTCCTATCACTTGATGCCACTAAATGGATTGCACAAACGCATCCGTTGCACATCGGTATAGAGGTCGATTTAAGTGGTTATGAAGATACCACTACTCAAAATCTCAATACCTATACGCTTAACCCCTCTTTTGCCTTTCATGGCGATGTGTTTAAGGTGAAAGGAGGACTGCGGATTGTAAGCTTCAACCAAGAGTTTAGCGTGTATCCTGATGTAGAGGCCACACTTCAACTTGTGGGCAATAAGCTCATGGCATTTGCTGCAGCACAGGGCGACAGACAGAAGAATACTTTCCGGGCACTCAGTACCTATAATCCATTCATTGCCTCTCGCTTCCCAGCTTTGACACTGAAAACTACAGATTATCTGGATCTGTATGGCGGTATAAAGGGCAACCTAAATGTGGTGTCTTATAGTGGTAAAGTGGGCTATAAACGCGCCAATGACTTGCCGATGTTTGTCCTCGACACTACTGACGTGAGCATCCGTCGCCGATTTGCTACGCTCTACGATACTGCGCGTATATTTTATGTGGCAGGCTCGTTATTGGTCCATCCATTTCAAGGTGTTGAACTGGGAGGAGCTGTGCGCCAAAATGTGTACACCCTGAACAACCAGCCTAAACCTTGGCATTTGCCTGCTTTTACGCTTAACGCCTTTGCCACCTATACGGGACTGGACGATGCCTTGCGCGTGCGCACTGATCTGTTTGTAGAGAATGGCGTGCCCGTACCTGCAGCAGATGGCTCGCCCGATAACCTCAATGGCTTGTTTGACTTGAGTTTGGCTGTCGATTATCGCTTTACACAACATATCAGCTTGTGGATGCAACTCAACAACTTGCTCAACAACAAACGGCAGCGTTGGCAGTACTATCCGACCTACGGCCTCAACTTTTTAGTAGGTGCTTCGGCCCGATTCTGAGCATCGCAAACCCAACAATTGCATGCAAAGTCCCATTAGATCAAAGATCAATGAGGCTTTGTGTATTTTGCCCAAGGTTTTAAGTGGTTAATTAAATATATCGGGCTGTGCGCAATGTGATGATTGCTTTGACCCTGTTATGGGGTGTAGGTGTGGTGGCACTGGCTTTTTGGTGGCCTTCGGCCTGGTGGGGTATGGCACTGTGGGTACCATGGACTACTGTACTCGTTTACGATTTGCTCCAAACTCGACATGCCATTTTGCGCAATTTCCCTATCGTGGGGCATGGCCGTTATTTTATGGAAATACTGCGCCCCAAAATCTATCAGTACTTTATTGAGAGCGATACCAATGGCACTCCCATCAATCGCGTCTTTCGCTCAGTTGTATATGCACGTGCTAAAAAGGAGTTAGATACCAATCCTTTTGGCACCCAGACGGATGTGTATGAAGAAGGTTACGAATGGATGAACCATAGCATTCGCCCTTTGCCTTTGTCTGAGGTTGTTCAGCAGCCACGAGTGCTCGTAGGAGGGCCCGATTGCACACAGCCTTATCACCTGAGTATACTCAACATTTCGGCTATGAGTTTTGGGGCACTTAGCAAGCACGCTATAATGGCCCTTAATGAAGGAGCTGCGCGTGCAGGCTTTGCCCACAACACGGGGGAAGGGGGGATTAGTGCCTATCATCTTTCCGGAGGTGGCGACCTAATCTTTCAGTTTGGCACGGGCTACTTCGGCTGTCGTGCGCCTGACGGCAGTTTTTCACCCGAAGAATTTCAAAAGCGGGCCCAGTTGCCGCAGGTGAAAATGGTTGAAATCAAACTTTCGCAAGGAGCCAAGCCTGGGCATGGCGGTATTTTGCCGGCAGACAAAAACACGCCAGAAATAGCCTCTATACGAGGTGTTAAAGTAGGTGAAACGGTATTGTCACCGCCTTATCACACCGCATTTCACACACCTATTGAGCTGATGGAGTTTGTGGCACGTTTGCGCTACTTGTCTGGTGGCAAGCCAGTGGGTTTCAAACTGTGCGTGGGGCGTTGTAGTGAATTTATAGCTTTGTGCAAGGCCATGATCGAAACGGGGATTAAGCCCGACTTCATCGCAATAGACGGTGGAGAAGGTGGAACAGGTGCGGCACCTTTAGAGTTTTCCAATTCGGTAGGTATGCCACTTCGCGAAGGTTTGGCATTTGCCTACGATGCGCTGGTGGGCTATGGGCTTAAACGCGACATTAAGCTGCTGGCATCAGGCAAGATCTTGACGGGCTTCCACATTTTCAGGGCATTGGCTTTGGGGGCTGATGCTTGTTATTCTGCAAGAGGCATGATGTTGGCTTTGGGATGTATTCAGGCTTTAGAGTGTAATCGGAACACTTGTCCCACCGGAGTAGCTACCCAAGATCCTGCTTTGGTCAAGGGACTGGTCGTATCTGATAAGGCTACACGTGTAGCAAACTTTCACCAAGAGACGGTAGAAGCATTTATTGAACTATTGGCTGCTGCTGGGCTGAGTCAACCCGATCAGATCAACCGTACCCATGTGTTTCGACGTATCAACGTGCACGAGATTCGGCGCTACGATCAGATCTACCCCTATTTGGAAGAAGGGTGTTTGCGCCACCGTCATACTGTGCCTCCCCACTGGCTGTTCGATGTAGATGAGGCTGATGCAACTCGTTTCCCTTGTGCATAGCTATTGAGGAGGTACATTTACTGATTGTGCAACATGTGTTGCACACTAACGATATGTATGCTGCCATAGGTGTGCAAATATGTGACGAAGGCGAGTAGCTTCTTTTTGCCAATGCAGATGTTGGCGTGCTGTAAGGCAATTAGCGCGCAGTTGTTGCCAGCGTTCAGGCTGATGTGCCAATAGTTGTAATTGCTGGCTGAGCACATGTTTGTCGAGCTGTTCGAGCAATATGCCTATTCCCCACTGCTGCACCAAGTGTCGATATTCGGGAAAGTCCATGTGTACGGCGGGGACACCTGCATGGAGATAGTCAAAGGCTTTGTTTGCCAAGGAATAATAATAGCTTATCCCCTTGTTTTCCAACAAGTTAAGCCCCACCCATGCACGAGGGGTGAGCTGACGCAATTGTACAGGAGTGCGTTTGCCCAAAAAGCGAATGCGTTGTCGTGCGATGGACTGGGCAGCCCGTTGCCGCAATGCAGTGCTCAAATCGCCTTCACCTACTAGCCACAGTTCAAACTCAGGAGGGAGTAATGCCATGGCATCGATGGCAGTTTCTAAGCCTCTCCCTTCATTAAGTGCGCCTTGGTAGAGAATGACATAGGGGGGGTGCAGCTGAGCGGATCGTACAAGTCCGTGCGTGTCCAGTTCGGGTACATTGCGCACCACCTCAAAGGGGCGTCCATAGTGTTGATGCAGTATTTGGGCCAATGCTGGGCCCACTGTGTAGGCCAATTGTGCTTTGGGAATAAGGCGCTTTCCCATCTGATCCCATAGCCATCGAATCCAGGGACGTCTTACTAACTCTGGTACTTCTACGAAATGTTCGTGTGCGTCGAATACTAAAGGAATGCACTGTGCACGTGTTACCCAATAGGCGGGAAGCAATGTGTCGAGATCAGCCGCTGCGATGCAATGCCAAGATTTACAGGACAAGAATCGCCATAGGCGCCAGTTGTATTCTATGTAGAACTTTTTGCCTTTGTGATAGTGGCACCGCAATCGCACTTGCCGAAAGGGCGTAGGAGGGAGCGGTGGTGAATAGGACAATTGGCGCCCAATGAGCCACACCTCATATCCACTGGCACTCAGCGCGTGGGCAATACGTTGCATGCGTTGGTCATAGCTCAGGTCGGTTGTTACGGTTAGTGCTATGCGCTTCACGAGCTTTGTTTTTGTGGCGGCAACGCAAGCAGATCTTCCTCCTTGAGCAAAAGACCCTCATCAATCATATAACTAATGGCGTGTAGCACTTGCGCATGCTGCTTGGGCTTGAAGGATTCAAGCACGTCATGAATGTGCAAACGAGGCTCATGACCAAATAGCCCCTGAATTTTTTGTGTGAGGCGCTGTAGTTCTTCAGAAGAAAGTGCTACTCGGTTGCGCCCTACACACACATCGCATTTGCCGCAAACTTCGGCCTGCATTTCTCCGAAATAGCGGAGAAGTTGGCGGCTTCTGCATTCAGGGAGGCTCGCGTAGCGAAGAGCTGCTATCACGCGTTGCTTGTGTTGTGTTTTGAGTGTGCGGTAGCGCGATGTGTCGATGGTGAGGTTGCGTGCTTCGATGCGTTCATGTAACCATATCAGCTGCGGGGCTTCTTTCTGAGGGCGGTAATCAACTATCTGATGTTTGTGTAACAGCTTGAGGGCCTCTTGGAGCTGTGAGCGCTCTATACCCAGAAAGTGGGCCAACTTTTGTTCGTGTAGGTGCGTGTAATCGCGATGTACGCCCTGCACCAAGCGCAGCAACGCGCTTAAGACGCGCTCCAGCTTTGGGTGGCGCAACATATAATCGTAGAGCTGTTCGCGCGCTACTAATACTTTGATGGTAGCAGGCAGATAAACGGACTCGGTGGTAGCGATCCAGCCTTCCTGCTCGAGCACTTTCAACGCATGGTAGGTGGGCAACAAGTCGAGTTGAAAGTTTTTACAAAATGCTTGGAGGTCGAAATCAAATGTTTGAAGCGCTCCACTTCCTACGGGAATACCCAGATAGTTGCCCAAGGCGTGATATATGCGCTTGATGTAGCGCAGTTCAGGCCATGAGATCTGTAGTTGGTGCATGAGGCGCTTGCGATCGCTAGGATGGTAGAGCAATACTGCCCATGCTTTTTTCCCATCACGGCCAGCACGACCTGCTTCCTGAAAATAAGCTTCCAAGCTATCGGGTAGATCTATATGGATCACTGTACGTACATCGGGCTTGTCTATGCCCATACCAAAGGCATTAGTAGCTACCATGACGCGTGTGTGACCTTTTATCCATGCTGTCTGCCGCTGTTGGCGCAGCGCATATGCAAGGCCTGCATGATACCAATCGGCTTGAATGCCGCGTTGGCGTAGCCATTGAGCTACTACTTGCGTTTGGCGGCGGCTGCGCACATACACTACTGAACTTCCGGGTACTTTCTTTAAAATGTGTAATAGCTTGGACAGCTTGTGCTCCTCGTATAAGACGGAGTAGGAAAGGTTGGGCCGTGCAAATGATTTTCTAAATATGCGATGTGTGGGGCCAAAGTGTAGCTTCTCGCAAATGTCTTGCACTACCTGGGATGTAGCAGTAGCTGTAAGTGCTAAAATGGGGACTTTGGGCAAAACTTTGTCGCGAAAGGAGCCAATTTCAAGATAAGGTGGGCGAAAGTCGTAACCCCATTGTGAGATGCAATGCGCCTCATCTACAGCTAACGTGGATACTTTCATCTTGCCAATGCGTACGCGTGCTAGCTCTGTCTGTAGGCGCTCGGGTGAAATATATAACAATTTGACATCTCCATAAATGCAATTGTCGAATATGCGCTCTATATCGGTATAGTGCATGCCAGAATGCACAGCTTCAGCTTTAATACCTCGTCGCTTGAGTTGCATCACTTGGTCGTTCATTAGGGCAATAAGTGGCGAGATGACCAAGGCTAAGCCTTCTCGAGCCAAAGCTGGTACTTGGTAACATATCGACTTACCACCACCTGTAGGAAACAGCGCCAGTGTGTCGTGACCATCCAATACAGATTGAATGACTTCGCGTTGTAGTGGACGAAAGTGCCTGTATCCCCAATAGGTGTGTAATATATCTTCAGGTGTCATCTGAGGATGATGATGAATTTTCAGCTAAGCAAATAAATTATAGTGCTTTGGCAAAAGAAAAATAGGCACCCCTATACACAATTGATGTGGAGTGCCCTAAAGCTTTTTGAGAATATGCTTGTGAATTTAAGCTGAGTGGTAATATGTGATGGGTGCTTGTAGCTGGAGCTAGCGCTTCTCTAGCCGATAAAGCTGTTTGTTCGTGCTGTTATAGCCCATAAATACCTGACTATGATCGTCTGGCAGGTTGCGTTGAAACACACAATCCGACAGAATGGTACGGCAACGGCGGCTAGCGTGTAAGTCGTAGATACCACCTCCTTTTGCTAAGGCCATGTTGTGTTTGAATACGGATTGTTCGGCTCTGAGCTCGCATTGGCCATTCCCGGCAGCATTGACGATGGCACCACCATAGGTGGCTTCGTTATCTTGAAAGGTGCAAAAGCGAAAGACTGGTTTGGCTGAGCCGTTGTTGCGCGCGTCTGAATATATGGCACCACCATCCACGCCAGCTTTGTTGCTCGCAAAAGTACAGTATTCAAAGATTGGAGCACATTGACCTCGTTGGCCGTTTAAATATACAGCGCCACCTACTCGGGCAGTATTTTCTCGAAAAACACAATGCACAATTGTGGGAGCTGCTGCCCCTTTTGAGCCATCAATGTATAAGCCACCACCACATCGGCGTGCATCGGTTTCACTGGCCTTGTCGAAGGCATTGCCCAAAGTGATGATAAAGCCATCCAGGCGTGTCTCAGGGCCACAGGCACCAATGGTCACTACTGTATAGACATTGTCTTCAATGCCGGGCTGACCGATTTCGCCACTCAAAATGGTGGGATGTGCTTCAGGATCACGTGTTTCAAGGCTGGACTCATTGCCAGCAAACCCTCCATATAACGCTACTCCTGCCGGAATAAAGAAAGATGCCTCGCGCTGATTGCCCGGTCGGTAAATACCAGCGGCAACCCAGATCTGATCACCGGCTTGGGCTTGTGCCAGTGCCTGTTGCAACGAGCCCAACGCCTGGCTCCAAGAAGAGCCATCTCCTTGTGCATCAGGTCGGACAAAGATTACCTTTTGTGCCTGTGTTTGACCGACTATCAGCATAAGTCCAATCACAATTGCAATGTTCACCTGCTTCACGATGGGTGCCTTTTAAATAAAAAAGTGCAAAATCGGATTACCTGATATACAAGCCCTAAGGGGCTATCATCTTATCGTTTTTGGACATTTCAGGGAAGAGCGATGTGCTACAGAGATTGGAAAGAGGGGTAGGTTGCCTTTGGTATAGGGATTGCCGGAGCGTCCGTTACTAATGGACAAATATAGAATTTTTGCCCTCCTTTGCCAACATTTTCTCCAAAAACATGTCCATGCAGTTTGTATGGGCTCAAAAATAACGGAACTCTTTTTTACCAGTTATCCCTCTATTTTTGGCGCTGTCTTTCTCATTCCAATATTGCAGATAGCGGGTGAATATTATACCTGTGAAGAAATACCAATCTTTGGTGTTGGGGTTTCCCCGCATGCGCTCGGGTGGGAGCGGTGCAGAAGGATCGGGTGATCGGTAGGATAGTGCTGCTGCCAAGGGATTCATTTTTTTGAGCTGCGTTAGATCGGGGTATTGGCCGCTGACATCATCTAAGTAGTCGGTAAATGTTTTGTGTGCTACTACCTGAAATCCTATAGTATAGTAATTGTTAATGCGCCAGGTATAGCCAATGCCCATTGGTATGGATAGTTGCAGGCGACTATATCGTTTGTGTTCAGATAGCCCGGGGTAGCCTTGGCCTTCTGTGCCCAATGGCTGCAAGTCGATCCACAGGCCGTTGTACAATGCTTGCGGGTTGAAGTAAAACCCGCTGATGCCCAATACCAGATAGGGAGAAGTACTTAGGCGAGCCCCTTGACCAAACCATGCCAGGTTGACTTCGGCCATGAGTGCCAGATCGAAGATCGTCGTGCGAAAGCTCAGGTTGCGTTGGCGACGTTGTTCTATGGTGGGGTAGGCGGCGTCGGAGGCTTGTAGTCGGCCTCTCAAGAAATGGGTGCGGAACGCTATGGCAGGGTTAAGATGATAACGCGCGATGAAACCTGCTGCCAGTCGGCTATCTGCTACTTCATAGTGTACTAAGTGTAGTTCCCCTGAATAGTTGGAGGCACCGATAAAACCTCCTATCTCCAGCGATTGTTGCCCCCATAGTGGTAGGGTGCTCAGCATTAACGCGGCACAAACTTGTGCCACTACGTGGTGGTAGTGGTGGGTCATGGCTAAAATTTTGAAGATTTGTCCAAGGGATACAAGGGGGCATGCTCATGTCTATACACAACATGGGCTTTGCCTTTATGGGCAGTGTTCGCTCGCTTGGTGTTTGTCAAGGGGAGTGAAACCAGTAAGGTGAGTGCATCCGGGGCTGAAACCGGAAAGCACGTGTTCGGTTGTCCGAATGGAATCGGTTTTAGTAGATGTCCAACCCGAACACGGCCCCAAATTTATGCGTAAAAAATCTATTTGTAAAGCCCTTGATTGATAAATATATATAACTTTGTTTGTTAATATATTGGTTTTTCGTGGGCGTATGGGTTATGTGGTTTATCACTCGTTATTTATGTCTTGTATCAAAGTTTAATGTTTTGGTGTAGGGAGCTAAAAATTTTTCGATGAGCTGTAAGAATCGGGCAGTAAGGGGCTATTACGTGGCTTTCATACACACTATAGCAGCTCCTATCTTAGTTTTAACGGGATGCTGTATACTTAATGCCTCAGGGCTTGTAGTATCTCCTACGTGGCCGTGCTACACTTAACAGCAGCCACCGCCATCGTAAAACCAGGTAGAGGGTGTGACGAGTATATCCTTTCTTCCGAGCGCTTCGAGTGCTGTAGCCGTCTTATCGCATACAGCAAGGGGTTGATCGGCTATGAGGATATGTCCTTTGCCATCATCGAAGTAGGGGTTTTGTCCAAAGTAAATGGCTGTGCGACCAGTGAAAATACAGGGGCCATCTGCAGGCATGGAGTCTTTGATAGCTGCTACTTCGATACTTTCAATATAGATGAGTTCATCCACATCGTACTTATTGGGGGCAAGTACGCGATAGGGGCGGCGTGCTCGAACTTCTACGGTGCCAAAGCCCACTTCCGTGATCAGTGCTAGATAATCTTGGAGGGGCAGGGCCCCACTCAAGCACAAGGCACGCAAACGCTCGTCGGCCCGAAGATGAGCGGGAATAGATTGGTCACATATAGGATCTGACATGACCAGCCGGCCATGTGGCTTGAGCACTCGGTACATTTCTTCGAGGGCTTGGCGCAACTCCAGCTCTTTGAATATGTTGAACAGGCAGTTTTGTGCGGCTACATCTACGGTTTCGTCGGCCAGGGGCAAGTTGAGGGCATCGCCCTTGCGCAGGTCAATAAATTCATTTTTAAACCAACTGTTGCGTTGCGCAGCTTCTTCGAGGTTGTGACGACAGGCTTCGAGCATTTCATCTACTATATCTACTCCGATGATGGCGCCTGGACGGCGGCTGAAATAGGCAAATTGTAAAAGCTCCATGCCGCCACCCACACCTACGTATAATACAGTGGGATTATTGACTAAATCGCGGGGATGAATGGTGCTGCCACATCCGTAATTCATCTCCAGCATCTTAGGTGGTATGTTTAGATCGGGCAACTGCCATACAGGCGAAGTAGTGCAACACAGTCCCTGCTCGGGCTTGAGCGCAACAGCTTTGTATAGCTCTTGAGTGGCTTTTAGATAGCTCATGACTTTTCGGTTTGACAGCTAGTAGTTAGCTGGATTGCAAAACTTACTGCAAAGATGCAAAAGGATGTAACTAAATCGGAATGGTATGAAGCTTACTATTGAGATGAACTCACTTAATTTCGATCTTGTGATAGTGCTTCCAGCCCCATGCCGATCTGCGTAATGCCACTCAAGGGGTTTTTTCGCATATACTGCTCGATATACACATGGTAGGTGCCCTGTTGTGGGAAAAAGATGTGCTGTTGGATGGGAATGCGCAATTGGCACCAATTGCCTTGACATTGGCCTTGCCAGCGGCCTTGCTTATCGGCCATTTCTATTGATAGTAAGTCTGACTGGTGCGTACCATCGGGAAAGGAAGTGTGTATTTTGACGTAAAGGTTTTGATAAGCATAATCTGGGCGATGATCTAATTCGAGCCACATGTCGTACACCTGAGTCGTATCAGTGATACTAAAGGTAAAGTGAAGTGTATCTTCCCATGCCCATCCTTCTGGGGCAATAGGATGGCGCTGATACCAGGTATAATTAGGCCCGCAGCTGCTCAATCCTCCTATGGTCCACAATAAGAGCGTAAAGTGACAGATAGATCGAGTCATATGCTTGAAGTTAAGAGAGCACTACTTCTCAAAATGTGCCGTACAGCAGCGTGCCGATGAAAAATACATAGAGTAAAACTAAGGTACCACCTTCCCATCTACTCAGCCTTCCAGATATAGCCATGAATGCTACCACTAGTGTAATACCTATCATAAACGGCAAACTGAAGTGTAGCGTATCGGCGGGTACGATAAGAGGGCCGAATAAACGAGCAATGCCTATGACTGTATATGTGTTGAATACATTGGATCCAATGACGTTACCTACTGCCATGCCACTTTTCCCTTTTCTAGCTGCTTGTACGCTTACGACTACTTCGGGCAAGCTCGTACCTACAGCTACAGCAGTAAGCGCGATCACCTCAGGACTGACACCTGCCATCTGGGCTAGCATCTTGATCGAGTAAATGGTGGACTCTGCACCACCGTATATCAAAGAGCCACCAAACAGAAGCATAGCAAAAGAGGTATAATGCATGCTGGGGCGATCCTCTTTTCGTTTACGAGTGGTACTGCGCAGTGAACTGAAGAGAAAAAGTCCCATCGCTAATAAAAACACAGCAGATTCAAACAGGGAAAATTGCTCATCTTGCAATGCAAACCACAGCAACATAGAGGCACCTACCAAAAGAGGCACATCTACATCTAGTACCGATTTGTCCAATCGAATTCTCCCAGCTGCGAAGGCGCTAACGCCTAATACCAGTAATAGATTGGCAATGTTGGATCCCACTACATTGCCCAGAACAATTTCGGAAGTGCCAGCCCATACAGCTGCTATCGACGTGGCTAACTCAGGCAGAGAAGTGCCAAAAGCCACTACCGTGATGCCCATTACGGTAGATGAGATGCCCAGCGCCAGTCCAATGCGCTCGGCTGCATTGATAAACCAATCAGCTGCTTTAATGAGGATGGTTAGACTTACTATGAGCAAGCCGGTAAAGATTGCAATTTGGAGCATAGTTGCTCATTTTCCAACAGTGCGGCAAAAAATGCGGGGCGAAGATAGATGCTCGATTCACTTTGGCATTTTTTTGTATCTCATTTCACTGAATTTTTCTGCCAATGGTGACGGGATATCGGCAAAGTCAGGACAACAAGTGAATTTTGTTTTCAAATCGATTTGTGCATCAATGAATAAAATCACGTGCTTTTATGCATTATGGATGGCCGCACTACTTTGGGCTGTAGACCCATTGGCAGCACAGACAAAGGCCGCCAAACGAGCTGACGTGTTGTACAAAGCCAGCCACTTTGCGGAGGCCGCTAAGTGGTATGAAGAGGCGCTTTCGCAAAAAGCTAGCTTGGGCATTATGATGCGCCTAGCAAATTGCTATCGCATGACCAATCGATACGAGGAGGCCGCCCAGCTCTATGCACAAATCGTACAACACAAGCGGGCGCGCCCTGAAAGCTGGCTGTATTATGCTGAGACCTTGATGTACCAAGCACGCTATGAGGAAGCATTGAAATGGGTAAGCCAATATCAACAGATAGCCCCCGATGATGCCCGTGCCAAGCTTTTAGAGCGAGCTTGTTTGGCTGCGCCCCATATTAAACCGCTTTACCCCAATATGTCGGTTCGACCCTTTTTGTGGAATAGCCCAGCTGACGAATTCAGCCCTGTGTTTTTCGATCATGGCTTGGTGTTTACTTCTGATCGCAGCCAAGGCCTACGCCTGCTCAAAGAAAAGTCTGGATGGACGGGACGCGAGTACTTGCAGCTATGGTACGCCCAGCGCATCGATGATACTACTTTTACAGAGCCTCGGCTCTACGATACACGGCTCAACGAACTCAACAGGCACTGCGGTATGGCTTCTTTCACGGCTGATGGAAGTGAGGCGTTCTTTACACGGAATAGTCACATAGCTGCGCGCAATGGAGCTTACCACATGCAGTTGTATCGCGCTGTACGCGTAGGGGGAAAGTGGAAGCAAGCTGAGTGCTTGCCTTTTTGTTCACCACAATACAACTACATGCACCCTGCCGTCACAGCTGATGGTCAACGACTTTTCTTTGTCAGCGATAAAGGTGGAGGAGTAGGTGGTACCGATATATGGATGGTACAGCGTACTGAGAAGGGGTGGAGTCGCCCAATCAATTTGCGGTCAGTCAATACCCCTGCACATGAAGCATTTCCCTTTGTCGATGCGCATGGCCGTCTTTTCTTTTGTTCCAAAGGACATCCAGGGTTGGGAGGGTTTGATGTTTTTGTGAGCCAACGGGATATACAAGGAACGTGGAGCTTGCCCAAAAACTTAGGCCCGCCCGTTAATTCACCTTTTGACGATATCACCTTTTTTCTCTCTGCTGATGGGGTGCAAGGAGCGTTTGCTTCTTCGCGTTATGGCAACGACGATATATTCTTATTCAAGATATCATCTGCACCTACTAGCCAGGCCAGTCATCCTGCCGAAAAAGATGTAAAACAGACACCTTAACACGTGGCTCTAAACAGCATTGAGTTTAGTCCATGCGCCAGCGTAAGCCCATGAGTAAGGATAGCGTATGTACGCGATCTGCGTTAGGGCCAAAACCGAGCTTTTTCACATCATAGGTAAAGATCGATTGCGTAGCGATGCTTAGTCGGTCGGTAATCTGGCGTTCAACACCCAATCCCATGTTGAGTGTCCACCAAGAATTATTGCGCAGGCTACCACCACGCAGTAAACCTACAGGAAAGTCTTTTTCGCGCAAGCGCGATTGTGATAGGATCTTTTCAGGATCTTTTTCACTGTCAGGTACTAAAGCTAACAGCGGTGCTATCTCGCGATGGCGAATGTCGTAAAAGGGGCTCAATACCAAGTGAGCTGACGCTCCTGCACTTATGTACGTACGCCAGCGCGGATGCCATCCTAGTTGATGTCGAATAGACACCGGAAGTTGGACAATATCGAGCTGTATACCCGTAAAATTCTCTTCGATTAAGTACCCCAGCGAACCGAGAATTTGTTTGGGTGTGTTAGGCGTATAACGCTTGATGTTGTAGATGAGCCCGGTGGCCCACTCCCATCTATTATGTTGCCATGCTAACGACATGCCCACACCAAATCCTACCGCTATTGTTGTGTCAGAGGGAATGCCAAAAACGGGGTCATAGGGGCTGATTACTAGGTTTACATCCGTAGTTGTGAGCATGTCGATGTAGAAACGACGTATGGAATGCATCTCGACAGAAGGCGCACTGTCTGGGTGCCCGCTTTCTGTGCGCAGTGAGGCCATTGCTGTTTCGAGGGAAGCAATTACTTCGTCAGTAGAAGGGCTAGGGGTAAAGGAAGGGGGCTCTTGCGATATGCGCTGCATCAATTTCTTTGGCTGGTGCGTGTGCGGCGTTGGCGTTTCAATAGATGGAAATGAAGTAGGTATGGCAGGTGGAAATAGAGCAGCTGTCTTTGAGCGATGCACACATGCAGTCGCGGTGGTTACTGTTGTGGAGGGTAGAGAGGGCCCCTCTTTTCTTAGAGGCTGTATGGCCACTATTTGGGGTTGAGGTATTGCTTTTGTAGCAGCTAGTTCTGTGGGGTTTAAATCCCAGCTCACATTGGGCATCCAGAGTTTTACGTAAGGGAATAGTGTAAAGATCAGGAGCAATACCAATATGATCTGCGGTACACCGTAGCGGTGCAAACGCCCGTGAATCGTAAGGTGTTGCTCGATTAAATAGTGCATGCGCGGCCAATCGGATGGCACCTTGGGACGATAGCCCTTGAGTTTTTGGCGAGTCAGGTCGTCGAAGCGGGTCGTGGCGTCGGCCTCATCGTGTGCCAGCATTTGAGCAAAGGTATCCCAATCGGCATTGAAGTGTCTTTCTTCTTCAAGTTGCCGAAGTTTGTAGGCCACTATTTCACTGAGGTCTTGGGGATCTCGGGTTAGCCCCAAGCTCTTTAGGCGTTGTTCCAGGTGCTCCCACGAGCTAGGCTCATAAGGTGGGTCCAGTTGCTGTAGTTTTTTGCGCAATATGTGGTCAAAGGCGTTATACTCCATGTGTGTTTTTCCCTTCTTTGGCCAGTAAAATTTCCTGTAGCTTCATTCGTGCTTTTACTAAGTTGGAGCGCGAAGTGCTTTCTGTAATCTGTAGCATCTGAGCGATTTCCTTATGTGAGTAACCTTCAATGACATACAGGTTGAAAACAGCTCGGTATACAGGACTGAGTTGTTGTACTGCCTCAAGAATTTCCTGCTCTGTCATTTGACTCACTGCATCGGCGGCTGAGCTGCTCAAATCATAAGCTGTATCGATGTCTTCCGTACGCCGGCGCACTTGCTTGCGATAGTAGTCAATGGCAGTATTGACCATGATGCGCCGCATCCAGGCACCTAAAGAAGTACCTGGCTCGTATTTGTGCATGTGTTTGAATACTTTGATAAAGCCTTCGTGCAAAATGTCAAGGGCTTCATCTTTGCTACCGGCATAGCGCAGACACACAGACATCATTTGGCTGAAGTATTCCTCATAGATGATGCGTTGGGCCCATCGTTCTTTGCGCACACAGGCACGGATAAGATCCTCCTCTTGGTACTCGAGTGGAAGTGTAAGATCCATTACTGCTATTTGGTCACTGAAATAGGTTCCCCCGATGGCCTACCATCTTTGGGGTATTGGTAAAAATAATATGGCCTACGCCAAACTCCAAACAAACTGTTATTTCAAAG
This sequence comes from Saprospiraceae bacterium, assembly GCA_026982695.1. Taxonomy (GTDB): domain Bacteria; phylum Bacteroidota; class Bacteroidia; order Chitinophagales; family Saprospiraceae; genus WFYJ01. The sequence goes on from JALSGS010000007.1 coordinate 52,187, forward strand.
TGGAGGCTTACTTTTTTGTGTGTCCGAGTACGGCATAATATGCGAGCAAATAGCAGTTGGTTGATTCACTGTAATGCACCCATTTTGAAATAATCTAAACACCACCCGAAGCGCAACTTCGCCATTAGTTGTTACAATTTGTATTCCAACGATCAGTATACTTCATATGCTGCCTCATACATGAGTGAACTGATGTTCCCATATAACTTCACGGATTAGTTTTATGAGAGTACCTTTTCTTTGAACAATGAAATCTTGTACAGTCACTTGGCGTCGTTACCACCTATGGAGTGGCCATTTATCTCGTTGTGTACGGTGCGATGTGTATCACCCATGGAGATGGCATCGCCATGTGGGCTCACCGCTCTCAGTGGTGATATTTCATGATGGGCAAGATTTGCCTCGTATGGGCTTTCGCCAAATGGTGTGTCAACTTTGGCGTACCTGTGTTGTACCCCACTTTGTCGCAGTGGGGCTGCATGCGTCGAGCCAAAGGTTGTGGGAATACGGCATTTCTGGTCAGCCCGATTACGAGAAGAGGGGATACAGGGCACAAAACCATGCTCGTTTTGTAGTGGAAGAATTATGGCCTTGGCTCCATAGCCGATTTCGGTTATTGCCACAGGCACAAGCTCATATAGTGGCGGGTTTTTCGCTCAGCGCCCTGTCTGCGTTTGATTTGGCGTGGCATCACTCCGAACTCTTTGGCCAAGTAGGCGTTTTTCCCGGTTCATTGTGGTGGCGCAGTTAACCATGGACTCCTGTGGTACCCAATGCCCATCGCATCGTACACCACATGGTACGTCAAACCGCTTTGCGTCCGGGGTTGCGCTTTTGGTTTGAAGCAGGTACCGGCGAAGAGACTTCTGATCGCGATGGGGACGGCGTTATTGATGCCATAGGGGATACGTTCGATCTTATCGACATACTCAGAAAAAAGGGATACTCCGATGCGGATATTCGCTATGTGGAAGTACAAGGTGGCCGCCATAAACCACATACTTGGAAAAAAGTCTTATCTGATTTTCTCAAATGGACCTTGTGCCACACGACGAGATAAAGTAGCGTCGGCCCTACCTCTGCGCTCGCTATATACTCGTGCATCTTATTTAGTTACCACCTTTTTGGGTGAGAGGATCCATGCGGATTCCCGTACGCGTAATGCGCACTTCTACACGTCGGTTTCGAGCACGGGCCGCTTCATCAGCATTATCGGTTACAGGACGACTTGCTCCATAGCCTATGGTGGTGATTCGGTTGGGGCGGATTCCTTGCACTACTAGGTAATCTTTTACGGCTAGCGCTCTGTGCTCTGAGAGGCGCTGTAAGTCTTGGGGGCGCCCTACATTGTCGGTATGCCCTTCAACGACTATTTGCAAATCTGGGTAGTTTTTAAGTATTTCTACTAGTTTGTCTAAAGCAGCGTAAGAGTCCGGTTTGATTTCAGCTTTAGAGCGTACAAAGTAGATGGGATCCATAGTAATGCGCGCATAGGTCTGTATGGGATCGAGGAGTAATTCAACCTCATATTCTGGCACAGTACCTGGATGATCCCTAAAGTCGAGCATTACTTCGTGGCCTATGAATTGTGCTTTTTCAGCTTTGAGTCGGAAGACTTCACCTACTTTGACAGTAAGGCGAAAGGTGCCATCATTGCTAAAGTAAAAGCCGTCGTAAGGGCCTGCGGAGGTGGTAGCAAACCAAATTTTGGCCGGTTCGAGCCGCCGCGTATGCGAGTTGATCACTTTTCCTATTACCACCACTTCAGGTGTTTTCTTAGGTTCGCGAATGCGAGCTCGGTAGATATCGCTGGTGCCGTCGCGCATAGAAGTAAAGTACAAGTATCCAGATGCCGTGTTGAAGGAAGGGTTGCTGTCGTCGTAAGGCGAGTTAATAGGGGGTGGCAGGCGCTCGGGCTGTGACCAGCGTGTCCAGGTCTCGTCTAGCCTTTCGGCAAAATAGATATCATTGTTGCCTGCACGGTTCGAAGAAAAGTACAGCGTGCGCTTATCGTCGGATAGAGAGGGCGCCGTCTCTCGAAAAGCTGTATTGATACCGCCGCCTAAGTTTACAGGAGCTGTCCAAAATTCATCGCTTACTTTGAAACTTACGTACAAATCGGAATTGCCATGGCCATCGGGGCGTTCTATCGACATGATGATGACGGTACCATCACTGCTCATAGTAAGGCTTACGGCATCGCTAAGATTGTAGTAGTCATCAATGTAAAAGGGCTGGGGATCTTCCCATAAAGTATCGCTAATGCGGCGGATATAAGAAAAGCCTTCTTCCATCCCGCCTTCTGGTGGGAACTGGTTGATGATGACAAAGCGATTGGGGTCGGGTGTGATGGCGCATATGCTGTTGGGTAGCGCGTTGTTGAGAGGGGGGCCTGGGTGATAGACCTGATCGAAGAGCCCGTCGCTACTCTTTGCTATCCATACATCTTGATTGAATTCGGAGGCGATGGCGTCCAATATAGGGCGTTGCGCCAATGCACTGTACACCTCACTCAAGATCACTTCTATGAACGGATCTTTACCCCGATCGACCCCATTGACAATAAGCGTATGCTCGAAATCGGGAGAGCCTACACGTGTGAAAAATAATGTATGCCCATCTCGACTAATGACAGGCGAGATTTCGTCATAGGTAGGAGTATTAACGGTCGGTGGCAGTTTCTCGATTTGAAATGTAGGGGCCTGTGCATAAGAAAAGCCCGTCATCATACATGTGACAAGTAGTAGGAGCGTTTCGTTAAGTCGTCGAGTATTCATGGGCACTAAGTAAGTAAAAGATGTATGGGTAAATATTTCCTTTTTTTATTACAATGTGACGGTACAAGTAGCTCGTGTGCTACCCGTGGATTCCTACTGGGGCAAATAGCTCTAGGTTTCAAACAGAGTTGCGAAAGCAAATTGCGCACCATCGAACAACCCCTTGTCGCTGAGTTTTAGCTGAGGGATAACCAGCAACGCCAAGAACGACAGCGTCATAAAAGGAGCTGTGAGCTTACAGCCCAGAGTGTTTTTGACAAAGGCATCGATTTGTTCATATTGCGTGCCGGTATGTATTCCATCAGCAGCAGTCATTAAGCCTGCTATAGGCAAGGGCAAAAGGTGTTCGACCTGTGCACCGACGGCGGCAATGCCACCTTTGCATTCGATAATGAGGTTGATAGCCCGACAAAGTGACTCATCGTCTGCCCCCACGGCGATGATGTTGTGCGAATCGTGTGCCACACTCGAGGCAATGGCACCTTGCGACAGACCAAACCCCCATACAAAGGCGCAAGCAGGTGATACATCTTCGTAGCGGTTCACTACGGCAATCTTGAGCAAATCGCGTGATATATCTGCAACAGCCTTGCCATTCTCAATTTTGGGTTCAAAAAAAGCAGTTTTGGTCAACAAAGAGCCATCGATAGCTTGAATGACGCGCATGCGGGAGCCTTTGGCCTCAATGGAGAAATCAGTTACTTGCTTGGGCGAGGTGTCAAACCGGTTGATGGGATTTACCGAAGGGGCTGTCACGAGTGCCTCGCCGTTTTGTGCCACACATGTGCCGTCGATCCAAGTCTCCAGTACCTCAAAAGTGCGTAAGTCGCGTACGCGAATTAAGTCGGCAGGATCACCACAACGCAGTGTACCGACAGGAAGCTGGTAATGCATTACAGGGTTGAGACAAGCTGCATGCAACACGTCAAAAAGGTCGTAGCCATCCGCACAGGCACGTGCTACCAGCTGATTAATATGGCCCTGAATGAGGTCGTCGGGGTGTTTGTCGTCAGAACAGAACATAAGGCGTTGAGGAGCTTCAGCGAATAAGGGGGCCAAAGCTTCGTAATTTTTGGCAGCACTACCTTCGCGAATCAGTATATGCATGCCTGCAGCCAGCTTGTCGCGTGCCTCTTCAATGGTAGTACATTCGTGGTCGGTGCTGATGCCAGCTTGTGCATAGCGTTGTGCTTCCACCCCACGCAAACCAGGAGCATGGCCATCTACGGGTTTGCTCAGTTGGTGTGCCACTTCGATCTTAGCCATGATCTCAGGGTCTCGTTTCAATACCCCTGGGTAGTTCATCACTTCAGCCAAGTACCATATGTCTGATCGAGCTAAAAGCGTGCGCACCTCTTCAACACCCAGTGTTGCACCTGCCGTTTCAAAGGTGGTGGCCGGCACGCAAGAAGGTGCACCAAAGTGAAATTTTAACGGGCTTTGTCGGGCATTGTCTAACATGAATAACACGCCAGAGACACCCAATACATTGGCAATTTCGTGAGGATCTGACACCGTAGCTACCGTGCCATGGGGCAGTGCCAGGCGAGCAAACGCTGTAGGTACAAGCATAGAACTTTCGATGTGTACATGGGCATCGACGAAGCCTGGCAATAAGTAACTTTGTGCGGGTATAGTTGCGTCTTCTTCTATAGCAACAACTTTTCCCGCCTCTACCACGATTCGGCCTGGATAGATACGCCGCTCATGTAGCGAAACGATCTGTCCTTCTATATGTTGAGGTGTGGTGCTATCCATGAATTGTGTGTCTTGCACGAAGTTAATGAATGTATGAAAAATGATTTAATATTTTGGTGGCAAAAATGGCCTTTGCTCGACGGTTATGCAAAAAAAAAGAAGGTTGGTAGCCACAAGGTGGCCGATCTTTGCTCTCACATGAGTGGTATCTCACAACTTGGTGAGGTGAAAGTACGTTGTAGGAATGGCCTTTTGAGTAATGCAAAATGAAAACTCTCAAAAAACTCATCATGAAATATCGCGGACCCTTGATGTTCAGCCTATTTATCGCAGTGCTGATGTGGCTAGGCTGGTACCACCCCTTGAAAAATGCCGAGAAAGAAGCAGTGTTGATCCATACCATGATGGAAGGTATCAATCGCTTCCACTTTTCACCTAAAGCAGTGAATGACGACTTTTCCCAAAAGGCTTGGAATCTTTATCTGAAGCGTTTGGATGGTGCCAAGCGTTGGCTGACAGCTGAAGATGTAGCTCAGTTGCAGCAGTGGCAAGCTCAACTGGATGACCAGGTCAAAGAAGGACGATACGACTTTTTTGATCGCTCTATTGAGCTGTATCAAGCAGCTATAGACAAGACACAGGCTTGGTATCGCGACATTCTGGCGCAGCCTTTTGACTTTTCAAAAGAAGAAACTGTCGAATTGGATGGCGACAAGCGCCAATGGGCAGCTGATGACCAGGATTTGCGCGAGTATTGGCGCAAATGGCTCAAGTACGAAACGCTGACGCGCCTGCACGATAAGCTTGAACAGCAAAAGAAGGGCGAGGATGAGGAGCTGGCCGGCAAAAGCTTTGAAGAGCTAGAGGCTATGGCTCGCGAGGAGGTACGCAAGATGATGGACAACTGGTACATACGTTTGAAAAAGCGCAAACGCCCCGATCACCTCAGCGTCTATTTAAATGCCATTACCAATGTGTTTGACCCGCATACGAGCTATTACAAGCCCATTGACAAGCAGAACTTTGACATTAGCATGTCGGGAAAACTCGAAGGTATAGGCGCTCGCCTACAAGCTGATGGTGAATACACCAAAGTGGTTGAAGTAGTAGTGGGTGGGCCTGCGTGGAAAGAAGGCGAATTAGAAGAAAATGACCGCATATTGAAAGTGGCACAGGAAGGAGAGGAGCCCGTAGAGGTGACGGGCATGACACTCGACGAAGTAGTGCAGCTCATCAGAGGGCCTAAAGGCACTAAAGTGACCCTTACGGTAAAAAAAGCCGATGGCTCGATTAAGGACATTACAATTGTACGCGATGTAGTCATTTTTGAAGAAGGATTTGCCAAGTCCTTACTGCTCGGAAGCCCACAGGGTGAGGTGGTTGGTTATATTTGGTTGCCTCGTTTTTATGCCGATTTCAACGACCCTTCAGGGCGCCAGTGTGCCCGTGATGTGGCTAAGGAAATTGACAAGCTCAAGGCACACCAAGTAGCTGGTATCATTATCGATTTGCGCAACAATGGCGGTGGCTCCTTGCGCGATGTGGTGCAAATGACGGGCTTGTTCATAGAGAAAGGCCCCATTGTACAGGTCAAATCCAGGGGGCGTAGACCTATCATCTTGGACGACGAGGATAGCCGCGTGCAGTGGGATGGCCCGCTGATTGTAATGGTCAATTCCTTCAGTGCCTCAGCTTCCGAGATTATGGCGGCAGCGCTGCAAGACTACAAGCGTGCCGTCATTGTCGGTAGCAAATCGACTTTTGGCAAGGGTACCGTCCAGCGCTTTTTCGACCTCGACCAGGCTTTGCCCGGCCATAACGATATTAAACCATTGGGGCAAATCAAGATCACGATGCAAAAGTTTTACCGCATCAATGGCGGAGCGACGCAGCTACGTGGCGTCACACCTGACATCAATTTGCCCGATCAATATCAGTATATTGAAGTAGGTGAGAAGGAACAGGACTTCCCTCTTCCTTGGTCACAGATAGATCCAGTGCCTTATGAACAAGATGTGTTTGTCGTTAGGCATTTGGATAAGATCAAAAAAGCAGCTGTAGCTCGCATGAAGCAAGACAGCATTTTTCAAAAAATACTGGAGCATGCCCGTTGGGTCAAGGACCAACAAGAGCATACAGGCCATCCACTCAATATGGCTCAATGGGAGGCAGAAGAGTCACGTACGGAGGCTTACTTGGAGGCCTACAACAAGTTGTTCGATCGCGAAGTAGTGCCGGTAGTGCGCAATTTGGAAGAAGATTTGCCTCACATCAATAGCGACGAGGGAAGAAGAGCACGCAATGAAGAATGGGTCAAGAATGTGAAAAAAGATGTGTATATAGCTCAGACTTTGCAAATTATGCATGATCTCATTGTGTACAACTGATTAGTAGTTTTCCTATACGACCGACACTTGCATGCCATTTGCCGGCTCCTCTTTTCTGTAAGGAGTCGGCATTTTTTGCAATGAGATTTGATGAGTGAGCAAGCGACCTATTTTTGCCTAAAAGCAGCAAAATTGTAGTGCGATGAATTACTTGACGCTGGAGCAAATATCGAGGGCCTATGGCGATAAGGTGCTCTTTCAGAATGTGAACTTGCGCCTCAACAAAGGCGATAAGGTGGCGTTGGTGGCCAAAAATGGCAGTGGTAAAAGTACTTTATTGCGCATTATTGCTGGTAAGGAGCCGCCAGAGGGGCAAGGCGCTAAGGTGTGGATTCATCCGGATATCAAGCTGGGATATTTGCCTCAAGAGCCCCAGTTCGACGGGGCACACACCGTGCTCGATGCGGTGTTGCGCAGCAATCATCCAGCCATAGCGGCTTTGTACGAATATGAAAAAGGCCTTTTACTGGGGGCTGATGCCCCAACTATGGAAGGCTTGCTGGCCCGCATGGATGATCTGCAAGCATGGGATGCAGAGGCGCGAATGAAAGAAGTACTCTTTCGGCTCAAGGTCACCCAACTGGATCAAACTCTGGATACACTGTCGGGTGGTCAGCTCAAGCGCTTGGCGTTGGCGCGCTTGCTCATCGAAGAGCCCGAATTGTTGGTACTCGATGAGCCCACTAACCATCTGGATCTCGATATGGTTGAGTGGTTAGAAACCTTTTTGTCACAGTCCAATCGCACGCTTTTTATGGTCACGCACGATAGGTATTTTCTCGAAAGCGTGTGCAATACCATTGTGGAGCTCGATGGCGGCAAGTTGTACAAATATGCAGGCAACTACAGCGAGTTTTTGGCAAAAAAGGCGATGCGACATGAGACAGAAGCAGCAGAGTTGGACAAGACGAGAAAGCTGTATCAACGCGAGTTGGAGTGGGTGCGCCGCATGCCCAAAGCTCGAGGTACTAAGGCCAAAGCCCGCATGGAGCGCTTCCACCAGCTGGCCGAGCAGGCTACGCGCAAGATAGCGCGTCAAGAGATCCAAATCGATGTGAAAGGAGCTCGTCTTGGTGGCAAAATTTTGGAATGTCATCACATAAGTAAGGCCTATGGTACCCTTAAGATTGTAGATCAGTTTACTTACAAGTTTCGCAAAGGTGAAAAAGTGGGTATAGTGGGGCCTAATGGCGTAGGCAAGACCACATTCTTGCGCTTGCTCATGGGCCTGGAAAAACCAGATAGTGGCAAAGTAGTGGCAGGTGGTACAGTACAGTTTGGTTACTTCACACAACAAGGCATTCAGCTGGATGAAGATAAACGCGTCATCGACGTGGTGACTGATATTGCCGAGTACATTCCACTGGAAAGGGGGAAGAAGCTCACAGCGGCTCAACTGCTCGAGCGTTTTCTGTTCGACCGCAAGCATCAACAAGTATATGTGTCGCAACTTAGTGGTGGTGAGAAACGACGTTTGCACCTACTTACGGTGCTGATGCGCAATCCCAACTTTTTAATACTCGATGAGCTTACCAATGATCTAGACATACTTACACTCAATGTATTGGAAGATTGGCTGATGCGTTTTACAGGTTGTGTAGTAGTAGTATCGCACGATCGCTATTTTCTCGACAAGCTCGTCGATCACTTGTTTGTCTTTGAAGGGCATGGGCGTATACGCGATTTCAATGGTTCCTATACGACTTATAGAGCCCAACAGAAAGTAGCAATGTGCACTAGTAGCACGGCTGGCAGTACGGCTACGACGGCAAGGACACAAAAGAAAGCCAAACAGGTACATGGAGGTCTGACTTTTGAAGAACGCAAAGCAATGAGTCGCCTTGAGAAAAAAATTGGCAAGTTGGAGCAACAGCGCACCCAACTGCATCAGGCCTTTGCTCAGAGCGATCTGGCACCTGAACAGATTGGGGAGCTGGCGCAGCAGCTTAAAGAAGTAGAGGTACAAATCGAGCAACTAGAGGAACAGTGGTTTGCTTTAGCGGAAAAGACCAATCAATAAACAAAAACAGGCTTCAAGTGCGCGGACCTGAAACCTGTTCTTCGATTGTTTTGGGGAAAATTGCATAAGTCTGTCAAGTGCCTCTTGGCATCAATTACCGGTCTGCTTTACAATCACTTGGTTTTTATTGCCACTCTGTAGGATATTACTTTGGTTATTTACACCAGTCTGGTAGGTCTTGGCAGAGTTGAAGTTGCCCGATTGCTTAATCACCGTGCTACTCAGCTTGGCACCACTTTGCACAGCAGTAGCGGTATTTGAATTGCCGGGCTGGACGATAACCGCGCTACTTTGTGTGGTATTTTCCTGTAATACTCCAACCTGGTTTTTATTGCCTGACTGCTCGATATAGACCTTGCTTGCTGATGTCTTTGTCTGGGTGACATCGGCCGCATTTCGATCGCCGCTCTGATTGATATCTACTACCGTACTGGTAGCTTGGCTTTGAGTCACTTTAGCCGCGTTGAGGTCGCCGTCTTGGCTGATGTTGACTATGGTATTTTTCGTGCGAGTCTGTCCCACCGCTGCACTATTCTGATCGCCGCCTTGGCTGATGTTGATTTGGTTGCCTTGGGCAGATACGGACTGGCTTACAGTGGCCGTGTTGCGATCACCTGCCTGACCAATGTTGATTCTGTTGCCTGAGATATCGCCAGACTGGTTTACGGTGGTTTTGTTTAAGTCACCTGCTTGGCTCACATTGATCTTGTTGTTCACAACGTTTCCCGATTGGCTCACACCTGCGGTGTTTTTGTCTCCTGCCTGGCTGACGTTGATCTCATTACCGCGTACTCCTGCACCAAGCTGAGATACCGAGATGGTATTGGCATTGCCTGCCTGGTTGAGGTTTGTCTTGTTGCCTTGGGCGCCTGCCTGTACACTGGTTACTTTGTTTTTGTCGCCTGCCTGATTGACGTTGACCAGGTTGTTTTTGGCACCACTAGTTTGCGAGATGGCTGCAGCGTTGTCGTCGCCCGATTGTTTCAAGTTTATCGTGTTGCCTTGGGCTTGGGTTTGTTTGATTACAGCCTGATTGCGGTCACCTGATTGCACCTGGTTGGCCGTATTGTTGCGCCCACTTTGCTCAATGGCGGCTTTGTTTTGGTCACCTGACTGTACGGTGTTATTGCGGTTTTGGGCTTGGATGCCAGAAAGTACGAGGAAAAGTGTGGCAAGCAAAAGTAGCTTCTTCATGGTTAAAGGTTTGGTTAACAAAAGAATATAAAAAAGGGCTTTGAGGCTGCAATTTCAGGGAAGCATTTTACATAGGGGGCAGAATTCGGACTTTGGCCTAAATAGCTCGGTAATTGCCCGAAAAGCAAGGGGAAATGGAAAATGCTACTTCTACTGTACAACAAAAGAAAGGGGATAAAAGCAGTTTTGTCTGCTTAGGGAGGTGCGGTAAAGGTAAAAAAAAGTCGCACCCTTTTCAAGGTGCGACCGAATGCTACTAACAAATTATAATCTCATGAAAAAAACGAATCCAAACTCCTTAACGGCAATCGTCTGCGTTTGTTTGAAGTAACTGGCCAAAAAGTTTGCCAAAAAAGGTTCTTAGATAAACTTTAACACATTTGTACCCTATTGATACTCAAAAAGAGTTTTTAAGGTTTCAAATTGTTTTGATAAATATTCCAGCTATCTTACAGCTACTCCTGTTACTTACAGATAATAAACGCAGACAAACCGTAAATATTTTGTGAATAGCTCTTTAGGCTAAGCAGTGGGCATACGCACGTTCGGAAAAGCTAGCCCAAAAGCAATTATCCCTTTATTTTAACGCCAGCTTTTGGCGGTTTTTTCAAAAGGCCGCATCCAGGTCAGGGATGCGGCAAAATGCTACTAACAAATTATAATCTCATAAAAAGAACGAATCCAAGTTTGGGTTCCCCCCTCAATGAGGGGGGATTTGGTTTTTTGGGCCCATGTGGATTCATGGGAAAAAGTACCTGGTGGCCCTGGCGGCAACCAGGTACTGTAATCGGTTTTTGAGATGTAGACTGAACTTTTTCAGTCGCAGGTAGATTTGGATACATTCAAGGGATAATATGCCTTATTGGGCAATCATTTTTGCAGTGTACCATGTGTTCCCATTGGCATAGATGCGGAATAGATACATGCCTTTGGGCAAATGCGTGGCATTTACTTTGGTTTGGCCATTTACAAATCGGCCTTGCAAGAGCGTACGTCCTGTGAGATCTGTGACTTCCCATTGTGCTTGCTGCCAGGGTGCGCCTTCGAGTTTTACTTCGCAAGTAGCCCTAAAAGGATTAGGCCACAAATGCACCTTCAAGCCGGGCAGGTTGGGTTGGCTTGTACTCGTAATGACGAGGAAGTCTGTTAATTCACCTCCTTCCACGATGTGTAGTGTCGTGGGAGTTTCTTGAGGTGGTTCGTATCCGACATAGGCAACAGCTCGGTTATAGATGTGGGTACCGGAAGGGTTAGCCGGTTTTTGGGATATGCGGAATTGCACAAATCCTCCCGAAGTACCTGAACCCGAGCCGTTGCTTGCCAGGATAATATCTTCGATCACGATCTTCACAATCCCCTGATCGTACACGATTAAGTCATAGGGATGTGAGCTGGCTCCTTTCTCGATAGATTCTACAGATAGCCATGGCGAAAGCGTGTCCCGTATTACTATGCGTGTTACTGTATCTGATCCGTTATTGACAAAACGCACCACATAGTCGATATCGGTTGTTTGTGTGATGAACATGCTGTCACCATAGCCTTTGGGATAGCCTCGCAGTAAGGGTGCGTCTTGTATTTGGGACACGCTTTCCTGTACATCGATGGCTTGAAAGATGTCCTTTTCGTCTTCAGGGTATTGGGTAACCATGCCGGTTGAGAAGGGCATGCCAGCATCGGCACACCCTTCCACTGCGACAGTGGGGTAACTATTTCCTGGGTGGAAGGGTGATTGTTGTGCGACAATACGCCAGGTTGCACCATTGCGCGCGAATGCCCGCGTCATGCTCTGGCCACTTTGCATTTGGTGGCTTTCGTCGCTACGCAGAATGACATCTTCAATGACGATGTAGCGTAGCGGCTGACTGGCATCACCGCTACCCACATTTTCGATGGTAAAGCGCACCGAGTCAGTAGTACATTGGCCCGATACGCGTATACTCGCACCGTCCCATGCAGGGTTTGCCGGAAGGCAAATGCTATCGGGATAGATGTGTGCCCATACAGAGACAGCTTGCTGGGGTTGAACAGTGCAGTCGAGGAAGGCGTCCATAGTCAGTCGCCCACAGTCGCCTGCAGGTATAGTGCCCAATTCGAAGACTATGAGGCTGTCTTGAATGAGTGTTGGGGGAACCGAGGCTGTTTCGAAAGTCAGTGCTTTGCTCAATATGAGCTCGATGCGTGCATTGAGGGCGTCGGTAGGCCCTTGATTGCAGTAGCTGATTGCCCAAGTATTGGTTTGGCAACTTACGGCAGCGGCTGTACTCACGTCTACTTGTAGGGCAGGGCAGGCCACTTGCTTGTGCACGGCAAAGTCGAAGAAGAGGCTGTCGTAATCGGCAGTGACGTGGATATTGTGGAATGTATCTACGCACGAGCTCCAGTATGGGTTACGTGGTACGAGCACCAGGTTGTAGGTGCCCATTTCGAGGCGCATGGAATAATTGCCTTGGGCATCGGTAGAGGCGTAAAAGGTGCCATTGGGCCCCGTGGCTTTGAGAATCCAGTCTTCTAAGCCGCGCTCGTTGGGGTCGAGATTGCAATCCTGGTTAGTGTCAAAGAACACGTTGCCGAGGAAGTAGTTGGTGCGCACATTGCCTTGCAGATCTGCTTTGACCAAAGTCACGTCGTTGATAAACACGGCAGCCAATGAGTTAATGCCTGCAATGGCAATGCTTCCGTCAGCGGTGAGGATGGCGTCGCTACCTTCGTCCCAATGGGTGTTGCGGCCTATGTGCCTTTCCCACAGAAGTTGTCCTGAAGATGAGGTGCGGAACAGATATATATCTGCATCAAAGGCATTGACTTCGGCGGTACCTACCACTACGAAGTCACCACTTTCGAGTTGGTGTACGCTGCGACCAATTTCGGCAAAGGCGCCTCCGTAGGTTTCTATCCACTGCTGATTGCCATTGGCATCGGTTTTGAGCAGAAAAGCATCGCTATTGTTGCCCCATAATCCGGTAATGATCAACCCGCCATCGGGTGTGGGAGCGATGCCTAAAGCCTCTTCGCGCACATTCGGTGCGCCATAGATGAAGTCTTGTATGAGTTGGCCATTGGCATCGAGCAGTAGTAACCATGCGTTGGGGCTGGGATCGCCAGGGACGTATTGTGCGGCAGCAATGGCAAACCCCCCATTGTGGGCAATCACGTCATTGGCTATCTCGTCATCGTCATCGCCATACACCTGATCCCATTGAAAGTTCCCTGCTGCATCGGTTTTGACGATGTAGATATCGTCTTCACCATTACTGAAGCTGTCGCTACGCCCTACCAACAGATAGCCACCATCAGGTGTGGCTGTGATTGCGAAAGCCTGTTCGGCGCCGTTGCCACCAAATTGGCGTGTCCATAGTACGTTGCCGCCTTCGTCTATTTTAAGCATGTACATGTCCGAAGGCGTAAGTGCGTTGGTCGTAATGTCGCCTACGACGATGTAACCGCCATCAGTGGCATGGATGATGTCGAAGGCATGTTCGATCCACCCTTCATCGATGACTTTCATCCATATGATTTCGCCATCTACGTCGGTACGGATCAGATAGACGTCTAAGTCGTTGTCGGTACCAAATGATTCACTGTAACCTGCGATAATGAAGCCGTGGTCTCGGGTTTGGACAATGCCTTCTGCATAATCTTCTGCACTGCCGCCATAGTAAAGTTCCCATCCACCTTGAGCAACAAGTAGCCCGCTCAGGCACGCGAAAGCAACCACCATTGCTAGTGTAAGGGGTAAATGCTTTGTGATTGCATGCGTTTTTTTCATGATGGATGGGTAGTTGTTGTGTAGCTTGCTACTCATTGACGATACAAATGTGGCCATTACTTTTTCTCGTTTCAAAGACAAAAAACGGCAATTGTTGAGAAAAAAATAAAGGTTTTTACGTAGTGTGGATGAAATGTTTAATTTCAAGTTGTTGGTTTTTAGATGATTGTGCGTAATTTGCCGTCGGTGTTGCAATTGAACTTGTTGAACGATCTGCTCATGTATCGAAGTAGGCTTGTCACTTTGTTGCGCACGCTAGACCAGAAGGAATGGCGTGCCTTGCACAAATGGCTTGAATCTCCAGCGCACAATCAGCGTGAGGATGTGCGTCGGTTGGCACGTTATCTTTCGGAGAAGGGGCATTTGTCACGACCTGATGCATTGCGTAAAGAAGCAGTATGGGAACAAATTTTCGGTACAGTGCCCTATGACGATGAACGCATGCGTCAAGTGATGCATTTCTTGCTTAAGGCTGTGGAGGACATGTTATTGTACCATACACTTATAGCCGATAGGGTGCGCACTATGACGACTTTGGCCAGTGTATTTCGTCGTAGGGGGTTGGATAAGCTCTTCGAATCGACGATGAAACAAGTGCGCAAGCTGCAGGCACGTCAGCCGTGGCGTAATGAGTTGTACTTTCGGAATCAGTACCTGATTGAGCAAGAACAGTATAGCTATCAGAGTGGCTTCAGGCGATTGCACCTGAACTTACAGGAAATGTCCGATGCACTGGACTTGACGTATATCGTGGATAAGCTGCGCCAAAGCTGTTTGATGTTGGCTCATCAAACGGTATATCAGGCCGATTATCGCATTGGATTGATCGATGCTGTGCTGGCACATGTAGCGCAACACCACTTGTTATGCCATCCAGCCATTGCCATTTACTATCACATTTATCACACTTTAGCTGATCGCGAACAAGAGCGCCATTTTTTTGAACTACGGGCCCAAATTGAGCAGCATCACGACAAGTTTCCACAAGCTGAGATGCGCGACATTTACTTGTTCGCCATTAACTATTGCATTGGGCGCATCAATGCAGGAAAGGAGTCTTTTATTCGACAGGCTTTTGAGCTGTACCGGTCTGGCCTGGAACAGGGGCTACTCATAGAGTCTAGGGGTATTTCGGTGTGGACATTTCGAAACGTAGTCACTAATGGGGTGTATTTGGGGGAGTTTGAGTGGGTATCCCATTTTATTGATGAGTACCAGCATTTGTTAGAAGAGAAGTTTAGGCACAGTACAGTATTGTATTGCCGCGCGCAACTGCATTTTGCCAGAAAGGAATACGATGAGGCCATGCGCCTTTTGGCACAAAGCGATTTTGATGATATTCTGATCAATTTGAGGGCCAAGACGATGTTGGCACGTATGTATTTTGAGGAAGGAGAATTTGAAGCGCTGGAGTCCTTGTTGGAAAGTATGCGTACGTATATGCAGCGCAAAAAAGTCATGGGGTACCATCGCGCAAATTTTCAAAACTTTCTCAAGCTGACGCGCCGTTTGGTGCGCCTTAATCCTTTTGACAAAGGCAAACGCGATGAGCTGAAAAGAGAGATCGAGTCTGCCCAGCCCATGACGTTATCGGAGAAGCAGTGGTTGCTCACCCAGCTTGAGCAAATGTGATTGTGGATTTGGCTATCGCCATACACATATGTGTTTTTATTATACTGTTTTAAGGTGCATCTTTGCCTGCTATAGGCAGCGATTTACTTCGTAGAGCGTTCCTTATTGAGCTAAACGCTCGGTGTATATTTTTTAGTTACTCTTCATTGCCATTGCCAAATGCTGCGCTGAGATGCCTGATGTGATGCTGCGATTGTATATATGGAGTTGTATTCTAGTGATGGCTGGGGCTTGTCGTAGTGGCGACGAGCCGCGGCCTATATATGTGGACTTGGAAGATGCGTTTCAGCTCGATCTATTCGAGTCGCTTGATTTTACTACGCGGCAGTTTCAGCTGTTATTAACTACGCTAGATCCTTTACCTTGTCAGAACTACGAGTTAGATTACGCTACATATCATACGGGTACTCAGTTGCAAATACAGTTGAACAGCCTCATTCCACCTGAAGGTGAGTGTATTACTCCGCCTTCACCACTTACAGCAGCTATTGCTTTGGGATATCTCATCCCTAATGTGTATGAGCTGGATATACTTATCCAGGATGTATTGGTTTATAGCGGAGTATTGGAAGTGCGTCCTGATAGGTATATGCTTTATTTTCCGAGTGGCCAGGGTATCAAATTGGTACATAAGGAGCTATACAGGATTCCCAATTATGCCATTTGGGGATATGTAGCTTATGATGAGCTCCAGCTTGAAGGGCCTGCGAATGACTTTTTGCAAGAGCTCGAGTCGATTTCGGTTTCTTGGCAGGTGGTGGAAGGATATTATGGTTATTTTTCCATAGACACATTGGGGCAACCTGTGTTTGATCCGCCTGCTGATGCATTGTATGTGCGGCCTTTTTTCCGCATTTACGATGATGGGAGTCGTGAGGAGTTAATTCAGTTGCTTGGCGCATATCGCACCCAGTGGGGGAGTCAGCTAGATATAGTGCTATATACACATTGGGGCGAAAGGCTCTGATGGGCTGCTGCGTTAGGTGCTTAGGCAGTAGCTACTTTGTTGGAGTTGCTGTGTAGGTAGTGGCTTACAATGTGTTGGGTAGGTATCGTAAAGTAGAATGTAGTGCCTATTCCTTCTGTGGATTGCAGCCAGATTTTGCCACCTAAATTGGTGACAATTTTGCGCACTGTGGCCAGGCCAATGCCTGACCCGTCGTAGTCTGAGTGGTTGTGAAGGCGTTCAAAGATGCGGAACACGCGATCTTGTTGGTCTGTAGGGATGCCAATTCCGTTGTCTTTTACAGTAAAGAGGAAGTGTGTACCTTCATCAGTAGCAGTTATCGATATTTGAGGGGGTTCGTTGGGTTTGCGGAACTTTATGGCATTGGCCAGCAGGTTTTGGAAAAGTTGTACTAGCTCTGTAGCAGAGGCACGTACTATAGGTAGCAGATTAGTGCTGATGGATGCATTGCTTTCCTGCATGGCTACGGTTAAATTGTTGAGTACGATAAAGAGCAATTCATTGAGGTCGTTGTCTTGTATGTCGCTATGTCGGCCGGTACGGGAATACTGCAGCAGGTCGTCGAGCATGCGTTGCATTCGGGCAACACCATTGCGCACGTAGTGCATGAACTCTTTGGTATCGTCGTTGAGGTAGGCTTGGAGTTGTCTTTCGATCAATTGCGTGTACATTCCGATCATGCGCAAGGGCTCTTTGAGGTCATGAGAGGCAGCGTAGGCAAATTGTTCGAGCTGGCCATTGATTTCTTCGATTTTTCGATGGGCTTCGCGTAACTCGTCCATCTGTCGGGATATCTGCATTTGCTGTTCTTGTAAAAGCTTTTTTTGCTTTTGCAATGCGTCGATGATCAACTCTTGTCCGCGTTCAAATATGTAGACTAGCCCTAGCAAAACGGCAAAAAAAAGCGTGAAACTCAAAAAGTAATACTCTGGGGAGAATTGTAGCAACAGTGCCTTGAACGAAGTGTCGTCGTAGAGATGATAGAAGAACAGCCCTATGCTAAACAAAAAGAGCACACTTGCCCAAAAAAAGCCCCACTTGCGCGCTGCAAAGAGTACAGCAATGGCTGGGGCCAATGCCAGCCATAGCATGTTGTCGGAATAGAGCCCTCCTGACTGCAGGATGGCTGGTACTAAGATAGCAAACCACCCTGCTGCTAAAAAATTGCCTGTAAACGCGAGGCTTCTTGTGGTCTTGAGCAAGACCAATGAAGAAATAAGTGTAATTAAAGCCCAATGAAGTGGTACATTTTTATTTTCTGGTGCAATGGTGAAGGTGAAAATGAACATGAGCACCACACTGGTAATTAGAAACAGGTGTACTTTAATTAGCGTTTCTGCCCGGCGATATTGTACTGTGTGCTCCTCTGAGTCGAGGTAGGGTGGCCTAAACCACGCCACGACATCGTCCAGCTTTTGCTTCATATGAGCGTATGTGCTATGCATGCGAATTGGTGGCACAATTGCTGAAATTTGTAGTTGATTAGTAATGCAACAAGTAGGGAACCGGACTCTTGGGGGGACGTATACTCATTACAATTTTCGCTCCAAATCAAAAGGCGAATGGGTACATCATCCCATTCGCCTAGACCCATAAATGGCTTATCGGTATCGTTACATGATTAGTAGCTCATCGTACTTTTGAATCTTTCTTGGGTATGGGCTTTATTTTGCTGAATGCTTGGTAGATTTCTTCGTACGCAAAATCTTCTTCTTGTAGGGCTTCGTCGATGGATTCTTTTAAGTGGTGGAGCATTTGTTCAATGTCGGCCAGGGTGTGGTGATTGGTCACGGTGAATCGCAGGCCTGTATTTTTTATCGGCACACTGGGATAAGTGGCAATATTGAGGTAGAACCCTCTGCGATGCATTTTTTGCACGACTTTGTAGCCCACTTGTGCTTTACTTACGCCAACGAAGAAAATAGGCGTGTGTTCAAATGCCATGAGTGGCAGTTCCAGTTCGCGTGCCAGTCGGTTGGTCTGTTCGATGCGTTGGTGTAGTCGATCCTGCAGCAAGGGTAGCTCGTCGCTCAAGTGTATGCGAGCAGATTGTACTCCTGCCCCCAACGAAGGATTGGGTATGGGGCCGGAAAAGAACATCGTACTGCCCGTATTATTGACGAAGTTGCGTAGTTCAATACTGGGAAAAATTAAAATACCCCCATATGAGCCGAAGCTTTTATGCATCGATCCAGCTACGACCATTTTTTCGTGATGGGGTACTTGAGTTAGTACGACGCCCTTGCCCTTTTCGCCATGCCAGCTCACCCCGTGGGCATCGTCAATATAGGTATAGAAGTTATCGTATTGGTCGAGCAGTTGCAATATACCATCGGTTGGGAGGGTATCGCCGAACATACTATAAACGCCATCGGCACAATACCATATATTTCGATACTGCTTGCACAGTTTCTCAAGACGCCATTCGAGATTTTCCAAGTGGCTATGGCGAATCATTTCCACATGAGTGCCTGCCGATTTGGCGATGCGCACGGCATTTTGCACGCTGGCGTGCACTTGGTGATCCAAGATGACGGCGTCTTGTACGTCGATTAGAGAAGGAATAGCTGCGATATGCCCGAGCGTTGTGGTAGGGGCAATAATGAGTGGTAGGTCGAACATTTGCTCGAGCAGGCCCTGCAAGTCTCGATAAAGGGGTGAAGACAAAAAGGCGCGGGAAGAAGAAAAGGCAGGGCCATACTTTTGGGTAGCTTCAATGGCACCTTGCTTGAGGCGAGGGTCCAGCTCTAAGCCCAAGTAGCTACACGAGCCAAAGTTTTTGACTTTTTTACCTGCTACTGTGATTTCATTGCCTTTGAGGGCTTCATCTTCTAGTATGAGATAGCCGATGGAGTTGCGTGCGCAGTAGGTGGCTTCTTTGTGTAAGTCTTGCAATAAGCGTGCGGAGCTGTGCATGGGACCTTGAGGGGTAGTGCTGTCCATAGCGTTTGTGTTTATTGTGCTTGTGAAAAAAAGTTGTGGGAAAGGATATTAGGTGTGCCGCAGAGGCAAAGAAAACCTACGTGCAGAGGTGCAGTAGGGCGAATCGGTGTGATGCTTGATGGTACAGTTCAGTACAACCACAGAAGTGGTTGTACTGTATGTCAAAAGTAAAGAAGCATTTTCGTCTGTACAACAGTGATAAAAATATTTTGGCATAACAATATGTGATTCAATGTAAATGCAATTTTGAAAAAATCTTGAAATTGTTTTTTCAATTTTTGTACGCAGTATATGCTTGGAAGGTTACAAAGTGATCCAAATTTTATTATTTCAAACAAGTAAAACAGGTGTCAAAATAAAATTATAGATGGATGGGATGGGATTTTCTTTTGATATTTTTGGGATCTAAACGTAACTTGTGCCCCGATCCGCATTTTATTAAACATGAAAGATTTATGTCGGACAAGTTGGACAAGATCGACTTGAAGATTTTGCGCATTCTCCAGGAAAACAGCAAGATCACGAACTTGGAATTATCGCGCCGCATAGGGTTGTCTCCAGCGCCTACATTAGAGCGCGTGAAGAAATTGGAAGCCAACAAAGTAATCCTCAGCTACCATGCAGAGGTTAATCCACAGGCACTTGGCCTCAATGTGATGACCTTTGTATTGGTATCGTTGGCTTGGAAGAAGGAAGATGCGCTCAATCGCTTTTTAGAAAAGATTAAGACGATTGATGAGATTGTAGAGTGCTATATCATTACGGGAGAGGCTGACTTTTTGATCAAAGTCATTTGCAAGGACATTCCCACCTACGAGCAGTTGTTGTTCCGCTTGTCGCAAATTGATGAGATTGAGCGGCTCAAGACGTTGATGACTTTATCTACGGTGAAGAATTCCAAGATTCTCCCTTACGACTACGAGTCTTGATGTAAAGTCGGTGGGCTATTGACTACTAAGCGTGAAAGGCATACATTTCTGTGGAAGATAGAAGGAGCAGGTGAAGCTGCTCCTTCGTTTGTTTTGGGCACGATGCACTTGCCTGGATTGTCGCTTTTGCCCTGTGCAGCCCGCGTGCGTCAATTGATTGAGCAATGCGAGGTATTGGCCTGTGAGCTCGACTTAAGTGCGGCATTGCCTGTGCAGCCCTTGTGGCCTGGTATTGTGCAGTGGTCGTTGCGTGCAGCTATGCCAGCAGCTCACTACGAGAAACTACGGCGCATGTTGTACAAGGCCTTTGGCGTCGACGTGCGGCAGTTCGATCATGTACCGCCGCTGTGGCTCATGGCGCTTTTATCACGGGTGGCACTGGATTTATCGGGGCGTTCGCTCGATGAGGAGTTGTGGCAGTTGGCTCAGGATCAGGGGAAAATGGTGATAGGGCTCGAGCAGCTTGAGACACAATGGGCCATTTTGCGTCAAATTCCACTGAAACAACAACTGCGTGAATTGAAGCGCATTGCACGTCATCCAGCGGGTTTTCGCAGGCGTTTGCGCAAAAGACGAGCTTTGTATTTGGCAGGTGAGATTCAATTGTTATACCGGCTAGTGCGCAAAGAGGCGGGGCGCTCCCGTCATGCCCTGATCGATGAGTACAATAAGCGAATGGCCGCATGCGCTTGGCCACTTATGCAGGGTAAGTCCGTTTTGATTGCAGTGGGTGCGGCCCATTTGCCCGGACATAATGGCTTGTTGCGCCTGTTTAAGCAGCGAGGGGCACACGTGGTGCCCTTGCCATGGCATGCGTGCGATATAGGCCCAGATGGCTAATTGACGGGTTGAGGGGAGCGTCGTTGGAATCGGGGGCTTAGCAGGTCAAGCAAGGCATTGCCTTTGCGCGATGTGTTATCTTCGCCCAACAAATACGCGAGCATCATGGCGAGGCAAGGACAATGGGAGCTGATCATTGGGTTGGAAGTACACGTACAGCTCAATACGCGAAGCAAGGCCTTTTGTGGCGATGCTACTACTTTTGGTGCACCGCCTAATACACAGACCAGTCCAGTGTCGTTGGGGCACCCAGGTACTTTGCCGCGCCTTAATGAAGCACAGGTGCGTGCTGCAGTGAAGTTGGGGCTGGCTTTGGGGAGTACCATTGCAGTGCGCACTGCGTTTGATCGCAAGAATTACTTTTACACAGATTTGCCGAAAGGCTATCAGATCACGCAAGATGCGGTTCCGATTTGTGGGGGAGGAGTGCTACCTATTAAGTTGGGGGATCAGTGGAAAGAAGTAGGCATCCATCACATTCATATGGAGGAAGATGCAGGTAAAAGTATCCACGATCAGGATCCCGAGCATTCACTTATCGATCTAAATCGGACTGGGGTGCCTTTGCTTGAGGTGGTCACGGAACCTGAGCTGCACAGTGCAGATGAGGTTGATGCTTTTATGAGTGCCATGCGCCAATTAGTGCGCTATCTGGGTATTTCGGATGGTAACATGGAACAGGGAAGCTTGCGTTGTGATGTGAATATCTCGGTTCGGCCTAAGGGAAGCACTACTTATGGTACGCGTTGTGAAGTGAAAAACCTCAACTCGATGCGCCATGCCCGACGTGCCATTGCCTATGAGGCGAGTCGGCAAATAGCACTGCTCGAGAGTGGCCAGCCGGTAGGTCGCTATACTTTGCACTTCGATGCAGCTACAGGGCGCACCTCGCCTTTGCGCGATAAAGAGGCAGCACATGACTATCGCTATTTTCCCGAGCCTGATTTGCCACCTTTAGCGTTGTCTGCTTCTTTTATCGAATCGGTACGCGCTGAGTTGCCTCCTTTGCCTAAGGCGCTATATGAATGGATGCGCATCAGTTGTGGGTTGGGCGATTATGAGGCTACTTTGCTAAGCGAACAGCTCGACACTGCGCTCTTTTTCCGTGCATTGACCCAACATACACCACACCATCACAAAGCAGCCAATTTGGTGATCAACAAAGTGCTGCCGTGGTGTAAGGCCAAGGGAATTACCCTGAGTGATTTCCCCGTGCCACAGACCAGCTTAGCCGAGCTAATAGAATTGGTTGTAGTAGGGGTGATATCGCACACTGTAGCTTGGCAAGAGTTATTCGAGTTGTTATGCGAGGCGCCACATCAGCATCCTAAAGACTTGGCCCAAGCACATGATCTGGTACAGCAAAGCGATGGGGATGCATTAAAAGCCATTGCTACAGAGGTGTTGGCGGCTTGGCCAGATAAGGTAGTTGCTTATCAGAAGGGCAAAAAGGGTTTGATAGGCTTTTTTATGGGTCAACTGATGCGCCGCATGCGGGGCAAGGCCGATCCCAAGCGGGCCAACCAAATTTTGCGTCAACTGCTTGAGAATTGCCAATGATCTAGGCATCCATTTTTCTTCATTTTTGCTATAGCTTATACTGGTTCAGTTCTGGGTACTTTTTTCTGAGCACCTCGAGCTCGGCTGCTGTATCGATGCGGAAGGGGCCAATATAGGCTACCACACGAGCATCTCCGATTCCTTGCATTGCCAAATTGTCGGCAAGTACTTGAGCTGAGGCAAAGGTCTGATACAGGCCAACCATAAATGAATATTTGGGGGAATTGCCAATTCGTTCGACCATGCGGTGGGGGTAGGAAGCCAGCAAAGGACCTTGGTACATCTGCTCCAGTTGGGCAATCTGTACGCGGAAGTGGAGGTTTTTGGTGCTGTTTTCGAAGAATATGCCTGCAGGATCACGTTGGCTTTCGGGCACTTGCACTTCTTGATATCGGAGGCGCAACGGTAGCCCCTCGATGCTGTCCAGGGCAATGTCGATGCGGCGATTGAGGCGGCGATTGGCCTCAAGGTTTTTCCCTGTCACGTCGGTACGGGCCCATGGGTACTGTTTGCCCAGGCCGATAAGGATGATTTGCTGAGGTTGGGCACCATTTTCTATCAAGTATTGCATGGCGCGTTCTGCTTGCTTGATGGCCAGAAAGATGTCGAGTGGAGCGGGAGTTGCGTCGTCGGTATGAGTAGCAAGGGCAATGCGCACTTGAGGGAAGGCTTTAGCAATGAAAGCCAGCTGGTCGAGCATTTTGAGGTTGGCAGGCGAGGTGAGTAGATCGTTAGTGCTGTAGTATAGGGGGGCAATATTGAGATCCACAATCTCATCGGAGGAGTAAAGAGCAGGGTGCTGGCCTTCACCAGTGGAGGTATTTGCTGCTATGGTTTTGATACGTGGTACGTCGAGGAATGAAGGAGGATACGATTGGCTGAGCTGTTCTTCTCGTGCCTGATCGAAGTAGGCGATGTAGATGTCTCGTTGGCCCATGCCACTTTTGCGCGAGGAGCAGAAAAAGGCACGATAGCCATCGAGGGTAAGCCGAAAGGCAGCATCGTCGCCTGCGGAGTTGATGGGAAAGCCCATGTTTTGAGGCGTGCTCCAGCTTTCTGTCAGATCGTTGTAGGTGCTGCGCAATATGTCTAGCCCACCCATGCTGCGCTGGCTATCGTTGGTGCTGAAGTACAGTGTACGGCCATCAATGGCGAGAAAGGGAGATCGTTCGTCGTAGGCTGAATTGATTGTGGGGCCCAGGTTTTTTGGGGCTGTCCATTGGCCTTGGCGATATTGGCTGATGTAGAGGTCGAGGCCGCCGTAACCGCCGGGGCGGCGGCTGGCAAATAGCAGCGTGGTATCGTTGAAGAAGAACAAGTCACAATCGCCTTCCCATGGGCGCATGGGGCCGTCGAAATGCACAGGGGTATAGTACTGTCGGGCCAGCGAGTTGCGGAAGGTGTCTACCATGATATCTCCGCTGAAGAGCGTTTGGCCGCGCCAGAAATACAGACGGCTGCCGTCGTCGCTGAAGTCGAGTGCGACTTCGTGTTGTGGGCTGTTGAGCAAATAGCTTAGTGGGGTGACGGCCGACCATTTGCCATTGAGTACAGTGGCTGAGAACATATCAGAGAAGAAGTGCCCTAGGGTGGGGTCAGGAATGCCGTCTTCGGTGCGCGCACCGCCTACATTGCCCGTGCGGATCGAGGAGAAGTAAATGCGATCGGCGTAATTGGGGCTAGGCATGGGTGCGAATTCGTCGTAAGGCGAATTGACTTCATCGCCCAGGCTTTCCACTACTGCGCGTTCGGGTTGCTCGATGAGCTGCATGCCCAAGGCACAGCGTCGGATCTCGTCTTTGACCATGTCGCGATATTCGTGATCTTTGGGGGCCAACCTGAGAAATTCTTTGTAGTAGTCGATAGCTTGTCGGAATTGGTGTTCGGCATGAGCTACCCGTGCTAAGAAGAACCATGCTTCGTGACGTGCCGCGATGTGTTGTTTAGACAGGAATAGGAGAATCTTTTTAGCTTCAGCCAAGCGGTTGAGCTGGTAAAGACAGATAGCGGCCTTAAGCTGAATTGCAAGGTCCTCGGGGTTGGCCAAAAGGTGTTGTTTAAACCCTTCGAGGGCTTCGGCATAATGGGCCGCTTCGAACAAACGTTTTGCTTGCTCGAGTCGGTAGCGATCGACTGTTTGGGCTTGGCTCGTACAAGGGGTAGAACACCACATCCCTATACAGGTGATCCATGCCAATACTGATAGGAAAAATCTTTTTGCGTATGGGCAAATACGACGATTGCGATGCATTACCTCTAATCGGTTATGTAGACTCATGTCTGTTGAAACGAAAAGAACTGCAGGGGGTTGCATCCCTGTGTGCTTAACGATATATGCCGTGGTCACATTGCCAATAGTGCCATTTCGGTTTAGGTTGGGCATTATATGTTATTATGGGCGCGTTGTAATCGGTGAATCTTGTAAGTGGCGCAATATCGCTTTTTTGCCTCATAGTGTATAGCATATGTATGCGGTGGAGGATATATCTGTAGGATGGGCTTTGAGGTCGGCTTTTATACGGTCTGAGGCTGGCCAAAACCATTGTACCTTTGCGACAGCACCATGAGAATTTATTTGGCTGTAGCCAAAACACAACAGTATGCCTATGCCCAAAAAACTGAGAAAGCTCCGTCGTAGCGTAGGTCGGAAATCGTTTCACAAAAGGCTCAAGCCGTATACGCCACCGGCTCAACCACCTTTCATCGAAAAGGAGGAAGTCTGGCCTATGCGCCTTAACAAGTATGTGGCATATTGTGGTATTGCAGCGCGCCGGCAAGCAGCTGAGTTGGTCAAGCGCGGCTTGGTACAGGTCAATGGGCAGATGGTGGATAATCCAGCACATCAGGTGCAGGCGGACGATGAAGTGAAATATAGGGGACGAGTCATCAAGCCCCAAACCCATAAAGTGTACATCCTGATGAATAAACCCAAAGGAGTAATCACTACGGTACATGACGAAAAGGGGCGCAAAACGGTAATGGACTTGTTGGGGCCACAGGTGCAGGCACGCGTGTTTCCCGTGGGGCGGCTGGATCGCGACAGCACCGGCTTGCTATTGTTGACCAATGATGGAGCGCTGGCGCAAAAGCTGATGCACCCCAGTAAGCGCGTACGCAAGGTATATCACGTGGTACTGGATAAGCCTTTAGTTGCAGCTGATCTGGATCGCATTCGCAAGGGATTGGAACTGGATGATGGCTTTATTCGAGTAGATGAAATTGATTACGTAGCAGGTAGGGGGAAGGATGAGTTGGGCATTGTCTTGCATTCGGGGCGCAATCGGATTATTCGCCGCATTTTTCAACATTTGGGCTATGAGGTGAAGAAGTTAGATCGCACCTGGTTGGCAGGCCTGGACAAGCGCGGCCTACGTCGCGGGCATTGGCGCTATTTGAGCGAGCGCGAGGTGGTGATGCTCAAGCACTTTGTCTGAAGTGCAAGTGTGGCTCAGGAAGAGCGTTGGTCATGAGGGCGATAGCGGATCACTTGTATGCGTTCCATGGTGATAAGCCCTTCTTGTAGAGCTTCATCTAGAAAGGGCATGAGTTGTTGAATGCGGGCTTCTTCATCTACGATTTCTATCACTATGGGTAAGTCTTCCGACAGACGCAGCACTTTGGCCGTGTGTAGGCGGCTGTGGGCACCATAGCCCATAATGCCGCGCCACACGGTAGCTCCTGCCAAGTTGAGTGCACGCGCTTTATGTACGATGGCTTCGTAGAGTGGCCGGCCTTCGTAGCGATCTGACTCTCCGATGAAGATGCGCAGTAAGATACCTGATTGAGCGTGCTTCATGCTTTTAACCCATTTGCTTGATGAAGTAGCGCCCCAATCCAAAACCTATGGCTACAGCCAAAAGCCCCAACACTTGGCTGCTCATGATATTGGTAAGGGCCCACCCATAATCGCGTGTACGCAGCAAGTGCAATGTCTCGAGTGAGAAAGAAGAAAAAGTGGTAAACCCACCCATGAGGCCTGTGAAGAAAAAAAGACGCCAATTGGGCGAGAGATTGCTCTGTTCGAATAAGCTCCATAGCAAGCCGATGGCAAATGACCCCACTACATTGACGAACAGGGTGCCTACTGGAAAGGTAGTGTTCATGAGGCGATGCATCCAACATGCTGCCTGATAGCGCAATGCACTACCTATAGCACCTCCAGCCATTACAAAAAGCAATCGCGTCCACATAGTCATCTCCAGGTATCGATAATTGATAGGGTGAAGCTACAGCAAACTTTGAAAAGTGCATGCCCGACAGGGGGCTTGGGGACACAGTATCTTGGTGCAAACTTGCCCAAGATTGTAGCTTAGCATAGCGGTTTTCAATTTTGTTGCGACTTCAAAATGACCAGGCGTGTTTCTGCTACTATGAGGTAAAGGCGGCAGTGACTGGCGTATTTTTGCTATATCAGGTTATTGATATGGCATTTGTTGTAGTGATATGGCTGTGCTAAGGAAAGTGCAGGTAACCGAAGCGATAGCGGCGTCGCCGTTCGCCATATAATGCCATGTCGCGGGCACCTATTTGCCGACAGATTTTGGGCCTGACCATGACGTCGGCTTGTTGTGTTGAGGTGAGCGGCCAGACGTGGGTTGTGCCGTCTTTGCGTACTTCTGTTAAGGCGACTACGGACTTCGATCCTTTAAAGGTATAACGCCGTTTGCGCTTTTGGTCGAAGTTGCGTGGGTGGTCATTGAAAATGAAATAGAAGCGGTCCTGCACGGTGGCCATGGCGTAAGAGGAAAAGTAGCCGTGATCATTGGTTGTTATTTGTCGTTTGGGGATGCGGGCAGTCCACTCCAGTGATCCGTCGGGTCGGATATTGACCACGATGATATCGTTGTAGTGATACAGGAAGTCTCGGCGTATGTTATAGCCACGGCTATAGTTTCCGTAATAGGTAGTGCGCTCTTTCACATAGTATTGTTCAGCGATCAGCACGGCTCCTCCATCGCTGCGCAATATCAGGTGATTGAGTGCATATCGATATAGTTCTGGAGCGCGGAGTGTGTTTTGCTTAGCCTGTGCTTGGCGTGCGCGCTCGCGCTTCCGCGGAGTATAATAGGGTGTGAGAAATTCTAGTGAAAAGGGGGTCGCTTGCTGGGTTAACACGCACCATTGGCTGGGTTCTATGCGCAAGTAGCAAGTGCCTTTAATATTCCCGGGTCCCTTTTCTGAGTAAAAACCTGCACAATTGATGATGCCATCTTTGCCGATTCGGAAAGTCAGGTCAGTGATGAATCGGTTGTCGAGCGAGATGGTGTATTGTTCCATGCGCTGACCATCGTCAAACCAAGCGAGGATTACGTATTGGTAGTCGGGTTGGCCAATACGTTGTTGAGCGATGTCATCTAAGAAGCGCACACCTAACAGATACACGTTGCCATGGCGGTCTACTCGGTAAGATTTTACTTTAAACTGCTCGTCGGGCCAAGGTAGGCGAACATCGCGCGCCCATCGCAGCTCGAAGTTGGGTTTGAATACGTGAAAGGCGAACTGTTCGGGCTGGCCTTTTTGGTAGGGCAGGGCGTTGTATATGAGCAGGTGGCTGCTGTCGGGCGGGATATAGTAGTTGAAATGGCCTTTACGCGTGAGTTTGGGTGCGGGGGTACGTGCTACCAGCCGCATGCTACGCGTATTCTGCCGCAAGCTGCGTCTGTGTATTTGTTGGCGGAACAAGTATACTTCCTTTTTGGCTTTGTTGTGGAAGGAAGTCAGTAGCCATAGCTTGCCACCCCAATGAAATAGCCCTTCAAAGTTTTGTATCTTGCTTTTGTATTTGAGTTCAATTGCTTGAGCGCGTTTTAAGCGCATGCGATGATCGTAGCGCTCAATCCAGTAGCGTTCAATGGCGTACAAGGCGGTCGTAGGGCGGTAGCGTAATGCCAAGAAGTCGTCTTTTGATATGTCTACGATTTGGCGCAGGCGGCTACCTCGAGGCTCTTTAAGCCGGGTGCCCCACCTGATGCGTTGTTGTTGAGCAATTGTATTTGCCGAGAGGCACATGAGCATTAGGAGCAAAAAGAGGTGGGATATGCGAGCAAGCATATTCATCTGAGATTTCGATATTTGGCGGCATTAGCAGGGTCGATACGAGTCATCACTTGGCGGAGAGTGACTTTTTCTGCAGGGGTAGCTGGCTTGAAAACTTCTACGATTTCATTGGATTTGGCATTGGCAAACATCTGGATAATCATAGCATTGGGATAGGTGCGGGCAGCTTCTGAGATGCGCTGTAGTGCTTGGAGGATGACTCCTCGGGCTGCTATGACATCTTGGTGCATCATGTCGAGGCCAAGGCGGTGATAGTCGTACCAGGCTTGCCGAAAAGTTTTCATGCGTGGATTGAGGAGGTTTTCAATGATCCAATAGCGGTTGCGGTTGCCATCAAGCGAACGCCAACCAGGATTAGAGGCTGCTATACCGGGAGGGATGGAGTTGAGAATGTCTTGGGCTTTTTGGTACCAGGGTTCACCACCAAAAGGAGCGAAGGAATCTCCGTCGAGACCGAGGATAAGGTAGGCGTAGAAGGAGAGTATGGCCGACAAGTTGTCGTTAAAGCTATTTTGGCTGTATTGCAATGGTTGAAATTGCTCGTAGGTAAAGGTGACATCTTTATCCAGATGGGAGAGTAAAGGGGTTTGATAGGTGCTGCCATAGACGGGGCGGCTTGCTTGTATCGCCAACTCGGCTTTGAAGCTAGTAGCTGAGCGTTCTTCGCTGATGGTGAGTACTACATCGACTTGGATGCGCTCTTCTTCTTCATACACTTCATCAGTCCAACGCTCATTGTTGAGAAAGTCTCGGATAGTCTGCTCGAGGGTTTCGAATACAGCAGGATCTACGAGTTGGAGTTTGGGCGTATTAATTTTAACTGATACGTTGAGTTCTTGGGCTTGCATGCCTGGAAAGAAACCTATGAGGCAGAGTGCCCAAACGATACATCGCTTCATGTGTCGCTGTTTTGCGGCTAAAATTTCTAATAAAATTTTCAAACGGGGAAATGTAGGTAGCTATGTAAGTGCAGCGCAGCAGTGGGCTTGGCATTGTGTAGGCTTATAACTCGCTTTGTGGTACATTATTGCAGGTAGGGAAGGGATATTGGCACACTTGCTTAGGCGTGGGGTAGTAGTGATTCGAGCACGTCGACGATGTCTCGGGCTACTTCTGTTTTGGGTTTGAGGGGGAAGGCATGTGTTTGTCCTTCTTTGGTGAAGATGGTGATCTTATTGGTGTCGTGCGCGAATCCTGCGCCTTTTTCTCGTAAGGAGTTGAGCACGATCATATCGAGGTTTTTCGAGCGAAGTTTTTTGAGTGCATGCTGTTGCTCGTCGTGTGTTTCGAGGGCGAAGCCCACCAGTATTTGTTTGTCGGTTTTGCGTTTGCCGAGGGTTGCGGCAATATCTGGTGTGCGCACCAACCTGAGTTCGAGGGCTTGATCTGTTTTTTTGATTTTTTGATCGGCTATTTGTGCAGGGCGATAATCGGCCACTGCAGCGGCCAATATGGCTGCGTCGGCTTTGGGGAAGTGAGCAACAGCCGTGCGGTACATTTCTTCGGCTGTTTGTACAGTATTGACGACGACGTTGGGGTGGGTAGGGCGCAAATGAGTAGGTCCGAGGATGAGCTGGACGCGCGCACCGCGGCGTGCCAGTTCATCAGCCAGGGAGATACCCATTTTTCCCGTGGCGCGATTGCCTATAAAGCGGACGGGATCAAGGGGCTCATAGGTAGGGCCTGCAGTGACCAACACGTAGCGGCCATTCAGACTTTGGCTGCTGTGGTGAAGTGCTTGTTCGAGAAAGGCAAAGATTTGTTGGGGCTCGGCCATGCGGCCAGGGCCGTGCAGTCCGCTGGCCAGTGCGCCTGTACCTACAGGTATGAGGCCTACGCCGTCGGCTTGCAGCGTAGATAGGTTGCGTCGGGTAGCGGGGTGTTGCCACATATCCAAGTCCATAGCTGGCGCCACCCATACAGGGCAGCGGGCCGACAGGTAGATGGCTGTAAGTAGATCATCGCACAGGCCGTGTGCCATGCGTGCGAGGGTATGTGCGGTGGCAGGTGCAATGACCATGGCATCGGCCCATAGGCCCAAGGCCACGTGGCTATGCCATGCACCGTGGTCGTGTATTTGCGTGAGCACCTCTTTTTGCGAAAGCGTAGCGAGTGTCAGTGGGCTGATAAAGTCGGTAGCGGTACGAGTCATCACTACTTGTACCTCTGCACCAGCCTTGATCAGTAAGCGCGTCAGTAGGGCACTTTTGTAGGCGGCAATACTGCCGGTAATGCCGAGAATGATCTTTTTGCCTTTCAAAACAGATGAACCCTTTTTTGTTATGCCTGCGCAGAAGGCATGGCTTCAATAGGGGGTGCGGCCAACTAAAGGCATTTGCGAAAGGGCATAGCCCCAATCAATGCCTGATTGGGGCTATGACAAACGGCTCATCAGGAATGCTCTTGGCGCTTGTGCTTTTTTTTGTTGGTGTAGCGCCAGTAGAGCTCATCGTTGAGAAACTCTTCAGTAGCAATGGTAGCCGGGTTGGGTAAACGCTCGTAGAAGCGCGAAATTTCAATTTGCTCTTTGTTTTCAGTGACTTCTTCGATCGTTTCGGTAGGCACACTGAATTCTTCGAGCTTGTCCATCAACTCGCGTTTGATTTGGCGCGAGAGTTGATTGGCACGCTTGGCGATGATGTTGAGGGCTTCGTAGATGTTGCCCGTTTTTTCTACCAACTGGTTGACATCGCGCGCTTTGAGATCGGGGCAAATGTGCTGCGTCTTACTTTTGATATCTGTCATTAGCAAACTGTTTTATGGTGGCTTGTGCTCGTGCTGCGATTTCGCGTACTTCATTAGCATACGCGCTATCGCTGTATTTGTTCAAAAAATCGTTGGCAAATGTGATCGTTTGGTGGAATCGTTCTTCTTGCTTTTCGTAAATGCTGTTTTCGGCCATGAGAAAAGCCGATTTGACCAGCATGTAGCGCACGCGTTCGGCATTTCTCGTCTCGGGGAAGTCTTTCAATAGGTTTTCGAAACTGACGATGGCTGCTTGATAGTCGCGCAAGTTGAAGTATAGCTGGGCTGCATCGTAGGCCTTTTGCTCGAGCTTCAAGCGCATCTGATCCATCAGCCGGTTGCATTCAGGTACGCGCGGGCTACTGGGATAGGTGTTGACAAACAGCTGAAAGGCATCGATGGCTTTCAGCGTATAGCTTTGGTCGAGTCGATAGGAAGGGGAAAGCTGGTAGAAACTATATGCTGCCATAAAATCGGCTTCTTCGCGTTTGTCGCTATGGGGGAAGGTATTGGAAAAGTTGGAGAAATAGTAGTTGGCCAATACATATCGCCCCAAGTGATAGTATGTGTACGCATATTTAAAATACAGCTCTTCCAGCTCGGGCCGCCCCCTGAACGCACTGATCACCAGCTCGAAGAGTGTTTGTGCCCGCTGCCAATCTTCAGCATCGTAGTACTCCAGAGCTTTTTGATA
Source organism: Saprospiraceae bacterium (assembly GCA_026982695.1). Lineage (GTDB taxonomy): Bacteria > Bacteroidota > Bacteroidia > Chitinophagales > Saprospiraceae > WFYJ01. The sequence goes on from JALSGS010000007.1 coordinate 84,399, forward strand.
AATGAGTTCCGTGTCGCCACTGGCTCGGATCTGTTCAAATTCACTTTTACAGCTACTGCTGGATACAGCCACAGATATTGCCCATAGTACGTATGTCAAGAACCTGATTTTCATAGGGGTGCAAAGTTATGCTTTTTTGCTAAATGACCTGCTCTGTTGAGGCGGCAAAGATAAGCCAACGAATCGTGCCGAGCTCATTGTATTTTATTCTGGATAAAGGGTGCTGAGGGAAGCTGGATGGTTGTATGCCATGCCATCACCGAGCAAAATTGGTTGGCTCATGCTTGCCGCGTATTTTTACTTCTAACCACACGGGCTGATGATCGCTATATGCAAAATCCAGGTCGATGGTATGCACTTGCATGGGGCTGAGATTAGGCGATAGGAGATAAAAATCGATTAAAGTGACGAAGGTGGAATCAGGCTGGTAGGGATGGCGCACTTTGCGATTCGTGGGGGTAGTAGGGTCATAGGCCCATTGCCATCCGGGTGGCATAAAATCGCTTGGTAGGTTTAGCTGGGTGTATCCCTGTGTGCGTCCCGGCATAAAGTAATCGAAGGGAAAGTCGGGTGGGCATTGGTTCCAGTCGCCGCCAATGAGGACGTAGCTGCCCCGCTCGTATTCAGCAAGGCATAACTCGCGCAAAAAGTCGTTTTGCATTTTTTTGATCTGGCCATCATCGTATGCCGAGTGGTGAATGTTCATGATCACCAGGTCGGGGCCAAAGCGCGTGCGTATGCGATGTAGCGATACGCAGCGGTCGAGCTGAAAGATGCGCGTGGGCCAGGCGAAGTTGCCAGGCAATTGGAAGCGAATCGATTCGTAGGGCTGCACTTCGAGAAACGTCGCTAAGCCAGCCTCGACGGGGCCATAAGCGCGCCAGGGCTCGGCCAGCGGTAAGGGCATGTACCATACTCGGTAGTTAGTGGCAAAGAAAGCGGCATAGTTACTCAAAGTGTCAGCAATCAGTGCAAATTCATCGACCCAATGGGAGCGTCGTGCAGCTCGATCCACCTCCTGTAACAGGTAGTAATCGGCCGGATGGGCTTTGAGTGTGTGCAAAATGCCGGCCATGTTGCGCTGTAGCTGTTGGCGCGTAGGACGCACGTCGTGCCCACCACTAAAGAAATAATGCTTGCTGTCGAAAAAGAAGTCCGATTCGTGCCCTAGCCCGCCGTATCCGATGTTCCAAATCAGCGCAGTGAACGTGCTATCTTCTTGTAGGTGCTGATCTGTGGAGCGTATAGCTATCAGGGGGATGGTGTCATTTGGTTGATAGTCCGACAGCGTACCAATGACCAGTAATGCAAGTAAGTACAAGATCCATAGGCCCAATATTAGTGCTAATAGCCGGACTAAGGCATACAACCATTTCATCAAAAAGAGTAATTTTGTAAAAAAACGATTGATCCCCCTGGGTTACCCAATGAGGCGTGAAGGTAACGTGTCTCCTTATTTATTATTTAATAAGGAACAGAAATAAAACCAATTGGACCACTACATATGAATACGGATGATCCTCTTCCTACGTGGGATTTCCTCTCTGGTGAAATTCTCCTCGTTAACAAGCCTACAGGTTGGACTTCTTTTGATGTAGTCAATAAGATCCGACACAAACTACGCAAGGTACTGTCTGTGCGCAAGATCAAGGTGGGGCATGCCGGTACGCTCGATCCTATAGCTACAGGCTTACTCATCATAGCCACGGGAAAGGCTACCAAGCAGTTGCATCAGCTGCAGGGCTTGCCCAAGGAGTACGAAGGCACGTTGGTACTAGGGGCCACTACTCCTTCCTATGATGCAGAAACGGAAATCGATCAGGAATACGATTGGGCGCATATCACACTTAAACAGTTGGAAGGGGCGCGCAAGCAGTTTATCGGTCAGATTGAACAAGTGCCCCCGCTGTTTTCGGCCATTAAAGTAGACGGACAACCCCTCTACAAACGGGCTCGTCGAGGCGAACAAGTCGAAGTGCAGCCCCGCCAGGTGACGATCTACGAATTTGAACTGACGCGCCTGGCGTTGCCTGAGGTGTATTTCCGCGTAGTGTGTAGCAAAGGCACATACATACGTGCTTTAGCACATGACTTTGGGCGTGCACTTGGCAGTGGTGCCTATCTGCGTGCTTTGCGACGCACAGCAGTGGGGCCTTATCGCATTGAAAATGCGTGGCAGCTCGACACTTTGATAAATGCCCTCGACAGCTTGCGGGCTGATGCACTACCTTCCGAATACGAGCAAAAACATCGCAGTGTATGAGTGCCGCTACAACAGATGAGTATCGTACTATAGCAGCGCCGTCTGAAGGCACTTTTCGCGATCGTGGTAGTAAGTTTATCGCTTATGCCTTTCCCGTTCAGGATGAAGTGCAAGCGATGGAGCAGGTGCAATCGGTGCGCAGGGCTCACCCCAAGGCACGTCACCATTGCTTTGCTTGGCGTTTGGAACATGGGGGCGATCGATTTCGCACCAACGACGACGGAGAGCCTTCAGGTACCGCAGGGCGGCCTATACTGGGCCAAATCGACAGCTTCGGTTTGACCAATGTCGTTGTAGTAGTGGTGCGCTACTTTGGTGGAACCTTATTGGGCACTTCAGGGCTTATTCGCGCTTATCGAGCGGCTACTGCCGAGGCGTTGCACCATGCACAGATCGTAGCACGCGTGCGCGAGCAACTCGTACAGCTCACTTTCGGCTATCCATTGATGGGCCCCGTGATGCGCGCTATTGAACGTATAGGTTTATCTGTACGTACACAAAGTTTCGATCATCAAGGACAGCTGATCTTTGCCGTGCCATTGAGTCGCCTCGATGAAGTGTTGATCCATCTGAAAGCTCATGTAGCTGGTGTGCCACTCGAACAAGCCCGGCAGATACGGGAAGTGCAAGGGCTGCATATAGCACTGTTGACCGAAGCACAACGATAGCTCGTATCTTGTGTTTTCTGAAAAAGCATAAAACCCAGCACCTCATGAATTCACGGCTTAACTTAATGGCATCGCTTTTTTTACTGATTACACTATCTGCCTGCCTCAAAGACAACGTACAACTCAAGTCCTATACTCAAGATGAGTTGAGTGTATTGCGTCAGTATCTCGATTTGCCAGAGGAGGTATATAACTATGCACAGCCCCAGCTGCCCGAACACATGCAAAATGGCGGCTTTGGTGGTACGACTATTACCAACCATGGGGCTACGCTTGGGCGCGTGCTGTTTTACGATATGCACCTGTCTGCCGACAATACCCGTGCCTGTGCCTCTTGCCATGTCCAGGCACATGCTATGGCCGACGTAAGCGCACGTAGTGAAGGTGTCAATGGCAACCAGACCGATCGCAATGCACTAGCTATAGGCAATGTGCGGTTCTATTATTTCGATCGGGGCTTCTTTTGGGACGAGCGTGCCAGCAGCGTGGAAGAGCAGATACGCATGACTATCAGCAACCACAAAGAGATGGGGGTAGACTTCGAGCTGCTTGCGCAAAAACTCGAAGCTTTGCCCTACTATCCCATATTGTTTGAGAAGGCTTTTGGCTCTAGCCAAATCACTTCCGAACGCATTGCCGATGCACTAGCTCAGTACGTGCGATCTATTGTCTCAGGGCATTCAAAACTGGACTATGCCATCGAGCAAGACTTGGCCAGCAAATGGTGGGAGCTCGAATCGGCGGACTTGCCCAGCTTAACAAGCCAAGAAAACAGGGGCAAACAACTTTTCATGCAACACTGCAGCAGCTGCCACGGCAACCTCCTCTTTCTGGGTAAGCCTATTGCCAACAACGGTCTCGATATTGAGTATACTGACCAAGGAGTAGGTGCGCTTACGGGTAACCCCAGCCAATTTGGACTGTTTAAAGTGCCTTTCTTGCGCAACATCGCACTGACGGCACCTTACATGCACGACGGACGCTTTCAAACCCTGGAAGAAGTGGTGGAACACTACAACTCGGGCATCCAGCCGCATCCCAACCTCGATCCCATCTTGAAGCGTGCCGATGGTACGCCCAAGCAGTTCAACTTGAGTGAAGAAGACAAGCAAGCTCTGGTGGCTTTTCTCTACACCCTTACGGATGATTCTTTCCTCAAAGACCCAGCATTTGCCAATCCTTTTAAATAGAAGCCTTTCGGCAAATGCTATCTCTCCAAGCATCTGAGTTTTTACGGGTGCCTGGGGAGGTGAGCAGCTATTGCCCTACCAGCCACTGAGGATGTCGGAGATGGTGGTCTGTGACGCGCTGGAAGGCATGTGCCAGCTGTAATATTGTGGCTTCGTCGAGTAACTGACCGGTAAAAGTAATACTCACTGGTTTGCCATTGCGAAAGCCGGTAGGCACTACTACTGCCGGATGGCCAGTCAGGTTGGTGATGCGCAGATTAGACGAATGCCACGAAGGCGCCACATAGGCTACGATGTCGTGCTGTTCGAACAGCTGTGCCATCTCTTCGATGAGTCGCGTGCGCAAGCGATTGGCCTGTATGTAGGCTACTGCAGGAATGAAGCGCGAAGCGCGAAACACGTTGGGCCAGGCATTGCGTATCTGGCGCACCAACAGGGTATCGCGATTGGTGCGCGTCAGCTCGTCAAAGGCAGCAGCGGCTTCCGCGTCGAGCACAAAGCGGATGGGGGGCAGCTCAGGCAAGGTGATAGGTACTAGCTCTACGCCGAGCTGGCGCAATGTCTCCAATGCCAGGCTGTCATATGGCTTAAAAGGATAGGTGCGCGTGATCATGGCCGCCTCGTAGCCTACGCGCAGCCCCTCAAGTGGCTGTGTGGCATCGAAGGAAAAAGGTGCATCGTAAGTAGCTGCATCGGCTGGATCGCGACCGTGCAGCACATCGAAGACCAGCGCACAGTCTACTGCCGAGCGGCAGATGGGCCCCACTTTGTCCATGCTCCAGCTCAGAGCCATGGCGCCAGCTCTGCTCACGCGGCCAAAAGTAGGGCGTAGCCCCGTAGTGCCACATACAGTAGAGGGCGAAATGATTGATCCCAACGTTTCGGTGCCCAAGGCGAAGGGCAAGCAACCTGCTGCCACCGCCGAGGCCGAGCCGGCCGAAGAACCGCTCGAGCCCTCTTGAGGTGCCCATGGGTTGCGCGTCTTGCCACCAAACCACACATCGCCCCAAGCTAGTGCACCCATGCTGAGCTTGGCACACAGCACTGCCCCTGCCGAATCGAGCTTTTGTATTACGGTGGCGTCGTAGTCCAAGATTTGCTCTTTGTAGGGCATGGCTCCCCACGTGGTGGGATATCCCTTGGCAGCGAATAAGTCTTTGGCACCATAGGGGATGCCGTGTAAAGGCCCACGCCAAATGCCGCGTGCCAGCTCGGCGTCGGCGCGGCGCGCAGCGGCCAGTGCGCGCTCCTCAGTGAGCGTGACGACGAAGTGTAGGCTGTCGTCGTAGCGCTTGAGCCGGTCGAGGAAGAAGCGCGTCAGTGCTTCAGAGGTGATCTGACGGGTACGGATCAATTCGCTAAGTTGCATTACCGAGTAGAAAGCCAGCTCTTCGAGCTTTTCGGGTAAACGCACCTGCGGTGATGGCCCCCAATTGGGCGGTGGTGCTGCACGTGGCCATTCGAATTGGGCGGGAAATGGGCGAAATACGAGGCTGGGTGCCAACTCGTTGGGCAAAGTATGCGTGCGTAAGGATTCGTAGGCTTGTCGGTGCTGTTCGAGCTTGGGCAGCAATGAGTCGATCTCTGTTAGCTCAAACTCTAACCCCAGTATTTTGGCGGCAGCCAATACGTCTGACCGCTCGATTTGCTGGCCCAGATAGGTGGTAGCAGCCCCCATACTGAAAACGACCACCCACCACAGTGCTTTTTTCATAATCGATAGATTGTCGGGTGAAACGCGGTCTTAAAAATAGCGATCTGTGCCCACAAATTGCTGGCTTACCGCAATTTTACCTTTGCAGTGCGCACTTGCGTGCCTTGATCCGTCACAGCTGTCCATGCCAGGTAGATGCGTTTGTCCACGCGTGCCAAGATGGGAAACCCGCTTTGGCGCGAGGGATCGCTCTCGGCAAGTGCAAATAGTTCGCTCATATGACCTGAAGAGTCGAAAAAGCGAGCCATAATTTTGCCGCCAGGCGCTTCATCTTGGGCGTTGGGTACTTGTTGGAGCCAAGTAGCCATAGCACCTTGTCTATCGGGCAACCACACCACATCGACACGCCCCAAGGCCTGCCCCGTATCGAGCCGCATTGGTTCGGACCATTGGCGACCTCCGTCTGATGAGAAGGCTGCCTGTACGCGTGCTTCGTTGTCGGCCATGGTGAACCAAACGATAACTACTTGTTGGCCGTGAGCAGCCAAAGCGGGTCCATTGACGGGGCAGCCCGCGATGAGCCAGCCATCGTGATGAACCGCCAGTGGTTCGGCCCATCCTTGTGCAGTGTTGTAGCTGGTGAAGATATCTCTGATCTCCTCGGGCGAGCGGTCGCGCCAGGCGGCCAACGGCCCGGAGGACGTCCAAACAGCATCGGTTTGGCAGCAGTCGCAAGTGCGCGAATCGACAAGCGCTTCTTCGCTGAGGCGCCCTAAGCTGTCGAAGACAGCTGTGCGCACCGTCATAGGCCCACCATCGGGCGTCTGGCGGCCGTCGAGCCAAAAAGCCTGCATCTGGTTGTCGGGGCGAGGGAGTAAGGTGACAAAGCCGTGTTCGGCGGCAATACTGTCGCGATGAGGTACGAACTCGATGGGCCAGCTGTGGCCACCATCATGAGAAATAGCTATGTGGACGTCGTATTCGTAGGTGCCTTCGCCGTGCATCTGTAGCCAGTGGGCAGCCATGGTATGCCCATCAGCGAACACGGCCAGCGAGGGAAAGTCGGCCCAGTTGACAAACCAGTTGTGACCGCGGGTCACCTCGCGTGGCTGTGCCCACTGGTTTTCCGACTCGAGCTGGGTCCACATGAGGACATCGGTAGTGTCGTTGAGGTATTCGACCCACGATAGATAGAGCTGGTCGTGGTGTGCGAAGAGGTTGGGTTGGCCGCCAGCATCGGAGGGAACTGTAATGGGGGTAAGCCCTTCAAAGTGAGGGAAAGAAGGTTGTGGAGTGCAGCTAGCCAGTAGCATAGATGCTATGGTGCTTGAGATTAAACATAAGTGTCTGTACATCATTATTCTTCAATTTGGAGGTTCATCTTGGCATTTTGCAATTCGGCAAGGGCGTGCGTGTCACCAGCGGCACGCGCCTGTGCGATACCTCGATCGTACAGAGCCAGCGCTTCCTCTTTTCGTCCCTGACGGGCTACGAGGGCGGCGTAGTGGTACCACAGGCCTACGTAGTCAGGATGAGTTTTGGCCAGCTTGCTGTACCATTCCTCAGCTTTTGCGTCATTGCCGATGCGTTCGTACTCTTTGGCAATGGCAAAGAGCACAAAGGGGTCATTGGATTGTTGATCGTAGAGTGTGAGCAAGTGTTCGAGCCGATTCATGAGCGATTTGGGTTTTTGCTTGCGCAAAACGATCATTTGCCGCAGCTGCATTGGCTATGGGTATGGGTTTTGCCATAGCCCAAAAAGCTGCCATTGTAGCCGGGTATTTCGAAGTAAAAGCGCGTGCGTGGCCGATCGTAGTTGCCTATTTCGTTCATGGTGGCGGCATCGTACAGGCGGCCATTAATCATCGTGTAGCGCACGTACTCGCTGTGGTGGATGTCTTCGAGTGGGTTTTTGTCCAACACGATGAGATCGGCCAATTTACCGGGTTCCAGCGAGCCAATTTGGTGGTCCATGCCCAGGTAGCGGGCGCCATTGAGGGTGGCACAGCGCAAGGCCTCCATATTGCTCATGCCACCTTGTTGGAGCATCCACAGCTCCCAGTGGGCGCCCAACCCTTGCAGCTGGCCATGAGCCCCCAGATTGATGCGGATGCCGCGATCCAACATCTTTTTGAGCTGGCGAGAGGTGAGGATATGCCCATTTTCGTATTCCTCTTCTGGGATCATAGTGCGGTGGCGGCTGCGTGCATCGACGATCTGACGGGGTGTAAAAGTCAGCAAGCGCTCTTTCTCCCATACATTGGTGTGCTGATACCAGTAGTATTCGCCACTGATCGACCCGTAGTTGACGATGAGAGTAGGTGTATTGTGGGCGTCGGTATGTCGCCACAATTCGATGACGTCTTTGAACAGCGGCACTACAGGGATGTTGTGTTCGACGCCTGTATGACCATCTACGATCTGGGTCATGTTGTGGTAGAAAGTCGAGCCACCTTCGGGTACGACTAACATGCCCAACTCGCGTGCTGCTTGAATGACTTGCTGGCGCTGGTTGCGGCGCGGTTGGTTGTAGCTCTTGACCGAGAAGGCACCAAAGGCTTTGGTACGGCGTAGTGCTGAGCGGGCATCTTCCAGCGAGTTAATCACTGCCTTGAAGTCGCCATCAGCGCCGTAAAGGATGACGCCTGTACTGAAGAGGCGAGGTCCTACCATGTGACCTGCTTTAATCATTTCGCTTTGGCTAAAAATCATCTCAGAGTTAGAAGATGGGTCGTGTGCAGTAGTGACGCCATAGGCCAGATTAGCATAGTATTCCCATTGTTTTTGTGGGCTGAGGCCATAGCGGAAGTTGCCCACGTGGGCGTGTACATCGACTAGGCCAGGCATGATGGTTTTACCCGTGCAATTGATGATAGTAGCGCGCTTGGGAATGCGCACTTTTTCAGTGGGCCCCACCGCCACAATGCGGTTGCCTTCAACAACGAGCGTGCCTTCTTCGATGATTTCATCGCCGCGCATGGTGATGATGTGCGCGTGGGTAAAAGCAATGATGCCTTCAGGTTGGTCGGCAGGCAATATCAGGTGAACTTTGAGGCCGGTGCTGTCCATGGGGGGTACTGTGTCGCGTGCTCCTTGCAAGAAGCGGAAGCGCTCGCTGAGCTCGTCGTTAAAGTATTCGTTGCCCAGCGTCCAAAATAGCTTGCGGCTATCGGCTGACCAGTGGATGTTGTATCCGGCATCTCGTGCTACTTGTGCGATGGGTACGGCTTTGCTCTTTGACGACAGCTCGATGGGGTGCCCCGTTTTGGGAAATGGTGCCACATAGACCTTGTACAGTTCGGACCAGGCGATCCACTGGTTGTCGGGGCTGATAACAAAGCGCTGGGCGTATTTGCCTTGTGCGTGTTTGCGCTTATCGCTACCATCTAGCTTGACGCTGTAATACGATTTGGTGAGCTTGCCAAACAGATAGCCTCCGGTCTGGTAGAATATGCGTTGACCGTCGGCACTAAACACAGGCCAGATGCCTTCTTCGCTCACCAATTTTGGGCTACCTCCTTCGACAGGTATGATGTAGATGCCTGGGTGCTCGCAGTAGGTATATCCTTGATGGGCATTGCCTCTTTCTTTTTGGTAGACAAGCCATTTGCCGTCAGGTGAGAAAGCAGGTGTGCGAAAGATACCCTTCTCAGTAGTGAGCTTGCGGGTGTGGCCTGTTGTCCAGTCCATCAGCATGATGGCGCCGGTGTGTTCGTCGTTCCAGGTGACGTAGGCTAATGTTTTGCCATCAGGCGAAAAGGCGGGCTCAAACTCCAGATCAGTACCATGGGTGAGGCGCTGGGGCTGGCCATCGGGTAGATGTTTTTTCCACAGATATCCCGCTGCGTTGAACACAATCCATTGCTGGTCGGGAGAGGTGATGAGGTGGCGCAATACGTGCACTTCGAACGAGTCTCGGAAGGCATCGTTGCGGAAGCGCAGCGTCTGGGCTACTTGGGTGCGCACATCGACTTCAAAGGGGATGAGTTCATCTTTGCCGGTAGCCACCTCGATTTTGTGCAGCTTGCCATCCGACCAGATCACGATGTGCTGGCCGTCGGGTGTCCAGTCGAAGCCGGGAAAGGTGCCAAAGATAGCCCATGCCTCTTGTTGGTCTTTACTGAGGCGATCGTACACAGGCGTTTGTATGCCACTATATAGGTCATGTACGAACAGGACGGTGCGAGTGCGCACGCGGCGGATAAAGGCGAGCTTCTTGCCGTCAGGCGAGATCTGGGGGCGGCTAGCACTGCCCGGGCCCGTGATGATGTTTTTCACTTCACCTTTTTGCCGATCGTAGCGGCGCACTACGTAGATCTGTTTGTTGGGGTTTTTGTTGTATTGAAAGTGGCCGCCTGGATACATGTCTTCGCTGAAGTAGATATAGCGGCCATCTGGGTTGACAGTGGGCTCATTGACATCCTGTTGGTCGTTTTTGCGCTTGGTGAGCTGCAGTCCACTCCCTCCGCTGATGTGGTATAACCAAATTTCGCCAGCACCGAGCGAGCGCGTCGAGGTGAAGTGTTTGCGTGCCACGAAGTACTGGCCGTCAGGCATCCATTCGGCATTGTTCAACAGCCGAAAATCTTCGCGAGTTACTTGGCGGGGTTGGCTGCCGTCGGCATTCATCACCCAGATATTGTCGGCACCACCAGCGTCGCTGGTGAAGAGGATTTTAGTGCCATCGGGCGAGAAGCGAGGCTGTACTTCCCAGGCGATGCCAGTGCGTAAGGGCGTCGCTTTACCGCCAGTTATGGGCATGGTGTAGATATCACCCAACAAGTCGAAGACTAGTGTTTGCCCATCAGGACTGACGTCCACATTCATCCAGGTGCCTTCGTCGGTGGTAAAGGCTACTTTTTTCCAGTTCCAGCCTTCACCGGGTGGGTTGGTGATGTCCCATTCTTGTGCTTTGTCGCTTTGTGCGCTAAGTGCAGCAAGATGTAATAATATGAGTGCTAGGAGCAGAAATGTGCGATTCATACAGGATTTAGTTTTAAATGGTCGGATCGGGTGATAGCGCCTTGTCCGGGCGAAGGTAACATGGATTGTGAAAGAATCCATTACGAGGCGATTTCCAACAGGCGTGCTTCCCAGGGGCGTAGTTCATCGCGTGCATCGGGTGGCATGGGATAGTTGCCCAAGAGCCATCGGTACTCAGCAGGTACTAAGTCGGCTACTTCGCAAGGCGTACTGCTAAAGTTGAGCAGCACCAGATAGTGCCCATCGGCATCGGCGCGCTCGTAGGCAAAGAGCTGTGCGTCGTGAGCGCGCAAAGGCAGGTAGTCTCCGTAGATAAGTGTGGGGTGGCTCTTGCGCAAGGCGAGCAGGTGGCGGTAGTAGTGAAAGATGGAATCGGAATCGGCTAGGGCCTTTTGCGCATTGAGGGTAGGGTAGTTTTCATGAACTTTGATCCATGGCGTGCCAGTGGTAAAGCCTGCGGCATGGGCATCAGACCACTGCATGGGCGTGCGCGCATTGTCGCGGCCATTGACTGCTGCGGCTTGTAGAAAGGCATCCAACGTGCCGCCCTGTTGCTGCCAGGCTTTCCACGCATTGTGAGCTTCGATGTCGCGCAACTCGTCGAGGCTATGCCAGGTAGCGTTGGTCATGCCCAGCTCGCTACCTTGATAGATACAGGGCGTGCCACGCATGGTGAGCAAGAGCGTAGCCAGAAGTTTGGCGGAAGCTTGATGGTAGGCACCGTCGTCGCCAAAGCGCGATACCATGCGCGGAAAATCGTGATTGTCCAGTACGATGTTGATCCATCCCTGTTGGCCGATGGCTTGGTCCCAGCGATGGAATATGGCCTTGAAATCGGTCAGTTGCCATTGTATGGGATCAAAACGGCCGCCGGGCCCGAAATTGAGAAACATATGGTCGAAGTGGTAGAGTAGGTGCAGCTCATGCCGATCTTGGCCGACGTAGTCGAGACAATTTTTCGGGCTGATACCAATGCCTTCACCCAACGCCAACGCATCGTAATGGGCGAATACTTCCCGATGCATTTCCTGCAGATATTCGTGTACGTGCGGACCATTGGCATATACTTCGCAAATAGTGCGCATCAGGTCATTGGCATCGCCATTTGGCCAGTCGGTACGCTTGGATATGAGCGGGATAACGTCGAGCCGAAAGCCATCCACGCCTTTGTCGAGCCAAAAGCGCATCGTGCGAAATATTTCGCGGCGGACCTGGGGGTTTTCCCAATTCAGGTCGGGCTGCTTGCGCGAAAAAAGATGTAGATAGTACTCGTCGGTTAGGGGATCGTGTTGCCAGGCACTACCACCGAAAAACGACTGCCAGTTGTTGGGTGGAGTAGGCTGCCAGAAGTAGAAATTGCGATAGGGATTGTCTTTGCTGCTACGGCTATGGACAAACCAGGGGTGTTCATCGGAGGTGTGGTTGACCACGATATCGAGCAATACTTTTAGCCCGCATTGGTGCGCTTCGTGCAAAAGGCGCTCGAAGTCGGCCATAGTGCCGTATTCGGGCAAGATTTGCCGATAGTCAGAGATATCGTAGCCGTTGTCGTCGTTAGGCGATTGGAAAATGGGGCTGAGCCATAATACATCGACGCCCAGATAGACTAGGTAGTCCAGTTGGCTGATGATGCCTGGCAGGTCACCAATGCCATCACCGTTGCTATCCATAAAGCTGCGCGGATAGATCTGGTAGATCACGGCTTCTTTCCACCACGTGCGGTTCATCATTTCGTTTTCTGCTACACGATTTGCTGGAAAGCGAAAATGATAAAATTGAATAAAATGTGAGTTGGAGTCAAAAATTTAGGTTGATCACATTTGAGCAATGTGTCATATTGTGGGCGCCTGTACGCTGACTGAAGGTGTAGTTTGAAAGTCAGATTAGGGCACAGTCAGATGGCAAGCGAGTGTGTCGTCTATTGCTCATATGCCCGACGTACTCATTGCTTTGTTCGCTTTTGTTGTTGGTGGTGATGGTGTGTTTGGTATTGATTGTCAAATTGTAGTGTGATTTTGTGCTAAACGATTAGGCGCAAATCACGTGGCGTTTAGTTAATTAATGTAAAGTGTGACTGTTTTGACATATTTCTTGTGTTTTAACTATTCGACAGATTATTGTCTCGGCAAAATTGTGACAGAATTGTTCACGGTAAATAACTTATATACAACCTATTAAATATAGGTGTCAAAGCTTTTCAGGGCAAGTTGAGTACAAAGTGTGTCACTTGTGTCACTATTTTGACGCGTAAATAAGTGGTTTCTTTTTTTTTGTATTTTCTTTTCTTGTTGATCATCAGTTGATTACATGTGGTATTGGTATGATGAAGGAGAAAGTTGTGGCCTTCAGGGCATGGCTTTTGGCCCTTAAGAGGCAAATGCAAACGGCATGGCAGCAGCTTTGAAAATGTTGGTTTGGGATGTAGATGGTACGATAGCGGACACGGAGCGCTATGGACATCTACCAGCAGCCAACGAGGCGATGGCACAATTAGGACTCGACATCGAATGGAGCTGGGCAGAATTTCGCCGCATGATTGGTACTATTCCTGGTAATGCCAACCGTTTGCGCCATGCACTGACCGAACGCGGTATGGGTGCCCGAGATATTGAAGAATACGTCAAGCGTTTTGAACCGCTGAAAAGAGAGCTGTATATCAACAAGTACTTGTATCGTGTAAAGCTGAGAGCTGGCGTGCGCGCATTGGTCGAGCAAGTGGTAAAGAGTGGCCTTCGGCTAGCTATCATTTCTACATCGTATGAGTCGCAGATTGAGGCTTTGCTACAGGCGCTTTTGGCGGAGTTTCGCGAGCATTTTGAATACGTACTGGGTAAAGAGCACGGTTCGAAGACTAGGAGCAACGGCTTACTGCATCGGATGCTATTGGAGCGTACGGCTCTACTACCAAAAGAATTGATGATGATAGAAGATGCTGCTGACGGGCTGGAGGCAGCTGTAACCGCCCAAATACCAACGCTTGTGTGCTACAACGACTATACCAAAGGACATGACTTCCGTACCGCCTTGGCGGTAGTTCCTACACTCGAATCAATGACGCTGGACCAATTATTTACATTTCATCAAACCACTCAACAATTGTAAACATGGCCAAGAACAATGGAAAAAACACCACGCACTTCGAAGCCGGTGTGAAAGATTATAGCGCTGCTGGCCGGCATTATTACAGCCCAGGTTATGAGCCCAAGGATACAGAAGTGCTTGCCGCTTTTCGCATTACACCACAACCCGGTGTGCCTTTTGAGGAGGCCGCTGCTGCAGTAGCAGCCGAGTCATCTTCAGGTACTTGGACTACTGTGTGGTCGGATCATTTAGTAGATGGTGCTCGTTATGCGGGGCGAACGTATCACATTGAGACGATTCCCGACCGCGATGATCAGTTTATTGCTTATATCGCTTACCCACTAGATCTGTTTGAGGAAGGCTCGATGCCCAACTTGATGTCTTCGATTGTAGGTAATGTATTTGGCTTTAAGGCCATTCGTGCTTTGCGCCTTGAAGATCTCCGCATTCCTCCTGTATTGCTCAAGACCTTTCAGGGGCCGCCGCATGGTATCCAGAGCGAGCGTGACCGCCTCAACAAATACGGGCGTCCTTTTTTGGGAGCTACGATGAAGCCCAAATTAGGTCTGAGTGGAAAGAACTATGGCCGCGTTGTTTATGAAGCTCTGAAGGGAGGTCTGGACTTTACCAAGGACGACGAAAACATTACCTCACAGCCCTTCATGCGCTGGACGGATCGCTATCTGTTCGTTATGGAAGCAGTGAACAAGGCAGAAGCTGAAACTGGTGAGCGCAAAGGACACTACCTCAACGTGACGGCTGGCGACATGGAAGAGATGTACAAGCGGGCTGAATTTGCTAAGCAGCTGGGCAGTCGTATCATTATGGTAGACTATCTGACGGTGGGCTTCACGGCCTTTGCTTCGCTATCGAAGTGGTGCCGCGATAATGGTATGTTGTTGCATGCTCACCGTGCCATGCATGCAGTTATTGATCGCCAGCCCAATCACGGCATTCACTGGCGCGTATTGGCCAAGTGGTGTCGCATCGTAGGTGCCGATCATGTACATAACGGAACGGTTGTCGGCAAGCTCGAAGGCGATCGTGCAGCTACCTTGGGTACCAATGATTTGTTGCGCGAAAATTACGTCAAGCGAGATCTGTCTCGAGGTATTTACTTTGATCAAGATTGGGTGAGTATGCCAGCAGTTATGCCTGTGGCATCGGGTGGCATCCACGTATGGCACATGCCCGAGCTGGTCAACATCTTTGGCGACGATGTCGTCTTGCAGTTCGGTGGTGGTACGCTGGGGCACCCATGGGGTAGCGAAGCTGGTGCTACAGCTAACCGCGTTGCACTTGAAGCTTGCATCAAAGCACGCAATGAAGGGCGCGACTTGCTGCGTGAGGGAGGCAACATTTTGCGCGAAGCGGCCAAGCATTCGCCCGAGCTCGACATGGCACTGCAAACTTGGAAGGAGATCAAGTTTGAGTTCGATACTGTCGATAAGCTTTAATAATGCAGTGTAAAGAATAAAGTAAAGATCGGATCGGATTTCCTAAATGCCTTGTCTATGCGCGGAGGTAGGTTAGCTACTACTTGATTTCATGGCAAGGCCAAGGGGGCAGGCAACCTGAAACAGAAATCTTTCAATATCATCAAAAGGATTTGGTTGGTTCGTTTTGGTTTCCTGTTCATCAGCCACGCTCGTCTCAGGACCTGCCCCTTTTTTCAAAAACCCAACCTCCTTTTGTGTCAAAAAAAAGTGAATTATGTATACCGAAACATTTTCCTATCTGCCTCAGATGACTGAAGAGGAGATTCGCAAGCAGGTAGATTACATCATCGAAAAGGGGTATATACCCGGTATTGAATACACTTATAAGCTGGGACCCAAAAACTCTTATTGGAACTTTTGGAAGCTTCCCTTCTTTGTCGAGCGCAACGCCGACACAGTGATGAATGAGTTGGGAGTTTGCCGGCAAAAGCATCCCAATGCCTGGATCAAGATAACGGGATATGACAACAAAAGACAATGCCAGGTACTAGCCTTTGTGGTACATACACCTCAGAACTGAGACACTACCCAATTGATTTTGCGTGGCTTTGCTTTTTGCTCCAAAATACCACGTGGACTAATATAGTTGCTCATTCTGCTTTGCCCATTCGGTGTCTGAGCCTCCCCTTAGTGGAGGTCAGGCACATGGGGCGGAAGGTAGAGTCGTGCGCTGTATCTCACCAAAACAAGTAAAAAGGTAGCATTTCACGTAAACGTAGTTACTGCCCAATAGGCTTGGACTGCCTAGCAAGCAGTCGTATTCTTTTCGTCCGTCAAATAGAGAACAATGGACAAGAAGTGCATTCTTTTAGGCATCGTTGGTGATAGTGCTACGGGCAAGACTACTCTGACCCGTGGAATTGTCAATTTGTTAGGGCCCGAAAATGTCACGGCAATTTGTACTGACGACTATCACAAATACAATCGAAAGCAGCGCAAGGAGCTGGGGATTACCGCTTTGCACCCAGACTGTAATTACATCGACATCATGGAGCAACATCTGCACGATTTGCGCGCTGGCCGGCCTATTCTCAAACCCAATTACAATCATTCCACGGGTGATTTCGACCCACCTACTTACATTAAGCCTGCTAGATTCGTCATTGTAGAAGGGTTGTTAGGATATCACACGCGCATTTTACGCGATCAGTTTGACGTCAAAGTATATTTGGACCCCCCCGAGTCCTTGCGCCGGCAGTGGAAAGTGCAACGCGATACGAGCAAACGGGGCTATACTCCGGAGCAAGTTTTAGCTGCATTGGATGCGCGAGAAGCTGACTCAGAGGCATTTATCCGGCCGCAGAAGAAATATGCCGACATCGTCGTGCGCTTTTACCCCAAGCAAAAGGCAAGTGTCGACGATCGCCTCAACGCAAAAATAGGACTGAGCCCTACACGGCCCTGTGAACGACTCAGTGCCATCATAGAGCAAATCGCGGATGAGTTCAAAGATTACCCCTGTGAGCGCAGTAGTGGTACGCCTTGCCTGCACATGTCGTTAGAGAAATGGAATGGGCGGCCCTTTGAGGTGATAGACATACATGGCGAAATTGACGAAAAGCAGACAGAGGTGCTGAAGATGCGCCTGGGCAACTTGATTCGCGAACGCAATTTTGACCTCAACTTGGACGAAGTAGGGCTTTTTCAAAAAGGAGACGAAACGCTCATTTCATATCCTTTGGCTTTGGCCCAGTTGGTCATTTCCTATTTCATGATTAATAGCATGGATGTGCGTATGCGTACCTCGATGGCTACCTCTGCCTGAGCGATCTACTTTGTTTGCGCACTACACTACTACCAAATGAAAAGACATGGTTCAGATTCAGAACACTCAACCTTCTCAGGCGGTACGCAAGCCGTTTCGCCAACTCGATGCCGATACGCTTGCCCTTTTGGCCAATACCATTAGAGGTCTGGCCATGGATGCAGTGCAGCAGGCCAATTCAGGCCACCCGGGCATGCCTATGGGCATGGCTGATGTAGCTGCCGTGCTTTGGGGAGAATGGCTGCGCCACAACCCTGTCAACCCCGATTGGTTCAATCGCGATCGCTTTGTGTTGTCGGGGGGGCATGGCAGCATGTTGATCTATAGTTTGCTCCATCTCTTTGGTTACGACTTGCCGCTCGAAGAGCTCAAGCAGTTCAGGCAATGGGGCAGCCGCACGCCGGGCCATCCGGAAAACTTTGTGACCAAAGGCGTAGAGACCACTACAGGCCCTTTGGGTCAGGGCATTGCCAATGCCGTAGGTATGGCTATTGCCGAACGGCATTTAGCTGCGCGTTACAACTTGCCTCAACTGCCTTTGTGCGATCATTACACCTATGTGTTCGCAGGTGATGGCGACATGGAGGAAGGCATCAGCCATGAGGCTTGCTCGTTGGCCGGCCACTTGAGGCTGGGGCGGCTTATCGTTCTGTACGACGACAACAACATCACGATTGATGGTCATACGGACTTATCATTTAGTGAAGATGTGCGCTTGCGCTTCGAGGCCTATGGCTGGCAGGTGCTTAGCGTCAATGGGCACGACTTTCGGAGTATCCGCCAAGTACTGAAAGCTGCACATGCCGATACCCAGCGTCCTACGCTGATAGCTTGCCGCACCGTTATTGGTCAAGGCAGCCCCAACAAAGCCAATACACACGAAGTGCATGGAGCGCCTCTTGGCGAAGAGGAAGTGGTGTTAGCCAAGCGCAATTTGGGTTTGCCCGAAGAGCAGACTTTTTATGTGCCTAAGTCCATTACTCAAGCCATTACCCAGGAAGCGCGGGTGTGGGGCAAAAAGTGGGAGCATCAATGGGAAAAAGTTGCCGAACAGGTACAGCACCAGGATCCAGACTTGTGGGCCGAATTTTCTGATAGACTCAATGGTGTAGTGCCTGCCCGTGCTTTGGATATACCTGCTATATCGGTAGGTAAACCCATTGCTACGCGTGCAGCTTCCGGTCAGGTACTCAATCATCTGGCACCTCTTGTACCTCAGCTCATGGGAGGCTCGGCCGATTTGACGCCTTCCAATAACACATTCCCTAAAGGAGAAACTGCTTTTTCTGCCACCAACCCCACAGGGCGATATATTCACTATGGTGTGCGTGAACATGCCATGGGGGCCATTATGAATGGGATGGCATTACATGGGGGCATTTTGCCTTATGCGGGCACTTTCTTTGTGTTCACGGACTACATGCGCCCTGCCATGCGAATGGCTGCCCTGATGAAGCTGCCCGTCATCTATGTGCTGACGCACGACAGCATTGGGTTGGGTGAGGATGGCCCGACTCATCAGCCTGTTGAGCATTTGAGCTCATTGCGTGCCATGCCGCATATGACCGTGATTCGACCGATGGATGCAGCTGAAACAGCAGTAGCTTGGCGCGTGGCCTTGACTCATAAAGATGGGCCGGTAGCTTTAGTGCTCAGCCGGCAGAAGCTGCCCAATCCCGATCGCCAGGCCGAAGGATTGGCCCCTGCCAGTGGGCTCGAGCGGGGAGGATACGTGTTATGCGAAGATAAAGGCTTTGATACCATCATTATAGCTACTGGTTCGGAAGTAGCCTTGGCCTTATCGGCCAAAAAGCAACTCAATGACAAAGGTGTAAACGTGCGCATCGTGTCGATGCCTAGTGTAGAGCTTTTTGAGGCCCAGCCCGAGGAATATCAAGAACAAGTGCTACCTACTGCTATTACGCGGAGGGTAGCAGTGGAGGCAGGTGCCACGTTATCGTGGTATCCGTGGGTAGGCTGTAAAGGCAAGATTGTAGGGTTGGATCGCTTTGGCGCCTCGGCACCTGGTCAAGTCCTATTTGAAAAGCTCGGCCTTACTGCTTCAGCTGTAGTGGAAGCTGTACAGGCGTTATGAGTTTCTGATCCGTTTTATTGCATTCACTAAAAAAAGCGCTGCAAAATGATTGTCACTACTGCAGACTTGTTCAAAGTAGCTTATGGCAAATTTGCCGTAGGCGCATACAATATCAACAACATGGAGCAAGCTTTGGGCTTGTTCGAAGGGCATGCTCGTGCTGAAGCGCCCTTTATCATTCAGATTTCGCGAGGTGCTCGGGCCTATGCGGGCGTGAAGATGTTGGAGAACATCATTAAGGCTGCCGAAGAGATGTATCCCGAGGCCATCTTTGCCGTTCATCTCGATCACGGCACAGAAGAGGTGTGCTATGAGTGCATCGACAGTGGTTTTTATAGCTCGGTTATGATCGATGCTTCACATGAGCCTTTTGAAGAAAATATTGCCATCACGCGCAGGGTCGTGGAGCGCGCGCACGCCAAGGGAGTGAGTGTAGAAGCAGAATTGGGCATGTTAGGGGGTGTAGAAGAAGACATCGAGGTGGATGAAAAGCATGCCATGCTGACCGACCCCGACGAGGCTAAAGAATTTGTCACGCGTACGGGTTGTGACTCCTTGGCGGTCGCTATTGGTACCAGTCATGGTGCCTACAAGTTCAAGGGCAACCAATCTTTGCATTTTGATCGCATTGCTGCTATCCAGCAGCGATTGCCGGGCTTCCCACTGGTCATGCATGGATCCAGTTCGGTCCCTCCAGAGGAGGTGCGCCGCATCAATGAGGCTGGTGGAAAATTAGATCCATCTGCACGCGGTGTCGATGCCAATGAGTTTGCCAAAGCAATTCCCTTGGGCGTCACTAAAGTCAATATTGATACAGATGGTCGCTTGGTATGGATGCGGGTGCATCGCGAGCATTTCCGCGACCATCCTGAAAACTTCGACTTCCGCAAGCCCGGCAAAGTATTCATCGACGAGTATGCCAAGTTTATTGAGCACAAATCGGAGAAGCTGCTCAGTAAGGGTAAATTACAGATGGTACGCGAAGCACTTGCCAAACAAGCGGTGTGAGTTTTCTGGTAGGTAGTGATAGATCACTACTTATTTCCCCCTTTTTTCCTACACGAGTGGTTGAAAGTGAGTGCTTTTGCCAAAAGGCCTAACCAATTTTTGCTTTTATGAAAGATCAGGTACAGGTAGCTCAACCAGATAGAAACTTGGCCATGGAACTGGTACGCGTCACAGAAGCTGCAGCCATTTCGGCAGCTCGCTTTATGGGGCGCGGTGATAAAGACGGCGGAGACCGAGCTGCGGTCAATGCCATGCGCGCCTTTCTGAAGACTGTGGACATGGATGGCGTAGTAGTCATCGGTGAAGGCGAAAAGGACGAAGCACCTATGCTTTACAATGGCGAGCGTGTGGGCTCGGGTCGTGGCCCAAAAGTCGATATCGCCGTGGATCCCGTAGAAGGAACGCGATTGTTGGCCTATGGGCGACCCAACTCCATTGCCGTGATTGGCGCAGCGGAAGCGGGCAGTATGTGGCGGCCAGGAAACTCCTTTTACATGGACAAGCTAGTAGTAGAGCCCGCTGCACGTGAGGCCATTGATATCAACGATACGCCTACGCATAACCTTCAGCGTATTGCCGAGGCCTTAGGCCGAAAAGTGGAAGATCTTACGGTTTTTGTGTTGGACAAGCCTCGCCACCAAGCGCTTATCGCGGAAATTCGGCGGGCAGGTGCGCGCATTACCCTGCATACCGATGGCGATGTCATGGGTGCCCTTATGGCTGCCATACCAGGTACGGGCGTGGATGTGTTGATGGGTATAGGCGGCACACCTGAAGGTGTGTTGGCTGCTTGTGCTGTCAAGGCTTTAGGTGGAGGCATGCAGGGCAAACGCGCACCCCAAAAAGACATAGAGAAAGAGCGATTAGCAGCCGATGGGGTCGATTTAGATGAAGTGCTCACACTCGACGACCTGGTGCGCTCAGATAATACCTTCTTTGCCGCCACAGCCATCACTGAGGGCAGCTTCTTAGAAGGGGTGCGCTTCGATCAAGGGCGGGGGATCGTCACCACTGAGAGTGTGGTGATCCGCTCGCGATCGGGATCTATGCGCTATATCAAAGGAGTGCATCAGTTCAAGCGAAAATTTGATTTTGAAAAAATAGACAGAGAGGCCGCTGCCTTGGCTCAGCAGTAACCTTGATATGTGGCAGCAGCTTTCGCAAAAAAAGGCTTATGTATCAGATTGCACCTTCGTTACTTTCCGCCGACTTTGTCAACCTGGAGCGCGACATACGCATGGTGGAGCAAGCCGGAGCCCATATGTTGCACATCGACGTGATGGATGGCCGTTTTGTGCCCAATATTACCATCGGTGTGCCGGTGGTGCGAGCCATTAAGCGCGTGGCGACTACGCCTTGCGATGTGCACCTGATGATTGTAGAGCCAGAAAAATTTATAGATGCTTTTTGCAATGCGGGGGCCGACATTCTCACTGTTCATGTGGAAGCCACGCCCCACGTCCATCGCGCCCTGCAAGCCATTCGCCAAAGAGGCGTCAAAGCGGGCCTTGCACTCAATCCACACACACCGCTGTCGGTGCTCGACGAGCTATGGAGTGATGTCGATCTCATTCTCATCATGTCGGTCAATCCAGGATTTGGCGGTCAGGCTTTTATTGAGCAGACACTTGACAAACTGCAGCGCCTGCGGCAAATGCTCGAGTCAAGGGGCTTAGCCGATAAAGTGATGGTAGAAGTAGATGGAGGTGTGAAACTCGACAACATCGATCAGGTTGCTGCAGCGGGTGCCAACGTATTGGTTTCTGGATCGGGTATATTCAAAGCAGCGCATCCGCCGCAGATGATTCGCGATATGAACGACAAGCTCAAGGCACTACATCCATCGCAAGCGGTGCCTTGATAGCGATGAAAATACATGGCATGGACTTTTATTTGGTAGGGCTGCAAGTCGGAAATGCCATTTCCACTTGCAAACGCAAGGGCCTCACAGAAAGCTGTGGGGTCTTTTTTTGTCCATTGAGGCGTGTTGGGGGGCCACATTGTCGGTAAGCAGTATTGATACAATGCATATTTGTGTTCAGCATAGATAAATCGAGCGGTGTATGCCTTTCAGCATTCACGAACAGAGGAGTAATACCCAACCTTTTTCGGAACGGAAAAAAGCACAGAGGTAGGAACAATGGGGCATATGGCTGCCCACGAAAGAGGCATTAGTTGGCGACAGGAGCTAATTGGAGCACCTCGCGCAAATCGTCAATTACCCAGTCCGCGCCAGCTTGGCGCAACAGCTTGGCAGGTCGATAGCCATAAGTGACGGCGCAAGTATGAATGCCTGCTGCATGTCCGGCTTCGATGTCGTGAGTCGAATCACCGATGATGATGGCGTGTTGGGGAGACACGTTGAGTTGCTCGAGAATGAGCTTGATAGCATCTGGAGCTGGCTTGAGGCGATAGCGTTCGGGTTGTGCGCCCAACACGATATCGAAGTAAGGTGCCAAACCCAATGCCTTGATAATGCCTTTTGTGAAATCGTGGTGCTTGTTGGAACACACAGCCTTATGGGCCCACGAGAGTGCTTCGAGCACTTCGACTACGCCTTCGTAAGGCCGCGTTTTACGCGTGTAGTGCTTGTGATAGTAGGCGTCGAAGTGGCGTCTGGATTGTGCCACTAGTTGGGGATCGTCGGTGCACAACACGCGCTCCAGCAGCCGTGTAATACCTTCACCCAGTAGGGCTGGCATTTGGCTAATGTCGATCAGGGGGCGCCCCAGTTGGCTGAGGGCATGATTGACGGCATCGCACAGGTCATATTGCGAATTGACTAGTGTGCCGTCCAGGTCGAAAATGTACAGCTCAAAGTTCTTCATACGTACTTTTATTAATTTGATGTTTTTCCATAAGCCGATAAAAAGATCGACGTGGCATGCGTGCCATGCGCGCCGCTTTGCTGATATTGCCTTTTGCTTCGCGTAGATAGTACTGGATGGCCTGCACTTCAAACTGGGCCAACACGCGCTCGCGCGCCGGTATGAGCCCTTTGTCCAGCTGCCAGCTGTGTTGCTTGCTTTGCAAGTTGTGGGGTAAGTGTTCGGGCTCGATTTGGGTGCCTTTGCACAAGATCACAGCCCGTTCGATGATGCTCTGTAACTCGCGCAAATTGCCCGGATAGTCGTACTGCATAAGGCATGATATGGCTGCCTGACTAATGGATCCCACCTTTTTGTTGATGCGCATTTCTGCCTGCTTGAGAAAGTGATAGGCCAATAGTGGTAAGTCTTCTTTTCTTTCGCGTAGGGGGGGCAAGTGAATGACAAAAGAGTTGAGCCGGTAGTACAAGTCGGCTCGGAACTTTTCTTCTTTGATCATCTGTTCCAGATTGCGATTGGTGGCAGCGATGATGCGGGCGCGCACAGTACGCGTCTCTGTACTGCCTACAGGTCGGATTTCGCCAAACTGTAGAAAGCGCAGCATTTTTACTTGCATCTCGGGGGTGATGTCGCCAATTTCATCTAAGAAAATCGTGCCGCCATCGCCTTTTTCCAGAAGGCCTGGCTTGTCTTTTACCGCGCCAGTAAAGGCTCCCTTTTTGTAGCCAAACAGTTCGCTTTCCAGTAGATGGGGTGCAAAGGCAGTACAGTTGATTTTGAGAAAGGGCTTGTGCTTAAGGTGACTCAGCTGCTGAATAGTGCGGGCAATCATTTCTTTGCCCGTACCCGTCTCGCCTGTGATCAAGACTGTGGCTGGTGTGGGGGCCACCTGCAAGATCATTTCGCGAACTTCTTGCATTACGGGGTTGTGCCCAAAGATGAGTTCTTCGCCACTTTCTTTGTGCAATGACGCTTTGAGAGTGGCTACCTCTTCTTGCAACGACTCATTGGTGCGGTAGGCCTCGATGAGTGCCCAGACAAATTTGGCGGCAGCCCCACCAATCATACGCGTGTTGGGGTGTTTGATATGCTGGAGGTGGCGTCGGACGTTTTCGTTACCCGTCACGTCGATGAGGATGTCGATATGGCGATCGGGATGGCGCAGAAAGTTTTCCGCTTTCTTGGCAGTGGGAATACCTAATTTGCGCGCTAAGCGCATGCCCGGTGCATCGGGGTTGATATCTACTACCCCGAGAATGTGGGTGGATGGGTCGCGATGGAGAATCTCCAGCAGGGCGGTACCGCCCTTGCCGGCCCCCACAATGATTACTGTGGTAGGCGGTCGTTCTTTTGTGCTTTCCATCGTGCGTGTTTTGGCTTATTGCTTGCGCAAAAAATGGGCGGAGGAAGGATCGCACAGCAAACTTACGCAATAGATAGTAGCACCTGCAACACGCAGCTCGTGTGCAGTACGACTTTCAAAGTGCAATGAATCATTTGGTAGGGCTATTATTTATTCAATTGGACTTGTGCAGCTATGCGGGCTTGGAAGAATCGCGCTTGGGCAGGTGCCCATAGAGCTGTGGCGTTGTCTACAAAAGCGACCACTTGAGTAGGCCCCAGTTTAGCTGTAGCTGAAAGGCCTATGGTGACAGGCTGGCCTTGATTGCGTATGTTGAGCGCTGCACCTACTTGTACGAGCTGGCCCAGTTTCATGCGCCCTTGCAAGGACCAGGTGTGGAAGCTACGCCCCTGCAGCTGACTAGCTGCCCATACGACGCCTATGCGTACCAACTGATTAAGGTGAAAATAGCCACTCAGATAGTATTGGCTAGGCAGCTGAGTTTGAAAGTTTCGGGCTTGTGGCTGTAGCTCGAGCAGTTGACGCAGGGTGTCCAATGCATTGCCCAGCATTACCGAGTCACCTGTAAGTGCTGCAGAAATATCTACTCCTTGCCATGTACGGCTGCCTTGCGTGGTGTAAGCTGTGGCTTGTGTCTGCCAATTGATGGTGCCTTTCCAATCTATGATGCTGGCATTCAGTTCGAGTTGCTTAGTCTGATATGAGATTCCTAAATCTATAGCAAAGCCACCATTGCGCGAAAAAAGCTGCAGATTAGATAGCGACGCGGAAGGCAGGTTGATCGTGAAATCTTGCAGTGATTGGTACGAGAAGCTGCCTGCGCTGAGTATCTCATAATCGGTTTCGATTGTAATGGCGTAGTCGATCTCGTTGGTGGTGAGCGATAGGTGATTGCGCGTTGTGCGCAATGCCTGAATGCCATTTAGCCATTTTAGGCGGGTGCCCACAGAAAGATGTCCTAAGCGTACAGTACCCCAAGCGGCCCATTCGTGAAAAGAAAAGAATTCGACCTGATGGTCTAACTCGACAGTTTGCCCCACAAACTGACTGTTGCCTTGCCAGATGAGCTGTGGCAAAGTGCGTGGATAGCTGCCAAAAGCATGTAGCCGCAATTGGCTGCTTATGCCCGCAGCCACAATAGGAGTGGTCATAGCTGCTGCTAGCAACGGGATATCTGTCTGCTGTAGTAGCATGTTTTGCGGTTGCATTTGTGCAATGGCATGATTGATGGTCAATACCCGTTGCCCACCTTGTTTGGATACAAAATCGCCGTAGGTAGGCCCTTCAAACCAGGTCTGTGTACCAAAGGCTGGCAGCTGAATGAGCAGCCCCACTCCTTTTTTTGTAGGCCACTGAGCTGGATTGATGCGCGTACTCATCCAGCTGTGGCTCAAGTTGGCTAGTGTAGGTTGTGTTTGGCTTTTGCCGTAAGGTGCCAGGCAGCTAAGTCCACACAACAAGATCAAAAAGCACCTCATGTAGTTATTTGGGTTTTGTGTGAAACATTTGCGTGCAAAAAAACGGACACAAGGTACCAAAGCTGGAACATGTATGATATGGTAGGGTACATCCTTTATGTCTGCCTTTCGGCAAAACGGATAAAAGTACAGATAAGCGGAGCGTATTGAGTCAGAAAATGTAAAAGTGAGTGACTCAAGAGCCAGAACGGCTGATGAAGTTGCGATGGGCAGTGCGCTGGTGCCAGTAGTCCAAATAACTAGGCGTAGTGATTTCGGGAAGACCTGTAGGATCTAATGCATATTCGTACAACCAGCAAGCTATGCGCTTGCCGTGCCACAAGACAGGCTTAATGACGCGTCGGTATTCGTGAGGTGGTGGCGAATGAGGTGAGATGCCTTCATAGTCGTCGAGCTGGAGCAACACTTTTTCAGCATTTACCAATTCGAAAATGTGACCGAGAATGAGCCGCTCAGACTGCTCGTCGTATACTAATCCAGGATAATTGCCCAAATCGTACAACTTGCCTGGCACGTAGCCCTCGCCAATAAAGGCGCCGTTTTGTTCCAAGTAGTTGCCAAAGCGGGAAGGAATACCGCGCATCAGGGTGCCATATGTGAAAATCCAATTTAGCATAGCAAACACAAAAAAAGAATAAACAGAAGGTGCGCCATTGCACAAGGCAGCACCTTCTGTGACTGGGGGCTGGTTGTGTTTTTAAAATTTTATAGAAATGCCGGCCAACAGGTTTCTGGGCGCCTGTGGATAATAACCGGTCAGATTATACTGATTATCGCGTTCCAAGCGCGCATAGGGGTTGTCTGCTCGTGCATCGTAATCGGCAGAAATGTAACGGTATACCCAGCCATTCGTTACGTACAAATTGTCAAATAAATTGCGGACAGCCAATGTTATGGCCACCTGCATGCCGTTTTGC
Organism: Saprospiraceae bacterium; assembly: GCA_026982695.1. GTDB lineage: Bacteria > Bacteroidota > Bacteroidia > Chitinophagales > Saprospiraceae > WFYJ01. The sequence goes on from JALSGS010000007.1 coordinate 111,191, forward strand.
GTTGGCCACTCATAGCGTGCGTTCAGGTCGCTATAGGTATAAGGATCGATGGTAGCAACTTCATTGGAGGTGTTGTCCAGATATTGCTTGCCTACATATTTGGTAGCCAAACTCAATGTGAGTTGTTTGTCAGAGGCTTGTTCATGAGCTTTGGGCCATGCTTGCCAACTCAATATGGCGTGGCCGATGAGTGCTGGTGAAAAGGCTAGATCGGTATTTTGATGGACGACCACTTCCTGTTGGCCTGTGTCCCAGTTGTCGATGTACTCGACAAAGGTTTTGACCTTGTTGCGGCTGGCTGTGAGGGATGCATCTAAGCGCCATCGTTGAGCCAATTGAGCACCGCCATTGAGCTCGATACCTACGCGATAAGATTGTGGTATATTGACCCGGGTGAGCTCTCCTACGTCGTTGATCTGGCCAGTGAGCGCCAATTGGTCTTTGTAATACATGTAATACCCATTGATGGCAAAGGCGAATTGTTGTGCCTGCCGGCGCCATCCGATTTCCACATTGTAGAGGCGTTCGGGACGAGGGCGACTTTGCGGCGAAGATTCAGTGTAGTCGTTGCGATTGGGTTCGCGGTTGGCTACAGCAAAGGAAGCATATGCATGCGTATGGGAATCGAGCTCCCATGTGAGGCCTACTTTGGGGTTGAAAAAGCCAAGCTGTACTTGCTGCGGTACATTTTGCCCTTGGGCATTGAAACCCAAAAATTTATAGCTAATAGTCCGATACTGAAAATCTACGTAGGCATGTAGTTTCCACGTCAGGTCATAGTCCAATTTGACAAATGTGTTCCAATCGGTTTTCGTGGCGTCGTTGTCGTAATAACGGTGTCCTTTTTCGGCTGAACTCATAGTGCGTGCCCAGATCACCTCGCCAAAGTGCGCACCTTGATATTGATTCCATGCTCCGCCCCAAATGGCTTGCAGGCGTTTGCCATTTTGTGTGTAGTGTATATTCCAGATACCACCATAGAAATGATTGTCTAGCCAGCGTCGGCGGATCAAATCGGTGCGATCGATAATGTAGCGCGCTTCCCATACAGAGTCTTGGCTTGCTGGATCCGTCGTAAGCGACGTATAGACTGATAGTCCTGGGGCTTGGAGGAAGTTGGCAATTTGTTGGGCATCGGCATCGAGGGGCCACAAGCGCGTGTGCAGCACTATGGGTGTGAGGCCGTAGTTGCTGAAAGGCTCATCGGCTTTATACTGCTCGTAAAAGCCAAAGCCTCGGGTATAGTGCATGGCCAAGTTGAGATCCCAATTGCGGTTGAGTGCCTGTGAGTAGTGGAGTTGCAGGTGGGTTTGCGTGTAGTTGTCCACTTCTTGGTCGTAGGGAGTACCTGCTTTTTCTGTACCAGCACTGTTGTATCGGCGCAAGTCTGGATCGTCGATGTATTGTACAGGTACTCCATTCCATGCTTGATAAGTGATCTCATGCCCTGAAAAGGCCGTGAGGCGCAATGTACTTTGGTCAGTGATGCGCGCAGCCGATAAGTAGAATGATTTGAGGTTGGCAGAAGCTCGTTCGATATATCCATCAGATTGGATGGCCGACAGTCGCCCTTCCACGATGTAGCGGTCGTGGATCAGTCCCGTGCCAAAGCGCACGTTGCCGCGCAAAGTGCTATAGGAACCAGCACCTAAATTGAGTTGGCCATATGATTCTTTTTCCAGCTTTAGGGTGTTGAGGTTGATGGTGGCGCCAAAGGCGCCTGCACCGTTAGTGGATGTGCCTACCCCACGTTGTATTTGGATGTTGTCTGTAGAGCTGGCAAAATCAGGCAGGTCTACCCAATACACTCCTTGCGATTCGGCATCGTTGAGTGGAATGCCATTGATGGTCACATTGATACGCGTCGGATCGGCACCTCGTATCCACATGCCCGTGTAGCCGATACCTGTGCCTGCATCGGAAGTGACTACTGCAGAGGGTGTCCACTGCAGCAGAAAGGGCACATCGACACCGAGGTTGTGTGCTTCGAGTTGCTCGCGCTGCAAATTGACATAGGTGAACGGTGCATGAGTGCCGGCACGCGTGCCCTTTACCACCAGCTCCTCGAGTTCAAAGGTGCGGCGCTGCATCTGAATGTGGACCATGGCTCGACCTACGTGTTCGGGGATACGCGTTTGGGCCCATTCGTCCTCGTATCCCACAAATGAAGCGCGAAGGCGATAAGCGCCTGGGGGTACATCCGTAAATCGAAACTTTCCTTGTGCATCAGTAGCTGTAGCTTCATCGAGTTCGATCACCACTACGTGTGCAGCAGGGAGTGGTTGGCCTTGCTCATCGAGTACGCGCCCTGTCAGTTCGGCTTGGGCCAAAAGCGACAAGCCTGCCCAGATGAGCATAGCCGTCATGCATACAGACTTGTACATAAGTGGGAAAAGTTGAAAAGGTGAAACAATACGCACTCCCAGGGGCTAGGAGGCGCTTTGCCACCATCCAGATAGCTACTTCGGAGATGTATTGGCTACCTGGTCCTCATTCCCTTCCCGGCATTACCCGGGCAGGTTCAAAGGGTGTTCTCTCAGCCGCCGATAGGCAGCACCCCTATGAGATTGTTGCAAAGATAGACAAGCTATACCAAATGGCAATCGCTCAACGCACCTACCTGCGGCTACCCATAATGATGCCACCACCGATGACGTCGCCATTTTCTTCGTAAAACACGGCAGATTGGCCGGGGGCTACACCACGTACGTTGGCAAAGAAGGATACCTCCACTGTGTGGCCTTCTTGCCGCAGTGCGGACCATGTGCCTCGGTCTTTATACCGAATGCGCGTGATGGCTTCTATTCCTTCTTCGGGGATACGTTCGTATTTCTGTAGGTTGAGTTTGCCCACCGTCATGCCATTGCGGATCAGCTCATCCATTGTGCCCAATACAACTGTATTGGTTTCGGGAATGATTTCAGTGACATACATGGGCTGGCCCAATGCAATGCCAAGCCCTTTGCGTTGGCCAATGGTGTAAAAGGGGTAGCCCTTGTGGTGGCCCAGGACATTGCCTTGTGTGTCGACAAACACGCCACCCGCTACCCGCTGGGCCAAGTCGGGTACGCGTCGTTTCAGGAAGCTGCGATAGTCGTTGTCGGGTACGAAGCATATTTCGTAGCTCTCTGCCTTTTTCGACAGCTCCTCGTATCCCCATTCGGCAGCTAGCTGCCGCACTTGGGGTTTTGTGTAGTCGCCCAAGGGGAAGCGAGTACGGCGCAGGCACTCCTGACTCAGCCCCCACAATACATAAGATTGGTCTTTATGGGGGTCTTGCCCTTTAGCGATGTAATACCGTCCTTGGTGCATCCTGATACGCGCATAGTGCCCCGTGGCGATAAACTCGCAATCCAGCGCATCGGCGCGGCGCAACAGGGCATCCCATTTGATGTGCGTGTTACACAGCACACAGGGATTAGGCGTGCGCCCTGCCAGGTACTCATCCACAAAATTGTCGATGACGTAGTCGCCAAACTCTTCTCTAATATCGATGATAAAATGTGGGAAGCCTTTATCGACAGCCACTTTGCGGGCATCGTTGATCGAGTCAAGACTACAACAGCCCGTTTCTTTTCGGCTACCACCTGAATTGGCATAGTCCCACGTTTTCATCGTGATGCCGATCACTTCGTATCCTTCTTCGTGGAGCATCATGGCTGTGACCGTGCTGTCAATGCCACCACTCATGGCCACTAAGACCCGTCCGTGCTTACTCATGCTATATCGGTTTGCAATAGTTTTCGCGTGGCGAAACATTTGTTTGCCCTGTAAATAAGTCTCATTTGCGTAGTGCAAAAGTTGTTTATTTGAGCTTTAGGCTGCATCTTGCATACGCACACTCCCCACCAATACACGTACTTTGCCAAAAAGGTTTGCAAAGGTAAGACACCCAATCGTTTTGCAGTTGTTAGCTATATTTCAGCATGGGGCATGCTATTTTGTTGAGTCAAAGCGCTAGAGTCTTGTCAATTTAAGGCATGTGGTAAGTTGGTGCAACTGTTACGTGCTTTGCCTTTTAGCTCATTAAAACCAAAAGAAAAAGTCATGAAAAAGTTGCTTTTATTGATTGTCGCATGTACGTGGTATGCACTTAGCTCATCTGCTCAGGAAGTGGAGTATGGCTTGGCTTCGTACTATGCCGATCGCTTTGAAGGCAAGCCCACTGCTAGTGGCGAACCGTATGATCCGACCAAGATGACAGCTGCGCACAAGACATATCCGTTTGGCACGATCATTAGGGTCACGCGCTTGGACAATGGCAAGTCGGTAGAGGTACGCGTGAACGATCGCGGCCCCTACGTAGCAGGTAGAGTGGTGGACGTATCGCGTGCAGCAGCCAAGCGGCTAGGGCTCATTGAGGTAGGCAGAGCCCGCGTCAAAGTAGAGCTGGTGCGCCTACCAGGCGAGACAGCCCGGCGCGTGGAAAAACAGCAGAAGCCCAAGCCGAAGCCCGAACCCAAACAACAAGAGGTGACTACCTACGAGGAGCTCACCTCATCACCAGTCAATCCTTCCCCCCGGCCAACTAAGTCCAAAGCGCAGCCCGTTAAGCCGGTCACTTCGACTAATGCGGTTGTGCCCCGAAAGGAGAAAGTGGTTGCCAAGGGCGGGCTGGTGCGTCAGTTTAAGCCATCGGGATTGTATCGCATTCGGTTAGAGCATCCTGGCCAAACGGGTTTCGGCGTACAGATCGCGTCGCTGACCACTACAGAGAGTGTACTCAAACACGTTGCTGAGCTACAAGACAAGTGGTTCGACAACATCTTGCTCGGTATTGAAAACACGCCTACGGGCAAACCCATTTACAAGATTGTCTTGGGTCCTTTTGCGACGCGTCAAAAAGCAGAGGCCTATAAAGAAAGCCTCAAGAAAAAGTACAAGATAGAGGGTTTTGTAGTCGATCTTCAGCAATTGTGATGTGACGACACAGCAAATGCACGGTTGGTTATTAGGGGCTCAGGCTTTTTTCAAGGTAAAGCCAAAGGTGGAACCTATGCCTACGGTGCTGCGCACGTTGATCGTCTGTTGGTGTGCTTCGATGATGTGTTTGACGATGGAAAGGCCTAACCCTGAGCCGCCACGTTCGCGCGATCGGCTCTTGTCCACCCGATAGAAGCGGTCGAAGACGTGGTTGATGTGCTCGGGCGGGATGCCAATGCCGTTGTCGGCTACTTCTACAAGTACCAACGATTCCATGTCGTAGAAGGCTACCTTTGTATGGCCACCCTCTTTGCCGTACTTGATCGAATTGGAGATGAGATTGATGAGTACTTGACGAATACTTTCTCGGTCGGCCAGCACCTGAAAGTGTTGGTGAGCGCCTTCTTTGAACAAGAGCTGGATGTGGCGCCGCCGTGCTTTCATTTCCAGCTCTTCAAATACCTCTTCTACTAGCTTTCGAATATTGAATTGCTGCATGTCGAGGATGAGTTCGCCCGATTCGAGACGTGAGATGGCTTCTAAATCTTCTACGATTGTCAACAGGCGTTCTACGTTTTTCGAAGCGCGTTCCAGATAGTTGCGGTTGATTTGTGGATCTTCCATTCCACCGTCTATGAGGGTCTCTAAATAACCTTGAATATTAAAAATGGGGGTTTTCAGCTCGTGCGATACATCACCAATGAAGCGGCGCCGATATTCCTGCCATTTTTTGAGCTCAGCAATTTCCCGTGCCTGAGCATCGGCCCACTGAGTCACTTCTTTCTCTACGTCTTCGATGATGGGTGTGTCGATATTAATAGAGCTCTGCTTTTCCTCGGGTGACATCTTGTGTTTGTGTATGCTCTTGTATATGAGCTTGATTTTTCTGTAAATGTATCGCTTCAGAAAGTTGACAAATACGAAGTAGCTCCAGGCAAATACGAGTAAGGAGGTGTACAACACCACGATCCAGTTGAACAATTGTATTTGGAACAGATGAGCTACCAACAACGACAGGCCAAACCCCAAAGTAGTGTAAATGGCACTGGCTACGGCGATTTGTCGAGGTGTGGGGTTTTTGAGTTCGGGAAAGAGTTTTATCATCGCTTCGGATACGTTTGCAGCAAACAGATGCTGGCCATTAAAAATCAAACTTATAGCCCATGCCTTTGATTGTTTTGATGTATTTGTCGCCCAGCTTTTCTCGCAACTTGCGGATGTGTACGTCGATGGTGCGATTGCCCACAATTACTTGTGTGCCCCATATTTTTCGGTAAATTTCGTCGCGTGAGAACACCTTGCCCGGCTTGCTGGCCAACAACGATAGGAGCTCGAACTCCTTTTTGGCTAAGGTAATTTCTCGATCGCCTTTGAATACCAATACGCGTTCTTTGTCGATTTTGAGATCGCCAGCTTCTATAATAGGTCTTTCTTCAGGTGCAAGTGCTCGTGTCTTGCGGCGCAACAATGCCTTGATGCGACTGATGAGCACACGTGGCCGGATGGGCTTGGTGATGTAGTCATCACCCCCTACGTCGAGTGCAGCAATTTGACTGTAATCTTCATTGCGTGCAGTGAGAAAAGCAATGAGGGTGTCCTTAAATTGGGGTATTTGGCGCAAGCTCCGACACACTTCTACGCCATCGAGCTTGGGCATCATGATGTCGAGTAGAATGATGTCGGGTTGAAATTGCTGTGCACGAGCTAGGGCCTCTTCGCCATCTTGTGCTATAGCTACCTCAAAGCCTTCTTTGCGCAGGTTGTACGACAAGAATTCGACGATGTCGGGCTCATCATCTACTACCAAAATTTTGACTTGCTCCATCTCGTATGTAGTGTTAGTCGGTACAAGGATGTCAGCACTGTATTGCTTAGCAAGGGGTACGGCTTGCCATTGGTGATGGCAAAGTTACGCGCTTCAGGCCTCCATTGCTTTTAAGCTATTGTTAAGCATAAGGTCAAATAGTCTGTTTCTACCTTTGGGGTGGTATGGTTTGTGGTGTGTAGTGTGTGCCTGTGCGAAAACTATCTAGGCGTGCCATCACCTCCCCGTATATTTCGTCGAGCTGTTCGGGTTGTTGGCGCATTTGGTCGTAAGTGTATTCGAAGTCTTCTTTGCGCACGCCATGGATGGCAAATATCTGCTCGTAGTACAATATGGCTAGTGAGTCGCGTTTGCTACCATGATAGTTTTGGAGGGCTGCTTCTGCCAAATGGGCGTCGGCCAGTACTTTAATCATCACTTCTTTGGGCAGTATTTGGGCTTGTGTTTCTTTTTCTTCTGGATTGCAACTCCCAAAAAGGCAGCAACTACAGAGGGTTCCGCCCAACAAGAGTGAGTGTAAAATACTAATTGAGCACTTCATTTAGGTGAAGTATTGTTTGGGATACAAAAACTCAACCATACGGGCATCTGTCTTAGAGAAGTTGCTCCACGTAGTGTGAGGACTGTCAATACGGACGATGCCACAGGTAGGTACATTGGAGATGTATGTTTGTGAAAATCGGTTGGCCAGCGCTGTCAATACGGGGTTGTGCCCAAACAGTAGTACTGTGTGGTAGCGGTCGTCGAGCTGGCGCACGTATTGGAGGACGTCTTCCTCACCGCCGTGATATATGGTGGGCACTACGCGAATGGCCTCAGCGGGATAGTCTAGTGCTTCAGCAAAATATACTGCTGTGCTATAGGCACGAGTGGCAGGGCTGCTGACCAATAAGTCGGGTTGTACGCCTTTGCCTTTGAGCAGTGAGGCCATGAAGGGCGCATCGCGCCGGCCGCGCTTGTTGAGTGGGCGTTCCACGTCGCGCAGCTCGGGATAGTCCCAGCTCGATTTGGCATGTCGGATCAGGTAGAGCGTGTTCATACAGCAAGTTTAGGCAATAATTGTATGCGATATGCGGTCAAATGGTTGCATACGAGCATAAAAAAAGCCGCCCCGAAAATCAGGACGGCTATACATGGGGTGGATGACCGGATTTGAACCGGCGACCTCCAGAGCCACAATCTGGCGCTCTAACCAGCTGAGCTACACCCACCGTGTGATCTTACTGATCGTCGAGGTACTTGCTTGGGGAAGCCCCCCCGACTTTAAAAGCGCGGCAAAGATAAGAAAGTTGCACTTTTGTGCCAAGTCGGATGGGCAAAATATCGGCTACGTGAGGTGGAGGTAAAGAGTAAAGTGCAGCGCTAGTGCACTAGCACTGCACTTCGCATTTTTTTTTACTGTACTTGAGGCGTGTTGTCTGGCTTGAGCGTAAAGACGCGTTCTACGGGGTTGAGTGGGGCATCGACGGGTTGGCCGTCCTTATCTAGTAGTGTTAGGCGTATTTTGTTGTCGCCCATGGGTAGGCCTTCGATAAAATAAGGGGCCCACTTGTCCAGTATGGTCGTGAATTGCCCATCATTTACATCCACTTTCACTTTGTAGCTATCAGGACCTAACTCAGCATTGATGATGTAGAAATCGAGCAAGAGTTTTTTAGTGTCATCACCTACATAGGTGCCTTTTGGGCGGCTGTAAAATAACATTGGCCCTTCGATGTCTTCCGCCTTGACTACTGAGCCATCCTTGACCGTAATTTTTTGGGCCACGTGCGCTTGTGGCGTCTTGAGACTTTCGTGATAGGATCGCGACAGGAACGCCAACATATAGTGTTCGCCATTTTCGATTTCATAGGCAAACTCCGGTTCGTACTTGGCTGCATAGGGCTTGTTGTCGATGATCAGATGGATGTGTTGCCCTTTGGCCGAGTTGGCACACATGCGCTGAGGTGCGTCGGGAGTTTGCACGCCCAATTGATAGGACTCACCTCCAATGACAAACTTAAAGGTGCCGTCCTTGTATTCCCACGACTCGATGTGCGCATCGGGAAACTCTTGGCTGGGCGGCGCTTCGTAAATTTTGATCTGTGCTGTAGGGAAATCTGTTTCCAGTGCAGCGGTACTGGCATCATCTGTGCCTGCTGCAGACTGATCGGTATGGGTGCCACAGCTCCAAATGAACATGATTGCCATGGCCCACAGGCCAAATAAGTTTTTCATTTGCTTCATGATATGGTCGGTTTTTTGAAAAATACAGTTCAACAAATAGGGAACGGAGCAAAACCAAAGGTGCAAATTAGAGTTAATATGGCATTGCACTGTATTGTGAGCTAATGGTCCTATAGCAAATGAGCTTGCCAAGAAAAACAGTAGCAGATATGAACAAAGGTCGCTAACTGAGCTTTGGATCGCAAATGCTTTTTGCCACCATGGCACATAATTTCGTGCTTTATTTTTGCAGCAACTTTGATTAAAATTCAGGTGTGTGATGCATCAAACGTCAACAGCGAGCAAAGTGGCATCTTCTTCTGTTGTGCAAAAAAAGGATGCATCTGATGTGTCCTGGACTGTAGAAGGAATGACATGTGCCAACTGCGCAGCTAATATCAATCGCTATTTGGAGAAAGGAGGCCTTCAGGACGTTCAGGTCAATTTTTCCACTAAAGAAGTGCGCTTTCGCATCCCTGATGGGCAGCAGATCGACCTGGCTGGCATCGAGTCGGGATTGAGCGAAATGGGCTATCGGGTAGTACACGATGAAGATTCCGCTGCAAAGCCTTTTTGGACGCTCGAGCGCAAGCTCTTGTTCGGTGCTTTGCTTACCGCACCACTATTGGGCAATCACTTGCTGATGATGGTCGGCCTATCTATCGAGGCACTCGATCAGCCTTGGGTGCAGCTTCTGTTGTGTTTGCCCGTGTATGTATTGGGCTTTGTGCATTTTGGGCGCAGTGCTTGGGGTTCTCTCAAGGGGGGCGTGCCCAATATGGATGTGCTCATTTTTATTGGTAGCACGGCAGCTTTCGTTTACAGCCTTATTGGCACTTTTTGGGGCAACCCAGATTACATTTTTTACGAAACGGCTGCCACCATCATCACACTCGTATTGGCGGGCAACTACATGGAGCATAAAGCTGTGCAGCAGACCACCTCAGCCATTATGGAACTGAGCAGCTTGCAGGTGGAAAAGGCGCGCAAGCTGATGCCTTCGGGTGCGGTGGTTACACTACTCCACGATGAGGTGCAGGTGGGTGATGTATTGCTGGTCAATGAAGGAGACCGCATCCCCACGGATGGCGAAGTACTCGAAGGCGAAGTGTTGGTCGATGAGTCGATGCTGACGGGCGAGAGCGTGCCCGTGCTCAAGCGCCTAGGCGATCGTCTCATCGGTGGTTCAATTGTGGTAGAGGGGCAGCTCAAGATGGTGGCCAAGGCGGTGGGCAAAGACACTGTGCTGGCGCGGATGATCGAGCTAGTCAAAACAGCGCAACAGGAAAAACCTTCTATTCAGCGGTTGGCCGATCGCATCAGTGCTGTATTTGTACCAGTAGTAGTGACTATTGCGGCGCTTACGTTTTTCGGTGGTTGGCTCGTGTTTAGTTTGTCAGCCCCCCAGGCGTTGATGAACGCTATTGCTGTGCTCGTTATTTCTTGCCCTTGCGCCATGGGGCTGGCTACACCTACTGCTGTGATGGTAGGCGTGGGCCGTATGGCACGGAGCGGTATACTGGTCAAGGGCGGAGCTACGGTAGAGACCTTTGCGCATGTACGTCAACTTGTTTTTGACAAGACTGGTACGCTTACCACTGGTAAGTTTCGCGTGGCTCAGGTGTCTGTATTTGACCACAGGCTTGATGAAGACCAGGTGCTTAATCTCATCTATCAGCTCGAGCAGCGCAGTAGTCATCCAATTGCCCGCTCATTGGTAGCGGAGCTGGCCCCGCGCGTTTCGGGAAGTAATCACTTGTTCGAGTGGGTCGATGAACAGCGGGGCTTGGGCTTGGTGGCTAAAGGCACCGACGGACACACCTATCGCTTGGGATCCGCTGCGTTGGTAGCTCAAAGTGGTAGTAAGCTCCCTGTAGGATACAGCATTTATTTGCTACAGGATGCCACCCTGATTGCTGCTTTGCGCATAGAAGATGAACTGAAGCCCGATGCGATGTCGGTAGTGCGTTGGCTTAAGGCGCATGATCGCAAACCCATCTTGTTGAGTGGCGATCGCCGAGAAAAGGTCGAAGCCATAGCGCGCCAGCTGGGCATAGAAGAGTGGTATGCCGAGCAGCTGCCCGAACAGAAACTACAGCTCATTGAGCAGCTTTCTGCACAGCAGCCTACTGCTATGGTGGGCGATGGTATCAACGATGCACCTGCATTGGCGCGCGCCACTGTCGGTGTATCCCTTTCTGATGGCTCAAATGCGGCGATTGAGTCGGCACAAATTGTATTGCTCAAAGGCCAACTGCGTCACTTAGTAAGTGCTATTCAATTAGCTGAGCTTACCTTGCGCACCATCAAGGAAAACCTGTTTTGGGCCTTTGCCTATAACGTAGTGGCTATACCTATAGCGGCTATGGGCTATCTCAACCCCATGTGGGGCGCTTTGTTTATGGCTTTTTCTGATGTAGTGGTTATTGGCAACTCAATTCGCTTGCGCAAGCGGACACCGCCGCCGGCGCTGCGCTGATGATATAGCACGCCTCTTTTACACTTAAATGGAGAGACTAAACACCATGGGAAGGAGAAAACATTTTGATGGAAAAGACCAACCTTTGGGGCTATTGACAAAAGACAAACTGCGTCAAGCCTTGTACATGTTCCAGTTTGTACGGCCTTATCGTTGGTCGCTAATCATCGGCTTGGTACTGTTGTTTTTGTCCAGCTTGGTGTTTATGGCTTTCCCCTATCTGTCGGGGCTGATGATCGATATAGCTCAGGGCAAATCCAAGTTCGAATGGACATTGGCCGATGCAGGACTGATATTACTTTTAGTATTGCTCGTACAGGGGGGAATTTCCTATAGTCGGGTGATGCTCTTTTCGCGGGTCAGTGAGCTGGGTATTGCCGATGTGCGCAAGGCTGTATTTAGCAAGTTGATCACCATGCCGATGGTGTTTTTCGAAAAATCGCGTACGGGGGAGTTGGTTAGTCGCCTCACTTCTGATGTAGAGCGCTTGTACAACGCTTTTTCTATCACTTTGGCCGAGTTTATCCGGCAGATTATCATTCTCCTTTCAGGTATTGTTTTCTTGGCATTGACCACGCCGCGTCTGGCACTGATTATGCTGGCTACTTTTCCCGTTATTGTGGTATTAGCCATGGTATTTGGTCGGTTCATTCGTCGCTTGAGTCGGGAGCGGCAAAAGGAATTGGCGCAGGCCAACAATATTGTGAGTGAGGCCATGCAAGCCATCCAGGCGGTGAAGGCATTTACCAATGAGTGGTACGAAACGCTGCGTTATGGCAAGACGATTGATCGGGTAGTACGTGTTTCTCTGCGCTATGCCCATGGACGTGCGCTTTTTGGAGTGTTTATCATTACGGTGTTATTTGGCGGCTTGTTCTTTATCATATGGGAAGGGGCACGCATGCTGCAGCATGGTGAAATCACGGCTGGCCAACTGGTGTCTTTTGTTTCCTATACGGCGATTATCGGTGGGGCTATAGCCGGCTTGGGCAACTTTTATACGGAGTTGCTGGGCGCCATTGGCGCTACTGAGCGCATTCGGGAAATCTTACAAGCAGAGGGCGAAGTAGCCCTTAAACGGCCCAGCGCACAACCCCAGATCCAGTTGCAGGGCCGTATTGCTTACGAGCAGGTGCACTTTCGCTATCCCACGCGTCCCGATGTGGAAGTGTTAAAAGGCATCAGCTTTCAAGTGGAGGCCGGACAGAAAGTGGCGCTAGTAGGCCCTTCGGGAGCGGGCAAATCGACCATTGTCCAGTTGTTGCTGAAGTTTCATAAACCTACGCAAGGGGTAATTCGCGTCGATGGGCACGACATTTTCTCCATCGATACTACCGAATATCGGCGCCATATTGCCATTGTGCCACAGGAGGTATTGCTTTTTGGCGGCACCATTCGGGAAAACATCCAATATGGGCGCCCTGATGCGACGGAAGGGGAAATTGTGGAGGCGGCCAAAAAAGCCAACGCATGGGAATTTATTTCCCACTTTCCTGATGGCCTGGATACCATTGTAGGAGAGCGGGGCGTGAAACTGTCTGGAGGGCAACGCCAGCGCATTGCCATTGCGCGTGCTATTTTGAAAGATCCTGCGATCTTGTTGCTCGACGAGGCCACCTCTTCATTGGATGCCGAGTCGGAAAAGGTCGTACAAGAAGCGCTCAACAATCTCATGCAGGGGCGTACCAGCATCATCATTGCGCACAGGTTGGCTACCATTCGCGAAGCGGATCAAATTTTTGTCATCGACGATGGGCGCATCGTCGAGCAAGGTACGCACGAGTCGCTTGCGCAAATACCCAATGGCATGTACAACTCACTTGCCCGATTGCAATTCGAGTCGGTGTAGAAAATATTTGGATAGCTGTCTTATAGGAGTGCTTGTTCGCGGGGGGTGAGAATACCGAGTTTTTCGAGTGCTTTGCCTGAAGCGATCTGCTCTGCGCTGCGTTTGTTGAAGTCGTCGGCAGTGGCCAACTTTTTGCCATCGACCAACACCGCTACTTTGAAGCGGTCGCGCTTTTCATACTTGTAGCGGGCAATGAGCTTGTAAGAGACGCTTTTTCCGTGCTTCTGACACCACTCCAAGAGCTGGCTTTTGTAGTTGTCGTCGTAGTGTTCGAGCTCTTCGACGTTGACGAACTTTTGCAAGATTTCGCGAATGACGAATTGTTTAGTGCCCTCATAACCTAAGTCCAGGTATACGGCGCCTACTAGTGCTTCTACTGCATTGCCATACATCGAGCGACTCAGGCGCGTGTTGCTATGTTCACTTAGCAACACATCCAGCCCCATCTTGTCGCCAATAGTGTTGAGTGCTTTTCGTTTGACGATTTTGGAGCGCATCTTGGTTAAGAAGCCCTCGTTGGCATTGGGATATTTTTTGAACAGGTATTCTGCTACAATGGTGCCCAGTACTGCATCGCCCAGGTACTCTAGGCGTTCATTGTTTTGCAAGGCGTACTCCTTGTCATTGGCACCATTGGATCGGTGGGAAAAGGCAATGCGAAAGATGTCGAGATTGACGGGCGTGAAGCCCAGTAGATTAGTCAGGCGGCGTGCAAACTCCTTGTCGGATGACAAGAAGTAGTTGTAGAGTCTTAAGATTTGTTGTAGCATCGCGTACTGTTGGTTTCGCGTGATCAAAAACTACATCCCGCACATACACTTAGCTACTCAGCGAATCACTTCAAGAGGTGCGATGCAAATGCTGCAATTTAATAGACGTACTTGTTCATGCAGCGATTGCGGCATTTGCACAAAAATGACCTAAGATGATCTGGGGTAGCGTGTATGCGCAAGTAAAACTAAAAAGGGCACCCCCCTTTCATATTCGTTCACTTTGTGTGTGTACTGATCACAAAACTCTTTGATTTTTTTTTACATTATGTGGCAATCAGTGCCTATAGGGAATTAGGAAGCGGTTAAGCGGCAACTTGATCTTGACGCGAAAAAGAGCATTGAATGCCCCTCGTGGCTTTCATTTACTTGTAGTGTTAGGTTTTGTACTACTTGAGCACTTTATTACGCATGCTTCGTTGCCTCAGCTTGTTGCAAAAATGCGCAAATTTTATTTGTGTACGCAATTTTATACGAGCTAACTGCATCGTTTTGGCGCAAAAGCGCCTCATCATGCGATTTTTGGGTAAGAAATACAGTGGAGCACCAGAATAGCAAGTGTGCTCCACTGCAAAAGAGGTCATCCTTCAAACTTTTTGAGTACTACGCTGGCATTGTGACCGCCAAAACCAAATGTATTGCTCAGCGCTACGCGTACCTTCCGATCTTGAGCTTCATTAAACGTGAGATTTAGCTTGGGGTCGATGTTGGGGTCGTCAGTAAAGTGGTTGATCGTGGGTGGTACAAAGTTTTCCCGGATAGCTAGGACACAAGCTATTGCTTCAGCTGCACCTGCTGCTCCCAACATGTGTCCCGTCATGGATTTCGTCGAGCTGATATTGAGTTGATAGGCATGGGGGCCAAACACTTGCATGATGGCCTTGATCTCTGCCACATCGCCCAAGGGTGTCGAAGTGCCATGTACGTTGATGTAATCGACCTCTTGGGGGCTGATACCTGCATCTTGCAAGGCCAACTGCATGACGTTGCGCGCACCCAATCCTTCAGGGTGAGGGGCAGTGATGTGGTAGGCATCAGCTGTGGCGGCTGCACCTACTACTTCGGCGTATATGGTAGCGCCGCGGCGCTTGGCGTGCTCCAGTTCTTCTAGGACCAGCGTGCCTGCCCCTTCAGCTAGCACAAAGCCATCACGGTCTTTGTCAAAGGGACGAGAAGCCGTCAGGTAGTCGTCGTTGCGTGTAGAAAGTGCTTTCATAGAGCTAAAGCCACCTAACCCTACTTTGGTCACAGCGGCTTCACCCCCACCTGTCACGATGACGTCAGCACGCCCCATGCGAATGTAGTCCAAAGCATTCATCAGCGAATGTGTGGAAGAGGCACAGGCCGAGACTGTAGCGTAATTGATGCCTCTAAAGCCATATTTAATCGAGATTTGCCCAGCAGCAATGTCTACGATCATTTTAGGTACCAAAAAGGGGCTGTATCGGGGTTTTTCCATGCCGGCAAGAGCAAAAGCTTCTACTTCGGCCTCAAGCGAGCGCAATCCACCAATACCTGAAGCGTAGATCACGCCTACACGGTCCAGATCTAGCTGTTGGGGGTCCAGGCCCGCATCTGCAATCGCTTCATCGGCCGAGATCATAGCATACAAGGTATAGCGATCCATTTTACGCACTTCGCGAGGGTGGTAGTAGTCTTCAGGTTTGAGATTTTTGATCTCGCATGCAAAGCGCGTCTTGAAGTGGCTAGCGTCAAAATAAGTAATGGGGTTGGCCCCACTTACGCCTTTTTTAAGGGCTTGGGCAAACTCCTTTACCGTATTGCCTATAGGGGTAACAGCTCCCATACCAGTCACGACAACTCTTCTCATAACTAACTTTATTATGCATAAGGTCGGAGCGACGAAAGGCCGATCCGCCACAATGTGGGTTGTTATAAGGTGTAATAATACATGGGAAGGTAGGAATGCTTCCCAGTATGCTTGGCCTAAATGCTTTTGAGACAATAGACTTGCAACAAAAACCCGGATTGAAATGGCGCCGTGGCTGCGTTCAATCCGGGAATGGCCGATTTTCTCGTAGTGAGTAGATTAAGGTGTACTGGCGTTTGCACCATTGATTGGATGGTGCAAACGCGTTAGGCTTTCAATTGCGATTCCAGGTATTCAATGGCCTGGCCTACCGTCTGGATGTTTTCGGCTTGCTCATCAGGGATCGAAATGTCGAACTCTTTTTCGAACTCCATAATGAGCTCCACTGTGTCCAGCGAGTCTGCGCCAAGATCGTTGGTGAAGCTAGCTTCGGGCGTAACTTGTGCTTCATCTACACCTAGCTTCTCTACGATGATTTTCTTGACTTTTTCTGCAACGTTCGAATTAGACATAGCCAGTTTTGTTTAGGATGTTAAAATTTTGTGCAAAGAAAGAGATAAGCCCCTTGATAAACAAAAGAATGAGTCATTTTTTCCCATTTGTTGTAGTTTTTGTGTTTTAATACTGTTTGTTATGTATAAGTATTCTTGTGTTTCAGTAAATAAATCTTGGCACTTCCTGCTAAATTGTGTGTTGCCCTTGGCTCGAGATTCTCTTCTTACGTTGTACTTTCGCGGTGCTTTGGGTGAAAAATACACTTAGGGCTTGTTCGTCACATTTAATACCTAAATATGGAAATTCACAAGAGGCAAAAGACCAAAATTATAGCTACTGTAGGACCAGCCAGCAATAGTTACGCTCGCCTTTTGGAGCTGGCACGTGCGGGGGTAGATGTATTTCGCCTCAACTTTTCTCATGGTACCCATGCTCAGCACTTGGAGGTGATCAATCACATTCAATATATCAACGAGAAGTACGACATGCATTTGGGCATCTTAGCCGACCTTCAGGGACCCAAGTTGCGGGTGGGTGAGATAGCGGGTGGTGCGCTGGAGCTGCAAGAAGGCGACGAGATCACCTTTGTCAATGACCCGAAGGCGCCAGGTATGCCCGATGCTATCTACATGAGTTATGAGGATTTTCCGAAAGATGTTAAGGTGGGCGAGCGCGTCTTGGTCGATGATGGTAAACTGATTTTCGAAGTGATCCAGACTAATCAGCGAGATACGGTAAAACTTAGGACGCTGCACGGTGGTGTGTTGTTGCCGCGCAAGGGCGTCAATTTGCCTAATACAAAGGTTTCGTTGCCTTGCCTGACGGAGAAAGATCTCAAGGACTTGGAGTTCATTTTGAGCATGCCCATCAATTGGATTGCCTTGTCATTTGTGCGGCGTCCTAAAGATGTGGAGGATTTGCGCAAGCGCATTGATGCGGCGGGCCATCCGGCTAAGATCATCGCCAAGATCGAGAAGCCTGAAGCTGTGGAGAAGATCAATAAGATCATCAAGAGGGCCAATGGCATCATGATTGCTCGTGGCGACCTGGGTATAGAGATGCCTTACGAACGCCTGCCTGTGGTGCAAAAACAGATCATAAGGAAGTGCATCCAGTGGGCGCGCCCCGTCATTGTGGCTACTCAAATGATGGAAAGCATGATTGATCAGCTTGGACCTACGCGTGCTGAAGTGACGGATGTAGCCAATGCTGTCCTAGAGGGTGCCGATGCGGTGATGCTGAGTGGTGAGACTTCTATAGGCAAGCATCCCACATTGGTAGTGGAAGCCATGCGACGCATCATTGAAGAGGCCGAAAAGATCCAGGATTTTGAAGGGAGGCGCCCTGTGGCAGTGGCCAAGTCACGGACGTTTCTTTCGGATGTGGTGTGTTTTAATGCAGCCAAAACGGCTGATGAAGTAGGTGCCAAAGCTATTGTGGGTATGACCAGTTCGGGCTATACGGCCTTTAAGGTGTCGAGCTATCGACCTAATATTCCAATCTATATTTTTAGCGATCAAATGCACATGCTGGGTACGCTCAATCTGGTATGGGGTGTGCGCTGTTTCTACTACGACCGCTTTACAAGTACGGATGGCACTATAGCCGATACGTGCGAGATTTTGAAGCGTCATGGGTTGGTCGCACAAGGCGATGTAGTGGTCAATACGGGTTCTATGCCCATAGAAAAGCGCTACCGAACCAACATGATGAAGGTCACGCGCATCGAGTAGTTGCACGGATGGCTTGCTATGGGGCAATGCCCATACACCATTGGAGGAAGGTGTAATACCTCAGCAATGAAATTAGCTGCGAGCTAGCTATACAAAACTAATTGCTGGGCGATAAGGGCAGCTCTTTGAGCACGGAGTACGTCTCCAATATGGCGGTAATGCGTGCGTCTTGAGCTTGTTGTTGGTAGATGTATTTGCGCACGAAATAGTACTGCATGGGCCCTTCAGCTGGTGCCATGGATTGAGGTGCGGAAAGGACGAAGCTAAGGGGCTGCGGGCCGTGAGCTTGAAGCGGGAAAGCTTTTTGTTCAGCATCAATTAGCATGATGACTACTTGTTCGCCAGCTTGTAATGGTGGCAGTAGGGTGGCTTCCCATTGTTGGGGGTAGGTGGCTTTTGCCGAAAGGCGAAAAGAGTCGATTGGGGGCATAGGGAAGGATACCTCAATGTGGCCATCGTGAAAGGGATGAGGCCAAGAGAATTGAGCCGAATCGATGGGTCGGGCGATGGTTTCGTAATTGTATCGGATGAGCTTATCCCCGATGTGGCGCTGCCCCATTTGTTTGCCATTGAAGTATACACTGCTGGGCATAGCAATGGGCCGTGCATGGTTCAAGGTGTCGCCAGTCATAAATGTAGCTTCTGCCTTGATTTGCTGTTCAGGTACGAGGTATCGCGTGTACAAATCAGCCATGTAGGTAATCTGTTTGGGGGCGGTATCTGTGCTACAACTCCAGCAAAAAACACATAACAAACTGTATAGCGCGTATTTCATGGAAGTACTACAGTTTTTGTAAGGATAATGACAAAATGTCCTGATGTATGGAGGCAAGCATACTTGCTTCTTGGGGTGCGATTGAAAAGAAGGCCTAAATTTGAGCAATTGCAACCCAAAACCGGAACCTTTGTCGGCCAAATGCATCCAAATATATTTTCTTCCTTGGGTGTGGGGGTCGAAGGATATTTTTGCTCCCCATGTCAATTTAGCTATCATTGTGCTATATCTCTTGTTAGTGGGTTCACCCGCTAAAGCAGGCACACAATAATAAAATGCGATTGTATGGCACGTTATCTACTCTTGATTAGTACTTTCCTGTTGTTGGGCGTGGGTGCAATGGCACAGACTTCACTTCAGGGAAAAGTGACCGATGAAAGTGGCGAACCTCTTTTGTTTGCCAATGTAGTGCTCAAAAAGAATGGTAACTTCATTACGGGCACGGAAACGGATTTGGATGGCAATTACAGTATTTCTAACATCGACCCCGGTACTTATGAGGTGGAAGTGAGCTATCTGGGCTATCCCACTCAGCGCATTACCGGAGTGGTGGTGTACAGTGGTAAGGCCAATCGCCTCGATGTGACGATGAGTTCGGAAGGAGGCATCGTATTGGAAGAAGTAGTGGTGAAGGAATACAAAGTGCCATTGATTGAACAGGACAATACCTCTACTGGTGGTACGCTCACTTCAGAGCAGATCCAGAATTTGCCTACTAAAAACATCAATGCCTTGGCTGCCACTACCGCAGGTATTGCTTCCTCTGATGAAGGTAGTGCGCTCAACATCAAAGGATCTCGATCTAATGCTACCAATTATTATCTGGACGGGGTGCGCGTCTTTGGGCGTATGGTGCCCCAGACTGAAATTGACCAATTGCAAGTGATCACAGGAGGTATTGAAGCACAGTATGGCGATGTCACTGGAGGGATTATCGCCATTACGACCAAGGGGCCTTCTAGCCGATTTACTGGTGGTATAGAAGTAGAGACTTCTGAGTTTTTGGACAATTTTGGTTACAACCTCATCAATGGTAACGTCAGTGGCCCCATCTTACGCAACAAAAAGGGGGAATCGATTGTGGGCTTTCGCCTCGCAGGCCAGTTGCTCAAGCAGCGCGACGATGATCCACCCGCCATTCCCGTCTATCGCATTAAGGATGAAGTACTCCAACAAATGGAGGCTAACCCGATTACGATTATCGGTGGTGGGGCAGCACCTTTAGGTGAGCTCTTTACCAATGAGCAAGTCAGGGCCATGAGTTATAAGCCCTTTGAAGATCGCCAAACGATAGACCTTACCTTTAAGCTCGATGCGCGCTTCAGCAAAGCGGTCGATATGACCATCACGGCTACGTATAGCGATATTCAGAATCAGTTCACTCCCGGTGGCTGGCGCGTGTTCAACAGCCAAAATAACCCCACTCAATACCGCACGCGTTACCGCACCAATGTACGCTTGCGCCATCGGTTGGGCATGGGCAATGCATTAACTGGAGATGCCACCGACGAGAAAAAGGCTCAACGCGCTGGTGGAATGATCCAAAATGCCAGCTACACGCTGCAATTTGGCTATGAGCGCAGCCAGTCGCAGGTGTATGATCCGCGCCACGAAGACCGACTGTTTGACTATGGCTACATTGGTCGTTTCGATTACGAGTGGCAACCTACTTTTGACTTCAGTAACTTTCCACCTACTCATAACGACTATAGGCAAGTATTTACGGGTTACACACCTGGCGACAAGAACCCCGTACTGGTCAATTACAACAATGTGGTGGACGATGCCAATGACGTCAACCAATACATCGCAGTCAATGGCTTCATGTCCAACCTGTACACCAGTATTTTTGGTTTGCACACGAATGTGGGGCAGGTGTATAACCTATACCGCAAGAGACTGACGGATATTTATACCTTTAATGCCAAGACTTCTTTTGAATTGGTGCCGGGTAGCTCTGATAAAGGGCGCCATCACATTCAGTTGGGCGTGCTGTACGAGCAACGCACTCGCCGTGGCTACAACATCAGCCCCAGCTCTCTATGGCTCATTGCTCAGCAGTCGGCCAACCGCCACATTCTAGGTGTAGATACGACCAACGTGCTGTATATCGACACTCTTTTCGGAACGCCAGTACCTATTTATGGCACTCAGATCGAAGCACCCGAAGATCTGTACTTCTACCAGCGCGTGCGTGAGCTCACAGGTCAGTCGCTCAATGAGTATGTGAACGTAGATGCCATTGATCCAGCCGACTTGCGCCTTGATATGTTCAGCCCCAAAGAGCTCAATGACCAATTTGACCTCATCGGCTTGGATTACTATGGATACGACTACCTGGGCAATCTACTCGATGGCGTCACCTTTGACGACTTCTTTACGGCCACCGATGAAAATGGCGTGCGTACTTTCCCCGTAGCTGCCAATCGACCTCTCTATACTGCGGCCTATGTGCAAGACAAGTTTACTTTTAGGGATGTGATTTTCCGAATAGGTCTACGCGTCGATCGCTACGATGCCAACACCAAGGTGCTGAAAGACCCCTATTCGCTATACGACATCATGACAGCAGCTGACTTTTTCAGCAAATATGGCGGTGAGCGCCCTGGAAATATTGGCGACGATTACAAAGTATATGTCACAGAAGAGAACGGCACGGTAATTAAGGCTTTCCGCAATGGCGATACTTGGTATCGGCCCAACGGTACACAAGTGAACGATGGTACAGAAATATTTGGTGGTGAGCTGGTCTTCCCAAAATACACAGTTGAGAATCCCAATATCCAAGCACGCGACTATGACCCTGCAATCTCATTTAAAGACTACGAGCCGCAGGTCAACTTCATGCCGCGCTTGGCTTTTTCGTTTCCCATCTCGGATGAAGCTAACTTCTTCGCTCACTACGACATTTTAGTTCAGCGCCCACCATCCAATACCATTGCCACTGCGCTCGATTACTTCTACTTTGCCACTCGTTCGGGCATCAAGAACAACCCTGCGCTCAAACCCGAGCGCACCGTGGACTACGAGGTGGGCTTTCAGCAAAAACTGACCAACACCTCTGCGCTCAAGATCGCCGCTTACTACAAGGAGATGCGCGACATGATCCAGGCGCGCTATTTCTTATTCTTGCCTGCCCCCATCAATCAGTATGAAACTTACGACAATCTCGACTTTGGCACGGTCAAGGGCTTTACCTTCCAATACGATCTGCGCCGTACGGGAAATGTGTCTTTGAATGTGGCTTACACGTTGCAATTCGCTGACGGTACGGGGTCCGACGCCAATACTTCTCGTGGCTTGTCGAGCCGAGGTATTCAGCGTACGCTCTTTCCCTTGTCGTTCGACGAGCGCCACCGCATCAATGTCATTTTGGACTACCGCTATGGCTCGGGGCGCCAATATAATGGCCCACGCATCAATGGCATAGACGTCTTTGCCAATACGGGTATCAACATACAAACTATAGCCGTATCGGGGCGCCCCTATACGCGGAAAACGACACCGGCACCCTTTGATGGTCAAGGCACAGAAGGTTCTATCAATGGCGCGCGCTTGCCGTGGAACTTTACTATCAATATGCGTCTTGATAAGAATTTCAATATCACCAAACCCGATGCGGCGCGCCCACTAGGCCTAAATGTGTACTTCCGCGTGGCCAATCTGCTCGACCGGCGCAATATCATTGCGGTATATCCAGCTACTGGATCTCCCTCCGACGACGGTTATTTGGCTAGCGCTAGGGGCGCACGTCAGCTTGAAGAAGTAGGTGCTTCGGGTCGTAGCATTGAAGCTTTCTTGGCTTCCTATCAGTGGGCATTGCTCAATCCGAACTTGTACAGTTTGCCGCGCCGCATGTATGTGGGCGCTATCTTTCAATTTTAATTGAAAAAACAGTAGGCGAGTGGCGTGCCTTTTCACAAAAATTAATATGCCATTCGCTTCGGCTATCAGCATCATATTCTAATGAAAAAACATCTGACATGCGACAAGTAAAACTGTGGCTTTGGGGTGTTGCCGCTTTCTTTTGGGGAACAGCTGCTGCTCACATTAACCCCGAGCTACACAATAAGCCAAAAAATCAGCACCAACAGCAGGTACGCTATCGCGAAGCTTGTACGACGGCTAAAGCACAAATCGATCAAGGGGTTGATCGCCTCAATGGAGGTAAAATCAACAACGTACGTGCACGCCTCACTACCGGTGGCGATGTGTGGTGGGACCGCAACGATGGCAAGTATGTGGTGCCGCATGTCGATCCAGGTGAACCTGAGGTTTCTTCTATCTTTGCAGGTGCTGTATGGTTAGGGGGGTACGACCCTGCCGGCAATTTGAAAGTAGCTGCCCAAACGTATGGCAATGCCAATTCAAGGTCCGACTTTTGGCCCGGCCCCCTCGATCCTGAAACAGGTACTACCGATCTTGAGATATGTAACAAATGGGATCGATTCTTCGAAGTGTATGGCCGAGAAGTTGAGTTGCATCGCGCCCTGTGGGAACAGGCACAGGCCAATGGCACCGAATACGATCCAGAGATGATTCCGCGTGGCGTCAAGGGGTGGCCCGCTCGTGGCAATCCATTCTTTTTCCAGATCAACGAATTTGAATTGCCCAATACCGGACAGGGATTGGCTGGCTTCTGGGATGAAAACGGTGATGGCCTGTACAACCCACTCGATGGCGATTTTCCCATCGTGGAAATTCGTGGCTGCGACAGCAAGCCCACCACTTTCCCCGACCAGATGATCTTCTGGATTTACAACGACAATGGGAATATCCATACCGAATCGAATGGTAGTACGCCTATCCAGATGGAGGTACAAGTACAGGCGTTTAGCTACAGCACCAACGACGAAATCAACGACATGACCTTCCAGCGCTACAAGCTCATCAATCGCGCTATTGAAGATATCGACTCGACTTACTTTGCCATGTGGGTCGATGCCGACTTGGGCTGCTATACAGATGACTACGTGGGGTGTGATACGTCGCGCTCTCTGGCTTATACCTATAATGCCGATGCCGAAGACGGCGATGTGGGCACCTCCTGCCCGGGGGGTGTGAATACCTACGGCACCGACATACCTATTATCGGCGTCGACTACTTCCGCGGGCCACTTAATGAGTTTGGTGAGGAAATCGGCATGAGTGCCTTTACGTACTACAATAACGGAGGAGTAGGCAACCCACCGCCTGGTACCACTGACCCACAGACAGCTCAAGAGTTCTACAACTACCTGTCGGGAAGTTGGCGCGATGGCTCGCCCTTTACCTACGGCGACGATGGCTATCAAGATGGAGCGCCTATCAGTTATGCCTTTACCGAACCACCCAATGATCCCAACGGCTGGTCCATGTGTACGGCTGACTTGCCCGAATATGACCGACGTACTATCCAAGCTTCAGGGCCTTTCAAGCTAGAACCCAGTGCCATCAATGAGCTGATTATCGGTGCAGTGTGGGTGCCCAAGCTCGAGTATCCCTGCCCCGACATCCGTCGCTTGCTCCTTGCTGACGATCTGGCGCAGGCTCTCTTTGACAACTGTTTTGAGATCACGCGTGGGCCTGATGCTCCTGACATAGACTGGATCGAACTGGACCGAGAGGTAATCGCCGTATTGACCAATGATACCCTTACCTCAAATAATGCTTACGAACAGTATACAGCACGTGACTTGCGCGCGCCCGAAGGTGTAGAGGACAGCCTCTACCGCTTCGAAGGCTACATGATCTATCAACTTAAAGGGCCAGAAGTGACGCGCGCTGACTTGAACGACCCGTCCAAGGCACGTCTCATCTATCAAGTAGATGTGGAAAACGGCATAGGCAAAATCTTCAATTGGTCAGCAGTAGAAGAAACTCCCACTGAAGAGCCCATTTGGGTACCCCAACTCATGGTCGATGGTCAGGACCAGGGCATTCGCCATACATTCCGCATCACCAATGATGCCTTTGCTACCGGATCCGATACGCGATTGATCAACCACAAGAAGTACTACTTCCTTGCCATTGCCTATGGTTACAACAACTACGAACCCTTTGACCCTGTGACTGCCATAGGGCAAAAGCGGCCTTTTATCGATAGTGACCGAAATATCAAGACTTACACAGTCATCCCACGTCCTGTAGTGGACCGCGCCATCCGTGCTGGTTACGGCGATGGAGCCATCGTCACTCGCTTAGACGGTGTAGGTGCAGGAGGTAATTTCCTCGACATCTCTCAAGAAAGTGAACAAGCCATTCTCGATGGCACCTTCGATGGGACGATCACTTATAAACCAGGTGGTGGGCCAGTAGATGTCAAAGTCTTTAACCCGCTCGACGTAGTAGATGGTGAGTTCGAACTCACTTTTATCGATTCCGATATGTCGGATGATGTGCTCGATCCTGATGCCAGATGGAAACTCACCGATCTGAGCAATCCTTCCAATCCCGTGATTTCCGAGCGCACCATTGAGACACTTAACGAGCAGATCCTTGCACAATATGGGTTTTCGATCAGTATCAAACAAACAATCGACGTAGGTGAAGCCCCTCAGGGGAATAACGGCACTATTGGCGCCACTATAGAATATGCCGACCCGACTAAGCCTTTCTGGTTTATTGGAGTGCGCGACGATGAACCCAACTCGCCCTTCCCCGGTGCATTTAACTTTGTGGCCACACGCACGGGCGAGCCCGATTTCTTGCTCGACCAAAAGCAGGCGCTTTCGCAAATTGGAGATGGCTACTTTGTGCCTTATCAGATTTGCGACTATCGTGCACGTCCTACCGCTACGCCGCCCTTCTACGTCACGCCGGCCTGGACCAGAAATGGCAATATTGTGCGCGATCCGCAGCTACTACGCGAAGTCAACAACGTGGATATCGTGCTTACGCCCAACAAAGAGCTGTGGAGCCGCTGTGTCATCGTAGAGATGGCTACAGACGAGTACAAAGATCTGGGCCTGTTGGTAGATGGCGATCGCGATCAGTTCGATGTGCGCTATGGCGAGTCGGTAGGTAAAGAAGATACCGATGGCGATGGCAAGCCCGACCCCGATGGTGATGGTCGCGGCATGGGATGGTTCCCCGGCTATGCCATAGATGTGGAAACGGGTAAGCGCCTCAATATCTTCTTTGGTGAGAACTCGGTCTATGATTGTGAAAATCCCTTCTGCGATGCTTATGACGACGGGCAGCCTACGGGTCGCGACATGATGTTCAATCCTACTTCACAGCTGTTCCTCAATACGCAGACGTTTACTAATATATTCAACT
Organism: Saprospiraceae bacterium; assembly: GCA_026982695.1. Classification (GTDB taxonomy): domain Bacteria; phylum Bacteroidota; class Bacteroidia; order Chitinophagales; family Saprospiraceae; genus WFYJ01. The sequence goes on from JALSGS010000007.1 coordinate 137,336, forward strand.
TCGTCGCAGGTGGACAACACATCATCTATGTGACGAATCAAGAGTACGATGGCTGTGAAAAGATCCGCCAACGCCTCGATCCCGAAGTCAGCCCTTCACCACTGAAAAAAGTCAAGGCGATTAAGTGGATTACATGGGCGGGCATTGCCATGACAGCTCCCGGTGAGCGCATGCTTAGCTATGCCGATGGCTTGATCCCCAACGAAGTGAGGATCAAACTGCGCGTGGACAATCCCTATCAGGTAGTAGCGGGCACAGGCGACTACAATGGCTATCCGACTTATCGCCTCAAGCTGGAAGGTGTGGCACCTACCGCCTTGACGGAGCCACAAGTGGAGTCGGCACTCGACATGATCAATGTGGTGCCTAACCCCTACTATGGTTTCTCCGATTACGAATCCTCCCAGTTTGACAAGCTGGTCAAAATCACCAATTTGCCCGCCAAATGTACAGTGACTATCTATTCGCTTGATGGCAAATTTATACGCCGTTATGATCGAGATGAGGTGGGCATTGTACCGCCGGGCAACAACCGCGCTATAGCGCGTATGCAGTATGCGCCGGATGTCGAATGGGATTTGAAAAACCACAAAGGCATTCCCATAGCTTCGGGTGTGTACTTGATTCACGTGAAGGCACCGGGGTTGGGCGAACGCACGATCAAGTGGTTTGGCATCAATCGGGAGTTTGATCCTTCAGGCCTCTGATGGGATGCTTGGTCTTTTTTGCCTGCAGGCAAAAGAGCTTGCAGCAGATGGACTTGACAATTATGTGAGATACGGGAAAGTGACTTTGCCCAGCAAAGCCACTTTCCCGCCTTTTCGCCCCAAAAAGGGGTTCAACATTTGGTTGAATGGGCAGTGCGGGCTAAGTGTGTGCCCAGCTGCTTGGTGCTATTGTGGCCTCTGTGGAACCAGAGCAATAGTGCCTCATCATTTGCTCAACTGCAATGAAAACCAGTTTTATGAACAAGAAATTCTACTTAGCAATTTGCACCATGTGGCTTTTAGCGGGCCTACAGTCCACTTTTGCGGGCAACCCGGATCGTCAGGGAGAGGCAGGAGCTTATGAATTGTTGATGAACCCATGGGCCCGAAGTGCAGGCCTGCATACGATGGCCACAGGTATGATAAGTGGTGTAGAGGCCATGCGCCTCAATATCGCAGGTTTGGCGCGTATTCAGCAAACAGAGGTGGTCGTATCACATGGAATTTATTTGGAAGGTACGGGGATCACTATGAGTTCGTTTGGCGTGGCACAACGCGTGGGCAAGAGCAGCGCATTGGGCTTTAGCGTGATGTCGCTCGACTTTGGTGAAATTCCAGAAACGCGCGTGGACCTGCCCGAGGGAACTGGCGCTACCTTTTCCCCATCATTTATCAATATTGGGCTGGGCTTTTCGCACGTGTTTGAAAACAAGGTGCAAGTAGGCGTGCTATTTCGCGCTGTCTCGGAGCGCATTTCCAATGCTGCCGCTGCTACATTTGCTATCGATGCGGGTGTGCAGTACGTCTCAGGCCCGCAAGACAACTTCAAATTTGGCATATCGCTGCGCAACGTCGGAGGACGCATGCGCTTTGCCGGCGAAGGGCTTTCTTTTCAGGCGCAGATCCCTGAGGGCTCTGTGAGCTACAACTTAGCTGTCAATCAACGCGCTGCTGACTTTGAGCTACAGTCGATGCTCAATATTGGCTTGTCGTACGACTTTTACTTCTCTGCTCATCGATTTACGATTTTAAGCAACTTCACTTCTAATGCCTTTTCGCGCGATCAGATAGGTGCAGGTGTAGAGGTCGCTTTTGCCAAGATGTTTGTGCTGCGTGGCGGCTATCGCTATGAAATGGGAACTAGTCGACTCGACGTGATCGAGCGCCCTGTATATACGGGGCCAAGTGCAGGCTTTACGGTAAATGTGCCTTTCAGCAAGAGGGAAGATTCTGGCTCTTTTGCGATCGATTACGCGTATCGAGCCACTAAGGTGTGGGGTGGTACTCATAATTTTAGCGTGCGCATTAACTTGTAAAGTGCCTTGCTTGAATTAGCAAGTCGCTAATTTTAAAAGGCAGACAGGTGAAATAAATCTGCTTTTTGCATAAATTTGCAATGCGTTTCGGCGGAACGTCTTCTTCTCTTAAGGAGGCGTTCCGTCGCTTTGTGTCATTTTGCGGCCTGTATCCAATAGAGGCTTTGATGAAATACATACGCACATATTTTCTTCCTTTTTCGATACATCTTTTAGCACCTTCGTGCATAGGAGATATGCGTGCGTAGTCCGCTTTCCCTCGTATAATTTGGTTGATTTCCAATTTAGCAGCAAAGGCTGCTTGGGTACTTGTCGCATAAATGAATTGGTAAAACAAAAAAAAAGAAAGCTATGCCGAAAGTGACTTATTTGACACCCGAAGGTTATGAGAAACTCAAAGCTGAGCTGAAAGAACTTAAGACTAAAGGACGAGCTAATGTAGCTAAGGCCATTGCTGAGGCACGCGAAAAAGGCGACCTTTCGGAAAATGCCGAATACGATGCAGCCAAAGACGCACAAGGGCTATTGGAGATGCGCATCAGCGAACTGGAACGCATGTTGGCTACTGCACGCGTATTGGATCCCAGCCAGATCAACACCGAAGAGGTGCGCTTGCTCAGCAAGGTGACCATTAAAAATTTGGCTAATGGTGCGACAATGACTTATACGCTGGTTTCAGAAGAAGAAGCAGACTTGAAGCAAAAGCGCATCTCATCCTCCTCACCTATCGGCAAGGGCCTGTTGGGCAAGAAAAAAGGAGAAATTGCCGAAATTCAAACACCCAGAGGTGTGGTGAAATTTGAAATTGTAGATATTTCAATTTGATGGGGCAGCCCCAAGCTCTCTGTCGTTGACCCAAATCGCGTACACATGCCCAGTATTTTCACTCGCATTATCAATGGCGAAATTCCGGCTTACAAAATTGCCGAAACGGAAGATTACCTGGCATTTCTCGACATTCGCCCGCTGATGAAAGGCCATACATTAGTCATTCCCAAAAGGGAAATTGACTATTTCTTCGATTTACCTGATGAGCTGTTGGCAGGGATGATGGTCTTTGCTAAACAAGTAGCTCATGCCATCAAAGCAGCGATACCTTGTAAGCGCGTAGGCGTGATAGTAGTAGGCGATGAGGTGCCTCATGCACATGTACACCTCATACCTTTCAACCACGTCAGTGACATGATGTTTACCAAGCCCACACGTCCAGAGTTTAATGCTGAACAGATGGAAGAAATTGCGGCTTCTATCCGAGCACATTTTAAGGGCTGAACTATTTTTTACGATCCGAAATGGCAAAAAAGGCAGGCTGCATGTGTATATCTTTTTGCATGTAGCCTGTTTTTTATACGTTCCATTACACCACTGACTTTCCATGAGACAAAAAGCGCAAAGCAGTAAGTAGTGACCAGCGGGTAGTAATCAGTAGGTGGCTGTCCCTGCCCTGATCTTTCTCTTCTTTTGGCTTGATCCAAAAGAAAGAAACTTTGTGATCATCGCAAAGAAATCCCTATCTTTGTTATAAGCAGCCGGCTTAAAGAAGCCAGCTGTGCTGTTCTTTGAGCGATCTGATAGATAAGCGCTACCTCTACAACGGCAAGGAGCTACACGAGCAGCTGGGCCTGGGCTGGTACGACTACGGTGCGCGCTG
>JALSGS010000008.1 GCA_026982695.1 Saprospiraceae bacterium
AAGCCCCTCAGCGCCGATGGTACTGCCCTTGAGCGGGTGGGAGAGTAGGTCGCTGCCAGCTTTTTAAAAGAAATAGATAAAGTCCGTCGGGCATCCTTTTGCTTGACGGACTTTTTTTGTTGATGCACTACAAGAATTTAGTATTTGTGGGTGGGTAGGTTGCACTTTACTTGCGTGCATTTAACCTTGATAAAAGGTTAGCTAGTTCTTTTGCTGAACGAGTTTGTACGGAATGTTCGTGATACAGTATTAATAGAAATAGAGTAATAGTGTACATGAAGTGTACACTTTATTGAGTCCTTGTTTTTGCAAAGAGAAGAGTGGATCCATAATATGTTGATAATTAAATTTGTATTTGCCATGCTTAAGGGAAAGCAAGGTATTGCCACTTTTTGAAGGTGCCTTTTTAAAAGATGGGACAGGCTTTAAACGTAGGGGGCGATTGCACCATGCGATAAATATAACGCACGTACAATTCGGGCCCTCCTTGGCCATGAGTAGCACTAGCGAATGGCGAGGTGTGTATGTCATAGCTCATACCTACTTCCCAAGCATGCCATTGGATTTGTATGAGTGGGGCGATGGCATCGGAGAAGCGCCAAGCTATTCCTACCGAAGTATGGATAGGGGCGGCAGGATTACGAGTGATCCATCTGCGCAGCTGGGCACTAGTTATAAGTGCTTGGTAAGGATCTTGTTTTTGCCTAAAAATGGATACCACAACATCCCAGCTCGGATGTATTTGCCACGTGGGTTTGAGGTATACATGCAGGCGATAAGGTCGTACAAAGGGCTCGGTAGTGAGAAAGGAAGTGAAAAAGCGCATTCTACTAAGGCCTATACTGGCTTCAACTGTCCATGTTGTATTGGGCGATAGCCGGCTGTAGATACCACTTTGCCATTGTATACCTTGTATGCGTGTATGGGCTACTGGTTCGCTAGGAGCTAAGTTTGGATCAAAGCGGTCACCGTCAAATTGAGTACCTGTGCGCATGTGTTGCGGATCGATTTGTTGCTGCGTGAAGCCAGCGGATATGCCAATACGCAGATGATAAAGTGGGGTTTGTAGCAAGGAAGCGGCCAGTGCAAGTTGTGCAATGAGCTGGCCATAGCGCAAGTCGCCTGCTTGATCTTGAGCCAGCAATAGGCCTAGACCCAATGCTCTTTTGTGCTTTTGTGTAAAAGGGTTGGGTAAGTGCGTGTCGGCACCGAGTGTGAAGGTTTGCCATGGTACAGGTATGGCTCGCCATTGATCGCGCAGTGTGGCGCTAATGCGTACTTGCCCATCAAATGCACCACTGAAAGCCGGATTGAGCCATAGGGGCTGAGCGCTTACTTGAGTGAAATGGAGGTCTTGTGCTGCAATGTGCACACAGCATGCATAGGTGCAAACGAGCGCTAATAGAATGTAGCAGCGCATATGTGCAATGTACAAGAACTTTTTGTGTAGGGCTATAGAAATAGGCCTTACTGCGTGTATTTGGCTAACAAAAAAATAGCCGACAGCACCAAAAATGGGCTGCCGGCTATGTGTGGGTTTCCAAAATGGCTTTTTAATCTGTTACGATGATCTTTTGCGACAATAGTTGTCCTTGTTCACCACGGCCTACGAGCAAGTAGATGCCTTTTGGTAAATGTGGTAAGGCTACCTGGGCATGACCTGAAGGCAGATCTCCAAAGGTGTGTACGGTTTTCCCCATGGCGTTGATGAGGCGAACCTCTTGCAGGGGAGCTTTGCTGAGAATATTGAGTGTTTGCCCAGCAATAGGGTTGGGATAGACCGTCAGTCCAGTGGCAGGTGCATCCACCGATACCGTAGGTGAGGTCGTAGTAGGTGGTGCAAGCACCTGAATTGATTGAGCACTACTTCCTGCCATTAGGGCGGCACCTGAAGTGCCGGTAATGGTTATGGCATCGATATAGACGTGGTCAGCATTGCTGCTGGCATCGCACTGGAAGCGGAAGCGAGCATTGGTTGGGAAATTATAATCGGCATTGCTCAGCGTGACTGTGGCTACGTAAAAAGTATTGTTGTTGAAGTGTGTTCCACTTACATATGCCGCTACTGTTCGCCAGGTGCTGCCATCGTAGAAGCGCACCCAGAAGTCTTCACCGCTTTCCATACTATAGGCATAGAAGTAGAACTGGATGTCTAGTTGGTTGAATCCACTTACATCGTAGCTAGCAGAAGTCATTGATGAGGCTACACCTGAGTTATCGCGTAGGCGAATGGAATAGCTGCCTTCGTAGGATCGGCTGCCCGAATAGCGATAACAGTCGCTACCACCATCGATCCAGCCATCCCATCCTGTCTCGAAGTAATGCGCCAAGATTGTGGTGGTTGATCCGCCGCCTCCACCTGTACCTGCGTCGACACAGAAGCTGGTGCTTTCGCTGCTGGTAAAGCTACCGCCTGAAGCGATAATGGTACTGCCACTGCTGAGTGTGTAAGAGCCGTTGCCGTAGGCACAGCAGATACCGTCGCCATAAGAATCGTAGATTGTGAAGGTGTAGTTGCCACTACCCAAGTTGATGTTCTGGTTGACGGTAGCACCTGCCGTGGAATAGGGACCACCTGAGGCCACGGTATTGCCTGCGTCGTTTTTGATATCCCAAGTGGTTTCGCCGGGATAGTTGTCGAGCGTGATGGACAAGCTGAGGTTGCCACCTACGCAGTTGGTGCCCGAGGATTGCGTGGTGACGCTGACTGTAGCAGCTGCTGACTCATTGCCGGCGGCATCTACCGCAGTGACTCCCATTGTGTAAGTCGTATTTGGCGAAAGCCCACTGACAGTGAAGTTGAGCGCTGTAGTGTTGCCTACGGGGCTGCCATTTACGTAAATGTTGTAGCCAGTGACTCCTACATTGTCGGTAGCGGCTGACCAGCTTAGATCTACGCTGGAGGTAGTGACGTTAGAGGCTGTGAGGTTGGTGGGTGCGGAAGGTGGTGTGATGTCGGGTGGTGTAGCCGTAGTCACGCTGATGGTAGCGGCAGTCGACTCGTTGCCTGCAGCGTCGTAGGCTGTGACGGACATGTTGTAGGTCGTACTGGCTGACAATCCGCTTACCGTGTAGGTAAGGGCCGTGGTATTGCCTACAAAGCTACCATCTACGTAGATATTGTATCCGGCGACTCCTACATTATCGGTAGCGGCTGACCAGCTTAGATCTACGCTGGAGGTAGTGATGTTGGAGGCTGTGAGGTTGGTGGGTGCGGAAGGTGGTGTGGTATCGGAGCCTCCACTGCCCATGTCGACACAGAAGTTGGTGCTTTCGCTACTGCCGAAGCTTCCCCCTTGAACGATGGTTACTGAGCCGCTAGTAAGCGAATAGGATCCGTTGCCGTAGGCACAGCAGATGCCGTCGCCATAGGAGTCATATATAGTGAAGGTATAGTCACCACTAGCCAAATTGAATGTTTGGCTGACCGTGCCACCCTGAGTGTTATAGGGGCCACCGGAGGCGACTACAGTGCCTGAAGCATCTTTGAGGTCCCAAGTGGTTTCGCTTGGGTAGTTGTCCAGTGTGATATTGAGTACGACAGTATCTGTGACACAGGGTGCAGGAGGCTGGTAGGCATTGCCTACGCCTACGGCATACCAAGCATTGGTAGTGGCAATCTCCTCAGGAGATCCTGCACCATACAGGTCGATAGCTGCTTGAATGGCACCTACTCGGGCTGCTGCATAATCGGATGAGGAAGTAAGGTATACGGTCAAGTTGCGGTAGGCGATTGCTGCGGCTTTATCCATGCCGATGCCTGTAACAGAATAGCTATTGCCCAGGTCATTGGTACCGCTTTCGCCTACACTTAAGATGTAGAACCATTTGTTTTGCACACCAGAGTTGATGTGTACACCGCCATTGTCTCCTGTGCCGGTATACCAGTAGGTGCCACCGTAGGTATCGGGATCGGAAAAGGCGTTGGGGTCACTCATGGAGCGCAATGCGCCGCCACTACCGCCAATACCAATTTGATCTCCAACGAGCCAATCAGCACTACCTGTAGTGAAGTTCTCTACACTTTCGCCAAATATGTCGGAGAAAGACTCGTTGAGGGCGCCTGATTCGTTTTGGTATATGAGGTTAGCTGAATACTCGGTTACGCCATGTGTGATTTCGTGTGCGCATATGTCTAAAGCGACCAATGGGCCGTAGTTGGTGCCATCACCGTCGCCGTAGGTCATTCGGGTGCCATCCCAGAAAGCGTTGACATAGTTGGTGCCATAGTGTACGTACGACCTAAGCACAGCGCCATTGCCGTCGTAGGAATTGCGACCGTGCTTTTGTAGATAGTATGCATGTACTTGTTCGGCACCCCAATGGGCTTGCACACCTGTGGGATCAGCAGTGAAGTTGGAAGTACTGCTCGTGAAGTCGGTAGCTTGGCTATAATTAGTGCCATTGTTGAGGTTATAGGTTTCTACGCCATTGCCGCTACTGGTTTGGCGCAGGCGGTAGTAAGAGCCCGTGTAGTCGGCGGTGAAGGAGACATTGCCATTGTAGAGGCTGGTGCCTGTAGCGGGTACATTGGCATGATGTATACGTGGGTTTTCAAACACCACTTTGCCCGATTGGGCGTCTACGAAGACCCAAGCGCGGTAGAGTGGGTTGCTGGCATAGATGTCGAACTTCCAGGCCAGGCGTGGTGGTGCTTTGCGTTCGTAATCGGGCAAGATGACGAGTTTGCCTTTCGGCAAATAGGATTCGTCTTGTTGCCACATCCAGCTTTGGGCTGCCACATGAGCCAGTGCGGCTTGAAGTGCTTGGTCTTTGCCAATAGTGGCCTGTGTGGGAACGCCTGCCACGTGCGTCATGTTGGTGCTGATGCTTTCTACCTTGCCGTTGCGTTTGTGTAGGGTAAGCGTGACACCTTCTACAGGCAGGCCAGCGTAGTAAAGCTGATACTTTTCGTGTGAAAAGCCCAATGCGTCGTTCCACTGCTGGATCAGTAGCAGTTCTTCTTGTGGCTGGAGGGTGAAGTAATGACCCAATATTCGCTCATTGTTGGCGTTTTGAAGGTCATGAGGTACTTCGATGAGCGTGGGGTACTTTTTTGCGTAAAGCGGTTTTTGGGCAAAGCCCGATGGTGCAGCCATGCAAAAGATGGCAAGCACGCATGCAATGGCATACAAGTGCTTCATGAGAAATTGCGTTTAGCTAACGAAAAAGAAAAAATGCCGTTATCTGAAATGTCTATGCCTACAACTTTAACTTACAACTGGGGCGGGAGATATTTTGAACCTTGTTTGACGGATTTGTTGTCGGGTTTTAGAGGAGCACACCAAAAGTAGTTTGATGCTGATATATTGCCAAATTTTTGGCCAAAAAAATGAATTTTGTCATTATAGTGTTTGGTGAATTCTGGTTATTCGGGTTGTTTTATGGGTTTACCAAAAAATAGATGGAGAGGGTACTGTTGATATGTATGGCATCTTACCTTTGGTCACCTCAACAAAAGTGCATAGGTAAATGAGCATGAAGTACAGCTTGCTGTTTTTTTTATGGATGATGAGCCGGGGGCTTTGGTCTCAGCAATATGAATTGAGGCATTACGTGATTTCAGCTGATTCTGTTGTTGAAATCCAGGTTTTACTTTCTGATTCGGTTGACTATCGATTTTGGCCGGGCAATTATGTGTTGGTAGAGCAACGCATTGCACTTGAACATCCATCGAAGTATTTGTTTGTGCACCTTTTGAATAAAACGGACCGATATGCATTGGACACCTTGCGCGAGGGCTCACATTTGCGCATTAGCGCCAAGGAAATCGTACGTGAATCATTGCTCGATAAAGATGGCATTCCTATTGAAGAACAGATCACATATATTATTTATTTGCCGCGTGCATTTAGGCCTCAGTCAGGAGGGATATGGCGTAAGGAAGAGACTAATCCAGATATAGAAGAAAACTGAAGTATATGCGTGCTCGAGTACATGTAGACTCTGAAATAGGCCCTTTACGGCGCGTCATTGTGCATCGCCCTGATGGGGGCATTGCCCGCATCTCACCCCGGCGTGCTGGAGAGTTATTATTCGATGATATTGTGCATTTGCCCCAGATGCAGTCTGAGCACGATGTGTTTCGGCAGGTATTAGAGGCTTTTGTGGGCCCCAATCAAGTGCTCGAAACCCAACAGTTATTGAGCGAAGCTATCGAGGCGGATGAAGCGACGAAGGCTTGGATGATTGAGCGAGTGATTGACTATGAAGAACTACCTTCTGCATATAAACCTCTGCTTGAAGCCCTCGACGCACAGGAGTTAGCCGAGACGCTTATCACGGGTTATCACAAAGAGGAAGACTTAATTTTGTTTGATCCCATTCCCAATTTCATCTTCACGCGTGACATCGCTGCTGTAGTTAATGATCACGTGATTATCACTCGGGCAGCTAAAGAGGCGCGCTTTCGCGAGAACTTTCTCACTCGACTCATCTTTTGGTCGCATCCTATATTTAGTGGTCTACGCGAAAAGGGCCGCTTGATCAATCTCAATCACGTGGATGAGTTTCCACCGAGTCGGCGCGGGGAGGTGGTGAGCATTGAAGGGGGTGATATCATGATCCTCAACCGGGATTATTTACTTATTGGTTGTTCGGAGCGCACCAATGCACATGCCATTCATTCGGTAGCGCGTGTGTTGTTTGAGAAAGAGGTCGTTAAGAACGTGGTACAAGTCAATATACCGAAGGATCGCGCCTACATGCATTTGGATACCATTTTTACGCAGATCCACAGGCACCATGTAGTAGCATTTAAGCCTATCGTATTAGATGGGTTGAGCTCAAATGTGGAAGTGCTGCGCTTCAATGGCACGTCGAGTTTTTACCATTCGATCCGCGACTTTCTGGTTAATGAGATCAATCCCAATATGGAGTTTATTTTGAGTGGCAACGGTGTTTCTCCGTATCAGGAGCGCGAACAATGGACGGATGGCTGCAATTTGGTAGCGGTAAAGCCGGGAGTGGCTATTACTTATGACCGCAATCCTTATACTGAAGAAGCTTTTGAAGCTGCGGGTTATCGAATTCTCCATGCTGTGGACTTTTTGGCTCAATCGGTGGCAGGCCAGATCGACCCTCAAAAGCTGGAGATGACTATCATCACGCTGCCTTCGAACGAGCTATCGCGTGCGCGGGGTGGATCGCATTGTATGACTTGCCCCATAGAGCGTTTGTAGCGACGGCAGCAGGTAGAGCAAATGAGTTTTCACCACTGCATATTGGGGTAGGCTCTTTGCAGAAATTGCATTTCGGCCAGGATATAGCCCAGAAATTCCGTGTGTAGGCCTTGTTTGCCACCTCGTTGCATGTAGGTGTCGGTAGGTGGTTGAAGGGTCGCTTCGTCGAGCACTTGTGCCACGTATTGGTGGTAGAGGGGTTCGAGTTTGTGCAGGTCGGGGCCGATACCTGCTTCTGCCATGAGTTGGTCGATTTCGTCGGTGAGAAAGGCTTCGCTGCTATAGCGCCACAGGGCGTCCAATGCGCGCTGCATGCGATTGTGGCTTTCTTCGGTGCCATCGCCCAGGCGCACCATCCATTCAGAGCTATACTTGAGGTGGTATTTGATCTCTTTGAGAGACTTGGCGGCAATGGCTGCCACGCGCTCGTCGGTAGAGTGTTGCAGTTCGTTGTGCAACAGATAGTTGAATTGGTCGAAGAGGAATTGGCGCACGATGGTGTGTGCCCAGTCTTCGTTGGGTTGTTCTACGAGCAGGAGGTTGTGAAAGTCTCGGGCGTCGCGCAGGTAGGCCAGTTGGTCTTCATTGCGGCCTTTGCCTTCTACTTCGCCGGCGAGGGTAAGCCAGTTGCGGGCTTGCCCTATTAGGTCGAGGGCAAGGTTGGTAATGGCTATATCTTGCTCTAGTACAGGGGCATGGCCACACCATTCTGAGAGGCGTTGGCCGAGGATGAGGGCATTGTCGCCGAGGCGAAGTAGGTATTGGAAAAGCGCTTCTTGCTGCGTCATGACGAGCTTGACTTAGGTTAGATATGCTTTACTTCGTCGGGGAGATTGTAGAAAGTGGGGTGCCGATAGATCTTGTCTTGGGCGGGTTCAAACAGTGCGTCGGCATCTTCGGGATCTGAAGCTGTGATGTATTTGCTTTCTACCACCCAAATGCTCACGCCTTCATTTCGGCGACAATAGACATCTCGGGCGTTTTCAATGGCCATCTGGGCGTCGGCGGCGTGGAGGCTACCGGCATGCTTGTGGCTCAACCCGTTCTTTGCTCGGATAAACACTTCCCATAAGGGCCAATCTTTATTCATCTCGATCGCTTTTTGATCAAAAAATGGTCTTTGTTCAAAAGACGCCAATATGCAATCAGCTAGCTTTTTGCTGCTGGCGTTGGCGTCGTTTTTCCGCATAGGCCAGTGCGGCTTCGCGCACCCAGGCGCCTTTCTCATGGGCTTCTCTGCGCGCCTTCATGCGTAGGTGATTACACGGGCCGTTGCCTTTGACTACTCGCCAGAACTCCTCCCAGTCGATTTCGCCAAAGTCGTAATGGCCGCGTGCTTCGTTCCACTTCAAGTCTGGATCGGGGATGGTCAGGCCCAGGTATTCAGCTTGCGGTACGGTGACGTCGACAAATTGCTGGCGCAGTTCATCGTTGGTTTTTCGTTTGATCTTCCACTTCATCGATTCGGCGGTGTGCACCGAGTCTTTGTCGCTAGGACCAAACATCATCAGGGCGGGCCACCACCAGCGGTTGAGCGCATCTTGAGCCATTTGGCGCTGCACTTCGGTGCCGCGAGCCAACGTCAGCATGATCTCATATCCTTGGCGTTGGTGGAAGCTTTCTTCTTTGCAAATGCGTACCATAGCGCGGGCATAGGGGCCGTAGGAAGTGCGCGTGAGCATCACCTGATTCATAATGGCGGCACCATCAACCAGCCAGCCAATGGCGCCTATATCGGCCCAAGTAAGCGTGGGATAGTTGAAGATACTCGAGTATTTGGCCTTGCCGCTGAGCAACTGTTCGATCATTTCTTCTCGGCTGATGCCTAGAGTTTCCGCAGCTGAATATAGGTAAAGGCCATGCCCGGCTTCATCCTGTACTTTGGCCAAGAGAGCTACCTTGCGCCGCAGCGTGGGCGCACGCGTGATCCAGTTGCCTTCAGGCAACATGCCTACTACCTCGCTGTGGGCATGTTGTGAAATTTGCCGGATGAGGTTGCGGCGGTAGCGCTCAGGCATCCAGTCTTTGGGCTCGATTTTGATTTCTGCATCTATCTTCTCTTGGAATCGCTTTTCGAGCTCTTCTCTGCTCATGATGGCATCGTTTTTATGCTAAGGGACAAAGTGGTGCGCGTGCCCCAGTAGGGTTGTAGCTGATAATAGCTATTTGCAAAAATACGATTTTTTTCAAAAAACGAACAGTCGTTCGTGTGTTTGCGAGGGCACTAATTAGACGAGCAGCGTGGATATCTAAAACCCAGTGAGCTTCTGGATGAGTAGGTCTGAGAGCCTTTTCTGGCAGGTATGGATAGACTTTCCAGCTGGGGTGCTGTCTCGTTCAAGTTGGCATTGGGTTATAAGTGGCGCCCTTTTAATGATGCAAGTGGGTGTGGAGAGTCGGCTATGTGCAAGTTGTGGACCAGATGATGGAAACGAGCCTAATGCGCACAGTGTGTGCGTAGCTTGTAATTTTGTTGCCAAGAGGGACGCTGATGTGATTTTTGTCAATGCATGATAGATGTGGTGGCACTATATCATTTGGCGAAAGCTGGAGGAAGGAGCAAAGTATTTGGCTAAATAAGGGACGGTAGAATGGGGTTTTACGAGGGTCAGTAGCAGATTGCAGGGGGACGGTTACAGATTGTCGAAAGGGCTGTGCAGGTGTACAGAAGGTTGCTACATTTGCATTGCGTGATCTGTGTCACACTGGAAGTGGAAGAAGATGTAGTGCGGATAGAGAGATTGACGCATCCCAATAATTGCCATTTTCCTAACCAAAGTAAAACCTACAAAGTCCATGTCGCACGAAGAATTATTGCTTCGCCAAGAAGCCAATGCCTCGTTGGCACACTGGCGCGAACAAGAAAAAACGGCACTTGAGCTGCTTACGATCACGGGAGAGTTGCGCTTTGATCGTTCGATTGAGTTGGTGCTGTTTCGCCGGCAGATTTATGATGCGCGCCCGAGCGAGATTTTACAAAATCTCCAGATTGCGAAGAATTATACGGATCGGCTGCCATCCATCGATGCGGTTTTGTCCTTGGCATATGCTATACGCGAGTTAGATGGTTTGGCACCTTGTAAGCTCGATTTGGGACGTTTGGCTTTGGAGTGGCAAGAAGAGGCAAAGGGATATAGCTCTTTTGACGATTTTGTTGCTGACAAGCTGCGAGCTTTTCGCTATACACAGATGCCTTATGAGGCATCGCGCGATGTAGTGCTTTACGGTTTTGGTCGCATTGGGCGCTTATTGGCACGTCGTATCATTAGTCAGACGGGCAAGGGCGAGCAATTGCGGCTCAAGGCCATTGTATTGCGTGCAAAGATGGAAGATCGCTATGCGGAGGCTGTTAAGCGAGCTTCGCTATTGCGTTCTGACAGCATTCACGGCGATTTTCACGGAGTGATTAAGGTGGCGTCAGATGGCAGTCAGCTTATTGTAAATGGCAATAGCATTAGGCTCATTTATGCTGCTGCGCCTGAAGAGATCAATTATCACCATTATGGCATTCAGGATGCCATTGTGATTGACAATACGGGAGTATGGCGCGACGCATCAGGGTTGAGCCGTCATTTGCGGCCTGGGGTGGCGCATGTCATTTTGACGGCGCCGGGCAAGGGCATACCCAATGTGGTATACGGCGTCAATCACGAATCGATCGATTTGGACAAAACGCCAATACTTAGTGCGGCTTCATGTACGACCAATGCCATTGTGCCGGCATTGAAAGTATTGCACGAAGCATTTGGCATTGAGAAGGGGCATGTGGAGACCATTCATGCCTATACCAATGACCAGAACTTGTTGGACAACTTTCATAAAAAGCCGCGGCGTGGACGTGGGGCGCCCATTAATATGGTGCTGACTACAACGGGTGCTGCCAAGGCTGTAGCCAAAGCGCTGCCCGAGTTGGAGGGCAAACTGACGGGTAATGCGGTGCGCGTACCTGTACCAGATGTGTCGTTGGCCATTCTCAATTTACATTTGCAGCAGCCTGCTACGGTAGCTGCTGTCAATGAAGTGTTAAAGGTGGCTTCGCTACGTGGCCCTCTTATGGAGCAGATTCACTATTCGACTTCGGAAGAGTTTGTCTCGAGCAATGCTATTGGCATGACGACCTGCTCGGTAGTAGATGCGCCTTCAACCATTGTATCGGCTGATGGTCGGCAAGCTACGGTGTACTTGTGGTATGACAACGAATACGGTTATTCGTGTCAGGTAGTGCGTTTGGCCAAGTGTGTGGCGCGGGTACGTCGATATGTGTACTATTGATTCCAATAAGCCATGAGGGCCTCTGGCTCAGAGGCATTTTGTGGAGAGTGCAATAAAATGGGGCAACCTGTACAGAGGCTGTCCCATTTTTTTTTTTATAAGGTAGAGGTAAAAAGGGTTGGTGGGATTTTCATACTGTTGACATTCAGCTATATTTGAAGTGATGTGGGTTGTGCGAAGCATCGGAATGTATGAAAACACCACCTATACATACGGAAGCGACGCTGCAGAACTTTATCCAGGCACGGGGAGAAGAGCTCATCGATGCATGGCAATTGGCCCAAGAAGTACTGTTGTTGCTTCCGGATCAGCGGGGAGAATGGAGTAGGGCGCTTGGAGGAGATTTGCCCACACGTGGGCGCCGCCGTCAGCCCGTAACTGCGTGGGCAGAGGAAGTACGTGCATGGGCTCGCAGTAGAAATGTACCACTTCTAGATGCAGCCTTGTTTGTGTTGGCTTTGGGCCAGATAGAGGCGGCCTTAGGTGAGTGGATGAAGAAGGTGGGCTTAGAAGAGTATTTAATTCGATTAGTGGGCATACCACTGGAGTCGGATAGTCCGCCTCATTCAGTGCTACAGACACAGCAAGCACAGCAACTATCTGTTGAGGATAAGCGTACAGGCCAGCCTCCATTGGAAGATGCTGAGGAACAGGTATTATCTCGAATAGATTATCCGGTATTTCATTCGGATAGGCCCACTGTGCAAGATCACTTGTTTCGGAAGGGATATGCACGAGCTTGGGCCTTGTGGTTGCGCCGCATTTGGGAACAAGATAATAGCCTGCCTGCTTCGGCTACAACGGATCAGTGGCCACAAAAGAGTTTCATGGTGCATTTGGATGGGCCGTGGGGGTCGGGCAAGACTTCGCTGCTACTGCAACTGGAAAGGCAACTGGCAGCGTGTCCTGTGCGGATAGGTGGTGGTCATCGCTCTTGGTTAGTGGTGTGGTTCAATGGTTGGCGACATCGGCATTTACAGCCTGTTTGGTGGCCACTGTGGAATCGGACTTATCGCAGCTTGTTGGCTCATCAGGCTGGCTGGCGCAAGTGGATGTTTTGGATTAAGGAGTGGTGGTGGCGCTTGCGCGTCAATGGCTTTTTTCGCACGCCTGTAGTCATTGGGCTTTTTGCTTTGGGACTTATAGGTCTTGGAGTCGTGCTATTGAGCAATGTGGCCCCTACCCAGGCATTGGCCACCCTTTCGGAGCAGGCGGGAAGCATTTTGGCTTTTTTAGGCTTGGCGGGTTCGATAGGCTCAGCAGCGCTCAACATGTTACGGGCACTATTTTCAGGCCAGGCGGCCGAGCGATTCGTGCGGGTAGGAGCTGATCCTATGGAACAGATTCGTCGGCATTTTTGCGATATGGTGACTTTTGTCAAAAGGCCCATCTTGGTATGTATCGACGATCTGGATCGTTGCCAGCCGAACTATGTAGTGGGCTTGCTCGAGCACATACAGACGCTTTTTTCGCATGCGGCGGTGCAGTATGTGGTGGCTGCTGATCGTCGTTGGCTTTACGAGTGTTTTGAGCAAGAATATGCGGCGTTCAAGCATTGCATTAGGGAGCCGGGCCGGCCTACGGGATATCTCTTTTTGGAAAAGATCTTTCAGATGGGGTTGGTGGTGCCATCGATGAATGACTTTCAGCGGCAGGTGTTTTTGGAGATATTGTATGGGCAGGGAGATAGCGTTTCAACTGATGAGCTGGAGCAATTGGCTGCACGCGTGGAGGCCGAATTTGAGGGGGTGACTTCCACTGAAGCGCTGATTACTCAGTTGGAAAAGGTGCCTGACCAGGCCAATATGCTTATACAACAGCTACGCCGACAAGCAGCGGTGCAACAATTGGCCAGGCAGGAGGTGCACACTTCGATCGAGCATTTTTTGATGCCTTTTGCTTCATTGCTTGAGCCGAATCCTCGTGCAATCAAACGCTTGGTCAATGCTTATAGCGTCGGGCTGGCATTGGCATTGCTGTCCGACGAATCGGTGCTGGCTGATGTGATGCGCCGCAAGCGCTTTGCACTTTGGACAATTTTGCAGTTGCGCTGGCCCTTGCTGGCCAATTATCTGCGCGAAGCGCCTGAAACAATTGATCAATGGCGCGATGCACAACAAGTACAACCTTCTTGGCCAGAAGAAGTACGTGTGCTACTGGCCGACAAGGAGGTGCAGCGCGTGCTCAATGGTGAGGCGGATGAGGTTGATGTGACCTTGACTACCGATTCCGTATGCCTGTTTGATACCATTGGTTGAAAGGTGGAAGATCTACTCTTTCTTTAGTCTTTTTGCACAACCACTTGCCTACCTTTGTGTTTCGTTTGCACTGACAATCGTTCATTTTTCTATTAACCGAAAGCTCGTCACTATTGGCAGCGGCGCTAAGGCATTTTCTTGACTATCATTTGCCAGGGCAAAAACTACATAGCATTATGGCTGATCGCCTACACACACTTGACCAAATCGTACAGCGGCGCATTTTGGTGCTCGATGGAGCGATGGGATCGCTTATTCAGCAGTACAAGCTTGCAGAAGAGGATTATCGGGCAGAGCGTTTTGCACAATGGCCACATCCCGTAAAGGGCAATAATGATTTGCTGAGCATCACGTGTCCTGATATCATAGAAGAAATTCACCACAAGTATTTAGAAGCTGGTGCCGATATTATTGAGACCAACACGTTTAATGCCAACCGCATCTCTCAAGCTGATTACGGCATGGAGTCGTTGGCCTATGAGCTCAACCTAGCAGCTGCCCAAGCGGCACGTCGGGCAGCCGATGCATGGACAGCGCGTACCCCTGACAAGCCGCGCTTTGTAGCTGGTGCTATTGGCCCGACCAATAAGACCCTTTCGCTTTCGCCCGATGTAAATGATCCTGGCTATCGGGAGGTGACTTTCGACCAAGTGCAGGAAGCTTATTACGAACAGGTATGTGGTTTGGTGGATGGCGGTGTAGATATATTGCTCATCGAGACGATTTTCGATACGCTCAATGCCAAAGCGGCCATTTTTGCCATTGAGCGTTTGTTCGAAGCACGAGCTATGCGCTTGCCCGTCATGATTTCGGGTACGATCACAGATGCTAGTGGGCGTACGTTAAGTGGGCAGACGGTAGAGGCCTTCTGGATCTCGGTGATGCACGCACGGCCCTTTAGTGTGGGGCTGAATTGTGCGCTGGGTGCCAAGGAGATGCGGCCTCATGTGGAGGCACTGTCGCAAATTGCCGATACTTGGGTACACGCCTATCCCAATGCGGGTTTGCCCAACGAGTTTGGCGGTTATGACCAGACGCCTGAGGAAATGCGCCGATACATGCGCGATTTTGCACAGAGTGGATTTGTCAACATCGTGGGTGGGTGTTGTGGTACTACGCCGGCACATATTCGTCTGATGGCTGAAGCTGTATCGGGTTTGCCGCCACGGCAGCGCAAGCAGCGTCCACATTACACCATGCTCAGTGGTTTGGAACCACTTATCATTCGACCCGAGAGCAATTTTGTCAATATAGGCGAGCGCACCAACGTGACGGGCTCTCGCCGTTTTGCACGCCTGATTCGAGAAGGCAATTACGAAGCGGCACTGGAGGTGGCGCGCCAGCAGGTAGAGGGAGGTGCCCAGATTTTGGATGTGAATATGGATGAAGGCATGCTTGACAGTGCAGCCGCCATGACCACCTTCCTCAAACTGCTGATGGGTGAGCCCGATATTGCTCGCTTACCCATTATGATCGACTCGTCGAAGTGGGAAGTGATTGAGGCTGGTCTGAAGTGCGTGCAGGGCAAGAGCATTGTCAATTCTATTTCGCTCAAAGAGGGTGAGGCATCGTTTCTTGAGCAGGCGCGTTTAGCACGCAAGTATGGTGCGGCGGTAGTCGTCATGGCTTTTGACGAGGAGGGGCAGGCCGACACCGTGGACCGCAAGGTAGATATATGCATACGGGCGTACCAATTGCTCACTGAGCAGGTGGGCTTTCCGCCTGAAGATATCATTTTCGACCCCAATATTTTTGCGGTAGCCACTGGTATTGAGGCCCATAACGACTATGCCATAGCGTTTATCGAGGCTACGCGGCGCATCAAGCAGTTGTGCCCGCATGCCAAGGTGAGTGGGGGAGTGAGCAACTTGTCGTTCAGCTTTCGAGGCAATAATGTAGTGCGCGAAGCGATGCATTCGGCTTTCTTGTACCACGCTATTCAAGCAGGTATGGACATGGGCATTGTCAATGCGGGGATGATCGAAGTGTATGAAGATATTCCCAGGGAGCTACTCGAGTTGGTAGAAGACGTGTTGTTTAACCGCCGGCCCGATGCTACGGAGCGCTTAGTAGTGTATGCCGAACGCATCAAGGAGCAAGGTGGTGGCAAAAAGCGCGCGCGCGACTTGAGCTGGCGCCAGCAGCCCGTAGAAAAGCGACTCGAATATGCATTGATCAAAGGCATTGACGAATACATCGAGGTAGATGTAGAAGAAGCGCGCCAGAAGTTGGCCTCTCCTTTGCAAGTCATCGAGGGCCCTTTGATGGATGGCATGAATGTGGTAGGAGATTTGTTTGGCAGTGGCAAGATGTTTTTGCCACAAGTGGTAAAAAGTGCACGCGTAATGAAAAAAGCAGTGGCATGGCTTACGCCCTACATCGAAGCGGAGAAAGCCGCTGCTGGCGATACGCGGCCTAAGGGCAAGGTACTGTTGGCCACCGTCAAGGGCGATGTGCACGACATAGGCAAAAACATCGTGGGTGTGGTGCTGGGCTGCAACAACTACGAAATAGTGGATTTAGGTGTCATGGTGCCTGCCGAAAAAATTCTGGAAGCGGTGCGTGTACACAAAGTGGACATCATTGGCTTGAGTGGGCTGATCACGCCTTCGCTCGACGAGATGGTACATGTAGCCCGAGAAATGGAGCGCCAGGGCTTCTCCTTGCCCTTGCTCATTGGGGGAGCGACGACCAGTAAAGCGCATACTGCTGTAAAGATCGATCCAGAATACTCTGGTCCAGTGATACACGTACTCGATGCTTCGCGCAGTGTGACTGTAGTGAGCTCATTGCTGGGTGAAGATGAGGAGGCGCGTCAGCGCTTCTTAGAAGCTAATGCGGCTGATTTGGAGCGCGTGCGCCACGAGCGTCGCGCACGCCAGTCGGTGCGTACCTATTTGAACTTGGCCCAGGCGCGTGCCAATCGTTTTCAACCCGATTGGTCCAGCTATGAACCACCCAAGCCGCTGAAGCCGGGCATCCACGTGTTTGCGTCTTATAGTCTGGAAGAGTTAGTACCTTATATCGACTGGACGCCCTTCTTTCTCAGTTGGGAAATGCGCGGTCGCTATCCGCAAATTCTCGACAGTAAAAAATATGGGGCACAGGCACGCCAATTATTCGATGATGCGCAGGAGTTGTTGAGCCGCATTGTTTCGGAAGGTTGGCTACAAGCTAAGGCTGTATTGGGCTTGTTCCCTGCCCAGTCAGTAGATGTAGATGATGTGCAGCTCTATGCCGATGAGGCCCGTACCGAACCGCTGGCTCGCCTTCATTTTTTGCGGCAGCAGGTAAAGAAAACGGCAGGCTCCCCCAATCTCTGCTTGGCCGATTTTGTCGCTCCTGTTGACAGTGGCAAGGCCGATTATCTGGGGGCATTTGCGCTAACGACGGGCATAGGTATTGAAGCACACGTGCGGCGTTTTGAGCAAGCACATGATGATTATCGTGCCCTTTTGCTCAAAGCGCTGGCCGATCGCCTCGCAGAGGCATTTGCCGAAAGGCTGCATCAGCGCGTGCGACAGGAATTTTGGGGCTATGCCCCCGACGAGCAACTGAGCAATGAAGAGCTGATAACCGAAAAATATCGGGGTATCCGGCCTGCACCTGGCTATCCGGCTTGTCCGGACCATACCGAAAAGGCTACACTGTGGCGTTTGCTCGATGTAGCGCACAATGCGCAAATTCGGCTTACCGAACACTTTGCCATGTGGCCAGCTGCCTCGGTGAGTGGTTGGTATTTTGCTCACCCGCAATCGAAATACTTTGCTGTGAAGGGGATAGGGCCTGATCAAGTAGCTGATTACGCACGGCGTAAAGGCATGCCAGTGGAGGAGGTGGAGCGCTGGCTTTCACCTGTGTTGCACTACGAGCCCACACAAGTGGTTAAGCAGCGTTGAGTGCCTGTGGCTCGATTATCAAAGAAGATGACTGTACCTTGTGGTATGGGGGTAGGGCTAATCTGTCACCAGAAAACCGAAAGCCGCATGAAAATTCTCATGGTTTGTTTAGGCAACATCTGTCGTTCGCCTTTAGCCGAAGGCATTCTCAAGGCGAAAGCCGCAGCCTATGGCCTGGACTGGCAGGTGGATTCTGCAGGTACGAGCTCTTGGCATGTAGGAGAATTGCCCGACAAGCGTAGTATCGCCACAGCTCGCCAACACGGTATTGACATTACGGACCAACGCGCTCGGCAGTTGCGCCCTGCCGATCTGGATACCTATGATCTGATCTTGGCCATGGATCGCAACAATTTGCGCGATATATTGCGCTTGGCGCAAAATGAACGGCAGCGCCAGAAGGTACGCCTTGTCATGGAGTTTGTCGATCCCAATCAGCCTTCGGATGTGCCCGATCCATATTGGGATGACGACGGCTTTGAGCAGGTGTACCAAATGCTGGAGCAGGCTGCTGAGGGTATCATTGCAGCATATGGTGCCGTACCCAAAACGTAAGTGATTGCTTGTTTGCTGCGTGTGTGGCAAATGGCGTACAATTAAAGTTGAAAGATTTTGGAAAAGGGAATTGTAGTCAAATCCACAGGCAGTTGGTACGACGTGCGTTTGGCCGATGGCCAACGCCTGGCCTGCCGCATTCGGGGCAAGTTTCGTTTGGGCAAGATGAAGTTGACCAACCCTGTGGCTGTAGGCGACGAGGTGATGGTAGTGCGTGAAGCCGATGGCAAGGGCCTCATCAAACAGATCTTGTCGCGGCGCAACTACGTGGCACGACAGAGCCCGCGCAAGCGCACTGAACTGCACCTCTTGGCTGCCAATATTGATCAGGCCGTACTGATCGTGACGGTGAAATACCCCAATCTCAAGCAGGGATTTATCGATCGCTTTTTGTTGATGACTGAGCCATTCGATATTCCCACTATTATCGTGTTCAACAAGGTCGATCTGTACGACGAAGGCGACATGGCTGTGTTTGCCTATTTGCACGACATTTATACAAGCATAGGATATCAGGTACTACTCACTTCAGCTACACAACAACGCGGTACGGATGCATTTGCTGAGGTACTTAAGGACAAAATGACGCTGCTGAGTGGCCAGTCAGGGGTAGGTAAAAGTTCCTTGGTCAATGCCATTCAGCCACATTTGCATTTGCGCACGGGCGAATTGTCGGGCTATACGGGCAAGGGTAAGCATACGACAACTTTTGCAGAAATGTTCGAGTTGGATTTTGGCGGTTTTATTATCGATACACCTGGGATCAAGACACTGTCTTTTAACTATTTAGATCCATTGGATGTAGCACACAACTTCCGCGAATTTTTTGCCCTTTCGGAAAGCTGCCGATTTGGTGGCAAATGCCTGCATCGCGATGAACCGGGTTGTGCAGTCAAAGAAGGCGTGGAGTTGGGCGTCGTCAGTGAACTGCGCTATTTCAATTATTTGGCCATCCTCGATGAAATAGCGGAACAAAAGCACTGGGAACGCCCAAAAGTATAGCGTTGCTGCTATTCCTTTAGCCTGTTAAGGCCAGCTTTAGCATGTTGATATAGGCCAAGTCGGTGCTCTTGGGGGCGTATGCTGAGGCATAGTTCGAAGTGGGCACGTGCTCGCGGTGCATCTCCCATTTGTTCGTAGATATGGCCCATCTCGAGTGCAGCGCGGCAAGCAAAGTACCAGGGGGCATCGCGCCCTTGCGCAATAGTACGCCTGAAGTAGTAAAGGGCTTCGTCATGGAGGCCCAACTCTTGGTAAACGCGCCCCATTCGGTAGAGATATTCGATATGGTCGCGGTGGGTGGGCATGGCTTTGGGGTCCATGTCGAGCAGTAGGTCGAGTGCGCGTTGGTAATAGCCCCCATCGAATAGCAGACGAGCTTTGAGTAATGGAACCCACGGCACTTCTCCGGCTTTAGCAGCTCGCCAGGCACTCAGATCCGTGTCGGCCTGTTTTTGCCCTTCTGCCAAGATGCGTTGCATGTGGTAGTCAAAAAGATGGCGTGGCCCGTGAATGAGGTAGTGCCATGCGAGTTTCTGGTGTGCTTCTTTAATGAAGTTTCGGCCTTGGAAGGTGGCCAGATAGTTTTTAAAGTGCACATCGGCAATGGGGCTGAGTTTGTGCAACAGGGCGTTTCCCAACATGAATTCGAAATAGGGGAAAGGATAATATTGAGGTCCTCGAGGGCGCTGTTGCAGGATGCGTATGGCTTCATCGTTGTGGCCCGTGCGCATGGCTACATTGGCCCATACGAAGGCTGCTAAAGGATGTTGTTTGGGCTTGAGATTGCTGCGTTGGATGACGGCCCAGGCTGTTCTTCTGTCGTTGCCCAGATGGAGCAACAGATAGGTATAAAGTACATATACCTCTTGGGCATAGATGAAGTCGGGGTTTTGTTGGCTGTATCGCACGACCTGTTCCAGCTCATTTTTTCCCTGTGCATAGCTGCCTTCCATATTGGTGAGCCACTCTACAGCCCACTGAAAGCCTTCGGGCACAGTACCTACTGCCGCGTGTAGGATAGCCAAATCTTTTTTTGTGGGGGCAAAGTTGGGAAACAACTGGTCGTTGGTGACCAATAATTTGAAAGCTTTGTTGATGTCGAGAAAAGCCGAGGCGTATTCTTCAAATTTGAACTTGACTAAAGCCCATTGTAGGCGTATGTCGGCTAGGAGGAATCGTTGCCATGGAGAGTGTTCGTCGCCGGCTTCGATAGCAGCTATGCGCGTGTTGTAGTTGGGTTTGAGGCGTGCGTACTCATCAGCTCGTTCGTCGATGTAGATTTTGAGAAAGTCCAGGTAGTTTTCAATGTGGTGTACGATGAGGTTGCCGGGTTCTTCGCTTCGCAAGCGATTGCACAAATGGCGCCCTTCTCTGAAGCGCAGCTCCAACACTGTATGATAAGCTTGACGTGCTAAGGGGCTCCATTTGAAATAGCCCATATCGGCCGAAGGTGTGGTATGGGTAGGGGCGTGCCACCATAGTTCGTTAGTGGAAGAATGGGCTTGTAGTGGTGTGCCAATAGACCAAAGGCAGATGATGAGTGTGCAATGTAGTAATTGGTGGTGGTAATGCATATAAGTCTGGGTTGTGGCGAAAGACATGTGCAAGAAATGCAATGTGTGGAAAAAACAAAAGCCCTGCCACCAAGGCTGTTGGATTGGCGACAGGGACGTGCTTTTGTGGACAGAAGAATGGACTTGCTCGTTTGAGCGACTATTTGTCGTTTTTACTTTTTAGTAGCTCGTTTGCGGGTTTTTCGCTTGGGGGCCACTTCTTCTTTTTGTGGTGCAGGAGGCTCTTCCCCTACATAAAGGATGTTGTCATCTACTAGGATGCGCCCACAGTGCTCGCAGGTAATGATTTCGGTGCGCAAGGTGAGCTCTAGTTGTGTCTGGGGCGGGATGGTATTGTGGCAGCCTCCACATGCATCTCGTTCTACCATGACTACGGCCAAACCATTTCGGTAGTTAGCTCGGATTTTGTCGTAGGAACGCAGCCAGCGCGGGTCGATTTCTTTGCGAGCTTTTTCCGATTGGCGTTTGAGTTTCTTTTCCTCCTTTTCGTTCTTGGCAGTGACTTCTTCGAGTTCTTTTTGTTTTACCTCTAAGTCGTGTTTTTTAGCCTCCAGGCGTTGTTTGGTGTTTTCGAGCAGCTCTTGACGCGCTTCGAGTTGCTGTGTGGCATCTCGTATGCGCTTTTCTGCCAATTGGATTTCGAGGCGTTGTAGCTCGATTTCTTTCATCAGGGCCTCGTATTCCCGGTTGTTTTTTACTTCATCGAGTTGCTTGTTATAGCGCTCGATAAGGGCCTCTGCTTCTTTGATCTTAGAGCGATGCATTGAGATACTGTCTTCGATGTCTTCGATTTGGCGCTCTAAGCGTTGGATGCGCGTTTTGAGACCAGAGATTTCGTCTTCCAGGTCTTTGACTTCGATAGGCAGTTCGCCTTTAAGAATTTGGATTTCGTCGAGTTTGGAGTCGATGAGCTGGAGCTGATAGAGCGCTTTGAGCTTTTCCGCAATGGTTTTTTCCTTGGCCATACAGTTGTGTTGCCGTTTTTAAATAAAAAAATTCAGCACCAGTAGTTTATGGGATTGGTGCACAACTCTGTGGAACGAACCGCAAAATTAGAAAATTTTTGCGAGATGTTTTCTACCAGTAGCGCTATAGTAAACTGCTCGCTTTCATAGTGTCCGATATCGGCAATGACAATTTGATTGTCGGCATCGAAGAACTCGTGGTATTTGTAGTCGGCTGTGATGAAGAATTGTGCTCCGACAGCGATGGCGTGGGATAATAAAAAGCCACCGGCGCCCCCACATAGGGCGATGCGCTGGACGGGGCGCCCCAATAAGGTAGTGTGTCGAATGCAACCGGTGTGCATCTTTCCCTTGAGTAGGTCGAGAAAGTCGGATTCTCTCATGGGCTCGGGTAGTTCACCTACTAGGCCCGAACCTACTTGTGTGGCGGGTAGGGCGTCGGTTTGCTGGCTCCATATCTGACCATTGTGCGTGCGCATAAGTGTACGCACATGGTTTTCGCTGCCCGAAGGGTAACGCACTTGCCAATGCAAACCATCGGCGTAGACATGGACGTCGGCTTGGGCTGTAAGTGCTTCGCGCAGCGAATCGCTGGGTGGGGCTTGGAAGTGGAAAGTTGCCACTTTCATTACTTGTTTGGGCGCTAAAATACGGCAGTTGATCAAGCCCAGCCGTTGAGCAATGCGTTGATTGACACCCTGCTGTAAGACGTTGTCCAAGTTGGTGTGGATGGCGTAAATGGCGATGTCGTGTTTGATTGCCTTAATTACGGTGCGAGCCACGTAATGTGTAGGAGTGAGGCGCTTGAGTCCTTTGAAGATAATGGGGTGGTGGGATACGATGAGGTTGCAGTTGTGCTCAATGGCTTCGTCGACTACGGCTTCGGTAGTGTCTAGGCAGCACAGCACACCTCGTACTTCTTGCTTTGCGTGCCCTACAAGAAGGCCTGTGTTGTCGTAACTCTCTTGATATTGTGGAGGGGCTATGTGTGCCAGATGGTCGATTATGTCTTGAACTGTGATAGTGGGCATAGCTTGCTTTTTAGGTATGTAATTGGATAGTGTGATATATGTTTTTTGAAAAACACCATAAACATGAGTGCACAAGGTATGGAACGGCCTGGGCCATCTGCAAAGTAATGCAATGTTGTGTGACTGAAGGGCTATGCGTGAATCTGTACCTTTGTCAAAATTTGAAGATATGAAGTTGATTTTTTGGGCTATTGTGCTTTATCTAGCTTGGATATTCTATTTGCGCCCTCGCCTGACAAGTGGGGCTTCGTCTTCTGATAATCCTTCAGACTCTTCTACCGATCCGCATGTCATTGACATCGATTACGAGGAGGTGGATGATGATCCAAAGGAGTAAATAAGTGCTCCAACATGTCTGGCTATTTTGCTGTATTGAGGCTCAATGCAGTTGCTGACGGTTCACTCTCGGTACGTGTAGTTGTGTCTTTTCCATAGCAGCTTTTCCCTTTATCGGTTGAGATGTGATTTTGGTCGCAAATCGCGCGGAAACTTCGGAAACTTTTACACCTGTTTTAGTTTTCTTTGGGTATGGTTTATATCTTTGCCTTTAAGCAGTGATTCTGTTTTTTTAAGGGGGTGTGTAGTTTGATTAAGTGTTTTTTATTGGTTCTGATTTAATTTGCTGCAGGCGGATTTTGTAATTTTGTTTCGTTTTATTGAGTTTTTTAGATTTTTATTTTTCATTATAATGGAGTTAAAACAATCCATTTTGGCGAAAGCCGAGCAATTGTTCAAGAAGTATGGCATCAAGAGTGTGACGATGGACGACTTGGCGCGTGCATTGGGCATTTCGAAGAAGACGCTCTATCAGCACGTGCCCAATAAAGCTGAGTTGATTCACGAGATACTTTCCAACTATACTTGTTCGGAGAAAGATGCGTTGGATCAGATTCGCCAGCAGGCGCGCGATGCGGTAGAAGAGATGTTGCACATTGCTCGTTTTGTGGTAGAGATGTTGCGCGACATGTCGGATACGGTTTTGTACGATCTTCAGAAGTATTACCGACAGAGCTGGGAGATGATTCAAAGGCTTCACAAAGAGCACATCTATGAGGTGATACGCAGCAATTTGGTTCGAGGACAACAGGAGGGGTTATATCGCGAGGATATAGACCCATCGATCATTGCGCGCTTGTATGTGAGCAAGACGCTGCATGTGGTGGACGAGGATCTGTTTCCCAAAGGACAATTTCGCAAAGAAGAGGTAGTACGTCAGCATATTCTGTACCACATTAGGGGGGTGTCTTCTGAGGCGGGCTTGCGTAGACTATCGCTTTATTTGCATGCTCAAACCTCTAAAAACCAAAATGAATCATGATGTGTCATACACTTGGGCGACGAGTAGTCTTAGGTTTGTTCTGTCTTGTGGGCATAGAGGCAGGGCTGTCATCGCAGCCTCAGCTTATGAGTTTGAAGCAGGCCATTGAGTATGCTTTAGCACACAATTACAAGTTGGCACGTGCGCGCATGGATGTACAAGATGCGCGCTATCAGGTGATAGAAACTCGCGCTATTGGACTTCCCCAGCTCAGTGGTGGGTTAGACTACAAGTACTACATTGAATTGCCCACTTCGTTAGTACCAGCCAAGTTTTTTGACCCTGCAGCACCTGAAGGCACTTTTGCCGAGTTGCAGTTTGGCACTAAGCACAATTTCACTTTTAATGGGCAGCTCAGCACTTTGATCTTCGACGGCTCCTACTTAGTGGGGTTGCAGGCAGCACGCAAGTACGCGGTTTTGGCAGCTCAGCAGTACGTAGTGGCGCAAGAGGAAGTGCGCAATGCCGTGCGCGAAGCTTACTTGCCCGCACTGATCGTGCGGCGCAATGTGGCTATTGCGGACAAAAATATCGCTACACTTCAGCAACTCCTTCAGGAGACGCGTGCCATGTACGCCGAGGGTTTTGTCGAGCGCCTTGACGTAGATCGACTCGAGCTGTCGTTGGCTCAGCTAATGAGCCAGCGAGCTCATCTTGTGCGCCAGCTGGAAACGGCGCTGAACTTTTTAAAATTCCAGATGGGCTATCCACTGGATCAGCCACTCGACATAGCCGATGACATAGAAACGTTGTTGGCTGAGGGGATGCCGGAGGCATGGCTGAGCAAGACGTTTGATTTGCAGCAACGACCCGACTATCAGGTTTTGCAGACCAATCTGGCGCTTAACGAGCTAAATGTGCGGCGCTATCAGGCGGGTTATTTGCCATCGCTGGCAGCTTTTGGCTCGTATCAGCAGCAGTTGCAGGGCAACAAGCTTTCGGATGGAGCGTGGTTTCCCGTAGCCGTGGTAGGTGCACAGCTCAACGTGCCCATTTTCGATGGCTTGTCGAAGTGGGCTAAGATTCAGCGGGCTAAGCTCGATGTGCTGCAAGCACGTAGCCAGCTGGACGAGTTGGCACAAGCTATCCAGCTGGAGGTAGCCAATGCACGTACCAACTATCTCAATGCTCGCGATCGGGTGACTACCAGCCATGCCAATATGGAGTTGGCTGAGCGCATTTACGATACTACGCGCATCAAGTATCGCGAGGGGGTAGGATCGAGTTTAGAGCTGACCCAAGCCGAGCAGTCGCTCTACCAGGCACAGCAAGCCTATACGCAGGCTTTATACGATATGCTCGTGGCCAAGATGGCGCTGATGAAGGCATTGGGCAAATAATCATTACTATAATAGGCTTGGTAATGATAGGTGGTGTGTATCGCCTTTTGTTTGTCAGTGAAGAATTCAAATCCGTTCAATCCAAAAAAGCCATGAAAAATCTACTGGGACTGCTCGTTGTTGCAATTGTAGGTGGGATGTCTTGTGGGCAGTCGGCTGAATCGGGGCGTAGTGACGAGCTACAGCATCTCGAGGAAAAAAAGGCATTACTGATGCAAAAACGCACTGCTTTGCGTGCGCTTGAACAAGAAATTGCTCAGCTTGAACGAGAGCTAGCCGAAGCACTTCCATCAGCGGCGGCTGGAGTTGTTACGCCCGTATCGGTGGTGCGCTTGCAGCCTACAGACTTCCAGCATTTTGTCGAGGTGCAAGGCGTTATCGTCTCAGATGAGATAGTGAAAGTGTCGCCTGAGGTAGGTGGGCGACTCATCGAGCTCGAGGTAGAAGAAGGCGACATGGTGCGCAAAGGGCAGCTTTTGGCACGCATCGACGTGACGCAGTTGCGCAAGCAGCTCGAGGAGTTAGAGACGGCCTTGCAGCTGGCCACCGAAGTGTATGAGCGCCAAAAACGACTGTGGGATCAGCAGATCGGCTCGGAGATTCAGTATCTGCAGGCTAAGAACAACAAAGAGCGCTTGGAAAAGAGTATCGAAACTTTACAGGTGCAATTGAACAAAGCACAAGTGTATGCGCCAATTTCTGGCGAGGTCGATCGGCTTTTTACTCGGGTTGGGGAACTGGTTAGTCCCGGCATGCCCTTGCTTCAGATCATGGATATTCGGCACGTCAAGGTGACAGCTGATGTGCCGGAAAACTACCTCAAAGCAGTACGCAAGGGACAGCGCGTGCAGGTACGTGTTCCTGCTCTTGAACAGACTTTTGTCGCACCTATTGCACGCACGGGCAATGTTATAGATCCTTCCAATCGCACTTTCCCTATCGAGATCCCACTGCATAACAGCGATGGTAGCTTGAAGCCCAACCTATTAGCTGTTGTCTATATAAATGACTTTACGAAAAAAGATGCCGTGGTTGTGCCCCTCTCATTGGTACAACAAGACTTGAGTGGACAGTGGTACGTATTTGTGGCAGAAGAAGGGCCGGAAGGTGCCGTAGCGCGCAAGATGTTCGTGTCGTTGGGCGATAGTTATGAGGGGCAGGTCGTGATCACGCAAGGGCTCAAAGGCAACGAGCTACTTATCAGCGATGGGGCGCGCAGCCTGGCCGATAACCAACCCATTCAAATTGTAAAGGATCAAAGTACACAAAACAATGGCTGAAGATAAAAGCACGTCAAACGGCAGCACACAGAAGCGCATCGAGAAAGGTTTGCGTCAGTTTGGGCTGACTTCCTTGGCTGTAGACAATGCAACAAGTGTGTTTTTGCTCACTGCCATGATTTTCATCTTTGGTGTGATGAGCTATGAGCGCATGCCCAAAGAGTCGTTTCCGGAAGTGCCTTGGCCCAAGGTGTACATCAATACAGTGTACTTTGGCAATTCGGCTTCCGATATTGAAAACCTCGTGACGCGCCCTATTGAAAAGCAATTACAATCGGTCAACGAGATTAAGACTATTACCTCCAGTTCGTTGCAGGACTACTCGCTTATTGTGGCCGAATTTGAAGCTGATGTAGATCTGGATGAGGCCGTGCGCAAGGTGAAAGATGCCGTAGACAAGGCCAAACCCGATCTGCCCGACGACTTGACCCAAGAGCCAGAGGTGCTCGACATCAATCTCTCGGAGATTCCCATCATGAGTGTCAACGTAGCAGGCGACTTGCCACCTGAAGAGTTGGTGCATTATGCCGAGTACTTGCAAGACAAGATTGAAGAGCTACCCGAAATCTCCGAGGTGGTCATGAAAGGCAACCGCGACAAAGAGGTACGCATAGATGTGGATTTGCACAAGATGCAGTCGCTAAAGGTGAGCTTTCGCGATATTGCCAATGCCATCCAGCAAGAAAATCTCAACATGTCGGGTGGTGAGGTAGTTGCTCATGGCTATCGACGTACGGTGCGCGTGGTGGGCGAGTTTCAGGACATAAGGGAAATTGAAAACCTCGTAGTGAAGAGCGAACGGCAGCGCCCCATCTTTCTCAAGGAAATTGCCGAGGTGTCGTTCGACTATGCCGAGCGCAAGAGCATTGCCCGTGTCAATCGCCTGCCTGTGATTTCACTGGACGTCATCAAGCGCTCGGGAGAAAACTTGCTGTCGGCAGCTGACAAGATTAAGCAGATCATTGCTCAAGCCCAAGCTGAGATATTGCCCCCTGAGGTGGAAGTCACAGTGTTTAACGATCAGAGCATCCGCACGCGCAAGATGGTGTCCAACTTGGAGAACTCCATCATCTCGGGGATGATTTTGGTCGTCTTAGTACTGCTTTTTTTTCTGGGCATCCGCAATGCACTTTTTGTCGGGCTGGCCATTCCGCTTAGTATGCTTATGGGTATCATGCTCACCAATTTGTTGGGCTACACGCTCAATATGGTAATTCTCTTCTCACTCATATTGGCATTGGGTATGTTGGTGGACAATGCTATTGTGGTGGTGGAGAATGTCTATCGATACTGCCAATTGGGCTATTCGGGTTGGGCAGCAGCTAAGTACGGTACAGGTGAGGTGGCTGTGCCGATCATCACCTCGACGGCTACTACTTTAATGGCCTTTTTGCCCATGGCTTTCTGGCCCGGACTAATGGGCAGCTTCATGAAATACTTGCCCATTACGCTGATCGTGGTGTTGACTTCTTCTCTTTTTGTGGCCTTGGTCATCAACCCCGTGTTTACTTCCAAACTGATGAAGGTAGACGAGCCGGCCAAAGAGTTGACTACACGGCAGCGCCGGCGCCGCAATGTCTTGATCGCAGTAGGAGCAATGGGACTGGCTTCATTGGGCTTTCACGCTTTAGGAGTATTGTGGATGCGCCATGTACTGTGGATTGTCATGGCTGTTACTTTGCTCAACTTTTTCGTATTGCGGCCACTTACCTTTGGCTTTCAGCGCTTCGTCTTGCCAGCTTTGGAGCGCGCATACGATTGGTTCATTCGGTTTGCTTTGCGCAAATACAACCCTGTATTTTTCTTCTTCAGTACTGTTGGCTTGTTGGTAGTAGCACTTGTGCTTTTGGCTGCCACTCCCCCCAAAGTGACGCTCTTTGCTAACCCTGACCCGTTGTACGTCAATGCATTCATCGAGCTGCCCATTGGTACAGATATCGAGGCGACTAACGAGCGCGTCAAGGAAGTAGAGTCGCGCATCATGCAGACCATTAGGCCTTATCGCGACGTGGTGGAAAGCGTATTGACTCAGATTGGCAAAAACACCTCTGATCCCAATGCGGGGCCCGATTTCAGCGCTTCGCCTCACAAGGCGCGTATCACAGTGGCTTTTGTGCCCGATGATCAGCGCCATGGCATCTCTACTTCTGAAATCATGGAAGCTATACGAGCCAACTTGCGCGGTATGCCAGGTGTGGAAATCGTGGTGGACAAAAACCAGGTGGGCCCGCCCACGGGAAAGCCTATCAATATCGAACTAAAAGGAGAAGACATCGAAACGCTGGCTCGTCTGTCAGATGACTTGGTCAAGTTTATCGAGCGCAAACACATTCCAGGTATTGAGGAGCTCAAGACCGATTTGGTGTTGGGCAAACCGGAATTAGTTGTGCATATCGATCGCGGGGCAGCTCGCCGTTACCAGATCTCTACTTATCAGATTGCAGATGCCATTCGCACGGCAATTTTTGGCAAAGAGGTATCTCAATTCAAGTTGGGCGAAGAAGAATATCCCATACAACTGCGCCTAAGCGAAGCCTATCGGCATAATATCGACGATATACTCAACCAGAAAATTACGTTTCGCAATCCGGCCAATGGGCGCATCGTACAAGTACCAATCTCTGCTGTAGTCAGTTTTGAGTACTCTACTACTTTCAATTCTATCAATCGCAAGGATCAAGAACGCGTAGTAACCATTTATTCAAATGTGTTGAAAGGCTATAATGCCAATGAAATCGTACAAGAGCTGGATAGTTATCTGAAGCGCTATCCTTTCCCAGAGGGGTATGGCTATGAGTTTACGGGCGAACAACAACGTCAGGCCGAGGAAATGGAGTTTTTGTCCATGGCTTTGGCTATAGCTCTTTTCGGCATTCTGATCATCTTGGTGGCACAGTTTAATAGCATTTCTGCCCCTGTCATCATTATGTTTTCAGTGCTATTTAGTACCATTGGCGTCTTTCTCGGCTATATACTTAGCGGGATGGATGTGCAGATCGTCATGACTGGAGTGGGGATCATTTCTTTGGCAGGTATTGTAGTCAACAATGCTATTGTTCTCATCGATTATACCAACTTGACCATTAGACGCAGGCTTAAAGCGGCAGGGCTAGATCGGCCTGAGCAATTGCCTTTTCGCAAGATCAAGGAAGCCATTGTAGAAGGCGGCGCTACGCGCTTGCGGCCTGTATTGCTGACAGCCATTACAACGGTTTTGGGGTTAGTACCACTGGCTTATGGCATCAATTTCAACTTTTTTACATTCGTCTCTCAGTTAGATCCTCAATTTTTTATGGGGGGAGATAGTGCTGCTTTCTGGGGTACTATGGCCTGGACGGTGATCTATGGCTTGACCTTTAGCACCTTTCTCACGCTGGTAGTAGTACCCGTAATGTATTGGTTGGCATATCGTTTAAAGGTGGGGCTAAAGCGTCGTTTGGGGCTAATTGATGCTGACAGTGTGCAAAAAGCATCCCATCAGTTGGAAGAAATACCCTATTGATCGAGGCCTGTGGTAGGGACTGTAGTGGCGGGTGGGCGGGCACATTGTGTTTGTTTTTCTGCAAAAGGAATAGGGGTGCAGGCAGCTAATTCTTTATCTTGGGGGCAAAGCGAAAAACAAGCATACAGATGCGTTCGGACAAGTACATTAAAAACTACATCGATGGTGCATTGGTGCCACCTCAGTGTGGCAAATATCTCGACAATATCAATCCAGCTACTGGGAAAGTCTATGCCCATCTGCCCGATTCAGGTCCTGAGGATGTAGAGCAGGCTGTAGTAGCAGCTAAAAAAGCATTCACTGAGTGGTCGCGTTGTGGGGTAGAGCGTCGTTTTCGCATGCTCAGCCGCATTGCTGACATTATTGAACAGAATCTCGGTGAATTTGCCCGGGCCGAGAGTATCGATACAGGCAAACCATTGGCCATGTCGCGTAGTGTGGACATTCCGCGTGCACAGGCCAATTTTCGCTTTTTCGCTACGGGTATTTTGCATTTTGCTTCCGAAGCGCATCCCGTAGAGGGGCGGGCCGTCAACTATACTTTGCGCCAGCCATTGGGTGTGGTGGGTTGCATCTCGCCGTGGAACTTGCCCCTTTACTTGTTCACCTGGAAAATTGCTCCGGCATTGGCAGCGGGCAATTGCGTGGTGGCTAAGCCCTCTGAACTGACACCTATGACGGCCTATATGTTGGCCAAAGCTTGCATGGAGGCAGGCTTGCCCAAAGGAGTACTCAATATCGTACATGGTTTGGGGCCCAAAGTGGGGCAAGCCATTGTGTCACATGCGGATGTGAGAGCTATTTCTTTTACCGGTGGCACGCGCACGGGCGAGACTATTGCCCGAACGGCTGCGCCTATGTTCAAGAAGCTGTCTTTGGAGTTGGGGGGCAAAAACCCAAATATCATTTTTGCCGATTGTGACTTCGATCAGATGATGGTAGATACGCTTCGATCGTCATTTTCCAATAATGGCCAGATCTGTCTATGTGGCTCGCGTATCTATGTGGAGCGGCCACTCTACGAGCGCTTTCGCGAGGAGTTGGTCAAGCGCACCCAGTTTCTGAAAGTGGGCGATCCTTTTTCTAAGGTTACCGATCTAGGTGCTTTGGTATCGAAAGCTCATATGGACAAAGTGCTCAGCTACATCCAGTTGGCGGAGATGGAGGGAGGTAAAATCTTATGTGGTGGCAAGCGCTTAGAGTTGGATGGCGACCTGGCAGGCGGTTACTTCGTGCGCCCTACCGTGATTGAGGGCCTGCCTTTGACATGCCGTACTAACCAAGAGGAAATTTTTGGGCCTGTAGTGACGATTCAACCCTTTGATACGGAAGAAGAAGTGCTGGAGTTAGCCAATGGCACCCCCTATGGCTTGTCCGCTACCTTGTGGACACAAGACATCAGTCGGGCACACCGCGTAGCTGAACGGCTGCACTTTGGCATCGTGTGGATCAACTGTTGGATGGAACGCGATTTGCGCACGCCCTTTGGTGGTGTGAAGTCGTCGGGTGTTGGACGAGAAGGAGGCTGGGAAGCGCTTCGTTTTTTCACCGAGCCAAAGAATGTATGTGTGAGGTATTAAAGCGTGGGTGGAGGTGTGTGACTCATCGGCGTTTTTTCATCCATCGAGGGAGTTGGCGTAGTGCTGCCAGTTGTCGTTGTACTTGGCGGATGTCATCGGCGGGATAGCCAAATACTACTTTGCCGTCGGGTATGTCTTTGGATACACCTGATTTGGCCCCTATGAGTACTCTTCGGCCTATGTGCAAATTTTGCGCAATCCCTGCTTGGCCGTATACGACCGTGTGATCGCCAATGGTAGTGTTGCCACTCACACCTGCTTGTCCAGCAATCAGGCAATGCCGACCAATGACCACATCGTGCCCTATGTGTACCTGGCTGTCGAGTTTGCTGCCCTGTCCAATGATGGTATCGCCTGACACGCCTTTGTTAATCGTACAACCAGCACCGATTTCTACATCGTCTTCGATGAGCACACGGCCACAAGACCACCACTTCAGATAGCCCGTTTCTGTGCGCTTATAATAGAAGGCGTCGGTGCCGATGAGTGCGCCTGCATGGATGCGCACGCGTGCACCTATGTGCACATAGCTGTGAATGATGGCACCTGCCTGAATGTAGGTCTTGGGGCCAATCACTACTTCATGCCCAATCACCACTTGGGGCTCAATAATGGCGCTGGGGTGAATCTTTGCCGACTCGCTAATGGCTTGGGTCAGTGGCATAAAAGGTCTAAAGTGACGTGCCAATTTGTTAAAAGCCGTAAAGGGTTGGTCACATACCAATACTGTTTTGCCTTGGGGCGGGTCGATTGGTTTGTTGAGAATGATGACTGAAGCTTCAGAAGCAAGGGCTTTTTGAAAGTACTTGGGCAGATCTGAGAAGGTGATATCGCCAGGAGTGACTTTGTGTATTTCGTTGAGCCCAGTAGCAAATAAGTGTGCATCGCCGATGAGGGTAGCCCCAATCATGCGTGCAATTTCGCTTACAGGGACAGGTTGTGGAAATTTCATTGGCTGGAAGGTATGAGTGTGTATAAGATGTCCCAAAGATAGTTGGGCTGTGGCAATTCTTGGGCTGGGCGTTGCGTTGAGGTTTGGATTGTTTTTGACTGATAGCCGCCCGTAGCGTTTAGGTATGGTGGTATTCTAAAGTAGAATGGCCCTATCTTTGGACAACGCCTTGCATAGATGCACGGATGTCATTGGTATTTGTACTTGAAAATAAACTCTATGAGAAAGATCGCATTTTTTTGCTTTTTGCTTTGGTGGATGGGGGGTAACCGCGTGTCGGCCCAGGTAGTCTCTGATGAGCAGTACGTTTATACCATCCACTTGGGTACTTTTCCCGAAGTATTGCCCCAAGATTTTGCATCATTGCGCACTTTGGGTTTTGTCTACAGCCAACCCATTGGGCGTATGGTCGATGTGTTCATGGGTGGATGGAACGATGAGGCTGCTGCGCGAAAGTTAATACCTACACTACAGAATATGGGCTTCAATGCCTCGGTACGCAAGTTGCCTGTGACACAGGGAAAGCCAGTACGCGTCATACAATTGGAAGCCAGGCGTAGCACAGCACCTATAGCGTGGGAAAAATACTTTGTAGCGGAGTCGTTGCACGTACTTATAGCCAATGATATAGTCAAGATTTTGTCGGGTCCTTATGAGAGTGAAGCTGCACTCAATGCAGATTTGCAACGTTTTCGAGCAAGTGGTTTTCCGAAAGCTTTTCCAAAAACGGTAAACAGCGCAATGCTACACGAGGTGACTGGCTTTGAGACAGGGGGAGTCAAGCGCCCAGCTTTTCGCATTGACTTGGCGCATCCCAAGCGCATTGCCTCAGAAGCCGAACCCGTTACCTATGACCAACCTGAGTCAGTGCGTTTGGCCAGCAAAGGAGGAGCGCATGCAGTAACACCACAAGAACAGGGCAATGCGATAATACCACAACCAGAGGTGCGTAGCAATGTACGGCGTAGCTCAGCACGCCATCTGCAAGAGATACTCAAAACTTTGGGGTATCTTTCTTCGGGTATCGATGGTTATTATGGCAATATGACAGCTGCGGCTTTTGCCAAAGCTTGGGCCGAACATCGGCAAGTGAACAAGTACAAAGTACTGGCTAATAGCCCGCTTTTCTCTCAAAAGACACAGTCTGTAATCCTTCCCTTGCAACGTGCTATAGATGAGCTGATGAGTGAACCAGAGGCTGCTTTGTCCGTATTGGCCACTGCTACTCGCCCTGAGGCCAAGGCATGGCGTGCCTATTACTTGTTTATGCGCCAGGGGCCTTCGCCCCAGGTAGACCAGCTCATGAATGAGGCTATTCGCGCTGCTTTTGTCGATGCAGATCCGAAGCGTTTCCCCATGTTCGACTTTAGGGCACGATATACTTATCCGGATCTGGAGCAGTTACTGCGTCACTTGTTTTACGTGCAAGTGGCTGCGCCTAAAGACCCTTTGGGGTTGCCATGTTGGTTATTTCAGCGTCATGGAAAACTGATGAATCAAATATTGAGCGAGCCTGTCGCTCAGCGCAATAAGTGGATCTTGTCGCCTTGTAGTGATACATATGATTGGGAGTACATACGCGTGTTGCGCGTAGTAATGGAAGACATGTCTGCGGGGCAAGAACCATCTTGGCAGGAAGTACAGGGGGCCGAATCGAGGTGGCTGCAACTCATGTGGCTGCCCCAGCTGATCGATGTAGAAGAGGCACAAAAAGCTGTAGCGTGGGCCGAGCGTCTGCAGCAGAGTGTGAGCGGGTGGAAATTGCGTGATCCGTTGTTGGCCCACATCGGTGTGGCTTGGCAGTTGGCTTGGTTTCAATCTTTTATTCTGCTTGAAGATTACTTCATGGATCAGGGTTTTAAGCCTACTGAAGCACGGGCTCTGGCAGCAGCAACCCTCCAAGCCTTGGCCCAACCGTGGATGAAGCGATTTATTTGAGGTGCACTTACACGTGGTGCCGCTCAGCTCATTGCTCGCTATGTGCTTGTGTCTCTATGAAAGCGCGTAGGTCTTCTACTTGCTGATGGCTCATCTTTTCAAGTGTAAAGTTGGGCATATAGGCTCGTTTGCCAGGAATAGGCTCCGTGCCCCACCGAATTACTTGGTAGATCGAGTAGCGCGTGTAACGTGCAATGTGTTTGGACAAAAAGGAGAAAGTGCGCAGATCGTAGTCGAGTGCAAAAAAGGAGAAGCGTTTATCCCAGTGACAGTGCAAGCAACTTTGCTGGTAGATGAGCCGACCGCGTTGTGGGTTGCCTGGAGGTACAGCATATCCTTGGCGGCGGTCATCGGGGGGTGGTACAAAGGTGGCTGGTGAAGCTTGCAAGTAGTGCGATTTGATCAGCTCAATGGTGGCACCTGAGGGGCGGCCTTGGGCCAGTGCGCCTTCTACCTCTTGCCATTCGTGGGGGGTGAGTTGCAGATCCCCCATTTTGAGTTGCAATGTCCAAAAATAGGCCAATACCGATTCGAGCTCCCATGGTGCGAGGTGCCTTCCCTGAGAGCAGGCAATGGCACATAACTGAATAGCTTCGCGCAAATCGTAGCGTGCCCTGTATACCAGGTCACCGTATTTCTTTTCATAGTCACCATTGTAAAATGAGGTACGATTGACTACACCGTACATTGTAGTGCCAGGTAAAAAGGGAATGCCTTGTGCGGCACAATAGTCTAGGCGAGCTTCGGGGTCAGCTACAGATAGATCTGGGTCTTCGCGGACCATGTTGTGGCAAGAGGTGCATACAAAGTGAGGGCTCTGTTTAGTAGTGCGTTGGCCATCGGGGCCAGTGGTAGTACCGTAATGTACAATATCGTAACCGCGTACTACGCTAACCCCCCGCAACTTGAAATTGGGTTTGTGGGGTAGCGGCGGATCACCCAATCGTTCCAAAACCTCTGCTACGGGAGTATCTGGATGTAAAGAATACTCCGAATCAGAAACTGTAGGCCGAAAGGCTGAAGCGCCAAGTAGTATAATGGACAATATGACGAGTACT
The DNA here is from genome assembly GCA_026982695.1 of Saprospiraceae bacterium. Classification (GTDB taxonomy): domain Bacteria; phylum Bacteroidota; class Bacteroidia; order Chitinophagales; family Saprospiraceae; genus WFYJ01. The sequence goes on from JALSGS010000008.1 coordinate 35,706, forward strand.
GCGTAGAGCCACGAGCGCATGGTGTAGCAATTTGTTCTCTATCGTACGTTACAGGTTGAATAAGCGCGAGATCGTAAAGCCCAAGCGAAATTCACCCTGACGCCAACTTTGCGTAGTTTCAGGTATAAAGTCCGTTTCTACAATACCTGCTGAATTGGTTAAGTTGATTTGGAAGACATGTCCTCCCGTCTCTACTTCGATACCTACACCAATGGGGAGATAGTAATTAGGTGCATCGGGATGTTTGACAGTTTGCAACGGGCTTTGATTGCCGTTGAGCGGTAGTTGTACATCCATAATAAAGGATAGCATCTTAGTAAGTTGGATATGAGTTGCTAAGCCACTCGCAAAAATGGTATTGTCGTCATAGTGAGGTACCAGATTGCGATGTACAGTAGAAAGGGTAAGTTGTAGGCCAATGTATTCGGAGAGTTTGTGAGCGATGAGCAGCTGGCCACTAAATGCCAAGCGGTGTGAAAACTGAGGAAAGCTACTTACAGCACCTGAGCCTTCTACCTGCGACATGGTGGACAATGATCCGAGTGCAGTAGCTGCGATAGTAAAGGGCATAGTAGGGCGTTGTTGTGCCAGACGTGCTTTGAAGTTGAGATTGAGTAATTGGCGTCGATCACCAGCACCTTTTGTGCGATATAGCCCTAACATGAAATTTTCAGATACGCCATAGTCGAATCCAAAAAGTACATCAGCAGCATTCTCTAGGCCATAAAATGTAGGCCAACCCCCAGCATCGCCCAGCATGTCACCAAAGCGGTGTACGATGCGTATGTCGAGGCGGCGTGGTGCAAGCATCTCTACTGACTGCGTGTTGATGATGCGCGTGTCGTGAAAAGTGCGCACAACTCTTTCTCGGCTTTGTGCCCACGCGCCTAATGCACACCATAGCAAGCAGTAGGTGAGTAAATGTCTCATCGTAGCAATTTATTGTTTTGGGAAGCCAGCATTGATCCAACATTCAATGAGTAGCAGTTCTTCCTCAGTGAGCGGTTCCGATCCTTGTGGTGGCATGTCGCGTTGATCCAAGGTGCGTTTTTTGAATCGCCCATTGTCCAAACGTGGCAGCATACTTTCGTATGTGGTAAAGTCGCCAGCACTGGAGCCAGCAGAGTGACAACCAGGTATGGCACATTTGCTGTCAATGATGGGCTTGATGGTGCCTATGTATACGGGCATGAGTGTATCGCACGCACTATTGACTTGTGGCTCAGGTAGCTTGTCTTTTGTGCAGGATGAAAAGAGGACGGTGAATATCACCCCACTAGTGAAAAAAAATTCCAAGGCGCGAAGAGTCATTCAGCGTCTGTTTGTTTTAAGTAGTGATTTATTAGATCGAAGCTAATGCGAAAATAACTATTGCCAATCTTATTATTGGATTGTAACAGCCTTTTATGCATTGGCGGCCATTTGGCTACCTGTAGTAACAGTGTAAGTTTTTTTAGCGTATGAGGTTAATGCAATGGAGTGCTCCGTTTTGAAGACATTTGTAATGAGAATGACACAATGAATAGCCTGAGAATTGCCAAAATCCGTGCCACGCATCAGGCGTAAACAATACACAATATGAGATGCATAATGTTATCTATGGATTAAATTCATTAGCCTTTGCATACTTACTGTTAAGTAGATAAGGCAATAAAGTGCCTTAAAAATCAACTTTTTGTGAAATTTACTGTAGCCAACAAGCAGCTTTGGAAATCACTTTTTTCCGAAACTGAGGCGTTGTTGAAGGTATACAGCACGCAGCAGCGAGTTATAGGCGAATTGCCACCCGTTCGTGTGTGCCATCCGTTGCTAAATGAAGACTGGTACCTCTATTTCTTTGTACAAGAGCAAGCAATGTCATTGCATTGGTTGCCAGGGCGCACTGCACTGCACACGTTGGCACGTCTTTGGGCTGCAAAAGGATCGGCCGACATCCAGATAGCTACGGCTTTTTTACATCATTACCAGCTTGTTTGGGGCGAGAAATTGCCCTCAGTACCTATTTTTGAACAGGTGTTGACGTATTTGTCGTTAGGAGATCGATGGGAAAAGGGTAAGGTATTGTTGGTCCATCAGCAGGGCCCTTATACGCATTTGCCCGTGTCGGATGAGGCTTTGCGCCAGATGCATGTGGCCGTTTTGGGTATGCGTGCCCTGATGTGCGGGCAAGTAGAGCAAGAGGCTGATGGGTGGGCAGATATGCGAGATGAGGAGCTGCTCGCGTTGTCTTTTGATGACGAGTCACATATTTGGCACGTAGATAAAGAAATACTGGACGTATTTGATAGCGATATTGCTTATGGCGTGGTCGATGAGTTGAGTGACGAGCAAAAACGGCGTTTGAGCAACTTGAGTCGAAAGGATGAGGTGGCGGCATTGGTTTTGCGCACGACGCCTCTGTTGATGACAGAAGCAGGGCGTGTGGCGTTCCATGTGGCTGCTGCGATTACTTGGGCCGACGATGGACGTCCGCATCTGATTGCGCTTTATCAGCCTCAGCAAGTATATGACAATGAACTGCTCGAGCAGTTGGTCGGTATGTTCGAACAACAGGGATGGATGCCTCACGTTATAGTAGTTGATACGCGATTGGCTGCTGAAATGGCGTGGCCATTGCGGGAGGTGGGAGTGCGCATATATGTAGTAGAAGAAGAGAAAGAAGCCGTCTTTCAGGTGTTGGGCCAGTGGCTCGGTCACACTGTGGCACGGGCCATGCATAGCGCATAGCGTGCCACAGCCCTATAGAGGAATGCGGTAGAGTAATTATTAATGAATGAGCGAATCATATAGCTGAGCGTACGTACGGGCTGAGCGCTCCCAAGAAAAATCGACTTTCATGTCGTAGTTGCGCGTTTTGCGAAAGCGCTTTTGGTCTTGGTAGAGTTGTAGTGCACGCCACACAGCAGCTGTAGCATCTGTCAAGTCGAAATGAGTGAACTGAATGCCTCGCGCGCCGGGCAAAGGGCGCGTGTCGGCATAGTCAACGACGGTATCGCGCAGGCCACCTACTGCACGCACGATGGGAACTGTACCGTAGCGTGCTGCGTACATTTGGTTAAGCCCACAGGGTTCTACACGTGAGGGCATGATGAGCAGGTCTGAGCCGGCATATAGTTGATGTGCCAGGGCTTCGTTGTATTCGAGGGCAGCATCGAATCGGCCCTTGAAATGGTGCATTATCTGGCGCAATGCCTGCTCGATGGCAGCGTCGCCCGACCCCAATATCAACCACGACAAGGGAAAGCCGCTGCCCAGCGTCCGGCCGATGAGGTCGGGTAGTAGGTCAGCTCCTTTCTCTCGAGCCAGCCTGCCGATGTAGGTCACTACAGGTAGCTGGGGCTCAAAGCGAAAGCGTTGGGCTAGCGCCAGCTTGTTTTCGTCCTTGTATTTCTGGATGGCATGGCCTTTTAGATTGTAAAAGATGTGCCGATCGGTGCGAGGGTTCCACACTTCTGTATCGATACCGTTGAGGATGCCATGGGCTTTGGGCCATTCGTGGCGGATGAGCCACTCTAAGCCGTTGCTGTGCTCGCGTAGTTCTTCGAGGTAGCCAGGTGATACAGTAGTAAATGCCCAGCAACACTTGATGGCTGCTGCCAGCGGATTGATGGCGTGATTCCAATCGAGCAATTCTCGTGCTTCGGCATCGAACCATGGCAATAGATGTATTAGGTCCCAGCTAAAAGCACCGTGATATGCCCCATTGTGGATGGTGAATACCGTGCGTATGTCTGCCAAGTTGCGATATTCTGGGCAGTGTTTGACCATAAAAGGTATCAGCCCTGTGTGGTGATCGTGGCAGTGTAGTAACTGTGGCTTGTAGGCCATGCCTTGTACCCATTGCAAGGCAGCTTGTTGAAACACTAGGTGGCGCACTACTTCATCGCTCCAACCTCGGCCTGTATCGTCTAGGTAGATACTCGAGCGGTCGAAAAGGCCAGGAATGTGTGCCACAAAAAGGGGAAAAGCAGTAGGGTCGTTTTCGACATATTCGATGCAATAGGCATAGTATCGCTCGTGGAGGCGTACTTTGCCAGACCACACGACCTGTGTGGGATGTGTGTCGAGCCAGTGCGTGCGATGCTTGGGTATGAGTACCGCAGCATCCCATCCGATGCGGTTCAGATATTTGGGCAAGGCGCCTACCACGTCGCCCATGCCTCCTGCCTTAGCAGCCGGATAGCATTCCATGCTTAGATGCAGTACTGTAGCCATGTGTAGGTACTTGAAATAGTGTGGCCATTGGAGATGATCGAACTTTTGATTTGTCTGGAGTGTACCCAAAATAACCGTGCCTCGTCAGTGAGGTAAGGATTAACTTTGCAAAGAACCTAAAAAGAAATCGAATGCATCGAACTTTACCCCTCTTTTGCCTAATACCTCTTTGGGCTACAGCCCAAATCCAGCTCGAGTTGCATCCCGATTCGTTTGAAGGCAGTTTTCAAGTAGACCTTTCCGACAACTGGGCTGAGCCTATAGCCCATATACAAGTCGTGAACCAGTCAGGGCAAATGGTCAATCTGCGATGGGTATTTGAGCCCCAGTCGGCACCACCAGAATGGGAATATCGCATTTGCGACATCAATCAGTGTTATAATACTGGTGTGATTTCCAATGTCAACCTCGATACAGGGGCACCTAACAAACCTGTGGCATTGATGCCCGGAGATTCTTCTTTGCTTGATCTGCACATTTTGCCCCGAGGGGTAGCAGGTGAAGGTGTGTTTCGCATTTACCTGGCCGACATGAGTGCGCCTACCCAGTACATCGATACGGCAGTGTATTACGTCTCGATAGACGGTCTTACCGCTACTACTGATATTACCTCCTCACCAATACGTGTGTGGCCCAACCCTGCTGATGCGTGGTTTACCCTTTCGGAAAACCGCCTTGTTCAATACATTTATGTGTACAATTTGTTGGGAGGTGAAGTAGCTCGATTTGCTTATGGTGCGGACCGCTATTACGACATCAGTGCGTTGCCTTCGGGGATGTATTTTGTCGTTCTTGCGGACAAGAAGGGGCAGCTGTTGCGCACCATTCGCTTGAATAAGCGATTGGCTCGCCCATAAAGAAGTAAATCTTCATTGGGATATAAGAGACTAAAATCATGAGTGGCCGTGTTGGTGCTTTTGCAAACAATTAGGTAGCTCTATTGTCAGAGGTGTGGCGTTTTTTGCGCACTTGCTCTTCGAGCCAATGAATGATGGCACCAGCAATGTCTACTTGAGTGACTTGTTCTATGCCTTCGAGGCCTGGCGAAGCGTTGACTTCCATGATGAGTGGCCCACGATTGCTATGTACCAAATCTACTCCTGCTACGCTGGTGCCCAAGATTTGCGCAGCGCGAGTAGCCAGCTTTTTCTCTTCGGGCTTCAATGCTACAGAATGACCGGTGCCCCCTAAATGGAGGTTGCTGCGGAACTCGCCCAAGGCGGCTTGCCGCCGCATGGCAGCTACTACCTGCTGGCCTACAACCAATGCTCTATAATCGGTACCATGCGCTTCTTCGATGTATTCTTGGAGTAGAAATGGTTGTGCAGTTGCGCGAAAGCTTTCCACGATGGCACGCAGCATTTGCATGTTTTCCACACGTATTACACCCAACCCATGGGTGCTTTCTATGAGCTTGACGATCAGTGGCCAACCACCTAAGGCTTTTACCGCAAAAGGTAGCTGGTCGACACTGTGGATGGCCCAGGTACGGGGTACTGGCAGGCCTTGCGCTGCCAACAACTGTAGGGCAATGAGCTTGTCTCGCGCGCGTAGCAAGGCATCGGCACGTACAGTGGTACAGGCCCCCATCAACTCGAAATGCCGTATTACGGCAGCGCCTTCACGCGTCACGGAGGCGCCAATACGAGGAATGAGCGCATCGACCTGCGTGATTTCATCGCCCAAATGGTTGACGTACCACTTCGGGCCGATGATCAAGTCACAGTGCATGTGGTCGAGTATCCGTACGCGATGGCCTCTGCGATAGCACGCATTGATGAGGCTTTGAGTAGAATACAGGTAGGCACCTCGAGATAAGATGACAATTTGCATGATATGGAGTTGTGCATTATTGTGTCACCAGCTGGATGTGTGGGGTGCCAGTACGTACTTTGAGCCAGTTTTCGAGTCGTTGTACGTCTGAAGTGGCTTGAGGTTTTTTAAAGGTAGCATAAAATAACAGTACAGTATCGCGTTGCATCGAGTCCAGTTCGATCTGGATGGTACGTGCCATCGACAAGCGGTGTAGGTCGGGCACTATGGCACGTGCTTCTTGGGCTATTTGATCGGTAGGCAGCTGTTGGGTGCTGAGTTGTGCAAGTAGTTGTCTGAGGCTGTCAATTTCGCGTTCTTTTTGCAAAAGTGCAGCTTCTGTTTTTTGGTAAAACTCTTCAAGCAAGCTGGTACGCAAACTCTGGTTTAGGGCTTGGAGTGTACTGGGCTCGAGGCTGTCGCGCGTGTTCCACTGTTGTACAATTAGCAAAGCATTTTCCAACCCGTAATAGGGCATCTTTCTCTTTGCTTGGATCAGTTGTGCTGAATCGAGGGCTTCGCCCAACATAGCGACTTCAATACGGGGTGGCTGTGCATTCCAGATGTACTTTTGCTGTATGGTGAGCACACCAGGCTGTTGCAGCTCATTTTGCACGAACGTGCGGGCATTGCGTTCAAATACACTGGCACGCACTATCCGGATAGCAGTAGGCACACTGGGAATCATTGTCAATATGGCTACGAGCACCACAAAGCGCCGTACGCGCAGCGCGCGTTGGGCATCCACGTATTCCTTGAGGTGAAAACCCAGTGCGCGTACAATAAGCCAAGTGGCGACACTGATGAATACGCTGTTGATGAAAAACAGATAAAATGCGCCGAAAAAATAGCGCCATTGAGCAGTAGCTAAGCCATAGCCTGCGGTGCACAGCGGAGGCATAAGTGCTGTGGCAATAGCTACTCCAGGGATAGCATTCGACTTTTCACGGCGCGAACCTGCTACGATACCTGCCAACCCGCCAAAAAAGGCAATGAGCACATCCCACAAAGTGGGCTGCGTGCGCGACAACAACTCCGATTGTGCTTCTTGTAAGGGCGTGATAAAGAAATATAGGGCTGAGGTGAGCACGCTGATCAGTATAGCTACACTTAAGTTTTTGAGCGACTTAACGATGAGCTCTTGATCAAAGATACCCATGCCTAAACCCATGCCCATGATGGGCCCCATGAGTGGTGAGATCAGCATGGCCCCAATGACTACCGGCGTCGAGTTGACGTTTAACCCTATCGAACAGACCATGATGGCGAACATCAAGATCCATAGGTTAGCCCCGCGAAACTCCACACTCCGCTCGATCTCTTCTATGGTTTTGTGTTCGTTGGCGCGGTCTTCTTGCAAGTTGAAGCGGTCGCGCAAAAAAGCGCGTAGCGCATGTGCCAAGCTTTGAGGGCTTTGCGGCGTGTCGGTGGGTGTGTGCAATTGGGGCATAAGCAAAGTTATCTTCTCACTTTGAAGTGGGTAAAGCCCTTTACAGGGCCTTCTTTCACATCTACGCGGCTTACTTGAGCCAAAGGCGGCCCTTCATGGCACCAACTCACTAGTGCATCGAGTTGCTTTTTGGGGCCTTCTGCCTCGATGTACACGCTGCCATCAGCCATGTTTTGCACAAAACCAGTAAGGCCTAAGCTGCGCGCCTGAGCTTGAGTGCTGGCTCGGTACCATACCCCTTGTACTTTGCCGTATACACAGATGTCGTAGTGCTTCTTTTCCGAACTCATAGCGGTCGTGCTTTTACCAGCAAAGGGGCGGTTATAGTGCCCTTTGCCTAAAGGCAAATGGTGGCCCAAATATATGATGCGGGGGCGGATGATGCGGATACATGGGAGCTACTCGGCTGTCGTAAAGGGTAGGACAATTTTTCGGTGGACCATTATGTGGCTTTCGCCAAATTTGACACCTTGTTAGCCAAAACCCACCTGATCATGAAGTATCTCGACTTATGGTCACAGCTTACTGAAACGGAGAAGATTTGCCTACTTACAGGGCGTGACTTTTGGACTACCCATTCGGTTGAGCGCTTAGGCATTCCGTCCATTTGGCTTGCCGATGGGCCTCACGGTGTGCGCAAAGCTACCAGCACAGCCGAAACGGGTATAGGTACCAGCTTGCCGGCTACCTGCTTTCCCACAGCAGCGACATTGAGCTGTACGTGGGATGAAGCTTTAGTCGAACGCGTGGGCCGGGCTATTGGGCGAGAGTGTCGTCACCAAGGCGTACATGTCTTATTGGGCCCAGGACTCAACCTCAAACGCCATCCGTTAGGAGGGCGCAACTTCGAATACTACTCAGAGGATCCTTTGCTTAGTGGCAAACTGGCAGCGGCTTTTATTCGGGGGGTGCAAACACAAGGCGTGGCAGCCTGTGCCAAGCACTTTGCTGTAAATAATCAGGAAACTGACCGCATGCGCATTGATGCACTTGTCGCAGCACGCCCACTTCGCGAGCTATACCTACGGCAGTTTGAAATCGCGTTGCGCGAGGGCCGCCCCCAGTGTGTCATGGCGTCTTATAATCGCCTCAATGGCATTTTCTGTTCTGAGCATCGGTGGCTATTGCGTGAGCTGCTATACGATGAGTGGGGCTTCGATGGGGTAGTGATTTCCGATTGGGGTGCAGTCAATGACCGTGCTGCTGCCTTGTGTGCTGGACTCACACTTGAAATGCCCGGCAATGGTGGCACAAGCGATCGAGTACTGCAGCAGGCTTTGCACAAAGGCGATATTAGGCAAAGTGACATAGATAATGCAGCAGTGCAGTTATTGCGCTTGGTGTTGCAGCTACACGATGCGGCTGCCCAGCCTTTAGTGGCCGACTATGAGGCACATCACGAATTGGCCATAGCGGCTGCTGTGCAGAGCCTGGTGTTGCTCAAAAATGAGGATGGGATTTTGCCCCTGTCGCCTGGGCTTCGGGTAGCTGTGATTGGGCAGTTTGCTCAATATCCTCGCTTTCAAGGAGGTGGCAGTTCTCAAGTAGTGCCCACGCACTTGACCAACCTTTGGGATGCATTACATGGCTACTTGCCTGGCGAACAATTGCACTATGCAGTTGGTTACGAGATTTCAGGGCAAATTGATGAAGCACAGATCAATGAGGCCCAGCGCATAGCCCGACGAGTAGATGTGGCGGTGTTGTGTGTGGGACTGCCTGATAGCTATGAATCGGAGGGCTTTGATCGCACGCATTTGCATTTGCCACCTGGCCACGATGCCTTAGTGCGTGCTGTGGCTGCAGTACAGCCTCGTACAGTTGTAGTACTTACTAGTGGTGCGCCGGTCGTGTTGCCCTGGATCGAACAAGTGCCCGCTGTACTGTGGGCTGGCTTGGCGGGGCAAGGGGCAGGAGAAGCTATGGCTCGTGTGTTGTGTGGACAGGTGAGCCCTTCGGGCAAACTGACGGAGACCTGGCCCCAGCGCCTTGAAGATACACCTGCCTACCACTGTTGGCCTGGCGATGGCTGGCGCGTGCACTATGGTGAAGGACTCTTTGTCGGATACCGTTGGTATGATATGCGCCAAATCGAACCACTGTTTCCCTTCGGCCATGGCCTCAGCTATGCGAATTTTGCATATTTATCGCTAAGTGGTCCCGACCAATTGCCTGCCACCCTTGAGGGTGCTTGCTGGCACTTGCGTCTGCGCAACACAGGTATGTATCCTGCGACCGAAATTGTGCAATTATATGTACACCCTCCTGAAGGACCAGTGCGCAGGCCGAAGCAAGAGTTGGCAGCATGGGCACGGGTATCGCTCGAGCCAGGACAAGAACAAGTGGTCACTTTAGTGGCTGAGCCAACAGCTTTTCAGCACTGGGATCCTGCCCGCCAGGCTTGGGTGACCTGTGGCGGGTGCTATGAGCTGCGTGTGGGAGCTTCTTCGCGTGATATTCGCCTGCGGCACACCATTGAGGTAGAGACGCCTGTATTGCCTCCTCGGCTCGATCGCTTCTCACCTATACGAGAATGGTTGTCGTTGCCTGAAGCAAAGCAAGTGCTTGAACCACTTGTCGAAGCCCTCGCTAACAAAATGGCAGGACCACAAGCCCCAGCCAAAGGCATTGCGTTCATGCGCGCGGTGTTGTACGATTTGCCGCTACACAAACTGGTGGGCTTCACTAGCGGGCACTTTTCATTTGAAATGATTGAAACATTGCTCAATGCTGCCAAACAAAGATGGGCCAACTCATAAATCGCTTGGAAGTATCAGCTCAACAGTACTATCCGAAACAACCCTCGCCTTATGCGTGCCTCCCATTTGCGAAGCATCCTTAAGATAATTGCATGGCATCTCATGGCTACCTCTCGTGGCCTTTTTTGTTTTCAGCAGTACAGACTGCTAAGAGGTCTTCCTGTAATCGTCTGTTGTCGCTAGCTTAGCGTTGTTGCTCAAAATTGGCTTGTATTGCGCACGGACGCACTTGGCCAGAGCTTTGCTCTCGGTACTATTTGCCTGCACTTTGGTCTCGAAAAATAGGATGTAAGGGACAAACCAAAAGATATCTGTAGCAGCGCAATGGGCTTTCCGTCGGTCGTAGGCTATCTTTGCCCTTCGGCAAAAGAAACCCGAACCCATGAGTGAACAAAAAGATCCATCACAGCCCAAGCGCACTGATATTAACAAATTGGGCGAGTTTGGCCTCATTGACCATTTATTGAGCCGTTTTACACCCAAGCTACCTAGCACCATCAAGGGGCCAGGCGATGACGCAGCAGTCATCGATAATCGCAACGCCATGACCGTCATCAGCACTGATATGTTGGTGGAGGGCATTCACTTCGACCTAATGTATACCCCCCTAAAGCATCTGGGATACAAGTCGGTCGTAGTCAATCTCTCTGATATTTATGCAATGAATGCTACACCACGCCAGATCACTGTGTCCATTGCTTTGTCTAATCGCTTTAGTGTGGAAGCTGTCGATGAGCTCTATGCAGGTATTCGGACTGCTTGCGAGGCCTATGGCGTCGATCTAGTCGGTGGCGACACTTCTGCTTCATATAAGGGGCTGATTATCAGTATTACCTCGGTGGGTGTAGCCCAATCCGATCAAATTGTTTATCGCAGTGGAGCTCGTGTGGGTGATCTGATCTGCATCACGGGCGATGTGGGTGCAGCTTATTTAGGCCTTCAGATTTTGGAGCGAGAAAAGCGCTTGTGGTTGGAAAACCCCGACATTCAACCCGATCTTGAAGATCAACGATATCTGATCGGACGGCAACTCAAGCCAGAAGCGCGAAAAGACATCATTGAGCTTTTTGCTAAAGCTGCATTGGTACCTACAGCTATGATTGACATCTCGGATGGAGTTGCTTCTGACTTAATGCACATCTGCAAACAATCGGGCGTGGGTGCCATTCTGGAAGAATCCGGCTTGCCCATCCATCACGAGACGAAAATGATGGCACTAAAATTTCGCATAGATCCCACTACCTGTGCACTCAATGGTGGCGAAGATTACGAGCTATTGTTTACCATCCGGCCTGAAGATGTCGATAAGGTCAAGTACTTACCCGATATCTACATCTCTGGCGAGATTGTGCCTGCTGCTGATGGCGTTAAGTTGCATACCAATGGGGGGAGGTTACATCAACTCAAGGCGCAAGGCTGGCGTCACTTTGGGGTTCAGCCCCAGAGTGATACCACACAGGATGTATGAGTTGAAAACGAAAATGCGTCATGAGCAAATTGCAAACAGAGATCAAATGGGGGGTAGTGTGGGCTACAGCTATCTTTCTGCTACTTTGCTTTGAATACTTTGCTGGTTTGCAAGAGTTACCGTACCTCGACTGGGGCATGTGGGTAGATCTGTTGGGTGACGTTGCTTTACCCGCGCTGGCAGTTGGATTGGGCTTGCGCCAAAAACGCGATCAAGATTGGGAAGGCTCGATGAGCTGGCGTCAGGGGTTTATCTCGGGATTGTACATGACGCTTGTGGCTTTGCCCTTATCTTTGGCCTACATCTGGGCTTTTGTCGAGATTGTCAATCCCAATTACTTCGCGGTGCTTGTCGACTTTAGCGTAGCTACAGGACAAAGCACGCAGGATGCTGCTCAGGCTTACTTCAACCTGCGTACTTATCTGTTTCAAACTGCATTGAATGTAGTGGCGTTTGGAGTAGTACTTTCTGCTGTTTTTTCCTTATTGCTTAAAACCAAATGAATTACAGTTTGATGAAATGCTTGTGGAAAGGATGGCTTTTTAGCCTGAGCTTGATGGTGATTGGCTTTTCTTGTACGCAGGAAGAAGCCCAAAAACCCGAGGTACAACCTGCGCGTACCGTGTCCGTGCCTTCGTTTAACCAAGATTCAGCCTATGCCTTTGTAGCAGCACAAGTGGCTTTTGGCCCGCGTGTGCCCAATACAGCAGCACATCGACAATGCAGAGACTGGCTGGCTGCTAAGCTCGAATCCTATGGCGCTCAGGTAGTGTTGCAAGACTTTACTGCTACGGCCTATACAGGGCAGCAGCTCCAGTGTACCAATATCATTGGCAGCTTCAACCCCAAAGCTACTAAACGCATCCTCCTGGCTGCCCACTGGGACACGCGCTTTATCTCAGATCAAGAGCACGATATTTCCAAGCAAAAGTTACCGGTATTAGGAGCTGATGATGGTGCCAGCGGCGTAGCCGTGCTGCTCGAAATTGCACGACAACTTTCCTTGCATCCTCTTGATATAGGGGTGGATATCATCTTTTTCGATGCAGAAGATCAGGGCGAGGATAGCGGCATGAGTGCCGAGACTTGGTGCCTGGGCTCGCAATATTGGGCTCGCAATCCACATGTGGCAGGTTACAAGCCCAAATACGGTATCTTGCTCGATATGGTAGGGGCTAAAGGTGCCCGATTTGCCAAAGAAGCCGCTTCCATGTCTTTTGCACCTTGGTTGGTCAACAAGGTGTGGAAACTGGCCCAACAAATGGGCTATGGCCAGTTTTTTGTGGATGCCGCCACGAGTGGTGTGACAGACGACCACTTCTTCGTAGCTACTATAGCTCGCATCCCCATGATCGATATTATCAACAAACCAGCCGATTCGCCTACTGGTTTCGGTACCCATTGGCATACACAAGCCGACAATCTCGACATTATCAGCAAGCGTACGCTCAAGGCGGTAGGCCAGGTGATTACTGCTGTGACTTATCGCGAAAACAACGGCACCTTTTAATTCTTCTTAGGCCATGACACAACAAGCAACGTCTATCAAAGATCTCATCATTATTGGGGCAGGGCCTTCGGGCCTGTGTTGTGCCATCGAAGCGGCGCGTTACGGCTTGGACTATTTGGTCATAGAAAAAGGCGTATTGGTCAACTCCATCTATCATTTTCCCACCAATATGACTTTTTTCAGCACTTCCGATAAGCTCGAGATTGGCCAAGTGCCCTTCATTGCCCATGGCGACAAGCCCACGCGGCGCGAGGCTTTGGAATATTATCGGCGCATTGCTGAGTTTTGGCAGTTGCACATTAAGCTCTACGAGTGCGTCGTACAGCTTACTGCTGAAGGCGAATCACACCGGATATATGTCGTGGAAACAGACAAAGCGCGCTACCGCACGCGCCATGTCGTGGTGGCTACAGGGTTCTACGACCAGCCTAACTTCATGGACGTACCTGGTGAAGATCTGCCTAAGGTGCGCCACTACTACGACGAAGCACATCCCTATATCGGCCAAAAGGTGCTAGTGGTAGGCGCTGCCAACTCGGCCTGCGATGTGGCTTTAGAAACCTGGTACAAGGGTGCTGAGGTGACGATGGCCATTCGCGGTGCTGGCATATACCCTAAGGTCAAGTACTGGATTCGCCCCAATATTGAGAATCGCATCAAGGAGGGCAGTATTAAGGCTTATTTTCACACTACAGTCGAAGTGATCAAACCCAAGTCGGTCGTGTTGCGCACGCCTCAAGGCTTACTCGAAATCGAAAACGATTGGGTGCTGGCCATGACGGGCTATCGGCCCAACTACGATTTTTTGTGCAAGCTGGGCATCGCCATTAGGCAAGACGAGGCACGCACACCAGTATTTGACCCAGCTACTTTTGAGAGCAACTTGCCAGGAGTGTACTTGGCAGGAGTGGTACAGGCTGGTCTCAACACGAGCAAGCTCTTCATCGAGAACACGCGCCATCATGGCGAGGTGATCGTCCGACACATACTCAGTAAGCAAAAAGGCCTTTCGCCTGAGGTAGCACCGCGATCAACAGCTGTTCCTCACAAGCGTGAGCAGGCATAATTGCACCGAAACCTGTTTAGGTAGCTGGCAACACTTGTCCTTTGGCTTCGCCAAAGCCGATGCGTATGCCCTGAGGATGCGTGCACCAGCCTCGCATGATCACCGTATCGCCATCGAGTAGGAACTTGCGCTCGCTGCCATCCGAGAGCTTGAGTGGTTGCGTGCCACGCCACGTCAGCTCCAGCATTGAGCCATAGGCGTCGGGTGTGGGCCCACTGATAGTGCCTGAAGCGCATAGGTCACCTACACGCATGTTGCATCCATTGATCGTGTGGTGGGCTAGCTGCTGGCACATGTTCCAATACATGTATTTGAAGTTGGACAGGCATACCCGTGTAGGGGTACCACCTTCGGGTTGAATATCGACTTGCAAATGGATGTCGAAATTGTGTGCGCCGCTACAGCGCAAATAGGCTAGGGGCTCGGGCTCCTGTGGTGGCCCAGCTACGCGAAAAGGCTCCAGTGCATCTAGCGTAACGACCCAGGGCGAAATGGTGCTGGCAAAACTCTTGCCCAGGAAAGGCCCTAAAGGCACGTATTCCCATTTTTGTATGTCGCGAGCCGACCAGTCATTGAACAATACCAGTCCGAAGATGTAATCTTCTGCTTCACTTACCGGTATGGGTTGGCCCAATTTGTTTTCCTTGCACAGCACGAAAGCCATTTCCAGTTCGAAATCGAGCAGGCGAGATGGTCCGAACTGGGGTTGTGTGGCTCCTTGGGATAAGTATTGCCCGTGAGGGCGCCGTACGGGCGTGCCCGACACGACGATGCTACTGGCACGGCCGTGATAGCCTACTGGTAGCCATTTCCAGTTGGGCATGAGCGCGTTTTCTTTACCGCGAAACATAGTGCCCACATTGGTGGCATGCTCGAGGCTAGAATAGAAGTCGGTATAGTCACCTACTTGTATGGGCAGCAGTAGCTCGGCTTGATCCATGGGGATGAGGAAATGATTGGCATGGGCACGCACGCCTTCTTGTGTGTCGCGCAGTAACTCGCTGAGGCGGTTGCGCACGCCACGTGCCGTGTGGCGTCCTAATGCCATAAAAGGATTGAGCCATCGTTGGCGAAAGATATCTTTGGGCAGTTGGAGCTCGTCGAAATAACCCAAGTCAGCCAATACGGCCAGATCGACTACGTACGCTCCAATAGCAGTGGCTATACGCGCTTCGGGGTTGGCAGCGGTGCGAAACACGCCAAAGGGCAAGTTCTGTATAGGGAAATCGCTCCCTGCTGCTACGGGTACCCAAGAGCGCAAAGTGGGGTCGTTGGCTGCAATCATCGCTTTGAGTTTACAGTTGGTATTCAATGACTTGAAGTGTCGCTTAACACTTCATATCACCTTCGGCAGGATGAGGAAAGCTATCGCTTTCGTCTTCTCCAGGTCTATTGGCCAAGCACTTGAAATCTTTCTCTACAAGTATGTGCAGATGTGCGCCTTGTGGTAGCGGCTGCGCGTGTTCCATTCCGACTTGTTCGGTATGGGCCCATTGTGCCACTTGTTGTACCGGTACCACTACTTCTATGATGTGATCGGCAAAAGAGGCATGCATATGCCCAGCTTGTGACTGCGCGCGCAATCGGTAAATCAAGTGACTTTCGCCAAATGATACTCGGTCTTCTACGATGCCCGTCTGGGCCAGCTGTTGCACCTCGCGTTGTTTGAGGCGCAAGCGGATGGAATTGCCTTGAATGCGCAGCTTCATAGCTAGCGTATTTTGCCGATGAATTGCACGTACATTAACCGAATCGGGTAACCCTCAGCTCAATAAGTCTTTGGGGCTACCCGGATGAACAGTATGTGAGATCAGTTCTGTTGTGCCTTGAAACGCTTGATAGCTTCAATGAGGCGCGGTACTACCTCGAAGGCATCGCCTACTACCCCATAATCAGCTGCTTTGAAGAAGGGCGCTTCGGGGTCTTTGTTGATAACGACAATTACCTTCGAGTTGTTGACACCGGCCAAGTGCTGGATTGCTCCTGAAATGCCAATCGCAATGTATAGATTAGGACGGATGGCAATGCCCGTTTGTCCCACATGCTCATGATGGGGGCGCCAACCTGCGTCTGCCACAGGGCGCGAGCAAGCCGTAGCAGCACCCAACACTTTTGCCAACTCTTCGATCATACCCCAATTTTCGGGGCCTTTGAGCCCTCGTCCGCCCGAGACGACGATCTCTGCTTCGGGTAGAGGTACTTGGCCTTCCACGCGTTGTACTTCGACTACTTGTACACGGGGTGCAGGTACCTCTATAGACAACTGTTCTACTGGCGCTTCACCACCCACTTCTTCAGGGCGGACGGCGTTGCCCATTACGGAAATTACCTTTTTTTCAGTCTTAATGGCAAAAGTTGCATATGCTTTGCCTGAAAAGACGGGCTTGACTACATGCAGCTCATTTCCTTCAAGTGAGGGAACTTGACTTGCACCCGAAACCGAACCCGCACCCAAACGGATGGCCACACGCCCAGCGATCGATTTTCCCGTAGAGGTGTGGCTCATAATTACCACGCTAGCACCAGTCTTTTCAGCAGCTTGTGCAATGGCTGCTGCCCAGCTTTGACTGTCGAAGCTGGCTAAGTGGTCATGTGTTACGTGCCACACTTTTTGAGCACCGTATCGGCCCAACTGCGCGAGATTGTCGGCAGGGCCTAATACCAAGGCATGACATGCGGTACCGAGGAGTTCAGCCGTTTGGCGGCCATAGGTGAGCGCTTCAAAGGCGGCTTTTTTAAATTGGCCTTGAGTCGCTTCTGCAAATACCAAAACTGACATGGCATATCTTTTTTCGGAAGGTTTTTCAAAACAAAATAGAAATCAATGCAGCACAGTGCATTTAAATAACTTTAGCCTCTTCGTGTAGCAAGCGCACTAGCTCGTCTATGTGTTCAGGCTCGATGAGCTTGACGCCTTTTTTCTTTGGTGGCAACGCGTACTGTACCACTGACACGGGGTCATCTACTGCTACAGGCTCAACGACTTTGAGCGGTTTGCGCTTGGCCATCATGATGCCGCGCATGTTGGGGATGCGTTGCTCAGCCATTCCTTTGGCTGCACTGACCACGAAGGGCGTGGCAACTTTCACAATCTCTACGCCGCCTTCAATGTCGCGGTGAAGGGTAGCTGTATTGCCTTCCATATCGAGCTTGCTGGCCCAAGCTACAAAGGGCAGATCGAGTAGCTCCGCCAACATGGCAGGTACTTCCGAGCCGTTGTAGTCGATCGTTTCTTTTCCACAAAAGATGAGGTCATAGTTTTCGTTTTTGGCGAAAGCCGCAATCTGATGAGCGACAAACCAAGCACTAGTGGGCTCAGCATCGATGCGGACGGCCTCGTGGGCGCCAATCGCTAAGGCCTTGCGAATGATTTGATCGTTGCTGGAGGGCCCTACATTGATGACCGTGACGCTACCTCCTTGAGCTTCGACCAGTTCGAGTGCGCGTACCAAGGCGTACCATTCGTCATATGGATTCATGATGTATTTCATGCCCGATGTGTCGAGCTGTTTGCCGTCGGGGGTTAGTTGAATTTTGGCTTCCGTATCGGGAGTCTTGCTGATGCATACCAGAAGTTTCATCATGCATGGTTTTAATGTGAATAAACGACTTGAAAGCCCACTGAAGTCTCTGCTATCAGGGGTGTGCAAACATAGGCAAAAAGAAGCAGAGGTAGAAAGTGTTGGCGAATTTTCGCTAATGTGTGAATCCCAATTGGAACGCTTACCTTGGCGGGGCTCAATTTACTTGCACAGATTGCTCAGATGGGCAGAATAAATGTCATACAGGCTATTGTGTTTGGATCTTAGCGGCATGTTGATCGACTGGCATCCGGAGTGTTTGTATCGCAAGTTGTTTGGCGACGAGCGGCAAATGCGTTGGTTTTTATCTCATGTGTGTACTACTGCCTGGAATGAACAGCAGGATGCTGGGCGCCTATTTGCTGAGGGCACTCGCTTGCTCGTGCAGCGATTTCCCGAGTGGGCACTTATGATTCAGGCCTATTGCAAGTGCTGGGAAGAAGTGTTGGCAGGCCCTATCGAGCCTTCAATAGCTTTTTTGCACAAGCTGAAAAAGAGAGGTTATCCGCGTTTGTTGGTACTGGCCAACTGGTCAGCCGAGACGTTTCCCATTGTGCGGCAGCGCTTCGACTTCTTAGATTGGTTTGAAGGCATCGTGGTGAGTGGCGAGGAAGGCACGCGTAAGCCTTTCCCGAAATTTATCGGCGCCTGCTGGTAGGCTATAACCTGCGGCCGGCCCGTAGTTTGTTCATTGACGACAATCTGCGCAATGTGGAAGCTGCCCGTAAGTTGAGGTTTCAGGTTTTGCACTTTACTGGGCCCCAGGTGTGGGCTCAAGTAGAGGCAGTGCTAGGATCGTTGGCATGAGTACAGGTTTTGCCAAAAGGCCACAGATGTGGGAATAATTACCTTAACTGAAAAATATTGTGTTGTATTATGAAACAGACAATGCTTGTTGGAGTATGCTGTCTTGTATGGATGGCTGTTGGCTGGAGCCAAAATGCAGCTAAAATGGATGAATTGCGTTTGCGCACTTTGGCCGACAAACTGGCGCATAAATACATCATCGTGGATGGGCACGTGGACTTGCCCTATCGGCTGAGGATGCACGATTTTCGCCTCGAAGGCGAGTACTTAAATCTTCCCATACAGACAGATGAAGGCGATTTCGACTATGTGCGTGCCCAAAAAGGGGGGCTGGATGCGCCTTTTATGTCTATCTATTTGCCCTCGCGCTTGCAGCGAGAGCCAGGTGCTTCCAAACGATTGGCAGACTCGCTCATCCAAATGGTAGAAGGCATAGTAGCAGCACACCCCGACAAGTTTGCCCTGGCCTATTCGCCTGCTGAGGTGCGTGGCAATTTCAAAAAGGGACTTATCTCCTTGCCCATGGGCATGGAAAATGGCTCAGGCATCGAAGACGATTTGCGCAATGTGGCCTATTTTCACCGGCGCGGCATTCGCTACATTACCCTCACGCATGCCAAAGATAATCTCATTTGTGATTCGAGCTATGATACGACCCGTACATGGAACGGCTTGAGCCCCTTTGGTCGTGAGGTAGTGCGCGAAATGAATCGAGTGGGGATTATGGTCGATATTTCGCATGTGTCGGACAGTGCTTTCTGGCAAGTGATGGAAGTGTCGCAGGCCCCTTGTATTGCCTCGCATTCTTCTTGTAGGGCTTTTACACCTGGTTTTGAGCGCAATATGAATGACGACATGATCCGCGCCTTGGCGCAAAACGGCGGAATAATCATGATCAATTTCGGCTCTACTTTCCTCGATGGCCAAGTGGCGCACAATCGCGATCAGATGCGCGCCGAGTTGGGGCGCCAGCTCGATAGCCTCGGCCTCAAGTGGGACGATGAAGCGGCCAAACCTTACATCCAAGCTTATGTAGATGCACATCGCGACGAACTGTATGCCGATGTGCAGCGCGTAGCCGATCACATCGACCATGTAGTGCAACTCGTAGGAATCGACCACGTGGGCTTGGGGTCCGACTTCGACGGCGTAGGGGACTCTCTGCCTATAGGTCTCAAAGATGTATCCGATTATCCCAACCTTATCTATGTATTGCTACAGCGCGGTTACAGCAAAAGAGATATTGAGAAAATTTGTGGGGCTAATCTCTTGCGCGTATGGCGTGAGGTGGAACGCACAGCTGAAAGAATGGGTAGCCGATGAGGGCGAGAAGATCCAATAGGTGTGATTTAACTGCATATCTGCAAATTGCGAAAGTGTAACCGATGTTCATTACCTTTGTATTGAGGATGAGGTGTTTTGATCTTCTTTGTGCGATTGAGTATTTTCGGCTAGTCAAATCACTCACTCAAAAGAAGGACTCATGTTTCGACTGTTTGGACTCTTTGCCCTGTTGGCCTTTGTGGGCGCTTTTGCCATCTCTTCCAATCAGAAGCTCAAACATCGATTAGATCAAGGTCTGAAAGTAGGTGATACTGCCCCTGACTTTCGCCTCAAAGGTGTAGATGGCCAATATCACTCGCTGGCTGATTTTTCCGATGCTCATGGCTTTATCGTGACTTTTACCTGCAATACTTGTCCTTATGCCCGCATGTACGAGGATCGACTCATCGCATTGCACCAACGAATGGCGCCTAAAGGTTGGCCAGTAATTGCCATTAATCCTAACGACCCCGCTGTACAACCTGGCGATAGCTTTGAAGAGATGAAAAAGCGGGCACGCGAAAAAGCTTACCCCTTCCTCTATTTGTTCGATGAAGGACAAAAAGTGTATCCCCAATATGGCGCCGAACGCACTCCACACGTGTTTTTACTCGATGCCCAACGCGTAGTGCGCTATATTGGTGCCATTGACGACAGCCCCCGAAACCCAGAAGCCATTACACGCCAATATGTAGTCGAAGCCATTGAGGCTATTGAAGTAGGGCGCCGACCCGATCCCGAGTTCACACGTGCCATTGGCTGTACGATCAAGACTGCTGACTAAAGTGGATAGTCAAACAGATAGCCATTAATAGATGACGCGATAGAGTGCTTGTATATCAGCCTCTTGTGGCGTGACTGATAGCTGGCAAAAGATTGTAATCAAATTGTTGTGCCGCTAAAAAATTGGTGGAATTTGTCGTTTGGGTAGCAAAATTCGGCGCCTGCTTTATATTTGCAGCTGCTGTTAAGGAAAGGTGAAGAAGGGTATGAAGCAGCGAATCGAAATCTTGAGCGTTATGGTACCGGCACCCCATATGCCTTAAACGACATGTGTGTGGAATCCCCGATAAACCTTTCGATTAGTTACTCCGCTTGGACAAGGCTTTGGATGTAATTAGCAGTAAAAAGTTAATGCCATCATTGATTTTTGTTTGGCAATTTTCCCAGTTCACTTATTAAAATTGGATTCGTATGAAAAAACTCTCAATGGTTGTGATGCTGGTGCTATTTGGCATCGGGACGATGCTGGCCCAGCGCACCGTGACGGGTAAGGTCACCGATGTGAACGGTGAGCCGCTCATCGGTGCCAGTATCCTGGTGAAGGGTACATCTACGGGTACCGTTACTGACTTAGATGGTAGCTTCTCGTTAGAAGTGCCCGAGGGCGCCAACACTCTGGTGGTGAGCTACACGGGCTATGCTACCAAAGAAGTAGAGCTTGGCGCTTCAAACGTAGTGGACATCCAACTGGAGCCCTACGCTGAAGAGCTCAGTGAAGTAGTCGTGACGGGTTTGGGTATCCGAAAGGAGAAAAAAGCTCTGGGTTATGGTGTCTCTACGATCTCTACCGATCTGGTAACCAACCGCCCACAGGCTGACATCGGTCGTATCTTGCGCGGTAAGGCTACCGGTGTGGACATTACCCAGACTTCAGGTCTGGCTGGTTCGGGTACCAACATTATCATTCGCGGTTACTCTTCGATTACGGGTAGTAACCAGCCACTCTTTATCGTGGACGGTGTGCCCTTCGATGCATCCACTAATGCGGACCGCAATTTCGTTCAGGGTGGTGCCACGGCTTCGAGTCGTTTCCTCGACTTAGACCCTAACAACATCGCAGAGATTAGCATTCTGAAAGGTTTGAGTGCTACAGTGCTGTATGGAGAGGCAGGTCGCAACGGGGTGATTCTCATTACCACTAAGAACGGCCAAGGCTTGGGTTCTGATGAAGGCTTTGAAGTCACATTGAATCAAACGGTACACTTTACCGAAATCGCCAACTTACCCAGATATCAGAACACTTATGGCAACGGCTTTTCGGGCAACTTCGGTTGGTTCTTCTCGAACTGGGGCCCGGCTTTCACCGTGCGCGGTAGCAATGGTATTGCCGAAGACGGTACGATAGAGCACCCCTATGATCAGCCACAGTACTGGGATGACTTCCCCGAGTTCCGCGGTGTGCGCTATCCCTACAAGCCTTATCCCTCTGTAGAGAACTTCTTCGATACGGGGATGGGTACCAACACTTCGGTGCGTATTGCCAAGAATTTGGGCAATAACACCTCTATGAGTGCTACCTATACCTACTTTACTGATGAAGGCTTTACCCCACGTGATGCACAAGGCAATAAGACCAACTTCCTTCAAAAGCACAACTTCGGTCTGGGTGCTCAGACTAAGCTGAATAATGGTCTAAACTTGCGCGCTACGTTCAACTACATTCAGAACGATCGCGTGACGCCTCCTGCAGCAGTTGGTTTTGGTTCAAACCCTGCTGGTGCTTCGCTCTTTGCCAACCTGATCTACACTCCACGTAGCATCGATCTGCTGAATTTGCCGTATGAGAGCCCCATCGATGGCTCGATGGTATACTACCGCCGTGGTTCGGCTATCCAGAACCCATTGTGGACGCTTAACCACGCACGCGACAAGGAAGCTATTCGTCGCTTCTTTACGACTTTGGAAGCTTCCTATGAGTTGGCTCCTTGGTTGACGGCTCTGTATCGCGTAGGTATTGACCAATACACGCAGCAGCAACGTCGCGAAATCGACAAAGGCGGATCTCAAGTGCCCAATGGTGAGCTGACTACTTCAACGCGCTTAAATCGCATTACTGACCAGGTGTTCAACTTGATGTATGAAACGCAGTTGAACGACAACTTCTCTATCGACGGTGTGGTTGGCTTCAATATTCGCAGTGAAGGCCGCGATTTCCAGATGACGCAGAGCACCAACCAGTTCATCTTTGGCTTGCTGACACATGACAACTTCATCGATCATGTCAGTAGCTCTGCTCAGAGCCGTGAGAACACCCTAGGCCTTTACGGGACCGCTACAATCGGTTACAAGAGCTTCTTCTATGTAAACTTGCAGGCGCGCAACGACTGGACCTCGACGCTCGAACAGGCTAACCGTTCGATTTTCTACCCTTCGGGTAGTATCGCGTTCATTCCCACTGAAGCAATTCCTAGTTTGCAAGGCAACGAGTTGCTCAACTACTTGAAACTGCGTGTAGGTTACGGTACGTCGGCAGGTTATCCCGATCCTTATCAGACGCGCAGTATTCTAGCTGCTTCGACCAATGTGTTTATAACACCCGGTGGTCAAACACTGAATACGCACTCGGTAAGCAACCGTTTGGGTAACCCCAACCTCACGCCTGAATTGCACAAGGAGACGGAATTCGGTCTGGAGGGTCGCTTCCTCAAAAACCGCGTAGGTGTTGATCTGTCGCTGTATCAAAAGATATCGACAGATTTGATCATCGACTTGGATTTGGATCCCGCCACGGGCTATACCAACACGACGGTGAACGCCGCTGAGGTAGAAAACAAGGGGGTTGAACTGGAACTGAACCTCGTTCCGGTCAAGAGCAATAACTTCACTTGGGACATTCGCCTCAACTATACCAGCTATCAGAATACTGTAAATCGCATCTTCGAAGGTGTAGACCGTGTACTGATCGCTGGTTTCTCGAACTTAGGCAACTTTGCCATTCCGGGTGAACCTTATGGCGTAATTCTCGGTATCCCTTACGAGCGTCTCAATGGCGAGCGCTTGGTAGGTGCTGATGGCAACTACGTGCCGGCTGGCGACTTGGCGCCCATTGGCAATCCCATTCCCAACTATACCGCTAACTGGATCAACACCATCACTTGGAAGAACCTCTCGTTCGACTTCCAGTGGATGTACATAGATGGTGGCGATATCTACTCGATTCAGACAGCTACCATGTTGGCTCGTGGTAATACGATCGATACAGACTTCGACCGCTTCTTGCCTGTGATCTTGCCAGGTGTAAAGGCCGATGGTACGCCTAACGACATTCAAGCTTATATCGGTGACGTGTCGTTCCGTGCATACTTCTTCGCTGACGAAGGTGCGATCTTCGATGGTACCGTGATCCGCCTGCGTGAAGTAGGCCTTTCGTACGACCTGCCGTCGTCCTTGCTCGAGAACACGCCCTTCGGCTCGGCTTCGTTCCGCCTATACGGTGAAAACCTCTTCTTCAAGGCGCCGAACTTCCCCGAAGGTGTGAACTACGATCCCGATGTAGTAAGTACGGGTGTGGGCAACGGTCGCGGCATGGAGTTCGTGACAGGTCCTACGGCACGTAAGTACGGCGTCAACTTGAGCCTCACCTTCTAATGCAGTTCCGTGTGGAGTCTGAATAGAGTAGATTTCAATAAAAATTGAAAAATAGACAATTATGAAATTTTCAAATAAATTGTGGATCCTAGTCCTGGTGCTAGGGGTGGCGTCATGTAATATGACCGACCTCAACCTACAGGACAACCCCAACGCGGTTTCGCCCGACAAGGCAAACCCCAATGATTTGTTCAACAATATCCAGTTGAATGTAGCCAACTTTTTCCAAGGCACATGGGGTTTTGCAGGTGGTGTGACTCGTATGCGCCATTGGGGTGGTGGCTTTACCTATAATGACGCTTTCCGTGCTACCAATTTTGATGGCTTATGGACCACTGCCTATGCCAATATTTTCCCCGATGTGGATGCGTTGGTGACCATTGCTAACGAGCGTGGCTTAGACGTACACGCTGGCATGGCCAAGATCTTGAAGGCCTATGTGATGATTGTTTTGGTGGACCTATTCGGCGATGTGCCTTACAGCGAAGCCGGTCAGGGCACTGATGTAATCAGCCCCAATGCGGACCCCGGTGCTGAAGTATATGCGGCTGCTGAGGCTTTGCTCGATGAAGCCATTGCCCAGCTGGAGGCTACTGAAGCGGCACCACCCACTAACGATCTGTTTTATGGCGGCGACGTGGCCAAGTGGATCACTGCAGCCAAAACGCTGAAGCTGCGTATGGCGGTAACCACGCGTTTGGTAGATGGCCAAGCTGCTGATAAAATCAACAAGTTGGTTGCTGACGGTGATTTGATTGATGAAAGTAGCGAAGATTTCCAGTTTGCTTACAGCACCAACCGCAACAATCCAGATAGCCGCCATCCATTCTACACAAACTCGTACGAGTCGAACGACGGTACCTACATGGCTAACTACTACATGTGGTTGTTGGCTTATGAGAAGCTCGACAGCAACGGCGACCCTGTAACTGATCCGCGCATCCGCTGGTATTTCTATCGCCAAGTAAGCGATGCATTTGCACAAGAGCAAAACGTATACTCGTGTATTTTCAGCGAGTTGCCTGATCAGACCAAGAAGCCGGATCACTACATCCAGGTAGATCCGCGTTTGCCTTACTGCGTGCTGGAGATGGGATATTACGGTCGGGATCACCTGAACGGCTCGGGTATTCCACCTGATGGTCCGATCCGCACCGTATATGGCTTGTACCCAGGTGGTGGCATGTTCGATGACAACCAGTTCACCTACACCCAGCAGCAGGGTACGCTCGGTGCGCGTGGTGCAGGCATTGCTCCCATATTGTTGGCTTCGTACGTAGACTTTATGCGTGCAGAAGCTGCACTGACATTAGGCACCAACGACGATGCGCGTGCATTGCTCGAAAGTGGTATCCGCAAGTCGATGGCCAAGGTCATGAGCTTTACTTCGCCGCAGTTTTCGCAAACTATTCAGATTGGCCCCAACACGGGCACTGTAGAAGATCTGTTGGTAGCTCCAGCTATGGCCAAGGTCGATGACTACGTAGCTTATGTATTAGATCAGTGGGATAATGCTGCTGATGATACCGAGCGCCTCAATATTCTGATGAAGGAATACCTCATCGCGCTTTGGGGTAACGGTATTGAAGCATATAACGCATTCCGCCGTACGGGTATGCCGCTTAAGATTCAGCCGACCATTGAGCCGGCTTCATTCCAGCCCGATGGCTCGCTGTTTACCTACTCGGCACTGTATCCTTCTGTATACGTCAACCGTAACCAGAATGCGGTGCAGAAGACCGTTACCGATCGCGTATGGTGGGATGACGGTTCTGTGAAACTGTATTGATGAGTGACAAGGTAATCGGATTGCCCCTTGAGGGCAGTCTGCTCCACCTTGTAATTTCCATCTACAGTGGATTTTGTATCAACCATTTCAAAAAAGATTTCAACCATGTTGAAAAAGCTTTCATTTTTTTCCATAACATTGGCGGCCCTGCTGATCTCGTCGTGTGCCGATCCGAATAAAAGTCCGATCCTGACGTTCGACATTGTGGGCAAGGGCGCCTATCCGCGTTTGGTAGAAGAGACACCACGCGAGCTTGATTTGGCCAACTTAGGCTCGGCTGCTTACTCCTATTCTGTAGAGTTGGTGGACCTCGAGAAAGGTGCCTTGGTCTCTCAATATGATTTGGATGTGACTTACATCGATAACAATCCCGATAACGGGGACAACTCGGCAGGCCCTATGCGTCTGCGCTCGATCAGCTCGGCAGATTTTGCGACTAACGCCAATGGCTTCAAGCAGGTAGATGTCACGGTGACCTTGCAAGAGCTGCTTAGCTTGTTTGGCCTGGACGCTGCTGATCTGAAGGCCAACGATCAATTCTACTTCTTCACGACGCTGACGATGAATGATGGTCGTTCCTTCTCAGCCGACAACTCTTCGGCTGCGGTGAATGGCCCAGCTTTCCAGGCCCATTTCGAATGGGTACTAAAAGCTACCTGTCCATTGCCTGACGACATCTTTGTAGGTGCTTATATGTTGACCTATGATCCACCTATTACGGATGGCTTTGGTTCGTCGCTGCGCGAAGAGGTAGTGACCTTGCGCACGGTAGCGGGCTCGTCTACGCAGCGCGCGTTCGATGCTTGTTACTTGGAGCAGTATGGTTGCTTTGACGTAACGGTGAAAATTGACTTCGTCTGTGATCAGGTCGTATTGCTGACTACCGATACGGGTGTAGGTTGTGGCAACAACATCATCTTCCGCCCGGGTGCAGGCAATCCTATCGACATCACAGATCCCACCGCCACGATTGTCGTGGAATACATGGAGGCTACCGGCGACTGCGGTTTGGGCTCTCCAGCCCGTCGTATGGTGCTGACGCCTCAGTAAGGAGCTATTCCATCTGGCAATTTCGCATTTGTGAGAATACAACCGCCTGTGTCGATCCACGACACAGGCGGTTTTTTTATGGGACTTTAAGCCCGTTTTGGGAAGATAGTTTTTGGAAAAAGGGAGTGTGTTTGTGAAAATTTGGCTTTTAATCACTCCGATAATCGCTAACTTGGTTTGAAAGCCAAGTTGCTTATTGAAAATTTTTCAAAAAGTCAAGAGTAGTAGAAAAAATGGCAACTTTTTTGAGTGCTAAGGCGTACTAAGCTAAGGCCATGCTTCGTGTCTATCATTTATCTGCAAGGCTATAACTCCAAATTGTCCAAATAGCAAAAACCGGATGCCCATGCGTCAATTGAAAATTACCAACAAAATTACCTCTAGAGAAAGCCTTGCTCTGGAAAAGTATCTCAACGATATTGGGAAGATCGATATGCTCACGGCAGAGGAAGAGGCTGAGCTGGCTCGTCGGATCAGAGAGGGGGACCAGGAAGCGCTCGATCGGTTGACAAAGGCCAACTTGCGCTTTGTCGTTTCGGTGGCCAAGCAGTATCAAAATCAAGGGCTTTCACTCAGCGACCTGATCAATGAAGGCAATGTGGGGTTGATGAAAGCAGCCCGTCGTTTTGACGAAACGAAAGGATTTAAATTCATCTCCT
This sequence comes from Saprospiraceae bacterium, assembly GCA_026982695.1. Lineage (GTDB taxonomy): Bacteria > Bacteroidota > Bacteroidia > Chitinophagales > Saprospiraceae > WFYJ01. The sequence continues at coordinate 63,566 of JALSGS010000008.1, forward strand.
ATGCAGTATGGTGGATCCGTCAGTCCATTTTGCAGGCCATTGTGGAATATTCGCGCATTGTGCGTCTGCCACTCAATAAGGTAGGCTCTTACAACAAGGTCAATCAGGCCTTTCAGTCTTTTGTACAAGAATTTGAGCGCGAGCCTACACTCGATGAATTGGCTGAGCTGCTCGACATGACGCCGCGCGAGGTAGCCAATGTATTGAAAGGCGGGGGGCGCCATCAATCAGTTGATGCACCACTTAGTGGCGAAGACGGTGATGCAACCCTGCTGGACCTCATCGCTAGCGATGAGTCGGCCTTACCCGATGAAGGGTTAATGGCCGAATCGCTCAAAAAGGAACTTCAAGAAAACCTCAGCATGCTCACGCCCCGCGAGCGCGAAGTCCTCTCTGCTTATTACGGTCTCAATGGTCAAAAACCACTCACCTTGGAAGAAATCGGTGAACTCTTTGGACTCACCCGTGAGCGTGTCCGGCAGGTGAAGGAACGCGCCATACGCCGATTGCGCAAATCGCGCAGCCGCAATGAGTTGCGCTCTTATTTGGGTTAAACATCAGCAAAACGACTTTGGAAAGATCGTGTAGCCGGCAAATGCCGGCTTTTTTTATCCTTAAAATAGAGTTGGGAGAACTCGATATATGATCTATATTTGTCATGTATTGTGACAAAGACCAAAACTTGCACTACATGCGACAGACCAAAAACCGATTGAATCTCCTCTACACCCATTATTCCGTGGGCCAGTAATTATTATCCCATTCAGCAGGAATTGCTCTTAGTTTCAAGCGGCGCCCAAGGCATCGCAAAAACCGATTGCGTACATAGATAACGTACTATTCCTATGGACAACACGTTTACTTTTTTTTCTAACGATCTGAGAAATAAGTACATAGCTACATGTGTCTTGCTGTTTTTAGTGGTTTTTCGCCCAAATGTGACGGCACAATGTACCATGATTTGCAACAATTTCGTGTCGGTAAGTCTGGATCAGAGCTGTGAGGCAGAGGTGTTGTACGACATGGTGTTGGAAGACCCTAACAATCCGCTTATCTGTACCCCTAATGGGCCGACCAACTACCTCATTGAGGTATATGATGCGTTGGGCAACCTCTTGCCTACAAGTCCCTTTGTTACCGTTGATGAGTTGGGACAAGTACTTACTGTGAAAGCCATCCACATTCCCACGGGCAATTTCTGCAATACTAACTTAGTTGTAGAAGACAACCTTGCCCCACAGCTTACATGCCCACCTGACGTGACTATTGCCTGTACGCAAAATCCCGACACAACACTTACAGGATTGCCTGTGGTGAACGACTGTGTAAACTTCTCCCTCTCTTTGTCCGATCTCTACCAGAACAATGGTTGTGTTGATCCCAAGGGACAGGTCTTGCGCACGTGGACTGCAGTAGATGACTATGGCAATGCAGCAGTATGCACCCAGCTCATTTATGTGGCGCTTCCGCAAAATGCAGATGTGACCTTTCCGCCCGATTACGACGATCAAGACCAGCCGGCGCTCGACTGTGATAACGCGCAAACCGATACGTCATTTACTGGGCAGCCTACCATTGCAGGGCTTCCTATCCCTACGGGTGGGGAATGTCAGATGTCGGTTTCGTTTTCGGATCAAATCGTGCAGGGCTGTGGTGGTAGCTATACGATCCAACGCAGCTGGACAATAGTCAATTGGTGTAGCGGTCAAATACTCAGTGATATCCAAGTTATTGCGGTGAAGGATACCGAGCCGCCCGTGATTGATTGTCCTGCCCAACTCACTGTGGGTACCAACTACTCAACGATGTGTGTGGCCGATGTCGTGTTGCCACCTGCTATCATTACGGATAATTGCGCCAGCACTTTTAACGTATCGGTTTTTGGCCCTACAGGAGTGATGAATAATAATGGCGGCACATTGACGGGATTGCCCCAGGGCACCCATACGCTCACTTGGCAAGCTGTAGACCCTTGCGGCAATGTAGGTACCTGTACCACAATAGTGGAAGTAGTCGATGATTTGGCGCCTACAGCTGTGTGTGACCAGCTCACTACCGTATCGCTCAATACGGATGGCACTGCTGTGGTCAATGCTGCCACCTTCGATGATGGTAGTTATGATAACTGCTGTATGATGGGCTTTGAAGTACGTCGCATGGCTGATGCTTGTGGCGTAGGTACTAATTTTGGTCCAACAGCTGTCTTTTGCTGTGCCGATGTAGGAGATACGCTTCAGGTAGCCATGCGGGCCATAGATTGCTATGGCAATACGGCTACCTGTGTGGTTCAGGTGATTGTCGAGGACAAAATAGGGCCGTCGATTGCATGCCCTACTGATGTGACGATTCTTTGTGTAGATGATGCCACTGATACGAGCTTGACGGGGCTACCCACTGTATTCGACAATTGTGGTGCTGATACAGTGGGCTATACTGATCAGGCCGACCTCAATAGCTGTGGCATAGGTACGATTACCCGCACGTGGGCTGTTGTCGATCCCGGAGGATTGATAGCCTCATGTACTCAGCTAATCGCTGTAGTAGATACTACACCTGTTGCGGTGAGCTTTCCACCTGATATTACCCTGACGACTTGTACCGACAGCACTTCGCTGCATCCGGATAGCCTACCTGCACCATATAACGAGCCCGTATTTTCAGGCAATGATTGTGAGCTTCTCGCCGTGAGCTATGACGACACCTATTTCCCGGTGGCTGATAATGCTTGCTTCAAAATTGTACGTACTTGGAGCGTGATCAACTGGTGTACTTGGGATCCCAATGATCCTACGGATACGGGCTATTACGAAGGTGTACAAGTGTTAAAAGTAGTGGATACTGCACCTCCGCTCATCACTTGCCCTGATGAGCTCAGCGTTGGCATTACTGACACTACTTGTACAACTACCATCACCTTGCCCGACATCGTCAGCGTGATGGACTGTAGTCCAGAAATCACCACCTCTATCTCAAGTGACTTAGGTGATGGCCCAGGGCCTTTTGTAGGGGTTGGGCCAGGCACCTATACCATCACCTATACTGTGACAGATGGTTGTGGCAATGCGAGCACTTGTGCTACTACATTGACGGTAGCTGATGCCAAGCCACCGACGCCGTACTGTATCAATGGATTGGTAGTGGAACTAATGCCCATCGATACCAGTGGTGATGGTTTTTTCGATACGGGCATGATTGAAATATGGGCTAGTGATTTTGATGCGGGCAGCTATGACAATTGCAGCGCACAGTTGAGCTATTCCTTCTCGTCTGATACCAGCCTGACCAGCATGGTGTTGGGGTGCGATAGCATTGGGCAAATACCCTTGATGTTCTGGGTGACGGATGAGGCTGGAAATCAAGACTTTTGCCAGACTTATGTAATTGTGCAAGACAACAATGGCGTATGTGTTCCCGTGCCGCCCTCTATTGCAGGTACCATCTACGACGAGATGGGGCAAGGCGTTGCCGATGTAGTGGTGGGCATTAATGGGGGAATGTCGGCCTTAGACACTACTGGTGTTGATGGCACCTATTTCTTTGCTTTGGTACCACCGGCTAGTGACTACACAGTCACACCGTACAAAAATTGGGATATTCACAATGGAGTGACCACATTAGATGCACTGCTCATCCGAAAGCACCTACTGGGGATAGAACCGCTGAGTAGCCCTCTCAAAATGATTGCAGCTGATGTGAATAACAGCCATTCACTCAGTATCAGCGATATGATCGCCATACGCAGAGTGGTACTGTGGGAAGCAGACACCTTCCCCAACAATACGGCATGGCGCTTTGTCGATGCAGCATATCAGTTCCAAAACCCACAGAGCCCCTTTGCAGAAAATTGGCCTGAAGTGTACAACATCAACAACCTGCTGGCGCCCATAGAAGACATCAACTTTAAGGCCATCAAAACAGGTGATGTAAACAACACGGCAATGCCCAATCCATTGTGGGCTAGCCAGGAGCGTGTTCAAGGCACATTACCACTCAGGATAGTACAGATAAATGAGGAAGATACTCATACAGCTACATTACAAGTATTTGGTCCCGAAGGGCAAGTTATCCAGGCCATGCAGCTTACACTTGACTTGGGCGAAGCTGCTTTACGCTTGCGCCACATTGAGGGTGTGGCCTTACCCGAATTGGAGCCGGCCCATTTCGGATATCGCCATCTTGGTCAGGGCTTTTTGACGATGAGCTATGAATACGGCCAGCCCATCCAAATTGGCATGCAACCACTATTCGTCTTGCATTTTGCGGGCACGGAATCGATTGATGTGCGCTTGTCTGATGCGCTGACGCCGCCGTTGGCTTGGACGTCCACAGCGCAAGCCCTAGAGATTGTACTTGCGCAACAGCCCACAGCATCGTGGGATTTGGCGCTCGTTCCTAATCCCGTAGCCGATGAGTTAAATGTGCGATTGCATGTGAGTACGGCTACAGATCTTCAGCTTGCCGTCTTCGATATGAAAGGTCGCCAGTTATGGGCTACACCTTCTGTGGTAGCTACCAAAGCGGGAATGCTTCAGTGGCGTGTCCCAGTAGCACGTTGGCCAGCCGGTACTTATGTGTTGCGCCTTTCGGCAAATGAAATAACCAAATATGCGCGTTTTTCAGTAGTGCATTGAATCTTTTTCTACATACCTTGCGTATGAAGCGGTATGTAATATTCGCAATCCGGCCCTGTTGGCCCTTCGAAACCAAAAACCGATGTCTTGGAGAGACTTCAATTGAAAAAGCGGCCTGTAGGTCGCTTTTGTTTTTCTCCCTCTGCCCGCAACAATTCGGATATTAGCAGAATAGCACAGTTGATGTAGTTCGATTAGCTGTCGATGCCCGTACCACTCGTGAGCGTGTGGCTCAGATAGCCGATAGCGTGCCGTATACCTTTCGGAAAATGGAAGTGCTGTGCTTTGTTGTAGATATGGGCACTTTTTGCGAAAGCATGAATACAAAAGTGCCTTATAAAACAGATGCATGATGAAAACTCTCTATGCATGGATTGTGCCTCTTTGGATGGCTGTTTGTCCACTTTTTGCCCAAGATTTTTATCGCACCGACCAGATTCAGACCATTGAGATATGGTTTGAAACTGATAACTGGGATCAGTTGCTCGACGATTATTACGCTGAGGGGCAGGGCGCTCGTCTTATGGCGCAAGTGATTATCAATGGTGAGGTGTTTGACAGTGTGGGGGTGCGCTATAAAGGGCATGGTAGCTATGATCCTAACCAGCTTAAAAATCCCTTTAACATTAAGCTGGACTATGTGAAGAACCAGGGTTATGAAGGCTATGAGACCATTAAGCTCTCTAATGGGGCCAAAGATCCTTCTTGGGTGCGCGAAGTGCTGAGCTATGAAATCGCTCGGTGGTACATGGTGGCACCACGGGCCAATTATGCGAGGGTATACGTCAATGGTGCATATCACGGCGTATACGTCAATGTAGAAACAGTGGATAAGCCCTTTGTGGCTCGGGCCTTTTGGGCCGATAAGTCTAACACCTTTTTTGATTGCAGGCCAGTGGCAGCTCAAGCACCACCTCCTTTTGGCTGTATGGAGGGGCATGGCGCTAGCCTCGAATATCTGGGCGTATCGCCGGCCTGCTATGCCAATTACTACGAGCTGCTCAGCGATAGCGGTTGGAATGACTTGCTGATGCTGATACAGGCATTGCACCAGCAGCCCGACCAGTTGGAAAGTGTGTTGGACTTGGATGCTGCCATGTGGATGTTGGCGCTGCACAATGTGCTGGCCAATTTGGATAGCTACCTCGGGCCCCCGCGGCAGAATTACTACCTGTTTATGGATGAGTATGGTCGATTTCGGCCCTTACCATGGGACTTAGACGAAGCGTTTGGGCGTTTTCCCACTATCGATGAGGGGACATCACCCACATTAGACGACTATGTGGAGTTGGACCCGTTTTTGCGCCAAGGCGATACGACCTACCCATTGTTGCAATCGATACTTGCCCATCCACGCTGGCGGCGGATGTATGTGGCTCATATGCGTACGATTTTGAACGATTTCTTTGCAAATACGGCCTACTTGAGTCGGGCTCAGCAACTCCAGGCTTTGATATCTAATGCGGTGGCGGCCGACCCGAATGCTTTTTTTTCGCTTGCGCAAATGCAGGACAATCTTACACAGACGATAAGCTGGGGCGCAGCAGCCGAAGCGCGGGCACCCGGCTTATCGGAGCTCATGGGAGCGCGCACGGCTTTTTTACTCAGCCACGAAGCGCTGGCAGCTGCGCCACCGACATTTGTCGATTGGCAGGTGAATCCACCTTTGCCTGAGGCTTTTGAAGAAGTGACCTTTCGCCTCACGGTAGATGGCGCAGATAGTGTATGGCTGCAATGGCGCCACCAGCCCGATGAACCCTTTATGCGCGTGGCTATGTATGATGACGGTCAGCATGATGATGGCCAGGCAGATGATGGTGTGTGGGCAGCAAGTGTGCAAGCGCAAATGGGGCAACTGCAGTTTTACTTTTATGCGGAACATACTATGGCAGGTGCCTTTTTCCCCGAAAGGGCAGCAAGCGAATGGTGGTCGGTGGGTTTGGGCGGCCCAGTGGTGATCAACGAGCTGATGGCATCGAATGGCCAGACGGCAGCTGATGCACAAGGAGAATACGATGACTGGGTCGAGCTGTATAATCGCACGAGTGAGGTGATCGACTTGTCGGACTGGTATCTGACAGATGATCGGCAACAGCCTTATAAATGGACCTTTCCGCAGGGCAGTTTTATCGAAGCCGATGGTTATTTGATCGTGTGGGCTGATGACGACGAGGAGCAGCCGGGATTGCATACCAGTTTTAAGCTCGATGCAGATGGAGAGTCGCTTTGGTTGGTGAGTCCCTCTGGGATGTTTATGGACGGCGTGGTGTTTGGCCCGCAGCAGCGCGATCGTAGCTGGGGGCGCTATCCTAATGGTTATGGTGCTTTTGCGCAGATCGATCCTACTTTTTCAGCTACTAATAGCCTACCTGTACCGATGCTGGAAGCTCCAGAAGTACAGCATTTGCGTGTATGGCCTAATCCTGCTGCGGAATTCTTTTTTGTGGATGGCCCTTCATCGAGTTCGGCTTGCTATCTGTACGACATGAAGGGACGCCGCGTGTGGGAAGGCGTATGTACTTTCCCCGCTCGCATTGAGGTGTTGGATTTGCCGAAAGGCGTGTACGTATTACAAGTAGTGGGGTGGGGCACCGTGCGTGTAGTGGTTTCGGCATGAGTAAGCTAGTCATTTTTGTACCTTCGTCGCGCCATTGGCAGCAAATTGCACCTCTATCTGATGATTGCATATATCAAAGGTCATATTGCGTATAAAAGCCCTACTCGTGTGATTATTGAGACTGGCGGTGTAGGGTATGAATTGCACATAAGCTTGAATACTTATGCTCAGTTAGAGAAGCTGGATACAGCTAAGGTGCTAGTGCATGAGGTGATTCGCGAGGATGCATATATTTTATTTGGCTTTGCCACTGAGCAAGAGCGCCAGCTGTTTGGGCTATTGATAAGTGTATCGGGGATTGGGCCGGCTACGGCACAGCTTCTGCTGTCAGCCATGACGCCTGAAGAGGTGCAAGTAGCTATTATGGGAGAAGATGATCGGGCTTTTAGCAAGGTCAAGGGTATTGGACCAAAGACGGCGCGTCGCCTTATTCTTGAGCTGAAAGATAAGTTGGCGAAGATATTGGTGGAGGTGCCATTGAGAGAAGATGTGCGTATGAGCCACAACAAGCTGCATGAAGAAGCGTTATCTGCACTATTGGCACTGCAGATACCACGTGTGCAAGCACAAAAAGCACTCAATAAGGCTTTACAGTTGCAGCCCGATATAGAGCAGGTTGAAGCATTGATCAAGTTGGCCTTGCAGCAGTTGGGCTAATAGGGTGGCAAAATGGTGTAAGCTAGGGCCGTATCATTGTTAAATTCGCGGCCATTGGCAGGGCACAGGTGTCTTTGTCGTTTGAGGAAACAACTTGATTAAGCCCTACGTATTGGGTATGACAAATGAGTGGCACATTGGGCCTCGACTGTTCGGAATGGGGCGTTGTGCGTGGCTGACAATGGCCGTTTTTTGCTCGTACAAATTGTAATCTCAAGCCCTTGAGGGCGCGCTATAAGCGAGTGGAACTTATGAGGCGAATATCATTACTCACAGGCAGTTTTTTGGGCTTGGCTTTGATGATCAACTGGTTAGCACCACTGGTGGCTCATTCTGCCCGTAGTGTCGGGCTGCGCCATGGGTGGGCCTATACTGCTGTGCAAGTCGCTACCGACACCATTCCTATAGAGCCACCTCAAAACCCTATAGAGCTTCCTGATCCGTCGATCATAGTACATGAGGTGGAATACGATCCTGAAACGGGGCAATATATTTTTACTGAGCGGATAGGAGATGACCACTTCAGGCCACCTACTTTCATGGACTTTGAGGAATACATGGAGTATCGGGCGCGCCAGCAGGAGCAGCAGGTTTGGCGTGAGTTGAGTGGATTGAGTGCTGGAGCGCGTAGCCGCTCTGGGCGTCCAGATCCTATTGCTAAGGTGGATTTGGAAGACAATTTGATCGACCGATTTTTCGGTAGCACTACAGGTAGCCCTACTGTAGATATTCGCCCGCAGGGCAATATTGATCTGACGTTTGGTGTGGATTATCAGAAGGTGGAAAACCCCGTATGGACCTTGCGCCAACAGCGGCAGGGTGGCTTCGATTTCGACATGGCAATTCAGATGAATGTGCAAGGGCAGATAGGGGAAAAGCTCAAGTTGAGTACTAACTACAACACGCAGTCCACTTTTGACTTTGACAATCAGATGAAGCTGGATTACAGCTCGGATGCTTTTAGTGAAGATGATATTATCAAAAAAATCGAGGCGGGTAATGTGAGTTTGCCTTTGCGTGGGCAGCTCATCCAAGGGAGCCAAAGCCTTTTTGGGCTAAAGACCGAATTGCAATTTGGCCGATTGCGACTCACAGCAGTGGCTTCGCAGCAAAAGTCGGAGCGCGAAGAGCTCACTATCCAGGGGGGGAGTCAATATCAGGAATTTGAGGTGCGAGCTGATCAATACGACGAGAATCGGCATTTCTTCCTCACTCATTACAATCGCGCTCATTTCGAGGAAGCTTTGGAGGCCTTGCCTCAGGTAAAGACGTTGTTCCGCATCGAGAACATACAGGTGTGGGTGACCAACGATCGAAATGAAACGGTAGATATACGCGATATTGTGGCTATAGCTGACTTGGGCGAGCCAGAGCGCATGACCAATACCAATCCTGACTTTCAGGCCCCTCCTGTGCCGCGTTTTCGCGATTTGGAAGGAAATGCCTTGCCCGACAACTATGCCAATGACATTTACGCCACGCTCATTGCCAATCCGCGCAACAAGTTTGTAGATCGCGCAGCCAATGTACTTAAGTCGGCACCATTCAACTTTCAGCAAGGACGCGACTTTGAAAAAGTGAGTGCGCGCAAGCTTTCTCCTACCGAATACACCTATCATCCCGAGCTGGGTTATATTTCACTCAACATTAACTTACAGCCTGATCAAGTGCTGGCTGTTGCCTTCCAGTATTCTTACAAAGATTCGGTATATCAGGTGGGGCAGCTGGCGGAGGATGTGCCTGCCACTACCGATTCGGTCAATCAGAATGTCTTGTTCGTCAAGATGCTGAAGAGCTCAACGCAACCTGTCGACGTGCCCACCTGGGATCTGATGATGAAAAACATCTATTCGATTGGTGCTTTTCAGGTGAGTCCTGAGGATTTTCGCCTCGACATTTACTACGAAGATCCAGGTGGGGGGCAAAAGCGCTTTTTGCCCGAGACCAACTTGGCGGGTATCCCTCTATTACAGGTGTTTAATCTAGACCAGCTCAATACACTCAATGACCCACAGCCCGACGGTGTTTTTGACTTTGTGCCAGGTCTGACGATCAACCCGTCGAATGGGCGCATCATGTTTCCCGTATTGGAGCCTTTTGGGGAAGCCTTGGCGCGCCAGATTGACGATCCGGTCTTGCGTCGAAAATACGTATACGATACGTTGTATTCGGCACCTTTGGTGGTGGCACAAGAATTTGCCGAGTTCAACCGCTTTACCATTAAGGGGAGTTACAAATCGAGTGTGTCGCGTGAGATTTCGCTGGGGGCATTCAACATTCCACAGGGCTCAGTACGGGTCACGGCTGGTGGTCAGATCTTGCGCGAAAACATCGACTATGAGGTGGACTACAACCTGGGGCGCGTGCGCATTCTGAACGATGCGTACCTCAATTCGGGCCAACCCATTCGGGTGTCATTTGAGGACAATACGCTTTTTGGCTTTCAGACCAAGACGATGTTGGGCTTGCGAGCTGATTATCAGCTGAGCAAGCACCTCACTTTGGGTGGTACTTATCTGCATTTGTTTGAGCGGCCTTATACGCAAAAGGTCAATGTGGGTGATGACCCCATTAACAACCGGATCTTTGGTCTGGACTTGAGTTACAGCGATGAGGCACCATGGCTGACGCGTGCTATAGATGCGTTGCCATTGGTGCAGACGAAGGAACCTTCGCAGATTTCGTTTTTTGCGGAAGCAGCTTTTCTCAAGCCAGGGTATGCGCGTGCTATTCAAGAGGGGGAAAAAGGCGATCGGCAAAGTGTGGTGTACATCGACGACTTTGAAGGTGCCATCAGCTCGTTCGACTTGCGCACCCCTACCAATGCATGGCAGCTGGCCAGTGTGCCACAGAACGATGCGTTGAACAACAATCCGTTCTTCCCCGAGGCTGATGCCATTGATACGACACTATCGGGTGTCAACAGAGCATTGCTCAACTGGTATCGCATTGATCCAAGTGTGACGCGGGGCACTAACAACGCCAATCCCTACGAGGTACTGGTACCCCAAACGGAGGTGTTCCCCAACTTTACACCTACCGATTTGCTTTCTACCACTTTGTACACCTTTGACTTGAGTTTCTATCCCAGTGAACGTGGCCCTTACAATTTCGACTTGCCCGTTTCGTTGGGCGGGACGCCTTACTCGGCAGGGCTAATGCCTGATGGCAGATTAGCCAAACCCGAGACGCGTTGGGGCGGTATTATGCGTGCGCTCACCACTAATGACTTTCAGCAGGCGAACATTGAGTTTTTGGAATTTTGGATGCTTAGCCCCTTTCTCGATGAATCGGGCGATGGCAGTGGTGCGCCCAATGCAGCTGATCGTCAAGGCATGTTGGTGATCGAGCTGGGCAATATCTCTGAAGACATTTTGCGCGATTCGCGCAAGTTTTTCGAAAATGGCTTACCAGGCCCCAACAACCAGGGGCGGCGTACCAAGCGCACTGCGTGGGGGCGTGTGCCACTGACCCAACAAATCACCAATGCATTCGACAATGACCCAGCTACGCGTCAGGCACAGGATGTGGGCTTAGACGGTTTGTCCGATGTAGAAGAACGGGATCATTTCAAATGGTATATCGATGCATTACAAGCAGGTGGTGTGTTGGCTCAGGTAATTGACTCCATACGGCAGGATCCATCCAATGATGATTTCAAGTACTTCCGCGATGCCGAATACGACAACAACAACACTACTGTAAGGGATCGGTACAAGCGCTTCAACGGTTTGGAGGGCAATTCGCAGCCGCCTACAACGGGCCAGTTTATTTCCTCTTCGACCAACTATCCCGACAACGAAGATCTCAATCGCGACAACAGCCTCAACGAGTCGGAGTCGTATTTTCAGTATCGCATTCCCATCGAGTGGGATGGCGATCGGGGCATTAAGATGGAGGCCAATCCGTTTGTAACGGAAAAAGTAGAAAGTCCGGATGGAACTCGCGTGTGGTATCGCTTCAAGGTACCATTGGACTTGCCCGATGATCATCCCTTCTTCAAGCGCGTGGGAGGGATACAGGATTTCCGATCTATTCGCTTTGTGCGCATGTATTTGCGTGGTTTTAAGGCGCCTGTCACGATGCGCTTTGCGCGTTTGGAGCTGGTGCGCAACCAGTGGCGTCGCTATCAGCAGCCTTTGGTCGAGACGGATTTGAGTGGGCCTGTGGAAGAAAATGCAGCTACGCTTTTTGATGTCAATGCGGTCAACATCGAGGAGAACAGCCAGCGCCAGCCATTTGGCTACATCCTCCCGCCTGGCATTACGCGTGAACAGGCTATCGGGTTACAACTCAACGCGCTGCAAAATGAGCAATCGATGGCCATGACGGTGTGTGGCTTGCAGGATGGCGATGCTCGAGCGATTTACAAGATTATCAATCTCGACATGAGGCTGTATGAGCGCTTGCGCATGTTTGTACATGGTGAGCTGCGGCCCGAAGATCCCGATTTGAAAGATGGGGATCTGAAGGTGTTTATCCGCTTGGGGTCGGACTTTACTAAAAACTACTACGAATACGAGTTGCCACTCAAAATTTCGCGTGATTCTTTTGTGCCCTATAGTGATCCGTCTTATCAACGCGTGGTGTGGCCTTTGGAGAATGAATTTGACTTTCCGCTTCAGCTGCTCAAAGACCTGAAGCTGGAGCGCAATGCGTCGGGCTATGCACTTAGTAAGGTATATCCTTTAGACGGCGCTCCTGATCCAGAGCGCCCAGAGGCACGCTTGCGCATTAAGGGAAATCCCAACTTGGGGTTGGTGAAAGGCGTGATGATAGGCATTCGCAACCCCAAGGACGATAGCAAAGAGCATTGCGTAGAAGTGTGGGTCAACGAATTGCGATTGGCAGGGCTGGAGCAACGCGGTGGTATGGCTGCTTTGGCGCGTCTGGACATGCAAATGGCCGATCTGGGTAACCTCACGGTAGCGGGTAACATGAGCACCATAGGCTATGGTGCGCTCGATCAGCAACTCTACGAACGTAGCCGAGAAGATGTGGTGGAATACAGCATTGCTACCGATCTGGAGTTGGGCAAGTTCTTGCCAAAAGAATGGGGCATACATATTCCCCTACTGGCACAAATATCGCAAAGCATTCGCACGCCTCAGTATGATCCATATGACTTAGATGTGGAAGTTTCGGAAAAAATAGCGGGTCAGAGCGGTGCGGTGCGAGACAGCATCTTGGACTTGTCGCGTGAGGTGACGTCTTTGCGCAGCATCAACTTTACCAATGTGCGCAAAGAGCGCACGCAAAGTGACCGTCCACCTTTGCCTTGGGATGTGTCCAACTTTGCCCTTACGTACGTGTGGGAAGAAGGTGAGCGCCGCGATCCCTTTATCGAGTACGACCGAGTGAGGCGCCAGCGCGGATTGCTCACCTATGCCTATAGCCGGAAGGGCAAGTTTGTCGAACCACTTAAAAACTTGTCGAGCAGCAAGTGGTTGGGGCTAATTACCAATTTCAACTTCAACCCATTACCTAATTCCTTTGGTTTTCAAACAGAACTCAATCGTCAGTTTCAAGAGACTAAGTACCGGTTTGCTGGCAACAATCCATTCTATAATACATTTTTTATCAAGCGGTTTACCTGGAATAGGAGCTATGACTTGAATTGGGACCTGTCGAAAAACATCAAGTTGCGCTTTTTTGCCGACAATCGCTCGGTAGTGGACGAACTGCCCGAGTTTGACCAGGAGACCATGCTGCCCATTCCCGATGCGGTCAAACGCGAATTCTTACTTGCCAACTTGCGCAACTTGGGGCGGCCCAAACAGTACAAGCATACCCTTACGCTCAATTACACAGCACCACTTAAGCAGTTTCCACTTTTGGAGTGGGTCAATGCTACGGCCAGCTATACGGCTAACTATCAGTGGGATGCTGCTAGCGAGGCACCAGGAGCTCGAGCTTTGGGCAACATCATTCAAAACCGACAACAGCGACAAGCCAATGTGGACTTGGATTTTGAAAAGCTGTATAACAAATCTAAATATCTAAAAGCCATTAGTCGTCCGCGTGCGCGTCGTGGGCGTACTCCAGGCTCAAACCGGCGCCCTGCAGGGCGAGATTCGCGTCGCAATGGCGCTTCCGACCAGGAAGATGACAAAGCTGATGGAGGTAGTGGGAAGAACAAAAAACGCAAGAAAAAGGAACCGAGCAAAACGGAGCGTGCGCTCATACGCCCCTTATTGCTGTTGCGCAAGGTGCGCCTGACGTGGTCTGAGGACTTTGCTACTGTAGTGCCGGGTTATATGCCTAGTGCACGCTTTTTGGGCATGAACCAGTTTCAGTCGCCGGGTTGGGATTTTATTATAGGGTTACAGCCCAATATCAATCAGGAGAGCTACTATGGGCCTAACGATTGGTTGTACAACAACTGGTCGTGGATAAGTGGTGATCAGTTGCTCAACCAGCAGGTGGTGCAGAACTATAGCAATCAGGCTTCGGCCAAGATCACCTTGGAGCCCATTGCTGATTTGCGCATCGACATCGACGCCACGCGCACTTATTCGAAAAACCACACGGAGTTTTTCCGCCGAGATACCATATTTCAGTCACCTGATCAGCGCTATCAACAGGAATGGCGCCACCTTATTCCACGCGATATAGGTTCCTTTACTCTTACGTGGTCGGGACTACCCACATTGTTCGATGAGGATATCATTGGTTTGTTCCGTCGCTTTGAAGCCAACCGCGTCATTATCTCTCAGCGCTTGGGTACGGGGTATCACCTCGATTCTTTGCAGCGCGCTGAGGGATATACGAATGGCTTTGGCCGATATCAGCAAAGTGTGTTGTTACCTGCATTCATTGCTGCTTATGCGGGCTTTGATCCGCAGCAGATGGAGTTGGCGCCCGATTATACCAGAGTGCTGTTTAAGGAGTTGCCGCGACTCAACTGGCGCGTTAGTTACAATGGTTTAGCCAAGTTGCCTGGTTTGCGCGATTTGTTTCAATCTATCAGCATCAATCATGCCTATAGCTCTCGGCTCAACATCAACTCGTTTGAGTCGGATCTGAACTACGATTACAACAATCCGTTTAAGCGCAATCCCGTCACACAAGATTTCTATGCGCGCTTTGAAGTGCCCAACGTAGTGGTGCAAGAGCAATTTTCGCCCTTATTGGGTGTGGATATACGCACCAAGCAGGGTATGTCTTTCAATCTTGATTTCAAACGGGCGCGTAGCTTGCAGATGAGCTTTATCGACTACAGTCTCAACGAGACGCGTTCGAAGGAATACGTCATCGGGTTTGGTTACCGCATGAAGAATGTGGACTTGCCTTTTACCAAAAAGAAAAGAAAACGCCCCAATAGCAACCAAAACAACTCCATATTTGGCAATAGCAATGCACGTAGAGGGGTGGGGCAGGCCAAGGACTTAGACTTGAGTTTTGACTTTTCTCTGCGCGACGATATCACCATTCGCCACCAGCTTGACCAAGACATTCGAGAGCCCACGCGAGGCACCAATGCACTGACGGTTTCGCCAGCTGCCGAATACCGCCTCAACCGCCAGCTGTCGCTGCGCTTTTTTGTCGATTACCGGCGCACTATACCCAAAACCTCTCAGGGTTATCCCACTACCAATGTCAATGCAGGGGTAACTGTGCGCTTTACGTTGCAGTAAGCCATTTTCACAGGTACTGGGCCAGCCTAGCTTCTCTACAAGAAGTATTGTATGGCCAGCTCGTAACCCTTTAGTCCCAAACCTACGATGCTACCTACACATACAGCACTGAGATATGAGTGGTGGCGAAAGGGCTCGCGAGCAAAGACATTGGAGATGTGCACTTCTATGACGGGAGTTTCAATGGCTGCCACGGCATCAGCCAATGCGATCGAAGTGTGGCTCAGCCCGCCTGCATTTAGGATGATGCCGTTGTAGGTAAAGCCCACTTCGTGTAGCTTGTCGATAAGTGCTCCCTCGTGATTACTCTGGAAATAGTGGATGGTCACAGTGGGAAATTCCTGATGCAGTAGTTCCAGATATTCTTCGAAGCTACGCCGCCCGTAGATGTGTGGCTCGCGTTTGCCCAACAAATTGAGATTGGGCCCATTGATAATAAGCAGCTTCATAGCTTATTTCGTTTTGTTTGTGCAAAATGCAACTTTTCGGACAAGCTGTCAGTGTAGTTTTTACAGGATTGTTTTTTGTAGCTGTATGGAAAACACCTGGTGCCATGTCAGCGATGCATACCGACAAAAGGCCTTTATCGGTGGCATTGGTCGATTTTGACGGGTCTTTACAGTTGCAGGCATGCCTCAAGGATGCCGCCTCGTACATCATTGGGCTCAATGACTTGGAGGGCGTGGCCTATTTCTGTACTCCGGAAGCTCAGCGTGCACTCGATCAGCGGTTGAGTCGCTATCACGCGCGTTTGTGGTTTTTGGGCAGCGGCAACTACCATTACACCAGTTATTTGCTGATGAAGCGCTTGCGTCATCCTTTTACGTTAGTGTTATTCGACCATCATGCGGATGCCCAGCAACAACCCACTATGTTGTCGTGTGGTAGTTGGGTGGCCGAAGCGCTATTGCGTTTACCTCGATTGGTGAAGGTAGTACTGGTAGGCGTGCAGGAGCGCAGTTTGGATGGCATAGCTGCTCATTTATTACAAAAGATTGAATGGTTGCCTCCCGACCGATGGACGGCGCATACACTCTTGCAGGCCATACCTACGCGCCACATATACATCAGCATCGACAAAGATGTGCTCGATCCGCGCTGGGCCCTCACCAATTGGGATCAGGGGCAAATGCCTTTGCCCTATCTATTAGAACTAGTACGTGCCTTAGGCACGAGAAAAAAAATCCTTGGCGCGGATGTGTGTGGCGAGTTACCACCCGCTCAGCAGGGTTGGTTCGGAAGGCAACTTGTAGAAGCTACAGCCAAGAACGAACAAGCCAATCTCGCGATCTTGCAAGCACTGCAAGATGCGTTAAGTGATGGGAAACTGTCCGAACCTTAAGCAGGTTGCCATATTGCCTTAGAGGTGATCAGCTGAATACTCGCTTCTTCCATATCGCGATAAGCAGCTGCTTCATCAGCTGGGTTGACAGGGCGCACGGCGTCGCGGATGACATAGGTTTTAAATCCGTTTTTTGCGGCGTCTAGGGCTGTCGATTTGACGCAGTATTCTGTAGTCAGGCCCGTCACGTAGACTTCTTCTACATCGTGTTCTTTGAGCCATTGTGCTAGGTCGACATTGGTTGCTTCGAAGGCCGAATATCCATCATCCTTGTTATCGGTGCCTTTGAGCAACACTTGGTCGATCTTGTCGGTGCGCAACTGCGGGTGGAACTCAGCACCTGGCGTGCCTGCTACACAGTGTACCGGCCATTTTTGGAAATGCACCGTGTCGGATGGGTGCCAATCTTTGCTGGCCAATACGTAGTCGAAGTGATCTACAAGTTGGTTGATGACAGGCACGACTTGGTCGCCATCAGGTGCAGCTAGAGCCCCACCAGGGCAGAAGTCGTTCTGTACGTCCACGATGATGAGTGCTTTTTTTGCCATAGCCTCCCGCATTTAGTTGGTTCAAGTTTATAATAGCTACTCCTTTTTGCCGAAAATTGTTTACCAGAAAGGGCTGATTAGGGGTACAAAAATAGGGGCAATTGTGCATGCACAACAGCCCCTAAATGACTTCTTGCCAAAGGGCATTACAGCTCTTTTTTGCTTAAAAAGCAAAACCCACGGAAATGCCGAATCGGGGTAAGAGCCCGCCAATATTGATACTTGCGATGTTGGCATCTTCGCTGGTACCATCGGGATAACTCACGCGTACTTTTCCGAGATTGAACTTGGTGTAGTTAATACCACCAAATAAATCGAGTACAAACACCTCAGAAATGAGGAATTGGTATCCGATGATGCCACCACCAGCAATGACGCTGGTTTTTACACTTCCAGCGCCTTTTTGGCCTTGAGCATTTGCTATTTCCACTTTCAGTTTGCCCAAATTGACATTCAAATAAGGTGCTGCGTAGAAGCCTTTGGGGGCGTTGGCGTTTTTGCCTAAATAGAATCTGTATTCGGGGGCTAGCCCAAACATCGAAAAGCTGGCTGTGCCACTTTCTGAGGTAACGGTAGAAGCATCTACGGACAATAGCCAAATGTTCAAACCTGTATTGAGACTTCGTTGGGCATTGAAGGCATGCTCAAAGGTTAATGTCACAGTCTGGCTAAACAAATAGGTAGTAGGTGTCCATTTGATGGCATTTTGGGCCTGTGTGGCAAAGGCGAAAGATAGGTATAAGGATACAAGAAGCAAATAGGTTTTCATGAGTCCTTTGTTTTCGGTTTTAGGAGAGGAAAAAACTTTCCGTAACCATTAGCTGATGGCTACACTCTTGGCGTTTAGACGAAGGAAGGCACTTGAAAGTGTACTGCACTTGTGCCTTTTGTCTTTAGACAGACAAAAAAGTGGTGTGCCCCTTATTGGAATACTACATCTAAGGTGAGTGTTTTTCCATTGCGTAGCACCACTACTTGCGTTTGATCACCTTTGCGGAACTGACTTAGCCCTTCCATGTAGTCGTAGATGTCGTTGACTGTCACGTCACCTATTTGGATGATGATGTCGCCATTTTGCATACCTGCCTTGGCACCGGCACGACCATCGATTACGGCATCTACGCGCATGCCTTTGCCGTCGTAGGTGTAGTCGGGCATTACGCCTAGCGACACTTTGAAAGCAGCGCCTTGGCGTTGGCTTTCATCCTTTGTTTTGCGAAACTCGAGCTGGGGCTGGCTATTGAGCTGGGCGATGAGGTTGTAGATCAGCTGACATATATCGGCCAAGCCGCCGTAGTTGATGTACTCACTATCGTCTTGGGGTTTGTGGTAGTCGGCATGTTGGCCGGTGAAGAAGTGTAGTACGGGGATGTTTTTGAGGTAGAAGGAGGTGTGATCAGAAGGGCCGACGCCACTTTCTGTAGTGACAATGTGTATGCCGAGTGTGTCGATTTGCCGCAAGGCGTCTTTCCAAGCTGGGGAGGTGCCCGCCCCATTGGCCACCAGCTTGCGCTCGGCATTGAGGCGACCTACCATATCCATGTTGATCATGTAAGCAGCCTGATTGAGGTCAATAGTGGGGTGGTCGGCAAAATATTTAGATCCGTACAGCCCCAGTTCTTCTGCAGAAAAGGCGATAAAGAGGTAGTTGTGTCCTTTGAGGGAGCTGTGTTTCAGCTTTTCAGCCAGGCATAGCAAGGCAGCCACGCCGCTGGCGTTGTCGTCGGCGCCATTGTGGATAGCTGCCTCGCCGACATGACGCGAGCCAAAGTGCCCCATGCCCAAGTGATCGAAGTGGGCGCCAATAATCACGGTAGTGGGAGTACCATTGTCCAAGTAACCCACTACATTGACTCCTGTGCGTTTTTCCCCTGTTTCACTGTGAGGGTTGGGCTTATATGTGAAGTCGAAGGGCTGAAACCAGCCTTCAGTGCCTTTGGGTTGTAGGCCAATCTCTTCGAAGCGCCGAGCAATGTAGGTGGCAGCTTCTTTTTCGTAGGGGGTACCTGCTTCGCGCCCTTTGAGCAGGTTGGAGGAAAGGAACACTACGTCTACTTGTAGCTGTAGTGTGTCGGGTGATATGTGTTGTGCTTGTAGGCCGAGGATTGCAAGTGATGAGATGAATAGAGCAAGTATGCGTGCCATAAAGGAAAAGGTATTTTTGGTAATGTGTTGTGCGCAAATATACAATTTGCCAGTACCTTCATGAGCTATAGATTGTCATGCATCAGTCTAATTATCTAGGTTGTTCAACAGAATGCCTATGTCCGTGCTGTATCTTACTTGCTGGAACCCTTAGAACTTTTTTGACACCGGCGACGATTTCCTATCGTCTTAAAATAGGTTGGACACAAGCTGCTTTCAAAGCTAAAAAGCGGTATCTGGCCGAAATTTGCGAGGCGCTCATGACAATGTACAGCCCGACATTGTGGCTGTTTGTGAGATTGATAAAGACGTCTTGCTAGCCGATTTGCTGCAGGCTGTTGGGCTTCACCAATTGCAGGTCATCATGGGTGATCGAGATACTTCTAACTTGCGTGGAGTTGATGTAGCTGTAGTGTATAATCCGGACAAGTTGGAGTTGCTGAGTCAGCAAAGTCAACGGTGCACTTGCGCTATCGCGCTCGCGACATCTTTGAGTTGGTCTTTTGCTTCAAAGATACCGGAAAGGAACTGGTAATCATTGCTAGCCATTGGCCTTTGCGTATGCGTGGCAAGGCTGTTTCTGATCTGGCGCGAATTGCGGTAGGGGGAAAACATTGTTTCTTTGGCCGGGCAGCACGGAAAGGTTAGTCTGCATGCCTATGAAATGTGGTACACCATGGACGACTTGCAGGCTATTCGCACGCGTTGGAAGACGAGCTTTTTGACAGCAGCATGCTCGACCACCTGAACGCTACGGGTGATCGCAATCTGGTCACTGGGCGTAGCAATGCAATCAGGGCTTTGGGTGAGACTTATTCTTATCGGGCAAAAGCTTGCTACCTTTTCTGGGTGTGGTATTTGTTGAGTCAGGAGGACATGGGGTGGTGCTACATGGCCGGACGATGCAAGGGGTTAAGTTCGCCAATCGATATCAGTTGCTAGATCATCTATTGGTTAGCCGCGGTTTATTGGCCGAAGAAGGTTTGTGCCTACTGCCCAAAACAATGGGCTTCTTTTGCAACCTTACACGTAATGCCATGCGCACTTACTAGCTACGCCCCTTCAAGAAAGACAAAAAGGGATACTCAGGCCATTTTCTGCTGGTAGCTACTTTTGGCTATTGAAATGGGTGATATGATCAGTTTCTCATTGTTACTGCGCGGCATTGATCTGTTTGTCGAGTTTTTTTAAGGCTGCTAGGCGTTTTTTGAGTTGGTTGATGCGTTGCTTTAGCTGTTTCCTTTCAGGCGATTTTTTGTGGAGGGCATTGTATTGCAATTGTGCTTGCATCAGTTGTTGGGCGGTAATAGCTATTTGTGCCTTTAGCATATCGGTATTGGCATGAGCTGAAGTCGTGTGGGCTGGTGGTGTGGCTGATGTGTCAGTTTTTTTCGTGTAGCTGGAATCTGGTAAAGCGCTGGTGTAAATGGTGGTATTGGGCTTGGGCATAGCGCTGTGGGCACTGCGATCGTTTTTTGCGGCTCTGTTGTCTGTCGGGGCAATGGTGGTGGGCGTTGATTGGGTAGTAGCAGTCTGGGCAAGTGAGTCGCCTGAAGAGTACTGTGTTGTGGGAGGCTCGACGAGTGACAGGGCGCCCATCATGAGTGGTGGCATTTTAAATGATTGGGCTTTGCGGCCAAAGTGCACGTATAGACTCGAAAAAAGAGTGAGGTATCGATCGTTTTTTCCGTTAGGATGGCCCCGCCACAAGCCTTCTATGCCAGCAGGATTGCTGGCGTATTGTTGTGTTTCGCTTTCGTAGGCTTGAGGAAATTGCCCGGATAGGTCGTCGAGGTAGTCGGTAGCGGTCCAGTATAGATTGGCTTGTAGGGTAAGGTGGAGTCGGGGACTGAGCCGCAGTAGGGCGCCTAGGCCAGTGCGTAGATGGAAGGTATAGGGTTTATAATTCGCGCCTTCGGTTTGCAATGGGCGTAGCGATGTTTCGAAAATACCATCTTGGGCAATGAGTATGCCTGTGCCACTGCTCTGTGGTTGATCGCGAATGGTGCCATCGTCCCAATAGTAATAGGGGAGTTGTTGGCCATCATCAGATGGGTAATACAGGTCGGCTTTAGGGGTGAAATGCGTCATACCTATACCCATTGTATAGATAGGTACTAGCCGTGCAGCAGCTGCTTGTCGGCGGCGCAATTGCCATTGCCAGCCAATCGTCCACCAGTTCATTTGGGTGCGCACATTGAGAGCGCGCAAGTAGTTGGGGTTGTCTGTACGAGGGTTCCCTCGCCAATCGATGGTTCGGTCGTTGGCAATGAAATGGCCTGTACCGCCTTCTATTATCAGCGTCTGGGTGGCTGTGAGTTGCCTGCCCATGGTGAGGCTATAGGCCCAGGGGTTAGTACCCAAGAGATCGATGAGCTCTTGGTTGGGGTCAATCCATTTATATGACAAATCGCCATGATAGCTCATCAAACCTATGCCGGTGCCTATTTGCCATTTATATCGATTGTATTGTGCAAAGAGGGCATGTAGCTGGCAGCACAGCAGGAGTATGGTAATACACGATGTGTAAGCAAGTGTTTGCACCTTCATTTTTCTTGTTTTAGAGAGTTGTGGTCAGCATACCATAGGGCAAACGAGATGTGCCGAAGAGCCGATTTGCTTTGGATCAGCCCTTGGCATGTGTGATGACAACTGGATTGTTTATTGATCGAGTGAAAGAGAGATGTTGATTTTTGCACTGATGCCCACAAAAGGTTGTACAAAAACAGTGCGCGTGGTCTCGTTGCCATTTTGTTGTGCTGTTTCGAGGAAGGCTGCTCCCATGTTGAAGCGGACGAATTGAAACAGCTTGTAGTCTAAGCCCAAATAGAGGGGGCGCCCCACGACTGGACCAGTGACTCGCGCACCTGTAGCGGTAGTGAAGTCCTTAAAATACACACCCATAGTGAGTGAAGCATTGCGCATAAAGGTTGGCGCGAGTTTGCTGGTAGCCAGGGGAAAAGCCAACCCTGCATAGGCGCTTTGGCCATAAGTGAGATTGTCGAAGTTGCCTTCGATGAGTACGGATCCATAGCCGATGTTGAGGGCGAAATAACCTTTGCGCTTGGCAACTGGATAGCGCTCCAACAATCGAGTATCTATCAGCTGTGAGAGGCGATGATTGAGTACTGCTCGGAGCTCTTGGTCGAGCATGGCGCACAGCTGTTTCAAAAGTGCCTCATGAGATGCTGTGGTCGTTTTGTTGAGTTTGACTTTTTGAAGGTGTTTGAGCTCGTTGTATACCAAGTTGGAAAAGCCGTTAAAGCCATTACCTGTGTGGAAGTAGTAGTTGGCTAAGCCACTACGCACAATGTCGTTGAGATCTTGCAGTGCTTCGTTGGCTTTTTGCGTCAGGCGTAGCTTTTTTCCATGTACGGCAAATACCTGATACACATATGCTGTCAGGTATTGCATCAATGCTTGGTGGAGCTCAGTAGCTTCTGTTGGGCTTACAGGCCGATAGTAGTGGATCAAAATGTCGTAGCGCTTGCCTGTTTGTAATGGATAGTCTATCGGTACTTTGAAGTGGGTGCCCTTGGCTGCTTGCGTCGTAGGGCGGTGCCAGCTACCCGTGGCCAGCGGATCACGCGTGTGCGCTCCTTCATTATAGATGAGGACTTGTACTCTATCGACTTGTTCGGGGGCGAGGCCCGTGATCATGAGTGACTGCTCGGCAGGCAAAGGCTGATGATCACCAAAGCAGTTTTGTTCATAATCATATGTGACTGTGGTAAACTGAGCTTGCAGGGGTAGGGCCAAACTCAGGCCTACTATCCAGCTGAGATAATGCATAAGAAAGAAGTGATAGTGAAGTGTCATCGTCAGTATGGTTCTTTTAGGGTGACAAACAATTTTTTTATTGCCTTCCTTTAATCAGGATAAAGAGGAAGGTGGCAGCTCCTCCCAAGAGTGCCACTACCAATAGCAAAACGACCAATGGTAACTCCCAAGACCAGAAGAGAAAGCGAATAGATACTTTTTGCGTATTTTGCCACAGCAAGACGATCAGCAGAAGTAATGACAAGACGCCAACGAGTCGTTTGGGGTGTTTCATCTTCCTTAGTTTGTAAAGATTTTATTCCACTATGCGCACCTTTTGTTGCATGAGGTGTTGTGTGGGAATGACTTCTTTGCCTTCATCGGTGCGCACGATCAGTGCAATGCTGGTAATCGCTTCGATGGTGCCTTTGGTACCTTCAATTTCGATGGTTTGGCCTACTTTATAGAGGTTTTTGGCAAAATAGCTAGCCAAAATGTTGGACAGCGCTTCGCGAGATGCTAAGCCGTAGGATAGCGAAGCAGCCAACAAGATGGCCCCAAGTATGAGCATGAGGTTGTTGGTAATGATTGAGATGTCGATGTTGGCTTGATCTAAGGCGGTGAGTGTGACTACGATGACCAATAGATAGTAGATGCCAGCGCTCAGCAGTCGGCCCGAGCTGATGGAAAGTGAAGCTGTAGCACCTGCGATGACATCGCGCACAAATCCTGCAATGTATAGACCAACTATCAAAAAAATACTGGCTACAAAAAGCTCGGGTAGCAAGCTGAGTAAATTGGAAATTTCACGGGAAAGGGAAGTCCATCCTAAGGTGTCGGCAGCGGTGAGGATTACCAATAGGAGTAGCAGCCAATAGGCAAAACGACCGATTAGGCGACTGGGCGTAGTGCGTACGCCTGCCTTTTCCAGCATGGCGTCGAAGTGAAAGCGCGTGGCTAGGGCGTCGAACTTCAGTGCACTCAAGCCCCGGGCAATACCCCAGCTAATTACTTTGGCTATGAGCCATCCAAGTAACAGGATGATCAATGCGCCCAAGATGGCAGGAATGGCACCTACGAATTGTTCGCCAAAGGCGCGTAGCGAGTCGGTGAATACGACTGTCCAGTTGGCAACTTCGTTCATGATAGTATGTTTTGATGGTGGGCAAAAATGTCTTGTTTACCACACAGACCACCACGAGGGGATTTGGTCACATCATGGTGCTATGGCAGATAAGACCTCTACTTTTTAGAGCGGTTTTTCAGTTGCGATTCAATCAATTTGAGTTGGCTGCGCGTGTAGGTGATGCGTTTTTCCATCGCTGCTTTTTGAGCTAGGAAGGCTTGCTGCTCTTGTCGGTTGGCTTTTATTTGATGTTGAGCAGCTTCGATGGCTTTTTGCGCTTTCTGGATGGCCTTTTCGAGCTTTCGCTGTTTTTTGGTCAAGCGCTCTATAGTGCGTATAATTGTCTTGCTTTCTTTTTGTTGTTTTTTGAGTGCTTGTTCGATAAGCGTGCGTTGTAGCATGAGGTAGTAGTACTGCATGAATTGCTCAGCGGATGACCATGATTGTGGGTATTGTTCGGGCGAGAGGTAGGCTCCGCCCAAGTTGAACCACACCGTAGTAGTGAGTGGTCCTTGCGTGTTGGGCAGGAAATGGGTATATACGTCCACGGTGTTTTCGCTGACTTTGGGCAGGTATACGTCGTCGGCAAACACTTCCCCAGGCTTTTTATCGGTTTTGATCTTTTGGGGTTTATAGGCTTTGAGAAAGTTTATCCACACTTGCCGAGTCTGTCTTTCTGTAGTGCCTTTTGGCAAATCCATTTGTATACAAGGGTAAGTGCCTCGGTTCATCATAGCTACTTGTGCTTTTAGTTGTTGGCCAAAAGCGCGAGGGGCCAGATGTAATAACCACAACACGATGCACACAGATATTGCAGTCTGAGACAGATGTTGGTACATGATTGGAATTCACTTGGTCGTTGTAAAATGAGGTTGTTAGGGATAGGCCTCTGAAAGGTCGGAACGTCACATCAGTGCATGCCGAAAATATCCGCTTAGACGTGAGCTACTGTGGTGGCACGCGGCTTAGTGCGGCATGGATGAAAGGTCAATGGGGTGTATACTTATGTTGGTGAATGTGTTTCATCGGGATCGTCTGTGGATGGAGTTGCTTCCTCTGCAATGTCGATCCACGATCGAGCGAATTTCACGAAGAATAAATCGGCCAAAGTGCCTAGTAGCTCCAAGGTGTGGAGCGATTGAAAGACTTGCTCTTTGAGGTGTTCGGGTAGTCGTGGTGGAGGCGAAGGTTGCGTGCTCCATGTTTCGAGGAGTTTCTCTATAGATTTTTCTTGCTTATTAGATTTGCTCATCGTCGATGGATTTGTAGATGTTAGCCAATTTGTCGCGCAAGCGTTTGAGGCGCATTTTCATCGCGCTTTCTCCAATTTGGTAAATAGCGGCCATCTCGGCTACGGGGATGTTATCTCGATAGCGCATCCACAACATAGCGCATTCTTGTTCGCTGAGTTGTTGGATGGCTTGTTCGAGCTTGTAGAGTTGTACTTCTTGGTGTAAACCAGTAGGTTCATAGGCCGTTTCGGTGAACGTATGAGGTGCTTTTTCCCAGTCGGTGGTTATTTCTTTCTTTTTTCGGTTTATGAAGTTGATGCAGTGGTTGTAGGTCACGCGCCATACCCAATAGCGAAAAGAAGATCGAAACGAAAAGCTCTTGATCTTGAGCATGATTTTGAGAATAATGTCGTGGGTGAGATCTTCGGCTAAAGCCTGATCGCGCACAATGGCCAGTGCGCGTTCGTAAATCAATGGTGCAAAACGGATGTATAGGGCTTCGCGCAGTGCTTTTGATGCAGGTTGAGCGATAAGTTGACGTACCAGTGTCTCGTCGTCGAGTTGTTGGAAGGGGTACTGCCGATGTGGTATAGATGATTGTGCCTCTTGTTCTTTTTTCATTTGGAGTATGCGTAAAATTGCTGCCGCCACATGATCATGGGCTTGTGAGCTATGCAGTGGTGCTGGGTCTTGGAGATACAGCTGGCCAAGTATACTGACTCAATCTCAATGTAGTGAGTGTATAAGACTATTGAGCAATGCGACATAGCATGTGCATTTCCTTGGTTCGAATAATGCTGCAATTGCCTTATAGACCAGAGGGGCATCTTATCGTCACATATGCTTGGGTATAGCATTAGCGCATACCTTTGCTTTTTTGCATGTCATCTTTTGCAGTGATATGCCACGCACTTACTCGATTAAATGTTGACACATGAGCATAAGCATATGGCGTATAGAAAAACAATGGTGATGAACGACAAAGGTGAACAAGTGGTAGTGCGCCCGGCACAAAAAGCTGATCTAGCAGCAATACATGAATTGGTGGCTGAATTAGCTCAATACGAGCAGGCCGCGCACGAGTTTATAGCATCGCTGGAGCAGTACATGCGCGACTTCGAGGCAGGTTTTTTTCGCGCACTGATAGCGGAATGTGCAGGTGAGGTAGTAGGCATGATGGTTTGGTACAAGGCTTATAGCACTTGGAAGGGGCGTATGATCTATTTGGAAGACTTCGTCGTACGCCAGCAGTGGCGAGGCAGTGGCGTGGGGAAAAAGCTATTTGCCGCTTTAATTGACGAAGCTCGTGCTTTAGACTGTAAATTGATCAAGTGGCAGGTGCTGGACTGGAACGAGTCAGCTATCCGATTTTATGAAAAAGTTGGTGCGGAAATTGAAAAGGGATGGTGGAATGGCAAGCTCTTTCTAAATAAGTAAAATTGTTGTTGTGCACTTGGTATGATTTGGTCAATTGATTTTTGCAACTTAACTTCGCTAACAAGATGCATGCTTTTCTTGAGCTGTACGAAATAAAATAAAGAGATAGTGTTTCATAGTGTGAGGGGGTAACCGTTTCGGCGGTTGCCTCTTCTTTTTTATTTGTCGCGTTGCATGAGCCATTGAGCCAAGTCGAACAGCAGGCACTTTTTATGAGGCGGCGAGGGCAGTGCTTCGAGTTGTGCAAAGGCTTGATCTGCAAACTTTTTTTGCATCTGTAGTGCCTGCTTTGGAATGTCTAGTGCTTCGAAGATTGCGCGGACCGTTTGAATTTTTTGAGTAGGATCATCAGGCCGGGTGCGGTAGAGTTCTTGGAGCTTTTTCCGCTGGCTAGGAGTTGCTAGCTCGAGTGCCTTGAGGTACATCCACGTTTTTTTGTTGTGAATAATGTCGCCGGCTTGTTGTTTGCCTGTTTTTTTAGGGTTGCCGAAGGTGTCGAGCCAGTCGTCTTGCAGCTGGAAGGCGATGCCAAGGTTGCGCCCAAACTCGTAGAGTATATGTGCCGATGTATCCTCAGCTTGCGCGCACAATGCACCAATTTTCAGCGCTCCACCTATGAGTACAGCAGTTTTGAGTTCAATCATGTGCAAGTATTCTTCGATGTGTACAGTGTCGTTCGACTCGAATTGCATGTCGTATTGTTGTCCTTCGCACACGCCAATAGCCACTTGGTTGAATGTATGTAGGAGCGTGGGGAGCATATGGGTGGGGGCAGCTTGTGTCAAGTATTCGTATACGTAGATGAGCATGGCATCGCCCGAGAGGATGGCCGTATTGAGACCAAATTGTTGATGTACACTAGGTTGTCCTCTCCGCAAAGGAGCCTGATCCATAATATCGTCGTGTACAAGACTGAAATTGTGGAATAACTCGACGGCAAAAGCTGCAGGTAGTGCTTGTGTGTAGTCGTCGTCGAACTGGTAATATGCCAGTAAGGTGAGCAGCGGGCGGATGCGTTTGCCTTTTAGGTTCATGATATAGCGTATGGGAGCGTACAATTGCTGGGGTTGCCGACTGAATGTCTGGGTATGGATGTAGGTAGCAATGGCATCTTGGAATTGGCTCAAATTTTGATCCATCTGAATACATCGCTTGTATAGGTGAAATGAAGGAGATGTGCCAAACTTGCGACGGCAAAAATAGCTGTCTTTTGGGCCAAGTAGATAGGGGCTAATAGCCAAATCGGTAATGCTGGTGTGCAAAGTACACAAAGCCTAATTCTTTAAACCTCAAATCCATGATTCAATCTCGAGCAATTCACATCTTACTCATTGAGGATAATCCAGGAGATGTGCGCCTTACGCAAGAAGCTTTTCGCGAAAGCCACTTACCAATCAAGTTAGACGTAGTAATGGATGGATTGGAAGGGGTGCGATTTTTGCGCAAGCAAGGAAAATACGAACATGCGACCACCCCCGACTTGGTTTTGCTCGACCTGAATTTGCCCAAAATGGATGGTCGCCAAGTGTTAAACGATATCAAGAACGATCCGATATTGCGGCGCATTCCCATCATCGTATTGACTACTTCTAATGCCGAGCACGACATCTTGCAGTGTTACGACCTGCATGCCAATAGCTATGTGAACAAGCCAGTCGATTTTGACCACTTTTTTGAAGTCATTAGGCGAGTAGAAGATTTTTGGTTGAGTACATCGATTTTGCCCAGTATGGTGCATGCTTGAGAAAAAACTCTGAGAAGTAGAATGATATATAAATGCATTTATGAATAGCAGAAACCAGAGTACCACTATTTTACTCATTACAGGTGATCAGGCTGATCAACATTTTGTGGCACAATGCCTTGAGGGTGCTGCCATGAAGATTACATTGCGCACGGCCGACATGCTGCTTGAAGGTTTGCAGTTGTTGGAGCAAGAACGCGAACACATCGATTTAGTCTTACTCGACCTGAACTTGCCTGATGTAAGTGGTTTTAAGGCACTGACTCGTTATTTGGCACACTATAGCAATGTGCCAGTGATTGTTATTTCGGATGTTAATAATGAAATTATTGGTAATCAGGCTGTTAAGGCAGGGGCTCAAGACTTTTTAGTCAAAGGGCAATTCGATGGCAAGTTGCTGGGGCGGGCTATTCGCTATTCGCTCCATCGTTTTGCTATACAGAGGGAATATGAAGAGATAGCCCGCAAACTGGCTGTAAGCCAAAGCCGGTATGTGGAAGCACAACAATTGGCCCATTTTGGCAATTGGGAGATGGACCTGGTGACCAACCGCATGGAGTGGTCTGAAGAGATGAAGCGAATCTTTGGTCTACCGCCGAGTAAATCTGATTTAAGCCTCTCGGATTATCTGGAAGCCGTGCATGTAGAAGATCGGCCTGAAGTAGAAGCCTTTTTTGAAGAAGTGATGAAACGAGGTGAGACTTGCCAGATCGTGCATCGCATCTTAATACACGGCTCTAAGCTCAAATATGTGGCAATACGTGCGCGGATTCACATGCCTCATCAGGCAGATACGGGCAAACCCGTAGTACTGGGCGTAGTGCAAGATGTGACAGAACGAAAGCTCAATGAACAACTCCTCATCGAAAAGCAGGTGTCGCGCACAGTAGCCCAGATTAGCCGAGAGACACTTTCTGAGCTGGGTTTTCAAGTGCGTACGCCCATGGCCAGCGTGCTCAATTTGTTGTTTTTGCTGGGCAAAACGGAATTGAGCCCTCAACAACAGGAGCTGATGCGTGCTTTGCAAGTCTCGGTAGATGATTTGCTGCTGGCAATCAATAATTTGTTGAATCTTTCAGTGTTTGCTGATGCTATCGTCTCGCGCAATGAGGTCGTCGAGCAAGAAGTGAATCAACTCTTGCAGCAGATTCAGCAGGCCTTTTCTTTAAAGGCTGCTAATGCGCGTTTGCAGCTTGAATTTCGAGTAGCAGAAGATTTGCCCGTGCGTTTGTCGTTCGATCCTGCCCTAAGTTTGCAGGTACTTTACAATCTTATCGATAGTATCATTCATTTTGCCAAACAAGACAGCACGCTCTTTGTCGATGTGTTCCATCAAATTGAAAGCGCAGATCAGCAATGGCTTTGTTTTTCCGTATCGGTAGATCACCCCATGCTCGATGAGCAACGCCTTAGACAACTGGTGGAATGCGAGCAAATGCTCGAATCACTTGATGAGTCGAGTATTCAACACTCAGATTCGAGAGCTATTCTCAGTATGGCCATTGGCTCGCGTTTAGCGCGTAATCTGGGAGGTGCACTCCAGGTGTGCTATGCCCAAAAGAGAAGTGGCCTACTCGACATTCAATTGAAGTTGCCGGCTCGGGTAGCTATAGCATTGCGCCGCTTCTCCGGTGGCAAGCCTGAAGTGCCCGTGAGGATACTTTTAGTAGAAGACCATTTTCTCAACCAAATTGCCACCAAACAGATCCTCACTACTTGGAGCCCATTGATTAGCGTGGATATTGCGGAAAATGGCCTTGTGGGCTATGAAAAGTTTTGTGCACATCGCTACGATCTAATTTTGATGGATATCCAAATGCCTGAAATGAATGGCATCGAGGCTGCACGCAAGATCAGAAAGATCAGTGATGTGCCCATTATTGCCCTGACGGCTCACTCTTCTCGTCAGGAACAAGAGAAGTGCTTTGAAGTGGGTATGAATGATTATCTCACTAAACCTTTTCAACCCGAAGAGCTCTACAACCGCATTATGCATCTAATGTCTTCTATGGTGAGAAATTGATGCACTACACTTCGGGGCTTGTGCTGCATTCTCAATTGGCTGGGCGTACTCGCACATGTCTCGCATTGGCTGACATCCCTTCCTTTGTTCGCTTCCACGCTTTTCTTCGCTGGTAGTAGGAAAACATGCCCCTAAATACGTCTTGCACCAGGTGCCTGCCCGCAGGTACTTCTACCAAGTGCTCCAAAATGATCCGGTGACAGCCAAGCAAGCCTTGAGAGCTTGGGCTGACCTTCCCTGCCATGAATCATTGCACTAGTGGGTGCATGAAAAATGTGAAACGACACTGCCCAAAAGCCTTATCACATCTTCCGCGCCCCAAATTAGAAAGAAAAGACAATTTTATAAATTAGGAGTAAGCTTATGAAATGAAGACACGAGAATACTCAAGTAAGACATTAACCATTTGGGTTTGGCAGCAGAGAAGTGCCGGGAAATAGGGATTAGTGAGGTAATTGATACTTATTGTTGGTCTGACAGTCCAGATCAGATTGTGAGTACTGGCAAGGCTATGGAAGCCATGATTTAGTGCCCTGAGTGTTTATGGCCGATACAACAGCAAAGAAACAGATACAAGCGTTCTGCACATTACACAAGGTTACAGTAAGGATAAACGTCCGGATATGTCTCAGGTTACTATAGAATTGATCTGCGAACATTTGAGCAGTATTCCGATGCACCTGTAAGTTTTGAATGGCAACAGCAGCGATAGCGAGTCGTTCCGCCGGACGATTCAAAGTTTTGGAAATCAGTTGTATAGCGAAGATGATCTGCGCACGATTATGGCAGACAGCAAACTATACAGCAAGGAAACATTACAACTTCTTCAGCAAAGCCATTTAAATTGGATTTGCCGGGTAGCGGGCACTTTGCATGCAGCAAAAGAGCTGCTTCGAAGGGATAAAACCGATCGATTTAAATGAGTTGGAGTTAGAAGGTTACAGCAGCGCCTGCTATACCATAGACTATGGAGGTATTGACCAACACTGGATGGTGTACCATTCTCAAAGTGCAGAAAAGCGAGAAACCCAAACCCTGCAAAGACCTCTGGACAAAGAAGCTGCTCTGGCTCAACAAAGCCTCAAAAAATTAAAACGGCAATCATATCATTGCAAAGAAGATGCACAGGCGGCTGCCCGGCAATGGCAGCAACAATGGAAATGGCATCAGCTA
>JALSGS010000009.1 GCA_026982695.1 Saprospiraceae bacterium
GATGCATGCTACAAGATTGTGCGCACGTGGACGGTGCTGAACTGGTGCGACGACGATCCATTTGGATGGGCTCAGACGGGCACTCAGATCATCAAGGTGATTGACAACACGCCGCCGACGATCAGCGGTTGCGAGGATCGCAGTTTTGAGGAGTTGGACAACGAGTGTGGTCCTGTATTTGCGGACTTGAGCATAGAGTTGTCGGATGACTGTTCGAGCTTGTTCACGGTGAGCTGGGAAGTAGACCTGAACAGTGACGGCACGGTAGATGCATCGGGTACGGATACGGATGTAGCCCCTGGCACCTACGATGCAGCTAGTGGCGAGTATCCGTTGGGTACGCACACGGCTACGTTCCAGGTGATGGATCAGTGCGGCAACAGCAATGCGTGCAGTTTCACCTTTACGATCACAGATGGGAAGAAGCCGACGCCTTACTGCGTGAATGGTTTGGTACTTGAGATCATGCCGACGACGGGCATGGTAGATGTATGGGCCAGCGACTTTGACGCGGGTAGCTGGGACAACTGTCCTGGTGATTTGGTGCTGTCCTTCTCGCCCGATGTGGATGACAATCAGCGCATTTACACTTGCGATGACTTGGGTCAGAATCCAATCCAGCTGTGGGTGACGGATGCTGCAGGCAACCAAGACTACTGCGAGACGTTCATAGTGATCCAGGACAACATGGGTGGTTGCACGGGTGGTAATCCGAGCATAGCAGGTGCTATTGCTACGGAAGACGATCAGCCAGCTCAGGATGTTACTGTAGAGGTGAACAACCCAGCTGGTGCCTTCAGCAGCACCATGATTACAGCTGCTGATGGCCTGTACAGTATTGAAGTACCTGCAGGTGGTGACTACACCGTGACACCTATGAATGACAACAATCCGCTCAACGGCGTGTCTACCTTTGACTTGGTGCTCATCACGCGCCATATCTTGGGTGTGCAGCCATTGGATTCGCCCTACAAGATCATCGCAGCTGATGCTAACCGGAGTGGTTCGGTGACGACCTTTGATATGGTTGAGATTCGCAAGCTGATCTTGCACATCAACACGGAATTCCCGAATAATACCTCGTGGCGCTTTGTACCGAAGTCGCATCAGTTCGTCGATCCGATGAACCCATGGGCAGAGCCATTGCCAGAAGTGCTCAACTTCAACAATGTCAATGCTGATCTGCTGGATGCCGACTTCGTAGCCATCAAGGTGGGTGATGTGAACGGCAATGCTCAGGCGAACTACTTCGTCGCCAGCGAAGACCGTACGGTTGGCAAACTCATCTTCGTAGTGAAGGATGTACGTGTCGAGCCAGGTGCTCAAGTAGTAGTGCCTTTCATCGCGAAGGATTTCTACGCATCGGGCTACCAGTTTACACTTGAATTTGACCGCGATGCCTTAGAGTTCGCAGGTGTACAACCTGGCGTAGCTACTGCAGACAACTTTGGCATGGCCTTCGTCGATGAAGGTGTAATCACGGCCAGCTGGAACGACGTGTCGGCTAAGCGTTTAGGTGAGGATGAAGTGCTCTTCTCGCTTGTCTTCACCGGAAAGGCTGCAGCTCAGTTGAGCGATCTGATGAACATCAGCTCACGCTATACTAAGGCCGAAGCTTACAACGAAAATGGTGAATTGCTCGACGTAGCGCTGGCATTCACCAGTGGTCAGGTAGCAGCTCCTGAATTCGCACTGTATCAGAACACGCCGAACCCATTCGGTGAGCGCACAGTGATCGGATTCACGTTGCCAGAGGCAACACGTGCTACGCTGACTATCTCGGATGTAACGGGTAAGGTGCTGCAAGTGATCGAGCGCGACTTCAACAAGGGTTACAACGAAGTAATTATTTCGCGTGATGACCTGCCTGCAGCAGGTGTGTTGTACTATCAGCTCGATACACCGACTGATTCGGCTTCGCGCAAGATGATTTTGATCGACTGATCTAGTCCTTGAAATTAATTGGGTTTCCTGCAGCTACACAGGTTATAGCTGCAGGGGCCCTTTTTCAAGACTTTTGACCGAAGAGCTTAGCGATTGGATTGTAATAATGAAATGAATGGCCAAAAACCGTTTTTAAGTCTCTAAGTACTTAAATCGGTTTTTGGGATGGCCTCTTCTCGATTTATTCGAGAGGGGGCTTTTTTTTGCCCTTTTCAAAACATGGAAGTCAAGCACACATGACAAGTCGCATAATAAGGTGAGGTAATTCGCATCACAAGTATTATGAGTGGTGTGTATATTATTTGCTGTAATATAATGCAGTTCGCAGTTTTGTTTTACAAAAAACAGTTATGTGTTGATATTTTGTGTGTCACATAAAGTGACTTTTTTTTTATTAAAAAAGTCCATATATCAAATAGTTGCACATGTTTTGTAATGTAAAGGGTGGGTCTGTCTAGTAACATTTGGCGGCAGCCTGTACTCAATGGTGCAGTTTGATGGGTCGTCAGATGTGTGCGATGGAGGACGGATCAATTGAGGGCGGGTAAGCATACTATGAGCAAACGAGCCTACCCACCTGCAGGGCACTTGTTGCCTTTATCTCTTACACACTTAATAAGTAATTGTATGTAAATGGCTACTGGGGTAGCCCTAACATGCTATTGTCCATCCCCAATCCAAAAAACTATGCGTATATGAAACGGCAAAAATTCACCCTGTTGACGGCATTATGGATGGCGGTGGGACTGTTCGGTCAGCATGACATTGCATTAGGGCAATGTACGTTGGCATGCGACAGTCCTGATCCAAGTGCAGCTGCTGAAGTGGCAGTCAACCAAAACTGTGAGGCAGTCATCTCCGCAAATTCGCTATTGCAAGGAACTACTACCTGTGCAGGTCCATTTGACTTGCTGGCTACAGACATGTTAGGCAATGTGGTAGCCTCTGGTACGGACCTAATTACTATTGGATCGGCTTGGTTAGGTACCACCTTGCAGGTGCAGATTACAGATCAACCTTCGGGCAATTCTTGCATGAGTTATGTGATGTTGGTAGACAACTTGCCACCTACCTTTGATGCTTGTCCCAATGACACTGTAGTGTGTACGGCACCTTTGGATCCAGCAAGTATAGCAGCAGTGGCTGTGTCTGACAATTGTGATGCCAGCTTGGGTATACAACAGACTACGTCCCAACTGGGTCCTGATTGCAATTTGCCCAACAATATCATTGCTGTATTTGTACGGAATTGGACGGCTACAGATGACTTTGGCAATAGCAGTACGTGCCAGCAACTCATTTTTGTGGAGAAACCCGATATGACTGCAGTACAATTTCCCCCCGATCTCACACTTGAATGCAGTGTTACGGCTACCGATCCGTCAGTTACAGGCCAACCAACTTTGGGGGGGTATCCGCTGAGTACTTTTTCTCCTTGTCAGATCAGTGTTAATTACACAGACACAGAGCAAGAGCTTTGTGGGGCGAGCCACCCTGCACGGCAAATTGTACGTGCCTGGGAGGTGTGGAATGATTGTAATGATGAGATACTACGCGATACACAACTTATTTTGCTACTCGATACGGTGCCACCGGTTCTTGCATGTGCGGATGTCACGGTAGGCACCGACACGCTCAATTGTACGGGTACTTTTATGTTGCCTCAGCCAATGGCTACAGACAATTGTGGCACTGACCTAGTCTATGATGCCGTGTTGAATGCACCTGGTGCCATAGGTAGTGGGTTAGGGCCTTATTCGGGCGTATCACCTGGCACTTATTCAGTAACTTACATTGTTGAGGATGAGTGTGGTAACATTGCTACTTGTATGGCAAATGTCATGCTGGTCGATGATGACCCGCCTCAAGCAGTGTGTGATGAAATTACAAATGTCTCATTGGGACCTACAGGGGATGCGATCGTATTTGCTGCTACTTTTGACGATGGCAGTTATGACAATTGTGCACCTATCGACTTTTTGGTCTCACGTGACGGGGTGAATTTCGGGCCCACAGTAACGTTTTCTTGCAATGACTTACAGCAAAACCCCATCATGGTGATCGTACGCGTGTACGATGTGACTAATCCGACCTCTTGGTCGGACTGCCTGGTAGAAGTAGAAGTAGAAGACAAGATATTTCCCGTATTGAGTTGCCCTCCAGACTTGACAGTGGACTGTCAGGCGGATCTGTCCGACTTAAGTGTATTTGGCAGTCCCATTGTAGATGACAATTGTGGCTATACGC
Source organism: Saprospiraceae bacterium (assembly GCA_026982695.1). Classification (GTDB taxonomy): domain Bacteria; phylum Bacteroidota; class Bacteroidia; order Chitinophagales; family Saprospiraceae; genus WFYJ01. Next base: position 4,192 of record JALSGS010000009.1, read on the forward strand.
TTTCTGAAACGGACTCCATTACTACGGGTGCCTGCGGCACCGGTACTGTGTGGCGTACATTCGTTGCTATAGATAGTTCGGGCAATGTGAGCACCTGTACCCAAACCATTACATTGGAAAATCAAAACCCATTTGACGGAGCATCCATTGTGTGGCCCCAGGATTATACTGTAGAAAATGCCTGTATGGCGGTAGATGCGTTCCACCCCGACAGTTTGCCTAGCGGCTATGACTGGCCGCAATGGCCCTTTGCACCCTGCTCGATGATTGCGATCAGCTATGAAGACCAGCTCTTTCAGATTGCTTATCCAGCTTGCTATAAAATCTTTCGAAAATGGACAATTATTGATTGGTGCCAATACGATTTTAACAACCCTACAGGGCCAGGGCGATGGGAGTACACGCAATTGATTAAAGTGTTAGATACAGAACCACCTGTAGTGACACAATGCCCGGTAGCGGATACTTTTGGTATAGATGCCAATTGTGAGTGGGGCGATGTGCAATTGCCTATGGTTGTAGCCGATGATTGTAGCCCTGAGCTCATCATTACCAATAACTCGCCATGGGCGACTTCAGGAGGAGCGGATGCCAGTGGCCTGTATCCTGCCGGCACGCATGAGGTGGTATTTACCATTATGGATGGCTGTGGTAATACGAGCTATTGCATTACTACTGTGACTGTATCGGATCTGAAAAAGCCTACGCCCTATTGCAATACTGGAATAGTGGCTGAATTGCAAGAGATGAATGGCACGATCATGGCTATTCTCGATGCCGAGATGCTCGACTTTGACAGCTACGACAATTGTACGGCTTCTTCGGATCTGCAATTTTTTGTACGGCGAGTCCAACCCAATTCCATGAATCCGCCGACGACTACCCAGTTGATGTTCGACTGCAACGATATTGGTGTACAATTGGTCGAGCTGTGGGTGGTAGATCAAACTGGTAATGCGGATTACTGTATTACGCAGATGATTGTACAGGACAATATGAACGTTTGCCCGCCACTGTCGATGGCGGTGGTAGGTGGTGAAATAGAAAATGAAGAAGGCGAGATGGTAGATGAGGTAACGGTGTATATGCAGAGCACTAGCCCAGCTTTCCCTTCCTTTAGCACGACGGGAGGTTCGTATGCTTTTCCCAATCTGCCCATTGGCTTGGGCTATGAGGTGATTCCCGAAAAGAACATCGATCCGTTGAATGGCATCACTACTTTTGATCTGGTGTTGATCAAACGCCACATATTGGGTATGGACACCTTAGACACGCCGTATAAAATCATAGCTGCTGATGCTAATGGGAGTGGTACGGTGACGACAGCTGATATAGTATTGCTTACTAAAATGGTATTGGGCCAACTGCAGGAGCTCCCCAATATGCCGGCTTGGCGATTTGTACCGCAAGCCTATCAATTTGCTGATCCGCTGCATCCGTTTGCGGAAGACTTTCCCGAGCTGATCGAGATTCCCAATCTCAGCAGTGACTGGTTGGATGCCAATTTCGTGGCCATTAAAGTAGGTGATGTCAACTGTTCGGCTATACCCAATGCATTGGTAGCTAGCGAAAATCGCACGATGGGCACCAAACCTTTGCGTATAGAGGAGCCTTCTGGGCAAGCTCAACAGCAATGGCTGATGCCCATTTATTTGGAGGATCTTTCTCAGCTAGCGGCTATCCAGTTTACGTTGGAGTTTGATCCAGCATTACTTTCTTTTGACGGGGTGGAGTCTGGACAAATTGATCCTGATGTGCAACAACTGAACCTCTCTCAGCTTGACGAAGGTATCATAGGCTTCATATGGTACGACGAACAAGGCGTACAGGTAGATACCCAACGGCCTTTATTTTTCATCCGTTGGCGCGTGAAACGCACCATGCAACGGAATTATGCCATCCACTTGAGTGATCGCTTGGTAACAAGGGCGCTCTACGATCCTGAGGGTACCACATATGAACCATTCCTTATAGGGAGTACCAAAGGGCAGCCCAGTAGTCCAATTGCCGAACAGGTCGAATTGTTGTGCAATCCTGTTCAGTCCGAAATCCCCATTCGATATGTACTTGCACAAAGCGGAAGCGTTCGTTTCAGTATAGCTACTCTGCGCGGGCAAACCATTTGGGAGCAATCATTCGATCAGAAAGTCGGAACACATACTTTGACCTTGCCAATTTCGGAACACCTCATGGGGCCTGGAGTATATCTCGTTTGTATGCAGACGCCTACAGGACAATACACCAAAAAGTTGGTAGTTGTTCAGTGAGAAAAAAATAGTGTAGAGGAAATGAAGATGCTCATAGTATAAAACGCCGTTTTAATTATCTATCAGGGTGGATGGCCCCGCCATTTTGTGGCGGGGTTTTTTGTTTTAGGCAAAGCAAAACATGATGATGTGTATCAACCAGTATTACAGATGATCTACGTGTAGAAAAATGATATATTGCACCCAATAATCAGCAAGAGGTATAGAGACGCCAGATCCATCCTCTACAGATGTCACACCAAAACACCATGCGAATGAGCGCTTGTTATGCTCCCCCTAAGCGCAACTTGCAGCTATGTAGGCTGTTCGTGCTCCACCTCTTTATCTATTTCATATTGCCTGCCACTTCGCTAATGGCTGAGGGTTCGGTAGATTTTGTGAATTACCCAGGCTATAGACTGTTTATGGATACGCGAGATAGCCAGCAGATAAAAGTCTATGCCCGCGTAGGAGAATTTATCAATGTAGGGGCTAGCCATGTGGGTATCAAAGGAGGGTACATACGCGTATATCGGCCTGATGGCACCCTTGTAGTCGAGTTTAATGATACAGGAGCTCACGCAGGCGAAGCTATTATCAATAATCACATCGAAGAGTTGAATGGGCCTACAGGAGGAGGTACTACCAATGGTCTAGGTTATGTGCCGGGAGTAGTGGCCGTGGACCAGGAAGGTGTTTGGACGGTGCGCTTCGATTATCCCGATTTTGAGTTGGTACCTTTTCCAAACTTGTTTAACAATGCACCTTGGAACCGGGTGATTGATCAGCCCTTTTCCCAAAGAGTAATCTTGGCTTGGGATGTTACGGTGACGATAGGGGCAGCAGGTAATGAAGGCGGAGTACCTGTAGAGGGGCGCGTATTTACCAATGAATATATCTCTTTGTTGAATAACAATGGGTTTACCACATCTCCCACTTTTTGGGTACTGACGATTACGGGGTATTTATACCAGGTAAACTTTGTGGACACTGATCCTTTTCGGTTTCCGATTAGTTCCAACTCAGTGGGGATCGTAGAGGGGAGCACCTTGCAACCCACTTATGCATCACATTCGGAAGCCAATTACATCCGATCGGCAGATGTGCCCTCGTGGTTAGCTGGTATGTTGTATCTCTACGAGCCACAGGCAAAAGACTATGGCGATCAGATTATCAATAACAAAATATTCTTCAATCCGCCCGATACGACTATGCCTGCTACAGCTATGGTGACGGATATTTATCGCAATGAGACATATACCACATGGCTGTATTCACCTCCTATTGTCCCCCAAATTGATAATACTTCTTTCATGCCTTTAGATAGCTTGATGGAAGGATGTGATACGAACACTATGCTGGTGGGGGTAGGAGGTTATTTTACCTTTTCGAGCAATGTGCAAGGGTTAGGCTTTTTGCACTTAGATTTAAACAATGATGGTGATTTTGCCGATTCGGTGGATCGGATCATACAAGAGTTCATTCAGGCTGGTACGGATTCCATCTTTTGGGACGGGCTCAATGGCATGGGCGATACAATCGGAGCAGATCCCAGCTTTACGTTCAATTACCAACTTGACATAAGAGTGGGAGAGGTGCACATTGCAGTGACCGATGTAGAAAACAATAATGGTGGTATTTACATCATATTGCACGACGATACGACCTTTACGCATGAAGATTCGCTGTTTTACTATGACCATAGTCCTGTTGGAGGACCAGTAAGTGGTGGTGTTGCACCTGGACAACCACCTTTGCCTACCACAATTCCCTATACTTATAGTGGTGGGGTAGGTAACGAGAAGTTTTTAGATCAATGGACTTACCAGGAGTTTTCGGGTACACCGCAGTCGATGACAATTTCCATTGTAAACACTTGTCTCACTTGTGATTCGCTTAGTAGGCCGCAAATCGCTGTCAGTATACCTGATAGTATATTGCGCTGTGAAGGAGATACGCTTCAGCTACAGGTAGCTAACAGTAATACGACAGGTGTGCACTTGCCTTTGACATGGCTGCTTGTCGATACGAACGGTACTGTATTAGACTCTGTTCAGTTATCAGACACTATTGCTCAGACTACTCTTTCTATTGCACCGCTGGATTTAACACACAGCGGAGCCTACCAACTGATTCTTAGGAGTGCGATCGACTGTGCAGACACGGTGGCGTTCCAGTTAAATGTAGCGCCTGTGCCTTTGCTTGGAAGCGTTCAAATGAATGGGACTACGTGTATGGGGCAGGCTACGATGTTGCAAGCCATCAATACAGTAGTAGGTATTGATTCGCTTTTCTATACTTGGTGGGGGCCATTGGGCAGTATCGCCATGGGTAGTGTGGCTGGCAGTGATACTATTTCGCTTATCTTGTCCAATACACAAGTAATTCACGAAGGTGCTTACCAGTTAGTCGTGACCAGCGAAGCAGGTTGCACATCGGATACTTTGGATGGCAGTTTAGTGGTACTTCCCGTGCCCCAAATTGTCGGCTTGACTAATGATACCACGCTATGTGAAGGCGATACGCTTGTGTTGCGAGCAATTAATAACGTTTCGGGTGTGGGAGATATCACGTATATCTGGACGGGCAGCAATGGGTTAATCTATCAGCAAACCACAGGGGAGATGGGGCCATTTACCTTACCATTAGGGCCACTTACAACAGCAGATACAGGTATTTACTCATTGCAATTAGCAGCAGCGAATGGTTGTCAATCAGTAGCCGATACGGTACAGCTTGGTCTCTTCTTGCAACCACAAATCACCAATATTTCTGGAGGGGGCAACTACTGTATGGGTACCATAGCAACTTTGAGTGCACAGAACAGCGTGGGAGGCATCGGTGCTGTGAGCTGGGAGTGGATTGGACCAAATGGCTTTTACCAGAGCGGTGTAGCAGGTGATACTGCAACTTATACTTTGCAATTATCTCTTGACTCTGTAACCCAAGCGGGCACTTATATTCTAGTACTCACCAGTGCGCAAGGATGTGTGTCTGATACAGCAAGTGTGCTACTCAACGTATTGCCAACCCCGATTGCAGTCGATGTGCAAGGTGCCGGCCAATATTGCTTGGGTACTCCAGTTGTCCTTAGTGCTGCCAACGCAGTAGCGGGTATAGACTCGATCACTTATAGCTGGACTGGTCCGAATGGTTTTAGTTTTCAATCCACCACAGGCGCCTTTGGCCCGTTCTTAGTCGATCTTGGGCTCATAGATGGCGACAAAGTAGGGCTATATGAGCTCACACTCACTGCCAACAATGGCTGTAGTTCGGGGCCTTATGTGCTGAGTGTGGACACCTTGCCGGGGCTATCTATTTCGCAAATTGCTGGAGGCGGCACATATTGCGAAGGAAGTGACATTGTGCTTTCAGCCCAGATGGTACCGGTATCTGGCGTCAACACAGTTACTTATACCTGGACAGGCCCTAATGGACTTACTTATACGGACTCCATCATGGGTACTGGTCCCTTCGACTGGGCCATACCTAATGCTCAATTGACCCATTCGGGTACATATTGCCTATCGCTTCAAGCTGACAATGGATGTACGACCTTAGGGCCTACCTGCACCGACATAGTGGTGCAACCAACACCTACGTTTTCCATTTCCACTACTGATACAGTTACTTGTGCTGACTCTGTGGCTTTGATTGCGATAGTGGCTGGTGTAGGCGCCACTGATGAATGGATGCTGAATTGGACTGGCCCGAATGGCTTTTTTGCTGCACAAACAGGCGTTGGGCCGGTTACTGTCACGCAGTGGATAGCGCCATTGCCACAAGGCGGCGGTACGGGTACCTATATAGCCAGCGTTACTACAGGTGGGGGCTGCACTAGCCAGTTAGACACAGTAATAGTAGAGTGGCAACCCTACCTGATGATCACTAACTTGAACGGCGGTGGCAACTATTGTACTGAAGACACGATCCGCCTTTCGGCAAATGCGATGCTGACGCAGCAGGCGGGCAACGCGCAGCATTTTACCCTTGAGGTGGGTAGCACTTGGGCATCCGTAGGGAGCCAGATATGTGTGGATGTAAAGGCATACAATTTTACGGATATTTACGCCATGCAATTTTCCATGAGCTGGGATAGTACTGCTTTACAGCTCGACAGTTTGACAAACTTTCAGCTCCCTTGGCTCAATGCATCGAGTTTTAACGTGGCTTCTTCTGGGCATTTGGTGTTGGCTTGGATCGATTTGGACCTATTAGGTGTGACGTTGCCAGATGGCGCCACTTTGTTCCAGATGTGTTTCACCGTAATGGATAGTGCCCAAGTCAATTTTGGCAGTTGGCCCGTGCCGGTAGAAATTGCCGATGCAAATGGCGTGCTGACAAATACATCTTTCATAAGTGGCCAAGTGCACATCGGCATGCCGCCTCTCGTGGATTGTCATTGGATCGCTCCCAATGGCACAATGTACACACAATCTTGTTCAGTACAAGGGCCGTTTGAGTTCAGTGTGCCGGCTGACACTGACCTAAGTGGTACATGGTGTTTCACGCTTTCTGGCAACTCAATTTGTGCTCCAGTAGATACTGTTTGCACGGAAGTGATCGTCTTTCCCACACCGGCCATTGCCGACTTGGATTCAGTGATGTTCAATTGTAGTGATACCCTCCTACTTTCTGGGCAGAGCAGCAATTTGCCTGCGGGGCAATCTGTGAGCTATACTTGGGACGGGCCTTCTGGGTTTTCCTATACAGGCATGGCAGATGCCCCTGGTCCGTACGAAGCTGTAGTGACAGGACAACCGCTTGCTCCGCCGGGTACTTATTGCTTGACGTTGGAGCATGCTGCAGGAGGATGTACTTCACCAACGGTCTGTACACAAGTAATCAATTGTATCGAGCCACAAATTGATGTAGTAGGCGATTCTACCATTGCTCTTTGCGAAGGTGTAGATGCTACTTTTTGCGCGCAGCTTACTACCAATGGGCTTGATTCGGTCACATTCCAGTGGGTAAATGCTACAGGTGTGCCCCTATCTGGAGGCACGTCGTTGAGTGATACCCTGCTGTGTCTGTCCTTGCCACAAGTGGCTGTAGGACAATCAGGTACTATCTATTTATCGGTGGTGGGCTGGCCAGGAGGTGCAACGCTGCAGCAGCAGTTTGAATTGATCGTACATCCGACGCCTGTACCTGTGGCCCCAAGTGCGAATCAGCCTTGTATGGGCGATAGTTTATTACTCAATGCTGCCAATGGTGCCAATGGCATGGGCATGGTGAGTTATACATGGACAGGACCAAATGGCTATTCCTATACGGGCAGTGCCAATTGGGCTGGGCCTTTCTCGGCTTCGATGGTAGCTGCCGACAGCACGGCAGTGGGTTCGTATTGTATCCAGCTCACTTCGCTGGCAGGTTGTACAAGCGATACTGCTTGTGTGTCTGTGCAATTGGCCCCCCAACCTCAGCTCACTGAGCTAAGTGGATCTGGTACTTATTGCCAAGGCGATACTGCAATCTTATCGGCTTATCTGAATTTAAACGGTTTGTCTGGCACCTATACCTGGACATTGCCTAACGGCGATATGGTGCATGGTCAGCTTTTTAGTACTGACACCGTTGCATTATCCATAAATGGTGTAGTTCCAGGCATGACTGGCGCGTATACGTTACAAGCGTGGTCAGAAGATGGATGCGCCGCTGATCCAATTACATTTTACTTGAACTCCTATCCAGTTGAATCGATTAGCCTTTCGGCAAATACTACTCAGCTGTGTACGGCCGATACCCTCATACTGACAGCTGAGGGACAATTTGCGGGCATCGCTTGGTACTGGTATAGAGTAGATGCAAATGGCCAGCTTGAACTCCTCACCAATACCAGTGAACCGAATTGGATGTTGTATCCAGGTGTGCCGGGTACTTATGTGGTGATAGGCCAGGATACTAATGGCTGCCGGACTAATGCTTCTGCTGCTTTGCTCATTGAGGGTGCCGGCGAGCCTGATGCACAGGACGATCTGGTAGATGGTGTGTATAATGGCATTACCATAGTCGATGTATTGCAAAATGACGGTGCACCAGATGGTGTAGGTACGCTCGTCGTGCTCACGCCGCCTGCAAATGGCACGGCTTCTTTTGATGCGAATGGTCAAGTGATATACGAGCCGCAGCCTAACTTCTTTGGGACAGACCAGTTGGAGTATGAGTTGTGCAGTAAGGTGTGCCCCGAAATGTGCGATCAGGCATGGGTGCAGATCAATGTAGTACCGAACGAGTGCGAAGTGCCTAATGTGCTGACCCCAAATGGTGATGGTGCCAATGACCAATTGATTATTCCGTGCTTAGAAGGCGATTGCTGCACGCAAAACACCTTGCGCATATTCAATCGCTGGGGCGATGAGGTATATTCAGCGAGCCCATACCAGAATGATTGGGAAGGCACTTGGAACAATCAGCCACTACCGGCAGGTACCTACTTCTATGTATTGCAACTCGATGCAGAAGGTACCCGCATTATTCAGGGCTTTATCACTATTGTTCGCTAAGCATGTTTTAGAAGCATTTGCCGAAAGGCCAAAGAAGAAAAGATAACAAAATGAGATACTACTTCCTGTCGCTCTGTTTGAGTGTACTGTTGCTGCCCTGTTTGTGGGCCCAGAGTGATGTGCAGTTCACTCACTTTATGGTCAACAGAATGATGTACAACCCCGCATTTACGGGAGGTAAACAAGTATTAGATGCGGCTGCAGTGTACCGCAGTCAGTGGTGGAGTGGATTGGATGGGGCACCACGTACTTTTAGCGTGATGGCACACACGCCATTGCCCAAAAATGCCGCGCACAATGTGGGCATTTCCTTGGTTTCCGACAAAATTGGGTTATACGAGGCCACTTTGGCGGCATTGTATTATGCTTGGCGCATAAACCTCAGTGCCGACGGTCTGCAGCAGTTGCGTGTGGGGGCGAGTTTGCGCCTTGACAATTGGCGTGCTGATTGGTCGGCCAGTAGGCCTATCGATTTGGTTGATTCAGAGCTTAATGGTCGAGCAGCGCGCAGTGCTAAGGCCAATATGGGACTGGGCATTTACTATACTTATGGGAAGTTTTATGCAGGACTTTCGGCACCTTTACTTTTTGCCAATCCGTTGTATGAGGACAAGGCGAACTTTGCTGCGTCCGTGTTGAGCTATTATTTCATTGTTGGCAGCCAAATGCCATTAAATGAAAAGGTTAGCTTCCATCCCAATGTGATGATGAGCATCAACCCGGGTGCACCTTTTGAGATCGATGTAAATGCCAACTTTCTGTTGGCCAATGCCCTGTGGTTAGGGGCCAGTTATCGGCATGGTGATAGTATTGATGGCTTAGTGGGCTATGAGGTGGGTAATGGTTTGCGTATTGGGCTTTCCTTAGACTTGACCACTTCTGAGTTGAAGCAGGTGACTACAGGTAGTTTTGAATTCCTGCTTGGCTATACGTTTCAATGTGAAGACTGCTACGTACACAGCCTTCGCCATTTCTGAATGTAAACTTGAAATTGCTTGAGATGAAATATATCATCCATATGCTGAGCGTCTGTCTCTTTGGTTTGGGCCTCTCGGCAAATGCGCAGTCACGAATCAGTGTAGTTCCTCTCAGGATACTAAACACCGAGCACATGGAGTTTGCACCTGTATTGCATGGCGACAAGCTGGTGTTTACGGCCTCATCTAACACGGTGCTTACTTGTCGTCATACTACAGGAGAGGCGTTCACGGACTTGTACGAAGCTACGCGTTTGGGTGACTCTTTGAGTAATCCTGTGCGCATGCCTCGAAATTTGATCAATGGGCGATACAATGATGGGGTGGCTACGTTCTATTCTGAGGGGATGCGCATGATCTTTACACGCAACAACCATGAGGGCCGTAACGACTCCAATTTTATCAACCTGAAGCTTTATGAAAGTGTGCGTGAAGAGTTGGGCAATTGGGGCAAGGCACGTCCTTTGTCTTTCAACAGCGATTACTACGACCACGCACATCCTGCTTTGTCGGCTGATGGTCAGCGTCTATACTTTTCCTCCAACCGGCCTGGTGGATATGGGGGTATGGATTTATGGATGAGTGAGTGGGATGGCGACAAATGGGGCGAGCCCATCAATTTGGGGCCTGCAGTCAATACCCCTGGCAACGAAGTATTCCCATTTGTCGATCAGGAAGAACACTTGTTTTTTGCTAGCGATAGTCTGTCAGGGCGTTTGGGTGGGCTCGATCTCTTTGTTGCTACTTTAGATGAAACTAAACAATGGCAGCTTGTGGGGCCTTTGCCCTCGCCGCTTAATACTCCCTATGACGATTTTAGCTTGGTTGTAGACCGCGATTTTCGTTCGGGTTATTTTGCATCCAACCGGCCAGGTGGAGCTGGTGCTGATGATTTGTATGCTTTTCACTATCAGCCACAAATGCTTGCAGGCAAAGTGATTGTGGTTGATGAAGCGACGCAAGCACGCATATCTGATGCTGAGGTGATTGCACACATATTGGACATCGCTAACCCTTTGGATCAGCTATACCATCCAGCAGCTAATCCGACTACTTTTTCTTTGAAAGTGGTGGGAGGAGAAGCTCCTCTGGATTTGGTAGCTGATGCGACTTATGCGTTCACTGCCACACATCCCGATTATTTCCCAAAGGCGGATACTACTTATACAGTCGATTTGATCGGTGAGGAAGGCTTTGTCATTGCACTGAGGCGGCGTAGGTTGCTTCGCGCACTCGAAGGCGTTGTGCTCGACAAGTATACCGATCAGCCTATCGCGGGTGCGCAGGTAGTCCTTGTCGATCAAACAGAGGAAATGCAAAAGACATATATAGCTGATACTCTGGGGCAGGTTTTTGAAAGCCAGATAGATTGTGCACATCGGTATCACCTTAAAGCGAGTAAAACGGGCTATAGCTCTGATGAATTGACACTCGAAGATCTGGAACCTATCTGTCAGAGGGTGGGGGTAGTAAAGGTTGTTTTTCACCTCAAGCCACAAGTAGTGCTCTCGTTGAAAAACGTGTATTTCGACTTTGATAGATCCGACATCCGTCCTGATGTAGCACCTATGCTCGACCAATTGGCGCAAGTCATGAAACAATATCCTGGCTTACGTTTAAAGATAAAGGCACATACGGACAGCAGAGGGAGTGATGCATATAATTTGGCACTATCGCAACGTAGAGCGAAGTCGGTAGTGCAGTACTTGATTTCGCAAGGCATTGTGGAAGATCGTTTGGAGTGGCAAGGCTATGGTGAGACCCAATTAGTCAATGAATGTGATGATGGCGTGCCATGTACTCGAGCTCAGCATGCGCAAAACAGACGTGCAGAATTGGAAGTGCTTAAATCGGAAGGGGTTGATAATGTAGACCTTATCATAGAATAGTAGCTTTTGGAAAATGTAGATCGTGGAGGTAGAGTAAGCCATAGCCGTGTAAATCCTGCTATCTTTGCCCACTAAGTTTTATAGCTAAAAACTTGATTGCGGGCCATCGTGCAGGTTATCTAATGCTGCCTCAATTAAAGATATGTTTATGAGCCTTACTGAAAAAGTTACGTTGATCATCTATCGGTTGCGTGAGAAGGGATTAGAAATTTTTTTGGTAAACGCGGATAAAGAGACAGATCAATGGGAGCTGCCCAAGGGCGAAGTGGTGCCAGCTGAAGATGAAGAGCACGTCATTCCATTAGATCCAGTGCCACACAAAGATGGAGCAGAGGAAAAGAGTATTGCTGTAGAGAGTGACTATCACGAAATCCCTTCGCTAAAAGCGCTGCTTAAAGAAGATGTTTTGCTCGTAAAAGATCAGATAGAAAAGGTGTTGCCTGAAGTGTTGGAATCTGGTGCGTTCTTTGGTCTTAAGGAGGCTTTTAAGCGCGTACTACCTCACCAATACAAGCAGCTCAAGGAACTCAAAGAAATTTTGACAGATAGAAACTCTACCAAGTACCTTTAGTGTGGAAGGAGGTAGCTGTATAGCATGAGCACATACAAAGGTCAGAATCTCGTATAGACGGTTCTGACCTTTGTCATTTTAAGGAACTGCTTATGCGCAGACGCTAGAGAAGGTATCGATTAGCAGTAACCCAGATCGTTATCGTCGAGGTATAGCTCGGTATGGATGGGTGTAGCCTTCGTAGTTGGTGATTTGCCTTCGTTTCTGGTGCCAGCTTGATCTTTGGAAAGTGTCACTTTATGCGAAGCTATAGAGCTTTGGGCTTTGTTGAGAGGCGCTGCTGCGGCAGTACTACTTCTTCGTGCTTTTCTTTGAAATAGGTTGAACAGCTTTTTCATGGGACAAGATTTACTACTTGGGGATTTTATAAAGTCAACCTAAGGTTGAGGAGTATGTGTTTCCTACTTCTTCATAAAAACATGCTGGCACATCTTATTATTTTGGGTGCATTGGAGCATGCGCTCGGCGTTTAAGCATTTAGTCTTTCCGGTAGGTGAGGTGTTGAGCATGTCAATTGTTCGTTTTCAAATGTTATGCCCAAATATTTAATTACTGAGATCCATGCCAAAGAAAAATGTGACGCGCATTGCACTTGTAGCTCATGACGGAAAAAAGCCCGAAATGGTTGCCTTTGTTTTGCAAAACAAGGCGCTTTTGTCGCGTTGTAGCCTAATAGCTACAGGCACTACGGGAAAGCACATAGCTGAGTCGGGATTCGAAGTCAGGCGTTTGTTGTCGGGGCCGATGGGAGGCGATGCTCAAATTGCAGCGCTTGTAGCCACAGGTGAGCTCGATATGGTCATATTTTTCCGAGATCCGTTGGGTAAACATCCGCATGAGCCAGATGTGCAGATGCTCATGCGCGTATGTGATGTGCACAATGTACCGCTAGCCACCAATCCTACAGCTGCAGCCCTGTTACTTCAGGGGCTTCGGGCGACTTGTTAATTGTGCTGTGGCTTACCAATTGATAGTATAAGTATAGCCGTCTATTGTATCATCGTCTTTTTGGCTGTCTTCTTGCTCTTCGGTAGAAGACAGCACGTATTGCCAGGTGGTAGGTGGTGTGTTGTCTGTTGGGGGCCTAAAATGGATGTGAATAGTTTTGTGGAAAAGAGCACGTACAGGGTTTTTCGGCACTTCAAATCGCAGCATTTTGACAACTCGGATGGCTTCTTCATCACAGCCATAGCCGAGACCAGAGATGATGTGCGTATCAATGACTTTCCCTTCCCAATCAATGGTGTAACGTAGGATTACGGTGCCTTTGATACCCTTTTTACGGGCACGCTCGGGGTATTGCAGCTGCTTGCTGATAAAAGTTTTAAGTGCCTTAGGGCCACCCGGATAGTGAGGCTTTTTGATGAAATGTTTGTCCTTTTTTTCCTTCTTCATATTGTGGGAATTGTTCATTGCCAATTGAATCATCTCACCCTTTTACACTGATTTTATTCATCTCAAAGGATGAGTAGCATATTTTGTTTTGTGAAAGGATTGGGATGTGAATATTTGCCAAACTAAAATATGGACTCTTATGGAGACTGTAGAAAAGAAAAGTGTGCAGGCGTTGCATTTGGAGCATCGCACGTGGATGAATGAATTGCAATTTGCCGAAGATGAGTTAGGCATCTACCAAAAGCGGCTTGAAGCACTGGTGGCTGATCGCTACGACAAGGAGATGATGGTGTCGTTGGAGCATTTTCAAAATCAGTTTATTCGACAACAAGAGGTGATCAATGATTTGAAGCACCGACTGCGGCGCCATGAAAGTCGAATTTGTCAGTTGTTAGCACAGGTGCAAGGACAAGATGTGAATCGGATCTTTGCGGCTGATCATGGGAAGTTGCGCGAAGACATGGTACAGTTTAGAAAGATATTTCAGGAGCTGAAACAGCATTTTTACCATTTTTTGGCTAAATGGTCGCTTTAATCTTGGGGAATTATTGGGACTATGGCAGTGGGGCGAAAATTATATGCGTGTCCGTCGTGGTGCAAAGGTGGGCATGCACTTTTTCATTGATCATCTGAGTATTGGTTAGCTAATGCAGTGTGGTTAGTGTTGAGGTGGGTGGGGGCTTCCCAATTGATAAGAAGCTATCGATTTGTTGGGTAGGAGCGGAGGTTGTGATTTGAGAATTGGAGGTGTTCTACCATTGGGAGATGCAGGTTTTGCGTGTGAGCAACAGCATTACTTCGCGAATAAGTACGAACCAGTGGTTGTTGCTTAGGAAGTTAAAGGGAAAAGAGCGGGCTGATTAATTCATCAGGGTAGTAACTCTATCCCTATGTACAGGTTGTGAAGGCATCATTTTTTGGCTTCGGATAATGATCTTTTGTGATTCTTTTTGATACCTACTTTAATTCGCGTACCTACTAATGGAAAGGTAGACTTGAGTATAGGGTTCCATTCGTAGAGCTGTTCGAGGCTAACTCCGTATCTATGGGCTATTTCTAAAAGGGTTTCCATGCGCTGGATTCGGTGCCATTGGTAGTGTGCGGGTATTTGTTGTTGGGGATGGATTTGGGGCGAAAAAGTTTTGATCACCTGAGGCGTGGGGATGGGGAGGCTTTGTACGTAATGTCCAGGCTTGTAGCGGTGTATCCGGGCTGGTTGCCATACGACAAGTTCGGCACCCTCTGGAGGGGTGAGTGTGGCAATGTGGTTCCACATCTGTAGGTGGAGAGGATGGCATTGGAATTTCTGTGCAATTTTTTTCAGGGTTTCGCCCTTTTTGACCACATAGTGTACCTTTTTCCAATTGGGGCCTATTGTTTCGGGCTGGGGCAGGCTATTAGGATCAAAAGCGTAGCCGTATTGGCGCCGTAGTTCGAGATAGTCTTTTATGGCAGGCATGAAGTGGATGGGAAGTCGGAGCCATGCTTGGCGTTGATGTGCAGCGATGACGCCTTTTCTCCATGCGGGGTTGAGTGCTTGGATTATTTGAGGGTCAAGCCCTGTGACGTTTGAAATTTCTTCGATAGTTAGGGGTTCAGTGAGTAGGTGCGTGGTGGTCAGCTGTAGATCCAGTGGGGGGAGTTGGGGTACTAGCTGATATAGATAGTAATAGTGAAATAGGTAAGTGGCTGCAATAAATGCGGGCACGTAGTTGCGCGTTTCTCTAGGCAAATAACGGCGTACACGCCAGAAATTGCGGCTGTGTGCACGCTTTATCGCTCGGTGTACGCGGCCTGCGCCCGAGTTGTAGGCTGCCAGCGCTAGCTCCCATGAGCCAAAGCGCTTGTATTGCTTTTGCAAATGCTGTACAGCGGCGCGGGTGGCTTTGACGGGATCAAAGCGTTCATCGACCCATGCATTGATGAGCAAGCCGTAAGAAGCACCCGTTTGGGGCATGAACTGCCACAGACCACCGGCACCTGAACGCGAGATAGCTGTGGGGATGAGTGCAGATTCAACTACTGCGAGATATTTTAGCTCTTCGGGTAAGCCTGCTTTGCGCAATTCTTCTTCGAAAAGGGGAAAATAAATCAGTGCACGTCCCAGAATTTGTTGTGCTTTATCCCGCTTGTCTATCAAGTAGGTCTTTAGATAACCCTTTACCGCTGAAACGTATTTGGGTTCGATAAGGCAAGGTAGTGATTCGAGCCGTTTGCGGATCACGCTTTCTTCTAATGCTGCAGGATCGTTGGAATAACCCACAGCCCAGCAGGGAATAAGAAGGAAGAAGAGGTATAGACCGGAGCTTTTCATAAAGGACTGCTTTGTAATGGGGAGCATCAATGTAGTGTATTGTGGCTAATGCAAAAAAATTAGGCCATTCTGGTTGCAGTGCACATGCCAATGATTGGAGATTGTCTAAAAAAATACTCTATAGAGATGTTTGTCGGTACTTATCGCCATGCTGGGAGGAGGAGTTTGTTTTTTTCGGCGGTGCGACACATACCAATCAATGATCCACAGGCGCCAGCCATGCAGGCAGCTCCACCACACCAAGGTTGCATACGAGAGCTCGCCCAAGCGGGTAAATCCGGGCAATGCGTGGAGATTGAGGTGCATGAGATCGTAACTGATAAAGTCGGTGGCGATATAAGTGCTGTTGAAAAAAAACAGGATGAACATGCCCCATAAATATTGATTGAGTAGGCGTGCTTGACGCATGGCAGGACTGAAAGTGTGGTGGCGCAGTTGCTTTTTTCGAAAGCGGACGAATCGCCAAGAAAAATACAAATAGGCATAAAAAGTGATGATGTAGAGGAGCATTTCCATACCGCCATAAAAGGGTGAGATCAGACTCCTTTTGAGTTGCATTTTAAAGGGGATGGGCTGGATGAACAGTGCAAAGAAATAGGCAATCTGAGCTAGCGGTAGCACGATGTGCTTGGCGTCACTCCATCGAAGTTGGTAGTTGGAAAAAAGGCTCAGCTTTATGTAGAAGAAAAGAAGTGGGCCAAAGGCCAGCGTACAGTACACGGGTAGATATAGCAGTGAAGGATGATGCTGAAAGATTTTCAATAGGATGAAGAGGTGGTAGATTAGATTGAGCGAAAAAGCGCACAACAGCAGCGAAAAAGCTAGGTTGCCAGCACGACTTCCTGCTTTACGCCATGCAAATCTCAGTACCAAGATGGGGATCTGGATAAGGGCACCTATGAGGAACCACAGTGTGATTTGGCGCAATATGGCTGCTATTTCTATGCTCATGTATTGTTAATATTGGAGATAGATTTGTTCTAATAGTCGTTCCATTTCGCGTTTGTAAGCTGTATTGGATCCTGGGAAATTGTTGTGCATGAAGCTGAAGATGAGTAAGCGCCCTGAAGCAGTGCGCAAATAGCCGCTCAAGCAGTGTTTATTGCGCAATGTGCCTGTTTTGGCAAACACAAAAGGACCCTTTGGGCCAGCATACCAGTTGGCGATGGTGCCGTCGCGTCCTCCAGCAGGTAGTAATTGAAATAAGCGCCGTGGAGGTATTTCGCGGAGCAGTTTGTCGAGCAGTACGACCATGGTGCGGGGCGTCACCATGTTGTAGCGCGAGAGGCCTGAGCCATCGACCCATAGTGGCCTATCGGGTAGGTCGGCTAAGAGGCTATCCAGTGCCCAAGAGATCGCTTTTTGGCTGTCGAGCGTATCGGTGAGTACATAGCTGCACAGTAGCAATAGCTGCTCAGCGATGAAATTGTCACTATCGTGCAATAACAGTTGGTAGATACTATCAGCAGGTTGGGCAGCATAGAGGACTAAGGCTTGCTCAGATGGCCACAGGGGAAGCGCAAGTACTTCAACAGGGCGTTGCAACGTGTCGCTTAGCAGCTGGGCCGCCAGTTGCGCAGACCATCTAAAGGGAATTTCTGTATGATAGGTAGACCCACTAGTGGCTGGCGGGTTGTAGGTGAAGGTGTTATGGCATTCTGCTCTATGCCATCGTACTGAAGGCCAATGGGCATATGGGTCAAGATGGGTGGAATCGCAAAAGCGTTTGGGAATGATGGAAAAGCCCAGTTGAGAGCTATCGTGTTGTATGTAGACGAGATTGCCATAGAGTGGTAGTGGGGCTTTTTCTGCCTGATAGTACCATGGGTAATCGTCCCATGCCCAGCCTGGGCCAAAGCGTTTATCAGCAAAGTTGGCGGGGCAAAAGAACAGTTTGCCTTCATAGCGGCGTAGCAGGGTTAGGACACTCGAATCTGCGGGTAGCCAAGGATGTAGCATGCCAGGGTGCCCTGTTCCCCAAAATAGCAATGAGTCCCCCACTTCTTCATATACTAAAGCGGGCAGAAAGGCTTTATTTAGATGGTTGCTCAAATAGAAGGTGAACAACTTCATGTTGGAGGCCGGCGTGAAGTATTTGTCTGCATGATGCTGAATGAGCCACTGCTCTTGTTCGGGGTCATAGAGGGCAAAGCCTGTGAAAGCAGATTGGAATACTTGAGATTCTTCGATTTGTCGGTGAAAAGCTTTGTTCATTTTAGCGGTAGTAGCACAACTGCCAGCGAATAAGACGCAGCCTAACAGCCAGACAAAATGCCAAGGTAGGGAGCAGTGCTTCAAGTGGCCTAAGGATATACGTGTCATTAGCTTTTGCTTTGCTTGCGAATTTAATAGGAAAGCGCAGTTTTCCCTGTTGAGGGATTGTATCCTTGGAGCAAAATAGAACTACAATTTTTTGTAAAAAAAATATGCAGCCATATGGGAGAAAATAAGCCGACGAGATACCTCACATAGGAATGCCTACCTTGCGGTATTGGCTGAAGTCCCACGGATATTGGATGTGGCTCAAGAAAAGACCTTGAGGTGGGACGCTCCAGCTCATGCTGAGGCGATGCTGAAACTGCAAGGCTTTCCGTAGAGCTTCAAAAGGCAGCTTGCCCATTGCTACGTTGAGGCAGGCGCCTACGATTAGGCGTACCATGCCGCGCAAAAAACGGTCTGCACTGATGTGGAAATGCCATTCGCATTTGTGGAAACGCCAATATGCTTCGTAGATATTACAGCGATAAGTGTGAGCGGAGTGGTCTGTCTTGCAAAAGGGAAAAAATAGATCAAATTGAGTTATGAGCTGGGCCACCTGGCTCAGTATTGTCGTATCTGCTTTACATGCTTGTGGGTATTGCCAGCGCGTATTGACGTGAAATGGGTCTTTTTGTAAAGCAATGCGATATACATAGCTGCGTTCGGTAGCATCAAAACGGGCATGGGCTTGTGGGTGCATCTGCCAGATGTTATATATAGCTATATCGGCTGGTAAGACTTGGTTAAGTGCATGTACGAGGCGATTAGGGAGTGTTTTGGGGCCATCAAAATGGGTAAAGTAGTTGCTCGCATGTACGCCGCTATCTGTACGCCCACAACCTGTGAGTGTAATGGGTTGACGCAGTATGGTGTGAAATGCTTCCTCCAAGGTTTGTTGTACGGAAGGCTGGTTGGGTTGGCGCTGCCAGCCACAGTAGGCACTGCCATTATAAGCCAGCTGAACGAAGTAGCGCATAGAGGTGAAGATAGTGCTTCTGAGTAGGTTTTAAAGAGAAAAAATCCTGCCTTAGGCATTTGCACCAAAGCAGGATTGCACTTGAGTAGCTAATGGAAATGCTATCCAATTACGCTATTGTCTTTGGCATGCGATTGAGCGTAAAGCAGTGCTGCACCACAGAGTGCTAAGTCTTTCAATAGGTTGCTCATCGCCATTTGGTCGCCAGCCATCAAATTTTGGAGGTGGACTACTGTGGCTGTCAGCAGCAGAAAAAGAGCGAGCAATACTGCTGCTAACTTGTCGAGCTTGCCAATGAGGAAGCTTACTGCAGCAGCAATGAGGGCTACTCCTGTGAAGTACACAACGGGCTTGCCACCTGGCGTGAAAGCTGCCATGTCTTCTGCACCCATAAAATGGAGCACGCCAAAGACCAGAAATGGCAGTGCAAAGAGGTACTTGCCAAGGTTGAGTACTGCATTCATAGTAAGTGAATTTTGAAGTTGGTAAAACAATTTTGTTTTGGTTTTCTAGGCAAGTGCACTCGTAGAAGCAGGGTGAATTTAAGTCCAAAGTTGAATTTTGAAAAATAAATGACAAAACATTTTTTTATACTATTGGCATTTAGGGCAATTTTTTTATGAAAACGTGTTGGGTGTGCATATAAAAAGCTGAACCGATGCATCGATTCAGCTTTTTGTATTTAGGTATGAGAAAAGGAGCACAAGGGCAAATTAGGCTGCTTTGAGGTGAGCCAGTTTGCTTTTAGAAAGTTTGTCTTCGGCATAGGAACGAGATACGACAAAAGTGTCAATTTGTCCTTTTTTAGATGGCAGTTCGAACATGGCATCAGTCATGATTGCCTCACATATGGAGCGCAATCCTCGTGCGCCCAGTTTGTATTCCAGGGCTTTTTGAGCGATGAAGTCTATTGTTTCCTCTTCGAAGATGAGTTTGATGCCTTCCAGCTCAAACATCTTTTGATATTGCTTGATGAGGGCATTCTTGGGCTCTGTGAGGATACGGCGCAGGCTATTGATGTCTAAGGGATTGAGATGGGCCAGTACGGGAAGTCGGCCTATGAGCTCGGGTATGAGGCCGAATCGTCTGAGATCTTGGTGAGTGATGTATTTGAGCAAGTTATCTTGATCGATTTCGTCTTTTTCAGCCTGAGTGTTGAAGCCAATCACCTGTGTGTTGACGCGGCGGGCAATGATCTTTTCTATGCCGTCAAAGGCTCCCCCACAAATGAATAAGATATTAGAAGTATTGATTTTGATAAGCTTTTGCTCAGGATGTTTGCGACCACCGTGAGGGGGTACATTTACATCGGTGCCCTCCAGCATTTTGAGCAAAGCTTGTTGTACGCCTTCGCCCGAAACGTCGCGTGTAATGGAGGGGTTATCACTTTTTCGCGCGATTTTGTCTATTTCGTCGATATAGACGATGCCGCGTTCAGCAGAAGGCACATCATAGTCGCACACTTGCAACAGGCGTGTGAGAATACTTTCCACATCTTCGCCTACGTATCCTGCTTCGGTAAACACAGTGGCATCTACGATAGTGAAAGGAACATCGAGCAGGCGGGCAATGGTTTTTGCCATGAGTGTTTTGCCCGTACCTGTGGGGCCTACAAATAGTACGTTCGACTTTTCCAGCTCTACGCCATCGTCGTCGGCAGGTTGTCCTAGGCGTTTGTAGTGATTGTATACGGCTACAGAAAGGACTTTTTTGGCTTCATCTTGGCCAATGACGTATTGGTCGAGATATTCTTTGATGGTCAGGGGGGTGAAGTTATCAGGTAAGGTAAAGGAAGAGGATTTTTCTTGAGAGCGGGGAGGTGTGCTTTTTTTTCGCTTGCCATAGAGCTCTTCCTCTACAATTTGTTGCGCTTGTTCTACACATACTTCGCAGATGTGTCCCTCTATGCCTGCAATGAGCAGCATAGCTTCGGACTTGTCGCGGCCGCAGAAGGAGCAGCGGTAATTCGATTGTTTCGTGCGCTTCATGAGCAGCTCAGTTTATGAGTGGTCGAGTATCGGCCTAAGGGGCAAATGTGCAATGCAAATTTTAAAAGGGAAGTTGAGATAACACCTTTTGTTTTTGCATTAAAAATGGCAAATACACGGATAGTGCTGTGCTTTTGTGCAGCGAATGGAAAAAGATAGCGGGATAACTGCACAAAAGTTGAGTTATCCCGCTGCGTATGGCTTCTTTTAGCTATTGTTGCCGGCTTGTGCTTTAGCTTTATTACGTGCCAGCACTTCGTCTATGATTCCATAGGCTTTGGCTTCTTCGGCACGCATCCAGTTATCTCGGTCACAATCTTCTTCGATCTTTTCATAGGGTTGGCCGGTGTGGAATGACAGGATTTCGTAAAGCTGTCGTTGCATGTCTTTGATCAGTCGGTAGGAAATTTCCATATCACTTACTTGGCCTTGCATGCCACCCAGTGGCTGATGTATCATCACGCGGCTATGATACAGGCCTGTACGTTTTCCTTTGGTACCAGCAGCCAACAGCACGGCGGCCATTGAGGCTGCCAGCCCCGTGCAAATTGTGGCGATGTCTGGCGTGACATATTGCATGGTGTCGTATATGCCCAAGCCAGCAATGACACTACCACCCGGGCTATTGATGTACATTTGGATATCTCGTTTGGGGTCGGTAGAGTCCAAAAAGAGCAGTTGTGCTTGAATGATATTGGCTACATGGTCATCGACAGCAGTACCTAGGAAGATGATGCGGTCCATCATTAGGCGGGAGAACACGTCGAGTACTGTGGCGTTAAGCTGGCGCTCTTCTATGATGTATGGCGTGACGTTTTGTACGCCCAATGCGTTTTTGACTGTGTGTTCAGCGTATTTTTCCACATGCATGCTGCTGAGACCAAGGTGTTTGGTGGCGTACTTTAGGAATTCATCTTTTCGAAACATGGATTCATTCGCGTTTTTTCAAAAAATCGAAAATAGGGTCGTGAGGGATGAACAACACATCATTCAACACTTAAAGGTGCAGCTGGTTTATTCTTCTTCGAGTTGCGCAGCTGCCTGTGCGGCTGTTTTGGCTGCCACTTCTTCTGGGCTTTCTGCCTGAGGGGGCTTGATAAGAGCCTCGAAGGTGTCTAAGGGTACGACTTTTTCTTCTAATGTGAACTCCTTTTTAAGAGGTTCGAGCAGTTTGATTTCCAGGAGCTCATCGGCAGTGCGCTCTACTTCCTTTTCGTCTTGTAGTAGGCGTTGTACCATTTGATTGATAAAACGCGGGTCGTTAAGCCCATAGCTTTGCAGCATTTGCTGTACGCGCAATCGCAGGTGGTTAATAATGTCTTCGGACTTGACCTCGACATTGTATTTCTTAGCCAGCTTGCTTTTGATCAATGACCAGCGGAGGTTGCGCGCAAAATCGGCATACCCCTTTTCGATTTGTTCTTCTGTGTTTTTTTCGCTTGACTCTTTTAGCCAACGTTTTAAGAAGTCGTCGGGCAATGGCAGCGTTTGCTCATTGTGCAACTCCATCAGATAGTCATGGATAGCGCGGTATAGGGCGGTGTCGCTGCGTCCTTCATAGAAGGCGCGGAGGTCCTCACGCAATACTTCAAGTGCTTCATCTTCGTTGTGGACTTTGTCTGGGCCGAATACTTGATCGAAGAACTCTTGGTTTAGTTTAGCGGGTACACGGCGTTCGGCACCATCGAATACCAGCAAGATGCGTGGGCTGGGTTTGTCGGCAGGTGTTTTGTCCTCTTTGTCGGGCTGCCAGTTTAATATGCGTCTGTCTACCTCTTGTTCGGACCAGCCAGGTGCGAAGTCATAGGCGTTGTCTACTTCGAGTGTATCACCAGGTTTGAGCGTGCTGAGCTGTTCGCGATAGAGAGGTGCTACATCTTTGAAGTGGATGGAAAATTTGTGGGTAGAGGTAGCTTCCTGCTCATTGCCTCCTTTTTTCAATTGGAACAGGAGTATATCGTCGTCCTGGTAGTCGCCTTCTACCCGTTGCATATTGGCTCGGGCTTCGCGCAGGCGCTGTAATTCTTGGCGTACCATTTCGTCGGTGAGCTCGGGCATGTAGTAGGTAAAGGTCTTTTCTTTAGATAGACCTTGTACTTCAAATTCGGGTGCTTGTCCGATATCAAAAGAGAAACGGAAGTCTTTCAGGTTATGGGGATCAAAGTCGATTTCCGCTTGATCTGCGGTAGGGATGGGTTGACCGAGAAAATTGTTGTCTGCTTGTTTGAGGAATTCGTTGAGTTGTTTGGAGAGCATGTCGTTGACGACCTCGACTAGCACCGATTTGCCGAACATTTTTTTCAGCACGGATAATGGGATCTTTCCTTTACGGAAACCTTTGAGAGCTACTTTATTTCGGTACTCTTTGAGCTTTTTTTCAAATTCAGGCTGGTAGTCTTCCCGAGCAATGTCTACATGAAGGGTACTTTGCAGGTTGTTCTTCTCTTCTTTAGTTATTTTCGGCATAGCTAATGTGCTATTGTTGCATGATGATTAGAAAAAATGCTTATAATTATGGCTTTTACTATTACTATATCGATGGGTACTACTGCGTGCCCGGTGTGTGCCCCACCTAAGTTTGGAAATTGTTGTGGTTGACGGGCGACACATTATGCTTGCGCAGTGTATTGACTACAGTGGGCGAACAGAAATGGATAATGGATACTGCATGGGCCGTCACATGAGTGCGTTGTTGTGGTTTCCTAATTGGGCGCAGCCCTTATCCAAGGAGCTACGCGTAAGTCATATGCAAAAAAATGTGCGGGTGGAGGGACTCGAACCCCCACGCCTTTCGGCACCAGATCCTAAGTCTGGCGCGTCTACCAATTCCGCCACACCCGCATAGGAATTCCCGATGCGCTACACCTCAACACAAGCTATTTACCCCGTGGGTCATGTGTCTAGGTGGTTTCTATGGGAATGAGCTTGGCGCTTAAGCGCCCGCAAAGATAAGAGGAATATTTTTAAACGAAATGATACAAAAGCAACCGCTGAGGTATTTTATTTGTTTTGTGTGGAGCTGCATTTTTGGTGTAAATCATGCGGTGTCAGATAGATATACCCAAATAGGGTGGTGGTCAATCATAAGGGCGATAGCCACATTTTTCAAAAAGTGTAATGACCGCGCAGCTTTGATGAAAATGCACACATTCAGCTTGCGTATTATCACTCGGTGTTAGGGAATAGAAAGGGCTAATCGGACGGAAAATAGTAATGAAAACTTTGGCGAAGGACTATGGCAGAAGTGTTAGATGCAATCTATGAAGATGACAAGGAGCGCAAGCTTATCTTGAGGGAATATCGAAAGCTGTTGCGCACCATTCCAGATTCTGCTACTGAGCAGGACTGGGAAAACGTGCGTAAGGCATTCGAGTTGGCGGTGCGCGCCCATGCTGCTCAGCGACGAAAAGATGGTGATCCATACATTTTGCATCCCATAGAGGTAGCACGCATTTGTGCCGAAGAAGTAGGGTTAGGGCCTACTGCTGTGGTAGCGGCACTTTTACACGATGTGGTAGAGGATACGAATGTCACGCTTGAAGAGATTGAGCAAACCTTTGGTGAGCGTATTGCGCTGTTGGTCAACGGATTGACTAAGTTAGACCGCTCGGTTAATGCGGAGAGCCCTCGAGCAGAAAACTTTCGGAAGGTCTTGTACTGGATGGTACAGGACGTACGCGTAGGTTTGATCAAAATTGCGGACAGGCTACACAACATGCGTACTTTGAGTGCTATGCCCCGGCACAAACAGCTAAAGATTGCTTCAGAAACCAACTTTTTATATGTGCCATTGGCTCACAGATTAGGGCTATACAATATTAAGACGGAGTTGGAGGATCTCTGCCTCAAGGTACTCAATAGAGAGGCTTATCAGGAAATAGCCGAGAAACTGCAAGCTACCAAAGAAGAGCGTGCTCAGTTTATCAGTCGGTTTATCGAGCCCATTAAGCAGAAGTTGGACCAACAAGGGATGAAGTACCGCATTTTGGGCAGACCCAAGTCTATCTCTTCTATTTTAAATAAGATTCGCACCAAAGGGGTACCGTTCGGGCAGATCTATGATCTGTTTGCCGTGCGCATTATTTTGGATGTACCACCAGAGCAAGAGAAGACAGCCTGCTGGGTAGCTTATTCGCTCGTGACCGATGTGTACGCGCCCTTGCCCGAGCGGCTCAAAGATTGGATTTCCACGCCTAAGTCCAATGGGTATGAATCGCTACACACAACAGTCATTGGGCCTGATGGCAAATACGTTGAGGTGCAGATTCGCACAGAGCGTATGGATGAGATAGCCGAAAAGGGTTATGCGGCCCATTGGAAGTACAAGGGGGTACGTACCCAAGCGTCTTCTACTTTTGATAGGTGGCTTGACGAGGTGCGCGAGTTGTTGGAAAACAAAGAAGCTGATGCGCGCGAGTTTGTGCAATATTTTAAGTCCAATCTCTTCACGCAAGAAGTATGGGTCACTACACCCAAAGGCGACATGATCGTATTGCCTAAAGGGGCGACAGCTCTGGACTTTGCATACCACATCCACACGGAAATTGGAGATCATTGCCAGGCAGTGAAGGTTAATCAGCGCTTGGTACCATTGGGATATAAGCTCCAGCAGGGCGATCAGGTAGAGGTGATCACCGATGCCAAGCAGAAGCCAAAGAAAGATTGGCTTAAGCTGGTAGTAACGGGCAAAGCGCGCTCGCGCATTCGACAGGCGTTGAAGAAAGAACAACGGCAAGTCGGCGAGCTGGGCAAAGAAGCGTTGATACGCAAGCTCAACAATTTGAAAGTACAGCCTGTCGATCAAGCTATTGAAATGTTGGTGCGCTACTACGAGTATCCCTCACATGTAGATCTCTACTATGCCATTGCTACCGAACAGCTGACAATCAGTGCATTGCTGGCACCCTTCGAGCTGAAAGATCACAAGCTGATTCCCAAGCCTCAGCCTCAAAGTGAAAATGGCGAAGAAGCTGGGCATGCCGTAGCAGATGCGACGCCCACCACACCTGTGCGGCCACGGCCCAAAGCCACCATATTGATCGATGGCGAACCTGGTGAGCATTATAACTACACTTTTGCCAATTGCTGCAATCCAGTACAAGGTGATGAAATCTTTGCCTTTATTTCGCGTACGGGTGGGTTGAAGATTCATCGCGTAAGCTGCCCCAATGCCACCCACCTGATGGCCAATTACGACTATCGGATACGACGGGCAGAATGGGTAACCAAGCAGGATGCCGAATTTGTAGCTGAACTCAGAATTACAGGTGTGGACGACGGGCCTGGGGTGATTGAGCGCCTGGCTCATGAGCTGTCCAGTAAATTGCGCGTTAACATTCGAGCATTTTCCATTTTAGGAGGTGACGATGCCTATTTCGAAGGAACCATCAAACTAATTGTGGCCAATGTCAATCAACTCAATTTGGCTATTCGTACACTCAAGAATCTGGATAATGTAGACACTGTGACGCGCGTCAACTAGTACCTTCTGAGATATCATGAATTGACTGAGATTGGCTACCGCTATCACCCAGATGTATAATCGAACTAAATTTGCATTTAATTACACATTTCAATTACTGTCATGGCTGCACGCACACATCAAGATGTGATATCGGAAGTCAAAGAAATTTTTGCTCGCCATTTAGAGCGCAATAACTGTCGTAAGACACCGGAACGCTTTGCCATTTTAGAGGAGATTTATCGAAGAGATGATCATTTCGATGCCGAATCGTTGTACATCCACATGAAAAACAACAATTATCGCGTCAGTCGGGCTACTGTGTACAACACATTGGAATTATTGGTGAATTGTGACTTGGTGAAGAAGCATCAGTTTGGCAAGAACTTAGCTCAGTACGAGAAGTCGTATGGCTTTAAACAACACGATCACTTGATTTGCCTCGACTGTGGCGAAGTGCTTGAATTCTGCGATCCGCGCATCCAACAAATCAAAGATATGATGGGCCAGTTGTTGGGATTCGAGGTGACACATCATTCACTTAACCTCTACGGCCGTTGTCGTAAAGTAGATTGCCCTAACAAGGTACAGGACGGCACACAAGACATACCTTCGCAGCCAACAAATACAGGCTCTGACTCTTCCATCAAATGAATGATCACATCGCGATGTCCAGCATTCAAGATGCTCAAACCGGTTACATAAGTAGGAGCTATGTGTCGAGAAAGCCCAGTTAGGTGGCTCTTTTCGCGTATTTTTGCCCCACTATATGTATGAGTGAAATTCGCTTTTTAGTGGCGGGCGTTGCCGGATAGGGGATCGCTGTTGCTTTTTTTGAACAATTTTGAATATGAGCGCCAAGGTAGATGTGATTTTAGGCCTACAATGGGGCGATGAAGGCAAAGGAAAGATTGTAGATTACCTTGCTCCCCAATACGATATAGTAGCTCGCTTTCAAGGGGGGCCTAATGCGGGGCATACGCTGGTATTTGGAGGCAAAAAGTACGTGTTGCACACTGTGCCTTCAGGTATTTTCAGGCCTGAGTTGGGCAATGTAATTGGCAATGGTGTGGTGATCGACCCCGTTACCTTGGCACAGGAGCTCCAAGCCCTTGATGCAGCTGGGGTTGAGTGGCGTCGGCGGTTATTTGTGGCCCGCAAAGCACATCTCATCTTGCCCACGCATCGCTATCTAGATGCGGCCTCAGAAGCAGCTAAGGGCAAGGAGAAAATCGGTTCGACGCTGCGTGGTATTGGCCCCACTTATATGGACAAAACGGGGCGTAATGGCTTGCGCGTAGGTGATTTAATTCATGCGCATTTTCGAGACAAATACGAGCAGCTCAAAGCCAAGCATTTACAGCTATTGAAGCTCTATCCCCCTGTAGCTTATGATTTAGAGGCTGAGGAACGACGGTGGTTTGAGTCGTTGAAATGGCTACGCACACTTCAGATAGTGGATAGTGCCTATTTGATCAACGAAGCACTCGACAAGGGCCAACGCGTACTGGCCGAGGGCGCCCAAGGAGCTATGCTCGACATCGACTTTGGCACCTATCCCTTCGTTACTTCTTCCAATACGGTGAGTGCAAGTGTATGTATTGGCTTGGGGGTTTCGCCTGCCCGAATCGGCGAAGTGTTTGGCATTGCGAAGGCGTATACCACTCGCGTGGGTAGTGGTCCTTTCCCTACGGAGTTGACAGATGAGGTGGGAGCACGTCTCCAGCAAGAAGGGCACGAATTTGGTGCCACAACTGGCCGCCCGCGTCGTTGTGGCTGGCTCGACCTGGTGCAGCTGCGCTATACGGCTATGCTCAATGGCGTGACTCAGCTTGTGCTAACCAAAATCGACGTGCTCAATTCCTTCGAAACGATCCGGGCAGCTACACATTATCGCATTGAGGGGCAGCTTACGCAAAAAGTGCCCTATGATCTAATGGATATATCCATTGAGCCTGTGTGGAAGGAGTTTTTGGGGTGGCGCAGCTCAATAGCGGATGTTCAACACTATGAGGCATTTCCCAAAGAGCTGAAGCATTACATACGTGCTATAGAAGAGGCGTTGCGCGTGCCAGTTACCATGATCTCTACGGGGCCTGAGCGTCAGCGCTTAGTGTTGGCTGAGACGCATTCTACCAGTAGTCTGTAATGTCTACGGCCGCTCTGCTACCACGATGTACTGGTAGTCTAGCGAGGTGTCGTCTGATTCGATAATGCGATAACCCGCCTGCTCGAGCTCTTGTTCTACTTGATAAAGGGGAATGCGTATGTGCGCAGGGGGGTCGGTAATGGGGATTTTCTTTTTCTTGAAATCAATGATAAAGATGCGTCCTCCCGGTTTGATGCTCTTTTTGAGGTGCTTCAAGTAGTTAACGCGTTGGGGCAAATACAGGTAGGTATTGACCATGAGCACAATGTCTACCTCTTGAGGTTTGAGATGAGGGTCCATGGGTTCGGCCAGACGCGTCTCGAAGCGATCGAGTTGTTCGACCATCTTGAGAGAGTCCATAAAGTGAATAAAGCGCGGGTCGATGTCGATGGCAATGACGCGCTGGGCGCGCATGGCCAGTCGTCGGGCAAAGTAGCCC
This sequence comes from Saprospiraceae bacterium, assembly GCA_026982695.1. GTDB lineage: Bacteria > Bacteroidota > Bacteroidia > Chitinophagales > Saprospiraceae > WFYJ01. Next base: position 33,362 of record JALSGS010000009.1, read on the forward strand.
GAGCCGGCACCAATGTCGGCCACTACTTTGTCGCTGAGCTCGCCCATTTTGCTGATGACCAGCTCGGGCTTTTGCCAAAAAACGCGGTCTTTGCTTTCATATGCACGGATCTGCTGATGAAAATCGTCTTCAGCTGTATGGGTTGTGTGGTTGTGGGAAGTAATGGCGTAGCTGGTGTCCAGTGCATTTTGCTCTGTAAAAGTCAAGGGCTGTTGAGGGCGCCGTTCGTTGTGGCAACCAACTGTAGCTATTAGGAGTAGAGCCCCAAAAAGGTATGTTTGTAGGGGCAATTGGAGCAAAGTGGGCCTATGGAGGTAAATACTCAAGGTGTTCACTTTGGGTTTTGAAAGTTTTTAATCCTTCCAGTTTTGGCCAGTGTAAAGTGGCATATCGGCAATCCTGAACACGCCCTGTGCGGCTTGTGCACCGATTATGCGCCGAGCACGCACGAAAGTACGAAGTCGTTCGGCATTGAAGTCGGGGTCATGTGTGTTGAGGCTTTCTTCGCGCACACGTCCTGCAGCATGGATGATGCGTCCTTGTCCTGTATGGATGGCCACGTGCCAGATGCGTTCAGGTAGGGTGTCGGTAGCTGGCCGGCCGAAGAAGAGCAGATCGGCGGGTTGGAGTCCTTCCCAGTTGGCTGTATCTGTGGCTACAGGTAGGCCTGTGTGTACTTGCTGAGATGCATCGCGGGCGAGCACCAAGCCATTGAGGAAAAATACCATTTTGGTAAAACCACTACAGTCTACGCCTTTGCCCGAAGTGCCACCCCATAGGTAGGGTCTACCCATCAATTGGCGGGCGGTAGCCAATATGCGTTCGGGGGTGGGTTGGCGCGTGCTGAGCCATTGGTCGAAAGGCATCCATGTGTGAGGTGGGATGAAGCCCTGACGTCCATCGGGAAAGGTGACTTGTGCCCATCCGTTGCGTTCGCCTTGCCACGCCAATAAGTCGCCAGCTACCAGATCCGACACGCGCTCTGCTTGCAGATGGGGGGCAGTCCACACAAATCCAAAGTCGGCTACTGAAATGGCCTTAGGCATCTGTTGCCATTGGGCAAAATCAGTACGGGTCATGGGCGTGAAGCCATCTGCATCGAGCCAGCCAAAGTAATCATCAGGGGTTTGTACCAACCACCAGTCGCCTTTTCGTTGGTAAAGGCGCAAAGGCGTGCCCAATAAAGCCTGTGTAGATAGTTCTGCTGAATGCTTGGGTTGGCTCCTGATGTTACATACCGAAAGGTTGACCACGCCATAGAGGTGGCCGTTCACTGATTCGTCGGGCAGCATGCGTATACTATCGCGTACTTGGTATCCAGCGTTTTGGAGGCGTTGGACGAGCTGGGGTACTGCCTGTGAATGGCTGGTTTCACCTATGAGCGTGACGGTGCGGCCAGATTGTCGGGCGTCTATGTGCCACCATACCACGCGCTTGTCGGGAGCCAACTGCTGGCTCACTTGCTCGAGCACATCGCGTACGGCGGCATCAGGTGTGTCCATGTAGGGTTGGCAGCCCCACAGTGCGATAAGTACACATAAACACAGAAATGCCTGTTTCATGAGTTGTTATTTTTTGACGAAAGGCAAGGCGAGCTGCCGAGCAGATTGTGTCAATTGCAAGAAGTACTGACCGATCGGCAAACTTCCTGTGGGCAGTTGGAGGCTGCCTTTCCCTTGGGCAAGCACATGTGGCTGCTCATACCACTGTCTGCCATCGGTGCCAAAGATAGATATGGTTGCTTGAATGGGGATTGTTGCCTGCCAGCTGAGCGTAATATAGTCTGTAGTGGGGTTAGGAGCCAAGCTTAGACTAAGCAAGCTGCTTTGTTCGAGCGTAGACGTACTTAAGGGGGTGAACAGAAATACCTCATTGCTCCACGGCGATGCTTCATCGCCCAAAAGTGCCCGTATGCGGTAGAAGTAGCCCGTATTAGGAGTCAGATCCTCATCTGTCCAGCTGAGCGTATCTGCGCCGATGGTAGCAATGTGGGTGTAGTTGTTGTTGAAAGAAACGGATCGTTCCAATTCAAAAGCAGTCTCATCGCCAGGGTCTGTCCAGTTGAGCGCTATCGTGGAGGGCGAGAGCGCTTGCGCTTGTAGCTGTGGGGCTGGCAGGACAACTTGAGTGCATTCATTGGCTATGTAATCTTCAACTTCTTGGCGCGTTTGGGACAGGTGGTCGTAGAGGGCTTGGCCAGGGCACTGTGTAGCGCAGCCGTCTCGGTGCCCGCTGATGTGGTGTAAGTATAACCCCGAGGCTGCATGCCAACTCGAACCCAATGGGTCGAGCCCTTCATCGCAGCTTTTCCACGCCAACAAGTTGCGCAAGCTGAGCAATGCGGTATCGGGAGGCGTGTTGTCGATCCAGGTGCCGATCATGCATATACCCATTGCTCCTGTATTAGTGCCGCAGAAGTGGGCACCGAGTATATTGTTGCCCCTACCTTCAAATACAGTACCATCAGGTGCGATCAGGTAATTGTACCCGATGTCGTCCCAACCATTTACATTGACGTGATAGTCCCAGATAGAGCGCACTACAGCGGCCCAGTCGTTGGCTGTACTGGGTGAAGCGGAATGATGTACGATCATATGTGTGAAAGTAGTAGCAATCGGGGTTGGGTCGGGTGGGCAAGTGCCATCGGGGCACCATTCGCTACGCGCAGCCATCGGAGGTAGTGGGCAAGGACAGTCGCGGCTCGTACCGACAGTTGCCTGTGCTGAGGGCGCATCTCCTGTATAGCCAGGGCTATATACGTGCATGTATAAGGGTGTACCTGTAGGCCATTGGTCAGCGCGGAGCTCAATCCAACGCGTAGTCGGTGGGACAAACATCAAGTAGGTGACTTGTCGATCGGGATAGGGGCGGTCTGCGTTAGCTTGTAGATGGAAATTTGGCTGTAGAACCTGCCATGATCCTAATTGCTGTGGGCTTTCGCCAAAACGCACTTTCAGAGAAGGAGTTGCTTCGTCATTCCAACTAAATGATAGCGCGTAAAAAGGCGTTTGCGTCTGTAATGGCCAAGCTACGAGTTGGTGCCAGGAATCGGATGTGGGATAGAACTGTTTTGTATTACGGGGCTGTGCATGAGCAATGACAAGTGCGAGTACCAGGAAAGCGGGAGTTAGGATTCGCGTTTTCATATGGTTTTTGTTTTAAAAAAGAGTAGTGGTGATAGTTGCTACTGTACAGGCGTGAGAATTTGATTTTCTTTGCGCCGTGATTTTTCAGGCATGCAACATAAAAAACAACAGCCAAATGATTAAGATCCTTGCCAACGATGGCCTTCATCCCGACGGAAAAGCCATGCTGGAGGCTGCAGGGTTTCAAGTAGATACCGAAAAAGTGCCTCAAGAACAGTTAGCTGACGTATTGCCTCAGTACGATGTGCTCATCGTGCGCAGTGCTACTAAGGTGCGCCGCGAGCTAATCGATGCTTGCCCCAACCTCAAGATAATTGCTCGGGCAGGTGTCGGTCTGGACAATATCGATGTGGATTACGCAAAACAACGTGGCATAGTAGTGTACAATACCCCTGGCGCTTCTTCGCGGGCGGTAGCTGAACTGGTGTTTGGTCATCTTTTCGCCTTGGTACGCATGTTGCATTTGGCTAACCGTGAAATGCCACAGCAAGGTGATACTGCTTTTAAGGAATTGAAGAAAAAGTACGCCAAGGGCATTCAGTTGGGGAGCAAGACACTTGGCATCATTGGTGCTGGCCGCATTGGGCAGGAAGTAGCGCGCATGGGCTTGGGCTTAGGCATGCGTGTACTGGCTGCCGATATCGTTGTAGATGAGGCACACATTGCGCTGCCCGTACTAGGTTTAGACCAAGCTGTAGAAGTGCACTTGCATACGGTACCACTTGATGAGTTATTAGCACAAAGTGACTTTATTTCGCTGCATGTACCCTTTACTGGTGCCCCATTGATTGATGATGCGGCTTTTGCCAAAATGAAGCGAGGAGTCTATATCGTGAATGCCGCACGAGGAGGTGTGATTGATGAGGAGGCCTTGTTACGTGCGCTTGACAGTGGCCAAGTAGCAGGAGCTGGGCTCGACGTATTTGAAAATGAGCCTACGCCCCGCCGGGAACTGCTACAACATCCTAAGATATCTGTCTCGCCCCATATCGGTGGTTCCACTCAAGAAGCACAATCGCTCATCGGGCGTGAGTTAGCTCAGCAAATAATCGATTTTTTTAAAAAGTAATTAAATAACTGCTACACAACAGCTTGCTGGATATTGGCAAAATGAAGAAAATCTATTCTCATAGGGCCCTTTTTGACCTTATCTTTGCCTATATGTGGCCAAAACGCAATACGTTATGAGCCGTATAACCTCTTTTTTGTGGATGATACTACTGGTAGCATGGGGAGGGAATGCATGTACTACAGATGTCGGAGAAGAGACTCAAACAAGTTCTTCTGAGCCACTGCGCACTGGACCAAAAGAAGATCCACTAAAGGCACTTCAACAACAGGCTATACCAGAAGACGACTTGCCTGCACGTGTGGCAGGACGCATCGCCATTGTTGCTGAGCAGATTCAGCAGGATGCGGCCAATGGCAGCCCCTTGTGGAAAAACCCCACCGTGTCGGTAGAAGATTGTGTGTTGGTCATTACTAATGAAGCAGAGGGCCAGCCCGAGCGCATTGTAGTACCTTTAGCTCAACTCAATGTGCGGGACGGCTTTCGCCTCATTCCCGATCGGGAAGGAAACCCCTACCCGGGTATGTCTGTGAAAACGATCGATGAGGCACCTGTCATAGAAGTAACCTGGAGTGGCAAAACACAGAAAGACAATGAGTTCTCGATTAAGTTGCTGACACGTGAACAGTTTGAAAAATTGGTGCCAGCACTTGTACACGCAGTACGCCTTTGCGATGGCACTTTGCGCTAATTTCTGAGTAATTATGGCACAGGCCGAGTGCTGGATTCAAATGCTCTCAAGCGAATGTATGTGTCTGAACGGTTAAGCTTGCTTGTGTGTTTGTATTGTATTACGTTGAGTTGTCCTTTATAGCTGTGTGGTGCGGTTGGATATGCTAAAGGATTGGACAAGCACTTTTGATACATTAATTTCAAGCGCCTTTTATTAAGGTGCCCGAGATTAATCTGGAGAGATATGAGTGAAGTGAACACTTTTTTTAAATCGGCCTTTTCAGTAGACAACGTCATATTTGGATTTGATGAAGGTGATCTGAAAGTACTCTTGATCAAAAGAGGCACAAGCCCTTTCAAAGGCATGTGGGCTTTGCCAGGCGATTTGGTATATCCCAATGAAGACATCGATGCGGCTGCCAGCCGTGTGTTGGAAGAGTTGACCGGCCTTCGCAATGTGTATCTTGAGCAGGTAAAGGCTTTTGGAAAGGTGGACCGCCATCCCATTGGTAGGGTCATTACTATTGCTTACTATTCGCTGGTTCGGATCAGCAAGTACAAGATCACACCGGCTTCTTTTGCTCGGCAAGCCCAGTGGCACAGCATTTCAGATATAGGAGATCTGGCCTTTGACCACAATGAGATTCTCAATGCGTGCTTTGAGCAGCTCAAGCAGAGCGTACGCACGCGCCCCATTGGCTTCGAGCTATTGCCACCCAAATTTACGCTCACGCAGCTGCAGCATCTGTATGAGGCGGTTTTGGAAACTGAGCTGGACAAGCGCAACTTTCGCAAGAAGATCCTTTCAATGAACTTGCTGATAGACCTCAATGAAAGCCAAGAAGGAGTAGCTCATCGGCCAGCTCGCCTCTATGCTTTTGACCGGGCTCGATATGAGCAGCTCGTATCAGATGGCTTTCACTTTGAGTTGAAAGAAAGTAGGCGAAAACTGACGCCAGCTATTTAATAATGCGGATAGGTGACGTTTTGTGTAGTGCTCGAACGTATCGATAGGCAATGCAAAAGGGACACACAGCTAGGTGTGCTCCTTTTGCTTCTTATCTACATCGCATATGTGCATCAGCAATAGGTCTTGCTTTTAGGGGAAGATCCCCATAGCTAAGTAGTCACTGCCAATTTTCTGGATAGCTGAAACAAAAGCAGCCGTGCGCAAGTCACCAATTTTCTTTTTGCGCTTGAATAGTTCGCGAATTTCTTGGTAGGCAGTGACCATCGTTTCTTCCAGCCCCGAGCGCACCAAGTCAATTTCATCGGCACCTCGGGCGATGAAACGCCGTTCTTGTACTCCCACTGTGTGACCCGTAAGGCGTTCGACCAGATCGATCAGTGAGGCGTATTGGTTTTGGTTGAAGCGTTTTTCCATACGACCAAAACGCATGTGCGAGAGGTTTTTGAGCCACTCAAAATAGGAGACGGTTACGCCTCCTGCATTGAGGAATACGTCGGGTACAATGAGTACGCCCTTGTCAAGGAGGATGCGCTCACCTTCAGCAGTAATGGGACCATTGGCTGCTTCTGCCACGATTTTAGCTTTTACACGTGGTGCATTTTCGTAGGTGATCTGATTTTCAAGGGCAGCAGGTACCAAGATGTCGCAATCTACCTCGAGTACCATATTGCGCTGCTGCTTCGGATAGCGCTCTTTAGCACCAGGGAAGTCGATAATACCACCGTGTACTTTTTTCCAGGCCAGTATTTCGTGAATGTCCATCCCATCTGGGTGGTAGATGGTACCATCTACTTCACCTACTGCCACGATAACGGCACCCCCTTCGTCTTGTGCAATTTGAGCGGCAAAAGAACCCACATTGCCCAGACCTTGAATGGCCAAGCGTTTACCTGCAATGCCCGGGCTAAGCCCTATTTTTTTCATATCAGAAGTTTGATTGCAGGCCTCGCGTATGCCGTAAAAGACGCCGCGACCTGTGGCTTCTTTTCGTCCTTGTATGCCATTTTGATGGACAGGCTTACCTGTAACACAGCCAGCAGCATCGATTTCTTTTTCGTTGAATGCGCGGTAGGTATCGTAAATCCACGCCATCTCGCGTTCGCCCGTCCCGTAGTCGGGTGCAGGCACGTCGATCGATGGACCTATGAAGTTGCGCCGCACCAGCTCGGTCGTATAGCGCCGCGTAATCTTTTCCAGTTCGTATTCTGTAAATTCCCAAGGGTTGATCTTGACTCCCCCTTTGGCCCCACCAAAGGGTACATTGACAATAGCACATTTAAGAGACATAAGTGAGGCCAGGGCCATCACTTCTTCTTGATTGACGTGATTGCTGTAGCGAATGCCTCCCTTAGTAGGTAAACGGTGGTGGCTGTGTTGTACCCGGTAGGCTTCGATTACTTTTACTTCCTTGCCTACCTTAATGGGAAAGCGCATGCGCAATACTGCATTACACACCTTAATTTGCTCGAGTATACCTTGGGGAAGTTGGGTATGGGCTGCAGCTTTGTCAAAGAATTGGAGCACACTTCCATAGAAGGAAGCACCCTCAGCCATTTTGGTCATGGTCGGAAATTTGGTTTTCTAATTTGGTTAGCTTTCTATCTATGTAAAACAAGTAAATGGTTATGCCTAAAAACACAATAGCCATTACAGCTACCACTACGTATATCATGCCGGTTTGGCGCAAAAAGTCGGTCTGCTCAGATTGAGCTGAGAGCAAATTTGTCGTTGCAAATAGAAAAAAGGCAATTGTGGCTAAGCGTACATACATGCTTTGCATTTTTGACTATTTGGCGTGCGATGAAGCAAGGAGCAGCCATCGAAAAACTGGGCGCTAAAGTCGGCATATTTTGCCAACTCCCAAACCTTTTTATTGTAAAGGTGAGACCTTTGCATATTGTAGTCAAATACACTTGGAACCAAGAGTACTTGGGCCATGCCTGCAAGCTTTTTCGTGGCTATTTCAGTTGAGGGGGCCCGTCTTCGTATGCTTCCAGATAGGCTTTGAGCTTGTTGGTGCGCCATAGCAATTGACTCATCCAATAGCCGATAAGCGTCCAGCCAATGACGGCAGGGTAAAAAACCAACCTCATAGTATTGTCTAGATCTTCACTGCCCAAGGCAGGGTTGCCGCCATTGCCTGGGTGTAGGCTATCGGTGAGGCGAGGAATGACAAAGATGAGCGGAATGAGTGCAGCAAAAGCAAAGATATTGTAGGCGGCTGACACGCGTGCGCGCACTTCATTGTCTTCGAGGCTAAAGCGCAATACGAAGTAGGCCATATATACCAATAGTGCTATAGCTGTCATGTTTTGTTTGATATCGCCACTCCAAGGGCGGCCCCAGGTGTAGTTAGCCCATACCATACCTGTGAACAAGCCCAGTATGCCCAACACAATACCAGTGGTAGTTAGGGCGGCAGCATAGCGGTCGTCGTCAGCACGCTGATGGCGCAAATAGCGCAAGCTGTATATCACCGATCCGATGAAAATAAAGATCATGGCAAACCACATGGGAACGTGGAAATAGGTATTGCGGATGGTCTCCCGCAAGATGTTTCGAAACGGAAAAGTAAGTGCAGGCCCACTGTGCAATTCAATCATGGGGTCTGTTTGGGGCCAGTGAGCTATGGCGGTTTGAGTGTCAATTTGTGTTTGGCGTACAAAGAGGGCTTCGGGCAACAACGTGACTCCATCGATGGGGTTGTCCACTACCAGAGTAAAGCTACCTACTTGCTGATCTACAGGCAATAGGTCTGGCAAGATAAAAGTAGCTTTGATATGGCGTTCATCTACTACTGCAACGTGCTCAGCAGATAGTGTCCATTGATCGCCAAGCATGAGCCATACGCGCAGATGATCTTGTGCTTGCGCAAAATGCGTGTTGTAGCCTTCTATTTCGAGTACCGTTGTATCACCGGCTTGGGCACTTAAGGGATGTCGGGCCGAAATGCCCGAATGCAAGGGGACCATCATACCCATGAGGATACTGTAGAGCACCAGTACTACCCCCAAAAGTTTCCAACCTTTTTTTTGAATCCATTGTTTCATGGCCCGTTTTTTTGAAAGTACCTCATTGGTATAGCAGCCGGTGACTAATCTCGCCACAAGAAAGGAAATAGTATCAGTGCTAGCCCCATCAGTAGCAAGTCAATAGCCAATAGTATGAGTACGTCTTGTGCCATATCTGTATCCTGAGTAAACCCCAATGCAATGAGCGATAGCTTGATGAGCTCCATTAAAACGGGAATGACGAGTGGAAAGCTCAGTATGGCCATCAGTGTAGCGCTGTGACGCGCTTTGGCAGCAATCGCTGAAATAAAGGTGAAAATAATGCCAAAGCCCATACTACCCAACCCAATGATGCCCATAAACATCCACGGCTGGGTGACGGGATTACCTGCAACCACCCCTAGTACCAGCAGGGTGAGCAACCCGATAAACAGTAGTAGCATGCTGTTGTACACTACTTTGGCGATAAACAGCGCCAGTGGGTCGACCAAAGTATAGTAATACAACTGCCTATAGCCACTTTCTTGTACAAAACTTTTCACTACTGCATTCACTGAGGCAAAGAGCATGATAATCCAGAACACTACATTCCAAAGAGGTGCTGCCAGCTTTTGTTGAAAGCCTGAATACACAATGAAAATTGTAGATAACACGTACAACAAAATGCCACTTAAGGCAAAGCGTTGCCGCCATTCCAGCACCAACTCTTTTTGCAACAAATACCATATTTCTTTGGCCAATCGCATAGCAGCCGCAAAGATAGACGCTCAACGCAGCAATCACATGCCATTAACGATACTCTTGACACAATGATGAGTATATTTGTGTATAATTGAGCTGTTTGATTATACATCGACAGACAAGTTTGAGCACAAAGGCACTATCTTCGCATTGTGAAGAACCAACTTTCCCACATCACTATTTTTGGCACGAAAATTCCGCCTTTGGGCAAATAAACCTCAGCGAAGTAAGTTGCCGATTTTACCGTCGTGCTAAGCTTAACAGCATAGGCGTAAATCAGGAATATGAGTAAGTATGCGGCATTTGGCATCTTATGGCTATGCGGCTGGTGTGTAGCGGTAGGGCATACTGCAGCGCGCTATTACGAAGCACCTGCACTTAATGGCGATGGCGTTTTTTCACTTTTGCGCCGTTACAAGCTCGATCGATTCTCTTGCAATCACGAACAGTTTTACAAGATCAACAACTTGAAACGCAATGCGCCACTTATCGTAGGGCGTTATTACAAGCTTCCCATTCAGATATATGCCTTCAATGGGCATACTATACGTTCCTCCATAGGGATTGATGACTACGACTTGGCGTTGCGCATTCAACGATATAATGAGGCGATGCATCAGGCGGGGCTGCGCGAGCGCGACTTTCGCCAAGACAAAGAATTGTGGGTTCCCTGGCATCTGCTGCATTGCCCCAATCCCGATATTCCTGCATCTGCTACACCGCAGTCTACCTTGATAGCTCCATCACCTCCCAGCTCAAGTGCCAGCAAGCGTGTGCGTGGTCGAATATTCCCCATCTTTGGCCCCCAATACGAGCACGTGCCTTTAGTTGATACGCGCTTGCGTGGCAAGGTGTTTTACATAGTCAGCGGCCACGGTGGCCCCGACCCTGGTGCGTTGGGCAAGCGGCGTGGGCACACCTTATGCGAAGACGAATACGCCTATGATGTGGCACTGCGCTTGGCGCGCTTGTTAGTGGCGCACGGAGCCACTGCCTACATGATTACACGAGATAAAAACGATGGCATTCGCGATGCCCAAATTTTGGCATGCGATACCGACGAAGTGATCTGGGGTGATCTGCCCATGTTGCGTGGCCAAAAGGCGCGGCTTTTTCAGCGCTCAGATGTGATCAATCAGTTATATGCCCATCATCGCGCACAAGGCGTAGCTGATCAGTTAACCATTGTCATTCACGTCGATTCGCGTAACCGAAAACAACGCACTGATCTGTTTTTCTACCATCACCCCGACAGTGAATTGAGTATGCGCATTGCACGTGTCTTGCATCGCACTATGGCACGTAAGTATCGCCGCTATCGGGCCAATGGCCAGTATCACGGCACAGTGAGTGCGCGCGACTTGCACATGTTGCGCGAGGTGCGTACGCCTTCTGTGTATATTGAGTTGGCCAATATCCGCAATGCTTTTGATCAACGGCGCATCGTGTTGCGCGACAATCGCCAGGCGTTGGCCAAGTGGTTATGTGAAGGTTTGCTAAGTATCTATGCACAACCATAAGCGCTTTGCCAACCGAATGTAGGAGGTGTGCACTACCTTTGTGCCCGTTTTCGTGCGTTGTAGCCCGTATCTTTGTGTGCATAATGCCCGATTAGCATCAGCGTGTTGCTTTGTCGAGTGGCGTTTTTTCTTTTTGAATCATTTGGCTATTTGTATATGAAGATTGAACACATCAGAAACTTCTCCATTATTGCCCATATCGATCATGGCAAGAGTACTTTGGCCGACCGCATGCTCGAAATGACGCGTACCATCTCTGAAAGGAACATGCAGGACCAGGCATTGGACAACATGGACTTAGAGCGCGAACGGGGCATCACAATCAAGAGTCATGCGGTGCAGATGTATTATCAACACAGCGATGGGCATACCTATACCTTCAATCTCATCGACACGCCTGGGCACGTCGACTTTAGCTATGAGGTGAGCCGCGCTATTGCTGCATGTGAGGGAGCACTACTATTGGTCGATGCGACCCAGGGCATTCAGGCCCAGACTATCTCCAACTTGTACTTAGCTATGGAGCACGATCTGGAAATCATTCCAGTAATCAACAAGATCGACATGCCCAACGCCATGGTCGATGAGGTGATGGATCAGATCATCGATCTGATAGGCTGTGATATTGACGACATCATCTTGGCAAGTGCCAAAACAGGCGAGGGGGTAGATCAGATTCTGGAAGCCATCGTGGCGCGCATTCCGCCGCCTGAGGGTGACCCCGAGGCACCACTTCAGGCACTTGTATTCGATTCGGTGTACAATGCCTTTCGAGGGGTGATTGCCTATATCCGCATTTTCAATGGCACCTTGCGCAAGGGCGATAAAGTGCGGTTTTACCATACGGGCAAAGAGTACGAAGCTGATGAAATCGGTATCCTTCAATTGGATTATGTGCCCAAAGAAGAGCTCTCAGCAGGCAATGTGGGCTATATCATTACGGGTATCAAGGAAAGTCGTGAAATCAAAGTGGGCGATACGCTCACACATGTAGCCCGTCCTTGTGATGAGCCCGTAAAAGGATTTGAGGAAGTCAAGCCCATGGTCTATGCTGGAATTTTTCCCATCGACAATGACGATTTCGAAGACTTGCGCGATAGCCTTGAAAAGCTACACCTCAACGATGCTTCTTTAGTCTTCGAACCAGAAACTTCGGCAGCATTGGGTTTTGGTTTTCGATGTGGCTTTTTGGGGATGTTGCACCTTGAAATTGTACAAGAGCGCCTCTCGCGCGAATTTGATATGGAGGTCATCACAACGGTGCCCAACGTGCCTTACTATGCTTATACGAAAAAGGGAGAGAAGCTGTTGGTGCGCACTCCATCCGACCTACCTGATCCTACCAAATTGGATTATGTCGAGGAGCCCATCATCAAAGCACAGATCATCACCAAGCCCGAATTTATCGGGGGTATCATGACGCTTTGTCTTGAGAAACGGGGCACCTTGCTCAAACAACATTACCTGACCCCATCGCGTGTCGAGTTAGACTTTGAATTGCCGTTAGCGGAAATCGTTTTTGATTTTTACGATCGGCTCAAATCTATTTCCAGGGGTTATGCCAGCTTTGACTATCAGATGGCGGGCTATCAGCGCTCGGATTTGGTCAAGCTCGACATCATGCTCAATGGCGAGCCGGTAGATGCCCTCTCAGCTCTGGTACATCGCAGTAAGGCGGAGTACGTAGGTCGAAAGATCTGCAAGAAGCTCAAGGAGCTCCTACCTCGACAACAATTCCAAATTGCCATCCAAGCTGCCATCGGTGCCAAGATCATTGCTCGAGAGACGCTTTCGGCGTTGAGAAAGGACGTCACGGCCAAGTGTTATGGTGGTGACATTACGCGCAAGCGAAAACTGCTTGAAAAGCAGAAGAAAGGGAAGCGGCGCATGCGCCAAATAGGCAATGTAGAGGTTCCTCAGCGTGCTTTTCTCGAAGTACTCAAGCTCGATTGAATAGGTGCCGCATCGTGTGGTTTGTGGGCATATATTAAGGCTTCAAGCTTAGGGTATTATAACTTATGTTATGTGATCGTCGTTTGTGTCGGCAGGGGTGTACGACAGCAGCCATAACCCTGCGAACGTGAGCATCCCGTTGAGTGCTAAGGTTAAGAAGCCAAATCGAAAGCCATTCATCAGCTGTGCTGAATAAGTGTCGATGTAATAGGAAACGGCAGGCGCGAGCAAACACACCACCCACACGAATCGGTCGCGCACCTTCCAAGGAGTAAGCATGCCAAACATGAATAATCCCAATAGTGGTCCATAGGTATAGCTAGCTGCCCGAAATAGCTGATTGATGACGGCGTCGTTGTTCAGAGCATTGAAGGCGATAATGACTACCAGTAGCAGTAGAGAAAAGCCTATGTGTACGAACCAGCGTAGGCGCTGTTGTGCTGCTTCCGAGTGGTGCTCATCGGCATCGAAGCCCAAAAAATCGACGCAAAACGAGGTGGTTAAAGCTGTAAGAGCTGAATCGGCACTGGAATATGCTGCGGCAATCAGCCCTAAGACGAAGAAGATACCAATGATAGGAGAAAGGTGGTTGAGCGCGATGGTAGGGAAGAGATGGTCACTACGTTCGGGGATAGATAAGCCAATATTGGCTGCATACAGGTAGAGTAGTGCCCCCAACATGAGGAATAACACATTGACGAGTACCAGCGTCAGCGTAAAGGAAAACATGTTTTTTTGCGCATCGCGCAGATTGTGGCAGCTCAGGTTTTTCTGCATCATGTCTTGATCGAGACCTGTCATTACGATAGTGATGAGGGCACCGCTGAAAAATTGCTTGAAAAAGTTGTTGGGATCTTGCCACCCACCTTCGAAAAAGAACACTTTGGCGTAGCCACTATTGTGCACCATATCGATTAGGCCAAATAGGTCTTTTTCCAGTGCATTGCCAATAGCCCATATAGTGGCTATTACGGCAATGAGCATGCTAGCAGTTTGCAAGGTGTCGGTCCACACAATTGTTTTAATTCCCCCACGGTAAGTGTATATCCAGATGAGTACAATGGTCACTAGTACTGTAGCCCAAAAGGGGATTCCATAGTGGTCCATGACGAATTTTTGCAATACGATGGCTACCAAGTAGAGGCGAAAAGCGGCACCAATGGTGCGAGAGAGGAGAAAAAAGGCTGCACCTGTTTTATAGCTCACTTTGCCAAAGCGTTGCCCCAGGTAAGTGTAGATAGAGGTAAGCTGCAAGCGATAGTAGAGTGGCAACAGTACCAGGGCGATAAATGCATAGCCCAAGGTGTAACCTAGTACCATCTGGAGATAGGAAAAGTCGCGGTTGAGCCCTTCTGCTCCTACCGCACCAGGTACCGAGATAAAAGTAACTCCCGAGAGCGATGCGCCAATCATGCCAAACGCTACCAATGGCCATGGGGATTGACGACCTGCAATGAAAAAATCTTCGTTGGATGCATTGCGGCTGGTACGCCAAGAGATGTAGATCAGTATGGCAAAGTACAGCCCAATGATTCCCAGTATGCCTTCAGGCGTCAGTTGTGCAAGCATGTGTTTTGTGCAGTTCCTTTAGCGTAATCGTTGTATCAATTCAAGGCCGGCGAAAGTACACTTTTCGGCAAAAACACTTCCCCGATGACAATGGCCATCATCGGGGAAGTGTTTTTCGGTGCACTTGTCGTTATTTATTTGAGTTTGAACACGTAGGTGATCGTACCACATTGCTTCGACACTTGAGAGGAGGAGAATCGCCATTTTTTGGCATTGCGCAAGGCGATGTTGATGAGTGTAGGGTCATTAGTAGTTGAACCGCGCTGTGTAAAATCGGCTTCTACTACGCGCCCATTAGCATCTACGCATATTTTAATCACTACTTTCCCGGCTTTTTGCGTGTTGGCTTGTAATACAGGGCGGCTTACTACGCCTCGATTGCTGAGTCCGCCTCCTACCGTGCCAGATCCTGTACTTACACCACTGAGTTTATTGGATGAGGGATCACCATTGGGGGCGCCTTGATCGCCTGGCTGTCCTGTTTGGCCTTTGCCTTGGCCTGAACCGCCTTCAAATAGCCCACCAAACTTACTTTTTTTCTCAGCCAACTTACGCGCCTCTTCTTCACGTCTGCGTCGTGCTTCTTCTTCTCTTTTACG
>JALSGS010000010.1 GCA_026982695.1 Saprospiraceae bacterium
CGTCGTGCTTCTTCTTCTCTTTTACGCCTTGCTTCTTCTTCGCGTTTTTTGCGCAGAGCTACAGCTTCGGGGTCTTCCGTCTTGATTACTTCTTTTTGTGGTTCGGGCTCGGCCTCAGGTGGTTGAGGCGTAGTGTGCGGTTCGGGCTCAGGTACTTCTTCCGGTTCGGGTGGTTGAGGTTCAGGCAACTCTTCTTCTACAGTTTCCTGTTGTTGGGCGGGAGCTGCTTGTTCTTCACCCTGCCCTATGTCGGGTAGGCCTAAGTTGACCAAAATGCCTTCCTGGCCTGGCGGTGGATCGGGATATTTGAGTAGCGGCACGAATAGAAGGATGAGCAACAGTAGGTGTACTAATGCACTAATGCGCTGAGCTTTGCGCTTGTTTTTTTCTTCATCGCGGAGAAGGAATTCCTGCGTACTCATAGCGAAAGGTTTCAAACAGAACGAGGCATTGGGCCTTTTGTTATAGCTATGTATGTATTCTATTGTTGTGGGGTTAATATGCCATTGATATCAAGGCGCATGGCAATATCCATCACAGCGACTACGTGTTCTACAGGAGTGTGCTTATCAGGCGATATGGTAATGTTGAACTTGCCATTTCGGTGGCGATTAGCTCTGCGGCGCAGTTCTGTTTCTAAACGTGGTAGGCTGATGCGTTTGCCGTTGAGATAAAACCGACCTCGTCGATCGATGCGTACGTCGTCGAGTCGTTTGGTGGACTGAATTTTAGCATTAGAAGATCCTGGCAGTTTCAAGTTCAATGCGTTGGGAGCTACCAGCGAGCTGGTGAGCATGAAGAAAATGAGTAGTAGGAAGATGATGTCCGTCAGTGAGGACATGTTGAACTCTGCAATGACTTGGTTTCGCCTTTTTAAACTCATGTAGTTGTGTTTTTTGCAAAAGCAGCTTTAACCTTTGGATTTTTTCTTTGGCTTGGTAGCAATGATAGCCCGTGCCCGTAGTCGGGCTGCGATCTCCATGACTTCGGTGACGTACTCAAAGGGGACACCCTTTTCTGCCACAATCGTTACGGTAGCGTTTTGGGGGTTGTCCATTTTGCGCAGTTCAGTGCGCAAAGCGCGCTGAAGAATGCTTTTGCGGATGGGCTTGCTATTGAGCGTGAATCGGCCCTGCTTGTCGATGGTGACCACAGCAGACATAGCCGCTACCGTTTTTGACTCGGCCTCAGGCAGGTCGAAAGGCTCTATGCGTACCAGTGTGGAAGTGAGCATAAAGAAGATCAGCAGCAGAAAAATAATGTCGGTCAATGACGACATGCTGAACTCTGCACTGACCTTGTTTCGCTTTTTGAATGCCATAAATACTTGGGATTTAATCGCGAGGCAAGTGTCATACAGTGGGTTCTTGGAGCATATCCATGAACTCTACGGCTGTGCGCTCCATTTTGAACATCACTTTATCTACATTGGCTACCAAGATGTTGTAACCGATAAATGAAAGGATACCTACAAACAAGCCAAAGGCCGTGGTGAGCAAGGCCTGATAAATACCACCTGCCAACAAGTCGGGTGTGACGTTTTGTTGTGTGGACATTTCGTAAAAAGCCATGATCATACCTGTAACAGTGCCAAAAAAGCCAATCATGGGTGCAGCCCCTGCGATGCTGGCTAGAGTAGAAAGCCCCTTTTCAAGTTTAAACACCTCCAGGTCACCTACGTTTTCGATAGCTTTGTCAATGTCGTGCAAAGGCTT
Organism: Saprospiraceae bacterium; assembly: GCA_026982695.1. Lineage (GTDB taxonomy): Bacteria > Bacteroidota > Bacteroidia > Chitinophagales > Saprospiraceae > WFYJ01. Next base: position 1,716 of record JALSGS010000010.1, read on the forward strand.
GCCAATGCGCATCAGCCCTTTTTCTACCATGCGGGCCATGGGGCTATCGGTATTTTGGCACAAGGCTCGCGCTGCTTGGATGTTGCCTGCAGCCACGTTCATGCGGATATTGTTCATAAAGTTCTCATCTATGCGGCCTGCTTTCTTGATCGTCAGATAGCGCTCGATGAAAATAGAAAGCGCAATAAAGGCCAGTACAAACAGTACAGCGATAATAATGATGCCCAGCGGGCCACTTTCTAAGATGACATCGATCAGACCTTGGGATTTTATTTCCGATTCGAGTTCAGCAGTTTGAAACAAGAACAGCATAGTGATTGATGATTTATCAGTTTTCACAATAGTGTATGCCTGACGTTAGGGCAGTAGCTTGTTACAACGAAATAAGGTCTTTCATAGAGACCTTGTTCGAATAGAACTGTGTAACGCTACAGTACCCATAGCTTGTACATATGAGCAGATGTGGGTAAAAGCGATGCGAAATTTACGCGATTTTTTGGCTTGCCCAAGCTGTCAGGATAGGAAAGACGTTTTAGCACTTTGCGCAGTGGTGAATAAACAGACTAAAACGCTTGATAGTGCGGGTTATGTAGGGGGAAAGAAAAACATGTGATACCTAACAACAGGCCTGATGTTGTAGATGCCCACAGCATCAGGCCTGTCGGGGTGAGAGGATTCGAACCTCCGGCCTCTACGTCCCGAACGTAGCGCTCTAACCGGGCTGAGCTACACCCCGAAAAGTAGAGCCACCCAGGGGACTCGAACCCCCGACCTACGCATTACGAGTGCGTCGCTCTACCAGCTGAGCTAGGGTGGCAGTCGCCTCTGCTGTCGAAGCGGCTGCAAATATACGCCTACAAAAAATTTTTTGCAGCATGTATGCGTATTTTTTGACATCTCATAGTTGTGGGCTTAGTGAGTTGCCTCTCCAACGTGTCATGCAGTTTAAGCGGATAGGAGGATAACAAGTTGAATTGGGCGTAAATTTGCGCATTTTAGTTGCAGCAAGTATTTTGCTATGATCTCAGCTACTAATATTACGGTCCGTTACGGCGATCGCGTGCTGTTCGATAACGTTTCGTTGACCATTGACAAGCAAGACAAGATAGGTTTGGTAGGTCGCAATGGTGCGGGAAAATCGACCTTGCTACACATCTTGGCCAAACGCCGTTTGCCCGATAAAGGGCAAGTGCGCTGGCCTAAAGATGCTCGAGTGGTGCTGCTTACGCAAGATCTTAGCCTTGATCCCAATGCTACTGTATTGCAAGAGGCCATGAAGGCCTTTGCTGATATCCAGCAAATTGAGGCCAAGCTCGAGCTGTTACAAGAACAGATAGCCGAACGTACCGATTACGAATCGGAAAGCTACCAGGCTTTACTCGATAAAGTCGCCCAACTTAATGAGCATCTGTCTTATATGGATCACGGCAGTGCAGAAGGGCAGGCTGAGCGCGTATTGCGTGGATTGGGGTTTGCCCCAGAGGAGCTGCATCGCCCTGTGCGCACCTTTTCAGGAGGATGGCAAATGCGCGTTGAGCTGGCGAGAATCTTGCTAAGCCGCCCTGACTACCTGTTACTCGATGAACCTACCAACCACCTCGACATTGAAGCCATTCTGTGGCTGGAGGGCTTTCTCAAACAATATCCAGGGGCTGTAGTGCTTATCTCCCACGACAAACAATTCCTCGACAATGTTACTCGCCGTACTATCGAGATCGAACTGGGTAAAGTATATGACTACAAGGCGTCGTGGAGCACCTACTTGAAGTTGCGTGCTGAACGTCGGGAAAAACTTCAAGCAGCTTATGAAAACCAACAGCGCCTCATCGCGCAACGCGAACGCACTATCAATCGCTTCATAGCCAAAGCCACCAAAGCGCGTATGGCCCAATCGATGCAAAAGCAGCTCGACAAAATGGAGCGCATTGAGGTGGAGCAAACCGATAGGCGTAATATGAAACTGCGCTTTGCCCCAGCACCGCGCTCGGGGCAGGTGGTGGCTGAGGCCAAAAACTTGAGCAAGTATTATGGCAATAAACGCGTGTTGGAGGGGATTGACTTGCGCATTGAGCGTGGCCAGCGCGTGGCGTTTGTGGGGCAAAACGGCCAAGGGAAAACGACTTTGGCTCGTATTATCGTAGGCGAAATAGCACCTACCAGTGGTGAAATGGTCTTGGGGCATCACGTCCAGATTGGCTATTACGCGCAAAGCCAAAGTGAAGTGCTCGATACCGATGAGACAGTACTACAGACTATGGAGCGCCAAGCTCCTGAAGCCTTGCGCCCGAGGGTGCGTACCATTTTGGGTTCTTTTATGTTCAGTGGTGAAGACGTGGATAAAAAAGTGCGCGTATTATCTGGTGGTGAACGGGCGCGACTGGCTTTAGCTTGCCTCCTACTCAAGCCCTTCAACTTGCTGATACTCGATGAGCCCACCAACCATTTGGATATACCTGCTAAAGAAGTACTCAAAGAGGCATTGCAACAATACGATGGTACCCTGATCGTCATATCGCACGATCGAGACTTTCTCTCAGGCCTTACTCATCGCACTATAGAATTCCGAGACCATCGACTGCACGAGTACCTCGGCGACATCAATTACTTTCTTGAAAAACGACAGCTTGACAACATGAGACAAGTGGAGCAACGGCGTGTCCACCCTGTGGGTCAGCAATCGTCAAAAAAGGCAGATTATGGCCCAGCCTGGTACGAACAGCGCAAGCGATTGTTGCGCGCCGTGCAAAATGCCGAGCGCAAGATCGAACGCATGGAACAAGAGTTGGCTTCACTCGAAGTGCAAATGGCCGATCCGAAGTTTTACGAACACCCCAATCACCGACAACTATTGAAACAGTATCAACAACTCAAAGAACAGCTCGACCAAGCAATGGAAGCTTGGGAGGAAGCTCAAACAAAGTTGGAAGATTTTGATGGCTGAATGCTATAGCCCTTGCCAATATTACATTCCTAACCAAATGATAAAGCCATGTTGGAATTGCTCGAAACCTATAAGAAAAAAGTACCTCATATTGTGTTCGAATGGCATGACACAGAGACAGAAGCCCGAGGATGGATCGTGATCAACTCTTTGCGCAATGGTGCGGCAGGAGGAGGCACGCGCATGCGTAAGGGCCTGACCAAAGAGGAAGTAATATCTCTTGCCAAAGTGATGGAGATCAAGTTTTCTGTAGCAGGCCCCCCTATTGGTGGTGCTAAGTCGGGTATTGATTTTGACCCCAATGATCCGCGCCGAATGGAAGTACTACGCCGCTGGTACCGGGCTGTGTTGCCTATACTTAAGTACTACTATGGTACAGGTGGTGATCTCAATGTAGACGAACTAAAAGACGTCATTCCTCTGACAGAAGAGCTGGGTCTTTGGCATCCTCAAGAGGGAATCGTCAATGGGCATCTGCACGCCAACGATGGGGCCAAGATTAAAATTTTAGGGCAACTACGCCATGGATGTGCCAAAGTGGTGGAAGACCCACAGTATGCACCACCCAGCACGCGCAAATATGCCGTAGCTGATTTGATCACGGGCTTTGGTGTGGCCGAATCTGTGCGGCACTATTACGACTTATTTCAAGGCCAAACATTGGAGGGGAAAAGTGCCATCATTCAGGGATGGGGCAATGTGGCCTCAGCAGCAGGCTATTACCTGGCGCGTCGCGGAGTGCGCATCAAGGGAATTATCGATCGAGTAGGTGGTGTATGGAAAGAGGAAGGCTTTGCGCTCGACGAAATCATTCAGCTTTTTGTGGCGAAGAAAGGCAATACACTTCACAGCGATCAGCTCATCCCTTTCGAGCAGATGAATCGAAAAATCTGGGCGGGTAGTGCGGAAATTTTCATTCCAGGCGCTGCTTCCAAAATCGTTATGCCCCATCAGATCCATCAATTGATGGACTCTGGCTTGAAGGTGGTCGCATGTGGTGCCAATGTGCCCTTTACTGACGATGAAGTGTTTTTCGGACCTACGGCAATGGCAGTAGATTGCCGAATTGGTCTAATTCCCGACTTTATTGCTAATTGCGGTATGGCAAGAGTGTTTGCCTATCTAATGCAGCCCGATGTAGAAATGACAGATAGAGCCATTTTTGAAGATGTGTCGCAAACGATACGGCGTGCTTTGTTGGAGGTGAGACAACAACAGCTAGCTCCTACAGGTATTGCAGCCCGTGCCTTAGAGCTAGCGTTGCGCAAACTGCTTGAAAAAACTACAGAAACATTCGTTTGATGAAAAAATGGTTTAATATTTGCTGTGCTGAAAATGAGTTTCTGATTGGCAGTGATGTATGCAATAATTGCATTAAAATGTTGTAGGTATGACAATGCTATTGAAGGTGTCTAAATGCGAAAGGATGTAGTTTTTGGGTTAAAGTGAAAAATCATATTTTGCAAAGTGCAACAGATGTGAGCCCTTGACGTATATTTGCCAAACGAATCAGATAAAGGTTTATATAACTTAGATTTGCCAACAAATCATATTCCCAATCTCAAAAATCGTTATCCCTATGACCAGGCTTTTTAGGTTAGGTGCAAGTATAGTTAGCCTGTGGCTGTTGGGGAGCCTATCCCTTTTAGCTCAGGATGCAGCTACGGCTGCAAGTGGTGGTGGCTATACGGCCACTCCGCCTGATATGTGGGAAGTAGGTATCCATGTTGGCCCAATGTTGGGCTTTACCGATATCCAATATTCCCCAAGTATTGGTGGCGGTTTTCACGTGCGTCGGGCGCTCGATTATGTGTTTTCATTGCGTTTCGATGCACTGTATGGTACCTATAAAGGCAGCGATGCCGATGGGTCGCACACGACAGACTACATGTCAGGGGCGCTACAATTGCTCATGTCGGTCAATAACTTGAAGTGGAATGGCGTGTCGAAGCGTCGGTCCAACCTGTATATCTTCTTTGGCATGGGGGGCAATACCTTCAAAGTGAGCAATGTGACTGGCAATGCTATTGCGATAGGCTATAGGCCCATGTACCACATCGAGGCAGGGGCTGGTGCTTCTGTGCGCGTGACTGATCGGTTCAATATAGGAGCTGATTTAAAGGGAGCTGTTTTCGTAGGGGCAGGTGCCCGTGGCGACTTGCTCGATGGCTATCGCGATGCAGAAGACTACGACATGCCCATATACGGTAGCATACGCATGAACTTCAACATTGGCAATAAAGAGAAAAAAGCAGAACCCCTTTATTGGGTCAATCCCTTGGACATAGTACTTAACGACATCAGCGAGCTGAAAGAGCGCCCCAAGTTTGACTTGGCCGATAGTGATGGCGATGGTGTGCTCGACGTGGTGGACGAAGAACCCAATACGCCACCCAATGTGCCAGTAGATACCAGAGGCCGTACCTTGGACAGCGATGGCGATGGCATTGCAGACTATATGGATCAAGAGCCATTCTCACCCCCAGGTTACAATGTAGATCAAAATGGCGTAGCCCAAGTGCCCGACTACGTCACGCGGGAAGAAGTACGAGAGCTTGTGACCCAAGAAGTAGCTAAAAACTTCACAGATGCGCGAGGTCGCAAAAGCCGTGCTTTGGCTAACTGGTTCTTGCCCATGGTACACTTCGACGTGGATAGCTATCAAGTGCGCGAAGAAGATTACGAGGCACTGGCCGCAGTAGCTCAAGTGATGCGTGCCAACCCCGAGTTGCGCATTGTCGTGACGGGCTATGCTGACAAGACGGGCTCTGAGGTATACAATAACATCTTGTCGTATCGCCGTGCCAAGGCTGTCGTTGATGTATTGGTCAATCAGTTTGGCATTCCTCGCGAGCGCCTTATCCTGCGCTACGGTGGCGAAAACAATGCGTTGGTACCAGTAACGGGTAGTAGTTTTATGAATCGCCGCGTAGAATTTACTGTAGCTACAGATGAAACGGAAATGGCCATGCCCAATATCAATGGAAATGGTCGTTTCAGTGGTAGCCGTGATTCAGGATATTGATAAATAACAAACATGCGAAACTGAGGTTGTTCGTTTAACCTCAACCTACGCCCTCGGCACTGTGGTGTCGGGGGCGTTTCTTATGAAAGCATGCCCGTTATGGCCTGCAATGCCAAAAGTCATCGCTCATAGTGCAAAATGCGCACTCCTTTTTGTTGGCAAAGTACCTTTGTTATTGCATGATCGTAAAAGAGCAAAGTGTATCATCATTTTGCTCAATTTATTGGCGTGAAAATCTCGATCTATGGACCTTCAGCGAATGGCTGCTTATGTCGAGCGTTTAGAAGGTGATATCCATCTGGTCTTGCCTCGGTTTTTTGCCAAAGCAGGCAAAAAAACCGTACATGACTTCAGAGTGAGTGTGAAGCGCTTGCGTGCGGTGTGTGCACTGCTTGAAGGTACATTAGATGCCTTTTCTTCAGAAGAGGTAGAATTGCTGTTGTGCCCTTTGTATAAACGCGCAGGAGAGGTGCGCAAATGGCAGCTTATTTACCAGCGCCTACATCAGTTGGAAGCACGGCACCACGCAGCAAGTACATGGGCCGTTTTGGCAAAAAAGCAAAAACAACATGCTATTGATGCATTGATCGCTTTGGCTAATGGCTTTAATATCACGCCTTTGCGCGCTACCTGTGCTGCGGCGCGCAGCCGACTGATTCACCTCGATATACCTCGATTTGCCTATGCATTGGACCATTATTGGGACGACCAGCTCAGGTCGTTGCATGCTTGTTATGTGCAGCGATCGCAAGTGGAAAAAAGCTGGCATGAGGCAAGACGCCTGCTCAAACAATTGATCTATCAGATAGAGCTACTACATGTAGCAATGCCTACGGTAGTGCTACCTAAAGATCTTGTCAAAGAGTTGAAAAAACACCAAGATCAGTTGGGCAAATGGCATGATGCTTACCAGATATGGACCACCTTACTACAGATGGGCCTAGAGGATGCTGCTTTGGCTGATGTATTCGAACGCCGCCTGGAGCGCCAGTGGTCGAGGGCTACTCGTTTTTTTGAAGCTTGGCCGCATCTGCGCGAGTCGCTGCGAGCTTTGGGTAAGGCCTATGCACAATCCGCACAACAGGTACCTACACCTGCGATGCACAAGCATAAAAGTGGAAAAAGATTGCGCGAGTCGATATTTCCCAAAAACCTGAATGATTTATTGCGCTGAACTCTTTTAGTGTTGCTTTAAACACCTTGTTTTCAAGTGAATGTAAGTGTATGATTATGGCGTGTTCAGCCGAACAAGTACAGTTGCCACACGCTCCTAAAAAGCCTTTCCTTGTTTTAATAGGTGGCCTGCCTGGCACGGGCAAGACGACCTTAGCTAAAAAACTTGCCCATCGGCTTCGTGCGCAGCATCTCAATAGCGATATTTTGCGCGATCGCTTGCACAAGCGCGGCCAATACGATGAGTTTACCAAGCAGACGATCTATGATGCCCTCGTATGGGCTACGCGCAATTACTTGCGTGCGGGGCGGCCTGTAGTGGTCGATGCCACCTTTTACAAGCGTGCTCTTAGAGCACCCTTTGTCCAGATGGCACAACAGTTAGGCATACCTGTAGCATGGATCTTGCTCACAGCACCTGAAGAGGTAGTCGCGGCTCGCGTATCGCAAAAGCGCCCTTATAGCGAAGCCGATTTTTCGGTGTACCGAAAAGTCAAGCAAGATTTTGAGCCTTTGGATACACCTCATTTAGTATTAAATACTTGCACTACTGCCGATGCCCTATTGTTCCAGGCCCTTCAATTTGTATATGAGACCTTGTCTTGACAGTAAATGTAATCCTGAGCTCCACAACGCATGCCATGACCAATACAGATATCCAACAGATCATCGAACGGAGGGCATGGCCTGGCAATGCCCCATTACAGGCCATGCATGAGACGCATATCTCTTGGGTATTAGTTACCTCAGCATTTGCCTGGAAGATCAAAAAACCCGTTCGCTTTTCCTTCTTAGACTTTTCCACCTTGGAGCTGCGCCACAAGTATTGCATGCGAGAAGTAGTGCTCAATAGCCGCTTGAGCAAGGATGTGTACTTGGGAGTAGTGCCCGTGCGCCAGCACAAACGACAATTGCAAATTGGCGGTACACAGGGCACTGTAGTGGATTATGCGGTGCAAATGAAAACACTCGATGCCTCCCGCCGTATGGATCTGCTGGTCGAGCAACAGGCGGTGAGCGATGCCCAGCTGAGACAACTGGCTCAGACGATCGCCGCATTTCACCTACGTGCCGAACGCGTAGCCCAACCTGTCAGTGCTGCGTTGCTATACGAAGAGTTTGCCGATCTATTGGAGGTGCAATCTATTTTGTCCTCTTTCTTTGATACTGCAACTGTGGCGCGTTTTGCACAGGCTGTAGCTTTTGCCAAAACCTGGCTCGACCAACATGCTGATCACTTTATAGATCGCTTTCATATGGGTTGGGTGGTCGATGGCCATGGCGACTTGCATACGCGCAATATCTTTTTGCTCGAACAGCCCGTAATCTTTGATTGCATCGAGTTTAATGATGGCCTGCGGCAACTCGACGTGCTCAACGAAATGGCATTTCTTGGCATGGACCTCAACTACTACGGTGCCCCTCAGCTCGAACGAAAGTTGATGCACTATTACCTCTATTATTTTCCGTGCATTAGATCGCAGATCGATTGGCGATTATATCGCTTTTTCAAATGGTATAGGGCCAATGTGCGCTTAAAGGTGTATTGCCTGTCGTTTCGGCCCGATGAGGATCCAGCCCCCCAACAAGTGGAAAAATTGCATCGCTATGCGCAATTGTTTTTTCATTATTTCGAGCGCTTGCGCCATCCACACGGCTCATAACCTTGGGCATATCCAGGTACATTGTGCATATCAGATTATTTGAAAACGCTCTTTTGTGGCAATCTTTTTGGAAGGTAGGAGGTTGTTTGTACAAAGGATGTAATCATTACTAGCTGTGCAATTTGTTTTTTTGCAAATGATCCTGTGTCTGATCGGATAAGGTGTAACTTGCACGCATAACATAGTTTGGATTATGAGCGCACAGAGCAACTACCAACTTCTAATCGAAAAGCTGGATCGGTTTATCCGCCGCTATTACATCAACCAGCTTATTCGGGGCAGCTTGTATACCGTTGGCTTGTTGGGAGGGCTGTTTTTGGCGTTCAGCATAGCTGAATACTATTTGTACTTTCCTAGCCATGTACGCAAGTTGCTGTTTTGGTCGTACGTACTCATCGCTGTTGGGGCGCTGACAGGATGGGTGGGGTTGCCTTTGTTGCGTTATTTCCGTTTGGGGCAAGTGATCTCGCACGAGCAAGCAGCGCTTATCATTGGGCGCCATTTTAGCAACGTACAGGATAAGTTGCTCAACATTCTGCAGCTGCGCAGTCAGATGGACAGCGCTACGAGCAAAGCACTGATAGAGGCTAGTATCGAGCAGAAGTCCGAGGCTATAAAATTGGTGCCTTTTCAAAAGGCAATCGATCTGGGGCAGAATAAAAAATACTTGCGCTATGCTTTGCCGCCAGTGCTGCTATTGCTGCTCATACTGTTGATCAATGCCAACCTCATTACAGATAGTACGCGCCGCATCATCCAAAATGATAAGGAGTTCGAACGCCCTGCACCTTTTTACTTCCTGCTTCCTCAGCAGGCAGCGTTGCGCGTGGTGCAATACGAAGATTTTCCCCTTTCGGTAAAAGTAGAAGGCGAAGTGCTGCCTCAAGAGGTATTTATCGAGGTAGAGGGATATCCCTACCGGATGAAACGCCAATCGGCTGATACATTTACATGGATGTTCAACAACGTGCAGCAAGATACGCGCTTTCGGCTTGTAGCAGGTCGTGTGAGTTCGCCCACTTATGTGCTCGAAGTATTGCGCAAACCTAATATTGCTGGTTTTGAAGTCAAGCTCGACTATCCAGCCTATACAGGCCGTAAAGACGAAGTGTTGCAGAGTATAGGCGATTTGGTGGTACCTGCCGGCACACAGGTGGAATGGGTGTTTGAAACGCGCTTTACCAACCAGATCGCATTAGCTTTCGAACAAGAGCCCCAGTTGGCTTTGGCCAAACGCATCGGTGAAGGGTTATTTGCTTTTCGCAAAAAGGCGATGAACACCCAGGCATATAAGCTGTACGTATCAAATGAAGACTTGCCACGTGCCGACAGCGTCAGCTATGTGCTCAGCGTAGTGCCTGACCAATATCCGGTTATTTCGGTAACCTCTTTTAAGGACAGTAGCCTTCAAAACGTCATCTACTTTGTAGGAGATGCCACAGACGACTATGGCTTGCGCAGGCTCACTTTCAACTATCGCATCCATCGGGCAGAAGGTGCTACAGATCCCCCCCCCCAGCAGATAGAGGTGATGCAACCCAAAGACAAAGCCGTCCAATATACTTGGACATGGGACTTGAGCCAGTTAGCTCTCCAGCCAGGCGATGAAGTCACCTATTACTTCGAAGTATGGGACAACGACCAGGTGAATGGCAGCAAGTCGTCGCGCACGACGCTTATGGTACATGCTATGCCCACTCAAGAAGAATTGGAAGCGCAGGCTGAAGCAAATAACGAAAAGATAAAGGAGCAGTTGCGCAAGGCTATTGAAGAGAGCAAAAAGGTGCAAGAAGAGCTCAAAAAGCTGCGCGAACGCATGCTGCAAGAAAAGGAAATCGACTGGCAAATGCGCAAGGAGTTGGAGCGCTTGCTCGACAAACACAAAACACTTCAGCAACGCATCGAAGAAGCCAAAAGAGCATTTGAAGAAAACAAACAAAAACAGTCACCTACCGATGAATCTTTACAACAAAAGCAAGAGCAGCTTGAATCACTCTTCGAAGAAGTTATGGATGAAAAAACCGAAGAGCTGCTCAAGCAGCTCGAAGAGCTGATGGAAAAACTCGAAAAAGAAGGTGCTCTGGACATGATCGAGCAGATGGAGTTCACTGATGAAGAAATGGAAATGGAACTAGATCGCCTGCTCGAATTGTTCAAAGAGCTAGAAGTATCGCACGAAATATCTAAGACTGTAGAAAAACTCGAAGAGCTGGCCCAAGAACAAGAGCAACTCAGCGAACAAACAGAGCAAACGCCCCAAGGGGATGACCAAAGGCAGCAAGAATTACAAGAAAAGCAACAAGATATAAACGAGCAATTCGAACAGCTCCAAGAGCAAGTTGAAGAACTAATCGAGAAAAACGAACAGCTCGAGCGACCTAAAGACTTAGGGCAGCCTCAGGAGCAAATGGAAGACATAGAACAAGACCTCAACGACTCACAACAGCAGCTTCAGCAGCAGCAGAACCAAAAGGCTGCCCAAAAGCAAAAGCAAGCAGCGCAGAAGATGAAGCAGATGGCTCAACAGATGGCTAGTCAGATGCAAGCGCAGGCCATGCAGCAAATGCAAGAAGATATGGAGAGCCTGCGCCAGCTGCTGGAAAACTTGGTAAGCTTGTCGTTTGAGCAGGAAGACCTCATAGGAGCTTTTGGAGCGGCTACACCCAATACACCTCACTATGTAACGCTTGTACAGGACCAATTTCGCATCAAGGAAGATTTTCGCATTGTAGAAGATAGCCTACAGGCATTGTCCAAGCGTGTGTTTCAAATAGAGAGCTTTGTCACGGAAAAGGTAAGTGAAGTCAAGCAGCACCTCCAGCATACCATTGGCGAGCTCGAAGAAAGGCGCATTCCACAGGCATTGGAGCATCAGCAGTATGTGATGAAAAACCTCAACGATCTGGCACTGATGCTTAGCGAAGTGATGGAGCAGATGCAGCAGCAGATGGCCGGCATGATGGCTGGGGCACAGATGTGTACCAAGCCAGGAGGAGCAGGCAAAGAGGGCAATGTGCCCATGGATAAAATCACGCAGGGGCAAAAAGAACTCGGTGAGCAAATGCGCCAGATGCGACAACGCATGCAACAGGGACAAGGAGGTAGTAGTGAAGAGTTTGCCAAAATGGCTGCTCGGCAGGCCGCTTTGCGAGAGGCACTCCGACAAAAACAGAAAGAATTGCAACAACAAGGCAAAGGCTCTAAAGAGCTGCAGAAACTCATTGAGGAGATGGATCGCATAGAGACCGACCTGGTCAACAAGCGACTAACCAATGAGATGTTGCGCCGTCAGCAGGAAATCCTCACACGCCTGCTCGAAGCTGAGCGGGCTGAGCGCGAACGCGAATACGACAATCAGCGCCAAGCCGAGACAGCTAAAACCGTAGAACGCAAGTTACCACCCGAATTAGAGGCGTATTTGCGCAAGCGCAAAGCTCAAATCGAAGCTTTTCGCACTGTGTCGCCTGCGCTTAAACCCTACTATCGCACTCTGGTAGAAACGTATTTGCGCCAACTCAAACAGCAGCAAAGCCGTGGATGAGCATCCGTAAGTGAGCAATTCCACTATTACAATATTTGTTTACAAGCCTCATACAGATCGCCCCAACCCTTGCGCTGACGTACTACCGTTTCGAGGTATTCCAACCACACTTCGCGGTCGTGACGGGGATCTTGTACAATGGCGCCCGTCATGCCTGCCGCCAGTTCCTCAGCACCCACTGTGCCCGAGCCAAAGTGGAGTGCCAGTGCTTGACCGTGCTGTATGACCGATATTGCTTCAGCAGTGCTCAATGTGGAGGAGGGCGACTTGAGCTTTGTACGCCCATCTTCGGTTTGCCCACTGCGTAGCTCTCTGAAAATAGTCACTAAGCGCTTGATCTGTGCTATGGGGGCTGCCTCAGGAGGGAGCTGCAGGGATTGGCCTAACTGTGCGATGCGCGCTTGCACGATTTTCACCTCTTCGTCAAAGCGTTCGGGTAGTGGCATCACTACTGTATTGAAACGGCGACGCAAGGCACTGGACAATTCGTTGACGCCTCGATCTCGGTCGTTGGCTGTAGCGATGAGGTTGAAGCCGCGCTGCGCCTGTACCTCGATGTTGAGCTCGGGAATGGGTAGGGCTTTTTCCGAAAGGATCGTAATTAGTGCATCTTGCACATCTGAGGGGATACGCGTCAACTCTTCCACGCGTACAATCTTTCCTTGGCGCATGCCTTCCATTACAGGGCTGGGGACCAATGCCTTTGCCGAAGGCCCTTCTGCAATGAGTCGCGCATAGTTCCAGCCATAGCGCAACATCGACTCATCCATACCAGCCGTGCCTTGTATTAGTAGTGTAGAATCGCCACTGATGGCTGCAGCCAGATGTTCTGATACCCATGTTTTGGCCGTTCCGGGTACTCCTGTCAGCAGCAGTGCACGATTGGTGGCCAAAGTGGCTACGGCTGTTTCAATGAGTCGGCGGCTGCCAAAGTATTTAGGCGCGATGTGGGTGCCATCGGGCAGTGTGGTACCCATAAGGTAGTCAACTACTGCGCGCGGCGAACGATGCCAGTGTGTGGGGCGAGGGTGTGTGTCGAAGCGCGCTATAGCTTCCAGCTCATGGGCAAAGGCTTGTTCTGCGTGTGGCCTGATGATGTGTGACTGTTCAGTCATGGTTTTTTGTTTGGCCTTTCGGCAAATTTAATAGCTCAGCACGGTACTCGTGCAAAGCGCATTTTTACCAGGCAATGTATACCAACCTAATGCGATTGCGGCGTTCGCTGGGCGCTATTAACGCATTGGCAGCTGTTTGCATGGCATCGCGAAAGCGAATCTTGAGGTCTAACCCTTCAGTGCTCATCACACTATTGCGGTCGAAGTGCCCATCAGGGCGCAAGACGTACTCGCTTACCGTCGCGCCGTATTTAATCTCATCGTTGAAAACAAGGCGTAGCGCAGCTGGCGCTTTCATGAGGAAGTAAGAAGAATATACGCCCAAATCGTCTTGGGAGTATTGCTTTTTGTACAGCACTTCGCGCCAATGACGCTGCCCATTAGGATGAAACGATTGGACCACAATGTTGTCGAAGTAGTAGTCGGTGATATTGCGGTATCGAGCGGCATAGGTCGATACAATCGAATTGGAGGCATAACGCCTAAACTCTTTGTATTGCTCGAAAAAAACCACTACGCCACCATCTCGTCTTAAGACTAGATCGCGCACTTTGATGTCAGCAATAAACTCCCTTCTGTTTTTGGGCTTTTCTAACAACCTGCTGATAAAGGCCTCGTCGAACTCGTCGTATGCCATCCGAAAAGTGTCAGGACGTAGTGTCGTGAATGTAAGCATGAAAGCGCCTTCCGCACGGCTGATATGGGTTTGGCTGTAGAGCCCTGCCCCTACCAGTCGATTGTTAATGTGGTCATAGTCGAATAGCACGTCGTAGGTGAGTATATCTGGCAATGCAATGCGCAGCAAACTAGGGTGTAATTGCCCCTCGCGCATGGTGAATATGCGCAAGTGGTGCTGTTCGATGTAGGGCTTTCTATTCTTGAGCTCAAAGATGGCAAACATCTGCCCTTGATCCGTAATTACTGCTTGGCGAAAGTCGCGCCCGGGCACAATTTCGTCGAATGCCAGCTGGGTAGTCCATAGTAATTTCATGTCCGTGATGCGCACCGCAAAAGCATTAAAACGCATTGCCGTGTCGAACCAATGGATCAGACAAATCTGTTTATTGCGCGAGACAGCTGTTTCAAAAGGTGGTGTAGTCAGGAGATTGCCTAAGTCGAAAACCGTCAGAGAGTCGATTAGTAGCCCACCAGGGCTGTATTTGTGCAACTTCAAATGAGTAGCACCTGCTACGCGGTGGCGATAAAGTATGGCAAACCAATCCGTATGGGGAAACACTTCGATCACTTCTGGACGGCGCTTGTCCAGCTCGAGCGTACGCATCCATTGTTGTCGCAGTTGTCGGTCAAAGCTGTGTATCTCATAGTGATTGGATTTTTCCACTAATAGCAATATCTGACCGTGTAATTCGCCCAGCAAAGCATATAAGCCCTCATTGTTGACCACAATCTCTTCCGATATGGTCACAGTTTGTGCCGAGACAAATGCTATAGGACATGTGGTGAGCCACAGGAGCAAAGCAAAACGAATCATCGCAACAGGTTTGGTGGGGCAGGGAGCATGAACGCGGAGTACCTGGATGCCATCGCCTGCTATGAAAGAAAAAAACTGGCTCGACAAATTGTTGCATGCAGTGATGCATTTGCCGATAGAGGCTACCTTTGGCCCCTTATGTACTTGAGGACCTCTACCTACAAAGATAGGTGGAAGCACGCACTGAGTTGAAGTGAAGTTCTAGCCTTGTGAGCTTTTTATGTCCACATGCTGTGGTGTAAACCTCGCCACATATAATAGCTGTTAAAACATATGCCCCATGCTCGAGATGTCATCTATACCAACCCAGTCACTTCTTGAAGTCTTGCATCGCACCATCCGTCAGGCTGGTCAACTCATCATGGATATTTACCAACAAAGCGAAAAATGGGAAATAGAAACTAAATCTGACGAGTCTCCGCTCACACGTGCAGACCGGGAAGCCAACCAGTTGATTTGTGCGGTGTTGCGTCAGCTCGAGTTTCAGGCACCTATTATTGCTGAGGAAAGCAAAAAAGCCCCTTGGGCGCAACGTCGTCAATGGGAGTATTGTTGGTTAGTCGATCCACTCGATGGCACTAAAGAATTCATCAAGCGCAATGGCGAATTTACCGTCAATATTGCATTGGTCCATCGAGGGCGCAGTGTGTTGGGGGTCGTATATGCACCAGTGCTCGACGAGTTGTATTGGGCAGTACAAGGTCAAGGCGCGTGGATGGATGCAGGTCAAGGCCCTATCTCACTACAAGCCCCTTTGGTAGATCGCCACAAGAAGGGGTTGCACATCGTGTGTTCGCGTTCGCATCTCAACGAACAGACGCTAGCTTTTGTACGGCAATTCGACGAGCCCGTGATCATCTCGCGGGGTAGTGCTTTTAAATTTCTGATGATTGCTCGTGGCGAGGCGCACGTCTATCCTCGATTGGGGCCCACTATGGAATGGGATACGGCAGCGGCTCACATTATACTCGAAGAAGCGGGTGGCCAAGTGTTGGCCTACGATACAGGTCAGTCTTTGCAATACAACAAGCAAGATTTGCACAATCCTTGGTTTGTGGCGTGGGGGCGCAGGTAGGCGTCGTAGGTATGTTCCATGTGTCGGTGTATCAATCTATGCTATAAATGAATGCTTTTTCGGTAGTAATCATTGCCAAAAACGAGGCGCACAACATTGGGCGTACTCTTGAAGCCGTGCGCAACCTTAGCGATGACATTGTCGTGGTAGACTCGGGTAGTACCGATGGCACCCAAGACATTGCACGTGCAATGGGCGCGCGCCTCATTGAAACGCCGTGGCTGGGCTATGCACGCACTAAGAACTTGGGCAATGACACAGCGCGTTACGCATGGGTGCTCTCACTTGATGCCGACGAAGTGGTGTCGCCCCAACTGGCGCGTAGCCTCCAGCTCTGGCAGCCTGAGCCCCAGACGGTTTATGCGCTTGATGTGATCACCAACTATTGTGGTCGGTGGGTGCGCCATAGTGGTTGGTATCCCGATTGGAAAGTACGTTTGTTTAACCGGCATGAAGTGCATTGGACAGGGCCCCTTGTACATGAATATTTGGCTGTGCCCAAACACTATCGCGTAAAACGGCTCAAGGGCAAATTATGGCACTATAGTTATAGATCAGAAGAAGATTTCTTACAGCGTCTCGAGCACTACGCATATCTGTCGGCTCAACTGCGTTTTCAGAAAGGGCAGCACCCGGCTTGGTGGCAAAAGCATCTGGCACCAGCCTTCCGTTTTTTCAGAACCCTAGTGCTCAAACACGGCTGGCTCGATGGCAAACTTGGATGGAAACTAGCTCGTCATAATGCTCGTCTAGTGCGCCGTCGTTATGAGATACTCAAAGAACTTTGGGAAAAGGAAGCCTCTTCTATTGCTCATCGTTAAATCTATGAAAGCAGTTGGGCGCAAAGATCCAAGTTGCGTTATACGGACTGAATGGGTGGCCATATTGTGTATGGCAAAGTGAATCTGCAATTCAAAAGGCACGATATTGGCACTTCAGTGGTATATTTATACGCAAAAGCAGGAGCTTAGGCATTAGTCGCTATACTACAAGTAGCGAGGCGTAGGCCGCCACAATAAGGCGTGTTTAAGCGATTGAGCTAGCAGGAGCATCTGTGGAGGCAGCGATTGTAGTATCCGAGGTATCTTTCCCATGAGCAGGCAGCTATAGTGGAGAGAAGCTGCGTTCGGATATGGCCTTCGCAACATGAGAAAGAGCCCGACCTCATTTTAAAGTAGGCAAGTGACCGAAAGGGAGCTCATAGAAGGCTGTCTGCGCGGTGAGCGAGCAGCTCAGGAAGAACTCTTCCGGCGATACTCGGGCAAGATGTTGGCCGTGTGTCGCCGCTATGCGCGTCATGAAATGGAAGCGGAAGACTTGTTGCAAGAAGCTTTTATCCGCGTATTCGATCGCTTGTCCCAGTTCAAACATCAGGGCTCTTTTGAAGGTTGGATACGGCGCATAGTGGTGCACACCGTACTGAAGCACTTTCGCAAGGCCAGTACGCAGCGCGAGCAAATTGGCTTGCCGGAGTTTGTAGAAGGCGAGTACATTGACCCTTCGGCACTTCAACACTTGCAAGAGGAAGAGTTGCTCAAGCTCATAGCTGCTTTACCCGATGGCTATCGCCTCGTATTCAACCTCTATGCTATTGAAGGTTATAGCCACAAGGAAATCGCACAGCTTTTAGGCATAGGTGAGAGTACTTCGCGCTCGCAGTTTCTCAAAGCCAGAAAAACACTACAAGCTCAATTGCGCAAGTTGTTGAGTATCTTTGTGTAGTACTTTGTATCCATATCAAACATGCTTATGCCATCAGATGAGCGATTTGAGCAGATCCTACGCGATAAGCTCTACGATTACGAGCTACCACCACCCATGCACTTGCTTCATGGTGTCGTGCAAAAGCGCCGTAGGCGCAAATTAGCCATTTGGGTACTGACCCTGAGTGCGAGCTTCCTATTGATAGGAGGCATGGGGTGGTGGATGCGACAATCACAGGCAACCAAGCCACCTCGCCAGCTAAAGCCAATGATGCCACAAGCCGATGTGGCAGCTTCAGTGTCCAATGATCCAGTGGCCCAAAGGCCTGCCGAGTTTGTGAGGGGGGCTGTTGCTGCGTCGGAAAACCAGGCCGGGCTGCAAGAGGCAAAGTTGTCTGAGAGAGCACTCAATCCACTGCCGAGATACCTCCATCATGCCGTACGTACCCAGCATGCTGATCAGGGTGGGCTCGTAAAAAGGCGGAGTAGAGAAAACACGTTGACTCAATTGCCAATTGCCGCACTCAGCAGCATGCCTAACACTCTAAGGCACCGCCAGCTCGCCATGCACAACGGTTGTCCTAGCCAATTCGATAAAAAGTGGCATTCAGCTTTATTTGCGGAAGCTTATACAGGCCCTTGGATGGGCCTATCGCAAATCAGGGGGCGTCGGCCTCAATTTGCCTTTTATGCACAGGCGCGGCGTGAAACAGAAAGTCCTAGGCTCGGATATACAGCAGGCTTGCGCTTGGCGTTATTGACCAGTAAGGGATGGTCAGCGCGAGTCGGTATCGAATGGAGCTCACTCCACGAGCGGTTTTATTACGAGCAGGAAAATGAGGAGCGACTCATTATCATCACTCGTTACGACGAATGGGGCAATGTCATCGGAGTAGATACGACCATTGAAGTAGGTACGCTCATTCGCCATACGACTAACTACATACGCATGGCCAACCTGCCGCTGCAGATAGGCTGGACCTATCGCTCCGACAACAGGCGCTGGACTTGGGGCGGGCAAATAGGCGTAGTGGGGAATCTTGGCCTGTGGGCCAAAGGAGATTTGTTGTCTCCTGAGTTAGAGCCTGTGTCCCTGATGGAAGCTGATGCGCAATATTACACGATCTTCAAGCCCCGAGTGGGCTGGGCAGCTAGCTTAGGCTTGTCATGTAGTTGGATGCCTATCGATGGTTTGAGACTGTTTGTTCAGCCAACAGTACGCAGATGGCGTACCTCTTTTACCAATGACAATTATCCATTGAGACAACACTATACGGAGGTGGGCGTGCAGATGGGCGTGCGGTGGCAGTTGTGATCCGTCGCAGAATAGCTATTTTTGCCCAAATTCAGCAACGTGCCCATGCTTTTCAACCTTAGTGACCAACCATCTATAGCCAACCAGTTTATTTCCGAGCTGCGCGACTTTCGCCTACAGAAGGATAGCATGCGCTTTCGGCGCAACTTGGAGCGCATTGGCGAAATACTGGCCTATGAAATCAGCAAAAAGCTGAAGTACAAAACAATAAAAGTGGAAACCCAGCTCGGCGTAGCTGAAGTAGAGGTGCCAGCAGAGCAGATCGTGTTGGCCACTATCTTGCGAGCTGGCTTGCCGATGCACTACGGCATGCTATCGTTTTTCGATCAGGCAGCTAATGCCTTTATTTCTGCTTATCGCATGCACCACAAGGATGGCTCTTTTGAAATTCGACTCGAATATTTGTCAGCCCCAGATCTCAATGACAAAGTGCTCATCCTGTGTGATCCCATGTTAGCTACAGGCTCTTCGATCGACCTGACTTTGCGGGAGCTGCGCAGATTTGGCACACCTGTTAAAGTACATATTGCCACCGTGATTGCTTCTACTTATGGCATACAGTTCTTGCAGCGCACCCACCCCGATGCAGATATATGGATGGGAGCACTTGACGAAGAGCTGACAGCCAAATCCTATATCGTACCGGGTTTAGGTGATGCAGGCGATTTAGCCTTTGGCAGCAAGGAGGAAGAGTAGAGTGATACAGTAGCACAGATTGCTACGAGAAAAACTTTCTGATCAGATTGAGAATGATGCTCAGCGCGATACTTAGTAACAGCATAGTAGTAAAGGGGAAGTAGATACGCACATTGGGGCGTTCGATGCGTATGTCGCCAGGTAGCCGGCCAAACCAGCCCATTTTACCTTCGAGTAGAAATAATAAGCCACCAATAACCAAAAAGATCAGGCCAATAATGACAAAAAATCGAGGAATAGGGTTGGGCATGTGCTCCACTTCCATACAGCGTCGCGTTTTGTAGAAAAGCTTTTTTTGATTACAGCTAAGTGCTATAAGCGTGCTTAGCGCAAAAATGCGAGTTTGTGCACAAAAAACTCGCCTTGATCCGATTCGATGACTAGTACATATATGCCAGGGCCATCTAATTGCTCTGCTTGAAGTGTCCATTGATGGAGACCAGGAGGTAGCCTTTTGGCAAATGACCAGATGGTTTTTCCTTGTATATCGAGTAGGCGGATGTGCAATTGCCGTGTTTGAGGTAGATAGCAAGAAAAGGTTGTCTGTTGTGGGAAGGGGTTAGGCATAGGTGGGCCGAATACTATTTCAGAGGGTATTACAGTGGTTTTAAGTTGTAGCTTGTAAGGCTGTTGACTGTCGTCCCATGCTACTGATTCGAGCCATTGATCGATAAGGCGAAATGTGGGAAGCACTTTTTGTGTAGCTGTGTTTGCACGAAATCGCAAAGCCATTAAGGTCTGACCAGGCATAAGGGGGGCATTCCCATGCCAACTGAGCAATAACTGCCCTTGATCTACAAAGGCGGTGCCTATAGAGGAAGAGTCAGCCACACCCCTTATGAGACCTGTGTATTGCCAGTTGTAGGCGTCGAACGAGAGACAGAATTGCAGCGCTTGTAATGGTGGCGTTTGTGGTGCTGTGTAGATGCGCAAAATCCCCTCTTGGCTGTCAGGCTCGTATTGAAAGGTAGCTTCTAACGCCAGTATGTTGGGTGGCTGGTCCGTTCGATCAGTAGCCAGTGGGCTGTCGGTTAGCTCTGGGTTTGCTGTGTAGTTGATATCGCCTACCTTGACTGCGATGAAGTCTAGCGAATCAATGCTTTGGGAAAGGGTGTCTATGACAACTGTTTCGGGAAAGCTCCATGGGTCGTCAGGGGGGAAGACGTGACTAGCCGGTATAAAGCGCCAGGAAGTATTTCCAGCTAGCGAGTCGATTTTGTAAAGAATAAGCCGGCGTAGCTGGAGTACGTCGAAAGTAGTGATTGATTGAGAATTGTTGGCATCGGCAGCGATAAGTTGGTAAGGTGAGTCGAGCGTGTCAATGCCGAGTATATGGCGGGTGATGAGCACTAGATCAAGTGTAGATACTCCATTGAGCCAATCACCACTTCGATAGGCACTGAGTTGAAAAGTACTTCCTAAAGGCAAGCTGTCGAAGCGAAAGGTTCCGTCGATGCCGGTGGTGTCGTATTGTGTGGTATCACCACTAAGCGTGACTTGAACTTGTGCGATACGCACACCCTGCTCAGTAGCTACTATGCCCTCAATACTGGGCAGGGCGTCAGGACAATACTCATTAGGATCCTGGATAAGCAAAATCGTTTCACAATAGTCTTGATTGCCCGCTTCATCCGTTACCCACATTTCGATGATTTCAGCACCCAGCTGGAGGCATCCAAATTCGGCATACTGGTCGGTAGTGTCGGCAGAAAAAGAGAATACGAGCTGATCTGAACAGTTGTCCACGCTGCCGGCGTTAAAGAACCACGCCCATGCTTCGGCGTGTTGATTGTTGTCGAGCGTAACGACCATGCCATTGAGACAATAAGGCGAAGGAGGTTTGCAGTCAGAAGTGCGCAAATAGGTCTCGCATACACTGCTATTACCACAGTTGTCAGATGCAACGAATACAATGGGATATAGGCCAGGCATTACATTGTACCATGGTCCTTGGCCGTTGCCCCATTCCGAAGTGATGTGAAAACTCACTTCGGGGCTACAGTCCAGCACATCGGGCAGGGGAATCATAATCGAGTCGGTACAAGACTGACCATAAATGCACACATTCATTTCTGGGGGGCAGCTAATGATAGGTGCAACGGTATCGGTTAGTTTGATGATTTGCTTGGCAGTAATAAAGCCATCCCATATGTCGGGGTCAGGATCGAGGTCGAATACGCCATTGATCGTGCGGCTATCTTGAAAAGTGCGGTCGTCCAGATCGCCATCGCCATCTAAGTCGACACCCAAAACACTTTCAGGTTGTTCGACTGTCTCTTGATCAATTTGGTCGCCTACTACACACCAATTGATTACCGTCCAGGTGCGTTCTATTTTGAAACAGGCATCGGCTACTACTTCGAATAGCTGATCTTCGTATGAGACGCCTATTAGCTCGCAAGAAGCACCAAAAATTTGAGGTTCGCCTGTAAAAGGTAAGCTGTCGCCACATTGCCCAGTAAAATCAGGCGGGAAAGAAACAACCCAATCAGACAGGTGCTCGATCTGAATGCTTTGTTCGCAAATAACCGGCCCATTTCCACTGGGATCAGTAATGATCCATTGCCGTTCGATACTGCCTACACCGCAGTTGCCCACGTTTATAGAAAAGGTGGCTCCAGCAATGCCTGTAAGGCAGTTATCCTGGATATTGGGAAAGCCAAATGGAGAAAGCACACTGACTTGGCCTGTTTGGAGGGGTACAGCTAACGAGTCGATGTAAAAATCGCAAGAGATAGTCGTATCAGCAGGGCAACTGTAAATGACAGGCATAGTCTTGTCACTCACTTCTACTTGGACCATACAATCGTTGAAATTGCCTTGGCAATCGAACACGCGTAGCACTACAGTCTGAGGGCTGGACAATGCGTCGTTGCAGCAAAAGCTGACTGTTGGGTTGAATGTAAGACTCGTCGAATCGTTACAATTGTCGTTCATACGGCGTACTTCAAAGTAGTCGATGCAGCAGTTATCGTGGCTGCCGTCGTCGAGTGCTGCAGCAGGTATTGTGGCCGTGCCATCTTGACCCAATGTCACTTCTGTAAGGGCATCACATACGACTACGGGCGGTGTCAGGTCTACTACTGTTGCCTGTACTGATTGTGCACTGATGTTGCCACAGGCATCAATGGCCAAATAGGTGATGGTATAGGTACCGGTTGACAAGCCCGGAGGAGGCACATGCCCCCCCATACTACCATCGTTGCCGTTGACGTAGATAGCTTCACCTATGGGGGTGAAAATCTGTACTTGTACTTGCGATTGACAGTCAGTGATGAGCGGTGGTGGGATAAATCCGTACGATACACAGCTATTATTAGCTGCTTGTGCTTCTACCACGAGTTGAAAATCAGATGCTATGACGCTTGGTGCTTGTGTGTCCGTAATGGCGATAAGCTGTGTATTGTCGGTACCTGTGCTGTCAGTAGTAATGAGCTGGCCACTGCACCAATCCATAATGCTCCAGCTGCGAATGATTCTGAAAGTGTTACCACATAGTGCGATGACCTCATCGGCCCAACCCACAGTATATGGACAGAAGCCGCCCGTATCCACTTGTGGGACACCTGAACCTTGCGGAAAAGGCAAAGGATCGATCAGCTGAGGGTTGGCTTGATATTGGGTGCATGTCCATGTCACATCTTGGGGAAAGAGTGGCGCCGGTGGTGTGTTTAGTGTAACCAACTGATAGCAAGTATCCGAGTGGTTGCCTGCCGTATCAGTAGCTTGAAATATGCGCGCGACTTGAGCTGGTGGGGTGCAAATGTCGGGTTGTAATACTTGCACTGCAAGTAAGGACACAGTAGGGAAGGCATCGCAGTTGTCCGAAGCTGTGGGAAAAGGCAGGCTATCGATAGATGCTCTGCAATTAACCGAAAGGGGGGGGCAGCTGTCAATGGTGGGCTTTAAAGCATCTTGCACCGAGAGCGTAGTCCAACACGAGTTGCCCGACGACAATTGGGTAACTGTGACCGTAAGCGTTTGATTGATCCAGGGCGTAGTAATGGGGTTAGGGACACTACTACCATCAGCTGATTCTATATAGATGGTGTAGTCATTGGGGTTGGCGATGGGATTTGTCAAGAGCATCTCAACGCTAATCCATACTTCACACTGTGCATCCACCGAAATATTGAGCCCCGACACACAGGTGAGTGTGCCTGATTGCCCCTTACCCTCATCTACAAACCAATAACAGCTCAGTAACCATAACAATGACCATGATGCAAGGGGCATCATGCTAAAAGGGAACTTTCTGGGGAACTCAATCATCATATTATTGCATTGGCCTGAGAGACGTAAGCCCAGCATGAAGCTAAATGCACTTGCTTGCAAGATTTGTTACTGAAAGCTGCTTTTTTTTATTGCTAAAAAGCTTTTCAGGAAAGTATAGTTCTGGTACAAATCTTTTTTGAAGCTACATCGGCCAATGGGATGAGTAGACTATATGGACGTGAGATCACGCTTGTAGATACATGTCATGACTATTGCATACTGATGCGATATCGTTCAAAAATACGACTTTTCTCTTGCTGTACATGTGTATTTCCTCTGTATGTGTGCTTTAATAAGGTAGTGTGCTTTCTATACGAACAAATATCATGCAGGTTACTTCTTTTGCTTATGGGATAGTGCTTGCGCAAACACCTCAGGGCGTGCAAACTTGCTACAGATAGGGCATTGATAGGGATCGTGGCCGCGGGCAGGACAGTAAGTGCGGCCAAAATAGATAAACTGGAGGTGCAACTTGTTCCACATCTTTTTTGGAAATAGCTTCTTCAAGTCAGCCTCAGTCTGTCGCACATTTTTGCCTTCACTCAGTCCCCATCGCCATGCTAGGCGATGAATATGTGTGTCGACGGGAAAGGCTGGCACGTTAAAAGCCTGGCACATGACGACTGAGGCCGTTTTATGCCCTACGCCTGGAAGAGCTTCCAATGCTTCAAAGCTAGCCGGCACGGCACCACCATACTCTCTCACTAGGATGCACGATAGCTCTTTGATGGCTTTGGCTTTTCTGGGAGCCAGGCCGCATGGTTTGATAACGCGTTCAATAGTTTCTACAGGCAATTGGCACATGTCATGTGGATTGTCTGCTTGCGCAAACAGGTGTGGTGTGATTTCATTGACGCGTTTGTCCGTGCATTGGGCCGACAGCACTACAGCCACCAGAAGAGTATAGGGATCTTTGTGCTGCAGGGGGATGGGCACTTCAGGAAAGTATTCATCTAGAATACGTGCAATTTCGAGGGCTTTGTCTTGTCGGGTCACAGTTTTGCATTTTTTGACATTAAATGGGTCTCAAGTTCGGCCTTTTTTCGCTTTCGCTGAGGACTATGGCTGCAATTGGCACTTTCCTTGAAAGTAGGAAGGTATGCGTTGGTGGTGGTTTATAGCAATGATTGGCATATGGGAATTGACACAGGCTCAGACAGCGCGCCTGTGGTTTACGACCGAGGCAGAAGAAGAAACTGGGTGGCTCAAAGCCTGGATGTGGCACGATGCAACATCCCCCTTGATTGTTAGTTGGAAACTTACGATGCAGCAGGCAGGGCAGCCACTTGATGTGTATGATGGAGGTCCTGTGCAAGTAGACCCGCAGGTGGAAACACTCTTGGCACAGACCTTTCTTTCGCTAGATGACGACTTGCCGTGGTGGTATCAGTTCGAGCTGTTTCTCGATGGCGCGCTTCTTGCAGTGATCTACTATCCGGAAGGGCAACAACAACCCTGGCCGATTATACCTCAGGCACCACCTCCCCCTTTGGGCTACAGTCCTGAGCAGGAGGCTGGTGAGATCGATGGGTTGGTGTTTGATCAAACGCGCTCGCCCTTAGGTAGAAAATTTTATAGCGATTTTTTCAAAGCTTGGGAAGCGCCCGAAGGCATACATGGCTTTTTCGTCAGTATCATTGAAAAGCCAGCAGGTGGGCGCAATTCCTTCATTGTGATAGAAGTGAATAAGCGCCAAGTATGGCAAGTACAGTTGCCGCCACAGCCCGCTTTAGTTCAACAATATGCAGAGATGGCTGTGGGCATCGTACAGCAATACCTGTCACAGCAATTTCAGACAGAACAGCTCATGACCTATTAGACTTTTGGCTCAATACTCATAAAACCACCATACTATGGGAAAATGCATTTTGCTGATCGCGTTGTTTTTCACCTTGTGTATGGGCCTACTTCAGGCGCAAACCTTAGTGTATAAGCCCAAAAACCCCGCCTTTGGGGGCAATACGTTCAACTATAGCTGGATGTTGAGTGGTGCGCAAGCACAGGATACGTACAAAGATCCTGCGGCAGAAGATCCCTTTGCTGCCTTCGACTTTGGCGATCCCTTAACGGACTTTACCGAAAATCTCAACCGCCAGTTGCTCAGCCGCATCTCGCAGGAGCTTTTTGCCAGCCAATTTGGTGAGACTGGCTTGGCAGAAGGCACGTACAATTTGGGCGGCTTTCAGGTAGAGGTGAAGAATACGACCGAGGGGGTAGCCATCACAATTCTCGATACTACTACTGGTGGTCAAACACAAGTGGTCGTACCCTTTTTCTAAGTCCCATTTGCTGAAAGGCGCAACCAAACTGATTTGATCCGATGAGACACATCTTGCTATTGGCATGGGTTATGCTAGGCACATGGGGGTGTGGTGCTTGGCTGAAGCAGCCCATGCGCCCCACACAGGCACGTATTGGCGAGCTGACTACTACCTATTACTTGCTAAAAAGTTTGCCCAAGCCTGCAGAGCCCATCATAGCTGCAGTGTACAAGTTCCAGGATCAGACGGGGCAATACAAATTGTCGGAAAATGGTGGAAGCTTTTCCACAGCAGTCACACAAGGTGGTACTACTATCCTCATGAAAGCATTGGAGGAGTCGGGCTGGTTTGTACCTATTGAGCGCGAGAATATTGGCAACCTGCTCAATGAGCGCAAGCTCATCCGTTCGAGCCACATCCAGTATGGAGGTGATCCCAACAAGGCTGTGCCTCCTTTGTTGTTTGCAGGTGTGATCTTGGAGGGTGGCATTGTGAGTTACGACGCCAATATCATTACGGGGGGTGCAGGCCTTCGCTACTTTGGTACAGGTGGCTCAGGACAATATCGTCAAGATCGCGTCACTGTGTATTTGCGCGCAGTGAGCACCAATACAGGCAAGGTGCTCAAAACGGTGTATACATCGCGCACTCTGCTGACGCAAGCTGTAGATATGGGACTGTTTCGCTTTGTCAGCTTCAAGCGGCTGCTCGAGTTTGAAACGGGCTATACCTACACGGAGCCCTCAGAGCTGGCTGTGACTGAAGCGATCGAAAAAGCTGTACAAGTACTCATCTTAGAAGGGCTAGCTGATGGGTTGTGGAGCGCTGCCGATCCTCAAGCTGCGGAGCAAGCGCTCAAAGCTTATTACGAAGAGAAAGCTCGTATGGCAGCTACCGATTGGTTACAGCACCGCCCACAGCAGTGGCGCAGTGCCTCTGCTATTGGTATGGCCTTTGGTGCTACCCTTTATCAGGGTGATTATCCCAATGCTACACTTATGCCTGCAGTAGATTTGGAATATCAGCGTCGGCTTAGTAACTGGTGGTCTTTAGGAGCTCGCTTTGGGCTAGGTGCCTTGGGTACCTATGATTATTTTCGAAGCAAGGCCAGCTATGCCGAAATAGCAGCCACATATACTGTACTTCCCTTCGATAAGGCTACGCCTTGGCTGCGTACAGGCCTGGGGGTGCTGTTTACAGAAGACGAAGAAGGAGCTTTTAGCCTTTCGGCAAAATATCAACTGTCATGGTCTGTAGCTGCTGGTATTGAAATAATGACACCACAACAGACAGCTCTGTCTGTAGGCTTGGCGTTTCACTATCCCTTTGATGATATGCTCGACAACTTGGAAAGTGGCCGATACAACGACTATTACTATCAGCTTTCGGCGGGGCTACGCGTTTATGTGGGCAAACGACCTCAAGCAGAGCAGCAGCCCCAGCGAGCTTTTTGACGGGGTTGCTTAACACTAGGAAGAGGAGAAGAAAAAGCGAATTGGGCGAATGACATCAATGTACTTAGATGGAAAAAAATGATTGTCAGAATAAAGGGGTTCATCCAGCGCCTATAGCACTCATGGGGCTGTTGTTGGCAGGCGCTGCACTGTTACTTTTTTCGGGCTGTCGCGATACGCCAGTAACACCTGTGTTTACAGGTCGTCTGATGGGGCAAGTGGTAGATGCACAAACGCTTGAGCCCATTTATAAGGCTTTGGTCTCTACCAATCCGCCTTCGCAGACAGTTTTTACTGATAGCACAGGCCAGTTCGACATGGGCCAGGTGAGTGTCCAGTCTTATTCGGTGCAAGCTGAAAAGGCGGGGTACATTACCTCTTTTGCCTCTGCTGAGGTAATGCGCAATCAGATGCTGCACGTAGTGATCCGTTTGCCGCGCGATACAACGGATAATGTGATGCCTACAGCTCCTGCCAACCCTTCGCCACCTGATGGGGCTGTGGAGGTGCCTTTAGAAGTGCAGTTATGTTGGCAGGCTACCGATGCCGATGGCGATGAACTGACATATGAACTGTGGCTTTTCCCATCTATCACAGGGCAGATGGAGCGCATTGGCTATGCGTTGACAGATACTTGTTTTGTGCTTTCGAGTTTGTCATACCAAACTGATTATTTGTGGCAAGTGGCGGTAAGCGATGGTGTGTACGATGCCGTATTTGGGCCTGTGTGGCATTTTCAAACGGTGCCTTTCCCCACATTGCCAGTCTTAGCTGCACGCTCCCAGCAGGCAGCTATGCAACTTGTAGGTTACGACAATGCAGAGCTGGTGATGAGTTTTGAATTACCTATGCCTTCGGCTTGGCGGCCTAGATATAGTCCACAAAGAGATAAAATTGCCTTTATTGGTTTGGAAGGAACACAACCTGTGCTGATGGTTATGAACTTTGATGGCACGCAAGTACAGCAGGTAGCTGACATTTCCGTTAACACCTTGTTGCAATACGAGGCAGCTTTCAGCTGGTCTCCTGATGGGGCGCAGCTATTGTTTCCCCATTTTGGCCAGATGTATCGAGTCAATCGCGATGGATCAGGGCTATCACTTTTTGCGGAAGCGCCTGCCACTCAGATGTTTGCTGCATGTGATTGGTCGCCAGTGGGAGATCTGATTGCTGTGCGTACTGTAGGTAGTTATCCCTATACCTCACGTATTTACTTGTACGATGCTCAGGGGCAAGTATTGCAATTGCTCGTCGATGATTATGCAGGGGCTACGGGCAATCCAGCTTTTTCGCCTGATGGGCAAAAGTTGGTATATAGCCATGATGTGTCGGGTTTTGAAGCCACGGATGGGCGCCAACTCGATGCCCATATCTTTCTACTGGATCTCAACGATCAAATACCCTTAGACTTGTCGGCTGATAAGCCGGCTGGGTATAATGAGATCGATCCTCGCTTTTCGCCCGATGGTGCCTGGATTATTTTTACACAAGTGCCTAATGATGGATCGGCTCCCCCTTCGGTGTGGAAGATGGATTTGCAAGGTGAAAATCGCACTTTGCTGATTGAAAACGCCGAAATGCCCGATTGGCGGTAGGTAAGGCGGAAGCCAAGTGGGGGAAAGCGTGCAAATGAGTGGGTAGGTAAGGTAACAGCGTAGCGATTGGAACTGATAAGATGACAATAGGTATTACTGCAGAAAACAAACCCGATGCTACACTACTGTAGCATCGGGATAATGTAGATAGGTGTTGTCGGGGTGAGAGGATTCGAACCTCCGGCCTCACGCCCCCCAGACGTGCGCTCTAACCGGGCTGAGCTACACCCCGAACTCATATGATTGTGGGTGATACTGGATTCGAACCAGTGACCTCATGCCTGTCAAGCATGCGCTCTAAACCAACTGAGCTAATCACCCATATAGCGATCACGAGCAAACTCCAGATCGACTTTTCCCGCGAATACTCATTTGGGAGCTTGCATGAGGCATCGGAACTTTTCCGAAGGCGGACGCAAAGGTAAAAATATCACTTCTTACAAGCAAGCTTCTAAAGCTTTTTTCCTTCACCGGCACCCCTTTTCCCGTAAGGCCGGTGGTAAGGAAATGACTATTCGATGATCATGCCGGCAGCTACGGTTTCGTGGGTGTGCTCGTCGATCAGGATGAGCGAGCCGGTATTTCTGTTTTGTCGGTAGGGGTCGTAAAAGAGAGGCTTTGTCGTGCGTAGGCGTATGCGTGCAATGTCATTCATGCCAATGGTTTTATCTTCTAGGTTGCGGTGTAGCGTGTTGATGTCGAGTTTGTAGCGTATTTCTTTGACCATGCAGCGCACTTCCTGAGTGGTGTGCATCAGCGCATATTTGCCTCGTGCTTGGAGGGGGCGTGGGTTAAACCAACAGATCATCGCTTCGATGTCTTGGCTAATGGCGGGGGTGTTGTGCTCGCGTACGATCATATCACCACGGCTGAGGTCAAAGTCGTCTTCCAATAGTATAGTCACCGACATAGGGGGAAAGGCTGTGGGTACTTCGCCGTCGGCTGTATCGATGCGCGCGATGCGGGTGGTAAAGCCCGAGGGTAGTAGCATCACTTCATCGCCTTTTTTGAAGATACCACCTGCTACGCGACCGGCGTAGCCGCGATAGTCGTGGTAAGCATCGGTGTTGGGGCGGATGACGTACTGTACGGGGAAGCGGCAGTCGATAAGGTTGTGGTCGGAAGCGATGTGTACGTTCTCGAGGTAGTACATGAGGGTGGGGCCTTCGTACCAAGGCATGCGTTTGGAACGATGCACTACGTTGTCGCCTTTAAGTGCGGAAATGGGGATGAAGTGTACGTCTTTGACGTCGAGTTTACTGCTGAAATGCTTAAACTCACTTTTGATTTGTGCATACACCTCGTGGCTGTAATTGACCAAGTCCATCTTGTTGATGCAAATGACCAGGTGTGGGATTTGCAGTAGCGATGCGATAAAGGCATGCCTTCGCGTTTGCTCTACGATCCCTTTGCGCGCGTCTATCAGTATAAGGGCCACATTAGCTGTGGAGGCACCAGTGACCATATTGCGCGTGTATTGTATATGGCCGGGCGTGTCGGCAATGATAAACTTGCGTTTGGGCGTGGCAAAGTATCTATAGGCGACATCTATAGTAATGCCTTGTTCGCGTTCGGCACGTAACCCATCGGTGAGCAGTGCGAGATTAATGCCTTCTTCACCACGACGTTGGCTGGCAGTCTTAATGGCATCTAATTGATCTTCAAATATGGATTTGCTATCGTATAGCAGTCGGCCGATGAGTGTACTTTTTCCGTCATCTACGCTACCTGCTGTGGTGAATCGCAGCAGTTCGCCTTGATATAGCTGTATAGGAGGTTCTTTTTGTTTCATCATGGCAGATGGAAATGATTTTGAAGCATGTAATGGGCCAAACAGATTATTTGTGCTTAGAAGTAGCCTTCTTTTTTTCGGTCTTCCATGGCTGTTTCGGACCGGTGATCGTCGGCACGTCCTCCGCGTTCGGCGATGCGCGTAGTGGCAATTTCGGCAACGATTTTTTCGATGGTGTCGGCATCTGATTCAATGGCTCCTGTACAGGTCATATCGCCGATGGTGCGAAACCGCACGCGCATGCGCTTGGGTCGTTCACCAGGCTTGAGGGGCAAGTAGGGGCTTGCGGCCAAGATTACCCCATCGCGTACGATGCAGGAGCGTTCGTGTACAAAATAGAGGCTAGGTAGCTCGATACCTTCGAGCATGAGGTAAGTCCATACGTCCAGTTCGGTCCAATTGCTGATAGGGAAGACGCGAAAGTGTTCGCCGTAGTGTTTGCGCCCATTGAACAAGTTCCACAGTTCGGGCCGTTGGTTTTTGGGGTCCCATTGGCCAAACTCGTCTCGGTGCGAGAAGAACCGCTCTTTGGCCCTTGCTTTTTCTTCGTCGCGGCGGCCACCACCTAAAGCTGCATCAAATTTGCCTTTTTCCAATTCTTCGAGTAGTACGGCGGTTTGTAGGTAATTGCGCGAGGCGTTGTAGCCTTTTTCTTCTTGCACTACTCCTCGGTTGATGGCTTCTTCTACGGAACCGACAATGAGCTTCACACCTAGCTGGGCTACGAGTCGGTCTCGAAATTCGATGGTTTCGGGGAAGTTGTGTCCTGTATCGATGTGGAGCAATGGAAAGGGGATGCGCGCAGGCCAAAATGCCTTTCTCGCTAGGTGGGTGAGCAAAATGGAATCTTTGCCACCGGAAAACAAAATGACGGGATTTTCGAACTGGGAGGCTACTTCTCTGATGACAAATATGCTTTCGGCTTCGAGCTCTTGTAAGTGATTCAGCTGATAGTGGGTCATAGATAGTGCTTGTTTTGAGTAGTAACAATTGGAAGCATGAGAAGTAACGACTACTGTGGATAGATGCGCGGCAATAAGAATTGTAGCAACTCTTCTACATTTTGCGCTACGCTACAGTTTTGTGTGCGCAGATGTACGTGAGGTTGAAGGGGCTTTTCGTAAGGAGCATCTATACCGGTAAACCCCTTGATTTGGCCTTGGCGTGCCTTGGCATATAGGCCTTTGACGTCGCGTTGTTCGCATACTTCAAGTGGTGCATCTACGAACACCTCGATAAAGTCGTCTTCGCCAATAATGCGGCGCGCCATTTGGCGCATTTGCCGAGTGGGGCTGATAAATGCGCACAATGTGATAATACCACTATGGACATAGAGGCGTGCAACTTCGGCGATGCGCCTAATGTTTTCCACGCGATCTTCAGGGCTAAAAGACAGATCGCTGTTTAACCCTGTACGCATATTGTCGCCATCGAGCACCTGAGCAAAGAACCCCCTGGTAAATAGTTGATAATCAAGTTGCTGTGCGATGGTGCTTTTCCCTGAGCCCGATAAGCCAGTGAGCCATACCGCGCAGCTGCGCTGCAGCAGAAAGCGTTGGCGTGCAGCGCGTGGGATGAGCCGGTCGAAGATGGGGTGAATGTGGTCCGCCATAGCAGTAGCTCTAAGCCTTTTGTTTTATTTATTGTATGTATGGCGCATTAAGCAGAGCAAAGCTAAGTTTTGCGGTATTTATTGTAGATATTTTCCTCTAAATAACAGCTAGTGGGTTTTTTTTTATGATGAGCCTTTTAGGTGGGGTATCCAAAGATTTTTTCAAGCCATGAGTTGAGAAAGATGCCATCGGGGTCGTGTATGTGCCTGATGCGATTAAACTGATCCCATTCGGGATACATTTGAGCCAGCTCTTTGGCTGTGCAAGTGTGTATTTTTCCCCAATGGGGCCTGCCACCGTAGTGTTGAAAAATGGCTTCAACTGTGTGAAAATAGTCCTGCCACGGCATGCCTTTGAGCTGGTGTACGGCAATGTAGGCACTATTGCGACCTGTGGCTGGCGAAAGCATTAAGTAATCGCCCCGTACAAAGCGGCACTCAATCGGAAAGGCTACGTGAAAGCGTTGGAAATAGAATGCTTCCTCAAGTGCACGCATGGCTTGCGGAAACTGCTCAATGGGCAAGCTGTATTCCATTTCCATAAATCGAACATAGCGCGGTGAGGCAAAGAGCCGATAGCTTTGGTCGATGTAGGTGTTGTCGCTGATAAGTGATGCCACGAACTTGTTGACACGAGGAATGCGATGAGGGCGCCATTTGCAGTAGTGCATGAGTGCACCTAGTGCTACGTTCTCCAATAGCACTTTGTTGTACCACCATCGCACACCGCGACGAGGTGCTTGTTCTGTTTCGTTCCATGTTTTGATCTGCAAGGCTTTAGTATAGGGGATCCAATAACACTCTACATTTCGATGGGCTTGCAGGTAGTTGTCAAGCTGGCTGAGCAGCCCGTCGAGGTGCCCCTTGAAGGTGTGTTCTTTGAGTTGAAAGGCGGGCACACAGCGCAAACTCAGGCGCGTTACAATACCCAGTGTGCCCAATGACACAGCTGCAGCTCGGAAGCATTCAGCTTGTTGCGTACGACTACAACTGACCAGTTCGCCTCGGCCATCGACAAAGGTGATCGACTCGAGCTGGGTGGCCAATATGCCGAACTGTATTCCTGTGCCGTGGGTGCCGGTAAGTAGCGCACCAGCAATGGATTGGGCATCGATATCGCCCAAGTTTTCCATAGCCAGTCCTTGTTGTGCGAGCGCGGGTCCTAAGTGGCGTAGCCGCGTACCGGCTCGTACGGTAGCAATACGGCGCGTGTGGTCGATGGCTTCAATGCCCGCCCATCGGTCGAGCGACACGAGCAGATCATCAGTTTGGATCAGTGGCATCCAGCTATGGCCGGCGCCCATCACCCGAATCCGGCGCCCCTCTTTTCGGGCGCGTCGTACCAACTGGATGATGGCTTCTTCGGAGTCGGGATAGCAGATCGTAGCTGGTCGAAACTGCAAATTGCCACCCCAATTGCGAATAGTTGGGCTCATAATATGTCTATGTTTTTGCAGCGACAAGTATGGGGTGGTAGCTCATGGCAATAGTTGCGTGAACTCTATGGTGTGCCCATCGGGATCGGACAGAAAAATTTGCCAAGCACCGTCGGGGCGCGTCTTAGGTCCTCGAAAACTGAGGCCTTTGCTGCGCAAGTGTTGGGCTACTGCCTGAATATCGCTTACTAAAAGGGCGAAGTGATTGCCACGGCTAGCACTGTGTACCGGTTCAGTACGCCCGCCAATGAGGTGCAGCTCAAAACCATCTCCTAAGCCAAACCATGCACCGGGAAAGTCGAATGCAGGGCGAGGTAATTGAGACAACTCCAATACCTCTTTATAAAAGGCAATGCTTCGCGCTACATCGGCGACGTGTAGTGCGACGTGGTGAATTCTCTGCAAATACTTCATGATGTAGATGTGGTAGTGTGCAGCAATCCTTCCATGAGTAAAGTAACTAAGTCGTCTTCTAGTTGTTTCGGGCTGATTGCGCGTTTCTTTGGGTGCGAGTAGTGCAACCAGCGTACTGCATTGAGTATGGTGTACAAAATTGTGTGTGGGTTGAGCGGCTTAAACGCGCCTTGAGCAATGCCCTGTTCAATGATGCGAAGGAAGCGGCGCTCGTAATCTCTCCGCATAGCGCGGAAAGCTGACAGCCATGGCTCGCTCATATGCCGCCATTCGTCGTTGAAGACGGTAAGAGATGTGATGTCGTGTAGGGCCACTTCAATGTGTAGCTTGATGAGTGCACGTACTTGTGCTGCAGCAGATGCTTGTGGCATAGCTTCCACTTGGCTGATGCCATCGAGAAAGCGCTCGGCATTGTCGAAACATATCTTGCGCAAGATCTCTTCTTTGCCACCAATATGGCTGTACAAGCTAGAAGGCTTGAGCCCCAGTGCCCTAGCTAGATCGCGCATCGAAGTGGCTGAGTATCCCTTTTCTTGAAATAGGCGTGCGGCTACTTTGAAGATCTCTTCCTTACGCGGCGTCATGGTGTGAGGTGCTTCTTCTCGTTTCATGGCAATTCGATATAGGACAAAAATGGCACTTTGTTGGCACAAGCCGCGTGCAAATCGATATTTACTCATCGAAGCTCAAACGTACCCGCTCTGTAAGTGGGTGCGACTGGCAGGTAAGCACATAACCAGCAGCTACCTCATCTGCCTCTAAGCCATAATTGACATCCATCGCTACTTGCCCTTCTAATACCTTTGCCTTGCACGTACAACACACACCGCCTTTGCAGGCAAAAGGCAAGTCAGCACCTGCCTGTAAGGCCGCATCGAGAATGGTTTGCCCTTTTTGCCTCAGCGAAAAGTCGAAAGTTTGCCCGTCGAGAGTGGCGGTAATCAAAGATGAGGCTACCAAGCGATCGTCTTTCTGTTCTTTGCCTTTTGCGGCGCGCCTTTGACCTGGCACACTGAACAATTCGTAATGTACGTGTGATGCAGGCACCTCTAACTCTTCAACCAAAGTGCGTTTGAGATTCTGGGCCATGTCGCCAGGCCCACACAGATAATAACCGTCAATTTCTAAAGGCATGAATAATTTGCCGGCAAACTGTCGCAATTTTTCAGCCGTAAGGCGACCAAAGAAAAGCTCAGCTCCTGGATGCTCGCGGCTGAGCAAATGGTACAAAGAAAAGCGCGAAAGGTATTTGTTTTTCAATGCTTCGAGCTCCTCGAGAAAGATAATCGAATCAGTGGTGCGATTGCCGTAAAATAGTAAAAATGACGCCCGATCGTCCTGGGTCAATACCGTCTTGACCATACTCATAATAGGAGTGATGCCACTGCCTGCCGCAAAGGCGACAAAAGCTTTGCCAGCAAAATCAGATGGCAATACAAAGCTCCCCATCGGGGGCATCACATCGAGCGACATGCCTGCACGTAGCTGGGTGTGAGCCCAGGTGGAAAATTTGCCGCCAGCCACCCGCTTAATGGCAATGCGCCAACACCCTTCGTGGGGCGCACTGCACAGTGAATAGGTGCGGCGCACTTCTTCGCCATCTATCACTGTGCGAAGCGTCAGATGTTGCCCTGGCGCATAGCGAAAACTCGGCTGCAGCGAGGCGGGTACCTCTAGTGCCACACTGACACACTCGGCAGTTTCGCGTCTCACTTCTGCGATGCGTAAGGAGTGAAATCGGGACATGGGCAATATGCAATTAAGAGTACGAACATTTGTTCGGCAAATATAAGCCAAAAACTGCGCAAACGATCAAGGCGAACTGAGCAGCAAAAAGGGGCAGTGACATGCCATCACTGCCCCTTTACTTGGGTGCAAAGAAGTGCTTTTCATTGCAGAACGATGCGTTTTTGCCAGCGATAGCGCGGACTTGTACCTTGCAACAGGTACCACCCACGAGGCAAATGAGCTACTGGAATTTCGTGTACCTCATTACTCCCTGTGTATTGATAGACCTTACGCCCGTGAGCATCAAATAGATCCAGTTGAGTAGTTTGTTCTACCCCTTGAATGTACAAGTAGTCCGTAGTAGGATTGGGCCAAACTTTAAGTCGGGGCGGCGTGACCCAAGTAGTAGGCGTGAGCGTGCCAATTTGTTGATATATTTGAAAAAACAGTGCTGTGTTGAGTACGGCAGGTGCGACACATTGACCATGATCGCTGGTAGGACTGACGTCGTAGGCAAACAGATCGATTGCCCCTAAAGCATTCATGGTTGAATCTGCCACAATGCTATTTAGAAAAGGCACTTGATCGTCAGCCGTGCAATAGTACAAGCGCGTAGGGGCTTGAGCTGGCCAGGTATGTGTATCATTATCGGCTAAAGCTAAGTTAAAGGGGTGATCGGGCTGAGTAAGCAAGGCATCGATGAGTGTATCTTGGAATATGAATCGAGGAATTTGTGCCCCTTCATTGAGTAGCAGCAATGAGTTTAGTGCTGTAGTGAGCTGAATGAGGTTGATCGTTCCATCGTAGTAGGATTCTATAAAGGGTACGTAATCAGGCTTGAACACCTGCTCGAGGCTATCATAGAGCTGATACACTTCGTTGTAGCCCATGACGAGATTGGGCAGATAGCCCGAAAAAAAGTATTCTGCTTCGCTCAACACCATATCGCGCATGACCCCAGAGATGCTGTAAGGTCCTGACAAATGCGCTGCTGCTGTGACTTCAAACTCATCGGCATAAGCTAATTCGATGGACCGATGCAGTGCCATGCTGGCATGCCCACCTTGCGAATAACCCGTCACGAAGAGCTGGTCGTTGATGTGTATTGCATCGGATTGAGCAATGTAGGCTTTTACGGCGCGCAGCATGTCCAATGCGGCCCACGCTTCCGAATCGGCATGTACGTAGGGATGGAAACCACGTGAGGCACCCAACCCCAGATAGTCGGCAGCTGAAGTGATATAGCCCAACCCCCCAAATAGAATGGGCAAGATGTCGCCTGACAGGTTGCTTGGCACATCGTCTTTAGATGTGGAAGTGCCGTGTTGGTAGCAGAGTATGGGGAAAACTTTGGTAGTATCGGCTGGCACGACCAATAAGCCCGAAGCGGTATCGGGCATGCCCTGTACATCAACGGTTGTGTATAGGACTTTATATAAATCTACGCCGTAGTTAATAAGCGGAGTGCCGAATTGTGCCTTGAGCTCGTCCTTTGTTTGGTGCCCTAAGTATGTTATGTCGACCAGTTCTTGCCCTGTGAGTGGGCCACATGCCAAAAATAGTACGGGTAGCAAGAAGTAATGTATCAATTGTTTCATGGAGTTCGTTGTTTTGTGAGGTGAATACATACTTTCTCGACTTGCCAACCTGCACAGACAGTTAAGGGTGAATGGCTGTGCGATGTATTATCCTATTGGTAATAATAGGGCATAGAATACATATGTGAGGCACGAAAAAGTAAGGAAATATAAAATAATAAAACCAGCTGTTTGGTGGGATGAGTCGATATATTGTTTGGATGCCTCGACATTGCTAGCGACCTGTGAGGCAGGATGGAATCAACAACGTTGATCGCAGCTAGTTACACATGACATGGCTAATCCAAAAAGTAGGGGAGTGTAAAACCAGCCAGGTGCAATATGTGCTTTTGAGTTGGTGAGGCACTTGTATTATAGTGTCTTTGTGTTGTGTGGTTAGCACCTACACTTTTTCTTGATCAGGGCAATCAAGGCTTCGTGTGAGTACATCAGCTCACAGGTTATTTCATAGAGCTTTTCAAATTCGGTGAGCATTAGACGCATTTCATTGGGCAAGTCTTCGAGCGATTTTTTCTTATACTGATAGTAAGTGTGCAAGCTGGTGAGCACGGCTTCCAGTTCTTTGGCTTTCTTCTCGAAAAGGGCGATAGTTTCTTGCATTTCCCGTGTGAATCGGTGTACATCAACGGTGTGTCCATTGGATGCAGCAGTTAATTCGGAAAGGTCGGCAAGTACCAACATACGCGGATCTACACCGAATACTTCTGAGATGCGGAATAGATTGCACACTTTTGGCTCAGCCGTACCCTTTTCATATGAGGCAATATTACCTCGATTGAGCCCAACACGTTCGGCCAGCTCTTCCTGGCTCATACCCATGAGCTTGCGTAAATGGCGCAAATTGCTGGCAAGAAAGTGGGTAGCTTTAGTGCTTTTCTGACCGTTTGTTTCCATCTGATCCGCGTGTTTGACCATTTTGACCAGCAATTTTAGGGATTTGGCGTAAAAAATTTTTCCATTGCATGCAATCTTGCTCACCTTCCTGAATCACATAGGGAACAGTATTTGTGGTGCCTAAGTTTACCGTGATCGAGAGATAGTTAAAAAAGTATTAAAGTATCTGAAAATAGTCTAAATAGTAAAAATTTTTGACACAAAACCCCGTTTGATTCGTACTTTTGTAAACTGAAATTACATTTCATAAAGAGATGCCTCAAGTAAATGGAGAACCAAAAAACCTGGCTGTCATGATTAAGGAAATTTATCCACTCATTGAAGAGGTGGAGCCCACATTGCGCGCCTTTGCACTCAAGTTGACGGGCAACGAGCAAGATGCCAATGATCTTTACCAAGATACCATCTACCGAATCATGTCTAATGCAGAAAAGTTCAAACCCAACACAAACTTTAAAGCATGGGCAGTGACGATAATGCGAAATATCTTCATCAATAATTATCGCAAGAAAGTACGTCGAGGCGTTATTCTCGATCAAACACCGAATAATTACTATATCAATTCGGGTGAGCGGGTGGTGGAGAACGATGCAGAGATGAAGATTTCGTATCGAGATCTTCTCAAACTGGTCAGCAAGTTACCTGAAGACTTCAAGCGACCTTTCTGGATGGCTTACAAGGGCTACAAGTACGATGAGATAGCAGAAGAATTGAATGCACCTTTAGGCACGA
The DNA here is from genome assembly GCA_026982695.1 of Saprospiraceae bacterium. Classification (GTDB taxonomy): domain Bacteria; phylum Bacteroidota; class Bacteroidia; order Chitinophagales; family Saprospiraceae; genus WFYJ01. Next base: position 41,247 of record JALSGS010000010.1, read on the forward strand.
TTAAGAGTCGCATTTTCTTTGCACGTCGAAAATTGCGCAAGATGTATGAGGCGCGAAATCGGGTACGTGCCTGAATACATGAGAAGAGATTAAAGCCAAATGATGTTATAAAGGGTCGACAGCACTGCCGACCCTTCTTTTTTGTTTTTAGCTGAGGCTAATGGGTTATTTGTATTTTGCAGAGCACTTATATTGCTGAAGCGAGCTATAGTTATTCACCCAAAGACCGAACAGAACAGGCTATGAGTACACATCGAGTCAAGTTAGGTAAGCGGCTTATCGAGTTAGCTAAGAGCCGCCATTTAATGGGTTTACGCGTGCAATCCAAGGATCGGCTAAAGGATTTAGGTACAGAACTAACTATAGCTGACATGGGTGGGTTTGATGTAGTGAGGCCTAAGGATCAACTTGCTGATATCGATACACTGTTGGATAGATTGCGCCAGCATCCAGAAGTACAGCTAGGTACTCACGTGTATTTTGCTGCAGGTAGCGCCAAGCCATTAGTGCCTACTGGTGAATTGTTTCTCATTTTTGCTGAGGGGGTAAGTGAGCAAGAGCAGTTGCTGGCTCTCGATGAGTTTGCGTTAGAGCTAGTAGAGCGGCGTAGTCCATTACGGTTGATCGCGCGTGTCACATCCCAGTCGCCTAATCCTGTCAAAGTGGCTCAGCGGTTGCAGGCCTCTTCTTTGGTGCTGCATGCCGAGCCCGACATGGAAGCTTTGCTCGATGAATATAGTTTCACCTTACCTTCCGATTCGTTATTGCCTTGGCAGTGGCCTTTGCGCAATACGGGTTTACTGCCCGACAATCTGCAGCGCGCTCGTCCTGGCGCAGATGCACGTGTAATTGATGCATGGCAACGGTTAGGGCATTTGGGTAGCAATCAGATTACCATAGCCGTCATCGATACGGGTTTCGATTTGAATCACCCCGATTTGCAAGGCAAAGTAGTCAAGCCATGGAATTTGCGCACGGCTTCCAGCCACATTCCTCAAGGTGATTCGCGCTATGTGCACGGTACGCCTGTAGCCAGTTTGGCCTTGGCTGCCACAAATGGGCAAGGTATAGTTGGGGTAGCACCGCGAGCTCGATGGATGCCTGTACATGGTCCTACGTTTGGGCTGCGCACTACCGAAGCCATGTTTCGCTATTGTGCCGATCAAGGAGCCGATAT
>JALSGS010000011.1 GCA_026982695.1 Saprospiraceae bacterium
AACAAGTAATTCTTCCGGCCAAGGGCCAGTGGCCGGATTTTGTTTTCGATCAGGTTATTGTCCAACTCAAGCCGACCGTCTTCAAAAACCACCTCCAGCTTGGGCCATTGACTGGTAAAATAATACAGAGCTTTTCCCATAGGGCTTTTGGGCAGGGTCGTTTCACATTTTTCACGCACCCACTTGTACAACGCTTTGGCTATGGGCTTTTGGTTTTTTTGCCGATATTGCTTGCGCTGCGCCGCAGACATATCCCGACACAAGGCTTCGTGCCGGTAAAGGTCGGCCCAGAATTTGAGGGCCTGTTTGGCTGCTACCGGTTCACTTTGAAGCGCTTGGTGGAAGTACCGACGGGCATGTACCCAGCAGCCTGCCAGCTTGATCCCTTTGAGCTGCTTAGCTACTTTTTCATAAACCGCATAACCATCGCATTGCACATAACCCCGGTACTGCTCCAGCATTTCCCGAGGGCCATGATGCCCACGGCCCTTGCGATACTGGAAAAACACCAGTCGCTCTTCAGGTGAATAATATACCCACATGTAGCCTTGATGGCTTTTGCCCCTTACGTCTTTGTCCAGTACCTTGATGGGTGATTCGTCTGCCTGCAAGTAGCTCCGGGCCAACACCTGACGCACAAGGCACTGGTACAGCGGCTCCAGTAAACGGCACACACCCCGGTGCCATTCATTTACCGTTACAGGGCTTAAATTCCAATTATATTGCCGCTTTATTTGCTGTATTTGCCGATAAAATGGCAGGTGATATACGAATTTGCTCACCTCTATATGTGCAAGTAAGGCCGGCCCGGCAATGCTCTTCTGCAAAGGACGCTCCGGCAGCTGACCAATCAGTATCCTTTCCTTCTTCCGGTCAGCATATTTGGGACGAATGATAACCTTCTTTACCAGAGATGCCGGTGTATAGTCTATGTATTCTGTGCGCTCTTCCCCAATTTTCACCATGCCGCTGGTATCCTCTGCCGGTTCAATAACCGTCACCTCTTCAGGCAGGTGCTCCGGCAGCGGGTTGCGACCAGGATGCGCCTTGCTCTTGCGGCGCTTGTGAGGCTTAACCTCTGTAGTCTCCGGCTCCGGCTGATCATCGGGTTTTTCCTGCTCAAAAAGGTGCAACTGACCAGGCACAACCGGTTGTGGCTTGCGCTCTGACTTGGGGCCATAAATCAATTTCTGCAACTGCTCATACTGGAATTTAAGTATGGCATATTCTTGCTTTAAAGCCTCATGCTCTTTTAAAAGCTGTGCCTTTGTCATGGACACAAGATAAGAAATATTTCTCTTTATCTAGGCACTTCGGCGCCACCTTTTTCGCCTTTTTATATTTTTTATTTCCACACCTTCTATCATCAGCAGCAAGGTAGCCCGGTCCAGCTCGCAGACCTGTTTAGCACCCATAGCCGGCAACTCAAACGTACCTTTTTCCAGTCGCTTATAAAACAGCACAAAGCCATCTTTGTCCCAATACAACAGCTTCATTTTATCGCGGCGGCGGTTGATGAAAACAAACAGATCTCCACTCAAAACAGGAACCTTGAAATGTTGCCGAACCAGCCCGCACAGTCCGTCAAAACCTTTACGCATATCCGTAGGCTGGCTGTAAAGGTATATGCCTCTGTTCAATCCAAGACTCAACATATTTGCAGCGCATTGATGAGGGTGGCCAGTTGCTCTGCATCCCAGTGTGGAGGCAGCTCTATTTTAACCCTGCTACCCATTAATGACACCACAACACCCTGCACCTCAACAGTAGCAGCAGCTCGTAGTTCCACAAAGCCTCCTGCCGGCTCCTTGCCCAACTTCTTACGCCATTGGTAAAAACTAGCTTCACTGATGTGCTGCTGCTTGCAAAAACTCCTAATGCTGCCATCGTGCTTTTCGTAGCGCTCAAGTATGGCCGTCCAATAGGCCTTTCCCACTTTCTTTTTCATATTTTTTGTAGCTTTGGTGTAGCCCCAAAACTACCACCGATCTTCAGCCTAAACAAGACGTGGTTGGTTGTATGCTTACGGCAAAACTACCCTTTTGCACATCATTGCCGGCCTTGATCGCGAATACGAAGGCAAGATCAAATTCGATGGCAACTGGGAAATAGGCTATCTTCCTCAAGACCCCCAACTTGATGAAACCAAGGCTGTACGCAGGTGGTAGAAGAAGGGCTAGGCGAAGTAATCCAATGGATGCAGGCTTATAACAAAGTAAACGAACAACTCAACCAGCCATTGGACGAAGCCCAAATGATGCAACTCATCGACCAACAAGGCCTGCTCATGGAAAAACTCGACCAGCACAACGCCTGGGAGCTGGACCACAAAATTGACCGAGCACTCGATGCACTGCGTTGTCCCCCTGATGAAGCCCCCATCTCCGTGCTCTCTGGAGGCGAACGGCGCTGCGTAGCCTTGGCGCCTCTTGCTCTCAGAGCCCGATATCCTATTGTTGGACGAACCGACCAACAAAAAAAGCGGGCAGCCTGTCCGGTGGTGAGCGCAACCGTCTACATTTAGTACTCACGCTTAAAGATGGAGGCAACGTATTGCTACTCGATGAGCCAACCAACGCCTTCGACGTGCACGCCTTGCGCGCCTTAGAACAAGCTTTGGCGCACTTTGCCGGCTGCGTGATGGTTATTAGCCACGATCGCTGGTTTATCGACCGATTGGCCACACACATTCTGGCATTTGAAGATGAAGGCCAAGTAGTCTTCTGCGAAGGCAACTACCAAGCCTACGAAGCAGCTAAGCGAAAACACATGGGCAATACTACTCCACACCGCCCCCGATTCAAAAACCTCCTCAACAACTAAGCCCTTTTAACCGAGAAAAACGGCATGCCTAAGCAAAAGAGTTGGCCATTATCCAAAAAGCTTCTACATTTGCGCCTCGAAATGACCCGACGTCTCTTGACGAGAGTAATCGGGTATGGTTAAACCACAAATACACTGATTCATGGCAGTTAAAATGCGTTTACAACGCAAAGGCCGTAGAAAAAAACCTTTCTACCACATCGTCGTAGCCGACAGCCGAGCCCCACGCGACGGCAAGTACATCGAGCGCATCGGCACGTATAACCCCATGACTAAGCCCGCTACGATCCATCTGGATCGCGACAAAGCCTTCGAATGGCTGATGAAAGGGGCACAACCCACCGATACGGTACGCGCCATCTTGCGATTTAAAGGCGTACTGTATCGCAAACACCTGATGCGTGGTGTCAAAAAGGGTGCATTGACAGCTGAACAGGCAGAACAGATGTACCAAGAATACATTCAGGTCAAGGATGCTAAAATTGCTGCCCGCTTTGAAGCTGCTGCAGCAGAACGCCGCGCATGGCATCGCGCTATCTCTGGCGAAGCACCCACCTCTACGACGCCTAAGCCAGCTGCTGCCACTGAAGAAGAAAACACACAATCTCAGCAACAGGAGCAGCAAGATTCAGAAGATGAAGTAACAAAGGAAGAAGCCAATTCGGAAGAATAACAAGCTCCACAGAAGCACCCCAACGTGCAGCAAGCGCAAGACACAAGTGCCGTGCTCATTGACGAGCATGGCACTTTGCCTTTTGCACGCATGAGTGCTAATTCGTATCTTTGCCACGAACAGCGATTTCACATTACAGAACCTGACAAGGCTCATAGTAGCTTTGTCAGGTTCCGTTTTAAAATACTCATGTTATGGTACCATTAGACAAGACCTACGAGGAATATCTCGAAAACCTAAAAGCACATCTCCAGCAATCGGAAGCCTTATCCAAATATCTCGACACAGAAGAAGAAGAAGACTACCTGCAGCTCAAAGAGCTGTACGAACCACCCATTGCCGAGCTATACGAGCAAGTAGCCACCGACAACCCGCTCCAGCTGCTCGACTTGGAGCGCAAGCTCATGGACCCCGCCTTCGAAGGTCTGTTCTTGCAAAAGATTTTGGGCTTTGCTGTACTGCGTGGTGTAGTCGATGAGCAAAGCATGAAGTACATCTTTCCACAAGAACACTTTAAAGATGTACTGACTGCCATTTGCAACTCTTCCAACTTCGAAATATTGAAAAAGCGTATCGGCCAAACCATCCAAATCGGCTTTGCCTTGAGCAGCGACATCTGGGTGGCCAACTTTATCAACTCATTCACCAACAGACGCATCCGAAACTATCTCAATGCCCAACGCTTAGAGCGCTATCGCGATGTCACTGCTCGCCGCATCGCCTTAACACGCTACCGCAAACAATTTGAAAATCGCAACTTCTACACGACGCATTTCCCCGACACGCTTAACGAGCTGAGTGTATGGGCTGAGTCAATCAAGCAGTTTCTCATCTACCGCACCCACCACCAGTTGCCTAATCAAAGTATTCAACCCTATCTGCATCGCTTTGTCATGAACGAAGCCCTGTTTGGCTCTCAAGATCACTTTTACATCGCCTTGCTGTATGCCATGTTCTTCGATCGCCCAGCAGAGCACAACGAGCAACTCAAAGTGCTCCTTTCAAAGTTTCGAAAAGAATTGCCGCACGCTGAGGAATGGTTTTTCGACACCCTGCTCGAGTTACACAACCGCTCTGACATATCCCTCACACCTCAAGCCGATCTGCACATGAGCCAAGCGATCGACAGGAACATTCAGGATAATGTTACTGCTTACTACGACCTGATGGAAACGCTGCATACCCACGGCTTCCAACAGGAAGTGGCCATGAAAGCAGTAAAAGCATTCTATGATACATATCCTGGCCTATCGAACATAAATGAATGCGTAAGACGCACTATCTTTCAGTACATTGACCACATCTTTACGCACTTAGACGAGTCGGAATACGCTGAAATGTTCCAACTCTTTCCCACTATTAAGACATATATCGACATCTTCCTCAACGAGAAATTCAAAAGCGACGTCAAGCACACACTTATCGCCTTCATTCGCCGCTTGATCAAAACCTATACAGACAAACGCGCAAAAGACTATCAAGACATCAAAAAGTTTGTCACGAACAACTTTCCTGAAGCCGGCCTGCTTTCAGAAAAAGAAGTGATGGAACTGTTCAAAACCAAACGAAAGAAGCCGGAAGCCACCGCTTAAGTGTGTGCACCACTAAAGCATCTATGCATACGCGCTTTGAGAGGTAACCAATCCCAGAGCGCGTTTTTTATTTCAACTATCTGTTGCTATTTTGGTCGACAAAGGCACTGCATTAGTCCATCACGCCCTCCCTAATTTCCCAAAAGGGCATAGATTTAGCAGAAATAAAACGCAAGCCATGCCTGAAGTCATACTGCCACTCATTCTGCTTGTCATTATCATTCTTTTTAGCAGCTTGTTTACTGTCCAACAACAAACCATTGCCGTTGTCGAGCGCTTTGGCAAGTTTCACAGCATGCGCGGCCCAGGCCTACATTTCAAAATTCCCATCTTCGACAAAATAGCTGGGCGCCTGAGCTTGAAAATTCAACAGCTCGATGTGTTGGTAGAAACCAAAACCAAAGACGACGTATTCGTCAAGCTCAAAGTGTCGGTACAGTTTCGCATCTTGCCTGAAAGCATCTACGATGCATTTTACAAACTGCAAAACCCCTTAGAGCAAATTACCTCTTATGTATTCGATGTAGTACGCGCTGAGGTACCCAAACTCAAACTCGACGATGTGTTTGAACGCAAAGATGATATCGCCATAGCTATCATGAGCGAGTTGCAAGATGCCATGAACGACTATGGCTATATCATTGTCAAAGCGCTGGTCACAGACATCGATCCAGCAGAAGAAGTGAAGCGCGCCATGAATCACATCAATGCTGCCGAACGCAACAGAGTAGCAGCCGAATTCGAGGCCGAAGCCGAGCGAATTCGCATCGTGGCCAAAGCTAAAGCAGAAGCTGAAAGCAAACGCCTACAAGGACAGGGTATTGCAGACCAACGCCGAGAAATTGCCAAAGGCCTTGAAGATTCCGTAGGTGTACTCAACCAAGTAGGCATCAACTCGCAAGAAGCATCTGCACTTATTGTCATCACCCAACACTACGATACACTGCAAGCCATGAGCGAAAGTACCAATAGTAACCTCATCTTGCTACCCAACGCCCCTTCAGCCGCTTCCGACATGCTCACCCAAATGGTTACCTCGCTGATTGCATCTCAACGCTTAGGTGAGGAAATGCAAGCTGAAACACTCAAATTAAAGGAACAACAACGCAAAGGATAATAAAAGTAATTTTTGTTTCGTCCTTTTTATTCTTGCCTCCTTCGGGAGGCTTTTTCTTTTTTTGTGCAAACAAATCACAACCCATTATATCGTGGATCTGGTCTTTCGCCTACAAAAACTGATAGCATTCTATGGGCAAGCACACACGCGCTATCGCGTGCACAGCCCCTTTGCTTACCGCCTAATAGAAGAAACCCTAGATGATAATCGCCACTTCTACGCCTTCGACGAACTAAGTCATCTGCACCAACAGCTAAAAAACAATGACCAACCCATCACACTACTCGAGTTGGGAGCTGGTGCTGCAAGCAGAAAAAAAAAAACACACTACTATAGGCCGGCGCTATCGCACAGCTGGTAGCTCCTTGTTTTTTTACAAGTTTTTGTTCCGTCTGGTGCGCTACACACGCCCCAAGACCATACTCGAACTGGGCACCAATTTTGGCATGTCGGCCCTCAGTATGCATCGCGCCGCGCCCCATGCCAAACTCATCACCATAGAAGGCTGTCCTCAAACAGCGCACTTCGCTTCACAACTCTTTGCCCAAAGAAAGTCCAGCATCACCCTATTGCAAGGCCCTTTCGAACAACAACTCCCCCACGCCCTAGCCCAACTGGGCCAAATAGACTTCGCCTTCATCGACGGCAATCATCGCAAAGAAGCTACAATCCGCTATTTCCGCCAACTACTACCCTTCACGCATTCCAGTACTATCCTCCTATTCGATGACATCTACTGGTCTAAAGGCATGCACGAAGCCTGGTGCTCCATCATCCAACACCACAGTGTGCGCTTCAGTGCCGATTTCTTCTTTGCCGGCATGCTTGCTTTCCGCACCCAACAAGTTGTTCCACTCCACCTTAAACTCATCATGCATCGCCTAAAACCCTGGCAAATGGGTTTTTTCAATTGACACACTTTGTGCAAAAACTACAAAAAACTCCTGCATCAAGGGAGGTTAGACCGATGCAGGAGCACTAAACATACTATGAGAAAACTACACGATTGCTAAGTTAAGACTTTTTTCTTATTTGTAAGAAACTGCCAAACAACTTTTTCCACAAAAAACACAGTGGTATATACGATAGTTGTGAAACTTTTGGCATGAATTTAGAAAATTCAAATATGTAAATTTAAAATGACGGACATATGTAAAAAAACCTACACCTCGGAAGGGACTTCAAGGTGTAGGACAATAAAACATACTATGAGAAAACTGGTGTAAAGTTAATGGCTGGGGCTACAAGGCGAAAGAGCCTCCAAAAGCTCCAGTCTTTCTTTTTATCAATTAGTGGGAGAATGGCAATGAGCGGTAGTGTATTTCTATCTTATGGTTGCCTGTTGTGGTTTAATATCGAGCAACACAAAGACTCGAGTTACACCCCGTGATTTAGGCAACAAAAAATCCTGCACCCCAGGAGGGAAATAAGGTGCAGGACGACTAAACAAACATACTATGAGAAAACTGGGTACAAGATACATCGCCTTTTCACCACCTGCATTAAATTTTTCTCAAAGGTGGGCTACATTTGACAATCGGCGTATTTTTTTTCGTAAGTGGCCAATCAGAAATTAAAGTGAGCCGAGGGGGGGGTCGTTTCGGTGGGCAAAATGACTTCTACAAGCGTACCCATAGGTTGATTGGTAGCCGGATCGGTCAGATCGATAATACGTAATGGCTGAGTAGTAAAACCTCTTTCATCGTGCAGGATTTTCAGGCGGTCGCGCACGATTTCCATGCCTCGAGATTTGTGTTTCTTAGGGCGGTTTTTACTGCGCTGCTTGGCAGCGGCCCTGCCAATTCCATTATCTCTTATTTGGCACAAGATATTGGTCTCGTCGAACCAGCTAAAAGTCACCTCCACGATGCCTTTTCTGTCTTGTAAAGGTCGGATGCCATGCTCTACAGCATTTTCCACCAACGGTTGTATGATCATGGAGGGCAAGTAAAGCACTTCATCGGGGAGCTCTTCTTCTAAGGCGATACGCCCTTCCATTTTACCCATAAAACGCAGTTTAGAGTTGATTATCAGATAGTTGCGCAAGAATTCTACTTCTTCCTCCAGGGTAACAAAATCCACTTCTGAGAAATTAAGCGATTGGCGCATGAGGATTGAGAAGCGGTGTAAGAACTCATCTGCATTTTTGGAATCACCTTCACGGACAATGCTCTGGATGCAACTCATCACATTAAAGATGAAATGTGGATTCATTTGTGCGCGTAGTGCCTGTAATCGGAGGTGTATGGTTTGGCTGCGCAATTCTTCTGCTTCTCTGCGACGGCGTTCCAAGTCGTACTTGAGTTCGAGCTCGCGCACTTTTCCGTGACGCATTGCAGCCTGATAATTGGCCAAAAAGCCGTCTTTTACCTTCAGATAGCCATAAGCTGTTTCGTAATCTTCTTGCACTTCGTACAATTCAGCAAAGGCCTGACACAACTGCACGAGCAAGTCATCCCTCTGACCAGCTTCCGCAGCTTTCCATGCACGCAAATAGTGCTCTTCTGCTTCCACATAGTCATTACGCTGAAAATATAGCTCGCCAAACCACATGTGTAGCAATGCCATGTTGCCATGATCGGGTTGACGTCTAGATTGATAGATGGCCTTGGCCTGATGCAAATACTCGTTAGCTTCTTCAAAGCGATTTTCTGCCAATGCCAGTCGCCCCAAATTGGCCAAAGCACTGGCTCGGCTCTGTTTGTTCAAATCATCTTCGACATGAATCGTTTTGTAGAAGTACTTCTTGGCCAAGCCTACTTCTTGTAGGCGCATGTAGCTATTGCCCATATTGAGATAGTTCCAAGACAAGCGAGTGCGTAACCCCTTTTGCTCGCAAATCTCTATAGCCTTTTTGAAGGCCGTGATTTCCTGTTCGGGCTCGCCATCGCGTTCATATACGTGCCCTTTACCTGCATACAACAGCGAAAGCAAATACCAATCTTTAGATCCCAACTCGGAAGGGGGAATCAGGGCAAAGATATCTTCGGCCTGCATGAAGTGGCGAATTGCATCGGTGAGCTCTCCCAAATTGAGCGCAAAGTAGCCGGAGCGCAAATAGAAGTGAAATAGCAAGCGATTGTCAGTGCGCACGTGCGACTGCAACAGGGCTTCCACCTCTCTGAGCAACCCACCAACTTCTTCAAATTTTTGCAAGTTGGACAGCGTAGCGGCAAAGTCCAACATGGCCATCACGCGCAGTGGGCTTGCTGGCTGCTGACTTAATAGCGATAGTGCCTTTCGATAATGATTTTCCGAAAGGGTATAATTGTACAGCTGATTCTCTAAAAATGCTACCTGTAATTCATACAATACGTGGTAGGCCCACACATTGCCTTGAGCCTCATTCAGTAAGTGAGCCATAGTCTCTAAGTACTGCTGGGCCCTTTCCGGATTGGAGAAGGTTGCCTCCTCCACCAATGAAGACAACAGTTCCAATTGCTCAGCCAAAGATTGGCTAGCATTCAGCTGGGCTTCAAGAGCTGAGATACGGCTATGAGACTGCTCGGATAACAGTTGTTGGGTCATTTTACATCAATCACACACAGTACTCAAAAAACACTTTGCGCCCTATTATAACGAGAAGCTTTCACCACATGCACAAGTACGAGCGGCATTGGGGTTTTCAAAGTGAAAGCCTTTGCCATTGAGGCCAGCTGTAAAGTGCAGTGTTGAATTGTGGACAAACAGATAGCTGCGCAAATCAGTCACCACGCGCACGCCATTATCTTCAAACTGTTGGTCACCTTCTTTCAGTTCATTGTCAAAATCGAGCTGATAGGTCAAGCCCGAGCAGCCACCACTGGTCACGCTCACACGCAAAAACCACTCCTGTGGGTTCTTACCTTCAGCATTGAGAATTTCCAGTATGCGGTCACGTGCACTATCTGAGACTTTGATCATAGGCCCAAATGTTTGAAAGCTATTAGTAAATGTACGAGCAATTTTACCATCTATACAAATCAAGCTGTACGAGGCAACGCCTAAAGCCCCAGTATTTGTGTGCACAATCACAGACTTTCAGCTCGGTTCGCTTCAACTTTCGAGCATTCCTTGCTGAAACAGCTGCCACATAGGGCTGGTTTGCCGATATTGCCGGACAGCCTCACTCACAGTTTCTATCGCAAAATCTACTTCCTGCCGCGTATTGAAGCGCCCCAAGCTAAAGCGGATAGCTGCATGTGCATCGTCGGCACTCAACCCCATGGCGCGCAGCACATGCGAAGGCTCCATAGTGGCACTGGTACAAGCCGAGCCCGTAGACACGGCAATATATCGGTTAAAAGACATGAGCAAAGATTCGGCTTCTACAAAGCGAAAGCTGATATTACACATGTGTGGCAGACGCGGAGCACCTGCACCATTAACCCACACCTGGGGCAACTGCAAAAAGCCTTGCTCTAACCGATCGCGCAATGCGGCCAGTCGCTTGGCCTCGGCCGGCATTTCATCCTGTGCAATAGCTGCTGCCTGGCCAAAGCCCACAATGCCCGGCACATTAAGCGTGCCCGATCGCAATCCGCGTTCATGCCCCCCACCATCGATGAGCGGTACAAGGTGCACGCGCGGATGCGGACATATGTACAAGGCACCTACGCCCTTAGGGCCATACATCTTGTGTGCCGAACAAGCCAGTAGATGCACACCTACCGCTTCAGGATTCACCGGTATTTTGCCTACAGCTTGAGTTGCATCGCAGAAAAAGAGTATTTCACGGCGGGCACACAGTTCTCCAATCTGGGCTACAGGCTGAATGACGCCTGTCTCGTTATTGGCCCACATCACAGCTACCAAGACGGTATCGGGACGAATAGCTTCTTCGAGCCGATCCAGACACACTACACCATTGGGCTGCACGTCGACCAATGTGAGCTCTCCCCCCCATTGACAAATACGACGACAAGTATCGAGTACAGCTTTGTGTTCGGTTTTGGCTACCACAAAATGTTTGCCCGCATGCGCTGGAGCAGCAGCAAACACGCCCTTTAGAGCTAAGTTGATAGCCTCTGTAGCGCCCGAAGTAAATACCAACGTGTGGGGAGCTACGGCTAACAACTGGGCCACCTGTGCTCGTGCATGCTCAACGGCATCTTCGGCTTCCCAACCAAAAGGATGCGTGCGACTTGCTGCATTGCCTGGTTTTTCAAAAAACCAAGGCCACATAGCATCGCGCACACGTGGATCTACGGGAGTGGTAGCGCTATTGTCGAAATATATGCGTGGTAGCTGCATGAGCTCGTACTTTCCCACCGCCTAACGAGCAAGCAAAATAGTTGTTATCGTTTCACTACGCTACCTACCCAGCAAGTTGTGCCTGCACACACATAAACTTGCCATACGCCCTTAGGTAGGTGTGCTAAAGACAAAGGTATGTCTTGACGACCATTTAGCTGCAACGTGTGCTGCCATACAACGCGTCCTTGCAAGTCACACACTACAACGCGTGTAGAAAGCGCATAACTTGTCTCGATCTGTAGCCACACCTCTTCGGAAAAGGGGTTGGGTACAACCTGGACGTGCTGTATGCCTTCGGGCAAGAATTGTGCATTAGTCAATACAATAGCTACTTGCTCGCTGCGCACGATGCAGCCATTATCAGTATGTACTTCTATGGAATAACTGCCCGACACTTGGGCTTCCCACTGCGGGGCATTGGCGCCATCGATGGGGTGGCCATCGAGTAGCCACTGATAGGCAGCGTATTGATCTGGTACCGAAAGCAGCGCTCCTGTTACCGAAATGCTGGGTGTATCGATAGGTGGTGCTTGAAGCACAAAGCTATCTACAACCATACAGCCCAAAGCGTCGGTGAGTGTCACGCCATAAGTACCTGCAGGTAAGCTTTCCTGTAGTGCACCTACTCCACCATGACTCCACATCAGGGAAGGAGTACCCTGAGCACCCACCACTTCAATAGCTATAGTACCATCGGCGGTGTCGGGACAGCTCGGAGGCATTACATTTGCCGAAAGGCTAAGCGAAGCACACTGATCGACCAATCGAAACACCTTGCCCGACGAATATCCACAGGCATATAGCTCGCCAAATACATCTTGGCCAAAAGAGCTCAATTCATAGTCGGCAAAGTCGAGTAGCTCGTTGAGCTGAGTAGTACCCGAGGTGGGATCGTAAAGCAATGCCCAAATGCGTCCTGAGACGAAGTCGCCAAAGATATAGTGCCCATAAAGTGCAGGCATGCTTTGCCCGCGATATACGTAGCCTCCTGTAACGGATCGGCCTACAGCATTGCTATTAGCATATACATGAATGGGGAACGTATACGCCTGAGGGCTGGCACAGCCCGACAAGTTATACGTGGCCAAGCCCTCATAGCAGCGCCAACCGAAATTGGTTCCTCCCATGCTGCCTGCCGGCAAAAAATTGATTTCTTCCCATTCATTTTGCCCTACATCAGCAACCCACAAGTCGCCACTCAGCTGATCGAAGCTGAAGCGCCAAGGATTGCGCAAGCCCAACGCCCAAATTTCATCTCGTCCAGCGCTATCTTGTGCAAAGGGATTGTCTGAGGGGATAGCATAAGGTGTCGGGCCATCTACGTCGATTCGTAGCATTTTACCCAGTAAAGATTGTGGATCTTGCGCGGCATTGAGCGGATCGCCACCGGCGCCTCCATCACCCATACCGATGTACAGATAGCCATCGGGGCCAAAGCGCAGGCAACCGCCATTGTGGTTGGCAAAAGGCTGATCAATTTGGAGCAAAATCAATTCACTTTGTGCATCTGCCTCGTTGCTATCTGCACTCAGGCTAAAGCGAGAAATCACCGTATGCCCACCGGTTCCCGTATAATTGACGTAAAACCAGCCATTGTCGGCAAACTGTGGATGGAAAGCTAGCCCTAACAATCCGCGTTCATTGGCATTGTCGTTGACTCTGTCCGTGATATCCAAGAAAGGCTCAGCAGCTACAGTACCGTTGGGCCAGAGAATACGGATACGGCCAGGTTGCTCTACGACGAACAGCCGCTCGTCACCAGCATGTATCACTTCTAGTGGTTTGTCAAATCCACTCGCCACCTCTTCTAAAGTTAGCACAGTTTGAGCAGTAAGTATCGTACCTGCCCATCCGCACAGTGTGAACAGTGTGAGTAGCCAAACGACTCGTGTAGCCATATTGCTTTTTTTACAGTGAGACAAGCATTTTTTTGTGAAAAATAAGGTATAAGCATACATCACAGTAATGTAACTCGCAATGTGTCATGCAATTGCTATCTTATCGGCTCAAAACTCACCTCATTGCCATGAAGTACCACCTTAGCATATGGCTCTGGCTAGCTATTTGGGCACCAGTTGTTGCGCAACTCGACCTGCCTTCTACTCAAGTGTATGCCTTTGACATTGAACAGGAGAACGATTCTATCTGGCACTTCACCAATGCTCGCTATTTGAGTGCCTTTAACCCCCATGGATATAACAACCAACCTGCATTTATTAGTAATGATTTGTTATTGCTCACTGTAGGCTTACCCGATTCCAATCAGACGGATATTTACCAGCTCGATTTGAGGCAACACACCTTATTGCGAGTGACAGCTACACTCGAATCGGAGTTCAGCCCCAGTCTTATGAGCAATAAGTTATATTTCAGTGCTGTGCGCGTCGAGACTGACGAAGGTCGCACCCAACGCCTGTGGCGCTTTCCCTTAGACCGGCTGGGCTATGGCCAACCCGTATTTCCCTATTTGCGGCGCGTAGGCTATTACTGTTGGCTGGACCACAAAAAAGTAGGCGTGTTTATTGTCAATGACCCTCCGCTACTCATCATTGCAGATGCCAAAGACGAGTCGACGCGTCCTGTGATATCTGACATCGGACGAGGGTTACAACGGCTGCCCAATGGCCACCTGGCCTTCGTGCATAAAGAGCGACCCGATGCATGGTTCATCAAAAGTGTGGATCCCTATACACTTGACCAAAAGTATCTGGTGGCTTGTCTTCCCGGAAGTGAAGATTTCGCCGTAATGCCTGATGGTACATTGCTACAACCACACGGCAGCAAGCTGTACAAATTTCGGCCAGGGCGCGACAAGCACTGGGTGCTGGTGGCCGATTTCAAAAACTACCGAATGGCAAAAATCTCTCGAATAGCCATAAGCCCTGACAGCCGTACACTTGTCTTGGTGGCGCTCCCTGGCAAAGAGTAAATGTACCCTCTCATATCTAATCTAAAAGATAAAAAGGAAAGCGCATTACACTAAGATGCAAAAAACAATGGTGCTTCTCTAAACTATGTACCAGGAAAGATACACATCTCTTTTACATGTTCCGGTACCATAGGTAAGACAGGAACAGAAGCACGGCCAATACAATGCCTACCCACATGAAGAATTTGCGCAATTCCTCTTTTTCGCGCTTTTCGGCTCTAATTTTCTTCTTCTTGACCTTGTAGTTTGCCATAATTTGAGCGTTTTGTTAGGCAGGCAATTTACACAAGGCCAAGCAAAAAATGGCCTATTAAAAAGACCTGTGGGTTGCAAGGTGTTTGTTTGCCCAATCCACCTCACAACCCACAGAAGCCCTATCCGGGTAAGTTCTATGCTTATGTTGACCATTCCCAGTGCACAGATTACTTAATTGCGCACCACCTGCTTTAATGCCTGCATTTTTCCATCTGATTCCAGATAAAGCCAGTACACACCAGCTGGAAGATCTACAGTGAGCACGCGTTGGCCTTCAATAACATCAACTGCGTCTTTCCACCACATCTTACCCGTAGAATCAATTAATTGTAAAGACGCATGCTGAGGCGCGGTCTCTAGCTTCCAGCTCACAAAAAACGTATGGCTAAAGGGGTTAGGCCAGGCCCTCAACAAGACAATGCTTTCTGCCGGATCACGCACAGATGTAACCATACCTTCTTCCACGCGGAAAGCATCTATTGCGGCTTCGACCAAATGGCCACTCTCTGGTAAATCAGAGGTGATGAACTGGACTGTCATTTGATCAGTAAGGTCAATATAATCCTTAAGATGCCATTGTACTGGCTCATTCCACTCACTGGCAGAGGCAACGATTTGCTCGAGTATTACGACATCCGTGCCATTTGAAAGGCGTACTGTGAGGGTATCGTTGGGCGGCACACCACCTCCGGCATTGAAAAACCAAGTACTATAGGTCAGAACAGGATCTATGTAATTGCTCAGGTCCATGGGCGGCGAGGTGAGCACGACTACGCCGTCATCTACATCATCAAAGCCGGCACTACCTCCACCGTTACCCGTCACGTAACATCTGTCCCCAATATCGTAGTCCACATCATCTTCGGGATTGCTGAGCTGCCCTTGAAAGAAAGTGCCCACGGGCTGACCTAACTCCCACATACCTGTGAGGGCATCGCCGGATACCTGCCATCCAAGATCCAGCATAAAATCGTCGTAATAGCCCACAGGTAGCGGTATGGTGATATTGCCATTTGCTTGCAAATTGATCGGATCGGCCTGAACGGTATGGTACCCCCACGCGCCTGCAAACACCTCATAGTTGCCAGCAATTACTTGTGGGAATACAAATTGGCCATTGGTATCGGTTTCAACCTCATAGGTAAGTACTCCTTGCAACAAGACCTTAGCTCCTGGGATTGGCGCACCATCTACCTGACTGATGACTTGCCCAGCGAGCATGTAATTGACAAGAGGATCGAGCTGCACATCCAAAATAGTAAGCTGACCATTGGCTAAAGTAGCTTGGACGGTTTTAGGCACGTAGCCCACAGCACTGAAGCTCACCTCAAAGGTACCTGCGATCGCCTGTCCTGTCTTGTAATTCCCCAAAAGATCGGTCTGTGCACTGTTAGGTTGTGGCGAGTTGATAATGACCTCCACATCCACAATGGGTAGCCCCGTTTGGCTGTCCGTTACTTGTCCTTCTAAGCGACAGGCACGCACGTAATTGGGTTGCAATACAAACAGCCCATTACTAATATCTGTAAGCAATACAAGCCCCGACGGCAAGAAGGGATACGCTCCCCACACCCCATTGAAGCCGGCGTGACCGCCAAAAAAGGTATCGAAATTGGCTACTTCGATGAGGTTGTCAGGATGAGATGCATCTACGATGATGCCGCCTGCCGTATAGTATGAGATGATGAGGTAATCGTTCCAAACATGTACATTGTGGGGAATCACCCCTTGCCCTATAGTAGCCAGTGGCACGAATTGATCCAACTCAACAATATTGTTCAAATCGGAAATGTCGTAGGCTGTAACCGGAGCATTGCCCTTCTCATCGGTGGTAAACACCACATCACCTGCATCGTTGAGCCAAGTATTATGCGTAAACTGAAATGGTGTCTGTTGGGTAGCTAACAGCTGGATATTGGTTTTGTCACTTACATCGTATATGGCTACGCGTCCTTGATAGATCTCAGCAGCATACATGCGATTGTCCCGAGCATATACATCGTGGGCATAGTACGGTGGCGCAGCCGCCACAAATTGGGGTGTACCAGGGGTAGAAAACACGTCGAGTATGAGCATCCCCCCGCCATTGAGATTGCACCCTGCTAGGTAGCAATAGCCAAACTCATCGATGTATAAGTTGTGACAGCTCTCCAACTGGCCCAACTCATTTAGTTCTGGTGACCATTCGTACCAACTGATGCTGTCGGGAGCCTGGCTCATGTCGACCACGAGCAAGCCATTACTCGTCTCATTAATGACATAAATGTGATTGCCCCAAGTTTTGATATCTCGCCATATAGAGTTAGGGCCTGGAATAAACTGCACTTCTTGTGGGTTAGCCGGGTCTGTCAGACTCACAATTGACAATCCGCTGTACACACCTACTAAGGCGTATTCTGTACTATCATCGGGATCGACCCATCCCCACACATCACTCAACTCCTCGTCGTAAGTCTTATGGGCTACCAACGACATATTAAGCTGACCAAAAACCACACACGTGGACGTGACACATGCCAAAACAACTAAAACTGTTCTCATAATGGTTTTTTTGCTGAGATCACTTTATCTCACCTGCAAAACGCAAGGTAAAGGTTTATAGGCCAGCTCTTACACAGATGTTTTGCAAGGCTATTGACAATAGGGCAATCCCACATCAGTTCAGTTAGGATGCCTCCTCAGGTTTGCCAGAAAAAAGGGGGTAATGATTATACGTACACTCCAGTGGGCCATTATACAGCGTATATTTCGCTGCAGCCCGTAGGCCAATGCGCTTCATTGCCTGGCGATTGGAGCTAATCAGCCACGCGTCGTATCCGACAAAATGCTGCTTGAGTACATCACCAATCTGTTTGTAGAAAGCCTCGTCAATTGCCAAGCGTTCGTTGTAAGGCGGATTGGTGATGAGCACACTGCCAGGTATAGCTCGTGGAGGTCGAAGCTGTCTTAGGTCTGTCTGTTCCCATCTGATTTCATCTATAAATCCCACCACATTGGCATTCTTGCGCGCAGTGCGCACTGCACGCATATCTCGGTCTGCACCCAATAAGACATGGCGAGGAGGAGTACGTCTTTTTTTGGCCTCGCGCAACACCCGACGCCACAGCTTGCCATCGAAGTCGCGCCAAGACTTGAATCCAAACCACTTCCGGCCAATTTGCGGTGGCGTACGCGTGGCAATCATAGCGGCTTCTATCACTATAGTACCCGTGCCACACATGGGATCGACAAAATGACCGCTGCCATCATAGCCCGACAGCAACACCAGCCCTGCTGCCAAAGCCTCATTGATAGGTGCAGGCCCACCTTCCAAGCGATATCCACGGCGGTGAAGGCTCTCGCCAGAGCTATCTAATGACACTTGGCATTCGGTGCCCGTCACGTGCAGATGAATGCGCACTGTAGGTTGGGCTACATCGACAGAGGGGCGCTGCCCAAATTTGTCTCTGAACTGATCGACGATAGCATCCTTGGCCTTGAGCGCCACATACTTGCTATGCCGAAACACCTCTCCCGCTGTAAAGGCATCTACTGCCAATGTTTCGGTGGGCTGTAGTACTTCAGCCCAATTGAACTGGCGCATTTGGAGATACAGTTCTTCTTCATCAGCAGCAAAAAAGCTAAATAGCGGTACCAACACGCGTAGCGCCGTGCGCAACTCGTAATTAGCACGGTACAACACCTGCTGGTCTCCTTCGCAGCGCACAGCCCTGTTTTTGGGCAGGATTTGGCGTGCACCTATGGCTTCCAGCTCTTGTGCCAGTACTTGCTCTAGGCCCTTAAAAGTTTTGACGATAAGCTCCATACAATCATTTTTCAACCCATACCATTACGCACATTAGGAAGCTTTAGGTGCCTGATTCATCAAAAAATACAATATGCCCAGGCAAAAGGCTCAGGACAAAGGAAGTCATCTTATCCACCAGAGGATCCGACTGCGCATTTTCCCATCTGGAAAAAGACAAATAACCAGACGACACCTTTTGCAAGAAAAAAGAAAAAGCCTGCAACGCCCATGCGTCTCAGCCACTTCATCCATTGTTTTCGTCGCATACTGCTCATGTACACCCCGATTTTATCGGATAACCAACACTCGACCGCTATAGGCCTGACTACCATCCACTACTTGCCACACAAACCAGCCTGTGGGCAAATCGTTCACAGGCAAGCTCACCTCTACCCAGTTGCCAGCAGTAGCACTTGCTGTGGTCGCGCGCATCAACTGCCCATTGAGGTCGAATAGATACAGCTCAACTGCACTGCTATTCGCTTGTGCCACTTGTACGTGCAACACCTCGCGTACGGGGTTAGGGTAAGCAGCCGCCTGGCCTTCCGGCAAAAAGAACACTTGCTTTTGGCTGCTATAAGTCCAACGGCCATCCAGCATTTCAACGCGTATGCGATAGCGATTAATTCCGCGAAGTGCGTCGGCATCGACCCATTCAGGAGTAAAGAGCAGTTCTCCTGCCGGCACCTCCCAACTTGCTACTGGTTTAAAGTGTTTGCCATCAAACCGCTCCAAGACACAAGCGGACACAGGCTCCGTACTAGACACCTGTGCGCGCAACTTCACGCCCTCCGTTTGGCTATAGGCCGCCAGCCAAGCAGTTCGCACTACTTGATCTGCGTCACACCAAGGATAGAGCAAGCGCTCCGCTACCGTGCTGAGCCCACCAGGATCCGTCACGCGTAGCTGCACACGATACCAATATAGCTCACTACTGCAGCCCACCGGTTCGAGTATTACCCAAGGTGCTTGTACTTCTACAGGTGCTTCCGGATGGTAGTGGAGGTTGTGATGAAAGAACACTTGCCACGTCCATTGGAGCGAATCAGCCGGATACTCAGCATCTACAGCTTGCCCTTTCAGTTGCACCACTGAATAATCTACAGCTGGATAAGCGGCATTCTCACCAGGCGATACAATCTGCACTTGAGGTGGCGTATTATTGGCCGAGACGATCACCGTAGCCTCATCCTGTTGGCCCAAGCTGTCAGTCACGACGAGTCGCACTTGCCAGGAATGGGGTGCATCGTCGGGTGCAACAAACAAATGGCTGGGCGACATTTCCTCGCTGTAGGTGCCATCGCCGAAGTCCCAGTACCAGCTGATTGGCCAGTCAAAAGGGTGATACGCCCCACTCCCATCAAACTGTATCAAAAGAGGTGAGGGGCCGTACTGGCGATCAAGTGAAAGCACAGCCACTGGGCGGGGCGTGCCGCCATAACATACTTTGTGTACGCTGCCCTCAAAAATGTGTACATAGTACATGCAGCCATCAGCAGGGTTCACAGCTAAGTGTACTATGCCTTTTGTGGCAGTTAAAAAGGTATCGATGGCACGTACTTGACCTGTACTATCAAGCGTACAAGCTTTGATCCATCCGGAAAAGTCGGCAAAAAACACTTTTTCGCGCCAAGAATCGGGAAAGTTATCTGCCCGATAGACAAACCCTGGCAAGGCCGAGTAGCCATCGAAAGGCACACCTGTCACAGGCGCCTGTGGCGCACCCACATCCACAGTGATGGCTGCTCCTAGCTCGTCAAAGCTGGGCAAAAGCGTACGGGCAGGCGGATTCCACAGCTTGTTGCTCCAACTGAGCACAGGACGATGATGCTTAAAAACGGGCACTTCTTCGGGAAGCAGCACCTGAGGATTGCAAGGGTTAACAAATACTACTGTGTCTACTGCTGTCTCTTGGCGGATTAAATCTTGAAAAGTAAAAAATGGCTGACTACAACCATCTTGGCCATAAAGCGGATTGGGCGCATCGGGATTGAATGCCGGCTCCAGAAAGTGACTCCAATTGTAGCCAAAGCCCTCCCAAATGGGCCACCCCAGGTTGGCAGCAGCTGTATCTACCACATCGAGCTCTTCCCAAGCCCCCGCACCTATATCTCCTACGACAATTCTACCGGGATTGCCTTGTACTGGCAGGTGGCCACCATAAGCTTCATCGATAAAAAAACGAAAGGGCTGGCGCAATCCCAACGTCCACACGCGCGAGCGAGCGGCACGTGGCTGAGCAGGGTCGTACCAAGGGTTGGACGGCACACCTTCACCCGTTTCCGGATCAATTCGAATGATCTTGCCGTTAAGCGCGTCGAGATACTGCGCACGCCACGAGCCGATATTCGTCTTTTCCGTCAAGATACCATCTTCAAGTGCTTGTGCAAAATAGGTAAAGGGGTCACTACCTGCATCTACCGACTCAAAGCTGGCACCATCGCCACACGAAGCCAACAAAGTGCCATCACTGCCAAAGGCCAACGTCCCTGCCCCATGGCTGCTCATGAGGATAGGAAAGCCATCTTCAGGAGTTTGGCCTAAAATCACTTTGCGCGAATCGGGAATGATTTGGCGAAAGCCCGCTGCTGGATCACACCGATAACGCGTGATGCGCGCTATAGTGGCCTCTTTATACCAATCCTCTTGTGAATCGTACTGGGAACTACCCGCATACAGCAAATGATGGCGATCCACTACATAGAGCAAATACATGTAGCCATTAATGGCAAAAGCTGGATGCAGTGCTACCGACATCAAGCCGTGATCCTCCCAGTCACCCACTTCCTCCGAAATATCCAGTAAAGGTGGCTCGATCAGCTCACCCGCTTGCGTGAGGACGTACACCTGCCCAGCCTTTGTCCAAATATACCCTTGCCCCAACTCGTCAAAGGTAATGCCCACGGGTCGATCCAAACCCGTCACTACTACCTCATCGCTGAAATGCTCTGGCAAGGTTTGGGCCTTAGCTATACCACATGCCCCACAAAGCCACAAGACAAATACAAATCGCCACATAATCCTCAAAGATAGTACACCAATAATACGATGGCACCTACAGCAAAGCAATACCAGGCAAACCATTTCAACTGGGCTTTGCGCACCAAGGCAATCATCCACGTGCAAGCCAGCAGCCCCGTAACAAAGGCTGCCACAAAGCCCACCCCTAAAGCTAGGACCTGCTCTCCTTCTTGCGCAAAAGCGCCATCCATGACGTCTTTGGCCATCTTGCCCAAGATGAGTGGCACCACCATGAGAAAGCTAAAACGAGCTGCCTCGTTGCGGTCAATACCCAGCAACACGGAAGTGGCAATGGTACTACCTGAGCGCGAGATGCCGGGCAAAATGGCAATGGCCTGAGCCAAACCAATGATCAAGCTATGGCTGAAGCTCACTGTCTTGTCGGTATGGCAGGCCTTATCAGCCAATAACAACAACAAACCCGTAACAAATAGCATCATACACACCAAGGGCACCTGCTTGTCGAACAACACCTCCAACTCCTGATCAAATAACAGTCCTACCACAGCAGCTGGCACCATAGACAATAGTATTTTTACACTGTACAACTGGCTTTCGCCAAAATGCACACGCCCATGACGTGTCGGCCAATGGAACAATCCGCCAAAAATGCGCACAATGTCTTTGCGAAAGACGACCACCGTACTCAAAGCCGTTGCAGCATGCAAGCTCACGGTCATGAGCATACTTTGCGCCGCAATGCTGTCGTCTTGCAAAAAGTACTTAGCCAACTCCAGATGCCCACTACTGCTTACAGGTAAGAATTCTGTGAGCCCTTGTACGACACCCAAAATTAACGCCTTGATGAGCTCATCCATCCAACCTAATGTTGTTAACTAATGTCAAAAGCCCACACAGCACGCATGGGCACTGCGCCTATTTCGAATCGTCCAAAAAAATGGCGTACACCTCCACGAGCAATCCCACTAAAATGACGATAGGTGCCCATATCACGCGCCGCGCCGAGTAAATCACTTCGGGCTCCCATACGTCAGGAGCAGATTGCCCGCCACCCAACATCAAAATCATACCCCAAGCAACAATGCCCACACCAATGAGCATCCATTTGAAGTTTTCACGCTTTAGCAAAAACTCCATCTGCTTTGCTTTCACAGCTCTTCGCGAGGCGGCACCACCTTTCTTGACAGTAGGCCTAGCGCCAACATTTGCTACTTTTTTTCTTTCCTGGGCCATTCGATTGATTGTTTTTTCATTCAAACAATGAGCCAATATATAGCCATTGCGTACACGAAATACCGATATTTTGCCCATGCACATCTTGAAGTACGACAACCTATTTCATTTTTACACCAAAGCCGCTATCACATCAATCAGGCAGTACTTAGGCGTATAGATCATCGATGCGCATGCGCAGGTAGTGATGTACCACCCACCAGGCACTCAGCAGATTAAGCCCTGCACCAGCCAAAATCAGGCTCGAAAATAGGCAAACCTTTTGAGTAGGGGGCTGCAGCTGAGCCAACTCGGGAAATTGCTGTACTGCCAAATACATAATAGCCAATAGACCTAGGCTAGCCCATACGCCAGCCCACACCCCCGTCAGTAAGCTGCGCAACAAAAACGGGCGTGCAATAAACGCCCAGCTCGCACCAATGAGTTCCATGTTTTTGATGAGAAAACGATTGGTATATAGCGACAACTTGGTCGTGTGAAAAATCACCAACGCTGCTACCAGCCCTAATAGTATCGCCAGCAAGGCGAAGGCCCAAGCAAAGCGCGCCACATTGCGCGATACCGCAGCCACCAACACCTCCTGATAAAACACATCGCGCACGCCTTCTCGAGCTCCAATAATCGTACGCAATTGTTGGAACAGCTCAGCACCAAACTGCTCAGAAGCTACGTGCAGCTTTACCATATCGTAAAATGGATTGGGCATTCCCAATTCCAAAAAATCGGCACCTAGCTCTTGCTTCATCACCTGTGCAGCCTCCTCTTTGCTGATCCATACCACACTACCCTGCTTTACCCATACTTGCTCCTCCAACCACTGCAACAGACTATCGCGTTGTGTCTCACGCACATCGTGCTCCAGCTCTATCAGTACGTCCATTTCTTCACGCACCAAGCGCAACAATGCCTGCCCATCGAGCAACAGCCACAAGACCACACCTATGACCAAAAGGACCACAGTCTCCACTATGGCTGCATTCATGTAATTGGTACGCAAGCGCAAAAACTTCGACTTGAACCACATAATGTCGGGCATTGAGCAGGCAAATATAAAAGTACAAATATATAAGCGGCATACACCCATGTGCTTCTTGTGCAGCACTAACACCAAAATGGTTAAGGTGTGACAAAGTACCTCCTTTGCTCGTTCAATAACACATCGGTACTTAGTTTGCACCGTATCTGATCAAACAATTTTTCTCTATGCTATATCGTGCCTTACTGTTCAGCATCACCTCGCTATACGTGTCACAGCCCTTAATTGCTCAATTTGATCCTATACACCTTGACAATGCCAGCTTTGAAGGCACCCCTGCCGATGCTACTACCCCGGCCAGTTGGCACCCTTGTGCACCAGGAACGACGCCTGACATTTTGCCTGGTCCATGGGCGGTCACCAACGAAGCCCACGATGGCGATACTTACGTCGGCCTCATTGTGCGGCCAGATGGCAGCTACGAAAGTATTGGGCAGCGCCTCAGCCGACCACTCAAACCCAATGAATGCTACACGATTCGCATAGCCTTAGCGCACAGCCCTACTTATTATGGCTTTAACAAACCGCTGAAGCTACGCATCTATGGGGGTAAACGGAAGTGTCAGCTCGACCAATTGCTGGTCCAAAGTCCCTTGATCACACACACCGAATTTCGAATATATGAGTTTGAACTTCGCCCCAAAAAGCCCATTTACTACCTCATCTTCGAAGCTTTCCACAAGGAAGGCCCTTTTAGCTACAAAGGCAATATCCTTCTCGACGACTTGCAGCCCATCAAATTGTGCACGCGGGCCCTGTTACTCAAACACTAGAAATTACCTTGCTGTGACTCCTTGGCCTGCAGCTCGCGCATGAGGCGTTCAGTTTGGCGCATGAGGCGCTGGAGCTCTTGCTTAATGGCTTCCTCTTGCGTACTATCCACACCTTTTGCGCGAAATTCGTCGTATTCGCTAGCAGCTTCGGCTTCCAACTTGGCCAGACGTTGCATCAACTGTTGGCGTCGCGCTTCGAGCTGCTCTAACTCACTGAGCATCTGGTCATCATCATTGGCTGCAGCTTTCATGTCTTTAAACACCAGGCCGATTTTTTTAAGGGCCTCGTCGTACTTGCCTGCATCAAACTTTTCCTTCTCTGCCTTGACTAACTCGAAAACCGACTTGCCCAGCTCACCTACTTCCCTAAAGATGGCCTCAGACTGTTTGCGCTCTTCCGGAGTGCCCAAAAAATAGTTGTACAATACAATACCAATCACCAATAATACCGCCAATTGCAACAAACTCTTCAGCATAACTTCCCGTGCTTATTTTTTTACTAAAAAGTAGCCGTTCACGCCACATCCGTCCAATCCGCTCACAGATCGATAGCAAATTAAACATGCGCGAAGTTGCACATTTTGACAAAACCACCCAACAAAATATTAATTCAAGTTTCGGCAGGTTAAAAAGCATCTATCCCACCCGTGGCTGGCACCGAATACGAGTTTGGTCTTTGCCCAAAAGTATGAAAAGTCGAGTACGAAAGGCCTAGTGGACTGCCTTGCTTCAAAGTGCTCTATACAGCCTGGCTCTTTGCCAACGATCGAAGCAATACTACTTGGAAAGGGGGGTTAAAATAGAAGAAAGCAGTATATCCCTTCTTCCGGTTAAACCGATTGAGCCGATTTAACCGATTAACCCATCTCGCTTTGTGCTCAAGTATGGCCGCCAATAGGCCTTTCCCGCTTTCCTTTTCCTATTTTTTGTAGTTTCGGTGTAGCCCCGAAACTACCACCGATTTACAGCCTAAACAAGACGTGGTTGGTTGTATGCTTACTCGGAAACAGCTATGTTTCGCTATAAAACCATTCATGGCAATAAATTGTATTCCCGAAAATTTGCCAGCCAAGAAACTGAAAACGATATCAAAACAAAAGTGCTCAACATAATGACAGCCGAAGGTATGCCTGCCGCTCAGCCAAGAAAAATGGCTTGATTTAAAGGGAAATTAGCAATAGCTATGTGTGCTCGATTTATGCAACAAAGCCATAGCAAAGTGCTACTTTCCCCTCATTCCTCTTCCTCCAAACCAGAGGAAAAACCTAACTCTTTTAAAATAAATCTAATTGATGATTTATCAACCTTAACTTTATTTAAAATTGAAATTACTTTCTCTCTATCTTTTCTTGCCAATGCTTTTTCAAACTCCTCAATCAAACCGATTTTATAAAGCCTTTCATTTAATGTCATGCCCGAATAATTCATTACTTCTTTCATGATTAAAACTCTGGGTTAGCTCCGGATACTCTTGTTATGGCAACATCTTGAGGATTTATAAGATATTCTGGTAACCCACCTTTGTTTCCATCAAGAGGTAATGCACTTCTTTGTTTGATTATTTTAATCCTGCTAACATTTCCTTCAATTACGAATTGCCCCGTATTGGCGTTAGGCAGGCCTGCAGCATCCCTAAAGTTTGAAACACTATTGGGATTTACAGGCGTCCATGAATACCCATCTGGCTTCGCTTTACCCCCGTATACCCGAAACACGCTAACAACATTGTCAGTTTTTGCACCCCTACTCGCCCCTACCGCAACATCATCCAGAATCTCACCACTAAGCTCACCAACCTCAATCGATGATTTACGCAGAATGCCCCTCAGTACTCTTCCGCCCAGCCAGGAGGCACCTCCTTTTAAACCTCGACCCAGACCCCTCACTACTTTCCCCGCTACTTTTGCTACTTTTCCTATACCAATGCCTGCTGCACCTCCAACAGCACCAACTGCTGCCAATCCAAGTTCGCCTAAATCAAGACCTTTTTGAGCGCCAGAAGCAATATCCCACGTTTGGTCTACAAGATCTCCTACTGCTCCTGAAGCGGCTCCCGCGGCTACAACGGCTGCAAATGTGCCTCCGGAGGCAATGGTAAGGTCAAGTACCGCACCCGCAGCAGCACCCGATACAATCCCTTTCAACACGCTCTCACCTCGAAAGGCATTGACTACCCCGCCAGCTACCGCACCCACAAGAGTGCCTAAAAATTCACCATTTGGGTCAATGTAGATAATTGGATTATCCGCCACATATACAAAGGGGGATATCGGGTAGTACGCTTCTGCCGCCGGATCCACCTGACCCCACCTACCCACCCCCGCATCGTACCAGCGCGCACCGTAGTCATACCAGTTCAGGCCGAAGTCTTTATTCAGCTCCTTGCCGTTGTAGAGGTAACGCTGAGTGGGGGTCGTTTGCGTCGGCCAGGGCGACGTGGGATCTGCGCTGAAATCCCACAGCGAGCGCATCGGCAGACCGAAGGGATAGTAGTACGCGCGCTGCAGCACTTCTACTGGGAATGAATCTGCTGCTGCAGATTCTGAAGTGATCAGGCCGTCGATGGAAAAGATCTCTCAAAGAACAGCCACAGCCGCTTCTTTAAGCCGGCTGCTTAGGCCAAATATACGTTTTTTTTCGTAATGAGCGTGACGAACGTGATCGTCGTGATGATTGTAACGCGTGACGCGTGACGGAATCTATCCGCAAAAAGCACCCTTTCTCAAAAGGGTATGGTTTTACTCCAAATGTAAAGCTTCTTCTTTTGGCTTG
>JALSGS010000012.1 GCA_026982695.1 Saprospiraceae bacterium
AAACCATTTCAGTTTGGGTATAGATGTAAATGTAAAAAAAGAAGATAGTCTCAGTAGTTCTAAAGGACAACGAAATACTGAAAATCTTTAATTTGAATCAATTGCTTTTGACTACCGAAACTTGAGTTATTCATATGTGATACACAAGCACATTAGTAGTAAATGATAATCCAAACGCAAAAGCTGAATTATGACTCAATTCAACACTGCCGTATTCTACGATATAGAAAATCTCATTGGCGGATATCAGCATGCCGACATGCTGACCGCACTGTCATTAAAAGAAATATACGACGAGCTTCAAACTAAGCTGACGGGTAAGATAGCCATTCAGCGCGCTTATGCCAACTGGAGTGATCCAAGGCTGAGCATCCTGCGTGGCGATATTGTAGAATTAGGTATAGAACCCATTCAGATGTTTGGCTTTGGTCGAGGTTCACAAAAAAATGCTTCAGACATACAACTGGCTATCGATGCCACTGAGGTAGCCATCACAAAAAAAGAAATAGAAGTATTCGTCATCGTATCGGGCGATGGGGGCTTCTCCTCGTTGGCCAAAAAACTGCACGAATACGGGAAAGCCGTTATTGGGTGTGCGTATAGAAAAACAACCAATAAAGTTTTTCAGGCCGTTTGTGACGAGTTCGTATGGATTGGGATCCCTAGCCACATAAATGGAGAAAACGGTTGCAACAGCCAAATAAGCTACGACCCCATAGTGATAGATTTTATGAAGGAGCACAAGCCCATTGCTCAAGCCGATAAAAACAAAGTCTTTCAGGCATCCAAAGCGATCATTAGCTTCCTAAGCAGAAATCAAAGAGCACATCATCTGCTGAGCAATAATGGTTTAAACATCTCCATATTGAGTCAGCTTCTGAACTACCGCCTAAAAGACTTTTCTTACTTTCAGCTGGGGTTTGTGCGCTTTATCGACTTCATCCGCTTTATCACTTACAATACCTCAGTCAAGTTGGTACTCAAGCCGCCCAGCGAATATCGGCTAGTATATACCTTTACCAACCTACAAGGGTATGAACCTGTTCCATATATTAAGACACTGGGCGAACTACACAGTGTAGAAAATTACAAAGTGATCTTGGAGCGTGGCGTGCCTGTATTCAGACAGTTTTCCCAAGAAATACTCTACTCATTAGCCGAACACATGGCGGCACACAAAGTGGAATTTCAAAACCTCAGTGTAGGGGACATAGTAGAAAGATTGAGCCATGCATTAGACTTCTCTCAAAACGAGATCAAACTCGGCGTAATGGCTTTTATTTCCGCTGAGTGCTTTTTGAGAGAGCCCCAGCAAGCTCCGCTGTCCGAGCAAAAGCTCTTTTTCATTCCGAAAACTGCTGAAGAGGCCATGGATCGCCTATTGCGTGCCATGGAAAACAAACTGCGCAATATACTTGAGGAAATAGATGCACATATCTGGGCACAAGTACTCAGCTAAAAAGGCCATGCACAACCTGGTGAGCATACAAGTAAATTGCTTAACTAGGCAGGTAAAATATGGCACACAAATGCCGGCCCGAGCACTTCGATCAGCTCTGAGGCCGGCATGCTGCTTTTGCCATATCGCATTAAATACAAATCAGTTCCAAGAGGGAGTCAGGGGCATTTGTGCAATGACACCATAGTTGCCGCCTTTGTCTTCAAGGATGCGCTTCCAAAGTGTGCGCGGCTTGAGGCGAAACATATAATTGGCGTCCATATCGGCTACTACCCATGAACCGTAGGCAAGCTCTTCCTCCAATTGACCAGGTGCCCAACCTGCATATCCAACGAAGAACCGAATGTGTGCGGGACGAATCAGTTCATTGCCGATGAGAAACTTCAGCTTGTCGAAGTCGCCACCCCACCATACTCCATCACTTACCTTACGGCTTCCATCTAGCAAGTCGCCTACATTGTGGAGGTAGTGCAAAGTGTCTTGCTGTACAGGGCCACCATACGACACGCCCGCCTCGAACTCGGGAAAATCGGCCACCAAGCCGTCTACACGCACCTCGGGTAGCGGCCTGTTCATCACAAAGCCCAGGCTGCCTTCCTCGCCGTGCTCGACAAGCAAAACCGCGGTGCGCCGAAAGTGAGGATCTATCATAAACGGTTGCGCAACTAATACATCTCCTGCCTTGACTTTTTTTTGTGTCATCGACTTTTTCTCCATCATATCATGTGATTTTCCACTTTTTTTGCGCAAGCTTCCACGCTTCGAAAGTGGAAATGCGCTCCAAATAAAAAAATTAATATGTAACCATGGCAAATAATCACGTAGATATGTCGCCAGACATAACAAAACATCACCGCTATACTGCGCTGATACAATGCTAACAACTCAACATAAAGTGAAGTTGTCATCTCCCACTGATCTAATGGCCCAAATGGCAAGTATATCGTAGAGATAAGAAGCTATTTATTACACATTTAAAAAACAAATAATTAATATGAATAGCATATATACATATTTCATACTAACAACATCATTACTCATCGCCTCGATGATGCCCTCATGTACCCCCTCAGCATCCGACCGTGTGCCGGATGCTGAGGTTGTTCTTCCCGTATACACTTCAATAGCTGACTCGGCTTTGGCCGCTCGTGAAATCTTAGATGACGACCTACAGGGCTTCTTTGAGCGCATCACGCTCATCGACATGGCCATTCAGATGAAACAGCCAATTGGGCTGGGTGAGACGCGTGAAGATCGCTTGCCGGCCTACCGGCAATACTTAGCGCAAGACGTAGCCGACTTCACCGAGCAAGAAGCTCAACTCGTCGCACAGGTCCTGCACAAAGCTTTGGCCGACATCTACACATACCTCTCGGCAAAAGCCTTGCCCGACACGCTCATCCTCATCAAAACAAAGGGCAATCACTACGGTAGTGGCACATGGTACACACGTGAGGAGTGCATCATTATTCCTGCCGATGCCTTGACACAAGACGAAGCAGCCCTCTATTCCGTCATGTTGCATGAAATTTTCCACGTGTGGTCGCGCTATCATCCCGCTCAGCGCGACAGCCTCTATCAATTGATCGGTTTCAAAAGATGGGGCGCTAAAACCATCGTGTACTCCCCTGTACTAGCCCCACAACTGTTGCTCAACCCCGATGGCCTCGAACCACACTACTACATCGAACTGCTCAACGAAAACGGACAAACTTTCCCCGCTACTCCCATCATCTATACGCGTGCTAAAAATTCCAGCCCGGGCAAGCCCGACTTTTTCAGCTACCTGAGCTTTGATTTATTTCCCGAGCAACTACACAGCGACACTGTGGAGGTGATTGCCACCCCTGATGGGCGCTCCCCGATCGACTTGCGGCAACACCCCGAGTTTTTTCAAAAAATTACCCAAAACACTCAGTATATCATTCACCCCGATGAAATCCTGGCCGACAACTTCACGTTTGCTGTCCTCTCGGAAAAGGATCCCTCTCTACTCGATTCATTTCAAGCTGATGGCAAAGGATTGATACTAAAAATCAAAGAATTTTTCAAATAACCACCTGCTCTATTTAACAGATGCACATGTCAAAAGCACCAGTATATGCTGGTGTTTTTTTTGAACAAAAAAAAATTTAGATTTGACTAAATAAAATTAAAAAGTCAATTAAAAAACTTTTTTACATAGTACTCATATTGTCCAGTGCAGATTGCCCAATGCTTTTTGGACAAACGATCATCACAGACCGACCCGACCAAATGGAATCAAGCGTAGTTGTACCCCGAGGCTGGTTGCAGGGCGAACAAGGAATGCAGATAATTTCGAGTCCATATGTGCAGCAAGTAGACTGGTGGCAGCAGTTGTGGCGTATTGGAGTGTCGTCGGTGGCAGAACTTCGTTTGGGGCACGTGCTAAGTACTTTCTACCAAGAGGAAGGAGATAGGCACACGTCTTTGGGTCAATACAGCGTAGGTACTAAGGTACAGCTTTGGCGAAAGCCTCAACTACAGGTAGCACTCATTGCTGCACTAAATCTGGCAGTGCTGCGTGCTAAGCTGTCATCGCGGCAACTTTGTTTGGCGGTAGCCACTCCGCTTGGTACAGAGGGACAGTTGGGCGTAAATGTAGCATGGTATCGATCCTATACCGAGATGCCTCAACATCGCATTGATTGGAGTGCTTCGGCCTCCTATGCGCTTAACGAACGCACCAGCTGGTTTTTTGAACTCTTCAGTTCAGGCATCAGACCATCGGCCATTAGCCCTGGCCTACATACTGGCATGACCTACCTCACCTCTGCGTACTTCCAGTTTGACACCTCTTTTGGCATCCAGTTGGACAGCTACACGTATTTTGCTTCCATAGGATGTAGCTTTATCGTACAATAAACCGCATCATACCTGTAAAAGCATTACCTTGTCCTTGTGATGAGCACACCGACGACAAACAGGCCACTACGCATTGGTGCGTGCGTATTGCTGTGTACCATAAGTGTATGGTGGTGGTTTTCGCTACCTCGCCCCTTGTTCGATGTGGCTTGGTCGGTAGTGGTAGAAGACCGATCGGGTGACTTGTTGGGCGCACGCGTGGCTGCCGATGGGCAATGGCGCTTTCCCCCGCCTGACAGCGTGCCATGGCGTTTTGCGCAAGCACTGATCGCTTTTGAAGACAAGAGATTCTATCGACATGTAGGAGTTGATCCCATTGCGCTGATACGCGCCTGTTATCAGAACCTGCGTGCAAATCGCATTGTCAGTGGTGGCAGTACCTTGAGCATGCAAGTGATCCGCCTAGCAGGGGGCCCAGGTGCACGCACGTTTAGGCGCAAGGTATGGGAAATGCTCATGGCGCTGAGGTTAGAGCTGGGCACCCATAAAGAAGACATTTTGAAGCTGTATGCAACCCATGCACCCTTTGGCGGCAATGTAGTAGGTCTTGAGGCTGCCTCTTGGCGCTACTTTGGCAAGTCGCCCTGGCATCTCAGTTGGGCACAAGCAGCCACTTTGGCCGTGTTGCCCAATGCCCCCAGCCTCATCCATCCAGGGCGCCACCGGCAGCTATTGCGCCACAAACGCGATCAGCTGCTGAGTCGCTTGCTGCATCGCGGCCTCATCGACACTACGAGCTGGCAACTGGCATTGGCAGAGCCGCTGCCACAAGCACCCAAGCCACTGCCCGATCTGGCTCCCCATCTCACTGAGCACCTGCGCCAGCAATACCCTCAAGGTGGCCGCTTGCGTACTACTCTCGATGTGACGCTTCAACAGCGCGCAACCGAACAATTGGCACAACACGCCCGCATTTGGTCCAGCAACGGCGTACACAATGCCGCCGCGCTCATCGTAGACACGCGCAGTGGAGCAGTGCGCGCGTGGGTAGGCAATGTGCCAGGCTGTGGCAAGTCCCATCACGAATGGGTTGATCTGGTCACGGCGCCGCGCAGCCCGGGCAGTACACTCAAACCCCTGCTCTATGCCTGGATGCTCGATCGCGGCCAAATCTTGCCCGACCAGCTATTGTTCGACTTGCCGATATGGATTAGTGGCTATCATCCTCAGAACTACCATCGCGACTACGATGGCCTAGTGCCTGCACGCCAAGCACTAGCTCGCTCACTCAACGTACCTGCCGTAGGCCTGCTACAACAAGCCGGCATTGCGCCGTTTTTGCACCAATTGCGCAAATGGGGGTTGGCCCATCTCGATTGGCCTGCCGAGCACTATGGTCTCTCGCTCATATTGGGCAGTGGCGAAGCGACACTCTACGAGTTGTGTGGCATATACGCCAGCATGGGGCGCAGTTTGTGGCATTTCGATTCGTTGGGCAGTCACTATCTGGCTTCCGACCTGCATCCACCTGTAGTGTTGGCAGGGCAACTGTACGCACCTTCCGCACACCCTACCGACATAGCTCCTATGGTAGGTGCTGCTGCCATCTGGCACACCTTCGAGGCCATGAAACGAGTGACACGCCCCGACGAATGGGGCAACTGGCAAGTGTTTGAGTCGTCCAGGCCCATTGCTTGGAAAACGGGTACCAGTGTCGGATTTCGCGATGCCTGGGCCATCGGCATCGACCCGCAATGGACAGTGGGCGTCTGGATGGGCAATGCCGACGGCGAAGGGCGTGCAGGGTTGCTTGGCGTCAAAGCTGCTGCCCCTCTTATGTTTTCCCTGTTCGAGCTACTACCTCCTGTTCCACAGTGGTTTGCTCCACCCTACGATGATATGGAGTATGCTGCTACCTGTCGGAAAAGTGGCATGCTGGCCAACCCTTGGTGCCCTACCGATACCACTTTAGTGCCACGCGCCTGCCTGCAAGGCCCCATTTGCCCATGGCACCACCTCATCTGGCGCGATCCCCACAATGGTCAACGCGTCACGCGTAGCTGTGCTCCTGAAGCCATCGCTGACACGGCCTTTATCCTACCAGCATGGGTAGTGCCCTGGTATGCACGTCACCATCCCGAATACGAGCCGCCACCGCCATTTCGGACCGACTGCCAGTTGGACCTGCCAACTGATGCTGTCATTTCTATTATCTACCCACCCGAAGGCATGCGCATAGACCTTCCAGTAGATGTCGACGGAACGCCACAAGCGCTCGTATGCCGCGCCTCATCTGTACGACCCGACGACGTGCTGTACTGGATGCTCGACGCACAATACGTAGGGCGCACTACCGAATGGCACGAGCTGGCTCTTCGCCCCAAGCCTGGCCCTCACCTACTCACTGTGACTAATGCCAGCGGGGCACAAGCCAGTGTGCATTTTACGGTAGTGGACTCCGAGCAATAGGTCACGCACCTCAGTTCATCGTACCGACAACAAGCGCTCGCGCCGGATCTCAGTTACTCGACGGCAACCTGCCAATCCCATGGTGAGCTCAAAGTCGGCCAAAAAATTGCGCAATACCTCTTCTACCCCTGCCTGCCCCGCAATGGCCAACCCATACACGTAGGGACGTCCTATGAGTATTGCATCTGCTCCCAAAGCCAGCGCAACATAGGCATCCGACCCCGTACGTATGCCACTGTCGCACAACACTACCGCCCGGCCATCAACAGCTTGCACGATACCTGGAAGGGCTTCCAGCGAAGCAATAGCGCCGTCCACCTGGCGCCCGCCATGGTTGGACACGACGATACCATTTACGCCATAGTCTACTGCCCGACGCGCATCATCGCTGTGTAGAATACCTTTAAGCACAATGGGCAAATGCGTCATTTCACGCAACCGCTTCAGGTCCTCCCACTGCAACGATGGGCGCGAATAGGTCTGTATAAATGTACGCACGGCCTTGAGTGGATGGCCCGTAAGGAGGTTTCGCCAAAAGCTCCCTGGATAGCGCCACATCAGGCTCCATATCTTGCGCAGTGTAGTAAGGGTCAAAGGAGGCTTCAAGGAGGGCTCGTCCGATGGCAAAGGTCTATCCACCATTTTCTGAAAAACCGGATCGGAGGTGTATTGAGCGATCCCCAAGCCTTCTAGGAAGGGCAAGTAGGCTAAGTCGAGATCGCGCAAGCGCCAACCCAACATGGTGGTGTCTAACGTGACGACAATTGCCGTACACCCACACTGCTCGGCCCGCCGCACCAACGAAGCCACTAGCTCGTCCGATTTGCTCCAGTACAGCTGAAACCA
The DNA here is from genome assembly GCA_026982695.1 of Saprospiraceae bacterium. Taxonomy (GTDB): domain Bacteria; phylum Bacteroidota; class Bacteroidia; order Chitinophagales; family Saprospiraceae; genus WFYJ01. Next base: position 7,601 of record JALSGS010000012.1, read on the forward strand.
ACGCGGGCTAGCCCCCATGGCCTGGGCACAGGCCTCCATGGGCACCGAAGCTTGATTGCTGAAGATCATAGGGATTCCTACTTTAGCTGCTGCACGTGCAACCGCTAGATCAGCCTGTTGGTGAGCTAGTTCCAGCACGCCGATGGGAGCTAACAGAAAAGGTGCAGGCAAGGTGTGCCCAAAAAGCGACACCGAAGTGTCGCGCACCGACACATCGCGCAACATGCGGGGAATGATGCGCCACTGAGCAAAAGCAGCACGATTGTAGGCCATACTGCGCTCCAGACCAGCCCCACCCGTTATATATGCCCAGGCGCGCTTGCTCATCTTGCGCCGCGCTTGCTCGGCCAAAGCTTCAGGGTGTACCGGCACCAACGGCTTGCGCCCGCCCAGGCCGCCTATATAGATTTGCTTTTGCCTATCAATGGCGGTAAAAGTCGAGCTCTTCATGGACTTTTTCCGGAAAAATAGTACATGCTACACAAAGTACCATAAGGTACTGTCCCGAGCAGCGACATGCCTCCTGCGGCAGGTAGCTCACCTGTTCTTTTTCTTGAAATCGCCGCGCTTCCATGCGTCGAAAAACTGCTTCCACGCCAAAGGATTAAATATATTCATGGGTGGCTGCTGCCCAATGTAGTAGTACGAGCGGGCCTGCTGGCGCAAGTAGAAATCGGCATTTTCATTGGCATCATAGGCTGTGCCTTGCCGTAGGCGCTGTAAGTGCTCATCGGCCAAGTTTTCCATGGCTCGATCCTGCAGCTCCGAAGACACGTCCATAGCTAAGAACTCCAGGCGAAAGTGCTCTCGGCTAGGCCAAGGGAACACCACCGTTTCGGGCAAGTTAATGGTATCTTGCGTCATGAGTTGCACGATAGAATAGCGACTATCGGGCAATGTATCGGGAATGTGATAGCGCACAGTTTTGTAGCCCACTGCAGAAAACTCGATTGTGTCGCCGCGTTCCACTACTATACTAAAAAAGCCATCCCAGTTGGTATAAGTACCTCGACCACGCCCCACCACCAACACATTGGTAAAAGGCACAGGCACCAACTCATCGGTCGACCCATCAAGCACCAGACCACTAAACTGAATCAACTTTTCCTCCTCCACACGCTGTTGTGCATGCGCTACTACGACCAGACACGTGGCAAGAAAAAAGGTTATCCAACTGGTTTTCATATGATTTCATTTAGTAAAGTACGTATGGCATTTGCCAAAAGGCGCTATAAGGACACCACACGAGCCGCTACGGTTTGCCACCACGCCAAAATACGCTACAAATGTGCACAGAATTCGCGCAATTGCTCGTGCCTTAACCTTTTCTTTTGCTTTCACAAAAATTTTTAGCACTACTGCCATTTGTGCCGAAAGTCCGATCTTGCACCCAAACAAAAAGATGCCCATGTCGCTAATTGAGGAGTTCAACGAATACCGCACGCGCATGAATGCGCGCATCTTTGAGGCACAGAACAAAACACTCAATCGCTTCTTTGCACTGGATAAAAACGCCTATGCCGATGGCGCACTTGACCGAAGGACCAAAGAGCTACTCGCACTGGTAGCTTCGATGGTATTGCGCTGCGACGACTGCATCCGATACCACCTAGGTACTTGCCATAAGCTCGGCATAAGCCGAGAAGAAATATTTGAGGTTTTTGCCATTGCCAACCTGGTAGGCGGCTCGATCTGTATTCCTCATACAAGGCGCGCAGTAGAATACTGGGACACACTTGAAGCAAGTGCCCAGGGCGCTTAAAGCCCTACCACACATGACGCACACCCACTCAGGCCCTGTACTACTTTACGATGGTCATTGCCCTTTGTGCCAACGATCCGTACAATGGGTACTGCGCCACGACCGCCAAGGCCGCGTGCGCTTCGCCCCACTGCAATCCCACTGGGCACAAAGACAATTGGCCCATGCACCCAGCCCACCACCCGACTCGCTCGTACTGCTCGAAAATGGCCAAGTATACTACCGCACCCAAGCCATCCGACGCCTGTTGCGCCATCTCGACCCGCCCTGGTCTTGCCTTAGATGGGTACTCTACGCCTTACCACTTCCCCTGATCGACCGCATATATGACTTTGTAGCACACCACCGCTACCAATGGAGCCACCGCGGCAACACCTGCTGGACACCACAAGACCAATGGAAAAGTCGATTTATCGAATAAAATACCCTACTGCCTCCCAGCACGAGCTCCTCAAGTAGGCATTTGTCACACTTGCCCCTCCAAACACCACAGCGATAATCCACATTGCATCTGCACCACGCTAATCTGATCTGTGACATACCACTAAAACAAGTCCAGTCAAATATCTGCTATTGCTGATTAGTATTCCTACTCTAAAGCCTTTCCACAAAATTTGCCTTTTTGCCACTTTACCTTCTCTTGGGGCAAGAACAAAAAAATCAAAATGACAAGTGCCTGTCATATGAGGCATCTTCCGCACCTCAAATTAAAAAGAAAAGATAATTTTATAAATTAGGAGTAAGCTGTAAGCTTGTGAGATGAAGACACGAGAATACTCAAGTAAGGCATTAACCATTTGGGTTTGGCAGCAGAGATGTGCCGGGAAATAGGGATTAATGAGGTAATTGACTCAAGTTTCGAGGGTTAAAAAAGGGGTAAAAAGTGGAAGTTGTTTGCTATACAAATATTTGAAAATCAGTATATTACAATCAAAGAAGAGCCAAAACAAATCCCGATGTAATATACGAATAATCTACAAATCACCTCTGGTTACTTTGCTTCTTTTGATAAACTGAACACCTTTTTGAGAAGTTTTTTGAGTTTATGCCGGCTCAGAGGTGTGGTTGGCCAAATATCCGAGATTTTCGATTTATACTCATGGCGAAGTGGTTTGCGAGACTGACGCCTCCCAAACTTCTTATCTTTCGCTGGTTTGTGAGTTGTAAATCACCCAAACCACTTCAGTTTGGGTATAGATATAAATGTAAAAAAGAAGATAGACTCAGTATTTCTAAAAGATATCGAAATACTGAAAATCGTTAACCTAAATCAATTGTTTTTTGACTACCGAATGTTTTGTAAGCATGCGAATCGCCTTCTTCTTTTCCAAGAAAAAAGGCATGCACTCTCCAATTTACTTCAGGATGTTCAAAAATTAGTTAAAACTTCCAGGAACAACAAATATGAAATCCGGAAAAAATCCACAACGCGGAGGCCTATTCACTTGAATTGCAAGTCTTTCAGCCTTCCGGTTGGCCAGCTTTATTCAGCTCCACTGCAGGCAATAGAGGTGGATAGTGGCAACTGGCGCCCGGGATATATCTCCAAGGCTTTTTCCAGGCAATCCATGGCGTGTGCCAGGTGCGTGCAATCCAGTACAAAAGCCATGCGCACCTCGTCGCGCCCGCGTCCTGGTGTAGCGTAAAATCCTGGCCCTGGAGAGAGCATGACTGTGGCACCCTCGTGCGAGAAGTCTTCGAGCAGCCAACGGCAAAAGCGCTCAGCATCGTCGATGGGGAAGCGCGCAAAGCAATAGAAAGCGCCACCTGGCAGATAGCTGGTCACGCCTTCCATCTGTGCGAGGCGCTCATAGACCATGCCTCGGCGCCGGTTGTATTCGGCTTTTACCTCTTGGAGGTAGGCCATATCGTCTTCGAGCATTATTTCCGTGAGCCATTGTCCGAGCCCGGGTGGGCTAAGACGCAGGCGGGCATAGCGGCCCAACACTTCGCGTAGGGCTGCATTGCGCGTCACTACCGCACCGATGCGGGCTCCACACGCACTATATCGCTTCGACACCGAATCGATCACTACCACCTGATCGGCCAGGTCGGGCAGGCTTAGTGCCGACACAAAGGTGGCGCCGTCGTAACAGAACTCGCGGTACACTTCATCGACGATGAGAAACAAATCGCGCTGGCGCGCCAAGGTGCCAAGGGCCCCCAAGGTCTCGGGGGCGTACACTGCCCCAGTGGGGTTATTGGGATTGCACAGCAAAATGCCCCGCGTACGCGGACCAATCGCATCGGCAAAAGCTGCTACTGGCGGTAGCGCAAAGCCAGCTTCAATTTGACAACTCAGGGGCTTGATGCGCACCTGCGCAATATGTGCAAAACCATTGTAGTTGGCATAGAAGGGCTCGGGCACCAATACCTCCTCGCCGGGATTGAAACAAGCAAACAAACTGAGCTGGAGTGCCTCAGAGGCACCCGTCATTACCATGATTTCCTCAGGCGTCACCCTCACGTCATAACGCGCATAATAATCCACCATCTTTTGGCGCAAGCTCATATTGCCTTCAGCGGGGCTATACGCCAAAATGGGCTCAAGGCGAGCACTCAGCTGCTGCATGGCAACCGGAGGCGTAAGAATATCGGGTTGCCCTATATTGAGATGATACACTTTGACCCCCGAAGCTTTGGCCTTGTCGGCCAAGGGCGCGAGTTTGCGAAAAGGCGAGAAAGGCGTATGTCTTCCCCGTTCAGAAAGTGAAGGCATGGGTGCGAGATTTGCGACAGCGGCAAAAATCAGCAATTCAATGGGCATTGTCCTACATTTCTGGGGATTAATTTTTTGGGTAAGCCAAAATCTTTTTCTTGGAAATCTGTTTTTCAGGATGTGCTTTCGCAAAAACTAAATAGCCCATTATTATGATGCATTACTGGTGGTGGATAGGTGCGCTGTGTGTGGTGTTGTGTGGTAGCAGCTGCTTTGAGATTCGCGAAGAGATCGATTTGCAGGAAGATGGTTCTGGATACATCACCCTTACGCTCGATTTTGCGCAAAGTAAGGAGCAGCTGCGCGAATATTGGGCTGCAGGCCAAATCAATGGCTATCGCCTGCCCAGCGAGCAAGACATACATAACCTCTTTCGCATTGTGCGCAATAGCATAGAGCTGACCAAAGGCATGGGCGAAGCGAGCTACACACTCGATTTTGATAATTTTGTGGGCAGTGTGCGCGCTCACTTTCCCGACATCCACACGCTCAACGAAGCCCTCACAGCTGTGAGCCAAAACCTCGATTGGCTATACGTGCCCACATTTAACCAAGCCAATTACGACTTTCAAGGCAATGAGTTCCATCGGTGTTACCCTTTGGCCGAACCTGTCACAGACTTCTCCTACAATGACCTACCCTTCATGGCGCGCTTCATGTTAGAGACAACCCGCTTAGTAGGCATCTATCGCTTCAGTCAGCCCATACGACAAGTAAGCAATCCCAGAGCCGAAATAGCGCCCTCTCAAAAGGCCGTACGCATCGAGCTATTGCTCTCCGAGTTGGTACAAGGGCAAAGCACATTGGACAACTGCATCATCCTCGAGCCTAAATAACGCATATACCTTTTCCATCGGCCTATAGACGCGTACGGCCTCAGAGTGAAATTGCTGCACGCTTTGGCGCCCATCTTAGTCTTATTACGTGCATAGCTGGCCGCTGAGGCCATCTCTTCCCTTTCAGTTTTTGGCCAGCCCACCAGACAAAGGTACCTTTGCTGCCTAAAGTGCGCACAACCCCAAAATCAGTCTTTCATCTCGCAGCTTATGCAACCACTCAAAATAGGCATTTTCGGCGCAGGCCATCTGGGCAAAATTCACGTCCGCTGCCTACAAGCTCTGCCCCAACACTACCAGATAGTGGGCTTTTACGATCCCGACCCGGCTACGGCTCAACATGTGGCCGACACCTTTGACATCACACCCTTTGCCAATGCCGATGCCTTAATCGCCCAATGTGAAGTGCTCGACATTGTCAGCCCTACCTCGACCCACTACGCACTGGCCAAACAATGTCTGGAGGCAGGCAAACACCTCTTTGTAGAAAAGCCATTAGCACAATCCATCGACGAAGCACGAGCCCTAGTAGAGTTGGTGCAGTCTACGGGCCTCAAAGTTCAAGTAGGCCATGTAGAGCGCTTCAACCCTGCTATGCTCGCACTTGGAGGTTTGTCTCTGCAGCCTATGTTTGTGGAAGCCCACCGTTTGACCACCTTCAACCCGCGTGGCACCGACGTGTCGGTGGTGCACGACTTGATGATCCACGATGTTGATTTGGTATTGCACTACGTCAAGTCGAAAGTGCGAGAAGTACGTGCCAGCGGCGTGGCCGTGGTGAGCCAAAAGCATGATATCGCCAATGCCCGTATCGAATTTGAAAATGGCTGCGTGGCTAACCTCACGGCTTCGCGCATTTCACTTAAACAGATGCGCAAAGTACGCTTCTTTCAGCGCGACGCTTACATCAGTGTAGACATGCTCGAAAAGCAAGCCCAGGTGGTGCGGCTGTTCGACAAACCCATTGAGGGGCGCCAGACGCTCGAATTACCTGTACCTTCTGGAAAAAGATACCTTTCCGTAGATATACCGCAGATCGAACCCATCAATGCGATCCGGCTTGAGCTTGAATTATTTGCCCAAAGCATACTTAAAGGGCAGGTGCCACCTGTGCCTATAGAAGATGGGCTGCGCGCCATGGAAGTAGTCGATCACATCGACAAAGCCATTGCACAAGCGCAAAGCCTCATGCAACGCCAGTTATCTGGGGGCTTCAGCTAATTAGCCATGCTCCTCTCTACCGATAACACTTTTTTACGCGCAATAAATACATGCCAAAACCAAGTCTCTCAACCCATGAAACACTCCACCACGATGAGATACATCTGGACCACAGCACTAATGCTCAGCTTGTCCCTTTCAGCCTGTACCTTCATAGATCCCCCTGAGCCCATACCTGCCTGGCTGCAAATCGAGCCCTTCGTGCTCCAGCCCAACCCCACCATCAACGAAGGGAGCCTTTCGGCAAATGTGACCCACGCCTGGGTCTCTGCAGGCGGACAAGTGCTGGGCATCGTCAATGTGCCATCCAAAATTCCCGTACTAGCTACGGGTAGTCAAGATATCCTCATTGACCCCGTCATCAAAGCCAACGGCAGTATCTACTACCTGCGCATCTACCCCTTCTACGAGCGCATACAGCTCACCACTACACTTGAACCCGACCAAGTTCGAGTAATTACGCCTCAGACGCGCTATCGCGACGATGCCATTTTTGCACTCATTGAAGATTTCGAGGGCCCCCACTTGTTCAACGACGACAGAGATCAAGATCCTCAAACGCACATGCGCATTACCACCCAACCCGACGAAGTGTTCGAAGGTAATGCCTCGGGCTTCATCCAGCTCACCACCGACAATCCCACCATCGAAGTAGCTACAGAACCAGTATTTGATCTACTCGATGGCGGCAAGATTTTCCTCGAAATCAACTACCGAAGCCCCGACATCGACATCCTCTTTGGCTTACTAGGCAAAGAAGGCGACAAATTCTTCCCCAATTACAACTACGGCATTCGCACCAAAGCCCAGTGGAATAAGATATATTTCGATCTGACAGATGACATTTTGCAATCGCAATTCGATGAAGGATACAAATTGGGCATCTTTGCCACGCTACAAGGCAGCGAAAAAACTGAAGCACGCGTATGGATTGATAACATCAAGCTGGTCCATTTTTAGTCTTTATTGCCGCTGCACCTCATGGGCCATTATTCCGTAAGGTAAGCCGTGAAAGTTTTAACTCCTATGGTACGACCCGCCTCTGATACTGAAGCACGACGACTCAAAGCAGGCAGGCTCATGCGACTGCGGCGCCAGCGGCATACCCTTATTTACAAAGTAGCTGATTTTCTTTCAGCTATGGCTGCATGGGCCCTGTTTTTTCTATACAGAAAACTCTTCGTCGAGCAAGTTCCTGTAAGTATTTTCACCCTGATACAAGACCCCAATTTTATTTGGGGCATTCTACTTATTCCTACGGGCTGGCTGCTCTTCTATTCGCTATTTGACAGATATCACGATATCTATCGGCTATCACGTATGGCGACTCTAAGTCGCACTTTTTTTCTGAGTTTTTTTGGTGTGCTCTTTTTGTTTTTCACCCTTGTGCTCGACGATGTCGTGCGCGACTACCGCACCTATTACACCTCCTTTTTTACCCTTTTTGGCCTGCAGTTTTTCATTACCGCCACTACGCGCATGATTTTGCTGACGCGGGCCAGCCGCCGCCTCAAAGCCGGCGAAATCAGCTTCCAGACACTCATGATTGGCTCTAACCACAAAGCCCTAGAGCTCTACGAAGAGTTGGAGCACCGCCCCAAAAAGTTGGGACACCGCTTTGTCGGCTACGTGCACGTCAATGGTGGGGGCCATACTTCCAATCCACTTAACGCCCACTTGCCTTGCCTGGGCAGCATGGCCCAACTACCTGCTCTTATTGAGGCCTATGAGGTAGAGGAAGTATTGGTAGCCATAGAGACTTCCGAACACGATCGCCTCAAGGAGATCCTCGATATCCTGTTCGACTTTGGGCAGCGCATCTTGGTCAAGATCATCCCTGACATGTACGACATCATGTTGGGCACGGTAAAGATGAATCACGTCTATGGTGCCATCCTCATCGAGGTCAAGCAAGAGTTCATGCCACGATGGCAGCGCTTGCTCAAGCGCACCATCGACATTGCCGTGTCGCTTGGTGTATTGGTTTTACTGGCCCCCCTGTTTTTGTACATCATGCTGCGCGTCAAGCTTTCCTCGCCAGGTCCTATCTTTTTCCTTCAAGAGCGCATTGGCCTCAACGGCAAGCCTTTCTACATCGTCAAATTTCGATCCATGTACGTTGACGCCGAAAAAGACGGCCCTCAGCTCAGCTCTGACAATGATCCGCGCTGCACAGCGTGGGGGCGGTTTATGCGCAAATGGCGTCTTGACGAGCTGCCCAACTTCTGGAACGTCTTGCGCGGCGACATGTCGCTAGTAGGGCCTCGCCCCGAACGCCGCTACTATATCGAACAACTACTCGAACGCGCGCCCCACTACCGGCACTTGCTCAAGGTGCGTCCGGGCATCACTTCTTGGGGGCAAGTCAAATACGGCTATGCATCCAATATTGAAGAGATGTTGCAACGCCTCAAGTACGACTTGCTCTACATCGAAAACATGTCTTTGGCGCTCGATTTCAAAATCATGTTTTACACCGTACTGGTGCTTCTACAGGGAAAAGGCAAATAACCTCTCCGCTCTTGAAAAAGCCCTATTTTTGCACCTGTTCCGTATTGATTTTCCTTTAGTCACGTCCTATCAAGTCCTATTTCCGAATCACCCAAACTGCCCGATTGGCTATGCCTACCATGCAAAAAGGTAAGATCGAAGTGATCAGAGCGCCCCTTGGCGAAGAGATACTCGAGCCCGAACGGCATTACCCACCCCTCATCTATTTGGCTCGACTGTACTTTAGGCTGGCAGGTATGTGCTGTGCTCGGCGTGCCGCCCAACGCGCCTACCGGCTATTGAGTACGCCCATGCACCGTGCACGTCATCGCCACAGTGACGAAATCATCGAACAAGCGCGCATCTTCGAGTTTATGTACGGCAAACAAATCCTGAAAGGCTATGAATGGGGACAAGGTAGCCAAACCGTATTGCTCGTGCATGGATGGGAGTCGCGCGGCACGGGCTTGCGCAATTTCGTACCCGAACTGACAAACAAAGGCTTTCGCGTAGTGGCCTTTGACGGGCCCGCTCATGGCGAATCAGGGGGTAGGCGTACCAATTTAGTGCATTTTGCCGGCGCCATTCGCGCCATTTTGCGCCGCATTGGACCCGTACATGCCATCATTGCTCACTCGTTTGGAGGTGTGGCAACAGGTTACACCTTAGCGTGGCTACTACCCGAATGGACTGTATCGCGTTTAGTACTCATTGGCGTACCAGCCCAACACCATGCGATGATCGACGAGATGCGCCAGATGCTCCACCTCAACGACCGCGTCATACAAGCCCTCGCCCAGCTGCTGGAACAAAAATTTCAACGCTCACTTCACCAAGCAGAGCTGATCAACTTGGCCGATCGCATAGGCGTAGCGCGCACCTTGATCGTACACGACCGCTACGACGGCATTGTGCCTTTTGACTCCGCGAAAGCACTATACGATACCTGGCCACATACAGAACTCCTCATCACCGAATACCTCGGTCACTTCAAGCTGATGAAAAACCCAGAGGTCGTCCAACGCGTGACCCAGTTCATTGCACAGGCGGACTAGGCAAAGCCAGCCTGAAGTGTGCAAATGGATCTTCGCGCAAGCCCAAAGCTGCTAAGGTGTTGCCTGTACGCAAGTGCTGGATCATCTCCATGCTTCGACCTAAAGCCCCATGGCACGTAGCCACCCATGCACCAGTGGGCAGTTGCTGCCAGCCTTCCCACGTGGTCTCTACACCACCTATCGGAATGACCTGTACCCACATTTTCCAAGCCAGTGGGCGGCACGCATTGTCCAATATCCATACATAAGAATCGCCTGGTGTCACACCACCACTGCTGTAGTGCACCATGAGCCCTTGGCGCCCATCCTCAAGTGTGACAAGGCAGCGTTGTGTGCCCGGATCAAAAGCTTTGACCACAGGATTGAGCCAATAGCTGTCGTTGCAAAAGAAAGTCCAAGCTCGTCGCAAAAGTCGATTTGCCTTTTTGCCTACGACCTCCTCGTCGCCAATCCAGACTTTGCCTTGCAACGTGTTCGTATGCAACACGACACGCCGATCCTTCCAACGCACCTCCACCAGATAGCGCCACTTGTCCCACACGTAGTCGTGCTGTCCCATGAAGCTCCAAGACACATAGCGCAAGCTATCCCAAGCTGCCTTATCCACCGATGCCATCATACAGCGAGCTAGACTATCGGCTTGAGATGAGGGTGTGCATCGCGGCAAAGGCTCGTAGTAACGCCAATACAGCATGACCGACACCAGCACGACAATTCCCAACAGCACGCCTACTCCTATTAAAGCTTTTCTCAACATAATTGGCTAAGAGTGCCTTTGAATTCGCTAGACAAAAGTAGGCAAATGCATCCTGTATAGATGCCCGCTGTTCGGTCCGGGCAACCATCGGTATTTTGCAGTAGCACATTCACTAAAAAAGCCTTGCGCTGCGCAAGGCTTGCAGCTCGGTAGCCCCGCCAGGACTCGAACCTGGACCCGCGGTTTAGGAAACCGCTGTTCTATCCCTTAAACTACGGGGCCGACAAGTGGGGCAAAGATAAGACAATACAGTGGCCTGACCAATGCAGCTGCTCAGCCACTTTCATCGGTAGGGCGCCAGCGCACCACAACTTCCACGCGCCGATTGGCCCATCGAGGTCGGTGGTTGCGCGCCGCGCCTTTGCCTTCCATATACACCTGATCGACGCGCAAGCCTCTGCGCTTGAGATGCACGGCCACAGCACGTGCACGGCGCTCCGAGAGGCGCAAGTTATAAACCACGTCGCCAGCATCATCCGTATAGCCCACTATCTCGATAGAGACAATTTGGCGGCCGTCGAGCATCTGATTGAGAAAGCCATCAAGACGGCGCTGCGCTTCGGGCGTAAGTGTGGCTTGGTCGAAGCCAAATAACAGCTCGAAACGCTCGACTTCTACATCCTCACTGCGCTCGATATAGTCCACATGTACGGTAGGCGCCACTTTGGGCAATTGAAATGTGGGCTCCAGTAGCACTTCTATCGGAAAGTAATGGATATTGTCCCATTTTGGGATGTAGAAGGTGCGCTCATAGCGATAATAATCATCGACTTGTACGGAAATCTTCACTTCGCTGTCGGCTGGGGCACACAAAAAGAAACGGCCATCGGGTCCTGCCTCTACTGGCGGGCGCCCCGCTACTTGCACCATACACGCGACGGGCACGCGCAAGACAGAATCCAGCACATACCCTTCGACAAAAGTGATGGGATCAGCCAACAATGCTTCTGGCAAGACAAAATGGTAGATGTCCATGCCGCCGTACCCGCCCGTACGGTCTGAGGCAAAAAAGGCCTGCAAACCATCTGCAGTAATAAATATGCCCAACTCACGCGCACCTGAGTTGATGGGCTCGCCCAAATTCATCGGTTTACTCCAAGTGCCATCGGCCCCTAATCGGCTCATGAACAAATCTTGCTCGCCCAAGCCCGGGTGACCATCCGAGCTGAAATACAGCACTTTGCCATCGGGGGTGAGATAAGGCGCTTCCTCATCGCCTTCCGTGTTGATGGTAGGCCCCAGATTTTGCGGCTTGCCCCAACGGCCATCCGGCAAACGGTGACACACATAGAGGTCAGCACCACCAAAGCCACCTTCACGCGTGCTGGCAAAGTAGAGCGTGCCGCCGTCGCAACTGATCGCAGCTTGCGACTCCCAGTCAGATGAATTGACATAGCCCGTGACTGGGCCTACCTCTCGCAGCTGATCGCCTTGTAGCCATGCCTGCCACAAATCGCAAGGCCCTAACACCTCAGGACGTTGGCACGCAGTAAAATACACACGGCTGCCATCGCGCAAAAAAGAAGTCATTCCTTCGTTGAGCGGAGTTTGGACTACTCCGCCAATGGGTTTGCCGGCACTCCACCCCTTAGCCGTATAACGAGCCACGAAGATGTCCTCATCATCGGCTGCATCTAACCGAGCTGTATAGTACATCGTACGACCATCTTGACTTACCCAGGGGAAGTATTCGTCGGCCACCGTATTGATACCGGGCCCCAGGTTGCGCACCACTTTTACTCGCTGAAACTGAGACATATCAATGGCTACCTGCACCAGTCGCAGCTGTTCGGGCAACTGCTCGTAGCAAGCACGTAAATACTCCTGCTCTTTAGGCGATTGATCGGCAAAAAGCGCTTCGCCCGACTGGCTAAAAGCTTCAAATTCCTCGAGCAATGCCAATGCACGCACATAATTGCCCAACCGATAATGCACTCTGGCCAAATCGAAATAAAGGCTTTTGGAAAAATTGGGATTGTCCGCCAATATCGCCTCGTATTGAGCTGCAGCTTCTGGATAGCGGCCCATCATCTCAAAACAAGCTCCCTTGCCTCGGCGGGCTGCACTATAGGCAGGCCGCATTCGCAGGGCTTTGTCGTAGTATTTCAAAGCCTTGCTGTAGTCTTTCGCCAATAGGTAAAGTTCAGCTTGTCGCATCAATTGGGCCAATCGCCCTGTACCTATAGGTGCTACCATCGCTTGCCCTAACAGCTGCAAGCTACAGCCCATCGCCAACATCCAACCTATAATCCACCTATAGCTTTTCATGTCCTTACTTATGTAAAAAGCACACAAAACGAGCTGCTTCCTGGCAAAAGTTTTTCTTTCATACCAAACTATACGAATAAGATGCTTTTATTATATATATGATCCATAATCATGCCGAATTGCTGCTCGCTCTGTGGCAAATTGTGGAAATACGTGGAAATACGAGTTCGCATTAAGACCTAGGAAGTAGGCTAAAGCTGGTCAAAGAGCAGCAGGCATATGGCCCCAAAGCTTACAGGCTGTTCAATTCATCAATCGCCATGAAAGCCCAAAACGCATACCTCCGCCTTGCAAGCCATAGGGCAGGTAGTGGTGTGCAATGAGTGCGTAATACTGTTTGTCGATATACGGGACGAGGTTTTCGACTTTAAAGAAAAAACGGAAAGTCTTTACCCGAAAAGCCACATGTAGGTCGATCAGGGGCGTGATGGAATAACTTATTGCTTCTTGCAAGTAGAACTGGCCAAGCAAAGGCATCCAGGCTACTGGTTGCCAGCGAGTGATAAAGCGCGCATCTATCCCTATGCGTGCCTCCATGGCTTTGCGAAAGATACTTCCTTGCAGGTAAAGGCTATGCGCCGCATACCAAGTGGGCAAGCGCAAAACAGTCGAAGAAGCGCGTTGCCACAACAGGCGGTTGTCCAGATGTAGTGGCCCAAAGGCAAAGTCCTTGCTCAACCACACGCGCCAATAATGCACAGGTGTGGTAGCCTGCTGAGGCGTAGCTAGCGAATCCCACCATAAATAGTTATGCACCTGCACATAACGCACCTCCAATTCCATGGCCTGAGCTGCCAATTGATAGTGCCCCCAAAGTGCACGTTCACCAATGGGCTGCAACGCATTTTGCCATACACGCTGATGCGATATCCATGCCTGTTGCGCCAGCAACGGCGGGCGATAACGCTGAGCAAGCATCCCACCACTTAGACGGCCTGCCTGGCCCAAAGCCATCGACAAGCTGGCAGCTATTTTGTATTCACCCAGGTTTTGCCATAGTCCCATATGCGCATTTGCCGATAGGTACAGCTGTTGCCTCCACTGCCACTGCAAATCCCCCTGTACGAAAAGATCGTGCAGGTTACTGTCGCGTGGCTCTTGATAGAGCTGATGGTAGCGATGCACAATACCCAACTCAAATGCTGGGGGGGCTTGCTGAGGGCGGTGTAGCCGCAAGAAAAAGCGATTGGCAAGCGTCTGCCAACGCACAAACTGGCGCAAACCTCTGTCATCGGTTTGTAAAAGGCGGTAAAAGGAAGTATCTGCAGGCGGATTGGAATCAAAGTACTTATAGGTGTGTTGTTGTACCGTCATGCGATGCCCGATGCGCCAGTCGAACCTATGTTGCGATGAGCTGTCAGCCTTCAGCCGCAGCAAATGAAACCAAGACCAGTCGCGATTGGCAAAGCGCACATAGGCTTCATCCAAGGTGGTAGCTAGCGTAAAAGCTGCAACTAAGGTATCGGCAGGCGGTGGCCCGATGGCACCAGGCTCTTGAGCCTGCATGTTGTTCTCCGCAAAAGTCAAAAAAGCCTGATAGCGCCCACCCAAACGCTGCCACCACAACCCCATCCCCAAAGAGATCACTCGCGTACGTTGATTGTTGAACGCCCCCAAATTGTTGATGGCCTGATGATCGAGCGAAAAGTTGAGTTGATGAGCAAAATTGCGGCTGAACTGCCCTTTGAAACGCGCATCATCTTGCGCTTGGCCTTGGCTATAGTACAAGTTGGAAAAAGGAATACTGACGCGATAGTAGGGAATCTGCTCTACAGCACGCAAATACAAATCCCATGCATGTATGCCCACATCAAACCCCTGACGCTTGGCTACATCAAAAAACAAGGGATAAGCCGCACTACCCAAATTGCCCAACGAAGCCCACGGTAAGCGTTGCCGCCGCACAGGATCGTACTGATGAAACTGCACCAAAGTGCTGTCAGCAAATGGATGTACCTCCCATGCCCTTTCGGGCAAAAACCACTCGATCCGGGCCGTATCGATCACCACACCACCTAAGCTATCCGTACCAGAAGCTACTGGCCCACCAAATTGCGAAGGCAGCTGCTGACCATAGCCCCCTACCACTACGAGACAAACTACCAGGCAAAAAAGTATATGCTTGCGCAAAAATTGTGTATACGCCATGCAAGCTCGTTTTTGCGGAAGCACGCCGCATTCCGCACGCAAAGAAAAAACCATTTTAGACATTTGACGCACACCCCTCTCTAGCATACCCTACCTGAAACTGACCTACACTCCACAGCCGACACCTAAAGTTTTTTGGACGATAGCTTACACTTTTACCTGATCTTTATGACAAAGTAGCGATACAAAGGGACTAAGTTTGTCCTACAAATGGACATGTTAATCTGAACATAGCAATTGACACGGCGTTGTGCTCTTTCTTGTATGCCAGAGCACAGAAAAAGCACGCCGCCGCACCGATATGTGCACACTAGCACAAATACCCAAAAACGAACCTATGAATTTGTCACTCAAAGTACCTCGCTATCTATTGATAGGTACAATCTATTGGGCATTAACAATCAACAGCACTGCACAAGTAACCGTCATCTGGTCGGAAAACTTTGACAGCTACCCTAACGGCACTACCAATGCCCCACCTGCCTGGACGAGCTACGCCACCGATTGTGATGACCCTGCCCTCAATACCGGCAATACTTGGGGTGTAGTCAATGGCCAATTTCAAGTGACAGATGTGGAAGGTGCACCCTGCTGCGTAGCAGGCGGCGGCAATGACAACGGCTGGCTCAGCCAAACGATCGACATTTCAGGCTATTGCGACGTAAGTATATCTGTAGATGTATCGGGCATTGGTACGTTCGAGTGCGATGCACCCGCCGCACCTATCTTCGGTTGTGATGGTGTTACTGACAACAGTCATGACCAGGTGGTGATCGAATACGCACTAGACGGTGGCAGTTGGACACTATTCCCCAATGGATACATCTGCGGAGCCAATGGCTGGGGAACTATTAGCGTCTCAGGACTCAATGGCAATAGCTTGCAAATTAGAATTCGATTAGCCACCAAGGCTAATGGCGAATCCTACTTCTTTGACAACATCATCGTAGAAGGCCAAGTAGCAGGGCCCGTATCACTACCTTCACTGGGACCATATTGCAAAAACAGTACGCCTATTCCGCTTCCCAACCCCGTAAACGGTATCACAGGTACGTGGTCAGGTCCGGGCGTAAGTGGCAACACACTGATTCCGATCAATGCGCCGGGCTTTTTGATTACACTGACTTTCACGCCAGATGCAGGGCAATGTGGCACTGCCAATACTACCACAGTGATCCTTACCGCCCCTCAACCTGTATCACTTACGCCATTGGGCACATATTGCAGTACCGATCCGCCCGTGTCTTTGCCGACCATAGTAAATGGCATCAGTGGTACTTGGAGTGGGCCTGGCGTCAGCAGCAACACCTTCATTCCCGCCGGACAAAGTGGCACGGTCACGCTTACCTTTACTCCGTCGCCATCTGAATGTGCACTGCCGAACACCACAACTGCACAAGTCAATGCGCCAGCACCAGTAGTACTGCCCTCACTAGGCCCCTATTGCAGCACGGACCCACCAGTAGCATTGCCTACGGATATTAATGGCATCACAGGCAACTGGAGTGGACCAGGAGTAACGAACAACCAGTTTAATCCTGGTATCCAAAGTGGTACGGTGAGCTTGATATTCACGCCTAATGCTGGACAATGTGCGCTAGCCAATGGCACCAGTGTGACGGTGGTACAGGCGCAAACCGTCGCACTGACACCCATTGGCCCATTTTGCCAAAATGACAACCCACTCCCCCTCGACACCATGCCCAGCGGCATCGCTGGCCATTGGTCGGGACCCATCGTCATCAACGACTCTATCTTCCCAAACCTCCTCACCGGATCCATCACCATCACCTTCAACCCTAACCCAGGACAGTGCTCACTGGGCGACACCCTACAAGTTGTCATTACATCCACGGGCACACCGCAATTGCAAACTGATACGCTTTGCGCTAACAATGGTCCATATGCATTGGTACAACTGGCCGATCCCACTTACCCCTTGGGCAGCTGGTCTGGCCCTGGCGTCGTAGCCGACACGCTTTTCCCCGATACCCTTTCGGGAAATGTGACTCTGAGCTTCTCACCTGCAGGCAACTGTGCGCAACCTGCCACTACTGCGCTCTGGATCTGGCCCTCACCTACTCCCGTGCTGGGTAATGCTACAATTTGCGCCACCGCACCGCCATTCGATCTAAATGCACTGGCTGATAGTACGATACCCGGTACGTGGTCTGGTCCTGGCGTAAATGGCGATTTCTTTTTTCCCGACACGCTTAGTGGCCCTATCACTTTGCTCTACACACCCGACGACAGCTGCGCCTTCGCCATCACGACCACTGTGGAAGTACTCACCCCAGCACAACCCCAGCTGCCAAGCCCACCTGCAGACACACTCTGCACCAATGCAGGGCCTTTTGACCTCAGCACTTGGAGCGATCCCAACTTGCCAGGTATCTGGATGGGGCCGGGCGTGCAGAGCAACCTCTTCGATCCAACACAAGTAACTGCACCGGACAGCATCGTGCTCACCTATGTGCCCGATAGCAGCTGCGCATATACAGCACAGACCAGCTTTATCCTCACACAAGGACCAACCCCTTCCAACCTGACCTTCACATGTGATAGTACCAACGAAAACTATGTACTCAGCTTTGACATTGCGGGTGGACTTGGACCACCCTACTGGATCGATAACATTCAAATTGACAGCAATACCTTTACCTCTGATCCAATCCCTTCTGACAGCTCTTTATCCTTTCTGCTGAGCGATGGAGGCCCATGTACCGTTGTATCTGTAATAGGCACGTACAGCTGCATGTGCACCACTTATGCAGGCACGCTTGCAATGCCCACTACCACGCCCGTAGTAGCTTGCCCTGGCGACATTATCAACGTACAACACAATGGCGATGCCGTACTCGATGGCAACGACACCCTGGTATACGTACTACATACAGGTGCCGGCCCACAGCTCGGCAATGAGGTGCTGGTTATCAGTTCTTCACCAGCCATCAGCTGGCAACCGGCAATTGTGCCCGACTCGGTGTACTACATCTCGGCTGTAGCAGGTGACTTTGATGGATTTGCATCCGTGGATCTTACGGATCCCTGTCTGTCGGTCTCTGCAGGAATACCAGTGGTGTTTCATCAGCCCAGCGGCAGTGCAACCGTTCCAAATAATGTCTGCTACAACGACTGCGTTCCCATAGAGATCAATGTTTCAGGGTTGCCCCCCTTTACTGCTATACTGCGCTTTGACTCGACAAACGGCAGTTGGCTCGACACCATTCCTTTTATGACCAACCAAGTCTTATTGCCATTCTGTCCTGATTCACTGGCACTAAATACAGGGACCTATACCACTCAACTGATAAGCCTTACTGATTCACTTTGCAGCATTATTCCCAACGCCCCCAGCCAAACCATCGAAGTGCTACCGCTTGCGCAAAACACATTGTCGGCGACCATCTGCCCCAGCGATACGCTATGGGTCAATGGCACGCCTTACGACCAAAACAACCCCAGCGGACTGGAAATACTGCCCAACGCCAGCTGGACAGGTTGCGACTCCACCGTCAACGTACAGCTACAGTTCTTCCCGCAAACCGTCGGCATACTCGACACCACCCTCTGCTCAGGACAATCCCTCATCGTCAACGGCACCCTATACGACCAAAACAACCCCAGCGGACTGGAAATACTGCCCAACGCCAGCTGGACAGGCTGCGACTCCACCGTCAACGTACAGCTACAGTTCTTCCCGCAAACCGTCGGCATACTCGACACCACCCTCTGCTCAGGACAGTCCCTCATCGTCAACGGCACCCTATACGACCAAAACAACCCCAGCGGACTGGAAATACTGCCCAACGCCAGCTGGACAGGCTGCGACTCCACCGTCAACGTACAACTACAGTTCTTCCCGCAAACCGTCGGCATACTCGACACCACCCTCTGCTCAGGACAGTCCCTCATCGTCAACGGCACCCTATACGACCAAAACAACCCCAGCGGACTGGAAATACTGCCCAACGCCA
>JALSGS010000013.1 GCA_026982695.1 Saprospiraceae bacterium
TCGAATCGCAACTGTCCCACTCGTCCTCTACATCGCCCGTCAAACTCAAATCCGATGCTTCCAACTCACAACTGATCGTCACATCCGATGGAACCGTAAACTCAGGTGCAAGCGTGTCTATCACCGTGATCCGCTGTAGCTTGGAAGTGCTATTGCCACAAGCATCTGTCAATGTCCATGTGCGGTAAATCATCAACGCACCCGCACAGGGCTCATCGACCAATACGCTGTCTTGATAAGTCGCTTCGCCTAAGGTCGAATCGCAACTGTCCCACTCGTCCTCTACATCGCCCGTCAAACTCAAATCCGATGCTTCCAACTCACAACTGATCGTCACATCCGATGGAACCGTAAACTCAGGTGCAAGCGTGTCTATCACCGTAATGGTCTGCATAGCTGTATCGGTATTGCCACATACATCCACTGCGATCCAAGTACGCGTAATCGTATAGGCATAATCGCTACAGCTACCATTGTTCGTCTGGGTCGTGTTTTCCAAAAGAGAGATGGCCACGTTTTGATCGCAATTATCGGTAGCACTAAGTATCGGTGCAGATGGGATTGCTTGTGTACATGATATTGTCGTGTCAGTGGGCACCGCTTGCAAAATAGGGGCTTCTTCATCTGCGACTTCTATTACCACTTGTGCAGTATTACAGCAATTATTTCCCACCACCTCACATAAGACATAGACAAACTGATCGGTGCCACAAAATCCCATTTGAGGTTGATAGTCAAACTGCCCATTAGTTTGCCAGGTCAAGCTGCCATGGATTGTGCTGTCGAGTAAGATCACTTGTGGCGTAGCAAAATAGTTGTCATTATCGGTTACATTTGCCGAAAGGCTGCCGTTAGGGCAAACGGCATAGGTATCGGCGACAACTTCAGGTGTAGGAACTACCGTTTTGGTCACCACATTGCTCACCACCCAGTCACTGCAAGGCACACAGCGCGCTTTACGCCGATATTGCGTGGTTGTTGTGATTAGTGGCGGATCGTAAGTCGCAGCTGTAGCTCCGGCAATGTCAGTCCAGCCCGAGCCATCGTCCTTTTGCCACTGATATGTCAATGTACCATAGAGGCAGGTAGGCTCGGTGATATTGGTGATGGGGGTGGGATCAAAGCTGTCGCATCCGCTTTCGTTGCCTGCAATTTGTCCGCCATCATCGGGATTGTTGACCACAATTTTGGTCACCACATTGCTCACCACCCAATCGGTACAAGGGCTTCTCCGCGCTTTACGCCGATAACTAGTAGTCTGCGTAATAGGGGGAGGATCATAGGTCGCCGCTGTGGCCCCGGTAATGTCGGTCCAGCCCGAGCCATCGTCCTTTTGCCATTGGTAGATGGTGGTGCCACCACTGCCGCCCGATGGCAGAGTCAGCGATATAATGGGTGCAGGATCATAGCCGCCACATTGAGTTTCGTCGCTCCCTATGGCACCTCCATTGTCGAAGTTGACTACCTCATCGATGATGGTCCAGCTATCAGAAGTCGTACATCCATTGGCGTCAGTGACGGTCAGGGTATAAGTGCCGGCACTCAATCCATTGAGATCTTCGCTATTGACACCATTCGACCAGGCATACTGATAGGGCGGCGTACCGCCGCTCACACTCACATCCATAGCGCCATTGGCATTGCCCTGGCAGTCGACATCGGTGACATTTGCCGAAAGGCTCAATGCAGGTGGATCGACAAGCACTGCCGTATCGGAGATCACACATCCATTGGCATCGGTAACAGTCAATACATAGGTACCTGCTGGCAAATGAGTGCGGTGTTGCGCTGTGTCGCCGTCATTCCACAAAAAGGTATAAGGGGCAGTGCCTCCCGAAACGGCAGTGGTGATAGTACCTGTGCTGTCGCCGAAACACAGTGGATTGGTAACGTTCAACGATAGGTCGGAAGGATCGAAGCAATCGGCCTTATAGCCAAAATCGACGTCGTTTTTCATTTGGCCTGCACCCAGTGCAAACACCTCTGAGCTATGATCGAGCGGCCCAGCGGGATCATAAGTGGGTATAAAGCCTGTAGGTAGCGTAGCGGTTTGTACGCGCACTTCGTAGTCGCCAGGCATGAGGTCAGGAAAGGCATATAGGCCATTGGCATCGGTAGTGTCG
The DNA here is from genome assembly GCA_026982695.1 of Saprospiraceae bacterium. Classification (GTDB taxonomy): domain Bacteria; phylum Bacteroidota; class Bacteroidia; order Chitinophagales; family Saprospiraceae; genus WFYJ01. The sequence goes on from JALSGS010000013.1 coordinate 2,124, forward strand.
GTGGCCAGCAGGTGGTTGTCGGCATCATAGAGCTCGACCACGACATTGGCCAGTCCTGGCTCACCCACACTTTGGATGCCATCACCATCGGCATCATGCCATACGAGATCTCCTATAGTACCGGTCTGGGGTGTGCTTTCGCAAAACCAGATACCTGCTACGGCACCTGAACCTGCTAGGTCGACTACCAGCTTGCACACTTGGGTCGTGTCGAGTACGATGGTCTGCAAGCTATTGTCGCCATAAGCGATGATGGGCTTTTCCACGAGGAGCGTACCCGAGCAGTTGTATGCCCGCACGCGCCCTTCCGTCTCCCCGTAATCCACATCAAGTATTTGCAGATAGGCCACATCGGTTGGATAGACAAAGTCAAAGATGAGGGTTCCACCACTGCCATTGTCGTCGGGATCACTCATGTCGTAGTCTTCACTGATGATGAGCACATTGCCCTGTGGCTGATCGTTTTGTCCGATGCGGCCGGCACGCCCCCCATCGCCTTGGCCAGGTCCACCGAAGTCCTGATTGGGTGTACCCAAATCGCTATCGCCACCTGTAGGGCTGCCGCTATCAAAGATCATGGGTGGGTGGATGGTGGGATTGTCAGTGGTAACAGTCAGGCCCCAGGCCACATAATCGAAAAAGACCGTATCTCCTGCACTCAGTGGGTTACCCAGAGCATCAGTTTCGAAGTCGATATTTGGCAAACACAGCATAAGTGAAGCCGAATCGATATCGGAAATAGCACAATCGCCATACGAGCCCATGATCGTCGCATGGTTGACCAATGGCCCTGGCAAGTCGCTGCCCTGCACCACATAAGTAATCGCAATAGTGTCAGTGACACCTGGCGCTAACACGAGGGGTGCAGCCCACAATCCCGCTCGATAAGCCTGAGCAATTTCGACAGCGCTGAGTGCGCGACTGTAGATTGCAGCCTCGTGCAGCGTACCCATCCAAGGCCGGTCATTGGTCAGCTCGTTGGCAAAAGCCAGCTGATAGGTATTATCCCAGTTAGAAGCATCACCTGTGCGGGTGCCCGAAGCTACCAGTGCTCCATCAACGTAGAGTGCTTCATTGCCTGCAGCATCGCGCGTATAGACCACATGGCTCAGCTGAGTGGCTACTGTACCTGCACCACTGCTCAGCTCGGGCATACCATTGGTGGTAGTTGCGGTAGTGCGAAAGCGCAGCCGATATTCGTTGGCTTCTTGCCCTAGGGTAAAGTTGCGCGCATAGGGATTAGCAGAGAGCGTCAGTATACGGGCAGGTCCGCCCTGCGTCGTATTGGCCGGTGTGACCCATATAGCTGCCGAAAACGCCCCTGAGCTCTTCACTGCATCGATAATCTTGCTAGCAGGTTGTACACTGGATATCAATGTATTACCTACTATTTGTAGCCCACCATTAACCCAAGTCGTATTGCTCGGATTGTTAATTGTCAAGTCCAATGAAGGTGCTATTCCCGATCTATCGAAAACAGTGTCGCCACTGCCTGCCTCAAAGGTGTAATATGCCAACAAGCCATTGGACAGGCTGGCAGGCAGCAATGTACCGAGGCGATCGTCTACTAGTGTGAGCGAAAGAGGCGCCGAACCGGTATTGGTCAAGATGTAAGTATAGCTCAGCGTATCACCAGGATGGGCTAAGCTGACATTTACCTCCTTGTGCAGGCTCAATGACAGTAGTGGTACACTTAAAGTATCGGCTGTACTCAGTTCCTGCCCTGTACCCACATCAGTAGCTGTAGCGGTAGCCACATTCACGAGAGGGCCAGGCAAGTCGGCTGCTTGCACGATGTAGGTGGCTGTAGCCAAAAGAGAATCTTGGGGCGGCAACACATTTGCCGAAAGGCCAATCGCACCTAACTGATCATCGTGCAGGTCGAGGTTGACAAGTGTGTCGGTGCCGAAATTGTACAGTACATAAGTATACAGAACAGTATCCCCTAGCTGGGCACAGCTTCTGTTGGCATTCTTATGCAGGAAAAACTCGGGCACACACTGCACAGCTACTGATCCCGCACCCGACAGATAGAGCGACTGCCCATTGGTGGTAGGTGATTCCACCACAATCGCAATAGAATCTACCCAACCGGGCACCGCCTCAAGTGTAAAGGGCGTGATATTGAGCGAATTACCCTGATTGTAGGTATCTATTGTGATACTTCGAGTCACAGGTCCTGCCGTAGCAGTTACAACGGCGATGCGGCCATCATTGGTGATCTCAGACAGCGGCACAGTGACGACCAGGTCTCGGCTCACAGGTGAAGTGGGTACTGTAAAGCCAAAAGTGTATGTTTCCCGATACATCGCCTTGTGGACAAATTTACCAGCTGAAGCTTCATTTTCACAAGCATGGAATACGTAAGCGACAAAGGATTCTGCTTCTGCCGCATTGTCACCAGGCAATAGCTCGACAGTGACAGCCGAAGTAGGACTAAACCAAGCCTCAAAGTAGCGGTCCACGCCATTGTCAAACAGCTGGTAGCCCACCGTATAACTAAGGCCATTATTGGCGACAAAGCGAATCGAATCGGGTGGAGTGCCACCACTGCCATTGAAGGTAGCTTGCACGACAATCGAATAGATCGAGGCTGAGTCGCCAAAGCTGAGCGTAGCCGGCATGTTGTTTTTAATCCCTACACCCTGTACCGACACGCAAGTGCCTTCGTAACAGGCAAAGTCCCAGCTTTCTGGAATACAGCCCTGTGTCCAGCATTCAGGGTCCTCACAGTCGGTCAAACCATCGCCATCGTCGTCGATGTCGTTATCACACACCTCCACCAGCCGATAGCCAAAGTCGAGCTTACAGCTGACGGTACCTGGTGCATCAAAGCTTACAGCAGCTGTAGTTGGTGTCACCATCCGGGCAGCGGCGGGCAAGCTGGTCGTATCCAGTTGCACGATAAACTTGGCGGGGAAGAACGAATAATGAACCACAAAGCGGGGTGCTTTAGCGGGATTACCATCCCACGACCACGCTTCGCGTCGGTCGGTACCTTCCACCAAAAGCACAAAGTCATTGCCTAACTGCCAACCCGGACAATTGATCACCTCCTGAACGATAGCAGCCAGGTCAGGCGTTTGGTAGGTTCGATTGTGGAGCCAATTAGGCACGCCTGACCACAGCACGGAAGCTGAAGTACGCGTTCGGTTGGACAAGTTGTAGTTGTTGGTCGTAAAAGCCGAAGCATCATCTACATCTTCGGCCCAAAACTCCAAGTCGCAACCTCCAGATTCATTACTATTAGCAGTAAATACCACATAAGCACTGGTGATCGTGGCACCGGCTGGAATGGTTAGCCCCTGAAAACGCATGCCCACCAGCGTAGCAGAGGTAAAACTGGGATAGCCCAAGCCCAAATCGAGATCTACATCGGTAAGGGCCACTTGTCCTGAAGTGAGTACGCTGAAGTCCTCCTCAGCATCATCGGCAGAAGCACTGATCTGCCCGTTAAAGCTGCTACCATCAATGGCGAAATAATAGTTTCCGTTGAGCGAACTGGTTGCCGTATCCACAGGTATATCGCCAGCATCCAAGGTACCATCGCCATTGGCGTCTTGGTATAAGATGAGGATGGCACCTTGATAAGTCGATTCCAAGGAGTCGAAAAACATATTTTCATTGGCATCTTGGAAGATGCGCCCTCCGATGCGATTGTCATCGGTGATGCAATCGCAATCAGTGATGCCATCACCATCGTCGTCGAAGCCATTGTCACACACTTCTGCTTGCGGGTATACCCTGAAGTGCACTTCGCGCGTATAACTAATGCCTCCACTTGCGACCGTCGCCACATTGGTAATTAGGCTATCGGCTGGCACTGTCGTTATTACACCGTTGAAGGAGATGATGCCTTCCTGACCGGGATTTAGTGAAAGGGTTACGCCGATGCCACCTTCGTCGAGTGGAAAAGGCGTATTGATACCATCGCTAATAGGGGTAATATTGCCATTGCCGTCGTCCAAATAGGTGGAGTTGAACACATAACTCAACTCGGGGGGAAATACATCCGTGACGGAAAAGGCTCCTTGTATGGGCACCAATCCGTAGTTAGCAATACCTATGGAATACTGCACTGTGTCACCCAAGCTGAATTGGCCGTCGCCATCAGCATCGCTGAGTAAGCTGACGGTTTTGTAGGCAGAAAAGGACATCAGGCCAGGCACGCCAGTTCCCACGTCCAAGCCTGGCGTACTTGCACTGGCTGTATTGGCATCTTGTCCCCAAATAACGCTGATGATGGCCTCTACTGTATCGCACACATAGACGAGCATATTGGACTGATCGCCATCAGGATCGTATATCAATACACGATCCAGCTCATCAAGGGTATAGTCTTGATCGTAAAAGTGGCCATTGGCATCTTGATTAGGCCCCACATTGTCGCCGTCGTAATCCACGCAAATCTGGATGCTGCCAGTAGAATTACTCGAAGGTGGGAAAGCAGCTGTCACCCATACGGGGTTGCCATTTTCGGAAGGTGGCTTCGTGGGATCCTGCCCTGGCGCCCAGCCGACAGCTATTTGCGGCGTAAGTTTGCTCAACGGCAAGAGTGGTGCCCCCCAGTCCCAGGCTGAGTTGCTAGAAGCGCCACTGATGGCATCGTTAAGCACCATCGCATAAAAACTACTGCCATCAAGACTATAGATGTGTAAGCCGGAATCCCAGCTATCGGCCTGAAAGGTCGTATTGCCATTGGCGGGAATGGTAAAGTCGACAAGCGAGCCATCGTTGAGTCGGATTTTTCCCGACACGCTATAGTTGTGCGGGTTGAACAGCACGTACTCCTGTGGGCCGCCTGCCACAGGAGCGTAGTAGTTATCACTCCAAAATGACTGAGCCATCAGGGCAAACCACCTGGTTTCATAGGTCTCACAGCGATCGCCGGTGATGAAATGTACTTGTATAGGTGCTGAGGCCTGCAATTGGCCTCCTGACTGCACGCCACTGGACCAATAACTCTCGCCCTGATTGAGTGTGAGAGTCGTTTCAAATGTCCCATCGGCATCGAGATCTATATTCAAAGTCGTGTTGTCTTGTGCTGCCATAGCCACGAACCCCACCACTTCGAAATAAGCCTTAGAAGGCGACACATTTTCCCCTATGGGGAAAGTATAGTTGGTCGTCCACTCGTCGGTAGCGTATACCTCGAGGGCACCCGCTAGCATCGTCGAAGGGCCATTGGACCACGCCGCCCGTGTCACGGCTAATGGAAATGAAGAGGCAAAGCGATCGCCGCCATCAAAGTCGATATAGCTACTCCTCGTACTCAAGGCCACTGGCATTTCGAGGATAATCGTGGTACCAGCCATAATGATGTCATCGGGCACGCCGGGAGGTACGCCATTGAGGGGATTGCCATCGCCCCAAATTTGGGTCGTACTCTGATTTGGATCAGAAATTTGTGCTTCGTAATCATCCTCCCAATGGTCGAAGTAAATGATGGTAGAATCCAGATAGGCCGAAATGGATATTACCGTATAAATAGGTTCGCCTACTTCAGGCACATTGACATCACAGCTACTTGCTCCGGGAAAGATTTCCGTTAAGGCCTGATAAACTTGATCTTCCGGGAAGGGCACATAGTATTCTTGCACGATGGGCGCAAAACACGAATTGCACGCACAGTCCGGGTCATCGCCATCGACTAAGGCATCGCCATCGTCGTCACTACTATTGTCGCAAATCTCGTAGGGCGTCCACGTGATTTCGAGCCCCCACTCATTGAGGCTACCGCCATCTTCGGGGTAGTCATCAATTACTGTGAGGATCCAGGTACCCGTACTTGGCTGCCCATCGAAAGCAGAAAGTGCTTCGTAAGGCTGATAGGCGTTGCCATCGGTTGGCGGACATGGAATATTGGCATAAGAGTCTCCCTCATCGTCGAATGTGATATCGACATTATTTTCACTACCACATATTTTCTGAAAGAGCGTCACCGAGGTGCCCATAGGGCTGGTGAGCACCACAGTCAAGTCGTTCACCCACGAATACGTAATTGAGAGATTAACGACGTTTAGATCGGTAATGATTCCGCCTTGTGGAATAGTAATCGTAGAGGTAACCACAGTCACACTATTGCTGCTGATCGTTTTAGGTACATCCGTACTCACGTAAGTAGATACAGCTGGCATTAAAGGTTGCCACTCAGGGTGAGCTGCACGAACTGATCGCCACTGCTCCCCAGACAGTCTACTAGCCATATCGCGAAATACGGCCTTATAAAACTGTAGTGCACACGCTACCTCCCACTGTGGATCTTGAACGACATATTGTTGCCCCATACCGTGCCAGGAAAAGGACGCAAATAGCCATAAGGCGTACAATAAAAAGCAGCAGTGCCAAATGTGCCTTATTCCCGTCATAAGATTGCTCAGCTGGTGGTTTCCCTTCTCTACGACTTTCAATAGGTATATTGCACAATCGGTTCTCGGGCACACTTGGGGGACAGGTAGCAAGCCCAAGTAAGGCTAGTGAGTAGAAATAGGGGGGAAACTTCTCTCAGAGCACGATAAACACGGGCAAGAATTATACCACATCATCTGATTGGACCGACCACACGCGCAGAGACAAGTCTTGCAATACACCTCGATTGAGATATACCATACACGCATATGCCCCTACACATACAGGCAAGGAAGCCGTTGGCATGCAGTGTTAAAAATCCCGAACAATCTGCTCAATGATATCGCAACACTCGTCCAATTGCGCCTCGGTCATTACCAGCGGGGGGGCAAATCGGATGATGTTGCCATGCGTGGGCTTTGCTAACAAGCCATTTTCAGCAAGCTTGAGGCACAAATTCCAAGCTGTATCGCTATTGGGCGCATCATTGATCACTACAGCGTTGAGCAGGCCTTTGCCGCGCACCAGCGTCAACAATTCAGAGGTAGCTACCAGAGCCTGCATACGCGAGCGAAAGCGCTCCCCTAAGCGCGCGGCATTGTCGGCCAGTTGTTCGTCTTGCACCACCTTGAGGGCTTCCATGGCTACGGCACAGGCTAGAGGGTTGCCTCCGAAGGTGCTGCCGTGCTCTCCTGGTCGGATGGTGAGCATGATGGGATCGTCGGCCAGCACTGCCGAGACGGGCAATACACCTCCCGAGAGGGCTTTACCCAGGATGAGTATATCAGGCCGAATGCCGTAATGGTCACATGCCAATAACTTGCCTGTACGAGCAATGCCCGTCTGTACTTCATCGGCAATAAACAGCACTTGGTGCTTTTGGCACAACTCGTAGGCACCCGGCAAGTAATCGTCGTCGGGGACTACTACGCCAGCTTCACCTTGGATGGGCTCCACGATAAATCCCGCCACACCAGGCTCGCGCAATGCCTCTTCAAGTGCTTGTAGATCGTTGTAGGGAACGACGATATATCCGGGCATATACGGGCCGTATTCGCGCGTAGCGTCCGGATCAACAGAAGCCGAAATAACACCCAGGGTGCGCCCGTGGAAGTTGCCCGCAGCAAAGATGATCTTCGCCTCATTGGTCGGCACGCCTTTGACCTGATAAGCCCACTTGCGACACAGCTTCAAAGCAGTTTCTACTGCTTCTACTCCCGTATTCATGGGCAAGACCTTGTCGTAACCAAAGTAGGAAGTGATAAACTGCTCATATGGGCCAAGCTTATCGTTGTAGAAAGCGCGCGATGTCAACGTCAGTCGCTCTGCTTGTCGCTTGAGTGCCTCGACAATGCGTGGATGGCAATGACCCTGATTGACAGCCGAATAAGCACTGAGAAAGTCGTAATAGCGCTTTCCTGCTACATCCCACAGATATACTCCCTTGCCCCGCGTAAGCACTACAGGCAAAGGATGATAGTTGTGTGCTCCATACTTGTCTTCCAGTGCCATAAGTGCTTCAGCACTCAATTCTCGTTGCGTCATGTCCAGCATAGTCAGATCAAATTTGAATTTTCCATTAGCGCCTCCGCTGCCTGCCGAGCAGGGTATCGCAGCAAGCTGCAGCAAACTTACGGGTATTCCACCGTAGTATGTCAGTAGCTATACACCTTTTGCCAGCACTATGCCTGCCTCAGTCGGGAAGCGTGCATCTTTCAGCAAAGAACATAGCAGCAAGCACAGCGCTTTTGACACACAAGGATCTATTGCTCTTCGGCGGATTCAAGTACCTCATGCTGATCCTCATGAAAGTCATCATTTTCCACTTTACCCGTCGCACTCTAAAGCTACAAACAGCTCGATCTTTCAACATCTCTTCCTTGGCCTTTTGCAGGCCGAATGGCGTATGATTCGCCTGACCATGCTGAGTGGAAGTATTATGCGGGACGTTGATTATCCTTTTGGGCAGCATATTCTTAGGCGGTTTTGGCGAAAGCCTGGTCATCGTACTGATGCAAAGTTTTTTCATGGGCTTCGCCATAATGGACAACTATCTCAAAATCAAGGGAATGACCCTTAAGAGGAGTCTATATAATTATGCAGGCTTGGCGATGGACATAGATGGCACGGCTAATCTGATGTTGGCGCTATCCTTACGGGACAGCATGGCAGCACCCATTCTCGGCTCTGTAACAGCTGCCTTGGCCCTCCACCAAATGGATCAACACCATGAGCTGGTGGTGGTACAGCTCGACGAGGACTCTTGAGCAATCGCTCAGGTTATTCGTTCTATCTTTGGGCTTCATCCAACAAACTGGCACGGTCATGATCTACCAAGATCTCGCCCAGAGCGTACGTGACGCGGCAGCTCACCTCTTCGACGAACTCGTAGCCATTCGCCGACACCTGCACCAGCACCCCGAATTGTCGTTTGAAGAAAAAAAGACGGGCCAATTCATTGCACGCAAGCTCGCCAGCTGGGGCATTCGCCATACGACGGGCTGGGCAGGGCACGGTGTAGTAGGTCTTATCGAAGGGCAACATCCAGGCCCTGTGCTGGCACTACGTGCCGACATCGACGCGCTGCCTATCCGAGAAACCTCTGATCGGCCTTATCGCTCTAAGACCGAAGGCGTCATGCATGCCTGTGGTCACGACGTGCACGCTACCTGTCTGTTGGGTGCTGCGCACATCCTCTGGGCACATCGCACACAACTGAGGGGCAGCGTCAAGCTCATCTTCCAGCCAGGTGAAGAAAAGCTACCCGGAGGGGCCAGTCTCATGATCAAAGAAGGCGTACTTGAGCGCCCTGCTCCCACAGCTATTCTGGGCCAACACGTACATCCACCGCTAGAAGTAGGCAAAGTCGGCTTCCGCGAAGGTATGTACATGGCCAGCGCCGACGAAATCTATCTAACAGTCGAAGGTAAAGGCGGACACGGCGCCTTGCCCCAAGACTGCATCGACCCCATTGCTATTGCTGCACAGCTCATTGTGGCAATTCAGCAGGTCGTTAGCCGAAAAGGCGACCCCACCATCCCCTCTGTACTGACCTTTGGCAAAATCCAATCAGACGGCGGCGCTACCAATATTGTCCCGCAGCGCGTATGGCTGGAAGGCACTTTCCGCACCATGGATGAGAGCTGGCGCGCCGAGGCCCATCATCTCATCGAGCAGGTATGTCAACACACCGCACAGATGTGGGGTGGACAATGCCAACTGCGTTTGGTGAAAGGTTATCCGTGCCTGATCAACGACCCAACGCTCACGCAACGCGCGCGGCACCTTGCCGAACACTATCTGGGCCCCGAGCAAGTAGTCGATCTCCCCATCCGCATGACTGCAGAAGACTTTGCATGGTATTCCCAGCAAATTCCCGCTTGCTTCTGGCGCTTGGGCACGGGCAATACCGCTAAAGGCATTACCTCTCCCGTACATACTCCTACCTTCGACGTGGATGAACGAGCCCTTGAGATAGGTGCAGGACTCATGGCCTTCGAAGCGCTGACACTAAATCACACACCTCAATAACAAAGATCCGCGATTTTTTGGCATACCCGGATAGCTTGCGTACTTTGGCTTAAGCCTTAATCCGAATTTGCCCATGTCTCAATCTTTGAGCCGATATTTTCCTCTTGCTTTCAGCCTGCTACTCATTGGTTCATTGGTCTACTTTTTCACCGATCTAGTAGCCTATGTTCTCATCTCTTTTGTACTCAGCATGATTGGACAGCCGTTTATGCGCTTTTTTCAGAAACACTTGCGTATCGGCAAGTTTCATGCAGGGCCCAATATAGCAGCATTGCTCACTTTGCTGACCTTCTTCATCATTATTGGGTTAATCGTACTGATGTACGTCCCACTCATTATCGAACAGGCAGAAAGTCTCGCCCACGTAGATTACTCGGCCATAGCTACTGCCTTAGAGGAGCCTCTGCGCCAAATCCAAATATTTTTGGGGCGCTATGGCATCGAACCCGAAGAAGTGACAGTAGAAAAACTCGTCACCGAACTGTTATCGGGCTGGTTCGACCCCACATTTATCAGTACCTCTTTGGGTTCTTTGGTAGAGGCAATTGGCAATTTGCTTTTTGGCTTATTTGCCGTAATATTTATCACCTTCTTCTTTTTGCGCGAGCAAGGACTGTTCGTCAATGCACTGGTGGCTTTAGTGCCTGAAGAGTACGAGCACAATGTACGGCAAGCCATGGCCCTGATCGCACATTTGCTGTCTCGATATTTTGTCGGCATTGTAGTACAAATCACCATCATCACCTTTTACGTAACTACCGCACTCACTGTACTGGGCATCCCCAACGCATTGCTGATCGGTTTTTTCGCCGCAGTGATCAACGTCATCCCTTACTTGGGTCCTATAATTGGTGCTTTATTTGGTATTGTCATCACCATCTCTACGAACCTTCATCTAGACTTCTACACCCACCTATTGCCCCTACTGCTCAAGGTAGTAGGCGTTTTTGCCAGCATGCAGGTGCTCGACAACTTGGTGCTGCAGCCTTGGATCTTCTCGACAAGTGTGCTGGCCCATCCCCTCGAGATATTCTTAGTCGTGATGATGGGCGCACGTATCAGCGGTATTACGGGTATGATTCTCGCTATTCCGGCCTACACCGTGCTGCGCGTCATTGCATTGGCCTTCTTGAGCGAGTTCCCTGTAGTGCGCAAGCTCGCTGCTCGGCTCAAAACAGCAGAAGCCTTCAACGAAAAAAGGAAAGAATGAAGAATACAGTGCGATGAGCAAGCCATCTTTTACTATTCGATGCGAATCGTACCATTGGCTGGCTGCAAGCCAATGAGCTCGCTGTGCTTGTTGCTCACCTCAAACACTGTGGGGTAGTCTACAAAGCGCACCCACGTTTTGGTACCAGGAGGGGCTTTGGCCAAAAAACACATCTGGTAGATGGAAGTGCCATCGGGCAAAGTGATGCCACGCAAGGCCGCATCGTACCAAGAAAAGGTGAGCATCCCCTCTTGTACCTTGTGTAGGCCAAAGTTTTGGCTGCTCAACCCTCTGAGGTTTAATTCTTTCAGTCCTCTAAACGCCAAATGTTTGGGATTCCACTTCATGGTGTACTGAATCGACATGATATCCCAAAAATGTTTGACGCGCACATCTACGCACACCTCAGCACCGCTGCGCACCGTATGGTTATCCACTGAAAGCGTAAGGGGTGGAGCAGGCCGTGGAGTCCGAAAAGCACTTATACAAAGCAACAATATTGAGCACACAAGAAAACGCATAACCCGAGTTGTTTTTTAGAAATATGAATCGATAAAAAAGGGAAAAACGACATTAGTACTACTGTATTGTCCCATCATTTTTACCTCTAACACAGGCATCAATCTAACCCGACCTTTCGGAAAAAATCGAATATGGCCTCGCGCAATTCAATTAACTGAAAGGCCTCATCGCGCTGAGCGCGCCAAAGTCGGCGGAAGCGATAGGCATGCCATAGCTGCCGTAAGCGCTTTTCCCAATGCCACATATATATGGCCGAAGGCCAAAGTGCTGCTGCATAGAGTACAGTAGCCATCAGATATTCAAATTGCCGATACACCCACCACGTCTGAAGCAGATAAAAGAGCGGGAAAACCACCAATCCCGTCAAATACTTGAATGTACTGTCGTAAGCAGGATCTCGATTGAAACGCGCATTGACCCAAGCGGGCAAGTGGGCAGGTAAAAAATTGTTGAGCTTGCCGAAAAGCCACAAGGGGAACCCCAAAACGACAAAAGTCAGATCGCGCTTGCGCATGCGCCTCATACACACTCCAGCGTCCCACAGCTTGTAATGAGCCAACAAGTGAAAATAGTGGGCCACCTTTCGCCGCAAGGCCTCATACAAGTCGGGCGTGCTTTTTGCCATATGGCGCAACTCGTCGAGCATAGCTTGCGCCCAAAAGTGATGGCCTGCCGGCGAGGGGTTGTGCTGATTCTGATGCAAGATCTCCAAGCGGCGCAACAACAAGTCTTCGTCATCATTGCGCGTATTGATGATGAGGCTGGCCAGTCGTTGGCGAATTTTATCAGTAAGTTCATGTACCGCATCAAAAGGATCAATATCATACTCTTCCCGATAGCGCTTCACTTCTATGGGCTTACCCACATGAATTATCAAAGTGGCGCGCCCCTTGCGCGGATCGGAATAGTTGAGCCCTACGGGCAAAATAGTAAGTGGCAAGCGCCACTTCGATCGCTGCATAGCTTGAAAAGCGATGCGCGCCGTACCCGTCTTAATGGGGTAAAGGCGGCGCTCAGGCCAGGAGGTGCCCTCTGGTGCTATGTACAAGCACCCACCCTGCAACAAATGAGTAGCACTACGCCTAAAAGCCTCCTGATTGTGAGGTGGGCGGCCATTGGTATCCTGGTAACGCTCAACTGGAATGCAGTAAAAGGTATTGAAAAGCCAATTGGTAAAAGGCGTGCGAAATAGGCTGGCTTTCGCCAAAAAAAACACAATTTTTCGCTTGACATGGGCTGCCGTATTGAGCGGATCCATCAACGTGCTCGGATGATTAGACACTACAATACAGGGATTGTCAAAGTCCAATCGGCTGCTATCTATAATTTCGATTGCGGAATAAAATGCGCGTATCGAAAGACGCACTACCAGCTTGAGCACGTAGTATACGCCCACCATGACGGGATGGAGGTCGGCTTTTACCTTGCCTTCTGTGTCCGATATCGCTTCCATATACCTAATACAAAAAAACAAAAAAAGCCCGAGTACCTACTCCCTGGTGATCTTGTGCTCGAAAAGGCGACCATCGGGCCCCACACCCTTCACTACCAAGCGCTCCCAATGAGGCGGTAAAACTGAATCGACTTGTCGAATGCCATTGGGGCCAATATGCAATCCGCCAAAGCCAAACAACACAGCCTGGAGCATGCCCCCTGCACCCGTAGCAAAATACGGATTGGTGCCACCAGCCGTCTCGGCCAATACGCCAAAAGGAGGCACTTCATTGGGCTTATAACTCCTGACAAACCACTCCCATGCCTTGTCCGCATCGCCCAAACGGGCATACAACACACTTAGAATCGCAGGCCCCATAGCCGGCCCTTCAGGCGATAAGCGCGACTCGTAGTAGTGCAGATCGCGCAAAATGGCTTTCCGGTCGGTAATGAGCTCCAATGGATAGGCTAACAAGTTCACATCTGCTTGCTTAATCATCTGTCCTTCATAAGTAGCATTCTCGCGCGTCGTGCCATCGGCAAATTTGAGAATGGGAATGTTATCGGCCACGTGCTCCCAATCCGGATCCGGCTCGATGCCCAGCACGCGTGCCGCTTGCACTGCATAGCGCAATGTAGTGATCGCCATGCCATTGGTAAAGGCATTGTTGTCGATGTTCTCCTCCCATTCATTGGCTCCGATGACGTTGTTGATCTCATAACGACCAGGCCCCTTGCGCTCCACACGGCTAGCCCAGAAGTCAGCTACTTCTTTAAGCACCGGCCACCCTCGCTCACGCAGCCAAGAAGTATCACCCGTCACTTGGTAGTACTTCCAAAAGGCCCACCCCACACAGCCCGTAATGTGATGTTGGAATGGCCCGGTAAGTGCCCACACTGGCGTGTCTTCACTACCTGTAGCTGCCGACTCCCAAGGGAACATGGCTCCCTTAAATCCATGAGCGAAGGCATTAGCTTTTGCCGCTTCCAACCGTTGATAGCGATACTCAAGCAGCGAATGTGCAAGCTCGGGATGCAACACTAGAAGGGGAGGAAACATCCACAGCTCGGCATCCCAAAATATATGCCCATTGTATCCCAGCCCCGACAAGCCCATAGGCGATATGCTCAAAGCTGTACCTGCACGTACAAACGAGTAAAGATGATACAAGGCGAAGTGCACATCGCGTTGAGCTTGCGCATCGCCTTCAATGAGTATATCCCGACGCCACAGGGCTTCCCAAGCCTGTTCGTGGCGCTGCAATAGGCGATCGATACCCTCTAGCCGCGCAAAAATGGTCAGACGCTCAGCCTCATTGTGCGGATCGGCATTGTAGGCTGAGCTAAGCACACTGCCCACAACGGCAAAGCGATAGCGCTGACCTGTGCGCAAGCGCTTGCGAAACTTGGCCAAGTGCCTGTTGTAATCCCACTCTTCATGTACGATACGGGGCTCGTGGCCATGCCCCTCTGGGAAAATAAAGCTCGTTGAAGCTGCCACCACATACTGGCCTGAAGGACTTCTTCCCACTGATGTGAGTAGCGGAATAAGCGCATGGGGGCGGTCAATCTCGGAATAAAAGTTGCGCAAGTCGAATAAATGGTCAGGTGCCTCAATGACACTGGCCACTGTCAGTTCCAGATCGGATAGGGCTTCGACCTCGACAATGACCATAGCCGTATAGGGCAAATGGCGCAATGCCATCATCTCGTGCCGCACGCGCAGCTGATCATCTAAGATAAATGTCGTGGTAAAAATCGCGCGTCTCATATCGAGCTGCTGGCGATAATTGCGCACATCAGCTCGATGCACCTGACGGCCATCTATGGATAGTGCTATGTTCATGTGGTTGAACACCTTGAGTATGTTCGACACACGACCGCGCTGGTAAGTGTCCCACACGCCATTGAGTACGACATCTTTCACGCGCATGGGCTCAGGCGAGGATACCAAACCCACCATGCCATTGGCTACGGTTACACCATAATAGTGGGCTGGATCGATCCGCGTAGCAGCTACCTTCCAGGGATCTACTTTTGAAGGCTGTGCATGCACACCTTGCCACTCAATGAGCCCCGATATGGCCATACACAAAAGCACATAGATGGCTTTCATCACACTTGTGTTTTTCTGATAGTAACTCGAAAATAGCCCGAAGTGCAATATGCACAATGAATTGCGCTTTTCATGCATTTTCTCGATCCAGAATACTATGGGCAAACTCCAACAGCGGTTTTTCCCTAAAAGGAGCAGCCATAAACTGCACACCTATTGGCAAGCCTTCTACTTGGCCTGCTGGCAGAGAAATAGCGGGCAAGCCTGCCAAGTTGGCCAAAACTGTATAGATATCGGCGAGATACATCTGGGTAGGATCTTCATTCATCTGGCCTAAATGCCACGGCAACACAGGCGAAGTAGGCATTACAATAAAGTCATAACGCTCAAAAAGGGCAGCCATGCGTTGTACGATGAGATGCCTCACTTTTTGAGCCCGCCCATAGTACGCATCGTAGTAACCAGCACTGAGGACAAAAGCACCCAGCATGATGCGGCGCTTCACCTCAGCACCAAAGCCCGCTGTACGCGTCATCGTATACACCTCTTCGGGACTGCGCGCTTGCGGATGTCGCCAGCCAAACCGAACTCCATCATAGCGTGACAGGTTGCTCGAGGCTTCAGCTGTGGTCAGCACGTAATAGGCTGGCACTACATAATCGATCAAGTCGAAAGAGACTGCCTCGAGTTGATGACCTTTTTGGCGCAAGCCTTCAAGATATTGGCGCGTCAGTTGAGCAATGCGCGGATCGAGGCCTGGATGGTCAAGTGCTTCAGCAAACCATGCAATACGCGCTTGTGGCACGGAGGCCCACGCTTCATCGCTAAAAGTGGGCAATGGCTGTGGGCTGCAAGTGGCATCATAAGCATCGGGGCCAGCCATCACGCTGAGCAAAGAAGCGGCATCAATTGCCGAGTGAGTCAGCGTGCCAATTTGGTCAAAACTCGACGCATAGGCCAACAGGCCATGTCGCGATATGCGACCATAGCTAGGCTTAAACCCCACTACACCACAGAATGCAGCCGGCTGCCGCACCGATCCTCCTGTGTCCGATCCTATACTGGCCAAACACATATCGGCTTGCACGGCTACAGCACTACCGCCCGATGATCCTCCTGGCACGCGCTCGGGGTCGAGGGCATTGTGCGTAGGGCCATAATACGAATATTCGGTGCTGGATCCCATGGCAAACTCATCGCAATTGACGCGACCAATGATAATGGCATCGGCATCTAACACTCGGCTTACTGCTGTAGCAGAGAACAGGGAATGGAAGCCATCGAGTATGCGCGAGGCGGCAGTCACCTGATGGTCTTTGAAGCAAAGCACGTCTTTGAGGCTCACCACCATGCCTGCCAAGGGCCCCAAAGCCGATAACCCTTCGTGCTGCAACCGATCGTCGAGTTGACGAGCTCGACGCAAAGCCTCATCGGCAAAGACTTCTATAAATACGTTGAGCCGTTTATTATCGGTGGCTATGCGATGCAGATAGTATTGGACGAGTTGCTCAAAGGTGAGTTGTCCCGTATCGAGTGCGTGGCGCACTTGCCTCAAAGAACGAAAACGCGGACGAACGGCGGTCGTACTCATAACCTTCCTCTACTTGCTTGCGCGCAATATGGCAATAATTTCATCAAGGCTATGCGCCGATTGCTCACCTGATTGCATGTTTTTCAAGGTCAACTTCCCACTTTTCAGTTCATCTTCACCTACTAAGATTACCCAAGGAACGCCCAAGGCATTGGCATATTTCATCTGTTTTTTCATCTTGGTAGGTTCGGGGTAAAGGTCAGCGGCAATACCTGCCTGGCGCAAAGCGCTCATTTGCCGAAAGGCAAAGCGATGCGTATCCCTGTCGAAAGCTACAAAAAGCACTTGCAGGGCCTGTGTCAGACCTTGGGGAAACAAGTCGAGTGCTTCGAGTACGTCGTAGATGCGCTCGGCACCAAAAGAGATCCCCACACCTGATACGCCCTTCATGCCAAAGATCCCCGTAAGGTCGGCGTAGCGCCCACCACCGCCTATGCTACCCATTCGGATACTTGGATGTGCGTCGGTATCGACCACTACTTCGAAGATGCAGCCCGTATAGTACGACAGACCACGCGCCAATGTGGGATCAAAAGAGAGGTGCTGATGCAGCGTTATTCCGTCAAGGTAGGCCCACACAGTGCGCAGCTCTTCGATGCCTGCACGTCCCAGCTCGCTATTTTCCAATAAGGGTGCCAAGGCATCGAGCTGAGCGGTGTGCAATAGCTTTTGGAGCTCGGTCTGTGCTTCAGCACCGATACCGCGTTGTGCCAGCTCAGCTCGCACGCCTTCCCATCCGATTTTGTCCAGCTTGTCGATGGCCGTCGTCATAGCTGTAAAGTGATCAGCTATACCCACCACTTCAGCCATACCTGCCAATATTTTGCGGTTGTTGAGCTTAATGCGCACCTTTAAGCCCAACCGCCGAAACACTTCGTCGTAAATCTGCAAAAGCTCGGCCTCGTACATAAGGGAATCAGCGCCTGCTACGTCGGCATCACACTGATAAAACTCTTGATAGCGCCCTTTTTGTGGGCGATCGGCTCGCCACACTGGCTGAATCTGATAGCGCTTGAAGGGCAAGCTGATCTGATGTTGGTGCATCACCACGAAGCGGGCAAAGGGCACCGTGAGGTCGTAGCGCAGCCCTCGCTTAGCGATGCTCAATGCGAGTCGGTAGGAGTCCATGAGTTGCAGGGCTTCGCGATCGGCCTTCGCCAAAAAATCGCCATTGTTCAGGATGCGAAACAACAGCTTGTCACCCTCTTCGCCATATTTGCCCATGAGCGTGGACAGCAGCTCCACAGCTGGCGTCTCTATGGGTTGATAGCCCCACAGTTCGAACACCTGGCGAATAGTATCGAAGATATATTGCCGCTTGCGCACCTCATGAGGGAGAAAGTCACGCGTGCCTTTAGGGATCGCTGGTTTCGACATGCTCGTAATTGATTGGTCGTTTTTAAAGGGAAGGGCTCGCTTACCTTGTCGGGGTATCTACTCAAAATGCTGCTCGAAACTGCTGCAAGAATCGCAGGTCATTTTCGAAAAACAGGCGAATGTCATTGATACCATACAACAACATGGCTTGCCGCTCGATACCCATTCCAAAGGCATAGCCACTGTACCGCTTCGCATCGATACCACAGTTTTCGAGTACGGCTGGGTCTACCATTCCACAACCCAAGATCTCTACCCAACCAGTGTATTTGCAGATATTGCAACCCTTGGCATCGCAGATAAAGCACGAAACATCCATCTCTGCACTTGGCTCGGTAAAGGGGAAATACGACGGGCGCAGCCGAATGCGCACGTGCTGCCCAAACATCTGTCGGGCAAAATAGAGCAAGGTCTGTTTGAGATCGGCAAAGCTCACGCCCTCATCCACATACAACCCTTCGACTTGGTGAAACTGGCAGTGTGCACGTGCTGAAATCGTCTCGTTGCGGTACACACGCCCCGGCGCGATGATGCGCAAAGGGGGCTGCTGCGTGGTCATGACGCGTGCTTGTACCGAAGAAGTATGCGTGCGCAGCAGCATGCCTGGCACATCGCGCAAGTAGTAAGTATCTTGCATATCTCGAGCCGGATGGTCTTCTGGCGTATTCATCGCTGTGAAATTGTGCCAGTCGTCTTCGATTTCGCGCTCTTCAGCTACGCTAAAACCGATGCGCTCAAAAATGCGCACGATGCGATTAAGTGTGGTCGTCAGTGGATGCATGGCACCCAGCTCGAGTGGCTCTGGGGGGGCAGTGAGGTCTAAGTTCTGCCCCTCAGCTTGCTCGGCAGTACGTGCAATTTTCTCTTTAAGTGCTTGGTACTTTTGTGCAGCCAGCTGTTTGGCCTTGTTGATCAACTGGCCATAGGATTTTTTTTGCTCATTGGGAATGTGGCGTATCTGCCCCATCAAGGGCTTTAGTACGTTCTTGCCCCCCAAGTAACGAATGCGAAAAGCTTCTAACTCTTCTGGCGTAGAAGGTTCAGCAGCTTCAATTTCAGCAATAATGGCTTGAGCCTGATCAAAAAGCTGGGCAGACATGCGATATATGGTTTTGTCGTTGGCTTGAAGCTGCAAAGGTAAAACTGCCCCGTAATACGCCCAAAAGAGGTGCGTGTTATAGTCAACTATCGATCCTGTATCTTCTACACTTTCTCGCGCCACACCAAGTCTCCCCAGCGGTCGATATAAGCCCAAAGGCCTTGATAAGCAACCCATGCCAGGCCATCGCGAAAGGGCAATACTTGCTCAAAACGCGGCTGAATGACGAGCTTGCCCCCTAAATCGATAAACCCCCACAAACCACCTACTTTTACCTGGGCCAAGCCCTCACTAAACACACCGGCATCTTCGAATTGAGGCTCAATCACGATACGCCCTTGCAAATCGATATAGCCAAAGCGACCATCCTGCTCGATCAAGGCCAGGCCCTCACTGAAGTCGCCTGCAAAGTCGTACTGTGGTTCAATGACAATGCGCCCGCGTTTATTGACAAAGCCATACCGATCGCGCTGTACAATTTGCGCCATACCGTCAAAAAATAGCCCAAAAGGCACCCCCTCAAAAATGTCGAATGCTGGAGGATGCAACACCTGCCCCGACCGATTGAGAAAGCCCCATTGCGCTCCTTGCGTGAATACAGCTATCTCATCGTCTTGGAAAGGGAAACAGTGCTCATAGCGAGGTTCAATGACGAAGGTGCCAAATTTGTCGATAAAACCCGTTTGGCCATCCATAATAGCAGGTGCCAATCCCAAGCTAAAATCGCCTGCCCATTCAAACTGCGCTGGGATGACAAAGGAACCTTCGTTATCGATATAGCCATACAAACCATCTACACGTACAGCTGCAAGACCTTCACTAAAATCCGAGGCGTCTTCAAATGTAATAGGGATAGCGATGCGCCCACGCGTGTCGATATAGCCCCACTTATTGACTAAACGCACGCGTGCCAACCCCTCTTCAAAGTGCCCCACATAATTAAAGACGTGCTTCATCAACAACCGCCCCAATGAGTCGAGTGGCACAGGTTTGTCATTGAGCCGTACGCGCGCAAAACCATTATAAAAATCTTCTACCTCGAAATACTGCGGCTCGATCACTACCTCACCGCTGGCATCCATAAAGCCATATTTGCCATGTTCTCGTATTTTGAAAAGCGGTTTTCTCATCATCTGCTGAAAAAAGGCCCGCGCTGAAGTGTGAATCGGTTGACTCATTTTCATTGCTGTACGAGTTACGCAAGTATGTTTGTCGTTGATGCCGCACAAGTTACACAATTGCCGCCTTTCTTGGGGCTACACAAAGGTAGGGTGCTGCCCTACAAATCACACTGGCAAGAGTAGTGCCGAAAGGCAAAAGGTCAAATGACAGGCTCGCGCCGTACTAAGGCCACATATGCTCCTGGCAGTTCGATGTAGCCCTGATCGTAGCAAAACAAGTAGACATTTCCCGACTTGGTGCGGTAAATATGGGTGTGATAACCGAAGTGAAATCCCTTTTCAGCCAAGCGGGCGCGCGGCAGCTTGATTTTGCCCGAAGGGTTGAGCTGAGCCAAAATATTCCGATTGCGCCGCAAGATTCGGTTGATGGCTCGAATATATTTTTCGTCTATCCCACGTCTGCGATTGTGATAGCTACTGCGGCATTCAGCTGAGCAAAAGCGCTTATCTACCCTGCCCTTTACAGGGCGATGGCATTCAGGGCATAGGCGTTTATTCTCGACACCATCCATGACTATTAGGTTTTGGACTTTTGCTAAAATAAAAAATTGCGCTCAAAGGCTATGACACATTTGCCTGTGTGGTTTTCTATTGCCCAAAAACTGTCGATCATGACTCTCAATAAGTCTCTTTAAGTAGACACTGCACAGTACTCACAGCCCTTTTCCCTTTTTTATTTTGCCTTCAGGCAACATTTGCTCCCTGTTTGGCATCTACAAGGCATGGTGCAAAAGCAGAAAAAAGCGATTTTTGTGCTACATAATCCGCTTATAGAGGAGGTACCTACCCTAGCATTGTCAACTCAAAACCACTTTCACTGCACAATATTTGACATATTATGTCATTCCCTATTCGGGCTATAGTGTTATTTTTTTTGTGCATCGGACTGCTGAGTAGTGCTTGTCGTAAGGATTACGAGCTATTCATTCCACAACCGCCCAACACACACGCTCCAGGTCAATTATTGAGTGGCGATGTTGCCGGACAAGTAATCGATGAGGGAGGCATGCCTGTAGCACATGCTCGAATACTCATGCCCGGTGGTATCTCTACTCGAAGCAATCCTCAAGGTCTTTTTCGGTTACGGCGAGTCTCTTTTACCGAAAGATATACTCCGATTGCGATCACACATCCTCAATACCATCGCTATGTAGGTTTTATAGGAACTAGCCCCCAAGGCCTGGCCATTGTAAAGCCAGTGCTGTTAGGTGTAGAGCAACAAAGCACCTTTCACAGCAGTAATAGTGCAATGATCAGCTTGGGCCAAACCCACATCGAGCTACCGCCTGCAGCTGTAGCCACTACTGATGGAGTAGTTTTCTCAGGGCAAGTGCAGTGGCAAGTCAGCCAATGGGACAGCGGCGAACCTTTGCGCGGCTGGCCACTTCCCCTCGTACAGACACCTAGTGGTTTGTCCTTTGTCTATCCCTTCGGCATATGGGTATGGGCGCTCCAAGATACACGGGGCCATGCCCTGGGGTTGCGCAGTGGCATCGCCGCACAAGCCCGCCTCCAGCTCAACGAGTCGCACATAGGGCCATTAGGCCAGGGCACGACACTGTATCACCTCGATACACTTAATGGGTTTTGGAAGCCCGCTACCACAGCTTCCTTGCAAGGCAATCAGCTCGAGGCAGTATTGCCCGCTACTGGCTACTGGATGGCTGGGCAAACGGTACCTGCTACTTGGATCTCCGGTAAGCTACAAACAGCAGAAATGGTGCCCATCTCCCAACTACAAGTCCAAGTAGTGCTCGAAGATGGATGGGTTATTGGCACCTTTCCGCTCCAATCCAACGGCAGCTTTGTAGCCTATATACCTGCTAACCGCCGAATCAATCTGCGTTTTACTGATGCATGTGGCCAGACTATCCACGAACGCGGGGTAGGTCCCTTTCAAGGTCCTACCCGCCTGGCGCCATTCACTGCCGACAATGTGCCTTCCAAATACCTACAAGGCCGATTACTTACTTGCCAGCAAGGCGAAGCTACCAGTGCCGAGGTGTCGTTTGAGACAGCGCAGCAAGCCCATGTGTGGCATAGCCAACCCGATGGCTATTTTCAAGGGTTTGGCAACAATTGCCTCAATACATGGGTTTTAGTCCAAGCCATTGACCCCGCCTCAGGCCTACGCAGTCTTCCACAGGTGATTCATTGGGAAGAAGAACTGGTCTTGCCACCTATGTCTCTGTGTGTGCAAGGCCAATCATGGATCTTCACCTCGCTGAATGGAGCCACTAGTGCGATCAAACAGTGGTCGCTCACTGCTAATAGCTTCTCATGGAAACTATCTGGCAGCACAGCCCAGGGCATTTTCTTTACGCTACAAGCCTCAGCTACTTCCCAACCCCACATTTACTCCTTGGCAGAGCACACGGCACAGATAGGTGAAATGGGATCTGTATATTTGGAAAACGGCCAATTGGTGCTCTTAGAATGGACCGAACAGCCCGAGGCACGCAAGCGCGGCTATTGGTGGGCCACTTTCCAGCTTAACGACAAAAACTATTACTACACAGGGGCTTTTCAGCTGCTACAGTAAGATGATCCATGCCTTTTCTTTTGGCAGCTCCCCGTCCCGAGCATTTTTCTTTATCTACTTTTGCGCTAGCAAACAAATTTGCTGCCACCATCTCGTGGTGTCAAAATGGCGCAATACATGAAATGGACTATATTATTCATTAGCGCTTTGTGCGCAGGAGTACCCATCGGTGTATGGGCTCAAGATTCACTGAACTGTACGTTGGCTATCGATCAAATTGACGAATTTGATTCAACCAGGCTAGTCGTCGCACAACCAGTCACCACAGGCATTCTCATACCTACTAAGAATCTCTCTGAAGAGTTGGATGGCCCTACCTTTACTGACGAGGCCAAGATTTTGGTCAGTTGGGCCGAAGGTACTGATAGCATTCAGTCGTTTTTCATCACTATTGTCACGCCCGAGTATGAATACATGAAAACTGAGGATGGTTATCACGTGTTTTTCAAACTCGACGACGGTACTTACATCAAGGTATGGAACGTAGCCCACAGAGCTGAGTACAACCGATCCCTATTAATGTGGATGTACTATCACACTTGTATCATTCCCCCCAGCACTTTCCACATGCTCCGCAGTGCCCGCATCGAAAAAATCAGAATCAACTATCCCACCTTGAAGAAAACCCTCAACCTCACGGGCCATGCCCAAGCCGAACTGCACCGAGCGCTCATGTGTGTATGGCAAGCTGTACGAGGTAAAGGGGAGAAACCGTAGCTCATGATATACGGCCTCTCCCAGTACAGCTCACATGCTGAGTTTGTAGTTGTCTTTGACGAGTAAGTGTTCGAGGCCTGGTTGGAAGTGAGCATCTCCCTTTTGTGTCAAAACGGCATATTCATCTGCAATCACTTGCCCTTTCTTGTCGGTTTGTACATGGCGCAATATCAACTCCAAGTGATTGTCCAAGTCCAAGTCGGCCAGCCATGCCTCTTGATGATCGCAGCCCTGCTCGTCACACTCGTACCACGCCACATCGGCTACATGTTCTATCTTGCCTGTATCTTGATTGGCTCGGGCCACAATCAGCTTGCTATGGCGATCTTGCCCCTCAGTGCGCAGAATGATGAGCCCATCTTGTACCTGGTAACAAGCCCATAGGCCACCACTATCGAAATAGTGACGCAAGGTGTCGTCGAGCAAGGTGAGCTGCTCTTGGGTGATCGGCTCACCGCGATAAGGGTAAGACGTATCAGCAGCTATATCTATAGCAGGAAATAGATGCATCTTCACCACTACGACAGGCTTGAACTGTTCCACAAAATCGCGCAAAGCAGCCTGTGGTTTCTTTGGCTGAGGTACGGTACGTGTGCAGGCGAAAAAGCCTACAATTGTTACTACCACACCCCACAAAATGGAAGTTTGGACTTTCATTGTTTTTCGATTTTGTTGAAAAAGCACTTTACACACCTGCCCTATAAAGAAGAGCCTTGTGCGCATTGTTCGTTACTGATCCAAGTGTAGGGTATTCAATCAACACGCTGCTCCTTTTTGGCATTGCTACAGCGCGCTCACCAATCGAGTCTATTTATAAAGTCTTTTCCATAAATGAGCTCATAATGGCCTTGATGTAGATCGTCTCCTACTGGCTCATATCGGCCTGCGAGATGTTGTGACAAAAATTGTTCGCATATTGCCCAAAAGGCAATCCATTCCGTACTTCGTCGCCGACTGTTCAGCAATTCAGGCAACACCAAATATATTACATCTCTGTCTGCTTGGGCAAGTGTTCGAGCAAAAGCATCGATCTGCTGACGCAGCCCCGAGACTTCCTGCCCATTTGGTACAATAAGCAATAAAGGTGCATTGATTTGACCCACATGATGTGTGGATGAAAGTTCTTGCAACAGCTTGGTTCCAGCTTCTGTGTAGGCATTGTCCATCCATTTGCGCCAAGGGCTCGAATCAGTTGAAGTCCTATGGCTAAAGGCATTCAGATCGGCGGGGGCATACATAGCTATGCCACATCGAAAGCGATTACTGGCTTGCGACAACACCCAAGCCACTTCATAGGCACTATGCCCACACCCCCACAGGGCCATTTTGTCGGGATGTGCAATTTTTTGATTTTCAGCCCAGTCTATAATTGTCATAATATCTTGATACTGTAGGCTATCCCACTGTGGCTTGTTTTTTCCTGCCAGTAGATATTCTGCTCTTGTCGTTCTCCGAAGCTCACAGACCACCACTGCATAGCCTCTATTGGCCAACAACTGAAAGTGGCGCAAGTAATCCCAGTTATTCCAATGGGCAACTTCCTTCCACAGGCCATCATGTATGTAAAAGACGGTGGGCAAAGGCTCGCGAGGAATTCCGTCGTTGTTCAGGTCACTTTGAGGTGGCAAATACACATGTACGGGCAATGCCACGCTATCAGGAGTAGATACTGTCCACACATGACGCCGCCCTAAGAGGGTTGTGTCGAGTTGTGGGTGTGTCTGAAACAACGCATAGAGGCGTTGTCTTCTGCGATCCCAGGTATAGTATCGAGGCGGCATACCGTCGAGTTTGCGCACCAACCACATGCTATCGTTTTGGGTAGTAGCTACCCACTCCACCGATCGTCCTGCCAAGCTATCAAGTAGGGAAAAATCTTTTACTACGGTAGAGTCGACGATATGGCGCTTGATATCTGCCCAACGTGCAACTACTGCCTGTACCTGCCCTTCTGATGCAACTGTGGCTCCCCACGGTAAGATATCAGCCTGATCATCTTGCGCCAGCTTATCTAAAGTACGCGTATCACGCGTATAGCGCCACAAGACGGTCTTGTCGCGCCCTTCATTGTCGGTAAAATACACATACTTGCCTTGAGCATCTACAGCGACTATGTGCTGTAGGCTTCCCTTTAGCATGGTGAGATCGACTGGGTAGTAGCCCAGTGTATCCCATGTAGGACCTTGCTTGGCCAATAGCAATCTTCCACCTTGGCCATCACTTTGTTCGGCAGCTACCAGATTGAACATGCGGTCGAACCACATCCGCTCCATTTGGGGCCAGCGCCCCAAACGCTTGGGTCGGCTTCCCCACAAATCCAACAGCCACACTCCTGAGTATTTGGCTTCTTTTGCCGAAAGGTGCATAGCGACTTTATTGGGGATCAGTTCACTTGTTCCCCACAGTTGTGCTTCGGTTAAAGGAAAAGGCGTCACCTCCTTCAACTTGCCTGCACGCCAGTATAGCAACTGCTGATCGGCATGCCGGCCTACAACTGCCAACACGCCACCTTCGGGAACCACCCAGTAGTGCACCAGCGTATCGGGAAGTGCCACTGCATGTTCGTAACGGCTGTTGTGTACATTGGTGTAAAAGAGCGAATCAGGTGCATTGGGGCGCACATACCACACATAGCGGCCTTGTGTACCCAATTGCACTTGAGTGTAGTGAGGAGGAGCAAAAAAGTCAGTTCTGGGCAACAGCCGACGAGCATTAGCTGACTGACTATTGGCCGAGAAAGCCGTTGTCAGAAACGCAATCCACAACCATATCACGTGATGGAATCTCATTGCTGGCTTTTTTGTGCTGAGCAAAAATGAAAAAAATACGTGCAACACGCAGCAACATGCAAACTTTTATTACTGGCGGACAGCTTGGAGCAGTAGCACATATCCATAACATTTTGCCTTATGCTCAGCCAGCAGCCAAGAAAATGGGTGGTACATCTTTTCAAGTGAACAATCGATTTATCTTTCCCCCGAACTTATGCACACCTTTCAACTATAATCAATCGCAAATGGAATGCATCAACTTGATAAGTGACACCGTCACGCGGCCTACTCCCGAGATGTTGGAAGCTATGATGCAAGCTGAAGTAGGCGACGACGTATTTGGTCAAGATCCCACTGTAAACCGCCTGCAGGAAAAAGTGGCAGCTATGTTTGGCAAAGAAGCTGCATTGTTCTGCCCATCTGGTACCATGACCAACCAACTAGCCATTAAAGTGCATACTCAACCATTAGACGAAGTAATCTGTGCCCACGATGCCCACGTGTTTCAATACGAAACGGGGGGATACGCCTTTCACTCAGGAGTGGCTATCAACCCATTAGCAGCTACACATGGCAAGCTCAGGGCCGAACAAATAGCTGCTGCGATCAAGCCACATCAGGATTGGCTGCCACGCACGCGTCTGGTAGTGCTCGAAAACACGACTAACAAAGGTGGTGGTGCCTACTATACTCTTGAGGAAGTGACCCCCATACGCGCACTGTGCGACCAGCACGGATTAAAGCTACATCTAGATGGTGCACGCTTATTTAATGCATTGGTCGAAACAAACGAACCGGTAGCTGCATGGGGTGCATTGTTCGACACGATTAGTATTTGCCTGTCTAAAGGATTAGGGGCACCGGTTGGGTCATTACTCATTGGAAGTGCTGAGTGCATTGCGCAAGCCCGTCGTTTTCGAAAAGTCATGGGAGGTGGCTGGCGCCAAGCCGGCTATTTAGCCGCAGCAGGCATATATGCATTGGATCGCCACGTAGACCGGCTCAAAGAAGATAATGCGCACGCACACCGAATTGGTGCACTGCTGGCGCAATTGCCATGGGTACACAGCGTAAAGCCCGTACAGACCAATATCATTATTTTCGATCTAGTTAATGAGTTCACTGCTGAAGACTTTCTGCAGCGGCTCAAAACACACGGCATCTTGGCAGCGCCTTTCGGACGGCACACTGTGCGCTTCGTACTACATCTGGACATCACTTCCTCTATGGTCGACCGAGTGATACAAGTACTTAAGTCTTTTTCATGGTAGTTGTAGCAGTGGATTCAAACGAATAGTCCCCTCTTCAACGCGACCATAAAGAGGGGACTATCAATACTTCTAGCTTCATACATTCGTATGCTCGCACACTATTTTACCTTTCTACGATTGATTTCATCGCGAATGCGGGCAGCTTCTTCGTAGTTTTCCTTTTCAAGCACCGAACGCAGGCGCTTTTCCAACTCTTCCAAGGTCAAATCAGCCAGTGACTGTCTAGCACGTGGGGCACGCCGGCGCGTCGTAGCCTTATTCTCTTCTACATCTTCTAGCTCAACTCCTGCCGAATCCAGGATAAATTCGTAGGTATAAATGGGGCAATCAAATCGCACAGCTAAAGCCAAGGCATCAGAAGTACGCGAGTCTATCTCATATACTTGCCCGTCGTGCTCACACACAAGCAACGCATAGAATATGCCGTCGAGCAAGTTATTGATAATCACTTCACGCAATGTAATACCAAAGGTATCCAGGGCATTTTTGAACAAGTCATGAGTTAATGGGCGATTAGGCGTCATATGCTCCAAAGCTACCGCTATGGCCTGGGCTTCGAAACCACCAATCACGATGGGCAAGCGCCGCGTCCCCCCCTTTTCTCCAAGAATTACTGCATAGTTTTGCGATTGAGACATACTATGCGACAAGGCCACAATTTCCAATTCTTTCTTTTCCATACTTAGCACATTATTCACATGTGAATAGCACGTAACAATCCGGCTTTGCACTCAATTGTCTTATTCGGCAAGTTACTCCGGAGCGCTCAAAATCTCCAAACCTTCTACCTCAATATCCTACAATGCAAAACTAAAACGTTTGTTTCCCCTTAGAGTTGAAGCTACTCTCTTCGTTCATTTACGCATAGCAAAGGTAAGGCAAGCATGCAATCCAAAAAAGGCAGCTCTCATCTTCAGAGAACTGCCTCTACTCTCACTAGTTATGAAACTTAAAATGCGACGTCTAGCTCCAGCTGTTATGTGTTTGCTCAAGCAATGGCTCAATTGTACCGAACATTTTAGTTATGGATTTCAAATTTAGCGCCTTTTTCTTTGCAAGGGAACCCATTCTTTGGTGTAAGAATGACATTCACTTTTTTGTTCAAAAATTACAACACAAAAATGATCACCATTATTGCCTCTACCAATAGAAAAAAGAGTGGTGCCAAACAATTTGCCTCGTATTATCAGCAGAAGTTGCAAAGCATGACCCAAGAAGAGGTGCACCTACTGGCTTTGGAAGACATTGCCCACGACTGGTTTCACCCCGACATGTACAGTCCAGAGAAGCAATCACCTACGCTACGCGCCCTCCAAGAACAATTCATTTTGCCAGCCAGTAAGTTTGTGTTTGTCGTTCCCGAATACAATGGTGGATTTCCTGGTGTGCTCAAGCTCTTTATCGATGCCATTTCCATATACAAGTATCGCGACAGTTTTCAAGGCAAAAAGGCGGCCTTGGTAGGTATAGCCACAGGGCGTGCAGGCAATTTGCGCGGCATGGAGCACCTCACTGGTATTCTCAATCACCTGGGGATCATCGTGCTACCCAACAGGCTACCTATTTCATCCATAGAAAAGCTATTAGATGCGCAAGGGCAACTA
The DNA here is from genome assembly GCA_026982695.1 of Saprospiraceae bacterium. Lineage (GTDB taxonomy): Bacteria > Bacteroidota > Bacteroidia > Chitinophagales > Saprospiraceae > WFYJ01. The sequence goes on from JALSGS010000013.1 coordinate 31,378, forward strand.
ATCGATCAAGCCACACGGGCAGCCATCGACACGCAGTTATCGGAGTTTCTACTTTTCTGACATACACCAAAAAGTGCTGCAAGCGCATCTGGCAAGTAGAGGAGTTACCTAGCGTGCACAAAGGATTGCTCATAATGCGTCTCTCGGCCAATACTTAGCTAGCAACTAATTGCTCAGTGACAAAGCAGCTCGAACAAATCATAAAAGATTGCAAACAAGGCGATCGCCAAGCGCAACGCCAGTTATACGAGCAATTTGCACCGGCCATGTTTGCCCTACTACGCCGCTACGTAAGAGACGTGCAAATAGCTGAAGACCTGCTGATAGAAGGCTTTTTTAAAGTATTGACTCGGCTAGCACAATACAATGGCCAAGGCAGCTTTGAAGGGTGGCTGCGAAGAATCTTCGTCAACGAAGCACTCATGTATTTGCGCAAACAAAAAATCTCTTGGAAGAGAACCGAAGAAATCTCCGAACAGCACTTTAGTCAGATGCCTTCAGTGGAAAATCAACTAAATGCTAAGGAAATAATGGCGCTACTCGATGAACTGCCTGTAGGATACCGAACTGTATTTAACCTCTATGCATTAGAAGGGTTCAAACACCGAGAAATTGCACAAATGCTTGGCATCAGCATCAACACTTCCAAATCGCAGCTCATTTTAGCCCGAAAACGGCTACAGCAATTATTGGCTCAGAGGTTAGGCTACAAAAGAAAAAATTAGCGCTACCGATATCATCACAACACCTTCCTTATAGAGAAGGCTCAAATCCATGAAAAATGACGCACCCCATAGATGAACTATTCCGAAAGCAGGCCAAGTGTGTGCAAAGTATGCCGCCAAAACAAGCCTGGCAGCGCCTAGTGCAGCGCCTTGACCGACATCAGCGCCATAAATCGACTATATGGCTGCGCTGGAGCATGGCAGCTACTCTACTAGCTCTCATCATTGCCCTGAGCTATTTTGCCACCTCAATCCGCCCACGCGATTTTACGCTCGCTTCAGCCCAAGAGGGCTGGGAAGAGCTGAGCATGCCCCCCCCTTCTCCCTACACCTCGGTGGTCAATCGCTGGCAAATATATCAGCACGCCCTACCATCAGGGGCTTCCGCCACTCACATGCGTCGTCTCCTTTTGCGCAGTGAGTCAATGCATGGCAAGCTCCAACTCACCGAAGCAGGCATGGTACGAGCAGCAGTACAACTGATAGGCTTGTGGCAGGGCAGCCAGCATCAACTTTTATTACAGCAGCAACAAAACCACATTACTGCTTGGCGGATCGACAGCACTTCGGCTACGCCCCTTTTCAAGCTCGAAGGCAATCAATTTATATTGCTGTCTACACAAGCTCGCATGGCTACTCGACTGCAATGCAAAGTACGAGCAGATGGCTTTACGTTTCTCAAATCGACCTGGATGGGCGAAATCACTTTGGCATTCCATCCACAAGCCAACGAATGGCACCTGACGTGCCGTCAAGGCACCACATGGTACGACATGCTCGAACCATTGCTAGGTCCTGCCGATCGCCATCACGATAACCCTACCTGGATTTTCCATAGAACAGGGTATTGAGGCGTATCGCCTCTCCATTTAGGCCAGGCACATTAACTTGGCCTCATGGATCAGTACACATTCACGCAGCTAATCGTGGCTTTGGGGTTAGGTCTATTGGCCGGTCTACAACGCGAGACGACCCAATCGCGCATCGCAGGCATGCGCACTTTTGCACTTATTGCTATATTGGGTTTGCTATCGGGCTGGCTAGCAAAAGGGCTATGTGCTCCGATTATTTTGGTAGCTGGTGTGGCATCGTTGGCCTTTCTGCTATTTATCGCTAACTATCTCAAGAGTCTCAGCGACACACCCGATGCAGGTCTTACCACCGAAATTGCCGTATTGGTCATGTACCTGCTGTGTGCCTACCTCGCCTGGGGGCATATCACAGAAGTAGTTGTCTTAGGTGGCATCGTAGCGTTACTACTATATCTAAAAGGCCCCTTGCGCCAATTTGCACGCAAGCTAGGTGAAGCAGACTTGCGCGCTATTTTTCAATTCGTTGCGCTGAGCCTCGTCATTTTGCCCATTTTGCCCAACAAGACATATGGTCCTTACCAAGTACTCAATCCCTTTGAAATATGGCTGATGGTTGTGCTCATTACGGGTATTGGGCTGACGGGCTATTTCGCATGGAAATGGCTGGGCCATAAAAGTGGTACCATTGTGACGGGATTGTTAGGCGGTCTGATCTCCTCTACCGCCACCACACTGAGCTACGCACGGCGCTGTCGCGAAGCCCCTACGCTGATACCTGTAGCCAACCTGATTATCCTATTGGCTTCTGCTGTTTCCATTGTACGGGTCATCATCGAAATCGCAATGGTGGCGCCTTCACACGCTCGACAAATGTTGCCTGCTCTTTTCTTGCTCTTGTCGGTAGCAAGCTTTATCGTATGGTGGTACTACCGCAAACTCGAACATATGCCGGTCATAGTCCGGCCTACTCACGAAAACCCCGCTGAGTTGAAAAGTGCACTTATTTTCGGACTACTCTACGGCCTCATCATTTGGGCTGTAGCTGCCAGCCAAGCCCATTGGGGCGAATCGGGCTTGGCTGTAGTTTCTTTTCTCAGTGGGCTTACCGACATGGATGCCATCACTTTGTCGTTGGCCAACTCTGTCAATCAGCGGCGGCTATACCCCTCAGAGGGCAGTCGCTATATTCTTTTAGCTACTGCATCTAACACCTTATTCAAGGGAGCACTGGCCACACTCATCGGTGGGAGCACCCTGGGGCGCAAGCTTGCCATTCCCTTTGGCGCGCTTGTCGCTACAGCATTGTCGCTGGCCTTTTTATAACTTCTGCAACGACCCAACGCGCTCCTTTCTTGAGCACCTATGGTTCCTTGCCAGCATGGCTGTCATCGACTTGCGAAGGGACAGGTCGTTCGGCTAAAGGCAATTCCACTACAAACTCGGTGCTTCGTTCTGGGATAGAGTTAAAAGAGATATGCCCGCCCATGGCCTGTACCAGGTTGCGACAAATGGCCAACCCCAAACCTGAACCCGAGCTCTTGGTCGTAAAGTTGGGCACAAACACCTTGGATTGCAATTCTTCAGGTATACCTCGACCATTATCTCGCACGCGGATCGCCACACGTGATGGGTCAAATTCACTGCGTCGTACACTGATATGCACTTGTCCGATCCTGTCTGGCGGGATTGCCTGAATGGCATTTTTGACCAAGTTGTTGAGTACGCGCATTAGATGTGCTTTATCTACATATACATATAGAGGCTCATCGGCCAGTGCTAAGCTCAACTGAACGTCCTCACGCTCATTGCTGAACAGTTGATAGACAGAAGAAACTAGCTCGTTAAGCTCAAAAAGCTCGGGCTGAGGCTGAGGCAGCTTGGCAAAGTTCGAAAACTCACTGGCAATGCGCGTCAGTTCCTCTATTTGCTCGATAATCGTTTGTGCCACGCGCTTGAACATAGGTCCAATCTGATCTTGGTTCATCTCATAAGCCCGAAGCAAATATTGAATGCTGAGTTTCATCGGCGTTAGTGGGTTCTTGATTTCATGAGCTACCTGCTTGGCCATCTCGCGCCATGCGCCTTCGCGCTCGCGTTGAGCGAGTTCCTTCTTTGCTTCATCCAACTTGAACAACATTCGGTTGTATTCGCTGATGAGTTCGCCCAACTCATCTCGACTCGACCAACGCAATGGTTCATTTCGACCATCGAGCCGCAAGCGGCGCAAGCCTTCACCCAAATCGGTCAAAGGCTTCGTGATTGAGTTGGCTACTAACACCGCCATGGCCGAAGCAATGATAAGTATCAATACATAGACATTGAGCAAAGCCCCCATGAAACTGGCCACCTCGCTGTTTTTCTCCCGCAAATGCGCATAATAGGGTAGCCCCATATAAGCCACAATGCGTTCTTGTGGGTCGCGCAGTGCTACGTAAGCCACTTTATACTTCAGCTTGCCGATCGTCTCGTCCAGTATGGCCAACTTATAGCCCTGCATAGCAAGTGCATACCACGCATGCCCATTAATCAAAGGAGGAACGATACCCCGCTGATAGATGTCCTCTTCAGAAGAACTGATTAAACGACCGCGTGTGTCGTACAAGTTTACATCTAGGCGATGCACGCGCGATAAAGGCACGGTAAGCGCATGGAGGTCTATTTCCCCCTCCAAACGGTTCAAAATGGCAATCTCATGCTCGGCATGAGTTTTGGCTGCCGTCATTTTGCGCTCCAGGCGGTTTTCGTGATAAGCATTTGTCGACTCCTTGAAGTAGGAGAAGGTGGTAAAACCTATCATAAAAAAAGAAGCTAGAAATAGGCCTATTACAGAGTATTGAATGCGGTTGCGCAAAGGCGGCAAGCTGGGCAGCTCCAACGCAATAGCTGGTGGCAAAAAGTGGAATGTCGAATTGAGCATTGCCAGAATGATCGTAATGACAACCCAAAGGGTAAACAAATAAGAAAAAAGTGAGACAAATACCTTGATGCTTTCCTCTTTGCGCCCGATCACTACCGTAATATCCTCCTCACTTTGATAGATGACATAGCACAAGCCATCGCCAGGCTCAACGAGGCGATGTCCACCTGCAGGTGGTGGAGGAAGCATTAGCCAGGTGCTGAAATCACGCTCCCCACCCGAATCTACCAATTTGCCATGCTGATATACCGCCCAAGAATACTGATTGAGCAGGTCCATGTTTTTGTAGGGGTGCTGGAGCAACAGTTCGGAATACACCATGCTGGGTTTATCCTTCCGTCGCTGTATCTCCACCACCGTGAGCAACCCATCGCTCTGTTCTGCTGCCCCATAGCCAGGCCATGCTTCCACCCACAAATACGCAAAGTGGCTATTGCCATCCGACCAAAAGTACAGATCGCGCTCGTCAACTGACTCATGCCTGTGCTCCAGACGCACTGCATCAAGCGCATATTGAAGACGCAAGAACACGCCACGACCCATAGCGGATGCTGCCGCTGATATAGGCAAAGTATCGCGCAGGTGATAAGAAAAGAACTCGTAAGTGTAATTGTTAAGCAAGTACTTATTGGCCAAAAAGTATTTACTGATCCATGCCTCAATGTAATTACTTACTTCTTCAATGGCAGGACTATCTCGTTCAAAGAGTTTGAGCTTGGCCTTTAAATCCTCATCTAACGAGACGATGTGTTTTTCCAACAAAGGATCGGAAAAAGTGGATAGCTGTTTAGCATAATTCAATTGGCGACGTAAATCTTTTTGGCTATTGAAGAAATAGAGCAAGCCTGCCGTAAAAGCTGACATAGCAATAAGCCACCCTAACAACCAAGACAATCCAGGTGACTCGTCGTCCAAAAAGAAATCGAACAACGTCATGTAAATCACACAGAGGACCATGAGCACTTCTACCGGCACCATAATCGAGTGAAAATGCTCAAACAAGGACATGATGCCGAAAGCTATCACCACAGCTCCTATCATCGACAAAAGCCGCTCTTTTTTGGTCAGCCCGATGTGCAACACCGTAAGCATCATGCGATGGCTAAACAAAAACAGCGAAAAGAGCATCAACATGATTGCAGCAATGGCGAGCACTCCTTCCAACCTGATTTCCAAGAAATTCTGAAGCGAAAAATCAATATCCGAATCGAGCACCAAGTTTTGGATCACATCTACTATCGCCACAATACCTGCCACTACTGCTGCCTGATTGAACATCGACAAGCCCACCGCAGCCCCTTTATAGCGCACGGGCTGACGCATCACTTCGAATTCGCGGTGAAAGAAAACCATCATCCACAATAGTAGCCCTACGTTGAGTAGCAAGTCACCTAATGTGCTTTCAAAAATTCGCGTACGCATCACCTCTGCCATGCCGCCCACCCCCTCAAATCGGGCGGCCCAATCGTACATCAGCATTGCAGCCCGCAATAGCCCAATAGCAGCCATCAAGAATAAGGCTCCTACAAAAGGCTTGTAGGTATTGACTAAGTGTACCGCTATGCCATTGATTAGCAACATCGCTGCTATGCCCGATGCCACCATCAAGAAAAATAACAGCTGATAAAAGTGCCTATCTTTGAACGGCTGCTCGGCATAAAGCCAAAAAACCGGCACCCCATCAGCCTGGACCACAGCTTGCCCTGATGGGTGAGCACGTACTTGTACCTGAGGGGGAATGGCCGGAAAAGCGGGAAATTCATTGCGCAAGTATGCACTCTGAAGGGGAAACTCGTAGCGCACAGGCATGAGCACATACAAATCAAGAGATTGAGCCTCATCCAACCGCCATTTGTGCAATAAATACCAGCCATTAGACAGATGCACCAAACGATACGGTGTGCCCCACGAAGCTACCTGCTGCAAGATGCTGTCGGGTAAAGCAGCCTGCAAACGCCCCCATAGTAATAGGGAATCCTTTCGATAAACAAAGATATTAAAGGGCAACTGGGCCAATTGGTTGAAAAACGCAAAATCCGACGCTTGCGTGCTATCGGGATGTGTACTGCCCTCAGCTAACCTAACTAGCGCTTCTTTGCGCTCAAGCAGGTATTGCGCCTCTTCTTGCCATTGTATTAGGCGTTCAGACAGCTGCGTCGCATATCGCTCTAAGAACCACGAAGGTCCTAACCACTGGGGCAACCCAAAAAGTAGCAACAAACTGATTATACAGATAGCAGCATAGGTATATAACAGGCTCTTTTTATTGTACACGATAATTCGTTTGGTTGTCTGTCTACGTGTATCTCAATCCAAATTCAACAATTCAATACGCCGCCCACCGTCCCTGTGGCACATATTCGAAACAATCACAGTTATCTATTCAGATCAAGTTAGGGGGGGAAGATGCGGATAGCCACACAGGTAGCTTATAATGAGGCAAATTTAAATATATAAACATAATAGCATACTGGTTTTTAGGATAATGACATCGCATATACCATAGCACAATAGCTTCAGCTTAAAATTTCAAGCTATCTTGTAGGCCATTTTTTGTTTGTTACAGCGGCTCAAAAAACGATGATCCATAAGCTCACAGCATTATGTTAGAATCGACATCCACACCACTAAATGACAAACGCATCATTAATGCATGGGCGCTTTTTGACTGGGCCAATTCGTCCTATGCTTTGACTATTTCCGTGGCTATATTTCCCGCCTATTATGCCAGTGTGACAGACGAATGGGTTCAGGTATTAGGCCAAACTATTCCCAATACAGCACTTTATGCCTATGCCATCTCTGCCGCATATCTGCTCTTAGCCATTGTATCCCCTGTACTCAGCAGCATTGCCGACTATAGTGGCAAAAAAATGTGGTTTTTGCGCTTTTTCACTACAGTAGGTGCCCTCTCATGTGTGTCGCTATTCTTCTTTCAGGGCATGGAACAGCTGGCACTGGGCACCATTGCATTTATGTTGGCTACAATTGGTTTTGCTGGCGGGCTAGTATTCTATAATGCCTATTTGCCAGAGATCGTTACAGAAGACTTATACGACAGAGTCAGTGCAAAAGGTTTCGCTTATGGCTACATCGGTAGTGTCCTATTGCTCATCACCAATTTGGTGATCATTATGCACCCCAATTGGTTTGGCATCAAGGAAGAAAGCTCCTTATCCGTGCGCATAGCTTTCGTCATGGTAGGGCTGTGGTGGTTTGGCTTTGCGCTCATCCCTTTTACTCGCCTACCTCAAAACACTCACAACAAGCCCATGGACCAGCTATTGAAACGCAGTTTGGAAGAGCTGCGTAAGGTTTGGCACGTAGTGAGCCAAGAGCGCAATATCAAGCTGTTCCTTTTTGCCTTTTTTTGCTACAGCGCTGGTGTACAGACAGTTTTGTTCTTAGCCTCTATTTTTGCTGAAAAGGAATTGCACTTTGCCACTTCCGAGCTCGTCGGCATCATTCTCATACTACAAATTGTAGCCATTGGAGGAGCATGGCTCTTTGCCCGCATCTCGGAGTGGAAAGGCAATAAATTCGCACTGGTAGCCATGCTGCTTATCTGGACGAGTATCTGTTTTTGGGCCTATTTCGTCATGAATAAGCTCGAGTTTTACGCACTGGCGGTAGGTGTCGGCATGGTCATGGGGGGCATTCAGTCATTATCGCGCTCCACCTATTCCAAGCTCATCCCCGAAGGCGCACACGACACCACTTCTTTCTTTAGCTTCTACGACATTTTGGAGAAACTAGCCATTGTGCTAGGCACCTTTTCCTTTGGCTTTATCGAACAGCTTACTGGAGGCATGCGCAACAGTGTTTTGGCTTTAGGTGCATTCTTCTTGGCTGGTTTGGCCATCTTGCTATTTGTACGCATACAACATGCTCATGCCGATGTGGACGTATAGCACGCTATCGCTACTGTTGAGCGCCATGATTTGCTTGCCGTCAATGGCTCAACCTAACTTACCCCGTGCCTTCCGGCAAAAACTGCAACGCTGTGGCCTCGAACTGCTCTGGCCCACTGAAGCACGCTACCGATCTATTTATGTAGCTACTACCCCTATCCAGTATTGCGACTATGCCATGCGCTCGGCCCGAGAAGGCATCGAAATACGATATGCCATCTACCCATGGACAGCCGATCAACCCGCCAGCCAACATCCTCAGCTGCTGGCTATGCGCGCCGCTGCCTCTGTGGCTACTAACGACCAAGCCTATCTCATCACTATGCGCTATCTCAACGAACAAGAGCTGCATACCTTTGGGGCGGACGGAGGCGTAGTCTATCATTTCAAGCCTAAAGCCGCCTTTACCACCTATCGCCACTGCCGGTTGTTAGCCATCTACAATGAAGGACGAGGTACAGCTTTGGTATTTTGGCTATTTGACCAGCCCAACAACCCAGCCCTCGACCTGCGCTACTACGCCTTGCGCTTCAACCCGCAGCCTGAATAAAGATGCGCTTATATTACTACCCTAACCCGACATGAGCCAAATGCGTATCGCACTACAATCTCTGCACACTACCCTGAGCCATCACTTGGATCAATGGCGAACACGCTACCAACAGGCCCTTCAACGACACCCACGTCGTACAGCTATATTCACCTTCATTCTCATGGGTATGGCAGCTGGAGTGTGGGCTATCTTCTATCTCTTCCTTCTAGTATACTTGGGGGTATTCGGTCCATTACCCACCTACGAAGCATTACGCCAATTACGCCAAGAAGAAGCCTCGATCGTGTTTAGTGCCGACCAACAGCGGCTGGGCCTCTTGTATCGCACGAACCGCATCTTGGCCGAAGCCGAAGAAATTCCTCCTTTTTTGCACCAAGCACTCATCGCTACAGAAGATGCACGCTTCTTCGAGCACTCGGGAATCGACCTCATTGCCTTAGCACGCGTACTGATTAAAAGTCTACTGCTTTTTGACCAACGCGCTGGCGGTGGCAGCACTCTTACCCAACAATTAGCTAAAAACCTCTATCCACGCCGAGACTACAGCTTGCTGAGCTTACCCGTGAACAAAGTGCGCGAAATGATCATCGCACACCGCCTTGAACACCTCTACGACAAAGAGACATTGCTACTGATGTATCTCAATACAGTGCCTTTTGGTCACAATGCTTGGGGCATTAAAATGGCCGCGTGGCGCTACTTTGGCAAATCGCCCCATGAGCTGCTGCCCGAAGAAATGGCCATACTCATAGGCATACTCAAGGGCACTTCCTATTACGATCCCATCGCTCACCCCGAACGAGCCCGAACACGCCGCAATGTAGTGCTACATCGCATGTACACCATGCAGCTGATTGACAGCTCGCAGTACGACAGCCTTAGCCGATTGCCACTTCAACTCAATATTCACGAAGCTACTGCCGACCAAAAAGCCCCCTACTTGCTGGCGCTATTGCAACGACAACTACCACTACTGCTCGAAGAAGTCCCCTGGTACAACAATCGCCCTTGGAATATCTACACCGATGGGCTGCGCATATACACCACTATCGATGCTCGCTTGCAGCTTTTAGCTGAACAGAGCCTACAACAAGTCATGCCCAACCTGGAACGCGCCTTTGCCCGCGACTGGGGCCGACGTGCTGCCATACCTACCGATCTACTATGGCAAGTGGCGCGAAAAAGCTCGCGCTATCAGAGCTGGCTTCGTCAAGGATATATTCCCACACAAGCCGATTCATTGATGGCCCACTGGCAAACACCCATGACGCTATTTGACTGGCAAGCCCCTCACTACCTCAAACGAGACACATGTAGCCCTTTAGATTCCATAGCTCACTACCTACAACTGATCCATGCTGGCCTGCTAGCAGTAGCTCCCAATACTGGAGCTATAAAGGTTTGGGTAGGTGGTATCGATTGGCGTTTCTTTCAATACGATCAGGTGCGTGCTTTTCGGCAAACAGGTTCGCTGTTTAAGCCTATTGTATTTGCTGCTGCCCTGGAAGCAGGATGGAAACCTTGCGACTATCTGCCAGTACAAGAAGCGGGGTGGGCCCAAGCTGACGGCACCTTCTGGAAGCCACGCAATGCACACCAGGAAGACGCAGGTGTGCGATCGCTCACATCGGCGTTGGCTCGTTCTACCAATACCATAGCCGCACGGCTACTCTATGAGGTAGGCCTTGACCGAGTGCGCGCATTGGCCAAACGTGCTGGCCTGTCTCAACCCATACCCCAAGTACCCTCTATTGCCCTGGGAACAGCTACCGCTTCCCTAGAGGAAATGGTTGCCTTCTACGCAGCTATTTGTCACGAAGGTTTATTGCCGCCCCTATGGTACATCCAACGTATTGAAACGCGACAAGGTGACACGCTATGGGTGCATCCTCCACCCGATCCCGACCACTGGCCTCGCATCATGAGCGACTCGGCCGCTTACGCACTCAGGCGCATGTTGCAAGCCGTCATAGACGACACGGCCGGTACGGCGCATAGCTTGCGCACCCATTATGGCCTACCAGGGCCCCTATTAGGAAAAACGGGCACCACCCAACGCCAAGCCGATAGCTGGTTTATCGCTGCAAGCCCCCGGCTTGTCGTCGGTGCACGCACAGGGCACGAATACCCTCGCGTACATTGGCGCAGCATGCGCGGCCAGGCAGCACTTACCGCACTGCCTCTTGTAGGAACCTTCTTGCGCAAAGCGTATCGACAGCGAAGTACACGCCATTACTTTAACGGGTTGTTTCCCCTCTTGTATTTTGGCCCCGAATTCAACACCAACTGCCCACCGTGGTTACCAGATTCGAGCTGGATCCAGTGGGTACACCACCCTGCCGTGCCACCCAATCTGCTCTACTTCACCCTCGAGCGCTACAAGCGCTGGCAACGCGACTCGCTCACCGCTCAACTGCCCTTTCACCTGCCTTGGCATTGGCAAAAAGCACGGCCTACACCTCATCCACCCCGCCATATGCGCAAGAACAACAAAAAGCGCTGGTGGCACCGAATCTTCTAATTATCTAGCCCCCTCATTCCTTGCGTGCTTTTGCTTCCCGAATACTAATGCGACGCGTGCCCTCATATGCCACTACAAAAGCATCGGTAAAGCCTTTAGCTTGTAACTGGCGCCTGGCGGCAAATGCCTCTTTAAAAGAGGAAAATCGCCCCGCCTGGTACTTGTAGTAACCATCCTCCTGAATCACCTCAATGGTGTACCCCGTCCCTTGCCAGCGAGGTGCATCGAGCGACAAAGGCTGTGCAGAAGCAGCCAGCTGTACGCGAAAATGTACTTGAGGCGCAATGGCTACAGTGCTTTGAGTACTCAGATCTTCTACAGGCACAATCACTGAAGCTGACAGTGGCACAGTAGGTTGCTTAGTAGTAGATGGTGTCTTGGGCATAGCACTGTGCGCTGCGACTGCAATAGCACGGGTAGGCACTTTTGATGTATGCTGCTCGGTGATAGGCGCATGTACAGGCGGCAAGTCGAGTGCAAACGGCGTGCTGCCTTCTACTTCCGCTTTGTAAAGCGCAAACGCACGGGCCAATGCCTGCGCAATGGTACGCTGCCCTTTTTGCGAAAGCAAAAAGCGCTCTTCAGCAGCATGGCTCAAAAAGCCCGTCTCGACCAACACACTGGGCATAGTCGTCTCACGTAGTACGACAAAGCCCGCTTGTTTTACACCTCGGCTACGACGCTGTGCCTGTACCATCTGTGTCTCTACTATTTGTGCAAAACGGATGCTCTGCTCCAAAAATGCATGTTGCACAGTAGTGAGCAGAATGTGTCCTTCTGGCGAGTCGGGATCAAAGCCATATACTTCCTGGTAGTTGTCCTCCAACAAAATGACGGAGTTTTCGCGTTTGGCTACTTCTAAGTTCTCCTCAGCCCGATGCAGTCCTAATACATAGGTCTCGGTGCCATGGGTAGCTTTCGACCCACGTATGTAGTTGCAATGAATGGAAATGAATAGATCAGCTCGGGCCTTATTGGCCAACGCAGCCCGCTCACTTAGCGGGACAAACACGTCTTTATCACGTGTGAGCAATACATCCACATCAGGCCAATTAGCCCGAATCAGTGCAGCTAACTGCTGGCTGATGCCCAATGCGATGTCTTTTTCGCGTGCGCTACTCCCACGGCAGCCCGGATCCTTGCCGCCATGCCCCGGATCGATTACCACTGTGCGTATCTGCCAAGCGATCGCGCTATTGTGTTTTGACAAATTAACTTTGCCAGCTGATGTAGCAGTGGTATCCGCATTTTGTGCAAGTACCCAACTTGCCACGACGCACAGGCAATAAAGAAGCGACCATCGCATGGTTATGGGGCCTAGTCTGAGCAGCATGTTCGAACGTTTCGCGTTTCACAGTGTCTTACAGAACCTTGCCAGCAAACAGGTGCCCAAATTAACTGATTATTTGTTACTGGGCATACAACGCCTTTGAGCTCGCAAACGCTCACATACACAAGCATCCTGTTTCCAATGGCGTATTATTGTAGCTTAACAAAGAATTTATAGCTCGGATGCATCATGGACAACTCTATAAAGTAGCCGTGGGGGTTTTGCTCACCCTCATCTGTAATAGTTGGCAATCAATACAATTGCTAGCCCAACAGCCTTTGCCTACTACGGACCTGCCTGATGCCATGTCTGACACTACTATTGTACGACGCTTCACCCTTTCAGCTGACTCACTGGACGCACCTGTCATCTGTCGCAGCCGAGACTCGATGTATTTGGATGTAAAAAACCAGCTGCTACACCTTTACGGCCAAGCACAAGTGCAATATGAACAAATTGATCTGAAGGCAGGCCACATCATCCTCGACATGCGCCAAAAGACAATCACTGCACAGCAAATGGTCGATTCTCTGAAGCAATTGAGTGGCATGCCCATTTTCTCCGAGGGAGAACAGCAATTCACAGCACGCAAAATTCGCTTTAACTTCCAAACGCGCAAGGGCATCGTATACGACTCACGCACTGCCCAACAGGGCGTATATGTGCTCAGCAAAAAGACCAAATTTGTCGGTGCCCAAGACACCACAGCACACGATACCATCTACAATCAAGATGCCCTATTCACCACCTGCGACCTGCCCCATCCGCACTTCGGCATCCACAGCAAAAAGCAAATGCTTATCCCCGACAAGCTAGTCATCGTAGGCCCCTCTAATCTGGAAATTGCCAACATACCCACACCACTGTGGCTGCCTTTTGGCTTTTTCCCCATCACAAAAGGCAAACGCACGGGCCTAATCTTCCCACGCGACTACGAATACTCCGATCAATGGGGCTTTGGCTTGCGCAATGTAGGCTGGTATTTCCCCATTAACGACTATTGGGATCTGACGCTTACTGGCGACATCTACCTGAAAGGCACCTGGGGTATCAACGCTTCGGCGCGCTATCGAAAACGCTACAAGTACAATGGAACGATTGAGCTGGGCTACGCCAGCCGGCGGGTAGAAATTGAAGGCATGCCTCAGTTCGAGCCTTCCATGCGCCTGCGCTGGTCGCACAATCAAGATGCCAATGCGCACCCCTATCAAAGGTTTAGTGGCAACATCAACATCCAGACGAACAACTTTCAGCGCGTCAACCGCAATGACGCCCAAAGCGTATTGCAAAGCCAACTGACTTCAAACCTGTCTTGGTCGCGTCGCTTTGACGGCCCCTATACGCTGTCGGTCAATTTTACGCATTCGCAAAACACCAATACGCGGCAAATGACCATCTCTTTTCCCAATATCAACTTCCAAACGCAGACGATCTACCCCTTTCGGCGAAAAGAGCGCATTGGCCCCGAACGATGGTATGAGCGCTTCAACTTGCGCTATACGGGTGAAGCGCGCAACACCTTTACAGCCCAAGACACTTCCCTGTTCCAAAAGCAAACGCTTCGAGACGCCCAATATGGCGTGCGTCATACGGTGAGTAGCAGTGCCAGTTTCAACGTATTGAAATACTTTCAGGTAGGCCCCAATATCAATTACAAGGAAGTGTGGTACTTCAACACCATACGCAAACAATTCGTTTTTGACCCCGAAAAGGAAATCAAGCTTGACACGACTTACAACCCCGATGACTCTACCGATTTTCAGATCGTGTACGATACGCTCAGCTATGGCAGCGTGCAAGATATCGTCGAGTCGGGCTTCAAACCACTGCGACAGTTCAACATGGGCTTTCGCATAGGCACCAACTTGTTTGGCACTGTACTGTTCAAAAAAGGATGGGTACGCGGCTTGCGCCACTTGATGAAGCCCAACCTATCCTTTAACTATTCCCCCGACTATACCAACCCTGATTGGGGTTATTTTGACTACGTCAAAACCGATATACGCAGTGATGAGTTGACGTGCTATTCCATCTTTGAACGCGGCATATTCGACAAGCCCTCCACTTCAGGCAAACAGATGGCTATAAGCTATCAAATTAGCAATACATTTGAAGGCAAGTTTTGGTCGCGCCGCGACTCTAGTACCCGAAAAGTCAGCTTGCTGCGCTCACTCAACGTATCGGGCTCGTACAACTTTGCTGCCGATTCGCTAAAGTGGTCGCCTGTGCGCCTGTCGGGCAACACGGCCTTTTTTAACGGCATCAGCACGCTCAGCTTTGGCGGCGAGTGGGACCCCTATCAACTCGATGCCAATGGCAAAAAGATCGACCAGCTCTACATAGACCACACCGGTAAACCTCTGCGATTTGTGCAATTTACAGCAGCCCTCAGCACGCGACTCACCGTCAAGCGATTGCGCGACCTACTGCGAGGCATACAGACCGACGAAGCAGAAGCACAAGTGCCACCAGGTCAAAAACGAACTCAGGAAGAAGACTTGCTCAGCTTATTCGAGAACTTCAGCATCAACCACCAGATCAACATCCGGGCACAAGCTCAAGACAACAACACGCAAACAGAAGTGACCATCCACAATATCAGTATGCGTGGCAATATAGCACTCTCACCCAACTGGTCGCTCACGGTGGGTAATATAGGCTACGACTTGGTGAGCAAGCAACTTACCTATCCCGATCTGGGTTTTTACCGCAACTTGCATTGTTGGGAAATGGGTTTCAACTGGCAGCCCTTGCGCGGTACCTACAGCTTTTTCTTGCGCGTCAAGCCCGGCGCATTAGATTTTATCAATATTCCTTATTCCAAAAACAACGTAGATGCTGCCTTTTCGGGCTTTTAGACAAAATTTTGGCCATTTTCTTGGTGGTATTCTACAAAAGCATCTACCTTCATCCAGGTTACAAACCTTTTCAATTCCTCGCCCTTTGCACTCTATACTCGTATAGTGTAAAGGGTTTTTTGTACCTTTCAAGGCGTATTGCAACCACTCGACTCATGAAACACTTGCTGCACATCGCGTTGATATGGATTAGTGTATGGCCATGGTGGGCGTGCCAGCCCACGCCAAATTCCCAAGACCAATCACCTGCTCCATCAGCAACTCCCCTCTATGACGATCACATTGAGCTACCCGATGGCTTCAAGGCCATCGTCGTGCATCCAGGTGTGGGACCACGTGCACGTCACATAGCCGTCAATCGCAATGGCGACATTTACGTACAAATGAACCGATTGGTACGTGGTAAGGGGATTGTTGCGTTGCGCGACACCACAGGCGATGGCAGAGCTGATATAGTCGCCTGGTTTGGAGATCATACTGGTACAGGCATCGCCATTCACAAGGGGTATTTATATTGCAGCTCCGACCAGGCCATATATCGCTACCCACTCCATCCCGACGAGCTGGTACCAAAACCTCACGAACGCGAACTCGTCGTAGGCGGATTTCCCGAACAACAAGAGCATGCTGCCAAGTCATTCACCTTTGACGACAAAGGGCACTTGTACGTCAATGTCGGTGCACCTTCCAATGCCTGTATGAAGAGCAAACGCACAGCAGGATCACCCGGTATAGATCCTTGCCCACAGCTCCAAAAGCACGCCGGCATTTGGCAATTTGCCGATGACCGCCTCGCTCAACAATTTGCCGAAGGCACGCGCTATGCATCGGGTATACGCAATGCCATAGCACTGGATTGGAACTTCGACGTGGGCAAGTTGTACGTCGTACAGCACGGTCGCGACCAACTCTACCAATTTTGGCCTCAGCTATACGACGAACAACTCAGTGCCGAGCTTCCCGCAGAGGAGTTCTTCCAAATAGAAGTAGGTGATTTTTGCGGGTGGCCCTATTGCTACTACGATCAGTTGGAAGGGAAAAAAGTACTCGCCCCCGAATATGGTGGCGACGGCAAAAAAGTGGGGCGATGTGCACAAGCCAAACAACCCATCCTGGCTTTTCCTGGGCATCTGGCACCCAACGACCTGGTGTTCTATACCGCCCATCACTTCCCCGAGACGTACCAAGGCGGTGCCTTCATCGCTTTCCACGGCTCGTGGAACCGCGCTCCACTGCCTCAAAAGGGCTACTTTATCGCTTTTGTCCCCATGAAAGAAGGACTACCCTCCGGCCCATGGCGCGTATTTGCCGATCACTTTGCTGGTAAAGACACTATTAAATCGCCCTCACAAGCCACACATCGCCCTATGGGCCTTGCCATAGGCCCTGATGGCGCACTGTACGTGAGCGATTCAGTGAAAGGTACCATATGGAAAATAGTGTACAAAGGTTAGGCAGAATCCCGCTGTGAGATAGGCACATCTTGATTTTACTGGCGCAATAAAAATTTGCGGCGAACCACTTGCTCTACAGGTATGTGCTCAATTTTACTTTCCAGCCAGGAAATGATGTCCAAGTAGAGGAACGAACGGCGCTCGTAAGGATCATCTTGCATTCGCTCTAAGGTTTGCTTCAACTCGCCAAAAGCCTCTATTAGGCGCCTATCGTCGGCATATAGCTCGCGGCGCAAAAAGCGCAATATCTCTCTAAGTACGCCATTGAGATCCTCCATGCGATTGAGAAAGCGATACACCGACTTGACCAAATATTCCAACAAGTTGTAATGCCCCAGTTCGTAATGGCATATCAAGTGCAAGAGGCGAGCATACGACTGCAAGTCTTGCCGCAAAGCACCCGAATGATAATGGATGATCTTGTTGAGATAGTCAATTGCTGTGTTATTATCCCCACTGCCAAAGTACAAGCACGCAATTTTGTAGAAAAAGATCAACTGCCGATGCCAATCGATGTACAGATCGTGTGCTGCTAACCAAGCCTCTAACTCAGGCACCACCTCTAGGCCTTCAGAGAAGGTGCCCCGCATGAAATGTTTATTGAGCAGCGCCGTATAGTAAAAAATACCGCCTTGCACCCGCGTCATCATGTTGAGCTTGTCGCCTTTGTCCAAAATGGACTTCAGCTCGCCCAACACTTCATCATATCGCCCATAACTATTGGTATAAAAATAGGCCTCTAGCAAAAAGTGCAACCCACGTACATACAAGTCAGGGTCCTTTTCCTTCATTTCGGGAAATGCATCAAACAGCTCCACCCATTTTTGCGCATGCCGGTAATACATGGGAAAGTTTTGCAAAATGCCGTAGTATCGGATATAGACCGCGTGCCAGTAAATTTTTTCAAAAAAGGTAAGCGTATCGTAGGGTAAGTCCAACATGTTGGCCTTGAAGAATTCCTCGAGCAAGTAGGCATCCTTTTCATTGCGCACCAGGCCCGACTTCAAATAAAAGCCATATAGCTTAAGCGAAAGATTGGACAGGCGCGAGGTATTGAAAATAATACGGCTGCGCTGCTCTGCCTCTTCAGCCAACTCATCCGCGCGCTTGGCCATGCTGCCTGTGATATGACGCGACTCTATGAGCTTCTCAAATTCGATGATTTCCAAATGCAACAAATCCTGATTGGAAAAATACGCTTCTTCCTTCGCCTTCTTCAAAATGCGCAAGCTCTGCATATACAACCCCTTGCCATAAAGCAAGCGTGCAAAATCTATCTGCTCCCTGATCTCGATATCCACATGCCTATGTATGTGTATCAGGCGCAAGCTAGTGAGCAACTGCTTATACAGATGGCGCTTGAGGTTGGATAGCTGCGATCGCTTGATCTCAGGTGCCTTTCGAAAAATAGCCTCTTCATCGTATTCGCGCTGCTTGTCCAGAATGTCGAACAGCTTGACAAATTTGGCCTGATCCTTCCCCTGGATGCGGTTGGCATACAGCTTAAACGAACGCTTTTCTGCTTTGGTCAAGGTCTTGATCAAGTTAAACAAATTGTCGGTCTGTATACTGGCCATTGGAGCAGAGTATTGTTTAATCAAGTGTTAATCAACAACTTACCACAAATACACCTTTACTCAGGCATAGCTATGGAATAGAACTCTGGTTTCAATCGCTGGGTAGGACACAAATAGCTTTACGCTTGCCTTTTGCCACAAGGAAAAGCCAGCAAGTCCCTTTATTCTATGTGATCTGATCCATATCAAAGTAGGAATTATTCGGCAGGACATCGCTCAAATATCTGCAATTTTCAAAAAAATGAAGGAGACATACTATCCTCATCCCACTACGCTATTCGACAAAGTCTGGGATAGCCACGTAGTTGAGCGTCGGGCTGACTTTCCAGATCTATTGTATATAGACCGGCACTTCATCCACGAAGTCACCTCGCCACAAGCATTCGATGGGCTGCGCCGCCGTGGCCTGCGCGTATTCCGCCCAGCACGCACGACCGCCACTGCTGACCACAACGTGCCCACACGCAACCAGCACTTGCCCATTGGCGAACCGCTCTCGCGCAAGCAAGTAGCTACGCTCGAAGCCAATTGTGCCGAATTCGGCATCGAACTATACGGCTTAGGGCACGAACGACAAGGCATCGTACACGTCATTGGCCCCGAACTGGGGCTCACCCAGCCCGGCATGACAATCGTCTGTGGCGATAGCCATACCAGTACACATGGCGCTTTTGGCGTTATCGCCTTTGGCATCGGCACAAGCCAAGTAGAGCAAGTACTCGCTACCCAGTGCCTGCTGCAATACAAACCGCGCCGCATGCGCATCGAAGTCAATGGCACACTCGCCACCGGCGTAACTGCAAAAGACCTCATCCTCTACCTCATCGCACAGCTCACCACCTCTGGTGGCACTAAGCATTTCGTAGAATACGCAGGTAGTGCCATCACCAGCCTCAGCATGGAAGGCCGCATGACGGTGTGCAACATGAGCATCGAAATGGGGGCACGTGGTGGCATGATCGCCCCCGACGACACCACCTTTGCGTACCTCTATGGTCGCCCCTTCGCCCCCAAGGGGTACGCTTGGGACAAAGCCGTGGCGCGCTGGCGGCAACTCCATACCGATGAAGGCGCTACCTTCCACAAGGTACACACCTTCGACGCCTCCCATATAGAACCTATGATCACCTATGGCACCAACCCCGGCATGGCTGTAGGCATCAGCCAACCCGTACCCCACCCCACCGACCACACACAAGCTAAAGCCCTCGAATACATGGGTATTGAGCCGGGCAAACCACTCGAAGGCCACCCTGTAGATTACGTATTTATCGGCTCGTGTACCAATGCTAGAATTGAAGACCTGCGCGCCGTAGCCCAACTCGTTAAAGGCAAGAAAAAAGCTGCTGGTGTCACGGTATGGATCGTGCCTGGATCAAAGCAAGTGGAAGCACAAGCACGCGCCGAAGGCCTCGACAAAATATTTGAAAGTGCTGGCTTTCAGCTGCGACAACCCGGATGCTCGGCCTGCTTGGCTATGAATGAAGATAAAGTGCCTTTTGGCAAATGCTGCATCAGCACCTCTAACCGAAACTTCGAAGGGCGCCAAGGGCCTGGCGCACGTACCATACTGGCCAGCCCACTCATGGCTGCTGCTGCAGCCATTACAGGCCGCATTACAGATGTACGCAAGCTCCTTGCCTGAATTAGGCTATCTCACTACACTAAAAATGCCATGCACATGATCAAAACAACTTGCATACCACTGCCTATAGAAAATATCGACACCGACCAAATCATTCCTGCCCGCTTCCTCAAAGCCACCACACGCGAAGGATTTGGCAACCATCTCTTTGCCGACTGGCGCTATCTGCCCGATGGTAGCCCCGTAGCTGATTTCCCCCTCAACGATCCACGCTATGCTGGAGCTCAAGCCCTTGTCGCCGGTAAAAATTTTGGTTGCGGCTCGAGCCGAGAACACGCTGTATGGGCCTTGGCCGACTATGGCTTCAAAGTGATTGTATCGAGTTTTTTTGCCGACATATTCCGAAGCAACGCCCTCAACAATGGCTTGTTACCCGTGCAAATTGATCAAACCTTGCTCGAGGCGCTCTTCCAACAAATCGAAGCCAACTCCCGCACGCAGCTGATCATCGACTTGGCACAGCAACAAATGCACATTCCCGCATTGAATCGCAATGTCACTTTCGACATCGATCCTTACAAAAAACTCTGCCTCCTAAACGGCTACGACGATATAGACTACATCCTATCGCGCCGCGAAGCTATTGAAGCCTGGGAGAAATATCGCTCTGAATCCTTTCCAACAAAAACACATATATGAAGCCACAAACAAAACACATTGTCCTGCTACCAGGCGACGGCATTGGCCCCGAAGTAGTGGCCCAGGCCCGTATAGTACTCGAAACTACAGCCCAAGTATTTGGCTATAGCCTTTCATTCGAACAAGCACTTATTGGCCATGCTGCCATTGAAGCTACTGGCGATCCACTACCACCTGATACTTTAGCTGCCTGCCGACGCGCCGACGCCATTCTTCTAGGGGCAGTTGGGCATCCTCAATACGACAGAAATCCTTCCACACCCATACGACCAGAGCAAGGGCTATTGCGCTTGCGGCAAAACCTACACCTGTTTGCCAACATACGCCCCATACGCATTTTCGACGAACTACTCGATGCCTCAAGCCTCAAGCCCGAAATACTGCAGGGCACCAATATTCTCTTCTTCCGCGAACTCACCGGTGGCATTTACTTCGGGCAGCCTAAAGGCCGCGACAAGGCGCGTAACCGCGCGTGGGACACCATGACCTATTCCCGACAAGAAATCCAGCGAATTGCCCGCATGGCATTCGAAGCAGCCCGACAACGGCGAAGAATAGTACACTCCATCGACAAGGCTAATGTATTGGAGAGCAGTAGATTGTGGCGAGAAACCGTAACTACTGAATCCAAAAACTACCCCGACGTCCAACTCCATCACATGTACGTCGATAACGCCGCTATGCAGCTCATCCGAGCGCCTCGCCAATTCGACGTAGTAGTCACGAGCAACCTCTTTGGAGACATCCTCACCGACGAAGCAGCGCAGCTAACTGGCTCATTAGGTATGCTGCCCTCAGCTTCTACCGGTGCACAAATCGGCTTGTTTGAACCCGTACATGGCTCAGCTCCTGATCTGGCTGGTACCGATAAAGCCAACCCACTAGCCGCCATTCTTTCGGCAGCACTCATGCTCGAACACGCCTTCGGCTGGCATGAGGCCGCCCACGCCATCTGGAACAGTGTGAGCCATTTACTTGCCGAAGGCTGGCGTACCCCCGACTTAGCACAACCACATACACCTGCGGCAAAAGTGGTGGGTACGCAACAGATAGGCAAGCTAGTGGCCAGCTTCGTGCCCATGGTGGCGCTTTCCTCCCCAGCTCCCTGAATCCAAACACCTTTTTAAAGCATAAACCCATTGTACTTCATCAACTGGAAAATAGCGAGCTATGAGCAAAAAAATATTTATATTCGATACTACTTTGCGCGATGGCGAACAAGTACCCGGATGCCAACTCAATACCGAAGAAAAAGTGGTCATCGCCCGGCAGCTCGAAGCACTTGGCGTAGATATTATAGAAGCTGGCTTCCCCATCTCGAGCCCAGGTGACTTTAAGTCGGTAGAAGCTATTTCTCAAGCCGTCAGTGAACCCGTCATCTGTGCACTAACACGTGCCGTAGAAAAAGATATAGAAGTAGCGGCACAAGCACTCCAACATGCACGCCGCAAACGCATCCACACGGGCATTGGCGCTTCAGACTACCACATCAAATACAAGTTCAACTCCACACGAGAAGAAATCCTACAACGCGCAGAAGCCGCAGTGCGTTATGCACGCCGCTTTGTAGACGACGTGGAATTCTACGCCGAAGACGCTGGCAGAGCCGACGACGAATTCCTGGCTCGCATGGTCGAACGTGTCATTGCCGCAGGTGCCACAGTAGTCAACATCCCCGATACCACAGGATACTGCTTGCCGGAAATGTATGGCGCCAAAATTCGCTATCTGATGAATCACGTATCTAACATCGATAAGGCCATCATCTCCTGCCATTGCCATAACGACCTAGGCATGGCTACAGCTAACACCATTGCGGGTATTCTTAACGGTGCCCGCCAAGTTGAAGTCACTATCAACGGCATCGGCGAACGTGCAGGCAACACCTCTTTGGAAGAAGTGGCCATGATCTTGAAAACCCACAAACACCTGGGCTTTCACACCCACATTCAAAGCCAAAAGATCTACGCCGTCAGTCAGCTCGTCTCGCGCATGATGCGCATGCCCGTACAACCCAACAAAGCCATCGTAGGGCGCAACGCCTTTGCCCACTCCTCAGGCATCCACCAAGATGGTGTGCTCAAACACCGCGAGAATTACGAGATCATTGCCCCCGAAGACGTCGGTATTCCCCAATCGAGCATCATTCTGACGGCACGCTCAGGTAAAGCCGCGCTCAACCACCATCTGCGCATGTTGGGCTACCAGCTCAGCCAACAAGAGCTCCAAAAGGCTTACGCCAAATTTTTGGTACTAGCCGACAACAAAAAAGACATTACCCAAGACGATCTGCGCGAAATGATGGAAGGCAGCCAGGCACGCACCCACAAACCTACGATCAAACGCCTACAAATCCTGTGTGGCAAGCCACTACACCCCGTAGCTACAGTAGAACTCGCTTATAACGGATACCTCTACCGCGCCAGCGAAACAGGTAATGGCCCTGTCAATGCCGCCTACCGCGCCGTAGATCGCATCCTCAACAAAAAAATCCACCTCGAAGAATACCTCGTGCAATCCATTACCAATGGCAGCTACGACACAGCCCAAGTACACGTGCGTGTCGAACACAAGGGCCGTACCTATAATGGCTTTGGTCTCGACACCGATATCGTCGTAGCGTCCGTAAAAGCCTACCTCAACGCCCTGCATGCGGCTCCTGTATGGGATAGCCTCATAGGGCAAGTGAATAGCCCCAACGATAGAATACCTGCTTCTTTGACAGAGCAGCAGGCTATCAAACTAAACCACACGTACTGAAGCCATACGACGAACTGCATTCATAGCTACGGTTGACAAAACCAATTAATTTCCTCGGCCGATCACACTACATGCGATCGGCCTTTTATTTTTCCTTTCGGAAAAACAGCCATATACGCTCGTCACATTTTTTCACAGATATGACTACATCCACTCAAGCCTAAGCCCTAAGTTGATATCTCATCATTCCCGCGGACAAAAATCGATACAAGGCATCTTAATGCCTCATCAGAGCAAGCCCCCCGTAGACCTAAAGACCTACCACATGCCTTTTCCCAAATGCCGATGCCATTGTAAATATCCTCCCTACAAGCACTTGCCCTGGTTTAAAGTGATTTACTACCACCAAACCAGGCAATTATGGAAACCACCACCTGTGCACGCATCCTGATCGTGGATCTAAGTGTGATCCTCTGACACGCACTCAAACCAACGACCGACCGGCACCTCTCGGGCCTAATTCGATCACTTCCAAGTCGCGCACCTGCCCTTCGTGGCAAGTGAAGCGCAGAAGGGTATTTACTTTGTGAAATCCTTCTCGTCCACAGGCACCGGGATTTAGGTGTAGCAAATGATGGCGTGTGTCGGGCATCACCTTGAGTATATGGGAATGCCCGCACACGAACAGATCTGGCTGGTATTTCGGCAGTAGCTTCTTTACCCGTGGCACATAGCGGCCCGGATAGCCGCCGATATGTATCATCCACACCTTTAGTCCTTCACAACTAAACAGCACATCCTCGGCATATCGCTGGCGCAAAGCAGGCCCATCTATATTGCCATACACAGCCCGTAGCGGCTTGAACGACTCAAGCCAGTCGGCCACCGCCTCTGTACCAATATCACCTGCATGCCATATCTCATCACAGGCATCGAAATAGTGCGCCACGCGCTCGTCCAAAAACCCATGTGTGTCCGACATCAAACCTATGCGCTTCATCAGATCATCCGAATTTACCACCCACTTCTAAGGTTTTAACACAATTTTGCCGAATTGCTGGCCCGCCTGCATTTTGGCAAAAGCCCCATCAGCTTCCGCCAGTGGCCACACAGAATCGATTACGGGTACCAGGCGATGCTCAGCTACAAAGGCGATCATCTTCGCAAATTCTTCCTGTGTGCCCATAGTCGTACCCAAAATGGTAGCCTGGCGCCAAAAAAGCGTCTGAGGGCTCAACCCTTCAATAGCACCTAACGTGCCGCCATAAATCACTATTCGTCCTGCAGGCGCAACCAGTTGAGCCAACAAGCCAAAACTGCTCCCACCCGCACTGTCGATAATCAGGTCGAAAAGACCCGCTCGTGCCTTGAGCTCTTTGTGCCAGTCAGCTTGTCGATAGTTGACACCACCAGCCACGCCCAGTTGGCGTGCCCGTGCAATCTTACTATCATGGCCCGAAGTGACCCACACCTCATATCCCGCAGCCAACGCAAACTGACAGGCCATCAATGCCACGCCTCCGCCAATACCCGAGATGAGAATGCGATCATTGTACTGCGGCTGTCCTTTGGTGAACAAAGCACGCCATGCCGTCAGGCCCGCCAGAGGTAAGGCAGCCCCCTGTTCAAAACTCAGATGAGACGGCATATCCACTACTTGGCTCGACTCAATAGCTACATATTCGGCAAAAGTACCATGCCGCGGCATACCCAAAATCTCGTAGTCAGTCCCTTGGACGCGTGGATCATCTCCCCAACCCAAAGACGGGTTGATAAGTACTGCCCGGTCATCGATTAGTCCTGCCCCGTCAGAGCCCAAAATCGTCCCTACCTTAATGCCCGGATATTTGCCTTGCACAATCCACAAGTCGCGGTGATTGAGTGCCGCTGCCTGCAACGACACCACTACCTGCCCCCTAAGAGGTCGGGGCTCAGGCATATCTCGCACTACTGGAAATGCGCCAATATCTGTGAGCACAACTGCTTTCATATGATGAGTTATTTGCCCGCAAATAAGGTAAAAAGATCACTCAAGTAAAAAATTCGCCCACAACAACTCCCCCTTCGAGTCAATCAGCCCACCAAATTTCCTTCGCCACCTCAATCTCTACCACCTACAATGCACTACCCTCATTTACCACATTACCGGCTTTGCCATTACAAATCTTACCTTTGAGCTCATCAACTACCTACATACTATTCTGAGAGCTATGATCAGACAATTTTTCGCCTCAGCCCTGCTGCTTTTGGTAATTACCGGAATGGGATGCACCAATGGCACCGACCAATATTCCTCTGCCAATTCCCTACATGATCAACTCATCGGCCGATGGGACGTGCGCGAGGCTATCTTTAACAATCGCCCCACTGATCGCCTCAGTGGTGCATACTTGGAGCTACTGTCCAACGGTACCATGTACACCAACCTGGGAGGTACACGCCAACAGGGACAATGGTCGCTCGACCACCAGACACTCTACCAACAAGTGCCAGGACTTGAGGCACAATACGAAATCGTATCTTTCCAAGATACGCTCATGACAGCTACCATGCGTATTCACCATTTTGTATATAAACTCTTGCTGGAAAAAGCCATGGCTGACACGACGTCCCAACAACAATTACAATGAACGTGGTAGTTGCTTCACTTAACCCCGTCAAAATAGCAGCTGCACACCAAGGACTAAAGCTGGTTTTTGGCGACAAGCTAAAAATCAGTGGTCTTTCAGTGCCCAGTGGTGTAGCCGACCAACCCATGAGCAATTCAGAAACTTTGCGTGGTGCACAACAGCGTGTCGAAGCAGCACGCCTACGCGCCCCCCATGCTGATTTGTGGATCGGCATAGAAGGTGGCGTTCATCCTGTAGGCTCCCTTATGGAAGCATTTGCATGGGTAGTAGTAGCTACCCCACAGCGACAAGGTCGTGCCCGTTCGGCAGCATTTCCACTGCCCCAGATAGCTAGTGAAAAGCTCAAAAAAGGACTTGAGCTGGGATCCATTATGGACGAACTCTTTCAACAATCGAACACCAAACACAAAGGAGGTGCCATCGGACTACTCACGCAAGGAGTTATTACGCGCACCACTCTATACGTCCAGCCGGTAGTCATGGCATGCATCCCGTTGCTACACCCCCATTGGTATCCATCTCACTGGTAAATTACCAGTCTCTACCGAATCATTACTCCATAAAGATCACACACATTTGGCCATTGCCCAATTTGTCTCATGCCTATTACATCTTTTTGTGCAATCCACCGTTTCAATTACTAAAACCCCGCATTATGTATCGCTGGCTCTTGCATATGGGCATTTATCTCCTCATACCCATAAGTAGTTCAGCACTCAATGCCTCCATCCAAGTCCTACGCTTCAAACATCCTGGCCAAGGCAATGTGCTGGAGCTTAACCTCCATGTCGTAGGCCACACCCTCCAGTTCGATACACTCGGTCACGACAGCCTACAAGCACAAGTACAAGTGTTGATATTAGTCAAAAAATCAGATCAATGCATTCGAGCGGAAAAAGCCTTGCTGCTCAGCCCGATCAGTCCCTTTCCCATAGACATCGTACACCAATGGCGGTTTGTCCTTCCCCAAGGCAATATGGAGCTCGAAGTACAACTAACCGATCCACACCAGCCCGACAGGGTGTTCACCATTCACCGCCCACTGAAATACGCTTTCCACCAAGTCCCCAGCCAATCAGACATACAACTACTCCAAGCCTTTTTCCCCACCGACAGCACAGGCCCCTTCGTGAAAAATGGCTTCTATCTACAGCCTCTTCCATTCAACTTATACCACAAACAATGTGATCGACTCATTTTTTACAATGAACTATACGACACCGACAGTCTGCCCGATACGACCTTCGTACTTACCTGGCGTATCAACTACATCACCGATAAGGGGCATGTCACGCCTGTCATGATTGGGCACAAAAAGAAAGGACCCGCGCCCATCGTGCCCATACTCATGCAGGCTGACATTCGCCAACTCCCCTCGGGCAATTACCTCCTTGAAGTGGAAGTGCGCGACGCACACAAGACACTGCTTTCGCAAAAAAGTGTGCGCTTCCACCGCACCAACCCTTACCTAAACATATCGCGTGAAGCCTTGGCCCAAATGTCACTAAATAGTGAGTTTGTCGCTACACTGGATTCTGCCCAGCTTCACTATAGCCTCAGAGCTATAGCGCCCCTAATCAACGATTCTGACGGGCAGCTACTCAATAAGCTACTTAAAAGCGGTGACATAGCCGCTCAACGCCTTTTTCTCTTCCACTATTGGACTCAGCAAAATCCCAATCATCCACAACAGGCCTACCAATCTTTTATGGCTATTGCACGTGCAGTAGACCGCAAATTCCGATCGGGTTTCGGCTATGGGTTTGAAACCGATCGAGGCTATGTCTTTCTCAAATACGGGGCGCCTGACGACATAATCACCGTAGAAGATGAACCCGACGCCCCACCCTATGAAATATGGAGTTACAACTACTTGCCCCGCACCGGCCAAACTAATGTTAAATTCCTCTTTTACAACCCATCTCTTGCCAGTGGTGACTTTAAATTGTTACATTCCACTGTGCGCGGCGAAGTCAACAATCCTCGCTGGGAAGTCATGCTTTATCGAAACAACCCCAACGAGTTGGAAGGCACCAATTTTGTGGATGGCACTATCATGCAAGACAAAATGGGGCGGCGTGCACGTCGTTTGATGAACGATTTTTAAGCTTTTGAAAAACGCGTGTCAAAACTATTGGCAAATTGAAATTCTCCTAATTTTACCTCCTTCACAATAGGCAAAC
This sequence comes from Saprospiraceae bacterium, assembly GCA_026982695.1. Lineage (GTDB taxonomy): Bacteria > Bacteroidota > Bacteroidia > Chitinophagales > Saprospiraceae > WFYJ01. The sequence goes on from JALSGS010000013.1 coordinate 59,833, forward strand.
AATCCAACCACTTGACCACCAAAAACTCGATTGACCCTTGAGCGATAGTCTTGTCATTATTCCTACCTATAACGAAGCGGAAAATGTAGCCCGCATGGTTGAAGCGGTACATGTCCTACCGCATCCCTTCCACATCCTCATCGTAGATGATGGCTCACCCGATGGCACCGCCAACATTGTACGCCAACTGCAAAGGCGCTACCCGCATTCCCTCTACCTCATCGAACGCCCTGGCAAGCTAGGGCTAGGTACGGCATACATCACGGGATTTCGATGGGGGTTGGTGCAAGGATATAAATATCTGTTTGAGATGGACTGCGACTTTTCGCACAACCCCAAAGATCTACTACGCCTACGCCAAGCAGTAGCTACTGGCCTGGCCGACATGGCTATTGGCAGCAGATATGTACGTGGGGGCAAACTGGTCAATTGGCCTACCGACCGCATCCTGTTGTCGAAGGGCGCCTCACTATATGTACGCCTCTTTACAGGTATGCCTATCAAAGACCCCACAGCAGGCTTTATATGTTATCACCGAAGGGTACTCGAAACACTCGACTTAGACAAAATCCGATTTATCGGCTATGCCTTCCAAATCGAGATGAAATTTGCTGCCCGCCAATTGGGTTTCCGCCTTATTGAAATCCCCATCACCTTCACCGACCGCATTGAAGGGCAATCAAAAATGAGCAAAGGCATCGTCAAAGAAGCTATTCGCGGCGTACTAGAAATGCGGCTACGCGCCTTCTTTAGCTCATACCGAAAAACTCAAATATCTACTACGCCGCCCAGCCCGACTGTTGAAGCACCTACCCTTAAGGATTGAACGACGCCCAAAACACACAACGCAAGATACCATCATTAGCCACCCTGCCCATACGATACACGACTACATGCGCACTACTACTGACAAAACCACTTTGCTTGTTTACCTTTGCCGCGGCTTTGGTTCTCCATAGGGAGAGGCAAGAGGGAATCAGGTGAGAATCCTGAACTGTACCCGCAGCTGTAAGCTCTTGACACGCACGGCCAAGTATAGCCACTGTCCAATACACCTGTGCAGCAACATCATGCCTCATACGGACGGGAAGGCGGCCGTGCTTGCTGTGCCCCGCCCGCAGCAGAGAGCAAGTCAGAAGACCTGCCAAAGCCTACATATACTCCATTGCTTTCGGGCTAAAAGCGTTGGAGATGAAAGCCATCTTCCTTTCCTTGAAAGCCATCTCGGGCAAGCACCTATTAGCGTGCTGTGGTGGTAATCGTCTTCAACACTTTGGGTTCTCCAAGCGCGATGGGCTGTTGCCCATCGGGCAACTCAATTCATTAACCACCAAAATGAAAAAACTCATGCAACCTTTGCGCAAGCTCAGCTGGGCCCTCTTGGCCCTCGTCCTGTTGGCTTCATGCCGACGAAATGACGACACCCAACCCATCAGCTATCCTTACGAAAGTGGCATCTTCGTAGCTAACGAAGGCCCATTCCAAAACGGTACGGGCACGATTACTTGGTATCACCCCGACTCGGCCATGGCCAAGCAAAACATCTTTCAGCAAGCCAATGACGGGCAGCCCTTGGGCAATATCGTCCAATCGCTCACTTTTGGCGACAGTCTCGGATACATCGTCGTCAACAATGCACACAAAGTCGTAGTAGTCCGCGCCAATACCTTCGAACAACTAGCCACCATCGAAGGCGTAGCGCTGCCACGCTACCTCATCGTCGATGGTGCCAAAGGCTATCTGAGCCAATGGGGTGCTGACGGCACCAGCGGTAGCGTAGCAATTATCGATCTGAGCAGCCGAATAGTAGAAGCGACCATAGCCACGGGCAGCGGCGCCGAAAGTTTGCTCCTCGACGGTAAACTCCTCTACGTAGCCAATGCCGGTGGCTTCGGTTCCGACAGCACCGTGGCCGTCATCGACCTGGAAAACCGACAGTTAGTCCAGACCATCGTCGTAGGGCCCAACCCCAACACTTTAGTCAAAGATCAAAATGGAGCTATCTGGGTAGTGTGCAGTGGCAATTGGAGCACTGGTGCTAAAGGCCAGTTAGTTCAAATCGTCAACGGCGCAGTGGCCCAACAATTCGAAATAGAAACCGGATCGGGCCGCCTGACAATCGATACCGATGGCACTACCTTGTTCTTTATCAATGGGTTTGGGGGCGCTATCTGGCAACATCCCATCGATGCCACGACACTGCGTACCGAAGCATTTGTCAGTGGCAGTTTCTACAGCCTGGGCTTCGACTACAGCCGCGGTTGGCTTCTCGCTTCTGATGCCGGCGACTTCAATAGCGATGGCGAAGTGCGCATCTATAACATGGCGGGCCAACAAGTCGATGCCTTTAGTGCCGGTATCATCCCCGCTTATTTTGCCGTAAGGCAATAAATCCAAACATCCCCACGCGCGCTGTGCTGGGCGGGGGCACGGCGCGCGCGTTTTTTTCTATTAGCCATTGTGTAGCTAACAAAAAACATCTTACCTTTGCGGCGCTTTCAGAGGACCCGAATGCTTTAAATATTTTTACTGATGGACGATTTGATTAAATACGTACAGGAGCAAACAGCTCGTCAAACTGATTGGCCTGCCTTCCGTGCTGGCGATACGGTAGCCGTACACTACAAAATCGTGGAAGGCAATAAAGAGCGCATACAGGTATTCAAGGGTGATGTCATCCAGATTAGTGGTTCGGGTGCTACCAAAACCTTTACCGTTCGCAAAGTATCGGGTGGCATTGGTGTAGAACGCATCTTCCCCTTTACTTCTCCTGCTATTGTCAAAATCGAAGTACTGAAACACGGAAAGGTGCGTCGCAAGCGCCTGTTCTACTTGCGCGATCGCATCGGAAAGGCCGCACGCATCAAAGAACGCAAGCGCTATACAAAAACTCAATAAAAAGTCATCCTCCTTCCATAACCTACACAAAAAGGGCTATACCCGTGGGTATAGCCCTTTTTGTGTACTCATATCTGGCTGAGCACATTGCACACACTACACTTTTTATTTGCCTGCCAAGAGCTAACTTTGCACACCTAGCATGCAAAGGCCTACTATTGCTACAATTAGCTCCAGTGCACCATGATCCAACACCTCAAGGTCAGCAATTACGCCCTTATCCAAGAGCTAGAAATCGAGTTTCCCCATGGCCTGACGATCATCACAGGCGAGACGGGTGCCGGCAAATCCATCCTGCTGGGTGCCTTAGGGCTCATCATGGGCGAACGTGCCGACCTTAAAGCGCTCTACGAGCCTCAACGCAAATGCATCGTAGAAGCTACCTTCTACATCGGCAAATACGACTTACAACCCTTCTTCCAAATGCACGAGCTCGACTATGACGAAGAGTGCATCATCCGGCGCGAATTGCTGCCTTCCGGCAAATCTCGAGCTTTTGTCAATGATACCCCTGTCAACTTACAGGTGCTGCGTACCCTTACCAGAGCCCTAGTCGATCTGCACCAGCAGTTCGACACACTCGACATACACCAAGTATCCTTTCAGCTGCGCATGATCGATGCGCTAGCCGGCATCCAGAAGCAAGCCGATCAGTTCCGACAACACTACCAACGTTGGCGCGACGCCCTGCACCAGCTCGACCAACTCAAAGCCCGAAAAAAACACAGCGAACAAACCCAAGAGCTGCTGCAATTTCAGCTCGACGAACTGCGCAACGCTCACTTCCAAGAAGGCGAACAAACACAATTGGAAGAAGAACTGCGACGCCTTGAACACGCTGAAGAAATCAAAAAAGTACTATCGGCTGCCTTCATCGCCCTCAGCGAACAAGAGCCCTCACTACTGAGCCAGCTCGCACAAATCAACCAAGCCATCAACCACATTAGGCGCTACGACTCGCCTACTGAAGCGATTTATCAAAGGTTGGAAAGTGTACGCATAGAACTAGAAGACATCGCCACCGAAGTGGAAAAACGCGCCGAAACGATAGAACTCGATCCCCAACGGGCTGCCGTGGTAAAAGATAGGCTCGATCTGCTCTACCGCCTGCAACAAAAGCATCAAGCGACTACTATTGGGCAACTACTCGACGTGGCCCAACAACTCGAAACCCAACTTCAATCGTTCGAAGATCTGCACGAGCAAATCTCTGAACTCGAAAAAGAAGTAACACAAACAGCTCAGCAGCTCGCACAGATGGCCGAGTCGCTTTCTCAAAAAAGGCAAGCCACCATTCCCCAATTTGAAGCACAAGTCGTAGCACTACTCCAAAGTCTGGCATTACCCCATGCACGCTTCAAAGTAGCACTTAACCGACAAGCCCAACTGGGCCCCAATGGTTATGACGAGGTTACTTTTCTTTTTGCTGCCAACCCTGGCAGTCGTCTTCTGCCTATCAAAGACGTAGCTTCCGGTGGCGAGCTGGCACGCCTTACGCTAGTCACTAAATCACTAGTGGCTAGTGCCATCCCTCTGCCCACACTTATATTCGACGAAATTGATACAGGCATATCGGGCGATGTAGCGCTGCGCATGGGCACCATTTTGCGCAAGCTCTCTAACGACCACCAAGTTATCGTCATTACCCATGCACCACAAGTAGCCGCACAAGCCGATGCACACTACTTCGTCTACAAAAAGATACAAGGCCAACGCACTACTACACACATCCGGCGCCTCGATGAAGCTGGCCGTGTAGAAGCCATCGCCACAATGCTAAGCCAAAATCCACCTACCCCCGCAGCCATTGAAAACGCGCGCGAGCTACTGCAACGCGCACGCACCAGTTGAACAAACTACATTTGCAAGCTCACTAAACGACAAACCATACAACTATGGCTTACAATCTGCTCAAAGGAAAAACTGGCGTCATCTTTGGCGCACTCGACGAAAAGTCCATTGCTTGGAAAACCGCTGAACGTTGCCATGAAGAAGGTGCCCAACTGGTGCTCACCAACGCCCCTGTTGCCATGCGCTTTGGCAAAATTCAGGAGCTGGGCGAACGACTCGACGCCCCCGTCATTCCTGCCGATGCTACTTCCCTAGACGACCTCCAAAACCTCTTCGAGAAAAGCATGGAGCACTTCGACGGCAAGATCGACTTTGTGCTTCACTCTATCGGCATGTCGCTCAACGTGCGCAAAAATCGCCCCTATACCAATCTAAACTACGATTGGATGCTTAAAACACTCGACATTTCTGCCATCTCTTTTCACAAAGTAATGCAAACGCTGTGGAAGCTTGACGGCATGAATGAGTGGGGTTCCATTGCAGCCTTGACCTATATCGCAGCCCAACGCGTCTTCCCCGACTACAACGAAATGGCCGAAGCCAAAGCTCTCTTGGAAAGCATTGCCCGTAGCTTTGGGTATCACTGGGGCATGCGTCGCAAGGTACGTGTCAATACCATATCTCAGTCGCCCACTGTCACTACAGCAGGTAGTGGCGTAAAGGGCTTCAAAGACTTCTTCGGCTACGCCGATAAAATGTCGCCGCTGGGTAACGCCACAGCTGAAGAATGCGCCAATTATCTGGTCTTTCTCTTCTGCGACCTGTCGCGCAAAGTCACTATGCAGAACCTATTCCACGATGGCGGCTTCTCCAGTATGGGACTCAACCCCGAAGTGCTCGGCTTAGAAAGCTGAACTATACCCATATAATATCGCTACCACCTACACTTCGATTGCACCTTGCAAATGAGATGTAGGTGGTGCTACTATATGACGGTATAGTGGAGCACGAAGACCCTTTGGCAAAAAACATCCTTGATCTTTTTACAATTTGTGTAGCTTGGCATTTAGTTTTGTAATGATCACCTATTCCATATTAGCAAAATTTACATGTCCATACTACACATCGAGCAACTCAGCAAATCATACGGCCGCATCCAAGCACTCAATCAACTGAGTCTAACGGTAGAAAAAGGGGAAATATGGGGCATCCTCGGCCCAAATGGCAGCGGCAAAACAACTACCCTGGGGATTATCACCGGCATTTTGCATGCCGATAGTGGCTACTATCAGTGGTTTGACGGGCATATGCCGCCACACATAGCCCGCCGCCACATGGGTATCCTGCTGGAGACCCCCAATTTCTACCCCTGGCTCAGCGGCCTAGCCAACCTAACGCTTATCGCCCATATCAAACAAGCTGCGCGGCCTGCCCTAAAAGAATTACTCGAACTGGTCGGCTTAGTCCCACATATGCATGCGCCCTTTCGCACGTACTCCTTGGGCATGAAACAGCGCCTGGCTCTGGCTGCAGTACTCATCGGTGATCCCGAAGTACTCATCCTCGATGAACCCACTAACGGACTCGACCCCGAAGGCATTGCCGAAGTGCGTGCAATCATTCAGCAAATTGCCACGCAAGGACACACCATCCTCATGGCCAGCCATATCCTCGACGAAGTAGAAAAAACCTGTTCCCACGTCGCCATCCTCAAGCAAGGACGCCTGCTGGCCTCAGGTACTGTAGGTAGCCTATTAACCGATGACGTAGAAATAGAAATAGCTGCCGCCCAGCTCGAACAACTGGCCGCGCTGCTCCGCACCCTGCCTCAAGTTCGTCAACTACACCGACGAAATGGGATACTCATAGCCCAAGTAGACAAGCACCTACCAACCGACCGAATCAATCAACTGGCATTTCAGCACGGCATCGTGTTGACACATTTGCGAGCACGAAAAAAATCACTAGAGGAAGAGTTTCTCGCACTCACCCAATAACACGATATTTTGCGTAAGCACAAACGATCCCTATGCTGTGGTACTTGCTCCAAATTGAATGGATAAAGTTTCGTACCCAAAAGGCCTTCCAAATCATTGGATTGCTATTTCTGGTAGCTATGCCAAGTATCATTCTGGTAGCCAGAATGCTCGATCGAGTAGCTACCGATGACTTGCCTCCTTTCATAGGAGGGGCAAGCGCCATCATTGGCTTCCCCAACATCTGGAAATGGCTGGGCTACGAAGCCAACTGGCTTAGCTTTCTGGCATTAGGCTTTATAAGCATTCTATTCATCACTACAGAGTTTGCCCATCACACCATACGCCAGAATATACTGTGTGGCATGAGTCGCACACAGTGGCTGGGTGGCAAAGTGCTTTTCATCTTAGCACTCTCCATAGCCGCTACTTTATGGTACGTATGCTGTGCAGTGAGCATCGGCTGGTGGCATACCGACAAGGTGTACTGGAACACCATCTGGAGACACAGCGAACTGGCTTACCGATATTTACTGCTCAATATGGGTTATATGAGTTTCGGCCTTTTTCTGGGGCTGCTCATACGACGCACTGGCCTGAGCATCTTTCTATATTTTGCCTGGGGGCTTTTTATCGAATCTGCGCTTCGCTGGGGCGTCCACTTCACTCGTTTCCACAATCGCTCGTTTTTATTCTACCCCATCAATGCCTTTGAAGATCTACTACCACCCCCATTTGCCGAGATCGCACAGTCCTATGCCGACGAGTTTGCTCGCGAACACGGCTTTGCCCTGTACCTCACCCCTACAGAAGCCATATTCACTTCTTGTACCTATATTGCGCTATTTGTGGGCTTGTCTTGGTGGCGCTTGCGCAAAATAGATCTATGAGGCCACAAGCCTACTATCTCCTGATCTGCACATAGCCCGTCTGGCGCTGCCCTTGGCCGTATTCCAGCAAGTAGAAATAGGTGCCATCGGGCAAATCTAATCCCCCAAAGGTGCCGTCCCAATCATTGTGATAAGGGTGAGCATGAAACACCTCTTCTCCCCAACGGTTGAATATGGTCAAACTATTACGAGGCCAAAGTTCAATATGCTCGATGATAAACACATCATTGATCCCATCTCCATTAGGCGAAAAACCACTATAAGGTGCAGGACTGGGGCAGCGTATCCACAATTCCACTATGGCTGTATCACATCCCACCCTATCACACAGCTCATATGCCACTCGATCCATGCCACAACTCACACGATTAGCCTCATACACCAATGTGTACCCATCAAAGCGAACCTCCCCTTTTTGCGCAAGCAAAACAGGTGACAGCTCAAGCCGCATTAACGGCTCATTCCAAAAGTCATTGGCCAATACCTCCAGCTTGGCTACTTGCCCCACCTGGACCGTATCCCTATCGGAATTAGCCTGTGGCCATGGCCCTACTTCATCTCGTATATGCAGCACATAGTGCAACGTATCGGACAAGCCCCAATTGTCGTATCCCACTAATAGGTACTGATCCGCACCTGCTGCCCATGCACGCACCTCAAAACACTGCGACTCAGTGACGATCAGCTCACTATGATCACACTGCACACATGTCACAACCAAGTTGGTAAGTGGTCCAGCAAGCTCAAATGGCATACAATGTGTCGTCGTATCGCCTCGCTTAAGTGTATCTGCTATCCATTCCGTCTGCGTACAGACTACTTCTAAGTACATAGTATCTACACAAACACCTGCCGATACCCGCCACACCAACTCATGAACACCTACTGGCACCGGCACCGATACGGCAGTAGGCACAACCCGAAGGCTGGGTTCAAGTACCACTTCCGATTGAGTAGGTACATGTAACAAGCGCAATGCACCTACCCCTACAGGCGTACGACGTCCCATCAATAGCTCCTCGTCAGGTTGCCACTGCCACTGTCCTTGCGGATCAGCCAGCTGCACAAAGGCAGGTAAGGCCAACAGCGAGTCGAGTGGCCCTGCCCATACAGTGCCATCTAATGGCCAGTCGGTAACCATCCACGGCCCTGCCTCACCCAAAGCCCAAGCAGGAGCCAGGCTGAACACTACAGCAGTGTCCCAGCTACAAGGCGGCAGTAACGAAACATCCAATAGCTCCCCATCGAGCCACAACTCATCATCCGACACAGGCACATAGGGCACACAGAAAGCACGCACTTCATCACAATCAGATACCGACATCGCCAAGTACGCAGCAGCAAAAACCTCCCCGCCACCACAGCTATCTTGCAACGGGCAATCCAACGGCACCTCGAGCGAATCCAGCACATAATTGCAACCAGCAGCATCACTGATTGTAAGCGAATATGCAGACCCCGCACTCACTCCCGCCAACGTCTGCGTCGTAGAAAGAGGTGGATCCCATGCAAATACATATTCGCCATGCCCCCCCAACACCTCCACACCAATAATTCCATCATTGCCCGCACAAGTCTCAGGCTCAATCGCCACACTGACAGCCCACGGCAGGGGCGCCTCGATCACTACCAATACCGTATCTGCACAGCCGCCTTCATTGCCTACCACTACATATTCGCCTTGCGGCAAATGTGCCAACGGTGTAACCCCTACCCATTCACCTGCTCGCCATACAGTTAGCGGCTCCGAGCCATTCCATTCAATACGCCCATCAGCAACATCAGGACAGCTGACGTGTTGCACCTCTAGCTGGGCAGTATCCAAACTATAGGGTGGCAGTGCCTCCAGTTCGTATTCCGCCTGTGCCATGCAGCCCGTGGCCAGATCAACTATATATACCGAATAAGTGCCAGAAGAGAGCCCCTCAGCTACCGCACTGTCACTAACCGCTGGCACCCATTGCCACTGAGCAGGCCCCGTGAGTCCTGTAGCCGTCAGCGCAATCCGCCCACCTTCATCCTGACAGTTAGGAGGCAATATTTCAGCACTCAACTGCAACATATCGCAATCCTCAATCGGCGCCAGCACCTGCACACCCACCCAAGTGGTATCACAATCGCTGCTAGTGCAGTGTACTACACACAAAAATTGTTGCCCACTAAAATCGGGATATACCTCGAGCATAAAACAAGGCCCCACCAGCTCACTAATCCATACCGTTTCGTTTGTGCCGCTTTCGCAAAACGTAGCAGAAGTGATGGCTCCTGGATAGTCGAGTACTCCCATGTCATCCAGACAAACATCCTGTGTGCCACCCGCCTCCATACTGATCCACACCGTATCAGCACAACTCTGCTGCGGTATCTCAAAAGGCATTTTTAGCTCGCACACATCCAGATAAGACACAGTAGCCGTCAGCAAATATTGCCCTGCCGGCAAACCCGATAGTACACCATTCTCAAACTGCCCAAAGACAGGTACCCACGTCCATTCGTATGCTTCAGCAGGCAAGGCCAAGGTCAACACGATCGAGCCGTCGGCCTGCCCACAAGAAGCTTCCTCTATCTCAACGAGTTGTACTAATGAGTCGGGGCAAAAGCAAAGATCATCTACCACTATTTGCTGACTAACCGACATACTGTTACCACATTGATCCGTCGCAGTCCAATTGCGGGTCAACAAGTAGTCACAGCCATCAGACAGGAAAGTCGTATCCTCTACGTACTCCACCTGTGGGGCATCATCACAGGCGTCATAAGCTGCCAGAGCAGAAGGGGCCGGCAACAACTCATCTGCCCACAGCACGACAGTAGTATCGGCAGGCGGCATCCCCAATTCAGGCGGTGTTTCATCTACTATACGCACTACTACACATAACGAATCCGCGTTGTCACAAGCATCGGTTGCCGTCCAGCAACACACCAACCTCAATAAATAACCTGCACTACAATCACCTGCCTTCACTACTTCTGTAAACTCTACTGACACTTCACTACACTCATCGCTGGCCATTACATCGTCGGCACTCAATACTACAGGTGCTTCACACGAAAACTCGAGGCTATCCATATGATTTATCCCCTGCAGGGCTGAATGAACGGGCACAAGCACAGGTGGCTGATCATCCACTACCGTAAGCACTTGCTGCATCTGCGTAGTCTGACCGCAATCATCGATCGCTGTCCACTGACGGATGATCTTTTCACTGCAGCCGTCTGCAACAGCAAACACCTCCATCAGCAGCTCCACATCTTCATCGCAGTAGTCTATAGCCGTAACAGCTGCTGGTGGCAGGTCATCTGTACAAGAGATAGTCTGATCAGAAGGTACCCCTATCAACTCAGGTGGTTGCTGATCTATACCCAGTACTTCTACCATAGCTTCGGACTGATTGCCACAAGGATCGGTAACTACCCACCTCCATACCTGCCGACGCACGTAACCATCTGTATCGCATTGGCCTACTTCATCAACCCACAACGCAACACTTATATCCAACTCATCGGCACAATCATCCCAGGCCACTACAGCCTCTTCGTCAAATACGGGCATCTGATCGCAAGCTACACTCAAGGTAGCACTGCCTTGCGGCAAATTCAACAACAACGAATCAGCCCACTGAATAATCGGCGGCATCGTATCGACTAGCGTCAGCTTTTGCCACCCCAGCCGGCTATTGCCACATGCATCAGTAGCTACATACGTACGCAATAGGCGTTGGGGGCATCCTTCGTCTAACACTTCATCTGACCACGTTAGCTGAGGCGAGGCATCGCAATCATCCACTACCTTAATCTGTACCGTCACATCCATGCCACATTCCACAGTTAGATCGGGAATGTTGAGAATATAAGGCGCCATCTGATCCCCCACCGTGAGTATCTGCGTCCAGGTAGTAGTCTGCCCACACTGATCAATAGCCGTCCATGTACGCACCACGCTCAGATCCCCCACACAGCCGCTCGAGCCCGTACCTGAAGTAGTTTCTTCAAACGAGATCACAACTGGCCCCAAATTATCCGTTGCAGTCAGTTGAGGTGGGTCATTAAATTGAGGATCACTACAACTCACTATCTCATCGGCTGGCAGTTGATCGAACTGAGGTGGCTGCACATCGATAAACCCTACATCAATGCGTACACTCACTCCTCCACTCAATACAAGCACGCCACTACTGCCCGTAACAGAATGGACATCACTATCCACTAGCTCATTTCCAGCATCTTGAGGCGAAAAGGCCAGCCCGGTGGGGGAGGCCGGCGCCGCAACTGTCACTTCGTAATTGCCGGCAGGCAAATTGCTAAAGAAATAGTTGCCAGCAGCATCGGTCATGCCCGACAAATTTATGGGCATGCCATCAAGTGCATTCCCTGAAAGCATTACGGGCACCCCGGGCAAGCCATCTTCGCCTGTGTCTTGCAAACCATCAGCGTCGCAATCGAGCCAAGCCCTACCTACAATCTCGCCATAGGGCAGTACGTAACCCGCATCTACATGCGTGAGATCTCCCATTAGTGGATCCAAGGTCAGCACAGGTGTTTGCTGCGTCACAGGATCAATGTCGCTATCTAAAGTATCATCTCCCGCATTGGCAATTGTAGGAGTATAATCACTAATGCCTAAACTATTCGTCGTCACGTCAAATTTCACTACGTATTGGCCAGCTATCAGCTCTTCAAACTGATAATAGCCCTGAGCATCTGAACTATTCGTAGCTAAAAGGCTACCATCAACATGGTACAGCTCCACAGTGACACCTGCAATTCCTTGCTCACCAGCTCCTTGTAGACCATCTTGGTCAACATCTTGCCACACTCGGCCGCTGATCGCTGCACGCGGCACCACAAGGCCTGCATCTATATTTAAATCGCCCTGCAACGGATCAAACACAAACACAGGCGTATTACCCGTTAGAGGATCTACATCACTGTCTTGGTCGTCCGGCCCTACATCCTGAGGCGAAAACTGGTAGTTGGGCACCCCATTAGCATTCGTACTGGGATCAAAATGCAAGTAATATATCCCTAATACAACTCCACTAAAAAAATAATTGCCCGACACATCGGTCTGTACCTGAACTAACACACTGTGAGATGCATCGAGGAGCTGTACTGTGACTTGTGCCACACCTTCCTCTGCGGCATCCTGCAATCCATCCCCATCGTCGTCCACCCATACACGCCCACCTATACCAGCTTGTGGCTCAACTAAACCCGCATCAAAGACGGCCACAGGATCCACAGTGGGGTCAAAAGTAAACAAAGGCGTTGTGCCCGTAGTGGGATCCACATCGCTATCCGTAGCATCATCGCCCACATCCTGAGGCGAAAACTGATAGTTAGGCACCCCATTGGCATTCGTACTGGGATCAAAAGCGAGGTAATACTGACCCGACATCACGTCGATCAACGACCAGGTACCATCCGCTGCTGACACCGTACTACCCACCCACACATCAGCATCGGTGTATAGCTGTATCGCGACTCCCGCTACTCCCTCTTCACCCGCTTCCTGTACACCATTTCCATTGACATCAGCCCACACATAACCTGATATGGTGCCTTTCGGCAAATAAAACCCCGCATCAATCTCTAACTCATCACCCACTGATGGATCAAATGCAAACACCTCAGCCTGCCCTGTCATGGGGTCGGCATCCGAATCATTCGTGCCATCACCAGCATGAGGTGGTGAAAAGACTAAACCAACAAGCCCCAGCTCATTGTCTGTGGCATCAAAAGACAGGTAATAATCTCCAGCCACTACATTAGGGAAAAAATAAGTGCCATCAGATTGGCTAATTAGCTGAGCCACTAAACTCCCACCCGACTCGTATAAAGCTACCGCAACTCCACCCAAACCCATCTCATCCACATCCTGAATGCCATCGCCGTCGTCATCGAGCCACACAAAACCACCAATGCCTGCCACCGGATGGGCATTGTCCGAACCAAAACCAAAATCCAAATCATAGCTAACAAAACCTTCGCCTGTAGGCGTAAAGGCGATAAAAGGCATGGCAGCAAAAGCTCCATTGGCTTGTAGACCTGCAGGCAAAGCATCTGAGTCGTTCTTATCCGGGTTGGGTGCCATGCCCACATTGGCCTGAGTGAGATAAAGTGCACCGTTAAGCAATCCCGTAGTTGGATCAAATTGGCCATTCAGCCCCGCTACGATATAGTACTCATTTTGCGCAAGCAAAGTATCCGAAAATGAATATTGCCCCTGACCATCAGTAACAGTACTGGCCAATAGGTTGCCATCAACATCGTATAGCCCAATCTGGATATTAGCCAACGCAGGCTCGCAAGGATCCTGAACACCATCATTGTTCAAATCGTGCCATACGTGGCCCCCTACAGCCATTGGCGGCCTGCCCATTACCATTGCCTCAATTGCCCCCAGACCATTAGCCTTCGAAAATGTAGAGATCGTAGAAGTCGACGTGCGGTACAGTACATAGCCTGGCACCTGCACCTCGCCCGTGATATTGTCCATCCAATTGACACCACCTGAATTGAACAAAGTGCTATAAGGGTCCAGAGCCGTCGTGGCTATTGCTCCAGCGCCAGGCCAGAAAGCCAAATCTCCCTGACTGGTTTCTGCATGAGGTGGCGTGGGTATGTTGTCCGCTGGCCCTTGAAAAATGTCTTGATAATAAAACTCACCACCGCCCGGCCCTTGACCATTGTTTGCACCAGCCGTAGTGAGTACGCCCGCCGTAGCATTGTGTTCCAACACCCAATGGCCGTGCTCATAGCCCAGCCGCAACATCTCGCCACCCGAAATATTAGACATCAAGGGCATAGTGCCCGTAGGTGGCCAGTTCTTGAAACCCAATTGATGCCCCGCACGATCCATAAAACCCACGATCATAGCACCATCAATGTCAAATGCGATGTCAGCTAATATCGGTTGAGGGTATACATAAGTAGCTCCAGCATCACAAGTAGGGGGCGTAACGTCTAACCAGGGGTACCAACCTGGAAAGTTTTCACAGTTATTCGCATTGGACGCATATCCTTTGGGATAGCTCAAGTCAAAGCGCACTACTTCTTCAAAGGTGTCATTTGCCAAAAGGCGAAATACAATAGCCTCCAAATCGGCTGTGTCTTGGCTAATCGCAGCATCGCATACGCCGCCCACATATACATTTCCGCGCCATGCTTTAATGGCAAAAGGACGAAAACTACCCCCATTACAGCCCGCATCGGGCAGTCCATAGGCCATTATATCGCTCAACTGAGGCGATGTATTGGGATCATCGTCACTATCTGGGTCAATGCGATATACTTTACCATCGTACAGGTTGACCACCCACAAAAAGTCTGTCACTGGATCGTAATCCAAGCCACCCAACCCTTGCTTGCCGATAGCCCCATACGCCTCAGGGTCATTGCTCGGCCCGTCAAGTGTAAGTGGTAGGCCACGGCCCGTATTAGAAGGTAAAATCCCACAATCGATACCCAAACCTTCTAAATCTAACCATGCTTCTACTTGAGGAGCATCCGGATCGCTCATATCGATGCGATAAATACCTCCCAACCCCAATGGCCCTAATCCTACGTGCCGCTTGACAAAGGCTGAAGCGTATAACAACTGATGGTTGCGATCCCACGCCAGTCCATAACAAGCACCCAACTCCCCTGCGCTAGCTACGTGATCGGGTGGGATGCTGTTGCCCGTAGCCGTCCAGTTAAACATCACCAATACGTCCATATCGTGAGCTTCCGAATCCTCAAGCAGCGGATCACCATTGACATAGCAAGTAGCAGCTACATTTGGATTGGGTATGGCATAATCTTGAGGGTGAGTAAAAGCTGCATTTGCCTCACAGGTAGGTGCTGTCACGATCTGTACCGACTGACTATGGTCTGCACCTGCCGGTGCATCGATATAGCCTAAACCCTCTGGAGGGATAAACTCCAATCGGTACAACGTCCCATCGTTCAGGCCACTAAAAAAATATTGCCCTAACCCATCAGTGCGCATCGAATCGAGCAATATGCTCGCACCATCAGGACCACACTCAAACAAATATACCTGTACACCCGAAAGCGGGCTATGCTGATCATCCAAGCCATTGTAGTTGAAGTCGCCAAATACACGGCCTCCCACCACTCCCGTCCCCCCAGGACAGGGTGACGGCAACCACATACTCGCATCAGACAGCTCTGAAATTGAAGGAGCAATGGGCAAAAAAGCACTGGTCAACAAAATCGCCATCCAGCCTACGGCAATAAGTTTTCTCATCTGTACAACATTGTTATTCGCATATAGCACCCAATGACATGGCCCATGCGTATACCACATGAAAAGTAGCAGCAAAACCCATTCACCAATACCCACTAAGCGCCATACTCAGTGAGGTGATGGGGAGTAAACTGCTACTATGTAACCAGTATAGATCAAACAGGGGAGTAGAGAGCTACGCAAAAACAGACAGCCATCCTACTACATGCAAAAACTGTGACAACCTCAAAAAAAGTTAGAAGAGATTCCAAATACAACATGCACACCTATGTGCAAACGAAAAAAACCACTATGCCAAAAGGCACATCACAATTAAAAAAACCGGGCATCCTATCAAGGACAGCCCGGAGCTTGCCAAAGGTCATCGCCATTGCTAAGCAGGGGGGTATACCTTTGACCATGCGACCTAATCGCGGAATTTACCGACCGCTACGTACGTCGGTTGGTACGCTCAATGACCAAATTGGTTAGAAGGACAACACCTCCCCCCAAGATCAAAGCGCCCATAGCCACATACAAAATCAACATAGTGTAACCGGTTTTCAGTTGAAAAACTCAAAAGGTAGTCCGAATAACTCTTTGGCCAAGTATTGCTACACTTGTATGTCCATGGGATGAAAATGGCAGCGAAAATCTATTCTGCCGCAAGGATGGGATAATAATCGATCTGAGGGGCAAAGGAGATGGGTCTCCTTGCTAAGCGAACAAGCCGCTACATAAAACATTCGACTTATTCATCATTTATTGAATTACAACTTCCTTGCCAAAAGTGTTTTGTGATGTAAACAAAGTAAGAGCCTTCCCCACAGACAGCTCTTGCCAATAGTGTAAATCCTTCCTCTATCGTATGCATAAAGACGCATACCCCCCGCAATAAGAACATTGCGGTGCCTTGTCCTGGCAAATTTTATGACATCGGTTTCGGAGCGCTTTCTGGGGTGTCTCGTGGGGAAGGCTATGCTCAATGGGACTGGACACGTGTTGGTAGTAGGGCCGCACAGCGCCATTCAACGCCGGGCCATCTGGTTAGAAGCAACGACTACGAGCCCCCCTAATAGGAAGCCCGTCATTGCTAAATAGAGAACGAGCATAGCGGTTTTCGTTTTGTGAAAAAATCGTTGTACTTGCATTCGCTAATTTTGCAAAAAGTTTAGAGATGACAAAAATTATGTGGTAAAATTTCTCTTTTACATCGTCTCAAAAAATTAATCACTGGTTAGAGTTTCGCCATCTGGCTCGAATTCCAGCAAAAGCGTTTCTAACCACCATGCCAAACTGTCATGGCGCCACATTGCCCGTTGATCCTCTCCTCGGTAAAGTCCTCCCGTAAACCCCTCATCCAACAAATACTTCCATAGTGCCGGCCTACGACTAAAAACATGCACAGGTGTCGCATGCGCATCTACCAATTCATAGGTATGGCTAATTCCCGGCGGCTGATGGTCACCTACAACTATCAAAAGATCGTCAGGTCCCAGATGAGTTTGGGCGAACTGAGCCAACATACCTAGTTGATACGCGATGGACTGATAATAACGCTGCATCATTCCCTTAGGCAAAGCCCACCACGAGCCATGGGGGCTATGTCGTATGGTATCGAGTAAGTGCCAGTTCGTCAACACAGGTGGTGGTAAATACCAAGGCGCATGAGAATTGGTCGTGATAAAAAACAAAAAGTCAGGACGCGGATCTGCCTGGGCGACCTTTTCAAAATAGTACTCCAAACTGTATTGATCTGGAATACCACCAAAGGGATTATAAGGATAACCTCGATATGGTATATCATCCCATCGCAGCCAATGTGCAAATCGAAAAAACCTGTTGATTCGATCCAAGGGAATAAGCGAATCTATCGACTTATCAGCTTTCATGGTAGAGATCCGCGTAGTGGCATATCCATGCGCATTGAAAAAAGCAACCAGGTGCGGGTATACCCCCTTGTAGTCGAGTAGGCGATCGTAGTCTGCATGATGCTCAAGCCATAAGCCCGTCATCGCCGAAGTGAAGGCCAACCACGAGCGACCACCAATTACTGGTGATCGCGAATAACGCGTAGCTGTCAGAATGCCCTCGCACCGCAATTGCTCAGCCAGGCTATCCACATATGAGCGAAAACGATCTCGTGTATAAGGACTCACCGCTACCACTGATCCATATGCTTCTACAAATACCAAATACACATTAGGTTTGTACGCCAGAGGTTTTAGCATATTGGCACGCAACAAGTGGAAAAAAGGACCTTGGTGGGCATTCACCACCTGTAAAGGGCGCATGCTCTGCCATATTCTTGGGCCAAACCACTGTACTGTCTGCCAGATACTGGGGAAATGCCCTGCCCGATACTTCCAAGTACCTGCCCCAATAAAGGCAAACATCAGTATCCACATGGCCATAGCCCCCCTTGTAATCCGCATCCGTGCAGCCAGCCGGATCCATTTGGCATAAGCTCCTATCAAAATAACCAACAGAAACAAAAAGCCCACTATGGCACCTATATAGATACCCGTGCGCCCCATACCTATGCCCTTTAAAAAAACAGGCAATACTTCCTTGACCAGCAAATAGTCATCAGCAAAACGGGGCTGGGCATGATACACATTTTGGTAAAACACCCAATATGTATTGTATACAAAAAGTAATAGATAAAAGACAGCGCCCCACCACGTAGCTATATTCCACCATTTTTTTCCATTCCACCCCAGCCATAGCAAAAAACTCAATACAGCCCAATCGCCGCACAAGCGAAAGATATCCTGGTTGTTGCGCAAAAAAAGAATGCGCAGCGTACCTAAAGTATTTCCTCCTTCCAGCGTCGTACTCGGCCAAAACGTAGCTTCTTGAGAATACAGGAGATAATTGGGCACAAACAACAAAAAGTGGAGCACACCCCACCACAGCCAAAAAGCAATGACCGTGCGCTGCACTTGCCTAGCTTTTGCCATACCTTTTATCTTGAAGCTTTGAATACACGCCACCCACTGTGTATAAACGAAAGTACCACCAACAACGATGCCCCAACTAATACAGGCCGATATACCTGAGCAGATGAAATCAACGCAATGGGCATCGTGCCCATCAAGATTCCCGCCACAACTTTACCCCATCGAAATCGAGGTTCTTGTGGTCGGCGCAAGCGCCATGGCCAAATTGCCACAAAGTAAAAATACCGCAACAGCCCTATGCCAAGAAACCACGAGGCCATATAACCCAAATTAACCAACAACATCGCTAAAACCAATACGTACAACGCATCCGTCTCCTTGTCAAGCCAAGCACCAAAAGCCGAAACTGTGCCCGACCTACGAGCCCACCAACCGTCCATGCCATCAGTAATAAACACCATCATAGCCCCCACAGCAACCCCCCAACTACCCCACCAGTCAAACACGACAAATAGACACAAAACAGCCAACAACCGAAAAATCGTCAACACATTCGCCCCTTGAAGGACAAAGTCCCATGAATTACGACCCCGTGATTCTGCAAAGAGAAGTATCCCTATAGAAGGGAATGCCGAAAAGGTGATTATTTCCGGCACTTCCATCCACAAAGCCAAAGCTGTACTCCCAATCATCCAGCTCGAATGAAAAAACATCCATCGAGCATATGGCACTGCACTCATGCTTTTGCAGCATCGGGCTCAGGCATCTGGCAGGCTTCACCTGGCTTCCGACCACATACCGTACACTCGCCAATCTTGTCCTTCAACATGGGATTGTTAGTGGCACAAGTGCCGCGAAACTCTTTCCCTGTCACTATATGGCGAATGTTAATCATTAGAAAGGACAATCCGAATACCGCAAAAATGATGGCAAACACATAAAGGAATTCCATTATATTGCTATTTAAGCCAAAAAATCACAACTTATCACACTTCTATGCACAAAAATACAACCACTACCACCCATAGGGGTTTACTTTTGCAGCTTTATTAGGCTAAAATAAATCATCCCATGTCTACCTCCCAATATGACTCACGTATGGCCAAGCGCATAAACGCCTTTGTACGCCTTTCAAAAATCATGGATGAACTGCGCGAAAAATGCCCTTGGGATCGTAAGCAAACCTTTGAAAGCTTGCGTAGCCTTACTATAGAAGAAACCTATGAACTGGCTGACGCCATCCTATCTGGCGACAGAGAAGCCCTAAAAGAGGAAATTGGCGATTTAAGCATGCATATGCTCTTCTACGCCCGCATCGCTGAGCAAGAAGGTGCTTTCGACATCGCCGACGCCCTCAATGCCGTTTGTGACAAGCTCATCAAACGCCACCCTCATATCTATGGCGACATATCAGTAACCGATGAACAGGAGGTCAAAAAAAATTGGGAACAACTCAAATTAACCGAAGGAAAAAGGTCAGTATTGGCCGGTGTACCTAAAAGCCTACCGGCCATGGTCAAAGCATGGCGCCTACAAGAAAAAACCGCCCAAGTAGGCTTCGAATGGAAACAAGTTGAGGACGTGTGGGAAAAAGTAAAAGAAGAGCTCGCAGAACTACAACAGGCCATCCAGGAAAATGCTCCCAAAACACGCATTGAAGAAGAATTGGGTGATGTATTCTTCGCCCTGATCAATTATGCGCGCTTCCTCAACATCGACCCAGAAAGCGCCTTAGAAAAAGTCAACAAAAAATTTAAAGCCCGATTTGAATACATCGAACAGCATGCACCCCGCCCTCTGCATGAAATGAGCCTTGAAGAAATGGATGCCTTGTGGAATAAAGCAAAAGATCAATAATTGCACCTCAAACCTCGACCAACAAACGCACCACCTCTCTATTGGGCTCATCACTTTCGATCAGGCCATCACGTAGCCGAATGATGCGATGGGCATGGCGTGAAATGTCCATCTCATGGGTCACCAAAATAATGGTGTTACCCTCGGCATGTATCCGTTCAAACAACTCCATGATTTCATAACTCGTCTTAGAATCCAAGTTGCCTGTAGGCTCATCAGCTAAAATGAGAGAAGGCTCATTGACTAACGCCCGTGCTACAGCCACGCGCTGGCGCTGCCCCCCAGACAACTCGTTTGGCCTGTGATGCATCCTATCCCCCAAGCCTACCAGCTCTAACATACGAGCAGCACGCTCCATACGCTCAGCCTTTCCTATCCCAGCATACACCAATGGGAGGGCTACATTGTCCAAAGCCGTCAAGCGAGGTAACAAATTGAATGTTTGAAATACAAACCCAATCTCTTTGTTGCGGATTTCAGCTAGGTCATCATCGTCCAATTCGCTGACTAACTGACCATTCAAGTAGTAACTACCACTAGTGGGCGTATCCAGACAACCCAGCAAGTTCATCAAAGTAGATTTTCCCGAGCCCGAAGGCCCCATCAGCGCCACATACTCGTTGCGGGAAATATCTATGGTAATTGACTTGAGTGCTTCCACAACAGTAGCCCCCATCTGATATACTTTCTTCAACGCTCGTGTTGAGATAATGGGTCCCATCAACCAATAATTTTGGGTTAAGTCGATTTGCTTTTGGATTGAATCACTTTGGGCACTCTAAAAAAGATACCATCTGTGTCAGGGGCATTGCGCAAAGCCTCCTCTCGGCTCAGCTGACCACACACCTCATCAGCCCGCCAATTATTCCACACATCTGTAATATGTGTCAAGGGCATCACCTCACTCAAATCTAGCTCACTTAGCTTATCCACCATGGACAACATCTTCTCCAGATCGGCCCGCAAGCGTTCGCGTTCGCTTCCCCTCAAACGCAAACGCGTCAGTAACTCGAGTCGTGAAATTAGTTTATCGTCTATATGCATATCAATTTTTTGGATTTTCACTGCAAAAATATAGTCAAACGAATAGCTTTTCAGCATCCAGCTCATCCTCACTCATAACAGAGACCCAGATACAAGCCACGCTCAAGCAATTTTTCACTTAATTTTGGCCCCCAAAATAGTACATCGACAAACAGATCCAATACACCTCATCAACGATACCCCTTTTTGACAGCAACAACTATGACATGCACAAACCTAATAAGATCAAATATGTAGCTATTGCTGGCAATATTGGTGCTGGCAAAACAACGCTATGTACCAAACTAGGTAAATATTACGGATGGGATGTCTTGTATGAATCTGCTGATGACAATCCCTATCTGAGCGACTTTTACCACGACATGAAACGGTGGGCCTTCAACCTCCAGATTTATTTCCTACACACGCGATACCAACAGGTCCTCAACATTCTTAAGGGAGAACGAACCGTCATCCAAGATCGTACCATCTACGAAGATGCCCACATATTCGCCCCGAACCTGCACGACATGGGCTTAATGAGCAAACGAGACTTCGAAAGTTACCAGGCACTTTTTCACACCATGACCTCCCAAATACAACCCCCCGACCTGCTTATCTACCTGCGTGCCAGCATACCGACACTTGTGGGTCACATCCAAACCAGAGGACGCGACTACGAAGGTAATATGAGCCTAGACTATCTCAAACGGCTCAACCAGCGCTACGAAAACTGGATTGGCAGCTACAATCAAGGCCCTTTGCTCATACTCAATGCCGATGAGCTCGACTTCGAAAACAACCCCGAAGATATGGGGAAAGTTATTGAAATGGTCGATCGCGAAATTCACGGTCTTTTCGTGTAGCCCCTAAAGCGAAAAACTAACTTTCTGCAAAAGGCATCTATACTAAACTAATACTAAAACTACATCATCGGCAGTAATGCGGTTTCCCAAAGGCACTCAAGTAATTGTCCGTACTACAGGCGCACGCGGCGTAGTGATCGACTATTTGGGCCCACAAATCGCAAAGATCCAACTAGACAAAGGGCATGTGGTGCGCATCCACATCGATGCTCTCCAACAAGCAGGTACCACCTCAACTTCACCAAAAGCTATCTCTACAAGTACAAGCATGCGCCTTGGCTTTATTCCCCACTTTGGCGCACAAGCCTGGCCGGACTTTTACCACATCTACCTGATCAACAACACGACCCAAGCATTTAACTATCGCATCACACTATACATTGGCCCACGGGAAGAAGAGCGATGGGAAGGATACATCCAGCCTTTTACTCCTACTTTATTGGGTAGGTTATACTATGACGAGCTCAACGAAAGTCCTAGCTTTCACATACAATTTTGGCGCAGCACCACGGCAGGACCACAAAAAGCCCGTCCCATCCAATTGCGGCTACGGCCAAAAACCTTCTTCAAACAAATAGATACCTTGCCATTACTCCAAAAAGAAGGGCATTGGCTTGCCATTCACCCTTCTTTTCCCACTCACGACGACAAAGAAGACCTCAAGCAGTACACCCAAAAACGAGCCATAACACCACGACAAAGGCAACGGTACGATGAGCTCTACGCCGAATTTCAGCCGACAACTAGCCCAAAAGACTTCGCCACCTTCGTCCCAGAAATCGATCTGCATATCGAAAAGCTCACCGACCAATCGCAAAAAATGAACAGCTCCCAAATACTCCACACCCAACTAGCTGCTATGGAAGCCTTCCTAGAAAAGGCTGTTCGGTTAGGTGTACCTAAAGTCTTCCTCATCCATGGTATAGGCAAAGGCCGGCTACGCAACGAAATCGCCACACGCCTTATCCAACACCCCTATGTAAAACACTTTCAGAATGAATATCACCCACGCTATGGATATGGAGCCACAGAAGTCTTCTTGAATACAGATCCCCAATAAATAAAGTGTACACTCAAAAGTTTAAGTGTCCATACGCCGAAAGCCAATCGATTTAGAGCTGTACACTGAAGTACTCTTATTGGGTTCAAACACCTGGACATCTTCCAACGTCAATTCTACACTCGACACGCGCTCGCGCTCTTCAGGCGTGAGCTGTGCTAAGCGCAAATTGTGCCGCTTCACTACCTCATCTACAATAGAACGCACCGTACGCGCATTACCAAAGTATTTATCGCGCACCTTATACAACCAGCTAAGGTATTGAGACAAGTGTTTTTTCGCAGCAGGTGCCAACACTAACCCTTGTTCCTCAATCATACTGATGGCTATTTCCATGAGCTCAGCAGGCGTATAATCTTCAAATTGCAACATTTTGTCAAAGCGCGAACTCAACCCTGGATTGGCCTTGAGAAATGCATCCATGTTTTCAGGATATCCTGCCACAAAGACAAAAAACTCACCCCGCCTATCTTCCATGCGCTTCAAGATTGTCTGAATAGCTTCATCACCAAAGTCATGCCCCATACCAGTACGAGCTGTCAATGCATAGGCCTCATCAATAAATAACACACCCCCCATAGCCTCGTCTAGTTTGTCTGCCGTCTTGATGGCAGTTTGCCCCACATAGCCAGCTACCAATCCTTGTCGGTCCGTCTCAACCATATGGCCTCGCTCCAGTAAACCCAATGCCTTATAGATCTTGGTAAGAATACGAGCTACTGTCGTCTTGCCCGTACCTGGATTGCCCACAAAAACTGTGTGCAAAGAAAAGCTGTTGAGCACATCGCGCCCACTAGCTCTGAAATAACGTACTAAGTGCACCATCTCGCGTATCTGCTCCTTGACCTTGCGCAACCCCACCAGACGATTTAACTCGTCAAGAGAAGCTCGAAGCAGGGCCTCATCAATGGGGATCGCCGGTAATGAACGCTTCAACTTGATCTCTATGCGCTGCACATCTTTGAGTGTAATAGTGGATAGCGCTTCTTCAGTCAACTCATCCGGATTGTCTATTTCCATAATGCGCAGCCCCAAGTTGATCTTCGCCTTTTCAATAATATCGTATACAAAACGCGCATTGCCAAAAGAGCGATCGCGATTGCGATATGCCTCCAAGATAATCTCGTCAATTTTGGCCTTAGCACCCGCTGTAAGCCGCACTTTCATTTCCTTACACGCATAGTCGGCAATCTGAGAAAGCTCCTGAGGCAAATAATCCGAAAACTCAAACTTGAGCTTAAATCGCGACTTAAGGCCAGGGTTAGAATCCAAAAACTGCTGCATCTCCTTAGGGTAGCCAGCCACAATCACTGCCAAATCACCTCTACCATTCGACATCTCCTTCACCAGTATTTCAATCACTTCCCGCCCGAAATCTTTTGTGTCATCTTGCGAGCGTGCCAAAGAGTAAGCCTCATCAATGAATAATACACCCCCACGTGCCTTCTCAATCGCCTCTTTGACCTTCGGCGCAGTCTGTCCGATATACTCCCCCACCAAATCTACTCGATCGACTTCATGCACATGCCCTCGCGACAATAGCCCCATTTTCTTATACAACCTACCCATCATTTTAGCTACTGTCGTCTTGCCCGTACCCGGATTGCCAATAAAAATGGAGTGCACATTGGTAAAACTCGGTTCCTCAATGCCCTTGCTACGCCGCAATTGCAAAAAGCGAATGTACTGTGCATGCTCGCGTACCTGTTTCTTGATATCCTCTAGCCCAATAAGCGCCTCCAGCTCACGCATCACTTCCTCAAACGAAAGATTGAGATCTGTGTGCAGTTCGATGAATCTCTTCGGTTGCCTACTAGGTAACCACACTTCTGGCATACCCTCCTTAAAGTGCCTCCCCACCTCAAAAGGTACCACCGCCAGCAAATGATCCATGAACACCAGCTCACAGGTATAGCGCCCAGGATACCAGCTTCCCTTTACGTTGGATCCCCACCCAGCCGTAAACTCAAAATAGTCTTCGCCCTCTGGCACTTCTAATACCTTCTGCACCTGCCCCTTAAGCTCTCTGGCCTCATTGAAAAACTTGAGAAAGAACTCTCCTCGCCAGCTTCTGCGAAGAAAATTGTTGCGCAAACGTACCTTAGCGAAGATATACCTAGTAGCCTCACTATCGAAAGCCACAAAAGGAACACTCCCATTCTCTCCTTCTATATCTTCCTCGCTATCTATATCTAGGCCCTCTGCAGGACCTTCGTGCAGAAAAAAACGATCTACATCCACAAGTGCATACAAGGGGCCACTGTCCTTGCCAAAATCTTCAATATAAAAAGTTCGTCGCCCCAACAACTGGTTATCCACCCATGCCTCCCACACATAGCTTCCTGGCGGCCAAAAACTACCACGCACCTTATTCCCCCATCCTTCACGGATGTACACAATCTGGTCTTTTCGGCTAATCTTACGGCGCGGTGTCAACTGAACCAATTCCTTCTCTTCTCCCTTTTCTTGGCGCAAACAGCGCAAAATCATTTCCCCTTCCCAGTCAGCATCTTCATACCACAAATTGTATAAAGAAAGCTCCACATAGAGAAAAGAAAGCTCCCACCGATGAAATACTTCTCGGTATTTCTTCTTATTCTCAGCCAGCCAATCTTTATCGGCATATACCTTTAAATCGCGAAACTTGAATTTTGGCCTCGCCTTATTTGGATCATTTACTGCCATCGCAAAACATTAAGTCCATCCCTTAATTAAATATTCCATCCATCCAGCAATCGAATCACTCAAACTTAGTTGTATCATCTCGATGGCCACAAAATAAAAGGCTGTGAGACAGCTTGTCAAGCTCTCTATGCCACTTCATTAAACGAATCTTTTCCTTCTTTGTGCAAATCCGATAATGCCTCTCGCACATTCCCCTTTCTCAAAGAAAGAATCGTACCACCACCTAACACACTCAACACCACAACTAAAGAAAGCCAGTCAGGTAAATCGACATGATGGGCAATTATCATCTTAATACCCACCCAGCCCAATACGATCACTAAGCTTTGCTTCAGGTAAACCAACTTCTCTATGATAGCCGCTAAGACAAAATAAAGTGAACGCAAGCCCAGAATGGCAAAAATATTGGACGAAAAAACTATGAATGGGTCCGTAGTAATAGCAAAAATGGCAGGTACAGAGTCAAAAGCAAACATTACATCAGTAGTCTCTATAACTAATAAGGATACAAACAATGGGGTAGCAGCCAATACCCCCCCCTTTTTTACAAAGAAACGCTGCCCGTAAAAAGTACGCGTCACAGGAAGCCATCTACGTACAAGCCTAATCACAGTATTGTTTTCAGGACGTACACCCTCCTCATCCGCATGCCACATCTTCCATGCTGACCACAGCAAAATGCCCCCAAACACATATACTATAAAATGAAAGCGGTGAATGAGCCAGACACCAATACCAATAAATACTCCTCGAAAAATTATGGCACCCAAAATCCCCCAAAACAAAACCCGATGCTGATATTGTGCAGGTATGCCAAAATAGTTAAAAATTAGTGCAATGACAAAAACGTTGTCCATGCTGAGAGAAAGCTCGATAAGATAACCAGTCAGGAACTGAAGCATAGCCTCATGCCCCTCTAACGGCGGCTGGCCATTGCCCAATCCTAATCCTTCAAAATGAACATCATAGGCCCAATACACAAAACCCGAAAAAAGCAAGGATAAGGAAAACCAGAATATGGTCCACTTCAGCGATTCTTTAAAACTCACCTTGTGTGGTGTCCTATTAAATACACCCAAGTCTAAAGCCAACAACACCCCCACCAAAAACAAAAACAAAACCCAAATCATGCCCATACTTAGTTGTTGATGCCCAATTGCCCTCTTTGTACAAAACAAGCAGCCAATCCTTTCTAAAGAAAGTGCACCTACACAAAATAAAATCTATGACTTTTTAGGGCACACAAAATACTGGAAACTGATTCTACATTGTTCTGCTGACAGTAAAAATGCAAAAGTAAAAACCCCCTCCCGATCACAATCGGGAAGAGGCTATCCCAAAAACCGATTACATCTTTAGTCAATGCGCAAAACAACGCTCTACTTCAATGTCATGGTGAACTTGCCTAGAGGAGATTTCCACACTTGGAAAAAAGAGACATAATGAGATAATAATTTGTCGTATGCAACCTTTGCAAAGGTAAATTGCATTGAATTCATTGTACATACCAGAAAGTAGGTATTTTGCTGTAGACACAGCTGTTTGTAAAATAATTGAGACGGGTTCAACTATCCGTGTTTAGGAAAGCAAAAAAGGGCTTGGGAAATTCTCCCAAGCCCTCAGTCATATCATCAACAATCGTTCAAGTATTCAGCCAATTCCACAGGTGATGGACTATTCCTTAATTGCGCTCTATCACCATCTTACGTACTGCAGTGTGCGTAGAGGTTTCGAGCTGATAGTACAACACACCTGTCACATCCAGATCCTCAGCTTTGAGCTCGATGCTATGCAAGCCCTTAGCATAATCTCCTTCTATCACCTTAAGCACTTTACCAGTCACATCACTCAAAGTGAGCACTACGTGATCAGCGGTAGGTAGCTCAAAGCGAATGATCGTTTTATCACCAAAGGGGTTGGGCGCGTTCTGGTACAGCGCGAAGCCTTGTGTAGCCACTTGACCGTCGAACGTCAAGGCCACATCCAGCAGCTCGCCGTGCTTGTTGTACGCCTCAGCCTTCGTGTAGCGCGAACCTACACTGAGCAGATCG
>JALSGS010000014.1 GCA_026982695.1 Saprospiraceae bacterium
TCCCGCAAACCGTCGGCATACTCGACACCACCCTCTGCTCAGGACAGTCCCTCATCGTCAACGGCACCCTGTACGACCAAAACAACCCCAGCGGACTGGAAATACTGCCCAACGCCAGCTGGACAGGTTGCGACTCCACCGTCAACGTACAGCTACAGTTCTTCCCGCAAACCGTCGGCATACTCGACACCACCCTCTGCTCAGGACAGTCCCTCATCATCAACGGCACCCTATACGACCAAAACAACCCCAGCGGACAGGAAATACTGCCCAACGCCAGCTGGACAGGTTGCGACTCCACCGTCAACGTACAGCTACAGTTCTTCCCGCAAACCGTCGGCATACTCGACACCACCCTCTGCTCAGGACAGTCCCTCATCATCAACGGCACCCTATACGACCAAAACAACCCCAGCGGACAGGAAATACTGCCCAACGCCAGCTGGACAGGTTGCGACTCAATCTTAGCCGTATCGTTGAGCTTCCATCCGCCAGCTGTAGCACAGCTCAACCTCACCATCCCCGTAGACAGCAGCATCACGATTAACGGCACGGTATACGACGCGACCCATTCCAATGGCACCGAAGTGATCAGTGGGGGAAGTTGGACTGGCTGCGATTCCACTGTGGTCGTCGCGCTTTCATTCTTCGAATTCCAAGTTTACCTACATGCTGTAGCTCCTACCTGTGTAGGCCAGTTCGATGGCATGATCGTCATCGATTCAGTAGTGGGTGCCAAGTATCCGCTGACGCTCGAATTCATGGGCACACTCATCCCCATCCACTCATTGCCCTATACTTTGCCGGGGTTGAATGCTGGCACTTACGAGCTCGCCATTACCGATGCCAATGGTCTGACAGTATCTCAGGCGGTATTGCTACCCGATCCACCCGCACTGTATCTCGACCTGGGTGATCCTATAGAAATCCAATTGGGCGAAAGCATCAAGCTGCAACCTACTACCAATGCCACCAATGTCCAGTGGACTTGGTCGCCCCCCGATTACCTGGACTGCACCGACTGCCCTGATCCAACGGCTATAATGCCACTGAACACCATTACCTATACGGCTACTATCGCTGATAGTGGAGGATGTATGACTACCGATTCCGTACAAGTTGTCGTGCGCAAACGACGCGCCGTATACGTCCCCAACATATTCAGTCCTAATGGCGACGGCTTCAACGACCGGTTTTATGTACAAGCAGCGGCCGAAGTAGCGTACATACTCGATTTTCAGATTTATGACCGGTGGGGCGAACAGGTGTATTACCTATCTCAGGCATTGCCAAACGACTACAGTTCAGGCTGGGACGGCAATTGGCGAGGGCAAAAAGCTCCAGCTGATGTATATGTCTATTACTTTATCGCCGTGTACTTAGATGGCACTACCGAACTCTTTAAAGGCGACCTCACTTTGATCAGATAAACACGCAGGCACCTGAGCGCTGTGCTTAGGTGCCTGTGGACGACGTTGTTTACGCTATTTCGAGTAGAAGAGACACATCAGTGCCACAGCTTACTCCCCCCAAGACCACCCAAAGCGGAAAGTCATTTCGGCAAAGGGCTGGGACAAGGGTATCGATTGCAGTGCGGGTAGGTCGTTGTCGGGAAAAAAGCGATAGCCCACTTGAAGGCCCCACCGAAACCACCGAAGCACATTGACTTCTACTCCAGCAGAGGGGTGCACGACTAATATGCGATCGCGATCATCTGGCACGTACAAAGTGCCACGCCCTAAAAGCAAGAAAAACTGCGGATGCACTACCTTCCATGAACTCAATCCATAGCCCAGAAGTATGCCGCCATAGTTAAAGCGGTAGGTACGAAGGCTGAAAGGATCGTACGTCACGTCCTCAGTAGTAGACCATCCACCCCAACCGATAAAGAAGTCTTTGCCAAATTCAAGTCCACCGTATCCACCAGCCACAACAGCCGACTCATACTCAGTAAAGGAGAGACCTACAGTAGAACACCCCCATACCCCAGAAAGAGAAAGATCAAGCTTGCTGACTAATGTCTCATCGCGCTGGGCTGTCAGGTACAAAGCGGTGAACAAAATCATCAACAG
Source organism: Saprospiraceae bacterium (assembly GCA_026982695.1). Taxonomy (GTDB): domain Bacteria; phylum Bacteroidota; class Bacteroidia; order Chitinophagales; family Saprospiraceae; genus WFYJ01. Next base: position 2,073 of record JALSGS010000014.1, read on the forward strand.
TGCTGCTACATACTTGTGTAGGTTTGCTTTCATTAGGCTTATTGTTTTTTTTACGATGATCAACTCTGCATGCACAGACGATAGAGACAAACAAATGTGACAAGGGTTGCTTGACGGCTTTTCGCACCAGGAGGTAAAATTGTAAAATTGCCCCATGTACATCTATCCCTCTTGTACTTCAAGTTTTTTATTTATGTCTACCTCGCCACGCGAAATTAAACGCATGATAGCTGCCGCACAAAGTTTGCCGAAAGGTAAAAAAGCGGTATTAGCTACTGTGGTACACATCGAAGGCTCCTCTTACCGAAGGCGAGGGGCACGTATGCTCGTATTGGAAGATGGCCGCATGATTGGTGGTATTAGTGGCGGGTGCCTTGAAGGAGACGCTTTGCGCAAAGCCTTGCGCGTCATGGATGAAGCACGTGCCCGCATTTATCGATGGGATACGCGCCAACCCGAAGGGCACACCATTGGCGCAGGACTGGGCTGTAGGGGGCTAATCGATGTACTAATGGTACCGCTTCATGCAGCAGATCTGAATGCCACCCTGGAACCTTTGCGCATTCATTTGCAAAGCCGCCAAAGCGTGTGGATCGCACATCCGCTGGCAGCACATGCAGAAACGGTAGAGCAACTATGGTGGTGGATCGAGGGAGAAGGCTGGCCTCACGACCAGGAAATGCCGCCGTACTTGCACGCAATGCGCCAGCAAGCTTCTGCCAAAATGTGCAGTTTTACCTTCCAACACGCATCCGACAAGTGGTTTGTGGAGCGCCTATTACCTGTACCACACCTTGTCATTGTAGGAGGCGGCTACGACGTGCAGCCCCTTATCGAACTGGCAGTCACTCTTGGATGGACGTGTACCGTGGTGGCCAACCTGCAAAAGGTACCAGCAGATCGTTTTTCGCAAGCCAAAAGGCTGATCCACCTCAGACAGCCCAATGTATGGCAGTCACTACACATTGATGTCAGAACAGCCGTCGTTCTTATGTCCCACGATTTTGCCACCGACTTAGAAGCTCTACGCGCTCTGGCAACCTCGCCAGCCCCTTACATCGGCGTATTGGGGCCACACAAACGCCACCAACACATGCGTAGCCAACTTCCTGCAGCGTGGTGGCAAGAAGGTGGATTGTTACACCGCCGGTATTTTGCACCTGTAGGGCTCGACATCGGCGCCGATCGACCCGAGGAAATTGCTCTGTCCATTCTGGCAGAGATACGGGCCGTATTTGCCAAAAGGCAAGGAGGGCACTTGTGTCGCCGAAAAGGCGACATCTACGAAGCCGAAGACAAATAAACTTTGTACCCTATTTTGGCGTCCCAAATGCATCGCATCTATGAATCCACAGGACAGAATTTACGTAGCTGGCCACCGCGGTATGGTAGGATCGGCGCTGGTGCGCAAACTACAGGCCGAAGGCTATCACAATCTGATCTTGCGCAGCTCGCGCCAGCTCGACTTGCGATGCCAAGAAGAGGTCGAGCTGTTTTTTCACCGCACCCGCCCCGACTACGTCTTTTTGGCTGCAGCCAAAGTCGGCGGCATTTTGGCCAACAACACCTATAGGGCTGAATTTATCTACGACAATCTGTCCATAGCTACCCACGTCATCCACGCTGCTTGGAAGTACAGCGTCAAGAAGCTGCTCTTCCTCGGCTCATCCTGTATCTATCCCAAGATGGCGCCACAGCCCCTCAAAGAGACCTATTTGCTCACCGGCCCGCTCGAGCCCACCAATGAGCCCTACGCCATTGCTAAGATCGCCGGTATCAAGATGTGCGAAGCCTATCGCGATCAATACGGCTGTAACTTTATCTCCGTCATGCCAACCAACCTCTATGGTCCGGGCGACAACTACGACTTGCACACGGCACACGTCTTGCCTGCACTGTTGCGCAAGTTTCACCAAGCCAAAAAGTCAGGCCAACACGAGGTGGTCATCTGGGGCACGGGCAGCTCCCTCCGAGAATTCTTGCACGTAGACGACCTAGCCGATGCATGCCTCTTCCTCATGAAACACTACAATGAGCGCGAACCAGTCAACATCGGTACGGGCGAAGATATCGCAATCAAGGACCTGGCTACACTCATTGCACACATCGTCGGCTACGAAGGACTCATTACTCATGACCTGAGCAAACCCGACGGCACCCCCCGCAAGTTACTCGACCTAAGCAAACTACACCAACTGGGGTGGCACCATCGCATCAGCCTTGAAGATGGCATCCGACAAGTCTACGAGCAAGACGTAAAAAATCGATTCTGAATAATAACCTCATTCTCTTGCATTTGACTTTTAGCTATCAATAGCTTATATTTGACAATCTCTGCCTGAGATTGAGGCCGAATCTCATAACTCGGGTCACCCAATCACGAAAAACATGTGCTCGTAAGGAACCTTCTTGTCGTGGAAATACTAACCCACAATCAGCAGATGTGAAACACTATGCATCCTACGCATGATACCTGCGGACTTTAAAAGTTTGCACGCTCTCATCCATTCACCGTACGTGCTACGTACAAAGTCAAATTGCTTCTTGCAAAGGCAGTGAAGCTATGCCAAGTACTATTCCTTATCCATCCTCAAACTTTTCACAATGAAGGCTTCAACCCTAATCTTGAGCACCTACATGATGCTTGGAGCTACCCTTTTACTTGGGCAAATACCCACAACCATTTCCTATCAGGGCATCCTCACACAAACCGATGGCACACCCGTAGCCGATGACAACTACAATCTCACATTCCGCCTCTACAGTCAACCTAGTAGTGGCAATCCGATATGGGAAGAAACTCAATTACTCAGCACACAAGATGGCCTGTTCAATGCCATCCTCGGCACCAACAACCCCCTTGACCTGCCCTTCGACCAAACTTACTTCCTCGGCATCAGCATCAACGGAGGTGACGAACTCACACCCCGACTCCAACTCACTGCAACGCCCTACAGCCTCAATGCGCGCACCGTCGCCGACGGATCCATTACCCAACAAAAACTCGCACCAGGAGCCGCTGTCACCACAATCAACGGACTGACCGATCAAGTCCACATACAGGCCGGCGACAACATGGATCTGCAACTCAATGGACAAACACTCACCCTTTCGGTACCCTCCATACCCTGGAATAGCCTCACCAATATGCCGTCTGGATTCGCCGATGGCACCGACGACGGCCTCACCTCCGTATCCTGGAACGACGTGCAAAACCGCCCACCAGGGCTCGACGATGGCGATGATGACACCCAATACACCGCTGGTAACGGCCTTACACTGAACGGAACAGAATTTCAACTGAACACAACCATCACTGATGGCTTGTACTGGACCCTTGGCGGCAATACTGGCTCAAATCCTGCCAACCATTTTCTGGGTACTGCTGACAATCAACCTATGGAGCTTCGCGTCAATAGCCAACGTGCCTTACGCCTTGAACCCACCGAAAACACCCCCAATCTCATCGGTGGTCTCAACGACAACAGTGTCACTGCCGGCGTAGTGGGTGCCGTCATAGCAGGAGGTGGTGCACCGGACGACGGGCTTGCCCTACCCGACAACAACCGGGTAACCGACGACTACGGCACAGTAGGTGGGGGCTACGGCAACCAAGCCGGAGATGATACAGGAACGCCTTCGGATAGTCCATCTGCTACGGTAGGTGGAGGCAGCAACAACATCGCCAGTGGCAGCAGTGCCACCATAAGCGGAGGCAACAGCAATATCGCCAGTAGCGCCTTCGCCACCGTAAGCGGTGGGGTTGCCAACAATGCTAACGGATACGCAGCTTCTGTAAGTGGGGGTGAGAGCAACAATGCCAGTGGCAACAGGGCTACAGTAGGCGGGGGCACCAGTAACAACGCTGAAGGCCCCAACGCCACCGTGAGTGGTGGCCAAAGCAACAATGCCAGTGGCAGCCGCTCCACCATAGGCGGAGGCCAACAGAATTCCGCTTCTGGCGACTATGCAACTGTAGGGGGAGGTTACCTCAACCAGGTTACTGCAGATTACGGCACTATTGCCGGTGGAGGCCCCGGAAATACCAATGATCCTACAAATACCAATAACCGCGTGCTGGATCACTATGGCACTATCGGTGGGGGAAGCAACAATGTAGCCGGCAGCGATGATGACATCCCAAGCAGCGCGCCCTGGGCTACCATAGGCGGTGGCAGCAATAACACAGCCAGTGGCAACATCTCCACTGTGAGCGGAGGAAATTCCAATATAGCCAACGGCAGTGTAGCCACCGTGGGTGGAGGGGATGATAATGTCGCAAGTGGAGCCTGGGCAACCGTAAGTGGTGGTCAAAGCAATACCGCGAGCGACCTTCGCGCTACTATAGGTGGAGGTGGATTCAACACTGCTAGTGGAGAGAACCCCACTGTGGGTGGAGGCTACCAAAATACGGCCAGCGGTTTTGGTTCTACTGTGGCTGGAGGAGAGGACAATTTTGCCGGTGGCTATAACTCCACCGTGGGCGGAGGTAAGGATAACACTGCTGACGGCGCTAGAGCTACCATTGGTGGAGGCGGATTTAATACCGTTACTGGTACGGCTAACACCGTGAGTGGAGGTGAGAATAACACTGCCGGTAGTGCTTACTCCACGGTCAGTGGAGGTGTCGACAATATTGCCTATGGCCTGGGCGCAACTGTAGGTGGCGGCCGTGATAACACTGCAACTGGGAGCGACTGCTTTGTCGTCGGCCGCAATAACACTGCAACTGGGAACAACAGCTTTGTCTTCGGCCGCGATAACGTCGCAGCTGGAAGCTTCAGCTTTGCCGGCGGCCGGTATAGCACCACAGCTGGAGCCAACAGCTTTGCCGCCGGATGGAAAGCTAAAGCCAATCATAACGGCACCTTCGTCTGGGCTGATAAAAACGGTTTTGACTTCGAATCCACGGGCACAAACCAGTTTCTAGTGCGTGCTAGTGGGGGTGTAGGGATAGGCACCAACACTCCCCTGACTCAACTACACGTCAAAAAAGACATCAACAGTATAGCTACTCTCCCCAATCACGTGGCTATTATCGAAAACACAGCAGGCTTCACAGGCAATGGCCCCGACGTGCTGGCACTCAAAACTTCTGCCACTACACCTACAAGCGCCACTAATTTCATTACTTTTTTCGATGGCATCAACGATGCTGTAGGCGCTATCGAAGGTGACGGATCGGGTGGCATCACGTTCAAATCTGGCGGAGCCGACTTTGCCGAATGGCTGCCCCTAAAATCCAATGAACGTCCACTCCAACCCGCAGAAATCGTCGCATGGACACCTCAAGGCCTCAGCCGCAACACTCAAAGTGCCCTACAGCTCGTCGTCGTCAGTACCCGCCCCATCATCACGGGCAACGCTCCCACTCAAAGTGATTCCAACAATTGGGCTCCCGTCGCCTTCGTAGGGCAAGTGCCCGCCCAAGTGCGCGGCCCCGTGCAAGCTGGAGACTTTATCCTGCCTTCCGGCAAAAATGACGGCACAGGTATCGCCATACCCGCCCAGCAACTCCAAGCCCACCAAATCGATCAGGTCGTCGGACAAGCACTACACGATGCCCCCAACAATGGTATCCAGCAAGTCAATATACTCGTCGGGCTACCCCAAAACGAAATCCTCCGAGCCCTACTGCTTCAGCGAGATGCCCGACTCCAAGCACTCGAAGCTCGGCTCCAAACACTCGAAGCATTGCTAATAGAAAAAGAATAAAAACTACCCTTTTTCATGGAGTGGCACCAGCCGCTCCATGAATCTTTTTTCGCAAAAAAAACACAACATGAAGCTACATACAACCTTTACGCTCGTCCTGGCCACCTGCTTTTGCACCCTACCCCTCTATGCACAACTCACCATCGAAAAACACGTAAGTGCAGCTGGTGGCACACCCATGGCCAGCAACCAAATTCAACTCAATAGCACGCTCGGACAACCCGTCATCGGCCTATCCCTAACCAACACCAACCGACACGGTGCAGGATTCTGGTATCAACCCAACATGACCCCCACCGCCACTACACCTACACAACCTCCATCCACACTCCGAATCAAAGCCATGCCCAATCCCTTTGAACAAAACCTCTGGATTGAAATTTTCACTCAAAAGCCCATTACCGCACAACTCACCCTACACGACGCCAATGGAAAAATATGCTGGGCCCAACCCCAACGCCAATTCCCTGCTGGCCCCTCTCAAGTCCGACTGTCCCTCCACCAGCTGCCAGCTGCCAACTACTGGCTCACCATCCACACCCACAACGGACACACCCAAACCCTGCCCCTAATAAAAGTGCAGTGAGTATATGTGTTATGACACATGTAAAGACACCGAGACAAAACTATTCGGTGTCTTTTTTTAGCTTCGCTTGCCGTGTAAAACAGAAAACCATATGAAAGGCAAGTTTCTCCAACCCATGAGCCTGAGCAATTGGCATGCAACGACCACGTGTGAGTAGTAGTCTTGTTCATTGGAACAACTTGGCTCCGTTTGGATTTTTCTCTTTCTGCACAACAGAACGTACCTGCAATGGGATGAATAGGCTATATGACCGGCTCCATTTTCGCCCACAAACTCTCAGAGCTATTCCTGCTCTCACTCCGGATGCCTACTATCATGGATGATCAACGACGAACGTGCTGGGATTTACCCGTAAAAAATGCCCCCTCGACACCATCTGCACTTGATCCGCAAGCTGCCCGTACTTGCACCTATACAAATCGCACTGGCTACCTATGCCTGGACTACCGTCAATCTGGGAAATAGTCCGATCACTACGGGCTATATCTCACCGACACTTAGAGAAGACGACTGGATACGGTGATATTGTCTGGGCACTGTGGCATCGGCCAGAATGGTTTTTGTCGCCATGGCAAGTCGAAAAGCCATTATCCTGGTTTTACATTTGACCAAAAACAACAGCTAATCGCACTACCTCTCTACCTGCACGTGGTGATGGAAGAACTGCCTTCAAATGGCAGCAGTATACTTATTTAATCTTGATAATAATAAGCAAGAAAAAAACAATTATTTTTCACGACACACTTCCAAATACATTTTTTTTATGTATTACTCAAGTTTCGGGGGTTAAAAAAGGGGTAAAAGTGGGAGTTGTTTTCGATACAAGTTACTGAAATTCAGTATATTGTATCTAAAGAAGAACCAAAACAACTCCCGAGGCAATATACGAATAATCTACAAACCCCCTCTGGTTACTTTGCTTCTTTTGATAAACTGAACACCTTTTTGAGAAGTTTTTTGAGTTTATGCCGGCTCAGAGGTGTGGTTGGCCAAATATCCGAGATTTTCGATTTATACTCATGGCGAAGTGGTTTGGGAGGCTGACGCCTCCCAAACTTCTTGTCTTTCGCTGGTTTGTGAGTTGTAAATCTCCCAAACCACTTCGGTTTGGGTATAGATGTAAATGTAAAAAAGAAGATAGACTCAGTAGTTCTAAAGAACAACGAAATACTGAAAATCTTTAATTTGAATCAATTGCTTTTGACTCCCGAAACTTGAGTAAAAATATTTTGAACAGTTCATCTGTTCAACCGTCGATAGAATATCTATCATGCATCAATTTCAAGTACTCTTCGAATTATCTACTCATCTGGATTCATTCACTCTAAATGTCTATCTTGATCTCGTCCACTTATTCTGAGCTTTTCTTTGAACCTTAACCGTTTTCGAGATTCGATTTTCTTTATTATTGATGTTAACGTGTGGCTCAGCGGCAGCGGCAGTGACCGCAAAACCTACACTATTAACATAGCACAAAACTCATTTTTGCGCGCCGGCGTTCGCGAGCGGCGAAGCCGCTGTTGGGCAGATAACGTTCAAATAGACCACCTCTTTGCCACCCATCGAGCCAAATCCAGTCGCTCGATTTTGGAATTGTGGCGACGGTCGGTAGGAAATGCCTTCGGGTAGAAGATTACATGTTTAATTGTGATGTCATGTTGATGTAACAAATCAATGATTTGTTGCTGCCATGTTTTGCGTTGCGCTGCGGAGGGAGGTGCGAATGGTTCGATGAGAAGCACTGGGTTCTGATCGCCATGAGGCCCCACTCCCACCAAAGCGGAGCATCGCACAAAGGGGAGCGTGTTGACAATGCCTTCTACACAAACGGGGTAATACGTTCGCACCGAGCTCCGCACCTGATGCTTCTTGCGTCCACAAAACCATAGGCGGCCTTGCTCGTCCAAATATCCCAAATCTCCCATCCGATGCCAGAGCCCGCCATTCGTTCTGGGGATCTTCGCCATTTGTGTCTCGCGTTCTTTGCCGAAATAGCGGGGGCTCACCTGGATACCGCTGATGATGATCTCCCCAATCTCGCCTGGCGGCTGGAACTGGATTTCCTGTTCAGAAGGCACTGGCTCATCGACCGGACGCATGATGCAAATCTCGGTCTGGAGCAGGGGCCGCCCCACGCATACGCCCTTCCCTTGTGCGGTCAGGGCTGCAGTTTCTTCTATGATCTCTCTCGCGCGGATGATCGTTGCGGGAAGCACTTCTGTGGCTCCATAAGGGGTATAGAATTCCCCATTAGGCAACAATTTGGTCATCATGAGGGAAACTGAATTGGGGATGGGAGCACCACCCGTCAGGATCACTCGTGTTCTTTCCAATCGAACGGGGTGCTGACGCGCATGCTCAGCCAGCTTGCTGCAAAGGATTGGGGAGAGAAAAGCTGTACAGATGGAATAATGTCGAAAATAAGCCAGAAGATGCTCCACATCCACGGTGGACAAATGGGCGAAGTCGATTTCAGGCACCAAGCAGGTGCGTCCCAGAGCGGCGCTGATAAGAGAGAGGGCTGGTAGGGCAATCATGTCCACTTCATCCGGCTCCTGCTTGCCGAGAAGGACCCTAAAGGCTTCAAACATGCCCTGAAGATTGCGATAGGTGAGTTCCACGCCTTTGGGGGGACCGGTGCTGCCAGAGGTAAACGCGATGAGTGCCGTATCGTCCGGGGTTACTTTGGGTAATTGGACCGGCTCACCGCGCATCACGTCTCGCAGGGAATGCAGACCGGGCAATCGACGGTCCGTGGTGATCCAAAGGCGCACCCCCTTAAAAACCCCGGGCCGCAACCAGCGCAACAGCCAGGCTCGCCACACACTAATGACACCCTGAATTTGCGCATCCCGGGTGCAATCGAGCATGCGCTGTAAGCCCAATCCCGGGTCCACCAGCACCGGCACCATACCGCCCAATAGCAGACCAAAAAGGACGACGAACAGATCAGGCCCCGGTGTTGTCAACACCAGAACCCGATGCCGAGGTCGCAACCCGGCTTTCATCAGTCCCTGCGCCAGTTGCTGTGCCTGCTGTTCCAGTTGCCCGAAAGTAAGTTGTTGTTCCTTGCCGCGACGGAAGGAGATGACGGCCGGTTTCTGTGATGCCGAAAATCCGGCGCCAAAGAGCAATTCATACGGCAGGGAACGCTGACTGGGATGGTTCATAGGGGTAGGTCTTCAAGGAAATCGCTCAGGATGTGGTTAACGGTTTCAGGTTCTTCCAGCATCAACAAATGCCCACCCGGCAGAACGCGTGGAGAAATCCCCAGGCGAGCGCAAAGGCGCTGCCCGGCCTCCAGTGGGAGAACGCGGTTCTGTTCCCCCCAGATGACCAACGTGGGAGGAAAATTTCGGGGCAGCGTCAGATGATCCAGTTCTTCGTAAGAAGGCATATCCACCAGGATATCCAGCAGCGCCTTGGACTGGCTCTTTTGCCTGTAAAGGAGGGCAAGCTCCTCCACCCAGTGTTTTATGGGCTTCCGGAATTGCTGCAGTACCATCCAGCGGCTCATCGTTTTGGGGAGGCGAAACAGCCCAAGCCATCGTCGCAAGCCGCGGCGAAGGCCGGGGAGAGCCGTCCAACGTACCAGCGGGCCGAGAAAACCGGCTTGCAGCGTTTCCTGCGTAAGGATATTGAACAGCACCAGGCGCTCCACGCGCTCAGGATAACGCAGCGTATAGCGTAAAGCGATAGCGCTCCCCATGCAGTTCCCCAAGAGAGAGAACCTTTCGGCATTAATGCGCCTGCGGAAGGCCTCCAGCCCGGATGCAAGGTCTTCCAAAGTGTACGGGGAATAGGTGGTTTCTCCGGCGGGGCCAAAACCGGGCAGGTCAAGGGCATAGCAGGTGTACGTTTTAGATAGAGTTCGCACCTGTTCACGCCAGATTGCACTGCAGGTCCCGCCATTGTGAAGGAAAATCAGTGGCCTGCCTGATCCAGTATGATTGACCTGAAACAACTTTGACTCCTTACGGGTATTCTGCCGATGTCTGCCTATGGGCATGAAGTGTCATGTTTCAGCATTAGGAAACTGTTGTGTCGCCGCAAATGTTCGTCGGTGAGAAGCATCTGGATTGCCTGTTCGAAACGCTGCCGGATGCCGTCGGTCACGCGAGCGTAACCTAGTAGGCGAGATGCCTCGATGACTGCCTCCTCCTGCGTGACGGCCACGCTACCCTGCACGATGAGAACCACTGCTTCCGCGAGCTCTTCCAAAGGTACACGCTTGATCTCGCGAGAAGTATACGGCAGCTGGCGCCGATCACGCACCGGGGCGATATCCATGTCTGGGCGCCACAGGAAATCTCCCCGGCGACGTACGCGGCCTCTACTGGCCGCCAGGTCCACGCCCCTTTCTATCGACGCGCGGATTCGACGTCCGATGCGCTTGATACCGGCAGCACCGGCGATCCGCGAGGCGACTTCTAGTAGGTGTACAGGGCTCTCCACTGTCACGACCTGGACGATCCAGTCGGCGAGCCATGTCGTCGGGACTTCGTGCAGCTCCCTGCCCGCGAGGTTAACGGTGATCGTGGCTTTACGGTACGGGGAAATCCGGACACTGTCGCGACGATGTCGCGACAACTCCCGCCTGATCTCATTGTTGTCTTTGTTATCTCTCTCGCGGCCGGCAATTAAGGTCTCGTTTGGACCTGGTCCGACCTTTGCCTTCTCAATGCTCTCGACAACCCGTCGGAGCTCACGGTCAGGATCCCGGAACCAATCTGTACTCCAGATCCTGTGGATACGCCACCCGAGAGACTCGAGCACCTCCTGGCGCAGTCGATCGCGGTCGCGGGCCCACCGCGCACTGTGATAAGTGGCACCGTCGCACTCTATCCCCAGGAGGTAGCGACCCGGACGCTTTGAATCCACCACAGCAAGATCGAGGCGAAAACCGGCAGAACCAACCTGGTGGTGGACCTCGAACCCGAGCCCGCGCAGCGCTTGGGCCACGGCTTCCTCGAAGGGGGACCCCGCCTCTCCCTCCTGCGGCGGCCGAGGTACGTCGAGGATTCCCGTCTCCGCGTACTTCAGGAAGGCCTTGAGGGCCACGACACCACGGGCATTGGTCCGCGCCAGATCGATATCGTCCGCGCGTAGGTTACTGAACACCTCGCATCGTCTCCGGGCGCGGGTGATGAGGACATTGAGGCGCCGCTCCCCTCCCTCTTTGTTCAATGGACCAAAGTTCATTGTCAGATAGCCCTCGCGGGTACGCCCGTAACCGACGCTGATGAAGATCACGTCCCTCTCATCGCCCTGGACGTTCTCGAGGTTCTTGACGAAGAAGGGTTCCTGTGGATGGGCTGCGAAGAAGCCCTCGCAGGAGGGGTCTCGATGACGGAGGATCTCGAGCTGTTCTTGGATCGCCCTCATCTGGGCCATGCCGAAGGAAGCGACCCCAAGTGTAAGGTCCGGATGCTTTCGAGCGTGTTCCATCACGGCCTGCGCGACGATCGCAGCTTCATCACGATTCACTGCCTTCCCGCGCTCGTATGCAGTGTCCGGCAAGTGACGGAATATGAGCCCCAGACCCTGGCGGGTCTTCTCGGGTGCGGGAAACACGATGAGTTTGTCCTCGTAGAACTCGCGGTTGGAGACGTCGATCAAGGACTGGTGGCGACTTCGATAATGCCATCTGAGCATCACCTGTTGAGCACCTTGCGCCGAAAACAGATCGAGGATACTTTCCAGGTCCGAAGCCCCTGCATCCCAGTCTTTCTCTTGTTCCTCGTCGATCATGCCCATCTTATCGAAGAAACCTGTGGGCGGAAGCTGCCGACTGTCTCCTACGACCACAGCATACTTGCCTCGGAGGATTGCGCCGAAAGCGTCTGCTGGCCGCACCTGGCTTGCCTCGTCGAACACGACCAGATCGAACTGAACGCTCCCCGGAGGAATATAGGCAGCTACTGACAAAGGGCTCATCATAAATATAGGTTTGATTGCCTGAATTGCCTGGCCGGCGTCGAGCATGAGCTGACGAATCGGCCGATGACGTCGCTTTTTTCCGAACTCGTGCCTTAGGATTGCAAGTTGCCCGGCACCGGTGCGGTGGGGAAGACGCTCCCAATGTTTTCGGGCTAGGTATGCACGGTTAAGGTCTAATAGACGTTTATCTAAATCGCGGAATTTCTGGACCACATGGCTGTGTGTTCGCCCGTCGAACCCGGCGAGCTCCGGTCGTTCGTGCATGGCCTTCTCGATTAGGAGACGGTATCGGGTTTGATCCAAGAGGTCGACGAGATGCTCGGCGGCCGGCTTCCATGTTTTGGCGATCTCGATCACGGGTGTGAGCTCTTGCTCCTTCATTCGGCTGGTCAAGTGGTTCCAGCTCACCATCTCCTGGAGACGCGCTGCATCTTTTTCCCAGGCTCGGAACAAGGCATCCTGAAGCTCGAAAGCGACGACCGACAAACCACCGTCGCCGAATCTCATCAACTCATCCAGCTCGACCGTTTGCATAGCCCTCTGTGCCATCCGTAGGTACTCATCTTGCGACATTTCCACCTCTTCTATGGCGTGTTGAAGCGCCGTCCGCCCTTGTTGGCGATTGAGCAGATCCTCAACCCGTTTGGATAGTTCTTCGCTGTTTACCTCCAGCACACCCAGGATCGCAGCTGCCGCCGCGGTGACGTCCGTCATACCCTTGTACGAAGTGGATGAATGGGCTTCACATAAAGCGACAATCTGCCGGCGCGCTTGTCGGTACTTCTTTGATAGATATCTCCACCACTTGGATCGGTAGGCAACAAGCGTGAGAGCATTTTTAACAGCTCGAATCAGCTTCTCGAGCGCGGCCAAGTCAGCAGGACTGTCTACCCCAAGAATGCTGCAGAGCTCCGTGATAGCTTGGCGAACGGCTTGCAGGCACAAGCGCACATCGCGGCCCTTTTTCTCGACAAGCGAGCGGTCTGAAGGGAGGTAGACACTCCTGCTGCTCCCCCAGAACGGGTGTTCCTCAGGAACACCGATCTCGCCCAGAAGGGCCTGGAGCTCCTCGGTCAGACTCCGTCTCTCCGCGTACTCGGATCTCGACCACTCTCGAAGTCGCATCTCCTTGATGGTCGGACAGTCGATTTCATCTAGACGTCCTTGGAGGCGTAACAGGGCCCCGTAAGCGCGGTAAGGTGTGACACCGCTTTCTCCAATGGGGGTGTGAACAGCCTGACAATACCGATTCAATCGTTCTCGGGCTTGCTTCAGCTGCTCCGCGGGCAGATCCCGGCCCTCGTGCAGCGGCCGCCCTAGCTCGAGCGTCCTCTGCAGTTCGGAGAGGACGGCTTTCTTGTTGGTCTTGTGGCTGTGGAGTTCCAGACACGCGTCCCCGAGACCTAGTTGGTCGAGGCGCCGCTTCACGACCTCCAGCGCCGCCATCTTCTCGGAGACGAAGAGAAGCGTCTTCCCGTCGGCAATCGCCTCTGCCACCAGATTCGTGATTGTCTGGGACTTGCCCGTACCCGGGGGACCCTGGATCACCAGGTTCCGGCCACTCTTCGCCTCAAGAAGGGCCACCGTCTGGGAGCTGTCGGCGTCGCAAATCTGGTGTAGCTCCGTCGGGTCGATTCGCTCATCTAAATTCTCGCTCTCACCCATGAGCGGATCCGACTCACGGAAGCCATCATGCAGGAGCGAGCGGAGGACAGGGTGATTGGACGGCTTCTGATCTTCCGGCCAGTTCGTCTGGTCCAGATCCTTGTACATCAGGAGCTTACTGAATGAGAAAAAGCCGAGAACAATGGCCTGCCGATCCACGTGCCAGCGGGGGAGGTGCCGCACTGCATGGGCAACGCTCTCGAAGTAATCCTTGACGGCAAAGTCTGCGGTTTCCGTCATGACAGGAGGAAGATCCACCCCGTACTCGGCCTTGAGCTTCATCTGGAGGGAGAGATTCGTGTCGATCTCGTCTCCCGTGTATTCCACCTTGAACCGGGCTCGCACGCTCTCGCGCGAAAGGCTTACAGGGATCAAAACGAGTGGCGCCCTATGAAGCAGATCGCTCGACTCGTCCTCGTACCAGTCAAGCATTCCTAGCGCCATGAATAGGAGGTTGACTCCTTGCTCCTCCAGGGCGGTCCGTGCCGCGTAGTACGTATTGAGCAGGCGGTATTGGAGCCGGCGGGCTGTATAAGGTGTCTGCAGCTGGGTGTCTCTATGTCGGGCAGTGCCTCTGCCTTCATCCTTCTCTCGCATTTGCTCTTCCAGGGTGAAGGTCAATTCCCGGGAGATATCCGAGCGTTCCGCTCTTCCTTCCTGAGGCACTGGAAGGAAAGACAGGCTTTGCCTTTCCTCGACAAGGATCTGAAATACATCCTCGGGCCGCTCATGGACGATGCGGACTCCCTTGCTCTTGAGCTCCCGGTAGTTGAGGAGTGTATTCCGTAGCCCTAGATCGAGGAGATCTCGTCGGGCCTGTTCAAGTTTATTGCTCACCGGATCCATGATCGCCTACCATAGGGGTGTTCTTGATAAAGTGCTCTGGCCAGGTGCGGATAACGACCAAGCTCACCTGCCGCCAAAGAGCGCAGCGGATTGGCGGTCAACTGCACCCAATTGTTAGCCGAATTTTGTTGGCGCTTTATCATTTTCATGTTGTGGAGTATATCGCCAAAAATTGATTGGATTATTAGGTTGAAACGTACAAAACCCATGATTACTATTAAGACTTACACCCAACTTTCTTTTTTTGCATTCCTTGTCTAAATGCTGAATTATTTCAAATCGTACTTTTTCTCTATTTGTATACTTTATTTCTTCTGATTCAAATAATGATGGTTGCTTTTGTGTTTTCCATTTCAAAAATTTTGAGTAACCATTTATTGAAAACACACTTAAATCAGCAAAAAGATCTGCTATTTGACAACAAGGATATTTACTTGAGTCTATTTCTTTGAACAATTTGATATGGTAAAAAGGATCAGTAAAAAAATCTCCAAATATCGTTTTATCACATCTTCCGCGCCCCAAATTAGAAAGAAAAGACAATTTTATAAATTAGGAGTAAGCTTATGAAATGAAGACACGAGAATACTCAAGTAAGACATTAACCATTTGGGTTTGGCAGCAGAGAAGTGCCGGGAAATAGGGATTAGTGAGGTAATTGATACTTATTGTTGGTCCAGATCAGATTGTGAGTACTGGCAAGGCTATGGAAGCCATGATTTAGTGCCCTGAGTGTTTATGAGCGAGAAACCCAAACCCTGCAAAGACGTCTGGACAAAGAAGCTGCTCTGGCTCAACAAAGCCTCAAAAAATTAAAACGGCAATCATATCATTGCAAAGAAGATGCGCAGGCGGCTGCCCGGCAATGGCAGCAACAATGGAAATGGCATCAGATAGAGACTGTCTACATCAAAAAAGAACAAAAAATACAAGCAAGTCGGTCGTCCCAAAACTTCCGACTCGGCAGATATTTACTATACCATTGATGCCCAACTTCAGGTAGATCAGGCCCATTGGAAAAGACAGCTCTTTGAACGCAGTCTGTTCATTTTAGCGACCAACGAGGCCATTGACAGCATAAATCGGGAAGAGGAGCTGCTTTTGACTTATGAGAAACAACATAGCGTCGAACGAGGATTCCGCTTTATTAAAGACCCTAATATCGTGGCGTCTTTTTTATGTACAAAAGCCTGAAAGGGTGGCCGCACTATTATTTGTTATGGCCGCTTGTCTATTGGTTTATGGCGCCTTGGAATATCGCATCCGACAATCCCTGAAAAAAGAAGACAAATCCGTACCGGATCAAAAAGGCAAACCTACCCAAAACCCTACTGCCCGATGGGTTTTCCAGCTTTTTGTAGGCATTCATGTGCTAACTGTGCCAGATGGAGAAAAGCTAATCCTAAATTTAAAAAAAGAACACCGAGATATCCTCTCCCTCCTCTCTTATTGGAATTTTTATTCGTAATTTTTACAAAATTGGCTGCGGAAGGTGCGGATAAGGCTATTCCCTTTCAACCACCTAACTTCAAAGCCTCTCGGTTACTCAGAGTCGGGTAGGCTTACATCCAGGTGCAAGTGGATGAAGATACGCTACTTGGTGAAGCCCACATAATTATTTTAAATAGGGCATGCTCACGAACCTTGCTCTGTAGTTGGGGTAGTATGCTGTTGGGCAGGCGATGTCGTAGGGGTTTTGCAGCCAAAAGAGAGTGATTCTTGTGTGGCATCGGCATCGATGACCACAGTATCACCACTGACGAACTTGCCGGCGATAAGTGCCCGCGATAACTCGTTGACCACAGCTTTTTGTATCACCCGTTTGATGGGGCGTGCACCAAACTGGGGATCGTAGCCCCATTCAGACAGGAGACTCATGGCTGTGGGGGTCACTTCCAGACCGATGCCTTTTTGGGCCAACATGCGATGCACTTTGCGTAGCTGTAGCGAAAGTATTTGCTCGATCTGTTCGGGTGTCAGCGGCAAAAACATGATTTTTTCATCGATGCGATTGAGAAACTCGGGACGCAACTGCTGTATCAATAGCTCGAAGACTTCTTCACGGGTGGCCTCCAAAATTTCTTCTCGCCGCTCTGGCCCTACTACTTCGAGGTCTTCAAAGTTTTCCAAGATGATGTCGGAACCCATGTTAGAAGTCATGATGATGATTGTATTGCGAAAGTTGACCACTCTTCCTTTGTTGTCGGTCAGTCGGCCGTCGTCGAGCACTTGTAGCAAGATGTTAAAAGTATCGGGATGCGCCTTTTCAATTTCGTCGAGCAGGACAATACTATAGGGCCTGCGGCGCACTGCTTCGGTCAGTTGTCCACCTTCTTCATAACCCACATATCCTGGTGGTGCTCCTACCAGTCGCGATACGGCGTGTTTTTCCTGGTATTCACTCATGTCGATGCGCGTAATGGCGCGCTCGTCGTCGAACAGCACTTCGGCTAGTGCTTTGGCCAATTCGGTTTTTCCCACACCTGTAGGTCCTAAGAAGATAAAAGACCCAATGGGCTTATTGGCATCGTGCATACCTGCGCGGCTACGCCGCACGGCATCGGCTACGGCCTGCACCGCCTCGTCTTGTCCAATGATGCGCTCATGGAGCTGGGTTTCAAGGTGCAAGAGCTTGTCGCGTTCACTTTGCAACATTTTGCTGACGGGGATACCTGTCCAACGGCTGACCACTTCGGCTACATCTTCCGCCGTCACCTGATCATTGGCAAATCGCTGCGACTCGGGCAGGGCGGACAAAGCTGCTTCTACGCTTTCTAGCTGGTGGTGTAGCTCTTGCAATTCTCCATATCGAATACGCGCCACTTTTTCATAGTCGCTTTGGCGCTCTGCGCGTTCGGCTTCCCGCAAGCACTGGTCGATACGCTGGCGCAGTTGCAAGGCCTCTTGCACCAAAGCCTTTTCGTTTTCCCAAGCTGCACGTACCGATTCGAGCTGGTCGCGCACGTTGGCAATGAGGGCTTCCACCTGTTCGAGTGGTGTAAGTTGATTGCGTTCGCGTTTCAGTGCCTCGCGCTCGATCTCGAGCTGGCGCAAGCGGCGATCCAACTGATCGACCTCTTCAGGCACACTGTCCAGTTCCATGCGCAATTTAGCAGCAGCCTCATCAATCAAGTCGATAGCTTTGTCGGGCAAGAAGCGATCGGAGATGTAGCGATGGGAAAGCTCTGCGGCAGCTATTAGGGCTTCATCGGCAATTTCGATCTGATGGAATACCTCGTATTTGTCTTGCAAACCGCGCAAGATGGAAATGGTCTCTGCCACACTGGGCTCGTCGATACGCACTACTTGAAAGCGCCGCACGAGGGCTTTGTCTTTCTCAAAATATTTTTGATATTCGTCCAAGGTAGTGGCGCCAATGGCATGTAGCTCTCCGCGTGCCAAGGCAGGCTTGAGAATGTTGGCCGCATCGACCCCGCCTTGCCCGCCACCTGCACCGATCAGCGCGTGTATTTCGTCTATGAAGAGGATAACCTCGCCATTGCTGGCCACGACTTCTTTGATCACTGCTTTGAGGCGCTCTTCGAACTCGCCCTTGTACTTGGCACCAGCTACCAGGCTGGCAATGTCCAGCGTCCAGATCTGCTTTTGTTGCAAGTTGAGCGGCACATCTTTGCGCACGATGCGCCAGGCAATTCCTTCTACTATGGCTGTCTTGCCTACGCCGGGTTCACCTACCAATATGGGGTTGTTTTTGCGGCGGCGCGACAGAATGTGCAACACTCTACGTATCTCTTCGTCGCGCCCTATGATGGGATCGAGCTGCCCCATCTCTGCCCGTGCCGTCAAATTGATGCCGAACCGCTCCAAAGCGTGGTACTGAACTTCTGCATGGGTGTCTTGCACGGGCTGGCCCTTGCGCAACTGCAGTATGGCTGCCTTAACTTTCTCGGGTGTGGCACCTGCTTCTTGCAGCATACGTGCCGCGCTATCCTTCCCGCCAAGGATGCCCAACAATATCAGCTCAATAGAGATGTACTTGTCGCCAAACTGGTCGAGCATCTTCTTGGCTCGGGCTAAGGCATCATTGGCATGGCGCGTAAGAAACTGCTTTTGCACGCCCTGTACCTTTGGATAACGCACCACAGCCGCTTTTAGCCGAACACGCAATGCCTCAGACGCCACCCCCGCACGCTGAAACAAAAAAGTAGTGAGATGCGTATCTGTATCCATCATACCCAACAGGAGATGTACTGTATCTACCTGTTGTTGTTGATGGCTCTTGGCAATCTGTTGCGCTTTCAGAATAGCATCCTGTGCCTTGAGTGTAAAGTGATCATAAGTCATGGCCATGGGTCATAGGTTTCAAATGATGCAAAGCACAATGATAGCGACTTTTCTACCTAGCTCGAGCGCAGTCCCATCAAGCAGCAAGATCGCTTGGCCTTTGCCAAAATAGCGAAATAACCGACGATCACATGATACCAATAGACAACAAGCGAACAATCCGCTATACCTAACCTATCATGCAAAAAAGAAAGCCGCGGCTGCCTTCACTGAACCGCGACTTTCGTGCTATAGAACCTTCACTTTTACTAGCCTAAACCAACTGCAAGCTCGAGGTTAACTTGGATATGTTCTGGTTTTTTGAAGATTTGTTAAAGCACCTGATCAAACTGAGGACTCATGTATGTTCATCCTTTATACGCGTGCAAGTAAAAACGGTCACACGGCTATTAAACAAATGGGCCTTGCGAGATCTCGCAAGGCCCATCGCTACATGCTATGTGCACCTCTATTCAATCACTTGACCTTAAAAGTGTTACTGTCTACATCGGGATTAAGCTCAAATTTTTCCACTGTCATGACCATCGGCACGGGCATAACTCCAGAGAGCGTCCACTTAAATGGAAAATAAAAGCCTTCTACCGCTCGATAGTCATCCAAGTCAGTAGTAACGACTACCTGCTGACCACTTATCGGTTCTACTTCTCTCACCTTCAGTCCACTGTCTACATCGTAGTAAGCCCTAACCGTCTGCCCATCGGGTAGTTTGACTCGCACTACATAGCAGCTCTTTCCATTGACACGTTCGATGCCGTCCAGCTCGAGTGCATAGTCTTGCTTCAACCACACTGCTTCTTTAAACGGATGCAATTTGCTGGGTTCTTTCAACATAGCAATCTCTTCTTCCTTCATGGGAATAACCTGCCCCATGGCTTTGGTCACGCCTTTTTCACCATCGAATATTTGCTCTTGCATCACATTGCCATTGACGGATACCTTGTTGGCATATCGTCCTTTGGTATCAATGATCTGCTCCATTTCCATAGACATATTGCCTTGGGCTGTCATCACGATGCGCACGACCTTGAGCTGATCCATACGTTGATCTGCACCAACAGCTTTGAGGAAACGGCTCAATACAGTAGCAGCATCCATATCGTCGGGTACGGATGCGCCTTCCACTACTGGATTGCCCCAAGCATCGTAATAGTGTACTTCTCCATCAGGCGCAAACGACACGAGTTTTTCCGCTACTTCATCTTTGTTGCCCACTACCAAGCGCCATGCACGATCGGGCAAGATGTACTTGCGGGCAGCGCGCTGCAAGGTTTGGGTAGTGACAGATTCCACCTGTTTCAGATAGTTTTTGTAGTAATCTTCTGGCAATTGATAGCGCGCAGTGTTGAGTGCAAAGCGGGCGATGGTCTGGGGCTGCTCCAAGCTGCGCGCAAAGCGCCCCATCGTCACACTCTTGACCAATTCGAGTTCTTCTTCGCTAATGGGCTCTTCTCTGATTCGCCGCAGCTCGTTGAGAAACTCGGTCATAGCACTGTCGGTCACTTCATTGCGCACACTTGCATAAGCCCGAAAGGACCCCACATAGCGGTCAGGGTGCAGAGAAGCACGCGCTCCGTAAGTATAGCCATGCCCTTCGCGCAAGTTCTGATTGAGCCGACTGCCAAAAAAGCCACCTAACAAGCTATTGGCCAACGAAGCAGCAATGGCATCGGGGTGCCCTGGCTGCAAATAAACCGGATGCGTAATGTTGATCACCGACTGCACGGCTCCATTGCGATGCACAAAGGCCACGCGCGCTTCTGGAAGCAGCTCAGGCGCAGGCACCTTTTGCTGAGGCACCGAACCTTTTTTCCATCCACTAAAATATTGCTTGGCAATCGCGCGCACTTCTTCGGGCGTGATGTCGCCCACCGCGATGAGATACGAAATATTGGGTTTGAAATAGGTTTCGTAATACTGGCGGCAATCGGCTACTGAGATGCGTTCTACTGTTTGTTGTGTAGTTAGCTCGCCATAGGGATGGTTCTTGCCATATCGCAACACGCGCCCCACGTTGTCGGCAATGGCGTTGGGATCTTGCTCGGCTTGTATTAAACTGGAAATTGTTTGCTTTTTCAACTTTTCAAGCTGATCTTGCGGAAAGGTGGGATGAAACAATACATCTGCAATTATATCGAGCAATACGTCCTTGTGCTTGGTCAATGAAGAGGCAAATATGCCCGTAGCTGAAGTGCTCAAGTGGGCGCCGATAAAGTCTACCACTTCATCAATTTCGGTCTTAGTGCGATTAGTCGTACCCATTTTCAACAACTGGCCTGCCAGCTCTGCCGTGCCAGCCTTGTCGCCTTCCACATGGGGCGGCACATCGACAAATACCTGGAAGGATACGCGCGGAATCTTGTGGTTCTCTACCACGATCACGGTAAGCCCGTTATCGAGTTGGAACTGTTCGTAATCGCCCAGTTGAATGATGGGCGCTGGACCCGGCTTAGGCGGGTGCTTTCTGAAATCATCATTTTGCGCCTGCAGGGCCGAGGCACCAAGGCCTAATAGAACGAGGGACAACAAGAAGGACAAGCTATTTTTCATGCCGATTATTTTTTGAAATAGATAAAATGAGGGAAAACACTCGGGCAGCTATGGTTACTGAGTGCCTTTCGGCAAATAGTACAAGACCACCCGATTGTGAGGCACGAAGTATTGCTGCGCCACGCGCCGGATGTCTTCAGGCGTTACTTTCATATAGCGCTCCAGCTCGGTATTGATGAGGTTGGTATCCCCAAAATAGGTATAGTAGTTGGCCAAGCTCTCTGCAATGCCTATCATCGTGGCATTGGCACTGACGAAATCGGCTTCTATCTGATTGCGCAGCTTTTGAAACTCGCGCTCACCGATGAGTTCTTCGCGCACACGTGCAAACTGAGCATCCATACATGCCTCCAGCTCGGCGGGGTCCACGCCCATATTACATATGCCAAAGGCAATGGCTACACCTGGATCTTCCATCGCAATGGGAAAATTACCTACAAACAAAGCCTTCTGCTGCTCGTCTACACACGACTTATACAGGCGCGAGCTCTCGCCTTCTGACAATAGCATGCTTAACATCCGCACTGCATAGTAGTCAGGCGTACCTTGCGCCGGAGTGCGGTAAGTTTGAATAACTGCTGGCAACTGGATGTTGTCGTAGACCGTATCGCGTATTTCGCCTCCCAGTGGAGGTTCTACCACCTCGGGGCGTGGAATAGGCTTTGTACTGCGAGGAATACTACCGAAATATTTCTCTACCAGCTGCTTAGTAGCTTCGATATCGATATCACCAGCAATAGACAGCACCGCATTATTAGGCACGTAGAAAGTCTCGTAAAACTCGACAAAATCTTCTTCCGAAGCGGCATCGAGGTGCTCCATCGAGCCAATGATGGGCCAACGATAGGGATGCACCTTAAAAGCGCGCTTCATGCTTTCCTCAAGTACAGAGCCATATGGCTGATTGTCCACGCGCTGGCGGCGCTCTTCTTTCACCACTTCGCGCTGCGTCTCAATACCTACTTTTTCTACTTTGGCGTGCAGCATGCGCTCAGACTCGAGCCAAAGGGCTGTAGCCAAATGATTGGATGGCAAAATCTCATAGTAAAACGTGCGGTCCCAAGTGGTATTGGCATTATTGGTACCACCCGCCTTTTCGATATAGTCGTCAAATTCTCCGCGCTTGATGTTTTCCGATCCTTCAAACAGCAGGTGTTCGAAAAAATGCGCAAAGCCCGTGCGATCAGGGCGTTCGTTCTTTGATCCCACGTGATATAACACCGACACCGCCACAATAGGCGTAGAATGATCTTCGTGCAAAATGACGTGCAAGCCGTTGGGCAGGTCGTACTCTACAAACTCGATCTTTCGACTTTGGCTTTGCCCTACAGCCACACTGGCAAGCCATAAGACGATGGTCAATAATTTCACTTTCATTGTCCTATGCAATTTGGTGGAAAAATCAGTGGCGAAAATGAGTAACTTTTCCACTATTCAAATGCGATGATGGACCAATACCCCTTTTTTGTTAGACAAAAGACATGGCGCATACCACGCCACTTCATTCCACACAATGCTTTTATGTGCTACCTATACCTAACGCAATAAAAGTCGGGCTTGCTCTTTCTCCGTTGCCCTTTAGCGTGCTACCTTCGCGCCATGCGCAAGAAATTACTCGAATTAGAACAGATTGCACGGCGTTTGGAGCCCACTGCCGAAGTGCGCCGTCAATGGAATGAAGCTACCCAGCGCTATGCTGATGCCTTTTTGAATCAAATCGATGAGGCCCCTGGCTATGAGTACGATCCCGACGAAGGGCAAGGCATCGAACAATGGTGGCCTCCACAGCAAGGCCACCCTATAGAGACCGTCCTTGATGCCTTGCATCGCCATGTCGATCACAACGGCATCAATCCAGCTTCAGGTGGACACTTGGGCTACATCCCCGGCGGTGGTGTCTTCCCCGCCGCATTGGGCGACTATCTCGCAGCAGTGACCAACCGCTATGCGGGTATTTACTTTGCCAATCCAGGTGCTGTACGCATGGAGCACATGATGCTGCGGTGGTTAAGTCAGGTGGTAGGCTATCCTCACAGCGCCCTGGGCAATCTCACTTCAGGAGGCTCCATAGCCAACCTCATCGGCATTGTCACAGCGCGCGATGCGCAAGGCATACGGAGCACGGAAGTGCCGCGCAGCGTCATTTATCTGAGCGAGCAAGTACACCATTCCGTACACAAAGCCATCCGCATTGCAGGGTTGGCCGAGGCGCCCGTCCGCTTCGTGCCCCTCGACAAGCACTACCGGCTCGATGCACAAGCATTGGCCCAAATGGTGCAGCACGATGAGGCTCAAGGCCTGCGCCCTTTTTTGGTCATTGCTTCGGCTGGCACCACCGACACCGGCGCAATAGACCCACTCGAAGCGATTGCCCGCATTGCACAGGCACACCACATGTGGTTTCACATAGACGCTGCCTATGGTGGGTTTTTCATACTGCTCGACGAGCTCAAAGCGCAATTTAAAGGAATAGCACAAAGCGATTCACTTGCCATCGACCCGCATAAAGGGCTATTTCTACCCTATGGCATTGGTGCCGTACTGGTCAAAAACGGCCAGGCACTCATGAAAAGCCATTACTATCAGGCCAACTACATGCAAGACGCCTTGGCCAATGCCCATCAACTCAGCCCTGCCGACCTCTCGCCCGAGCTCACCAAGCACTTTAGGGCATTGCGCCTCTGGCTCCCGCTACAACTTCTCGGACTCGAGCCCTTTATTGCGGCGCTAAAGGAAAAACGACTCTTGGCCCTGTACTTTCACCGCCAAGTGCAACAGCTGGGTTTCGAAGTAGGTCCTGAGCCCGACCTCTCCGTAGTCATCTATCGCTATCGACCGCCCCGAGGCGATGCCAATGAATGGAACCGCCAGCTGGCCCAGCTCATCCAGCGCGACGGCCGCGTCTTTATCTCATCGACTACGATCAATGGGCAAGTATGGCTGCGCCTGGCATGTCTTAGCTTTCGCACGCACCTCAATCATATCGACACACTACTCGACATGCTACAAAAAGGTGTACGCATATTGACGGAGGAACGCACTGCACATGCCCCAACAAAAACCAAACACAGCTCATGATTTTGCGAAAGCTGTACTATAAACTACCCGCCCAATGGCGCTTCATTGCGCGCCGTTTGTGGTATGCCCCCGCCGATTTGTGGGATGCCATTAAGGGGCGCCGCGATCCGCTCACCCCACCACGCGGCTTGATCTACACGGGTAGAGGTGACTTTCGCAATTCAGGACGCAAGTTAGTACAGCGCTGCATCGAATGGGGGGGGCTCCAACCCCATCATCGCGTGCTCGACGTAGGCAGTGGCATAGGCAGGGCAGCTGTAGCGCTTACCGAGCTGCTTTCGCCCGAAGGGCGATACGAAGGGTTCGACCCTATCCTGATGGGCGTGCGATGGTGCCAAAAGCACATTAGTAGCCGCTATCCCAACTTCCACTTTACACACATCCCCCTGGCCAATGACCTTTACCAGGCTAACGGCCAATCTGCCCATGAGCTGCGATTTCCATATCCTGAAAATTATTTCGACTTTGCCATTGTCAATTCTGTATTTACCCATATGTTGCCCAAAGAGGTGTGCCACTACCTAAGCGAGTTAGCTCGCGTACTCAAACCTCAGGCCAAAGCATATGCTACCTTCTTTCTCTACGACGAATACGACAAGCGAATCTGTGGAATGCCTGGTTTTCGCTTTCCCCACGATCATGGCTATTATCGCCTCATGGATGCGCAGGTACGCACGGCCAACGTAGCGTTCTCGCAAAGATGGCTCACCCAACAACTTACCACGGCTGGCTTCACCTGCACGCGCACCTTTATGGGCAAGTGGAACGGCGGTCTAGGCCCTGACTTTCAAGATGTGCTTATTCTACAATGTACTACCTACTGAGAATCATGCGTGTACTCCTCATACGGCTTTCGTCTATAGGCGACATCGTACTCACTACACCCGTGGTACGGGCACTCCACCAACAAGCTGGTGCCGAAGTACACGTATTGGTCAAGAAGTCTTTTGCTCCCATTTGGCAAGCGAACCCCTATGTACACCAAGTGCACACCCTGCACCGCGAAATAAGTGAGATAATACCTCAGCTGCGCGCCTTGCAGTTCGACTACATTGCCGACTTGCACAAAAACTGGCGCTCCTTGCATTTACGCCTGGTCTTGCGCCGTCGGGGGCGATCCTTTCCCAAGCTCAACCTACAAAAATGGCTGCTCACCCAATTCAAATGGGATCTACTGCCACGCCGCCATATCGTTCATCGCTACTTTGAAGCCGTACGCCCTTTAGACGTGCACTACGACGGGCAAGGGCTCGACTGGTTTTTCCCGAAAGGGCATCATCTCTCTCATCTGTCTCTCGGCATCCCCTCGAAAGGCTACGCGGCCTTCGCTATTGGTGCAGCTCACGCTACTAAGCGCCTGCCTTTCGGCAAAATGGAACGCATATGTCGATTGCTACACAGCCCCGTGGTACTGCTGGGTGGGCCAGCTGAATCAGAAGATGGCACTCAGCTGGCACGCTTGGCCGGCGACCACGTCTACAACCTATGTGGCAAGACCGACCTACACGGCTCTGCTGCTGTGATGCAACGAGCGGATGTCGTACTCACGCACGACACGGGCATGATGCATATCGCTGCGGCGCTGCGGCGGCCCATCGTATCAGTATGGGGCAACACCATACCCGAATTTGGCATGTATCCATTCTATCCCGACGATACCTCAGTACCTTGGCAAGCCATACAAGTAGCATCACTTCCATGTAGGCCCTGTTCGAAGATAGGGTACCACCGCTGCCCTAAAGGGCATTTCCATTGCATGCAACAGCTCGATGAAGTGACCATCGCATCAGCTGTAGAAGCGATGCAGTCAAAATAACATTTTGGCAGCTGCCTCCTTGACTAGCTTGGCAGCCAACGCAGCTGTAATGCGCCCCACATCCCGATGTGGGTTGAGCTCCACGATATCTGCTCCAATGATGGGCACTTCCAGTGTCTGCACGATGCGCAACACCTCTCGGGGATTAAGCCCTCAGGCTCCGGATGCGACACAACTGGTGCAAAAGCAGGATCGAGTACATCTAAATCGATAGACAGATAGACAGGCCGCTGTGGCTGAGGACGACAGCCAGCCTCAAATGCACGCATATCGATGATCTTCACGCCAAAGCGCTGTGCTTGCTGCCACTGGTGATCGTTGAGCGTGCGAATGCCTACTTGTACGAGCTGGTGGCATAGGTCGCCTCTATAATGCGCGCAAAGGAACACGCATGGCTGTAGGGATTCCCTTCAAACGCGTCGTACAAATCAAGATGTGCATCGAGGTGTAGAATATCGAATTCATTGCCCCAGCGCTGCGCAGTGGCGCGCACTACAGGCCACGTAATGCTGTGATCACTTCCCACGACCAACAAGCGGTGCTGCTCAGACAACACTGCCCCTACCTGCTCAAACAGCTAATCGGGATGATCCGCCCACACATCTCCTCCATCCCGAAACAGATCATGAGCAAAGGGCTGATGCCCTAACTCCGTCCAGGAATTCATGACACCATCTTGGAACACCTCTCGGATGCGGGCAGGTGCCAGCGCCACACAGGGCAAATAGCTGGATCCCTTGTCATAAGAGATACCCAAAAGCGTGGCAAGGGTCTTTGCTATTATATTCATGCGTTGTGAAGACAAAATTGCGTATGTGCTCTTACCATATGCCGCCACTTTTGTCATGTGGTTGGCTTAATACCAAAATCGACCTTTCCGAAATGGGGCAAGCGGATGGGTCTTGTGCAAAACTGCTATATTTCGCCTCGATACGAAACCGAAATCGGTTGTTCATGCTCGATCAATCTTGCCATACAGCAAGCATGGCTTCATCAAAAGTACATTCCATGAAATTGAAGTTGTACCTATTGCTTTTGGGCTTTATGAGCTTTGGCTTCAGCCTATCGGCCCAAGATATACACTTCACCATGTACGACATGGCACCCCTATCGCTCAACCCCGCACATACTGGTGCTTTTGAGGGTACCTTCCGAGTGGGCGGCATCTACCGCGATCAATGGGCCAGCATTATGCCCAATCAGTTCACCACTCCAATGTTCTACCTCGATGCGCCTGTGGCCATGGTAGGCAAGCGCAATTGGGTGGGCGTAGGAATGATGATGTACCAAGACAAAGCGGGGGTGGCGCGCCTGCGGAATGGTACTGTGCAGTTCTCGGGCGCCTTCCACCTGGCACTTGATAAGAAAAGCAACTATGTGCTCACATTGGGTCTGCAAGGCGGCATGGTACAACGCGACTTCGACATCACCTCCTCCGAGGTGCTACTGGGCGATGAACTGCTCAACGGCACACCTGGTACTAGCCCTGACCGCACCATACAGGAACCGCGCACCAGCTACCTCGACATGGCCACCGGCCTGATGCTGCGCGCACGTATGAGCGAACAAACCACGCTTATTGCCGGTATCTCGGGCCACCACATCAACAAGCCCAAGTACAGCTTGCTCCAGCCCAACAGCAAGGCCATTACGCAGCCACTTCGCCTCAACGCGCACATGCGTGTCGATTACAAGTACAGTGAGCTAATCACGCTGTCGCCTACGCTGCTATTCCAAAACATGGCTGGCACCAATGAAATCATCTTACAAGGTTGGGGCAGCTACTTGATCAAAAAAGAAGAAGATCTTTCGCTGATCGGAGGCTTAGGCTATCGTCTGGCTGATGCCGCCATGCTGATTGCAGGCGCCCAATACCAAGATTGGCGTGTGGCACTTAGTTACGACATCAATACCTCTTCCCTAAGGAACGCCACCAATTTTCGGGGTGGCTTCGAAATTGGGCTCACCTACATTGGCAAAATTTACAAAAAGCCTGTAGTCAAGCCCGCAATTATTTGCCCAAGACTCTGATCACAAAACCAACCACACACAATAGCAATTTAGGAGTCATCATTAATGCCAAACGAACCACAGCAAATCATGATAAAACGATTGCTCCTCATCGGCCTGCCCTTACTTGGCAATTGCCTCATCCAAGCACAACCACTCAACAAGGCCACCTACAACACCATGATCGAAACAGCCGAAGAGCTATTTGCGCAAAAAGACTGGTACAATGCTTTAGAATGGTATGAAAAGGCCTACGAAGAACGGCGCGACTACGACGTAGCAATCCGCATTGCGGAAATCAACTTCCGACTGCGCGACTATCGCCGTGCCTCAAGTTGGTATGCACGCGCTTTCCGACGCGACAAAACTGGCAAATACAATGAATATCGCTTCAACTATGCTCGCGCACTAAAGATGCAAGGCAAGTATCCAGAAGCCATTAAAGAGTTTGGCAAATACCTGCAGACAGCTACCGACCCCGTAAAACGCCAGCTGGCAGAAGTGGAAAAACAGGGGTGCGAGTGGGCCCTGCAAGCCACTGAAGTGCCCAATGTCACCATCAGCAATGCAGGGCGCAACGTCAACACTAAACAATCGGAATACGCACCTTGGCCTGCCCCCGATGGCGAAACAATGTACTACGCTTCTTTCCGCACCGATGAAGTGATCATACTGGACGAAAAGAACCATGACGAAGCTGTGGTAAAGATCATGCGCGCCCATAAAACAGATAAGGGCTGGTCCAAGCCCGAAGAGCTCAGCCCTCAAATCAATCGCCCTGCCGTACATACCTCCAATGTAGCGCTTAGCCCAGACGGCCGTAGGATGTACTTTACGCGGCAAGAACTCCAAGGCAATGAGTTGGCCCAAAGCCGCATCTATGTCAGTGAGTGGAGTGGCAACGACTGGGGGCCTGCACGTGAAGTGCAAGGCGTCAACGGCGAATGGATCGCCACCCATCCCGCTGTAGGAGAACTCTTCGGCAAGGAAGTACTCTATTTCGCCAGCGACATGGATGGCGGCTATGGCGGACTGGATATCTACTACGCTACCTATAAAGGCGACGGCATCTATGGCGACCCCGTCAACTTAGGCCCAAAAATTAATACAGTCGGCAACGAAGTGACGCCCTTCTATCAAGACGGCGTGCTTTATTTCAGTAGCGACGGCCACCCCGGTCTGGGCGGGCTGGATATCTTCTTCTCCGAATGGAACGGCACCATATGGAGCACGCCACAAAATATGGGCAAGGGGTTCAACTCCAGTGTCGACGACCTCTACTTCCGCCTGCACAAAGATGGCACATGGGGATTTCTCACCTCCAATCGCCCAGCAACAGGTGCCCGCTCGCTTAAAAGCAAAACCTGCTGCGATGACATCTACAACGTCAGTCTCAAAATCATTACCGCCAACTTGATCGCTGCCGTAGTAGATGCTGAGACCAAAATACCACTAAAGGGAGCTACCGTACAAGTGATCGACCCCTCGGGCCAAAGCGAGCAGCCCACCCAATCGCTCACCAACGCCGAATCGAATACCTTCAGCTTCCCACTTGAAGTAGATCGATCCTATCTCGTAATCGGCACACACCCCGATTACTTCCCCGACACCCTTACACTCAATACAGTAGGCCTACTCGACGACCGCACTTTTGAGCTGACTTTGGATCTGGCACCCAAGCCCGTCTACGTCACGATCAAACGCGAGGAGCCCTTTGTATTGCAAAATATCTACTACGATTTCGACAAAGCAGATATCAAGCCCGAAGCGGAGAAAGACCTCAAGTTCATCCTCGAACTCATGCAGCAATACCCCGATATGGTGATCGAGCTGAGCTCACACACTGACGCACGAGGCGACGATGCCTACAACCGCGCACTGAGCCAACGCCGCGCCGAAGCAGCACGCCGCTGGCTAATCGAACACGGCATCGAACGGCGCCGCATCCGGGCCGTCGGCTACGGCGAAACGCAACCTAAAGTGGTCAATGCCGAACTGGCACGCCAATATCCCTTCCTCAAAGAAGGCGACGTGCTGACAGAAGACTTCATCAACAAGCTCGAAACAGAAGAACAGCGCGAAATCGCACACCAGCTTAACCGCCGGACCGAATTCAAAATCATCTCTGGGCCCAAGAGCATCCAAATTGAAGAGAAAAAACTCATCCGATTGGGCGTACGCGAAGTAAAAGACACCACCGTCCAAATCATTAAAAAGCCCAAAGGCAGTGATGAATCGGGTAGTACCACGGCCCCATCTAAGATCCACAAAATGTCTTCGCTCTACGGTAAGAACATCAGTAGTGATGTGCCCATCATGGACTTTGAACAACGTATCATCGACTTGGGCCCGGTGAAGAAAGGTGAAAAACGCACCTTCACCTACAAGTTCACCAATCGCGGCAACGTGCCGCTCATCATCGACCTAATTTCGAGTTGCGACTGTACGCACGTCACCTACGAACAAGGGCCCTATCCACCCGGCGCCTCAGGTGTACTCAAGGTGACTTTTGACAGTAGCGAAAAAGACGAGTCGGAAGAGGTCACTATCGACATTATCCTCAAGAACGAAGAACCCGGCACACACATCCCCATTATCGAACAGCTGGCCTACCGCTTTACGCTGGTCAAATAGATAGGCGCACACAGCCAGCACCCATACAAAAGGGCCATCTACCTTCCATTCGAAATGTAGATGGCCCTTCGCACATGCGTACTAAACGACTCACATGCTAACAAGCGACACTAATAGCGTCTGTTGCCCCTGCGCCCCTACGAGCTGTAGTACATACAAACCTTGAACTAAGGGAACTGCCACCGGCACCTCGTACATAGCTTGTCCTTTTTGCACCTGCAGCTGGCCAGTAGCTATGTGCTGCCCATTCAAGCTCCACAAATGCCACTGCAAATGGCGCATCTGCACGGCTTGTGCCACAACCCAGAGCTGACTTGCCGTACCCCAAGCCAAATGTATCTGCCAGTCAGGCGCCACGTCTACTTCGGCGCTGGCTACTGGAGGCAACATTTGCCGAAAGGCCACGCTGTGTAGCGAATATGCAGGCAGCGTAAGCGTGAATGAGTCGGCATCCACCTCCTGCTCATATGCGCTCCAGTCCAAGCTGCTGCCATCGAGTGCACCGACCAGCTGCTGTACGTACACCGAATCGGTGAAGTAGCCTTGCGGCAAATACAGCTGTAGGGAATACGCCGCATGGCTATCTGAGTTGAGCAGCAAAAGGTGCCACATTTGGTTTTCCGCGTCAAATCCAGCCCAAGCCTCGATAGCAGGCACACTTACTGAGGTGCCATTGGGTTGTAGCAACTGGATCATGGGCACATCTACTATGCCACTATCGAGCAAGGCCACACCTTCCCTCAGCACATCCATCAACATGAGCATAGCCCACCCCTCATTGCCTATCGAAAATTGCCCACCATTGACGTGAAATAAGTGCAAAAAGTTTTGGCCTGAAGCCAAAAGCGCAAAATGATTGGCCGCATACAAGGCAAGTGAGTCGCGAGCAGCTAGCTCTATAAGCCGTGCCTGAAAACGCGCAGTGTATAAAGCACCACCCATGCCTCGAAAGGGATGGGGTACAGGACAGTCATCACACAAGGCGACATTCCACTCAGTGATGGCCAATCCAGGCGTATGTGATAGCTGCCAATCGGCAGCACGTAGCTGCCAAAGCGCATAGCGATCCAGCATCTGATCGATTTTAAACTCAGAAGCGTGTACCAGCTCGCTATACAGGCCCAAATTGGCTGCCGGCACAGTCACATTAGTCGCATAGGGATGTTCTACGATAAAATCGGGCAGGTGCTGCTTGAGATCAGCCACAAACTGAGGGCTGTCTTCCAGCTGATCGATGCGCGTACAAAACCCCACCCGAATGCTCGAGTCGGCAGCACGCATGGCATCGAGAAAGGCAAAAGCACCGTCGTGACCCACAGTGAGGTACTCGATTAGCACAGTCGTACTATCGGGTAACCCTCCAGTGGGGAACAAGGTAAGTGAGTATTCATCCCAAGCATACTGATTTTGCGCAAGCAAATGCATCGGCTGAGTAAGCAGATCATATATCTGCTGCTGGCTATAGCTCGAAAAATTCCATGGCCCCATATTCGGCACTACCCACACGCGCAGGCTATCGGGATTTGCCGACAACTTGGGAAAACGCACCCTGTGGACTAAAGTATCAGTACCTTGCGCTACAAAGCGCAAGTCGCCCAATATTGCGGTACGCGCATTGAGCCCACCGAGGGGTTGCACCCATCCAAAACGCGGAAACGACCCGCCGTAGAAGTACAAGCTGTCGATAGCGCGCTGTGTCCATACAGCTGGGGGCATCCCCGTGCGAAAAAAGACTTGTGGCTGGTACCCCAACCAAGACCAGGCAAACCCCCAAGCAGTGGTCACTTCGTTGCCAATTTCCCACAGTTCGATGTCCAAAGGATCGGGATGAGCTAAAAGGCTGTCGCGCAATGCCACCCACAGTGGATCGGTGCTATTGCAAAAGCGAACCAGATCGGCAGCGTAAGCAGCCGATCGGTTGCCATAAGGCACTACAGCCTGCAATTGCGTTTGCCAAGTACCGGCAAACGCGGCAGCTCGAGCCAAATGGAAACCACCCATATCGCTCAAACCAGCAAACCAATCGTAGTTGTTGGCCGGATTGCCATAAGGCCATCGCATCAAGCCAGGTTGCAAGTTGGGCAAAACTGCTGCAAAGTCGGGATGATTCACCCAACTCATACGCGCAGAAGCACTTAGATTGTGACCGTGCCAGCCAAGCGGCAAAGGCACGACATTCGGTGCTGTAGGCAAATACAACTTGGCTTGTGCAAAAAGCAATAGTGGCAAACAGCCGAGGTAAAGTATTAAGAGGGGATACATAGAAAGCACTTTTTTCATTCATTGAGTTGTGAATCGCTTTTTCTTAGATACAATGCGGGGGCTCAGGTTTAATCTCCCCTCACGGATGAACATATAACCATACAGTGGCTTATCTTGCCACCTCAAACAAACGCACAGCTATGGGCAACTATCTCATCACGGGAGTGAGCAGTGGCATCGGATTTGAGACAGCCCGTCAGCTCATCGAGCAAGGGCACCGCGTGTTTGGCAGCGTGCGCAAAGAAGCAGACGCTACGCGCCTAAAGGAAGCTTTGGGATCGCAATTGGTACCGCTGCATTTCGATGTGACTGATGCACAAGCTATAGAAGCAGCTGCCAAACAAGTGGCGCATATCGTCGGACAAGATGGCTTATCTGGCCTAGTGAACAATGCAGGCATCGCAATAGCCGGCCCTTTAGCATGGATCGACACAGAAGCATTGGCCTACCAACTCGATGTGAACCTGCTGGGTGTACATCGCGTCACTAAGGCATTTTTACCGCTATTAGGTGCTCACTCGCCACCGCGCCAGAGCCCGCCAGGCAAGATCATCTTTATCAGCTCTGTCTCCGGCATCTTTGCCAGCCCCTTCTTGGGTCCCTACTGCATCTCCAAGCATGCCTTGGAAGCCATGGCCGACTCGTGGCGGCGCGAACTGGTGATTTACGACATTCCCGTAGTGTGCATTGAACCCGGATCTGTTAAAACACCTATTTGGGAGAAAGCCCGACAAAGTGTGCCGGCTTGTGAAGGCACTGACTGGGAAGCATTCATGCGCAGTGCTGCCCGCCAGATCGCCAAATCTGAATCCATTGGGCTGCCAGTAGCACAAGTGGCCCAGCTCATCGTCAAAGTACTCCACCAACGGCGCCCCAAGCCACGCTACCTCATCGCCTCCAATGCAACTACTTTTTGGCTCTTATCGCGCTTGCCTGCTCGCTGGGTCGATGCGTTCCTTTGGCACTTTTGGATGAAAAAGAAATGGCGCAAAGTCCAACAAGTTGTTGCCACGAATAAATAAAAAACTACGTGACGTCGCTATCTGATCGCATCAATCGCCACGAGCATCCTTCGTGGCTGTTGCGCTATCCGCAGCTCATACAATTGATTTTTGCGTGGTTTGCACTGGTGTATCAACGCGTAAGCGTAGTGCGTCGGGAGCTACGACGGCATTTGCCGAAAGGCCATTCCTTTCGCCTGATCGATGCAGGCTGTGGCGAAGGGCTTTATCTTCTGTGGCTGGCACGCCGATATCCCAAGGCACACCTCACAGGTATTGACATCAATGCGCACAACATCCAATTGCTCAAGCACTACCTAGCACGTACGGCTCACACTCGTGTAGAGGCAATCCAAGCCGACCTACAGACTCAGCCGCCCCCCTGCTCAGCCGATTATGTGCTATGCGTAGGCGTACTGCACTGCGTAGCCAACGACGTGGCATTTTTGCGCAATCTGGCCCAAAGCACTCAGCCGCACGCCAAGCTACTGCTGTATTCACCGTTAAAACCCCGACGCATATGGCCCTGTTTTGAGCGCTGGTATGGCCGCTGGCATCACTACGAAGCCATCCACGCACACCACACCTATACGCCCCAGCTGCTGCGCCAACGATTAGCCCAAGGCGGATGGCAGATCGAAAGCTGGCAAGGCACCATGGGGCACCTGGCAGCAGCAGGTTTTGAGTGTTACACATTGTGTTTTACAGGTGCACTTCACGCCTCGCAATGGTGGGCAAGTGCTATTTTGGGCGCACTGATTCTGCCAACTGCCTTGATAGCCGCTGGACTACAGCGCCTCGATCGGCTCTTTTCTCCTACATGCCCCAATGGTGTGTGGATAGTAGCTAGAAA
The DNA here is from genome assembly GCA_026982695.1 of Saprospiraceae bacterium. Classification (GTDB taxonomy): domain Bacteria; phylum Bacteroidota; class Bacteroidia; order Chitinophagales; family Saprospiraceae; genus WFYJ01. The sequence goes on from JALSGS010000014.1 coordinate 37,331, forward strand.
AACAGATGCTCATCCCGAAAAACAACACCCATGAATCGCTTATTACTATGGCCATTACTGCTCCACCCCATTGTGGGTGCCATAGCCCAAGGCACGCCTGTCCCTCTATGGAAGCCCAGCTACCACATACTCGACCGCCTCGAGATAAAAAGTGGACGCGAACCGCGCCACCACTCCAGCATCAAGCCCTATACCGCAGGCGATATGGTGCACTATGCCCTCACGCTCGACACGGCCAGCAACCAAACTTTTAGCGTGCAAGACCGACGCGACCTCTACTACATTTTTCGCGACCTCAATGAGTGGCTAGCCTTTGGCCCCAACCCCACGCTGTTATTGGGCAAGCACCAACCCACCTTTGTACCTGCCTTTGACAGTGCAGGCATCACCTACTACTGCCAATATCCTGATCAGCATACGGCCAGCCAGGCAGATCCCCGATATACTGTGAACGAACACCCCATTTTGGGCATGTTTTACCAAACACCGGCCAACTTCTTCCAAGTCGATCAGCCATATTTCTTCTTTCGGGCCAATCCCATGCTCAACTTTCAAATACTATCGGCACGCGGCGAAAGCTTTCCCGTCTTCGACAATGTGCGGGGGCTGGAGATGCGCGCGGGGCTCGACGACCGCATCTTTCTGTACACCCACATCGTGGTCAACGACTTTCGCGCACCTCGTTTCCTCTACGAACGCTGGCAACGAGACCGAGCTATTCCCGGCGCTGGCTTTGTAAAAAACTACCAAAGTGCCTTTTTCGACTTCGATCGCGGCCTGAGCGTGCTCACAGCTCAAGGTATTATGGGCATTCAACTGAGCCGACACGTAGGCATGCAGTTTGGCCATGGGCAAAACTTCATCGGCAATGGCTATCGCAGCCTGATTCTGTCCGATTTCGCTACCAACTACCTGTTTCTCAAGCTCAACTGGCGTGTGTGGAAGTTTCACTATCAAAACATTTTTGCCGAGCTCATCTCCGACCCTACTGCACCTGCCCCACGCCCGCGCAAATACATGGCTGCCCATTACTTTCACTATCGGCTTTCACCCAAATTGGCCTTTGGCTTTTACGAAGCCACCGTTTTTTCGCGCCAAGGCCCCTTCGACTTCGAATACCTCAACCCCGTCATCCTCTACCGAACGATTGAACACCTCATTGGCAGCCCCGACAATGTGCTCATCGGCATCGATGCCAAGTGGAACTTCCCAAAACGTGGCCAATTCTACGGCCAGCTGATGATGGACGAGTTCAAACTCGACGAGCTCATACTCAACAATCGCGGTTGGTGGGCCAATAAGTTTGGCATCCAGTTGGGGATAAAGTATATCGACTTGCTAGGCATCGACCACCTCGATGTCCAGTTAGAATTCAACACGGCACGCCCTTACACGTATACCCACCGAGATAGCACCAACCTTGGCAGCTATACCCATTACCGACAGCCCTTAGCCCATCCGCTAGGTGCCAATTTCCGAGAATACCTCAGCATTTTGCGCTATCAACCCCTCAAACGCCTACACATCGAAGGGCGCTTCTTCTACCAATTTTACGGCGAAGATCCCGAAGGCGAAAACTGGGGAGGCAATATCTTGTTGTCGCACAAAACCCGTGAACAAGACTATGGCAACACCATCGGTCAAGGCATTCCCACCCGCACGCATATCTTTGCGTTTGATCTCAGCTACAGCCTTTATCACAATTTGTGGCTGGAGTTACACCTATTCAGGCGCGTCAAAAACAGCGCCTCTGACGTGCGCGATCGCAACGAGCAATACTTCGGTGCAGGCATTCGCATGAACACTGGCTTGCTACGCAGAGACTTCTGATTGGCCTTTCGGCAAATAGGACCCTCATGGCTATACGACATCTCATATTCGACTTAGGCAATGTACTCATCGACTTAGATTTCACCGCTACTGAACGGCAGTTGCGCCAGCTATTAGGCAGTCATTACACAGCTTCATTTACCTGCAATGAACAGCAGGGGCTCTTCGAGGCCTTCGAAAAAGGGCTTATCAGTGAAGCTGAATTTTTCTTCCAACTTCGCCATTGGGCTCAAGGCGCTGTCTCTGTAGAGATGCTCAAAGAAGCCTGGAACGCCATGCTCCTTCGCTTTCCAATCGAACGCTTGGAATGGATCAGCCAGCTACGCACGCGCTATGGCACCTACGTGCTGAGCAACACCAATGAGACACACCTCCGATGGGTACATCAACACCTAGCCAAACAGTATGGCATCGCACAATACGAACAACGCTACTTCGATCAAGTATGGTACTCACACCATCTCCACTTGCGCAAGCCAGAACTCGAGATTTTTCAATACGTATTGGACACAGCTAATTTGCCCGCCTCACAGACGCTTTTTGTAGATGACAACCCCGACAATGTAGCGGCAGCAGCCCAGTTAGGCATCGTAGCGGTACATCATCCTCCCGGCCACGAGCTCAAACAGACACTAGCTCCTTTTTTGGAATTACAGTAAGCTCCCTTATCCATTCACACTGTCCTTTACCTCGCTAGGCAGAATACCAAACCGCTCTTTAAACTTAGCCGTGAAATACGAAGCCGAAACAATGCCTACCGCCAATCGCACCTCACTTATTGATTTGTATTTCCCCTCGCGCAGCCAGTCATAGGCGCGCTGTAACCTGAGCTCAAGAATAAAAGCTACCGGTGTCATGCCTGTCAGCTTGCCAATCACGCGGGCCAATTGGCGTTTGCTCATGTGTAGTGCACTGGCCAGGTCAGCGACCTTAAAGGCTGGATCGTCTAAATGGGCATACACGACTGAGATAGCACGCTGCAATACGGAGCGATCAGGCGCCTCCGAGGCCACACCGTTCTCTTGTTGGGAAAGGCGACGCGCATACTGCCCGCGGACCAACGCATTGCGCACCCGCGCACGCAACTCTTCGGGGTGAAATGGCTTGCGCAAATAGTCAGCTATGCCTAACTGAAAAGCTGAAACTACATCTTCTTCTTGCCTCGAAGCTGTGATGAACAAAAAGGGGATGTGCTGCCAGCGAGGATGCTCAATCAACTTTTTGCGCAAAGCAAAACCATCGAGTTGGGGCATCATTAAGTCACTCAACACCAAATCTACCTTCTCCAATCGTTCGAGGCTCTGTAGTGCCTCTTGGCCATCAAAAGCACAATACACGCGATAGGTCGGTTCGAGCAAGCTCACCAACCAATCCATCATTTCGGGATGATCCTCTACAACCAGTACCGAAGCTCTTTGCGCAGCGGAAGGCTGCACAGACACGCGCGAAGCGGCCTGCAATCGATGACTCACTTGAGCCGTGCGCCTCGAATGAGTAACGCGCTCCACGCGCTCGATTGGCAATTGGAGGTGAAACGTCGTGCCCTTTCCCTGTTGGCTCTCCACATCTAAAGTAGCACCCATCAGCTGCACCAAACGCGCTACATACGTGAGTCCCAGGCCACTTCCGCCATGTGCTCTACCCGATTCACCCTGAAAAAATTGTTCAAATATGTGGGCCTGTTCTTGCGGCGTCATACCTGGCCCCGTGTCACTAATTGAGACGCACAAGCCTGCGGATCCACCGCTTGCGCGCATGCACACTTTTCCCTGGGAGGGAGTAAACTTGAGAGCATTGCCCAAAAGGTTGAGCAATATATGAAGGACTTTTTCATCATCAATCCAGACAAGTGCTTGCTGCACCCACTCATCGATATGCCACTCCAGCTCGATGCGTTTGCTGCGAAAAGCAGGAGCTACCTGTTCGTACAGATCGGCAAAAAAATCGGCTAAGGCTACTGCCCGACATTGCAACTCGAGCTGCCCCTCATCCATGCGAATCAAAGACATCATCTGCTCGACTAACTCGAGCAGTTGCACACTTTGGCGATATACCAAGCGTAGTGGACGCTCCAATTGCACTTGCTTAAGCTGGCACAATACTTCTTCTAAAGGGCTGATGATCAGTGTAAGTGGGGTGCGCAATTCATGGGCTATGAAGGCAAAAAGCTGAGATTTGTGTTCATTGATTGTCTTGAGACGCGCCGCCTCGCGTGCCGCTTGCTCTTTGAGGCGACGCTGTCGGTAATAGCGGCGCTGTAGCCACACCACTACCAGCATCAAGAGCACAGCCGCCACACCGATCACTTGGCGGCGCCGGGAGCGCTCCCGCTCTATTTCGAGTTGCTGTGCAGCAAGCTGGGCCTCTCGCTTTTGCACTTCATAGCGAGCATTGGCCTCGGCCAGGCGATCCACTAGCCGTTCTGAAAATAGCGAATCGGCTAGCGCCAATTGGTCTTCCAACAATGCATATGCCTTGCGATATTTTCCCTTTTCGGCAAAAGCCTGCCTTAAACCGTCAAGTGCTTCGAGACGCTGCTGGCGAAGGCCTAAGCTATCTGCTAGGTACAAGCCGTGCTCCAGCCATGCAATAGCCGAATCGAGCATTCCTGCTTTCAAAAAGGCATGCCCCAATCCAATTGTAGCACTAGCCTCTTCATAACCATTGCGCAACTGCCGGCTATAGGCAATCGAGCGCCGAAATGCTCCTATAGCCTCGTCAAACTGTTGTAAAGAGTCGAGCAAATAGGCCGCTACATTATGCCATGCATACGCCAAAGCAGAAGTATAACCCGTTTGTTCAGCAGCTGCAATGGCGCGTCTCAAATAGGCCATGCCCTCCTCCCCAGGCAGTCCGCTTCCCCCCAAGTTGATCCATGCATCGATTAATGAACGCCTGTCGCCGTAACGTTCAAAAATGGGGATGGCCTCGAGCAAAATAGATTGCTCTTTTTTCTGCTGCCCCAAATCACTATAAGTAGTTGCCAAATTGAGTAGGGCATAGCCCAAATCGAGCGAATCACCCCACTGACGCGTCAAAGCCACAGCAGACAAAAATGCATCGAGTGCTTGACTATGGTGCCCCATCTGCCGATAAATCGAGCCGATAAGCGTCCATGCAGCCGGCAATCGATAGTCCATCCCACTTCGCACACACATATCTCGAAACACAGTGGCCCGCGTCAACGCCTCTTCATAGTCGCCCCGCCACATCAACGCATAAGCTGCGATGTAATGGGCTTTGGCGATGCCACGCAAAAACTGGAGTTGCTCGGCTAAGCTCAGCGCCTCATCAGCATATGCCAATGCTTGGTCTACATCTTGCTCCACAGAGTAATAGGCAATATCATTGAGCAGGTTTACTTTCTGCGTGTCAGGCCCTATTTCAACCAGCATCTCCTTTAAGCTGTCAATCACATTAGCCCCCTGCCCCCACACTGCCACAGGGTTAAGCGCTACGTACAGTGCAAACAGTCCTATCACAAGCCAATGGCTGGGGCCTATCTTTTTTTCCATGAAAAAAACTTTGCACACACACCTCATCCATACAACACCAGCACCACTCCACGCACACACTTGCCCTTCCACACGCAGCCCTGTATAGACCAAGCATGCACTACAAAACTTTCTCTTACAAATTGACCTTTGCTTGGCCACCCTTACAATCCTATTTTAGCGGCCACTTACGATACAAAATAACAAATTTTCGGCATAATGAGCCCACTTTTTACCAACGATGCTATCGTATTTGGCATCTTATGTATAGTCTTAGCTGTCATTTTCAAAACAGCGCACAGCGCTCATCCTTTCTGGAAAAAGTTTTACACCTATGTGCCCCCATTGTTGCTGTGTTATTTCTTGCCCGCACTGTTACACTGGCCGCTACAGCTCATTTCTCCTGACAATTCAAAGCTCTATTTCGTCGCTTCGCGTTATCTCTTACCTGCTAGTCTGATCCTCCTATGCCTAGGCATTGATCTCAAAGGAGTGCTCAATTTAGGGCCCAAAGCACTTATCATGTTCTTTGCAGCTACGCTCGGTATCATTATTGGCGGGCCTATTGCACTTTTAACTATAAAGGCATTAGCACCTGAAGGGTTCATTGCGGCCAGCACTGAGGAGTTGTGGAAAGGTCTTTCCACAATAGCGGGTTCATGGATCGGCGGTGGGGCTAATCAAACTGCCATGAAGATCATCTTTGAAGTAGATGACAATCTCTTTGCTACAATGATCATCGTCGACGTAGTAGTGGCCAATATCTGGATGGGCTTTTTGCTCTATGGCGCCAACATCTCCCACAAAATCGATCGGTGGCTAAAGGCCGATAGTTCGGCCATCGAAGCGCTTAAACAACGTGTAGAAGCCTTCCGCAAAAAAGTAGCTCGCATCCCCACCACTACCGATATGTTCCTGCTGGCTGCTATTGGCTTCGGGGGTACAGCATTAGGACATGCTGGTGCGGAACTTATCGTGCCTAAGCTGCAGACTTATGAAAAGGCACTTATAGACATAGGTCTCAACTCGTTGCTGTCCAGCTTTTTCTGGATCATTGTCATTGCTACTACCTTAGGCTTATCATTGTCCTTCACTCGCTACCGAGAATTGGAAGGCGTAGGTGCTTCCCGATGGGGATCGGTTTTTATTTACATCTTGGTGGCCACAATTGGCATGAAAATGAATCTCAGCGAAATATGGGACAATATCGGCTTGTTCTTTATCGGCATCGTTTGGATGCTCGTTCACGTAGCTGTGTTATTGATTACTGCCAAAATTATTCGCGCACCATTCTTTTTCGTCGCGGTAGGGAGCCAAGCCAATGTGGGAGGAGCAGCTTCAGCGCCAATTGTAGCTTCTGCATTTAGCCCAACCTTGGCACCCGTAGGCGTATTAATGGCTGTATTGGGCTATGCACTGGGCACTTATGGTGCGCTCCTATGTGCGTGGCTTATGAGCTGGGTTGCCTAAGGAGCCAGGCCCTACCGGCAAGTCGCATGTGATTTGTGATTGCTGAGGCGTATGTCACAAAAACCATAGCTTCTTTCAAGAAAAAAACTGACCTTTGCGCGCCTTTTTCAAGCATACTGAAACGCGATGCTCGATCTGTTTCTCGCCACCTTGGCCTCGTTATTTACTATCGTAAATCCCATTGGTGCCGTGCCAGTCTATCTGGCAATGACACCTCATTATACCCAAAGCGATCGCCGGCGTACGGCCTGGCAAACCAGTATTTGGTTTGCCTGCATCTTGTTGGCTTTTTTCCTGGGAGGGAAGTTCATATTGAGCTTTTTCGGTCTGGGTATACACGCCATCCGCATTGCAGGTGGTATCGTCATCATGCTTTCGGGCTATGGACTGCTCTCCGGCCAATTCGCCCGCACGCGTGCTATCGACAAAAAAGTCAAGCAAGAGGCCTTGGAAAAAGAAGACATCTCTTTTACGCCATTGGCCATGCCCTTGCTTTCAGGTCCAGGATCCATATCTCTACTCATTAACTGGGCCACCGAGTACACATCTCCAACTAGCCAGCTCATCATTATCGGCATCATCATACTCAACGCATTTATCGTGCTGCTGGTACTGCGCTCAGCGCCTTGGCTAGGACGGCTGCTGGGTGCTTCCGGCATGAGTGCGCTGTCGCGCATCATGGGCTTTTTGGTTATGGCCATTGGCGTGCAATCCATTATCACAGGCATCGTTCAGCAAGTACAAGCATTGCTGTAAGGCTTTTTGTAAGTTTGGCTTTCGCCAAAAATGAGGAAGTCATGCCCTCATCTTGCCCACTGTGTAAAAAAGCACTCCCTGATCAGGCGCAGTTCTGCCCTTGGTGTGGGCATGCGCTCACCCATGCCACCTTTATTTGCCCAACATGTGGTGGGGAAAACCCCATGAAGGCACACTACTGCATCCAATGTGGTGCCGCCCTTTCCAACCAATCTGATGCGTATGCACACCCTACTTCGACCTACACCCAGCCCCAAGCCATTGCTGAGCGTTTCTTTGCCCTCCTACATCGCACTTTGGCAGAAGAACAAGACTTGGCCCTTTTCGATTCCTACATGCACCGCATACAAAACTCGGAGTTTCGCACAATCTTCGAGGCCCGTACTAGCCAACTGGCTCAGCAAGTAGCCACCCTGCAAAGCCGCGCTATCGACCCACACATAGCCATTGACACACTACTGGATCAAGCACTTGAAGAACTGATCGATTTCTTGCTCGTTCACTACTGCGCCGACCTCAACGTCCATCCTCTACCCAAAGCCATTCTCAAATACGACTACGCAAATTTGGCCCAAGCCGACTTGTACGCGATGATCATGGACTACCTCGATTGGCCCAGCCTACCCGAAGAACTCATCTATACCAACTTGCTCGAGGTGCCCGAAAAACTGATGCACAATGCACTGAACCGCTTCTTATTTGTCGAGCGCAACGAGCGCGTGTACTTTCTCCACGACTGGACGCTGCTCCACACTCTCAAAGCGGGCTTTGCCATGACCGACCTGGCCATCTATTGGCGGATGTCTTCCCTTGAGCCCCAAAAAGTATACTACCACCATTTGCGCCACGTCGCCATCAAAGACGATGGCATTACCATCAACGGTAAATATTTCTACGCACACCCTACCCTACACATACGCCTTGTGCGCCTACTGCGCAAAATCCAGGTGCGCGAGCAACTGCGCCCAACTGATGAATAAACGATAAGTTGCACCCTCATCGGCCTAAAACTACCCCCCATTTGATCGGACTGCCTAAAAAGAGAGAAATACCAAGCCTTGCCCCAACAAACCAAACTGCCAGCAGCCCTACAGGTACAGACAGCCAAGCTACTTTTGCAGCATAAGCCGAGCCCATCACAAAAAACCCATGGGCCACAGCCGAAATATGCCATCTATGTGCACATACCGCCATATAAAACGCCATACCCCACCTCCCCCACATGACCCAATACCACCAACAAAATCCACAACCCAAGATACTTCGGTCCATCACGTACCAGCCGATAACACGTAAAAGCCATTAGCCCCACAATGCCCCACCCCAAAGCAATGAATAAATAGAAAGGCAACTGTTGGGAGATCGTAGGTCTGGGCTTCACCAACGGATGTAAACCGACCTGTAGGATCTTTGCGCCATTAGAAAAAGAAAAAGACACATAAGCCACACTGTCGATGCCTACTAACTCGAGCACGTAATTCACCAGTGTATCGGCTTGCTGGCCATGCGCCCAGTCTGTACGACGCACTACCCGTTTTTCCCAAAAAGCCGTAGCCATATGCGATAGCTGCCCCAGCTGGCGACGCAGCCGAGCTTCCATATCAGAGAACGATACTTGTAAGCTAACCCGATCTGCAGGCTCTGCTACCAGCCGATCGTCTAACAAGGCCATGGCCAACTCGTACTCATGTGCCCATACCAAGCGAACAAAAGAGGCAGCCACTTGCCGGTAATGTTCCTGCTCAGAAGCTGTGTGGCAGGATCCCACTAATAACAACGCCCACCCCAAAAACCATCCTCGCACATGGATATTTTCCGGCATCACGCAAGTATGTATTCAAGAAATAAAAAATCCTAATTCCCTACCCCAACTGCCGCAACAGCTGCTTAGCTCGTGCATACTGAGCTAAGACTCGATTGCCCCACCACCGCTGGCGCTTAGGCTTACACTGCACCTTCACCCGCCTTTTTCCACTTACCAGTAAGAGCCCTTGACCTTCTATCAGACACAAGCGCACCAGCGCCTGCCGATCCTCAGCCTTTAGTTGCTTGAACACGCGTTGTGGAATAGCTAACCACTGAAAGTTGCCCGGATAGCGTCCCAGCTGCTCCATCATGCGCGCACGCCGATGCCCAGGATTGCGCCACGTAATCAGTCCATACAGCATGCTACTCCCTATTAACACGTTGAGTGGCAGGAGCCAGGCCCACCCACTCTGTACTTTGTACCAAAGGGTAAAGGCTCCCGTAAGCGCACAAACTACTACACCAGCCAATAGAGAATTGCGCAGCCACTGGCCCAAGTTAAAACGAGGCTGAATAGCTGACTTTGTCAAATGAGACTTGGCCTCCATAGAAGCTACCTGCACCATCCCCGTCAGCCAGTGTCGCCATACAAGCAACCCATCAGCCCTATTGCCACGAACCGTACGGACTTCTGCTACTGCCAGCACGCACCTGCCTTTTGCCCTTCGTTCATAGTACTTGCGTAAAAACTCAAGCGCATATTCTTGTATCTGCGCTTCCGTCAAAACAGCCATCTATATATATTTTTTACAAAATATATAAACATGCAACCAATTACCTAATCTCGTCGTCCTACGCAGCACCTGTATGCCCATTCACGAATGGATTTTACGCACTGCTGACCGCCACTATCCCTCTAGCCCACTTGCTCATTTTACCTTTACAGGCCGAAGCTTACACCAAAATTGAAAAATGAGCAAGCCTATGAAATACAATGATCGCATTTCCCGCCAACGCTCGGCCCAGCTTTTTGCGGAAGCCAAAAAGTATTTTCCAGGTGGCGTCAACTCACCTGTACGCGCATTCAAATCCGTGTCAGGGCCTCCGCTGTTCATCCGTCGGGGAGAAGGCTGCTATATGTGGGATGAAGATGGCAACCAATTGATCGACTTTTGCTGCTCCTGGGGGCCCCTAATTTTAGGGCACAACCACCCTGCAGTACGCCAGGCCATTACAGAAGCTGTTTCGACAGGCACTTCTTTCGGCACGCCCACCCGCATGGGCAATATGTTGGGCAAGCTGATGATCGAACACAATCGATATTTGGAGATGGTGCGCTTTGTGAGCTCAGGTACTGAGGCTGTCATGTCGGCAATTCGCTTGGCACGCGGATACACCGGCCGCAACAAAGTCGTGAAATTTGAAGGTTGCTACCACGGCCACGTAGACTCCTTGCTGGTCAAAGCAGGCTCTGGACTAGTCACTTTTGGCACCAGTAGCTCGGCTGGCGTGCCACAGAGTTTCACACGCGAGACCTTTGTGCTACCACTCGACGACGAGGCTGCCCTTGATGTCGTATTCGATCAGCACGGTTCAGACATTGCCTGCGTCATCATTGAGCCCATTCCCGCCAACAATGGCTTGCTACTCCAACGCCCCGAGTTCTTGAAGTACTTGCGCCAAAAGACACGCACACATGGGGCCTTGCTCATTTTTGACGAAGTGATTTCAGGCTTTCGCGTCGGATTTGAAGGCGCCGCCGCATACTATCAAATCGAACCCGACCTGCTAACTTATGGCAAAATTATAGGTGGCGGCATGCCCGTAGGCGCATATGGAGGCAAAGCAGAAATCATGCGCTATGTGGCTCCTGAAGGGCCCGTATACCAAGCAGGTACACTGTCGGCCAATCCCGTAACTATGGCTGCCGGCTACGCCACCCTCCAACAGTTACTCCAAACCGAGTTGTACGTTCAGCTCGAACAACGAACGCAGCAGCTCGTACAAGGCATACAAGCCCACGCTGACCAACGCGGATACGCTCTAACGATTCCACATATCGCATCTATTTTCTGGTTTAACTTTAGCAGGAAAACGATACGCCGGGCTGATCAAATTGATACCAGTAGTGTAGCGCGTTTCAAACACTTGCATCATGAGCTACTCCAACGAAGCATCTATCTTGGGCCATCAGCCTATGAGGTAGCTTTCCTGTCAGCAGCTCATACTCAAGACATACTTGACTACACCATTACGCAAATTTGCACTGCACTCGACCTCATATTTGACACTACACCAACGTGAACATAAAAGGATATAACCGCTTGCGCATCCTCTCTTGGATAGTCATTGCCTACCTGCTGTTAGCACTGGGGTGGTGGTCCGTTTTGCTCTTTATCAAAAACCGCGACGCCTTCTTGGCCAAAAGCCAGTTGCTCAAGATTGGCATGATTGCCAAAGGGCAAATCCATAATGATGAGGCCTTTTTAGCTACCGCCGAGTATCAAGAGCTGAAAAGGTGGTATCGGCACCAAGAACTCATGATCTTTGGCGAAGCGCTCTTCTTCATGGTTAGCCTTATCTTGGGCATCTGGCTCATCAACAAAGGCTACAACGATGTGTTGCGCGCCTCGCGCCAACAGCGCAACTTCCTCTTAAGCATCACACACGAGCTCAAATCACCGTTGGCCAGCATTCGTCTCGTATTGGAAACACTCGAACGACGCACCCTGCCCCCACCTCGTCGCAAAACACTTATCGAACGCGCCCTATCGGAAACCGAGCGCCTCGACGAATTAGTCAACAACCTATTGCTGTCCGCACGCCTCGACGCATCATGGCAGCCTGTATTCGAAACTTGTAACTTGCTAGAAAAAGCCCAGAAATTGCTGAACCAATACCAAGCTCGCTTTGCACAAATACAATTTCAACTGCACGCAAGCCCTGCCCTACCACCAATCCAAGCCGATTGCCAAGCCTTGGAAATGGCTTTGCGCAATCTATTGGAAAATGCCACTAAATATGCTCCCCAGTCCAAGCAAATTGAGCTCAGCCTTGCACTTAAGGAGACAGAAAAGACGTTGGTAATAAGCCTCAGCGACCAAGGGCCCGGAATTCCCGATTGGGAAAAAAAGCGCATCTTCGATAAGTTCTATCGCGTAGGTAATGAAGAAACGCGTACGACCAAAGGCACTGGACTGGGGCTGTACATTGTCAGGCAAATCGTGCACGCACATGGTGGCCAAATCGATGTAATGGACAACTATCCATCCGGCGCGCGGTTTGTCATTAAGATACCCATCCATCCGACTGACAAAAAAACTAAAAACAATGCGCATTCTATTGGTTGAAGACGAAGAAGGCATTCGAGATCTGGTGCAACTCAATCTCGAAGAAGAAGGTTATGAAGTAGTCACCGCAAAAGATGGCAAGAAAGCCATCGAACTGTATCAAGGTCAACACTTCGACCTCATCATCCTTGACATCATGTTGCCCGAGCTCGACGGGCTACAAGTATGCGAACAAATCAGGCTACACAATGCCCACGTTCCTATTCTCATGCTCACTGCACGCAATACCGCCACCGATCGCATCACGGGATTGCGCCGCGGCGCCGATGACTACCTGACTAAGCCCTTCCACCTCGAAGAGCTATTACTTCGAATAAAAAAACTGCTACAACGAACCACTCAAAACCCCAAGCTCAACACCAACCAATTTTCCTTTGGAAAAAATCGCGTCAATTTCAGCACCTACGAAGCTTGGGGGAATCCCGGCAAATTCACTTTGACGAAAAAAGAAGCGCTATTGCTCAAACTGCTCATAGAGCGACGCAACGAGGTCGTCTCCCGACAACAGATCCTACAATCCGTATGGGGCTATGATGTGTTTCCCACTACCCGTACAATCGACAATTTCATTCTCTCGTTTCGAAAGTATTTCGAAAAAGATCCGCGAAAGCCCAAATACTTCCAATCTGTACGTGGTGTGGGCTATAAGTTCACCTATGATGAAAAGGCAGAGAACCCAACTGCCGATCAACCCAAAAAATAAAAAACCCGCGATCGCTCGCGGGCCCGTGAAAAACGAATCTTACAAAACTTACACACTCACAGCATGTACAATAAACATGCCAAAACATTAAAATAAAAACACATTCATACAAATATCACTTTCAACAGGGTAAACCCTTTCGCTTCTCTTTCAGTTGGAACGCTACTATTTCCGCTAAGCTTCATTTAAGAAAAGTGCTCCCTCAAAAGGTGGCACTACCTTCCACTCCCATGCCTTCTCGAACAAGTGCTTCACAGCAGCTCTCCCTTTAGCACCCAACGAGCACGTGTAGTCATTGACGTACAATCCAATATGCTGGCGCATGACTCGCTCATCCATTTCTTGTGCATGAACGCGCACAAACTCCATAGGGCCTTGCGGATGAGCAAGAGCCCATTCCACGCTCCGGCGCAAGACGCGCTCCAACTTTTGTTGCACAGCCAAGGGCAAATCTCTACGCACCACGATGCCCCCTAAGGGAATGGGCAATCCTGTGCGCGCTTCCCAAAGTTCACCCAAGTCTGCCACCTTGTACAAGCCCTTTTGCGCATAAGTAAAGCGATTCTCGTGAATGATCAGACCGAAGTCCACTACGCCTTCACGCACTGCCTGCTCGATTTCACTGAAAAGACAGCAGATTCTATTTTTGGAAGCTGGCAAAGCCATACTGAGCAAGAAATTGGCGGTAGTGAAACGGCCAGGAATGGCGATGGGCCGATCTCCCACATTTTCTAGCCCACAGGCATCGCGACTAATCAGCAGCGGGCCACAATTATTGCCCAAAGCACTTCCCGTATCCAAGAGCACATAACGATCTAAGCAATATGCCCAAGCGTGAAAACTGAGTTTAGTCATTAACAGCTTGCCCTCGAAAGCCCATTGGTTGAGTACTTCTACATCTGCCATATGTACCTCAAAGGTCAACCCCTCTGTATCTATTTTGCCATGTACCATGGCATCAAAAATGAAGGTATCGTTAGGGCAAGGGCTAAATCCGATCGATATTTTCATAGCTTTGCAAGCTGATTTAAAATGCCTTGCACCAAACATTTTGGCACAAAAAGATCTACCCCTATGGGCAGTGCAAATATGGAATCTTTACCCGAAGTGCTCTACGAAGACAACCACCTGCTCATAGTCAATAAACCGGCAGGTTGGTTAGTACAAGGCGATGAATCGGGCGATCTCAGCCTGGTAGATTGGGCTAAACAATACATCAAGCACAAGTACCAAAAGCCAGGCGATGTGTTTCTCGGCTTGGTGCACCGACTCGACCGCCCTGTAAGTGGCGTAGTCGTACTCACCCGTACTAGCAAAGCACTGAGCCGCATGAACAGGCTATTTCAAGAAAGAAAAGTGGAAAAGATCTATTGGGCTTTAGTCCGCACTGCTCCCGACCCCTTAAGCGGCCGCCTGATACACTACATCAAAAAAGACCCCCGAAAAAACCGGAGTCACGCTTGGGACCGTCCCCGGCATCCTGAAGCTAAAAAAGCCGAATTGAACTATAGGCTCAAATCGCGCATAGGGCAACACTATCTACTGGAAATCAAGCCACTCACAGGGCGTCCTCATCAAATCCGAGCGCAGCTGGCTAAAATGGGGTGGCCCATTCACGGAGACGTAAAGTACGGATCTGCACAGCCCAACCCGCAGGGTACCATCCACTTGCATTGCAGAGCACTCTCCTTCACGCATCCGGTGCGCAAAGAGCCATTGACATGCTTGGCCCCACTACCCACCGATCCATTGTGGGACCTCTTCAAAAATGAAGAATGAGTAGACTATTTGGGCCTAAACTCAAATGATTGGGCAAACTCATCGTTGGGGTATTCCTTGTAGTACAAATACTTCAACACATCATGAGTAGTCACTAAGCCGACCAGCTCGCCTTCATCGTTGACAATGGGAATGCCATGAAACAAATGGCGCAAAAAGATGAGTGCAGCTGCTCCCACCAGCTCATTGGGCTGCAATGTGACCACCTTGCGCGTCATCACGTCGGCTACGCGAATGCGGCTGTAATCATCTACAGCGGCTTGATTCTTGAGCAAATCCCAAGAAGTGACAATGCCAACCAGCTTTTTGTTGCTACCCTCTACTACCGGTAAATGGTGAAAATGGCGCTCGAAAAGCAGCTCGCGTACATCTTGCAAAGTATCAGTAGGGCTAACAGTGACCACATTAATGGTCATAATGGAGGAGATGCGTTCATTCATCATAAGCCACGTATTTTACTCAAGTATGTCATGCGATTCACTTCCTGAAAAGTACTCATTTTTACAAAAAAATAAAAGCACTATGCCCTATACGCTTATCACATGTTACCCAAAATGGATCATTGAGATTAATCATGGCCAATTATCTTTACGCCGTTTTTTACAACCCGTCCTGATCAAGTAAAACTCGCAACATGGTTATTGGTGTACCCAAAGAAATCAAGCCCAACGAGAATCGCGTAGCCCTCACCCCTGCTGGTGCACTGGAACTCACCAAAAGAGGCCACAAAGTCTATGTACAAACACGTGCAGGCATAGGCAGTGGATTCAAAGATGAAGCCTACGAAGCACATGGCGCTGAAATACTCCCTACCCTCGAAGAAGTATATGATGTATCCGAAATGGTTATCAAAGTCAAAGAACCCATTGAACCCGAATACGAGCTCGTCAAAGAAGACCAACTCATCTTCACCTACTTTCACTTCGCTAGCTACGAACCTCTTACTCAGGCCATGATCGAGCGCAAAGCCATCTGCTTGGCCTACGAAACCGTAGAGCTGGCAGACAAAAGCCTTCCCCTACTGGTGCCCATGTCTGAAGTAGCAGGCCGAATGGCCATCCAGGAAGGTGCCAAGTATTTGGAAAAACCCATGGGAGGTCGCGGCATTTTGTTAGGTGGTGTGCCAGGGGTTCCTCCAGCTAAAGTGCTCATATTGGGAGGTGGCGTAGTAGGTACACAAGCAGCCAAAATGGCTGCCGGGCTGGGTGCGCATGTCACGATACTCGACATTAACCTGTCTCGCCTGCGATATCTGGCTGACATCATGCCAGCCAATGTACAAACTGTATTCTCTAACGAATACAACATCCGACGACTCATCACTAATCACGACCTTATCATTGGTGCAGTACTCATTCCAGGTGCCAAGGCGCCCAAGCTCATCACCCGAGATATGCTTAAAGAGATGCAACCCGGCACAGTACTGGTCGATGTAGCGGTGGATCAAGGTGGCTGCATCGAGACGTGCAAACCCACCACTCATGCCAATCCCATCTTCGTCATCGACGACATTGTTCATTACTGTGTAGCCAATATGCCTGGTGCAGTACCCTATACCTCTACTATCGCACTAACCAACGCCACACAACCCTATGCCGTAAAACTAGCTGATTCTGGCTGGCAAGAAGCTTGCCGACAAGACGCTGCCTTGCGCAAAGGACTCAACGTAGTCCATGGAAAAGTAGTGCATCCGGCTGTAGCAGAAGCCTTCAGTTTGCCCCACGTCCCCGTCGAAGATGTACTAAATTGATCATTTTTTGGTTTTTAGATCACTATATATATCAAAAGCCCATCATGCGCCGTTCATAATGGGCTTATTTTTTTAGGAGAAAGAGCGTTTGTTTTTATTTTTTTTCACAAAAATACAATGAATAAAAAATCAACACACTGTAAAACAGCACATTAAGTACATATTGACTTAAAAAAAATATTAAAACACCAATACAATGTCCTTGTACACCCTAAGCATTCAGTAGATATTTGCAATGTGAATGATAGGCAAAGAGGCGACTGGAAAAGAGCCGATCAAAAGGATCAGCTATCGGTTTTGAAAATGTTCATGGGATTATAATTTGTTAATAGGACGCCGTCTCGCTTTATCCCTCTTGCGGGACGGCTTCTTTTGACAAAATCCCCATCAGCGTTGACATATGTTCATGGGATTATAATTTGTTGGTAGGAAGGGCCCCACGTCGGGGCCGCCCTTCTTTTACAACAACACCCATGAGTTCAAAATAAAAAGGCCAGCAAAAGCCGGCCGAAAATGCACATGGGATTAAATAATTTGCCTTGGAATCAGTTCATGGGATTTTATTGAATTAGACAAAAGCAAATGTAAAGCACATTATCCCTTATTTGCAAATCTGTGCCTCACTTTTTGAAAAAAGATTTTCGTTTTTGGATATGTTCAAGGGATTTACAAGGGAGCCGCACAAAGGTGCGGCTTTTTTTGTTCCCCCAAATCGAGAAGGACCACTCCCCTACCCACTCAAATGAAAAACGTCCGCCCCCTCTCGGGGACAGACGCATCAAAACAAAACGAAAAACCAACTTTAAACAAGTCTCTTTGTACTCTAAGCAACTGACCGAAACCAAAAAATGTTGCAGTATAATTTGTTAAGAAACTCTTAAAAAACTATTTAATACCTTTCAATACAACAGCAATTTGTAGCTTTTTTCCCTTTCTGTCAAGTGTTAGGTGTAAAGTTTGTCCTACGCGCGCCCTACCTACATACTCAAGTAAAGTAGGTGCTGAGCTTATGGGATGCCCATCGACAGCAAGAATCAAGTCGTGTACTTGTATACCGGCTATCGCTGCGGGGCTTTCGGGTATCACTTTGGTTACTATCACACCTTGTGAGGTGTTCAAATCCAGCTGTTGAGCCAGTTCTGTATCGAGCTCGGTTACCTCCAGCCCTAAGAAACCCCGCTGATAGCTGCCATAAGCCACAATGTCATCGGCAATTTTGGCTGCTAAGTTGATGGGGATAGCAAAGGAATATCCTTGATAGAAGCCCGTTTGGGTAGCAATAGCTGTATTAATTCCCAACAGCCTTCCTTCCATATCTACCAATGCCCCACCACTATTACCTGGATTGACCACTGCATCGGTTTGAATAAATGATTCAATGGCCAGATTATCGCGAATAATGTCAATATCTCTGCCCTTTGCACTGATAATACCAGCCGTCACAGTAGCGCGCAAATCCATTGGATTGCCTACAGCCAATACCCACTGGCCCACTTGGGCTGCATCTGAATCGCCTAGCGGCATAGTGGGTAAATCTCGTGCATTTATTTTCAGCACGGCAATGTCAGAGGGTGGATATGTACCTACCAGCTCAGCCTCAAAAGTGCGGTTGTCATAAAGACTTACCCATACTTCAGATGCGCCTTCAACTACGTGATAATTGGTCAATACATATCCATCAGATCGATAGATCACCCCCGAGCCCTTCCCCTCGTGCGGGCCAAAATACTCCTCAAAGGGCGCCTCAAACCATTTGAAGAACCAGTTGTCAGTATACGTACTCACCCGACTACCACCTATTACTGCTGTTATTGACACAACTGCAGGCAAAGCACGCCTAGCCGCCTCTGTAAAATCACATATACCCTGCCCAATCAAAGAAGGCGATACATTTAAACGCAATCCTCGATCACTAACTCGGACCCGATTTACTGCCCAAACCGACGTTCGTTGTAGCTCTTTCGTAGGCCTAATTGGCGACATCAACCACCACATACCCCCCACAGCCAAAAGCCCACCCACAAGGCCACCTATCAAGCTCCACCACCAAGCTTTCATGTACTTTCATTTTTGGACCTGAGTCTCATTTCGGCACAATAAATGCATCTCAAATGCCTAAATCTTGACAATGTAGTACAACGTCCCTATAATTGGCGAAGCTATTTTAAGGATTCATTTGAACCAACAATATGCATATGCATTAACGCTGTGTTAACGCATATCTTACCTGTTCAAATGCTGTTCACTTTACGCTCACCCAACACCAACTCACATCTTTTCTGATGTGGCAATTTGTTTTTATTCAATTTCATTGATAAGGGGGCAATCTTTTTTCTTGTTTGGTACCCTTTACAAACGACTCAGTGTACATGCATTACTCAGTCCTAGCCACCACAAACCAAAAAAAACACTCTGTGCGTATCCTTCAAGAACCTGTCTCATCCCTTGATGACGAACTCTATTGCTTGCTACCGCCCGAAAACATGCTTGAGCAGCGCCTACTTTCTATGCCCCCCATTAGAAAAGGCCTGTATTGGGGTGAGCCTCGTTTTGGGCATCCCGAAGGGATAGTTGCGCGCCATGTGCAAGAAGTACTGCGCAATATAGATCTGATGGCATGTTGCCCTGATACGCGTGTACGCCTGCGCATTGCGGCCATCGTACACGACGCATTCAAATGGCAGGAGCCACGCACCATTCCCCGCGACTGGTCGCGGCATCACGGACGATTAGCCCGAAAGTTTTTGGAGAAAATCATTGATGATATACTCTTACTCGATTTAATCGAGTGGCACGACGAGGCCTGGTACATATGGCGCTACCTCTTTATAGAAGAAAAACCATGGGTAGCTCACCACCGCCTCGAAGCTCTCATCAAACGATTTGGCAGCCAACTCCAATTATACTACCTGTTTTTCAAAGCCGACACCTGTACGGGCAACAAAATACATGCACCCCTACGCTGGTTCGAACAAACTATTCCTGGCCTTAAAATAGTCACACTACTGGGTGCAGAGGTAAAGCCCCCAGCATAAGGAGTTTTTGAGTACATGAGCACATCTTGTTCGAATGAGAATTCGCAGCCGCCTCTAGGGAAAACAGCTAGCCATTTCGATTACGCCTCTGCTACACGCTAAGTTATTGCCATTAGCAATATTTACCTCTTCTCAGTGCATATCGTGCAACACTTCCATCAAAATGTGGTCCCTTTCAAAGCATTCATATCATTGTGAATCACTTCATCAAATCGGTCTCAACTTCAAAAACGAGCCATATGAATAGGACACATTTACATTTATTAGGCTTTTTTTGATGATGTGCATGCTCATTACTTCCGCATTGGCCTAAAAAGACGAAACACTATTCAATAGTGTCGAGCGCACAGGCTTTTTTGGTGCTACGCTGAGAAAATTCTTTGACTTTTACCACAGGCCTGGCACCGCAAGTGGTAAAGGTAGTGCACGCGTTGTGGACCAATGGTTTATAGGCGGATATCAACTCGCAAGTATGGGCTGTGCCTCCCATCTGTTCGAAGAGCAATCCCAACAGTTCAAACTCAGCCATAATGGACTGTGGTTGGGTTTTACACCGCAGCTACACGGTCATACATCCTTTTACTTCCATAAAAACTGGGTGGGGCAATCTCAGCATGCAACCTGCTGATATGCCCACAGACAACTTTTCAGATCGAGTATTTATACTCACTCCTGAGGCAGACATAGAGGTCAACTTGTTTCATTGGCTGCGCCTGTCAGGCACTATTGCATACCACTACCTACAGGACTTGGATCTCACTGCACCGTTGACCCATGACGAGCTATCTGGATTAAGTACAGGCCTTGCACTTCGTTTTGGTATCTTTGGTCAAGTCAATTTTGATTCAGACAATCACCCCTGTCACTAAATGTCCAGGAGCTCGAGGTGCAGAAGAGCTGCCTCAAGCTCCTGGATAAAACGCTTTTTTCATTACGACTCGAGTGCTTCCTTTCTGATTGCCTCTATTTCTTCTATCTGTTTGGGCAAAGGCTCGCCCAAGACGCGATGCCCCTCTTCAGTGACTAAAACGTTATCCTCTATACGAATTCCAGTAAAAGATTGCCATTTGGCCACTTCCGAGTAGTTGATAAAATCGGCATGCCGTTTTTCCACACGCCATTGAGCAATCAAAGCTGGGATAAAGTAAATGCCAGGCTCAACGGTTAACACATAGCCAGCCTTGAGCCGCTTGCCCAAGCGCAAATAGGCTGTGCCAAACTGCTCCGAACGCTGAACTTCATCGTCGTAGCCGACATAGTTCTCTCCCAAACCTTCCATATCATGTACGTCCAAGCCAAGCATATGCCCCAAACCATGAGGGAAGAACAGTGCATGAGCACCTGCCGCTACCGCTTCCGCCACATCGCCGCGCATGAGCCCCAATGCCTTTAGCCCTTCAGCAAGATGCGTAGCTGCCAGTAGATGGATGTCTCGATATGGCACACCTGGTTTTATTTGCTGAATAGCTTGCAGCTGAGCCCCCAAGACAATTTGGTAGATGTCGCGCTGGGGCGAGGTAAATTGGCCTGAGACTGGAAAAGTTCGGGTGATATCGCCTGCATAGTGTCGCTTGGTCTCTGCGCCAAAATCGCCCAACACCATTTGGCCTGCCCGCAATTCATTGCCGTGATAGTGATTGTGCAATATATGACCTTGCACGGTCAAGATCACTGGATAAGCCACTTCCCCTTCTGCTGCTATAGCAATACCCCGTGCAATGCCTGCCAGTTGTACCTCTTTCATGCCCGGCCGAGCTGCACGCATCACTGCCAAGTGCATGGCTGCAGTAATATCTACTGCTCGTTCTATTTCGCGTATTTCTTCTGGCCCTTTGCAGCTGCGTTGAGCCACCACCGCACGAATCAATTCCTCCGATGCTCCTTCCACCACACGGCTTAACGGCACATTACACCACTGATGCAATGCGAGCATAGTGGCCGCTCGATATGGCGGCAAATAGTGTACTTTGCGGCCTTGCGATTGGGCTTTGGCCAAAAGTTCTTTCACTTGATCCAAACACCCCCAATGGGTGGCACCAGTAGCTTCCGCTAACGAAACCACTGACGGCTGTTCGCCCATCCATACCACATCTTCAAGAGAAGGGTCCTGGCCCAATATCCAACTCTCACCCGCATTCACATCAATCAATCCTACCATGCCTGGCCGGTCAATGCCGAAGTAATACAGAAAATTAGAGTCTTGCCGAAAATGATACGGATTACCTGCATAATTCATCCCCACTTCTTCGTTAGCCGGCAACAAGACAACCCCATCCGACACAATTTCCATCAAAGCCTCTCGGCGTGACACATATACATTTTTTTCAAACATATAATATTTTTTTAAAAAAAATACAGTTACATTCCACAATGTTAGTTGGCACAACAAAGCAATAAAAAAAATGATTGCCGTCGAATTTTGGAATTCGCATGGCTATCTCTTATCTTGCCATCCATTACAATCCAACCTATCGCAATTCTCCAACACCCTATCGCAATCCAACTGCTGGTTATCCCACCGAACCGATCCTTTTTAAGATGAACATATCCACCCTATTACGGGAAGGAATTTTTTGTGTTATGCCTGATTAAAGGTTATGAGGGTAAGTGTACTTTTTTGTGTATTTACAATGATATGCAACAACCTGTCCACCGCACAATCTGACAAGCTCGTTAGTGCTGTGCGTTTAGGCAGTGACGGGCTACCAGCTATAGAAATTGCAACGCCGCTTACTGGCAAAAAGATGTGGCTACGGGTACAAGGTGCTTTTTTGAAAATAGCCATAGAGGACTTTGTCACCGATTTGGGAGGACGGTTGAGCTTCGAATTATTGCTCGATGGAAGTGTAGACATGCATCATGTAGCCCTATGGGTAGACATACCTCCATGGCAGAAAAAAGACTGGTTCAGAATATGTGGCGGCATTGGGTTATTTGCTACCAGTGAGCTATCGGGAAAAATCCAATTAGCTGGCACATTTCGCTTCAATGATATCGATTTCACCCCCGAAGAAATTGGTTATTGGTCAGGCAGAGTGAATTATCCCATACCCTTTGCCCCTTATGCCGGAATAGCTTTGGGCCGCATCGTGCCTAAAAAAAGGATAGGGGTCAACTTGGATGTGGGTACCTATTACCGACTGAAACACAGAATAAGTGTGACTGCCACCAATTTGCTGCGAGGGAATGAAGAAAAAGCAGAACGACTCACCCAATTGACCCACTTTCTGAGATGGCTTCCAGTCTTCTCTATCCGTTTGACGTACAAATTATTTAACCATCAAACTAAACTGTCATGAAGCGGCTTCAAAAACAAAGATCTATCAGCATTCTGACCGCATGCGCGTTAGCCCTGTTTGGCCTGATGGTCAGCTCGTGCAACAAAATCGCAGATATCGCTTCCGAAACGGGGGTCGTGTTTGACACCGACCTGTTGACTAACTTTGCCACTGTACAATACATTGATGCCAGTGACCCCAATATAGCACCCGAAGGCATCGAAATAGAGATCTTGGGCAAGGATAAGGACAAGATCTACTCCGTACTAGGTGAAAAAGAAATTCAAACCGATGGAGGCAACTTCGTCAACTTAGGGGTGCGTAAAATTACCATAGTTGACGAGGAAAACCCCCTAAAATTTACCATCAAAGCTGATGCTCCTGGCTATTTGCCTTCCTACCGAGACATCGTCATATACAACGTGGATGAGTTTCAGTTCATTACTATCCCCCTAGTACGCGAAGCTACCGATGGAGATGGTGTGGCATTCAAAACCGCTGCCATAACTTTAGGGGCACAAGGCACTACCAGCGAAGTACAACTGATTAGCCGAACGCCCACATCAAGTCTGTCTCCCATTGAAGTTTCCATACCTGCCCAAACTGTTGCCTTTGCCACTAATGGACAGAGGCTACAGGGCGAAGCCGTAGTACAAATTGGCCAGTTCGATCCCTACAATCCCATGGCACTAAAAGCCTTCCCCGGTGAGTTAGCAGTAGCCAACTTCTTAAATGCCCAAGGTTTTGACATGGGGCCGTCTGGCATACGCCCATTAGTGTTCTACTCATTAGACATGTACGTCAATGGACAAGAAGTCAAGACCTTCAGCCAACCCATCCGCATTGAAGTGCCCCTTGACCCTCAGACGATCAATCCTACTACCGACGAGCCCATTCAAGTAGGTGACCAATTAGTAGTAGCGAGCTTTGATGAAGATGCAGCTGTGTGGAAGCAAGAAAAGAGTGTCACCGTACAGCAAGACGATAGCGGCCAGCTATATGTAGCTTTTGATCAGCCCCACTTGTCGTTTTGGTTCATAGGTGCCGTACCTTCAGGCTGTACCTATACCTTATTTCGCATCTATTCCGATATCCCTAAAACTGCAAGCATTTTCCGCACTTTTTACACCGAACTTGTCGATGCAACGACAAACCAGCCGGTTACACAGGGGCGTTACTTCCGCTTTTACAATCTCGAGCGCATTTTCGTCTTCTATCCACCTGCAGGCAATGTCAAGTTGCGCATCTGGGACGGTGACGAAGTGTGTAAAGACGACATGTTGTTCGAATCAGATCCTTTTGACATCTGCAGTGGTACATTCTTCAACCCCACAGACATAGATATAGGTACCAGCCTGAGAAAAGAAGAATGGATAGAAATATACGTTGAGGTAAGTGGCGTATGCCCCAATGGACTTGAAGTACGTCCCACGCTACCCATACTCTTTAGAGATCCTAGTTGCCCTGCTTACACGCTCTTGGGCAACATGAAAAGTGGAAATGGATGGACTACCAAACTACGTCAAGGACAGTACTACGACTTTGCCATCATTTACGCTGGCCTCGATCGGCGCATTTACAACCTCCAAGTACCCACTCAAGATACCGTGATTAACATTGTTAGCCCAGTGTACAACTTTACAGAAACGATTGTAGTAGATTATGTGCCGGGGTCCAATGGTGTAGGCCAAAAGTTACATCTTAACTATCAGGGCATCCAGATGCCTCAACTGGCCTGTGATGAGTATCTCATGTACTTCAACCCCGATGGCACTCCTATCAATCCCGACAACGGCAACTGATCCTTTGTCTTTTAAGCATGTAGTGCCAGCTTCCTTGCGCAAGGAGGCTGGCACTACGCATTTTGACACAATGCCATTTGCCTTTCGACAAGGTGGCTTCCCTCATTCAGTTCAGTTGTACACCCGACGTAGAAATAAGCTGCTCTAACCCCGAGTGGCGGTTGCGGAACGTATAGATCTTTTCATAGTATTCCTTTGCCATGCGTTTACTATCAAAGAAAGGAATGATCTGTTGCATGCTGCGCCTACGTATGACTGCCCATTCATCTGGACGCTGATAGTAAATAGGCAATACACGCCTGCGCAATACTTCCATCAGATGTTTGCGATCCTGTTCGTCTATGTACTCAAGAGGTTGCGATAAATCGGCAAGAGGTACTACAAAAGCATTATGACCATCTTTAGCAAACTCGGGAATCCAGCCATCCCAGGTCGAGCAATTGATAGCCCCATTCATTGCAGCTGTCATGCCACTTGTGCCCGAAGCTTCTCTGGTCACTCGGGGGTTATTCAACCACACATCAGCACCTCGTTTTAGCGCCTTAGACAGATTCATCTCATATCCCGAAAGCACAGCCACATTGGGAAATTGGGCAGCCATATGCGACAACTTGTTGAACGTAGCAATAGCTCCATAGTCTTTCGGATAGGGCTTGCCCGCCCAAATAAGCTGGATGGGATGCTCTTTGTTCGTCACCAACTGGACAAACTCCTCCCAGTTACGCGTAATAAGATCAGGGCGCTTATAGGCGGCAAAACGCCTGGCCCACACAATAGTGCACACATCAGGATCAAACAGCTTGCCCGTTTGGTCAGCGACGACCTGGAAAAGTTCTGCTTTCATTTGTCGTTTGCGCTGGCTTATCTCTACATCATCGCCTTTTTCCAAAGCCTCATATAGCTGGTGGTCGTGCCAATAGGCAAAGTCTTGGGCATTAGTGACATGTACAATTGGACAAATGCCATCATAATTGCGCCACATATCGCGTGCCACCTGGCCATGCAACTTCGACACGCCATTGGCCATACGCGCCATGCGCAATGCAGCCAATGAAAGGTTGAATGTAGATTCATCAATCCCTGTGAGCTGGATCACTTCTTCGCGACGCACCCCCCCAAAGAATCCCATGCGTTCGAGTAGGGCAATATCGTGCGATTCATTGCCGGCAGGCACGGGCGTATGCGTAGTAAACACCAAGTGATCGCATACCGCTGCAGCAGACCGCCATTTTTCATACAGATAGAATGCCGCAGGCAGTCCATGGGCTTCATTAAGATGATACACCTGAGCGTCGAAACCAATGTGATCTAACAACTGAGCTCCCCCCCGCCCCAAGAGGATGTATTGAGCGATTTTGGTCTCTACGTTGTCATCGTACAGCCTATGACAAATCGTACGAGCCAAATAATCGTTCTCGGGTACGTCAGTAGAAAGCAAGAATATAGGGGCAGTGCCAAACACTTCTGGCGGCAGATACCAGGCACGCACCCATACAGGATGCCCATTTACCTCAATCCGATATTGAATGCCTGTGTCTTCCAAAAAGCTATAAAATCGCTCTCGGAATACCGCGCTCATCTCATTTTGTTCGTTCCACTGTTGCTCGTAGTAACCGTACTTCCACAAAATGCCAATGCCAATTAGCTGCTGCCGCAGCGCGTAGGCACTCCTCATATGAGAACCCGCTAAATATCCCAACCCACCAGAATAAATCCGCAAGGGATGGTCTATGCCGAACTCCATACAGAAATAGGCCACTTTCCTGCGATATGCATCACTGATTTTATAGGGGTGCGTGAAAGGCTGAAGTCTTCCCATACCTGCCCTTTTTATTGTTGAGGAAAGGAAATTGCATCCTTTCAAAATCTCCAAGATCGGTAGCGTAAAGGTATTAAACTGATCTTTTCGCCGAATTTCAGTGCTCAAATAAAAAACCTTTTTGTTGCCGATGTACAGCGCTTTCGCTCAACGGCAAGTTTTTCCCTTTAAAGGGCCAACTCAACACGCAATTCCAAATTCTCGATTACTTCATAATATGGAAAAATAGCTTTATATTGGCAGCAGCAAGCGGCAGCCTTGTACCTACCCAACTATAGAGTGGCTGTATGCTTATAGTTTGCTGCATACCTTTTCACTACTACTAGCAGGCTTAAGAGTCTCAGCTTCCAGGCATCTACTCCTTCCCCATTGACATAAATGCCTTTCGCCTGGCAAAGGACAGGTCAGTTGTTTTCCCCTTCGCAAACAAATCAACGAGCACTACACTGTACAAAGAATGAATTACGCTTTGTGCTACTACATCTATTTTCTCAAAAAACGAATCATCCTATGGACACACGTATACACTTTGCGTCCTGGAATTATTTCCTTTATGTAAGTGGGCTTTTGCTGACACTTCTCTACACAACCCCTGTAGCTGGACAAATCACTGTAGTGCTACAAGCTACTCCACCGAGCTGTGGCGGTTTTGCTAATGGCACAGTTACGGCTTGGCCATCAGGTGGAGTACCTCCCTATGCATATCTGTGGAACACAGGTGATACTACACAAGTCATTAGCAATTTGCCAGCAGGCACATATAGTGTTGTAGTAACAGATTCTTTGGGCAATACTGGCAATGCCCAAATCACATTAACTGAGCCCCCACCTCTATGGGCAGGCATAGTGCACGTCAACTGTGCACTACCTGCTACCTTAACAGCAGATGTAAGTGGAGGCACACCACCCTATTCGTTTAACTGGAGTACGGGGGCTACTACACAAACCATTACTGGCCTAGATCCAGGCTACTATTGCGTGACGATCATGGACGCAAATCTTTGCGGCGTAGTCACCTGTAGTACAGTGGCAGATAGTGTATTAAATGTAGCAGTAGCCGTGACCGATGCAGCCTGCAATGGTGCCGGAGGCACCGCTACTGCCATTGTAAGTGGAGGCGTCGCACCTTACACTTACCTGTGGAATACAGGAGATACCACTGCAACTATAGACAGCTTGCCACCTGGCACTTATGTAGTAAATGTAATGGATCAAGCAGGCTGTACTGCCAGTGATTCTGGAAGCGTACAAGCAGCCGGAGGCATTTCAGCATGGTTAATTGTCAATAATCCCGTATGCGGGCAAAATAACGGCAGTATTACCGTCAATCCAATAGGAGGCACGCCACCTTATACCTACCAGTGGAATAACGGGCAAACAGGCCAAACCATCACCAATCTACCACCAGGTACTTATACAGTGACAATAACGGACAGCGAAGGTTGTACGGGCACTAAAACAGCCACCTTGATCGATCAATCGACACTCAGTGTACAAGCTACTGGAACACCCGAAAGCTGCAATGGGGCACTCGATGGTTCGGCCACAGCTACCACCAATGGGGGCACCCCACCCATCAGCTTTGTTTGGAGTAATGGCCAAACAGGCTCTTCTATCACTAACCTGGCTCCTGGCACCTACACCGTAACTGCCACAGACGTCAACGGATGTACCGCCACAGATACGGCTATCGTACAACCAGGCCCATCACTCACAGTGAATGTGGTAAGCTACGATGTCAGTAGCTGCGGTGGTAGCGACGGTTGGGCCATGGCACAAGCAACAGGTGGTACACCACCTTACTCTTACCAGTGGAGTACAGGTACTACAGGCAGTACCATAATCAATTTGCCGGCAGGTACTTATTCCGTCACTGCTACCGACAGCAACGGATGTAGTGGTACAGCAACTATATCGATCAATGAACCCCCAAATTTATTAGTTACGGCTATAGCCACTCCTTATGTATGTCCTGGTCAAACCAACGGGCAGGCAATGGCATTTGTCAGTGGCGGCACCCTGCCCTATTTCTTCGAATGGAATACAGGTGCCACAACAGCTTCCATCAGCAACTTGGGCCCAGGCACCTACTCGGTAACAGTAACTGACATCAACGGCTGCAGTGGTGCCGATACTGTAATCATTGGCAATGCAGCGCCAGATTTCATACTCGACGTGATTATCAACCCACCATTGTGTTTTGGCGACAGCAATGGCAGTATCGAAGTAACGGGATGGGGGGGGACTCCACCCTATACCTATGAATGGAATACGGGATCGACTAACAACGTACTCAGTTACATCCCTGCGGGCACCTACATCGTCACTGTTACTGAATCGAATGGCTGTAGTTTGGTGGATACCATCGTATTGCCACAGCCCGATCCATTAGTAGCTACCATCAATAGCCAGCCACCTGACTGCGAAGTACTCAATGGAAGTGCCACTGTAAATGTCAGTGGAGGTACTCCGCCCTATATGTATGAGTGGAACACAGGGGCCACTACTCCCACTATTAGCAACTTAGGTGCCGGCACATATGTAGTCACTGTGACCGATGCACATTTCTGTACGACCATTGCCCAAGTAAACCTCCCTGCGCCCAATCCGCCGATGGTCACGGTTGTAGGTGAATCCCCTGATTGCTACGGCACCAGCACTGGTTTGGCATCAGCCATAGTCACTGGCGGCACGCCCCCCCTAAGCTACCTATGGAGCACAGGGGCTACTATCCCAGAAATAGAAAATTTACCGCCAGGTACCTATAGCGTTACGGTCACTGATGCACAGGGCTGTACGGATTCCGCATCCATCATGCTTGTACAGCCCGATGAGTTGATCATCGATGTCATTCTCATGCCGCCACTCTGTGCCGGTGATGCCAATGGTTCGATTGAGGTAAGTGGCTGGGGCGGCACTCCGCCTTACAGCTACCAATGGAATACAGGGGCTACTACCCCTATACTTGCCAATATTCCGGCAGGTACCTATACAGTCACTGTGAGTGACGCGCAGGGGTGCAGCACTACACAAGTCATCGAGCTACCAGAGCCCGCACCACTCAACATAGCAGTAACTACCACTCCTAGTGCCTGCAACAGCGCCACTGGTACTGCTACAGCTACCGTAAGCGGTGGCACACCACCTTATACCTATCTGTGGAGCAATGGCCAAACAGGACCTATGGCTACTGGTCTGGCACCAGGCAATTACTCCCTTACCGTCAGTGATGCGCATAATTGTCAAAAAGCGGTACTCTTTACCATTGTACAGCCTGATCCGCCAGTCATAGACATCGAGGCAACAGATGTGAGCTGTCCTGGTGCTGCCGATGGTAGCCTTACGGCAAATGCTAACGGCGGCACACCACCATACTCGTTCCAGTGGAGCAATGGGCAAAATGGCCCTACCATCTTCAATTTGCCAGCAGGCAATTACTCAGTGACAGTGACCGATGCCAACGGCTGTACCGCTACGGCTATGGCTAGTGTAAATGAGCCTCCTCAAATGGTGCTCGAACTCAGCAGCACGCCGGAAAGCTGTATGGGAGACAACAACGGAAGCGCTACTGTTACAGTTCAGTCTGGAGGCACTCCTCCGTACACCTATTTATGGAGCAACGGTGCCACTACGCAAACAATTACAGGTCTAGCACCGGGAAGTTATTCTGTAACCGTCACAGATGCCCACGGATGTAGTGCAAGTGGCGATGTATTTGTGGGCATGGGGGTCAATTTAGTCCTAAGTGTTACTCCTTATCCCGTGGCTTGTTATGGGGATTCCACGGGCTCGGCCGCTGTGACTGTCAATGGTGGTGGCGCACCCTACACCTACATTTGGAGCAATGGTGCTACTGGACCTTTAGCTGACAATTTGCCCGCAGGCACCTATTCCGTCACTGTGACCAATAGCACGGGCTGCACGGCTAGTGCCAGTACAGTCGTCACAGAACCTCCTCTTCTCACCATAGAGCTTTCAGGCACCGATCCCAGTTGTGCTGATACCTATGATGGCACAGCCAGCGTACTTGCTTCTGGTGGTACTCCACCCTATAGTTATGAATGGAGTACGGGCGACTCTACTGCCACCATATCGGGTTTAGGAGCTGGCGTTTATGTGGTTACCGTCAGCGATGCGCACAATTGTACGACTATTGACAGCATCCAGCTTTATAGCCCGCCGCCACTAACAGTATCGGTACAGAGCTCGGGTACTTGTGCTGGACAAGCCAATGGTAGTGCCTATGCACAGGCAAGTGGAGGCATCCCGCCCTACATGTTTGCTTGGAGCAATGGTCAAGGAGGAAATATGCTCACAGGTGTGGAGAGCGGCACGTACGGGCTGACAGTCACTGATGCATCTGGCTGTACCACCACTACTACAGTGAGCGTACCAGAATTCGATACTCCTACCTGTGCAATCACCATTGTACAACCTGTCAGCACTCCTGGTGGCACAGATGGCATTGCCTCTGTACAGGGTGTAGGAGGCACTCCGCCCTACAGTTACCTGTGGCACGACGGTAGTACCGATTCCATAAACAATCAGCTGGCAGCAGGGCCTATTAGTGTAATCATTACGGATGCCAATGGCTGCACTTCGACCTGTAGTGCAATCATGCCTGCTCCGGCTAAGCTAGGCGACTATACTTGGCTCGACTTAAACATGAATGGCATCCAAGATACAGGCGAACCTCCTATTGCTGGTATCCAGGTCGTGTTGTCAGGTACCAGCGCTGACGGGCAAATCATCTCAGGTGCTACTGTCACCGATGCCGACGGCATGTACATGTTTGTCGTGCCCCCAGGCACCTACAAAGTCACCTTCACTGCACCCACGGGTTATCAATTTTCACCTCCTGACCAAGGAAGCGATGATGCACTGGACAGCGACGCAGATCCTACTACGGGGATGACGCCCATGGTTACCGTCAATATGGGCGAGTACAACAATACCTTAGACGCCGGATTTTATCTCTCTGACACTTGCCAGAACGTAACTTACCCTGGGCAAATATGCTGCGACCAAGTGCTGTGTGGGCCGGGGCTTACCCCAGATCCCATTGTCGAAACGCTTCCACCTGTAGGTGGCACAGGCCCCTTGGAGTATATGTGGTTGTATCACTATGAACCAGGACCATTTGATCCCTCTATATGGACACCTATTCCAGGTGCCTATGGGCCCAATTACCAACCTGGCCCTCTGGATCAGACTACATATTTTGTGCGCTGTGTACGACGCGTGGGCTGCACGACCTGGTTTGAGACCAACATGATAGAGATTGTGGTAGACAGCGTTTCTTTTGCCCAAATCATTGCACCTGATACGGTCTGTGTCAACACACCAGTCACCTTGATGGCTGGTAATCCAGGGCCTGGTGCTACCTATAATTGGCACTTTGGTTTTGGTGCTATGCCGCAAACCAGTACGAATTCTACCGAGCAAGTCGTGTGGGGGGTACATGGAGTGAAAGTAGTCAGTCTGGAAGTGACGCGTGACGGTTGTACCACGCAAACAACGCGACACATTGTGGTGTCTAATGATCCAGTACTATGCGGAGGGCCTCTGATTGTAACAGCTACTCCCTTGAGCCAAAGTGTCGTGCAACTGGAATGGGAGCGCCCTGGCACACAAGACGATAGTTATCGCTATACGATAGAGCGCGCTCCTGATGGCCAAGCATTTGAAGTAATTGGACAACTTGCTGGAGGACAAGATGCTTTAGGGGCCTATTATCAATTTTTCGACACCTCACCCAAACAAGGGCACAACTTTTACCGCGTACGTCTGGAGTCAGCCAATGGTCCCACGGTACTTTCTAATGTAGTGGAAATAATGCTTACGGGCGCTTCTTCCATAGCTATGGTTTATCCCAACCCTGCTGAGCAAACAGTATGGCTGGAGCTACTGGAGACACCTCAAGCTGAAGAAGTAAGCATTGCACTTTGGTCGGCCACAGGGCAAAAACTCATGGAACAACAGATCGACCCAAGTAAAGTCCGACATGTCGTGCCCGTACATCATTTGCCGAAAGGCATTTACTTGTTGGAGTTAAGCTATGACCGATACGTCCAAAAGGTCTTCAAGCTCGTGCGCATGTAGCGTATAGATTAGGCTTAAAAAAGCAAGCGCCTTCCCAACTAGTTGCTGGGAAGGTGCTTTTTTCTAACACCAAAGGGTTTGACTCACCTCAAATCATCATCGCGGCGTGATCCTCTATTTCGCGGGCCATTCCCCCGGCGTGGTCCTCGACCTCGTGGGGCATTACTTTTGCGATGATCACGACGAGTACTACCCCCATTTTCTTGACTACCTTCGGGTGCAGGCAACAGGGCTTTTCGCGACAAGCGATACTTGCCTGTACGGCTATCGATGTCGATAAGTTTGACCTTGACGCGATCTCCTTCTTGGAAGACCTCCGATACATCTTCGATGCGCGAATGCGAAATCTCAGACACATGCAATAGGCCTTGGCGCCCGTGGAATTCCACAAATACGCCATAAGGCATCACACTGCGCACTACAGCCTCATACACCTCGCCCACTGAAGGGGTAAAGGCTATTTCTCGGATGCGAGCCACCGCCTTGTCTATCGATTCTTTGTCGGAGCTGGCAATGTGGACCACGCCTTTATCACCGACTTCTTCGATATTGATGGTCGTGCCGCTTTCGTTTTGTATTTCTTGAATGATTTTGCCACCTGGGCCAATCACTGCACCGATAAAGCTCTTGTCGATTTCAATCTGTACGATACGCGGGGCATGTGGTTTGAGATCTTCTCTCGGCTCACTAATGACTTTATTCATCTCACCGAGGATGTGCAGGCGTCCAGCCCGAGCTTGTTCGAGTGCTTGTTCGAGCAACTCGTAAGAGAGCCCTTCGATTTTGATGTCCATCTGGCAGGCAGTGATGCCTTTTTCGGTGCCGGCCACCTTAAAGTCCATATCGCCCAAGGCGTCCTCGTCGCCCAAGATGTCACTCAGCACTACAGTGCGTGTTCCATCAGAAATGAGGCCCATGGCGATGCCAGAGACTGCTGCTGAGACGGGCACACCTGCATCCATAAGCGCCAGCGAGCCGGCACAGACTGTTGCCATGGAAGAGGATCCATTAGACTCCAGAATATCCGACACGATGCGGATGGTATAGGGAAATTCTTTTGGCAACACCTGGCGCAAGGCGCGATTGGCCAAGTTGGCATGCCCCACTTCGCGTCGGCCTGGGCCACGCAATGGCTTGATTTCACCTACAGAGAAAGGCGGGAAGTTGTAGTGCAGGATAAAGTTTTCGTAATACACTTCGAGCGCCTTGTCGACCATGAGTTCATCGAGTTTGGTGCCCAAAGTGAGGGAAGTGAGCGACTGCGTCTCACCGCGTGTAAAGATAGCGGAACCATGAGCTGAAGGCAGATAGTCTATTTCACACCAGATGGGGCGAATTTCATCGGGTTTGCGCCCATCGAGGCGCACACCTTCGTTGAGTACGATCTGGCGGATAGTTTCTTTTTTCCACTTGTCGAAATAGCGCTCTACCAATTCGCCTTTTTCTTCCATGTACTCCTCGCCCTTGGCTTCAGTCATGTGTGCCACCAGCTCTTCTTTCAGCTCATCGAGTTGGCCCCGGCGCGTGTGTTTGTCGAGGAAGGCCTTGGCAATTTGGGTGACGCGAGGCACGGCAAAGGCCTTCACTTCGGCTTCAAGGGCTTCGTCTTCTTCTAAAGGTTCAACTTGGCGTTTATTGAGTGCTCTGCCACCTACTTTTTGAGCCAGTTCGAGCTGTGCCTCGATCTGGACCTTTATGGCCTCGTGCCCTACCTTAATAGCTTCTACCAATTCAATTTCCTGGCACTCTTTGGCCTCCCCTTCTACCATTACGACATTGTCGGCAGTGGCCGCTACGATGATATCGAGTGTAGCACGTTCCAAATCTTTGCGCAAAGGATTAATGGTGTATTGCCCATCAATTTTAGCCACACGCACTTCTGAGATCGGACCTTGAAAGGGGATATCCGAAACGGTAAAGGCAGCTGAGGCAGCCAAAGCGGCAAAGGCATCGGGCAACACTTCGGGATCGCCCGAGATGAGGTTGATGATCACCTGCGTTTCATTCATATAACCATCGGGAAACAACGGGCGAATGGCGCGATCTACCAAACGCGACACTAAAATTTCATAGTCTGACAGACGAGCTTCGCGGCGAAAGAAATTGCCGGGAATGCGCCCTGCCGAGGCGAATTTTTCTTGATAATCTACTGAGAGGGGGAAGAAACCTTGTCCTTCTTTAGGTTCTTTAGCTGACACGACAGAGGCGAAGAGCATCGTCTTACCACATCGTACTACGACAGAACCGTCGGCTTGAGTAGCCAACTTACCCGTTTCGATAATCACCTCTCGCCCATCGGGTAATTGAAAGGAAGTGGTGATAGGAGTTTGTTTACCCATTTTTCTCAACTTGATATTTAACCTTCTTTGTAACCAACTTTATTAATTCCCAATAGAATCTCCTCTTTGTGGGCGCCCGTTTGTGCACCACATATTTTCTCCTCTCGCATCTGATTATACGCCTTGCTCATTTAGGTGCTCATTTTCAACAAGCCCACTGTTTATACAATTTACATGTAAGTTTGCAAATATCGAACTAACGCGAGCAGGCTCATCTACCTCTTTTCGCAGCCAGCCGTCAACACCATTCTATTTTTCCAACGGGGGCAAGGTCGTAGGTTTCGAGACCTAACTGTTTCCGAAATTAAAGCAGAGTCGGGAGTGGAAATCCTCACTCAGGAGACATGCCAGGCCACAAGGGCCAAAAGATAAATCCAATTATTGGGTTATGTATACACACTTCAAAAGAAAAGTGATGAGCCGAGTGGATATCTCCTGTCATAGTTGAGTTAAGGCAAAGCCACACGTCCTTTCCATCCATATGGAAGAAGTGCTCTACCTTGAGGTAGAGCACTTCTCATATAGATCAATCAACCACGAATACCCAGTTCTTCGATTAGGGCGCGATACTTTGCAATATCTTTTCGCTTGAGATAATTGAGCATCTTCCGACGACGACCTACCAAACGCAACAATGCACGGCGACAGGAGTGATCTTTTTTATTTTGATGCAGATGCTCGGACAGTTTTTTAATCCGATACGTAAACAGGGCAATCTGACCTTCGACTGAGCCTGTGTTTTTGGCCGAGCCGCCAAATTTTTCGAACAGCTCTACCTTCTTTTCTTTAGGAAGATAAACGGGCATTGTTTAATTTTTTACCGTTAGTGATTACGAAAATCAGTTACAGCGGCCGCAAAGGTAAGATTATTTGAGCAAATAAATGTGAACAATTGCATAGCCATACGGCTATGGTGTAGCATGCCGATGGGCTGACACTTTTTTCTTATAGTCCAAAATGTTTATCTGTGCGGTACAGAAGGAATAGTCAGCTGGCACATTGGATGCTACCACGATCGTTCGCTTCAGACCAAAGCGAGCCACCATTTGGTGATACCACTGCGCTCCGGCCTCATCCAGATTAGTCGTCGGCTCGTCGAGCAAGATGAGCGAAGCACGCGACAGCAGTGCCAACCCCAACTTCAGTCGCTGCTTCATGCCCGAGCTAAAATAGCGAATTTGTTTGTTGCGTGCCTGTGTCAGCTGAATGAGTGCTAAGGCTTGGTCCAAGCTGATATCTTGCACAAAAGGTCGGAAGCGCATGTGGAAGCGCAAAGCTTCTTCAAGTGTAAATTCTTCGATCAGTTCGATGTAGGGAGCAGCCCAACTTACATGTGCATAGACTTGGTCGGCTGGCAAATGCATGCCATCCATGCGAAAATACACCTTGCCTTTGCTCAAACTCAAATACCCAGCCAATACGCGCAACAATGTACTTTTTCCCGACCCATTGGGCCCCGTGATGGCATATCGATGCCCTTGTTGCAATACGGCACTGAGATTGCAAAAGATCCACTCTGGACCAAAGCGTTTGCCTGCTGTGTGCAGTTGTACTTCCATCAGTGCGCGCGTTCTCGGCGGCGGAACCCCTTGATGAGGCCGCGCTCCGATTCTCCGATAAACTGAAGTATTTCTGTCTTAAAAGGCGAGTCGGGCAGTTCGGTACGGATCAGCTCCAAGGCCTGGGTGAGGTTGTAGCCCTTTACAAACAGATATCGATAGATATCTTGGATGGCATGAATCTCCTTTTGGGTAAATCCCCGTCGCTTTAGGCCAATTCGATTGACGCCTACATAGGACAGCGGTTCGCGAGCTGCTTTAACAAAGGGCGGTACATCGCGCCCTACCAACGAGCCACCCGAAATCATCGCATGGCGGCCAATGTGCACAAACTGGTGTACGGCTGCCAGCCCGCCCAAAATGGCATAATCACCGATAGTAATATGGCCAGCCAAGTTGACGTTATTGGCCAAGATACAGTGGTTGCCAATGACGCAATCATGGGCCACGTGCACATAAGCCATGAGCAGGCAGTGGTCACCCACTACAGTACGGCCACTGGCCTTAGTACCTCGATTGAGCGTGCAATATTCTCGGATGGTCGTATGATGGCCAATCTCCAAGGTAGAATACTCACCTTCGAATTTGAGGTCTTGCGGGATTGCACCCAAAACAGCTCCGGGGAAAATGCGGCAATTGTCGCCAATGCGCGTGCCATTCATGATGGTCGCGTTGGGGCCGATCCAACAATTATCTCCAATTACCACATCAGCTTCTACGGTAACAAAGGGCGAGATCGTGACGTTTTCACCTATTTGGGCGTCGGGGTGCACATTGGTGAAGCCGTTATAGGCTACTTTTTTCTTTACGCTGGAAGTCGGATCGATCACGTTTTCAGTGTTTTTCAGGTTGATATTTTCGATTGTCAGCTCATTTGCTATGGCACTAAGAGCATGCTACTACTCTATTTTCGTTTACAAAGTGCAAAAAGCTGCCTGCATCTTGCCTTAAAACAATCACTGCATTTCAATGACACTTGTCAGTCTTCTCTTTTAACAATCTGAGCAGTCAACTCGCCCTCTGATACAAGCTTGTTGCCTACATAAGCTGTACCAAACATGCGTACAATGCCCCGACGAATGGGTGCCAGCAGTTCGAGTTTAAGCAACAACGTATCACCTGGCACTACCTTGTGCTTGAACTTCACTTTGTCAATTTTCAGAAAGTAAGTATCCCACTTACCGGGATCGCCTACTTTACTCAGGGCCAAAATGCCACCTGTTTGCGCCAGTGCTTCAATCTGCAGCACTCCTGGGAACACAGGGTTGCCCGGAAAATGCCCTTGGAAAAAGGCCTCGTTGAAGGTGACGTTCTTCACGCCAACAACGTGATTGTCGGAAAGTTCGATAATCTTATCGACCAATAACATGGGAAATCGATGGGGCAGCATTTGCATGAGTTCTACCGAGTCGTGTAGGGGCGGCTGATTGGGATCGTATTTGGGGCGACCCCGCAGCTTGCGCTGTTCGATGTAGCGCTGCTTGAGCATTTTGGCGAAAGCCACATTGGAAGTATGGCCTGGACGCGTAGCGACGATGCGCCCTTTGATAAAGCGCCCCATGAGCGCCAAATCGCCAACTAGGTCGAGCAGTTTGTGGCGCGCCGGCTCATTGGGAAAACGCAAGGGCGAGAGGTTGAGCACCCCCTGACGCGTCACTGCTACCTGGGGTTTACCCATTTTTTGCGCCAAAGCTTCAAGGTAATTGGGTTCGGGCAGCTGTTCGACCAGTACTACTGCATTGTCCAGATCGCCACCACGAATAAGGCCTGCATCGAATAATGCTTCGAGCTCGTGCAAAAAGACAAAGGTGCGTGCAGGAGCAATCTCTTCGGCATATTGGCTGATATCTTCGAGCACGGCAAATTGAGGCCCCAACACTTCGGACCGGTAGTCGATCAACACGGTTAATTCATAGCTATCGGCTGGTAAAGCCACGTACTCTGCACCAGTATCCGGATCTTTCCAACTAAAGGGTTCTTCTATGAAGAAATATTCTCGTTCTTCTTCTTGTGTTTCGATACCTGCTTGCTGAAGTACCTCTACAAAAGGCTGTGCCGACCCATCCATAATGGGCAATTCGGGCCCGTCCAATTCAATAAGGAGGTTATCAATACTCAAGCCATGGACTGCACTTAGTACATGCTCAATAGTATGAATGGCTACATTACCCTGTTTAAGGGTAGTACTGCGTTCTGTAGTGGCCACCAATGTCACATCGGCAATTAATTCTGGTTGACCTTCTATATCAATACGGCGAAAGTAAATGCCGTGGTTGACCGGGGCAGGATGAAAAACAACCTGGACTTCTTTACCTGTGTGTAGTCCTCTCCCTTTAAGCGATGCAGGGCTTTTGATGGTTTGCTGCATTTCCATGAATGATCGTTTTGTCGTGTAGTACCTTGACCTACAATGCCATCACTTCACTGGCTCTTTTGGGTTTTGAGCACCTCTTTCAATTGTTTTTCCAACTCGTGAATTTTCCTGTAAAGTTGGGGTAACTTTCTAAAGACGGCATAGGCCTTGTTGTATTCCATGTATCCAAAGGCTGGAGATCCTTGAAGTGCCTGATTGGGTTGAGTCACAGCCTTAGCCACACCACTTTGTGCTTGCACACGGGTACCTTCAGCCACCTTAATATGACCTACGAAGCCTGCCTGGCCTCCGATCTGACAGTGAGGGCCCAATTTGGCACTACCAGCAATGCCAGCCTGAGCAGCAATCACAGTATGTGCCCCCACTTCTACATTGTGCGCAATCTGCACCAGATTGTCAATTTTAGCACCTTGCCGAATAATTGTTTGCCCCATAGTTGCTCTATCAATGACGGTATTGGCACCAATTTCCACATCATCTTCAATGACGACCTTGCCCGTCTGTGGCACTTTTTTCCACGAGCCATCTGCTTGGGGTGCAAAGCCAAAACCATCTGCGCCGATGACTGCATTGGCATGAATGATACAGTTGTTGCCAATCGCACATTGGCGATATACCTTCACACCAGGGTAAAGGATGGTATTGCTTCCAATACGTACTCCTGCTCCTATATACACATAAGGATATAAGATACAACCAGTACCTATTTCAGCTTCTTTATCTATCACTACAAAATCACTAATAGCTACATCTTGACCTATGCGCGCAGTGGCGTGAATTTCAGCTGAAGAAGCAATACCTTTGGGATGTTCATCTATAGTACCAAAACGCTCGAGTAACAAAGCCACAGCTTCTTGTACGTTAGGTACGCGAATGAGGGTTGCTTGGATAGGTTGGCGTGGTTCAAAATCTCGGCTCACCAATACAGCTGAGGCAGTGGTCTGGTATAGATAAGGTTCATATTTGGGATTGGCCAAAAAAGTGATGATTCCTTCGCCGCCTTCTTCTATTTTGCCTGGGCGTGTAATCACCACATCGGGGTTTCCAAGCACTTCCCCACCAACCAAAGATGCGATTTCCTTTGCCGTTATCTTCATGGCCGCAAAGGTAGCATTTGAAAGCCATTTACACATGGCTAAGTAGCACCCGAATACAAGTACTTGAATTAACTGTTTTATTTGCAAAAAAACACACCATGCGTGCTCCTACCGCACAACGCATTCTCGAAGCTGCTCGAAAGCTGTTCAACGAACGAGGCATCATGCACGTGCGCTTGCAACACATCGCTGATAAGGCACACCTCAGTGTAGGCAATTTAGCATATCACTTTCGAAACAAAGAGGCCATTGTACAGGCTCTATACGTCCCTTTGCATGCCAGCCAACAACATGTATTAGGGCTATTGCGGCAAGTTCCGCTATTTGCACAAGTTCAGCTATTGCTGGCCCAGCATTGGGGCGTGCAGTTGGCCTACCGCTTTTTTTATCTCGACACACTCGACATCCTTCGCTTATATGAATCGATACGCACCGAGCATCGCCGTTTTCTCAGCTGGCAACACGACCAACTCTTGCTGATGATCCAGTTCAATAGTGCACGTGGTGCATTGGTGCTACCTTCAGCTGCTGAGCCGCAAAAGTTGGCTGAAACACTTGGTCACCACCTCGAGCAGTTTCTCTCGTGGCACGCGATTCGCCACGAGCACAACACGCCCACTTTTGAAGACTTTGCCCAACCATTTTGGCAATTGCTCGTTCCATGGATGAGTGCCAAAGGGCTGGAAGAATACCTCTCTATCGCGACACACACTGCAGGCTTTGAAAATAGAAAATAAGTATCGTTCATCACTCATCCTGTCATTTTCATTCCGATAAAAAGAGAAAAAAAAGTAGATTAAGGGCATCTTTGCAATTAACCCAACTCTACACACCTCGAACATTGCTCACACATGTACCAGGCACATCTAGACGATCAAGCATACAACGAACTGCTCAACTTGCTCAACAACCAACACCTTACCGAATGCCCTGGTGAGGAAAGAGACATGAACTTCCTGTCGGACGACTGGTGGCTACGCGACACGTCAGTCATCGAGCACATCGTACCTCGCGACGGCATGTGGGAAATCCAGTTGGTATTTGCCCACTACCTCCACCCCCTACAACTCGTCAAGCGGTCTATCAAACGCTGTACCTGCCCGCGCAAAGCGCAACTGAGCGCATGGTATATGCGTCGATTAGCCGCAAAAGATCAACGCGGCACACTCACTGTTGACATTGCACTTTTTCACCTATGTATCAATTGACGACTCAAAAAACAGCCATGGCTACTGCAGGAAATACCAAGCAAAAAATACTGGACACTGCCATGCGCCTGTTCAATTCCGTAGGCGTAGCCAACGTCCGATTGCAACATATAGCTGACGAGGCAGGCATCAGCGTGGGCAACTTGGCCTATCACTATCGCAACAAAGAGGCCATAGTAGATGCACTCTTCTACCAAATAGAGCAAGAACTACAAGGCATTCTGTCTACTTACCGGGTATATCCCAACCTGATCGATTTCGACCAACAGTTGTCCAAGTACTACCTATTTGGCAAAAGCTACCCATTTTACTTTTCCGATCTGCTCCAAATGGCACAAGAGTTCGACGTGGCCCGCAAACACCGCGATCGATACATACCGCGCATGTGGCAGCAAATACGCAAACGACTGGATTTCAACGTACAGAGAGGCACCCTCAAACCTGAAATGGAATCAGGACTCTACGACCAATTAGCGGAAAGCCAATGGCTGATTATCAGCTTTTGGCCCGTACAATGCGAACTGCGCACCCCAGATTGCAACCAAGTCCTACACTTCAAAAAGCTCGTGTGGTCGCAGTGGTTGCCCCACTTTACCGACAAGGGACGCCAAGAATACGACCTACTCATTCAACCGCTCATCACCCAGCCGGGCTGATCGAGCCAAAGGCACCCATCATGATCAACTTGCTATGGCTCAAAGGGGGCGCATGTGGCGGCAATACCATGTCGTTTTTAAGTGCCGACCAGCCCAACATTATCGAGTTGGTGCAAGACTTTGGCCTACGCATTATCTATCACCCCACTATAGGCCTCGAAATAGGTGAGCAAGTAAAAGAAATCCTCAACAATTGCCTAAAAGGGCGCATCGACCTGGACTTGTTCGTATTTGAAGGCTCCGTAGTACAAGGCCCTGATGGCAGCGGCACCATGAACATATTTGCCGATAGGCCTATGAAAGAATGGGTCCAACTGCTCGCTCCCAAAGCGCGCTACGTGATGGCTATAGGTGACTGTGCCGCATGGGGCGGCATCGTAGCTGTACCACCCAACCCCACCGAATCGACCGGCTTACAACATCACAAACGGCAAAAAGGTGGATTTTTAGGTAGCGCATTTCGCTCCCGGGCTGGCTGGCCCGTGATCAACATCCCCGGCTGTCCTGCCCACCCTGACTGGATCACACAAATCATCATCGCTATTGCTACCGACCGCATAAAAGAAGTTGAGCTCGATCAATGGGGGCGCCCACGCACTTTTTTTACCACTTTCGTGCAAAATGGCTGTACCAATGCACATGCCTTTGCCAAAGGCATAAAAGGCGGCTTTGGCAAACGCGGAGGATGCCTGTACTTCGAAGCCGGCTGCCGTGGTACCATGACCCACTCCAGCTGCAACCGCATTTTGTGGAATCGTACTTCTAGCAAAACGCGTGCTAACCATCCCTGCTTAGGTTGCACCGAGCCTGGTTTTCCACATCACGATCTCAAGAAAGGTAGCATTTTCAAAACCATGAAGTACCTGGGCCTTGTGCCCAAAGAGCTACCCTATGGGCAAAGTAAGATGAGCTTTTTCCTCAAAGCGCTTATGCGCTAAACCAACATACACATCTATTGCACCTACTAAGTTCCTGGCACAGCTCAAAGTTTTTTTAGAAAAAATTTTCTTTTTTTTAGAAAAAAATTTCTAAAATTGCACAACTAATGAAATTTGCCCTTTGACATCAAAAGCCAAATAGATTTTTACACATGAAACTTTTTTAAAAACATTCAAACCCACCAGCTATGGCAAATGTACTCTGGTTACAGGGCGGTGCATGTAGTGGCAACACCATGTCATTCCTTAACGCTGAGGAGCCCACTGTAGTCGAGCTCATCACCGACTTCGGCATTAATATTTTGTGGCATCCATCTATTGGCCTAGAAATAGGTGAACAAGTGAGCGAGTTACTACGCGACTGCATTTCGGGCAAAAAACAACTGGACATTTTCGTGTTTGAAGGCACCATT
Source organism: Saprospiraceae bacterium (assembly GCA_026982695.1). Lineage (GTDB taxonomy): Bacteria > Bacteroidota > Bacteroidia > Chitinophagales > Saprospiraceae > WFYJ01. The sequence continues at coordinate 80,829 of JALSGS010000014.1, forward strand.
GTGCAAGGCCCTAACGGGACAGGTGCTATGAACTACTTTGCCGACAGACCCATGAAAGAATGGGTCAAGGAGCTAGCACAAGCCGCACAATTTGTAGTAGCTGTAGGTGATTGTGCCACTTGGGGTGGCATTCCTGCCGTACCGCCCAACCCAAGTGAATCGACAGGCATGCAGTTTCACAAAAAGAAGAAAGGTGGCTTTCTTGGGGCCGACTTCGTGTCAAAAGGAGGTTTGCCCGTGATCAACATTCCAGGCTGTCCGGCACATCCCGACTGGATCACACAGATTTTAGTAGCTATAGCCACAGGCCGCATCCAGGATGTGCTTATCGACGAGTATCATCGGCCCAAGACGTTCTTTACTGACTTTGTGCAAACGGGTTGTACCAATGCACCTGCATTCTTTGAGAAGATAGACGGACACTTTGGCAAGCGTGGCGGTTGTCTGTTCTACGAAGTGGGTTGTCGGGGGCCACTGACACACGCCAGTTGCAACCGCATCTTGTGGAACCGACAGTCGAGCAAGACACGTGCCAACCACCCTTGCCTAGGCTGTACGGAACCAGGATTCCCACATCACGACCTCAAGAAAGGTAGCGTATTCAAGACAATGAAGTATTTGGGCTTTTTGCCTAAAGAGACGCCTCCTGGTGAGTCCAAGCTAGCTTATTGGTTCAAAGCTGGTGTAGGCAAAGTGATGGGCTCACCCCATTCAGCCAAGAGCTACGGCAAGTCCAAATGAACCAATCGTTGATAACTTCACATAGAGTTTATTAACCTTCAAACACCCTTATTATGGCAACCAAAGAACTCAACATATCGCCCGTTGGCCGCGTAGAGGGCGACCTTGATGTCAAAGTCTATATGGAAAATGGCGTGGTGACGCGTGCTCACACGCAAGCAGCCATGTATCGCGGCTTCGAAAAGATTCTACAAGGTAAAGACCCCCAGTCGGGCTTGATTGTCACACCACGCGCATGTGGTATTTGTGGGGGGTCACACCTGTATTGCGCGTCCTTTGCTTTAGACACTGCTTGGCAGACGACGCTGCCGCCCAATGCGTTGTTGCTGCGTGCTATCGGACAAGCTACAGAGACCATACAAAGTATTCCGCGCTGGTTCTACGCCATCTTCGCCACAGATATGGCCAACAAGAAATTCGCCAACAAACCACTATACGAAGAGGTGGTCAAGCGCTTTGCCGCCTACGTAGGTACCAGCTTCCAGCGCGGCGTCACTGCTTCGGGGCGCCCTGTTGAGGTCTATGCGCTCTTTGGCGGGCAGTGGCCACACTCCAGCTATATGGTGCCAGGTGGTGTGATGTGTGCTCCCACCCTCAAAGACATCACGCGAGCACATGCCATTATGAACCACTTCCGCAACGAATGGCTGGAAACCGTTTGGTTGGGTTGTTCCATTGACCGCTATCTGGAGATAAAGACGTGGGACGATCTCATGGCCTGGCTTGAGGAGAATGAGTCGCACTATAATTCCGATCTGGGCTTGTTTATCCGTGCAGGCTTAGAGTTTGGTTTGGACAAATTTGGTCAAGGGGTAGGCAAGTTCCTGGCATGGGGTACCTATATTCACAAGGACATGTACAACCACCCCACTATTAACGACCGAAATGCTGCTTGCATCAGCCCTGCAGGCTTCTTCGATGGCGAGCGCTACTATCCTGCTAACCAAGAGCACGTAGCAGAATACATCAAGCACGCGTGGTATGAAAATCAAGCCGATGGCTTGCACCCATTTGAACAGCCTGCACCCACACCTTCTATGAACCCCAGCAACCTGGAGCATTCCGATTTCCGCGGCAAGTATTCCTGGTCCAAGGCACCACGCTTCAATGGCCAGGCGGCCGAAGTAGGCCCCTTAGCTCGGGTGATCATGGCAGCTAACCCTAACAATGCCGCACACCAGATCCAGGATCCACTTTTTGGCGACATCATCAAGCGCATGGGACCTAGCGTATTCACGCGCGTATTGGCCCGCATGCACGAAGCACCACGCATCTACAAACTCATCGAAGAGTGGCTTACGCAAATCGATCTGGATGGCGAATTTTACATCAAACCCAAAGAACGCGACGGCAAAGGTTGGGGAGCTACCGAAGCGGCTCGGGGTGCATTGGCACACTGGATCGAAGTAGAAAATGGTGTGATCAAGAACTACCAGATCATCTCGCCCACTACCTGGAATGTAGGGCCTAATGACGCACAGGACAATCCAGGCCCCATTGAAGCAGCATTGGAAGGTACCGAAATTGAGGATCCACACGACCCTGTAGAAGTGGGCATGGTAGCTCGCTCATTCGACTCCTGTCTGGTATGCACCGTACATGCACATGATGCCAAATCGGGTAAGGAGCTAGCCCGCTTTAAAGTATAAACGGCAACTTGCTGAAAACGACTTATATCCCTGCGCCTGGCCCTATTACTTTAGCGGCCAGGCGCCGTTATTTGCTTAGCGTGTCGTCCGAATGGAAAAATCATATGCACTTGTGTACTTAGCATCATCACCGTAGTACATGAGTACATGCATTAAAAAACACTACTGGACTTCTATAATCATGAGTAAAACACCTGATGAGCAGCAGCCTATTGCCATTTTGGGTTTTGGCAATCCCGTCAGAGAAGATGACGGAGCAGGCATACACGTCATTGAGCTGCTCAAAGAAGCACTGGGTAGCAATCCTCAAATAGCCATATACGACATGGGTACAGCTGCATTTGAGGTATTGTTCCGCCTTCAGGCACATGAGCACATCATCATCGTCGACGCTGTCATTAACTCGGGCGAAGCACCGGGTACAATATTCCGCCTGCCAGCCCATGCCATTGAGGCACACATACAGGACGACCCACTGGTATTTCTACACCAGCTCAAATGGGATCAAGCACTGTCATATACCAAAAAGATACTGGGCGACACCTTTGAGCAAAAGCAAATTGATGTCTGGCTTATCGCCATTGAACATACCCGCTTCAATCTGGAAATGAGCCCAACCATTCGAACGGCTTGCAAGCGCGTAGCACAACACATCATGGAACAATTAAAAACGCCATCTTCATGATGTTCATTCCACCAGGCAAACATCCCAAGCGTAATATTCATCCACCTGTGGGGGAAAACGAGGTGGCATTGCGCGATGGGCACTTAATCATTGGATGCGAGGTAGCACGTCAAGTATTCGGGCAATCGCTCAACGCGCTGATTACTTACTACCCACAACGCCGCACGCTACTTTTGTCCAAGGTGTCGGACGAAGTGTTTAAGAGCATGCACAAATCCGAACAAGCCTTGCTCAAATTGCGCAATGCCCGTGGCGACATAGCAGTATCGATACAGGGTATTTTAGTGGATCATCAAATAGATGACACCGACCGCACTTTGCCATGGGAATCGCCGGAAGGTAGCCATATTCTAATGGTCGTACTATAACTAGCACATTGCTTGAGCATAACTAAATGACAACACCTGCATATGCGTTTGCCCGAAGAATTATTGCAATGGCCCGTCCGTGAAGTACCAGGGTGCACAGCTGACCTGTCCATCTTGTACGATGATGAGTGGCTACAAGATAGTGTGGTATACACACATGTTTTCGCGTACAAAAGCCAATGGCATATTTGGATGGTCTTTGCCTTTCGGCAAAATCCTTTGCAGCTCATTTGCCGACAAGGACTTACCTGTCATAGCCAGAGGCAAGCTGAAGCCTTCGCTCAAATTTTGGCGCGCGGCGTGGGTCGTGATAGCCGAGGCACGTTAAAAATCGACGAAAATGTTTTCCATTTTAGCAAAAGCTGACGCAATACCCCATCTCACTGCACTTTTGAGCAAAACCTTGCCTGCCACCATCGCCCAGCAAATCGAGTGGCGACCAGAAAGAGCAGTGCAGGTACCTGCTTTTGGTCTGATGCCCTTTAGGCATACTGAACAAGGATTTGTCCACCAACCCGACTGGTACTTTGCCACTTTGCCACTACTACTCTGGATGCCCGACCCTGACGGCCAACAGCTCGCTCTATTAGCCCAACTCACTGATACGGACATAGCAAATGAAGATCGAGCAGGCATAGCGCTATTTGCACGCCTCAGCCGAGCCCTATCTAGTGGCATCCCTGTGACCGAAACCGACTTAGACACTTTGCAAACCTTAGCAATGCAAGCCCAAGAACCCCACATACGCCATGCTCTACTCCACAACCTCTTTGCCTCGAGCTTACTGGGGCAAGTGCCAGAAGCTCGGCAAACCCAAGCCATGGAAGCCTTTCAGGATATTCTAGCAATGGAAGGCCTGCCCACCGACCGCAAATACTTCTCGGTAGCTCTACTGACCAGCTGGTTGCAGGACATGCAAGCCACCGATGAAGCACGTTACTATCTCGAAGAAGTGCTATGGCCCATACGCACTCAATTGCCCCCACATGGCCGCCACTACGTGCATTACCTGTACCTTAGCGACCAGTGGCCTCGATGGGTAGATGCTCCCTCCTCCGAAGCACGTGAAACGTTCAAACAACTACTATGGGATACCCTCACCTTCTACCAACAGCTCGATGCGCATCATCCCTTTGTCCCTGACCTGTACCAAATGACGGCACAATTCGCTATGGCCGATAGCTCATGGTCCGAAGCCCTCAACTACATCGGCAAGGCCATTGACGGGTTTGAGACCTTGGGCGACGAAGGCGCACAACTACAAGCACTGCGCACCAAAGGGTACATCTTATGGGCATGGGCCCAAAACGGTCAGCCTCAATTTTTCGATCAAGCCCTCAAAGTACTACAGCAAGTAGCACGCCAAGTATATAAAGACGACAATCCAGAAATGTATGCCGATCTACAACACACCATCGGCATCATCTTGGCCCAAAAACCCGTAGATGCTAAAAAACGCGGCATTATGGCAGGTATGGCCGAGACAGCATTCCAAGAAGCTATGCAGACAGCACGCCAATACGGCATGGACCAACTGTATGCCCGCATCTGTAACAACTATGGCAATGCCTTGCAATCTTTTCCCGACTCGCGTTGGACGGATAAATACGACAAGGCCTTGTTTTACTATCAGGAAGCTTTGGACCGACGTCCAGCTGATCAATTTGCCGAAGAACGCGCTCGCATCCTGGCCAACTACCTAGAAGCCAGTTGGCATGCTGGCAATGCCGAAGCTTTTAGCCAAAGCCGATATGAAGACATGAAGCAGCGCGCAGAAGAAATACTACAGCTCACCCAAAACCCCGAACTGTGCCAACAAGCCCAGCAAACACTTCAGCTATTAGAAAAGCTGAAGCAAGCACATACTACCTCTACATGACATGAACACCATCACTATCCAACATACTGCCCATGCACGAAGTCTCGTTGGTCAGAAGTATCTTTCAAACACTGGAAGAAGAATTTGGCACCACTGAACTCAGTCGCTTGCAAAGCATCGAGTTGCGCATTGGCCTTTTGGCTAACGTAGAGCCCGTGCTGCTGCAAAATGCCTTTAAAGCCTGGACCGAAGCTGAAGGGCGCTTCCTACATGTCCAGCTCCACATCGAAATAGTCCCCATAGAAGTGCACTGTCCTGCATGTGGAAAAAATAGCCAAGTAGAAAACTATCGCTTTACCTGCCAACATTGTGGTCAACCTACCAACCAAGTTGTTCACGGCACCGAACTGCTCATTCACCGCGTGCACTTTGAAGAGAAGGACAATTAATGCCAAGGCAGGAATAACTTTAGAAAATTTTTTCTAAAAAATAGAAACACTTTTCCAATCATTATTCTTCTCGTAACTTCGTAGTCCATACATAAACTTCCACCTAACCAACTGTACTGCCTCCTCTATTTACGGGCAGCTCGAGACGAAATAACTACTTGCCTTTAAAAAACAGGAGCCACAACAAGTGCAAGTAAGTGGCATATAAAAAAATTACCACAAATGGGAAAGACAGCCAAATCGACTAAAGCAGCAAGAGGGACTGTAGCCTGTGACAACACTACCATCAACCTATTGAAGGCCAATGATTTTGTTGCAGAAAACATCCGAAAGGAGATGGCCCGAAGGGGGATTCTCATGATCAATATCACTAGTTCACCAGGCAGTGGCAAAACGACGCTACTACAGGAAACTGCCCGCCGCATTGGCAAACAGGTACACATGAAGATTCTGGTGGGCGATTTAGAAACCGAACGCGATGCCGAGCGGCTGCGCGAAGTTGGCGCCGAAGCCCTCCAGATCGTCACAGGGGGGATCTGTCATCTGGAAGCGCAAATGATCTGGCAAGCCATCGAAGCTATTGACCTAGAAGGTGTAGAACTGCTCATCGTAGAAAACGTTGGCAACCTGGTGTGCCCTGCTTCCTTCGACTTGGGCGAGGATTACCGCGTAACGCTCATTGCCACCACGGAAGGGGACGACAAGCCGCGCAAGTATCCGCGCATGTTCCTGACCAGCGAGCTGATGCTCGTCTCAAAAGCCGATCTATTACCCTATCTACCTTTCGAAGTGGAAAAAGTCGTGGAAGACGCGCGCAGCATCAATCCCGATATAGAAGTCATTGAAATTTCGAGCTTAACAGGACAAGGCATGGATCAGTGGTGCACATGGCTATTGGATCGAGTAACTGAAAAAAAAGCTGCACACGCAACACAGCAAAATACTGCATGAAAGGTTGGCATCTACACATCTCAGGACGCGTACAAGGTGTAGGCTTTCGGCCTACTGTTTGGCGAGTGGCACATCAGTTGGGTTTACGTGGTGAAGTGTGCAACACCACAGACGGGGTACACGTACACTTTCTGGCGGACATGCAGACAGCCCATCTTTTTGCCGAAAGGCTGATGAAACAAGTACCGCCTTTGGCCCTCGTCACACAATGGACCCTCGAAGAAGCACCTGCACATTCCTGGACCGACTTTCAGATTGTGGAGAGCCGTCACGAGGCCGCACCTCGGCTCATGATTACACCTGACACCGCCCTGTGTAATGACTGCCATCGTGAGCTGTTCGACCCACAAAACCGACGTTACCATTACGGCTTTATTACCTGTACGCACTGTGGGCCGCGCTATTCCATCATTGAAACGCTGCCCTACGACCGACCGCGTACTACTATGGCCCCCTATGACTTGTGTCCCCAATGTCAAGCTGAATACAATGATCCCGCTGATCGCCGCTACTATGCACAGACCAACTCCTGCCCGCAATGTCCAATTCCACTCTTTTTGTGGCGTAAAGGGCAGCAGGAAGTCGTGCCACAAGGCAAGTGGATCGAAGAAATTGTACAGTACTGGCACTCGGGGGGAATTGTTGCGGTAAAAGGGCTGGGTGGATACTTGCTCACCTGCGCTGCACAAAATGAAGAGGCTGTAGTGCGCCTGCGCCAACGCAAACGAAGGCCACACAAGCCATTGGCACTCATGGTTCCCCAGCTATCTTGGGCGCAGCGTCTCGTGCAGCTCAGCACCGAAGGGAAACGCTGGCTAGAAAGTCCTGTATCGCCCATAGTGATTGCAGCAACCACTGAGGAGGCACGCCAGTTACTACCCATAGAAGCATTGGCTCCAGGCTTGGACGAACTGGGCATTATGTTGCCCTATACACCCTTGTTCGCCTTGCTATTAGAGGCCTATGCCCAACCTATTGTAGCTACCAGCGGCAATGTCAGCGGATCTCCCATTGTATACGAAGATGAGCAGGCCGTGGAGCTGCTAGGGCCCCTGTGCGAGGCTGTAGCTGGCTATGCACGTCGCATTGTCGTACCTCAAGACGACAGCGTACTGCGCCTTTCGGCAAATGGCACTCCGCTATGGCTGCGCCGCTCACGGGGGTTAGCCCCTTCGCTCATGCTCAATCGCCCTGTAACACGTGATGTCACTTTGGCCATGGGTGCTCAAATGAAAAGCACTTTTGCCATACAAACGCGCGGTCAGCTGTTTTTGAGCCAGTACTTGGGTGACACAAGCCAGCTGGAATCGTGGCGTAGCTACAAGACCACTTTGGCACATCTCATGGAGCTACTCGCTTTCGAACCCAAAAGCATAGCCGTAGATCTCCATCCTGACTTTCCTACCACTCAGTTAGGGCAACAGCTTGCTGCCAAAGAAGGGGTCGAGACAGAAGCTTGGCCCCACCACCACGCTCATTTTGCTGCTATCTTGGGCGAACATGGCCTCGACCTACAACGCGAGCCAGTATTAGGCATCATTTGGGACGGCACAGGACTAGGCACTGATGGCATCATTCGCGGCGGTGAGTGTTTTGTGTGGCAAGATGGGCAAATTCGACACCTGTTGGGGCTTGAGCCCTGGCCACATATCGCAGGCGACAAGATGGCTCGCCAGTCGCGTATCGCTGCACTTAGCCTGCTACACGACTTGCCCGAGGCCGAGCCCCTACTGCGGCCAGCATTTACCACTACCGAATGGAAAATCTATCACCGCCTCATTGAGCGTGCACAGCGTTTTACCACCAGCATGGGACGCCTTTTCGACGCCGTAGGCTTTGTGTTAGGGCTCCCTCCTAAATCGACCTTCGACGGGCAAATAGCCATGTGGCTGGAAGCTCTCGCATGGCGTCATGTGCGCACATATAGCTTGGACTTTTGCAAAAGCTTGTTCGACACCCAACACTTACCCCAATGGCCCGTAAAACCTATGATGCAACGGCTAATACACGCACGTCGGGCTGGCATGCCACCTGAACGACTAGCAGCATGGTTTCACTACTCGCTGGCCCACCAGGTGGGTGTTCTGGCTCGCCACATCGGCATTGAAAAAATAGCCTTTAGTGGTGGCGTATTCCAAAACAAGCTGTTGGTAAGCTATATAGAATGGCTGTGGAACGACCACTTCGAGTTGTACTTCCACCAACAGTTACCTCCTAATGACGAAAACATCGCCTTTGGCCAACTTATCTGTCACCAGTTGGCCAAGCAGCCCTCACTATCTGTTATTTCACCATCAAAAAACAAACAACATGTGTCTGGCTATTCCCGGTAAAGTCTTGTCTATTGAATCGCGCTATGACGGCACAGTACGCATGGCACGCGTCTCTTTTGGCGGCATCGTCAAGGAAGCTAGCTTAGAAATGGTACCACAAGCTAAAGTGGGCGATTATGTGCTCGTACATGTAGGCGTAGCCATCAGTGTAGTAGACGAAGAAGAGGCCCAGCGCACTTTTAGTTATCTGCGCGAAATGGGCGAACTCGACGAGCTCAAAGAGATTAATGACTTTTTGCCCGACGAGAACCAAAATGCCTCACAATAGCAGCGCACCTACTTTTTTCACCCAAAACGACTAGCTATGAAATTCCTCAGCGAATACCGAGACCCGGAAGTCGCAGCCCAATACCTCAAGCTCATCAAGAAGACCGTGACGCGCCCGTGGACCATCATGGAAGTATGTGGCGGACAGACGCATAGCTTGGTCAAAAATGGCATCCTGGATATGTTACCACCCGAAATTACGATGGTCCATGGTCCTGGCTGTCCGGTATGCGTTACGCCTGTCGAGCTGATCGACCAAGCAGTGTGGTTGGCCGAAGAAAAAGGCGTCATCTTGTGCTCTTTCGGCGACATGCTGCGTGTGCCTGGCTCGCACAAGAGCCTACTCGAAGCCAAAGCCCAAGGCGCCGACGTGCGCATCCTATACTCGCCCCTCGAAGCAGTGCGCTTGGCACAAACCCATCCCGACAGAGAAGTCGTGTTTTTCGCCGTGGGCTTTGAGACCACTGCACCAGCTAATGCCCTTTCCGTCGTACATGCTAAGCGGCTAGGATTGAAGAATTACAGCATCCTTACGTCTCACGTATTGGTGCCTCCAGCCATCGAAGCTATTATGGAGGACGAACAAACGCGCGTCAATGGCTTTTTAGCTGCTGGCCATGTGTGCACCATTATGGGCACGATGGAATACTATCCTTTAGCCGAACGCTTCCGCGTACCCATTGTGGTGACTGGATTCGAGCCCGTCGATCTGTTGCAAGGCATCCTCATGACTGTACAACAGCTCGAAAAAGGCGAAGCTCGCGTAGAAGTACAGTACAGCCGCATGGTGCGCGAAGAAGGCAACCCACGTGCTCAAGAGCTACTTTTCGAAGTATTTGAAGTAACCGATAGGTGGTGGCGTGGCATCGAGCTCATTCCCATGAGCGGCTTTCGCCTTAAAGAGGCCTATGCACCCTGGGACGCCACGCGCAAATTCGACATGCCCCCAGGCGAGGCAAAAGAAGAAGAGACCTGCATCTCAGGCGACATCATGAAAGGCATCAAAAAGCCACACGAGTGCCCCAACTTTGGCACCCGATGCACTCCTGAACGTCCACTAGGTGCACCCATGGTCTCTTCTGAAGGAGCCTGTGCTGCCTACTATCATTTCTCGAACTTGGCCAAGCAATTGGCTCAGTAAAACTTAAAACATAGCGACATCGCCCATGAAGATCTTGTTCTTGGCATCGGCATTCAATGGCATGACCCAGCGCGCCTGGATTGAGTTAGACCGCCTCGACCACCAGGTAAAGATTCACCTCATGGGCGCAGGTGCTTCACTACACCAACGACTCGAAGCCTACCAGCCCGATCTCATCGTGGCCCCTTTCCTCAAGGTGCGCATCCCCGAGCCGGTGTGGCGCCACTACACTTGTTTCGTCGTCCATCCAGGCCCCCCCGGCGATCGCGGCGCTTCCTCACTCGACTGGGCCCTGCTCGAGCAACGCTCGAAATGGGGTGTAACTGTGCTGCAAGCTACAGAAAAAATGGACGCAGGCCCTATTTGGGCTTGGCAGCCTTTTACCTTCCCCGCACAGCGTAGCAAAGCCGCCATCTATCGCCGCGAAGTGACTGATGCCGCCATGAAAGCCCTACTACAGGCCATTGTCCGTTTCGAACAGGGCTTGGGGCCACTTGCCCCACCTCCTGAGCCATGGCCACACACTGGCTGGCGCCGAAAAGCACAACCCGACGATTTTTCGATCGACTGGCGACAACCCACTCACCTCATTGCACAACGCATTCGCGCTGCCGATAGTAGCCCTGGCGCCCCCATCATGCTGGCAGGGCACTCTTTTCTTGCCTTCGACGCACATCCCGCCAAGGCGCTCCATGGCACGCCTGGACAACTACTGGCACACCGCCACGGGGCTATATGTGTAGCTACTGCCGATGGGGCCATCTGGATCGGCCATTTGCGCGTGCCCCAACCTGAAGGCATCAAACTACCCGCAGCCATCGCATTACAGCGCGCCGGCTTAGCCACTACTCCTGCTCGGGGCACCATCGAACTCTGTGGCCAGCGCGTCCCCGACCTGCCCGAAAATCCCTTCGACATTTGTGACGACTACGGCTATCGCCAAATACGCTATAAACAAGAAGCAGACGTAGGCTTTCTACACTTTGAATTTTACAATGGTGCCATGAGCACCGACCACTGCCATCGACTGTTAGCTGCCTTTCGGCAAATACAAGCCGAACATCGGCCACGCGTACTAGTGCTGATGGGTGGTACTGACTTGTGGAGCAACGGCATCCACCTCAACATCATTGAAGCCAGCCCACAACCCGAACAAGAGGCCTGGCACAACATCCTAGCCATCGATGCACTCATTGAGGCATTGATCCGCGATACTGACCGCTACCTCATCGCTGCGCTGCAAGGCAATGCAGGAGCTGGCGGCGTTGCTCTGGCACTTGCCGCCGACAAGATTGTAGCTCGCGAAGGCATCGTTCTCAATCCCCATACGCGCAACATGGGCCTATACGGATCTGAATTCTGGACCTATCTGCTACCCCGCCGCATCGGCACCGACAAAGCCCAGCGCTTTACCGAAGAATGCCTGCCCTGGGGTACCGCCCTAGCTCGACAAACAGGGCTCATCGACGAGGTATGGCCAGCTGCATCCTTCACCCAACAAGTGCACCAGCTGGCCCACGAGCTGGTACAGCTACATTGGTTTGACAAACTATTGATGAGCAAGCGGTTCCAACGCCGAAAAGACGAAGCCTATAAGCCGTTGGCTACCTATCGAGAAGCCGAACTCGAACAGATGCATCGCAACTTTTTTGAAGACAACCTGGGCTTTCGCCAAAAAAGAAAACACTTTGTGTTCAAACAACCCGACCCCGAACTAGTGCGCCAGCTCATGGATCGCGACTGGTACAGTGCGCGCCGCCAGATCTATCGATACCGACGCTATGAAGCCATCCACTATGAAGAAGTGGAAGACAAACCAGCTCATCGACAGTAATAGATACAGCGACTACTTGCTTTAGTGAAAACGATCCTAACGACCTATGAGCATGCAAAAGAAAAAGGCCATACGTCTGGAATGCCCTATGCCCCGTCTCGATTTCGATACCATCACCTTGGGGCATGGCAGTGGCGGGCTGCTTACCAACCGCCTACTGGACAAACTCGTATTTGAACTACTGGGCAACAAACAGCTCAATACTCGCCACGACGGTGCGACCCTCCAACTCGATGGCCCAATAGCTTTCACCACCGACAGCTTTGTCGTATCGCCTATTTTCTTTCCGGGCGGCAATATCGGTGAGCTGGCCATCAACGGCACGATCAACGACCTGGCCATGTGTGGCGCACAACCACATAGCCTTTCTCTTTCACTTATTCTGGAAGAGGGGCTTCCCATCACCGAGCTATGGGAAGTACTACAAGCCATTCAACGCGCATGCCAGCAGGCAGACGTACACATCGTCACAGGTGACACCAAAGTAGTCGAGCGCGGAAAGGGTGATAAGATTTTCATCAACACTACTGGCATTGGCCGGATTCATCCACAAGCCCGCATCGGCACCCAGTATATCGAAGCCGGCGATGCTATCATCGTCAGCGGGCAAGTAGCCACCCATGGTATTGCCATTATGTCGCTGCGTGAAGGGTTGGAGTTCGAGACAACTATTGAAAGCGACACCCGTCCGTTGCACGAACCCGTGAGCCAGCTACTCGACACCTTTGGAGCTGACATACACCTGTTGCGCGACCCCACGCGCGGCGGCTTAGCCACTGTACTCAATGAAGTAGCTCGCGACAGTGGCTGGGGTATCGCCTTGCAACAAAGTGCCATTCCATTGGACGAACAAGTAGAAGGTGCTTGTGAAATGCTGGGGCTCGATCCTCTTTACGTAGCTAATGAAGGCATTTTTGTCGCTTTCGCTAAAAAAGACATCGCCCAGCAGGCCGTGGAGTTACTGCGCACGCACCCCTATACGGCCCATGCCGCCGTTATTGGCCAAGTAGTCGAAGCACACGCCAAGCAAGTAGTCTTGCGCAGCCGCATTGGCGGCACGCGCGTCGTCAACATGCTTACAGGTGAGCAACTGCCACGCATCTGCTAAGCCTCACGAGTCTAAACCACTACCGCATGCCCACACGTGACATTGAAAACCGCGAAGATATCGAGCTGCTCGTCAGTGCCTTTTACCAAGAGCTGCTCCAGGATGCCGAAATGCAGCACATTTTTCTGGAAGTAGCTAGTATTGATCTAAATACCCACATGCCCCGCTTGGTAGACTTTTGGGAGCAAGTGCTCTTCCACACCGGTTCTTACCAAGGCAACCCCATGGAAGTCCACCTGGACTTGCACCAACAATATCCGCTACAAGCTGCACATTTTCGGCACTGGCTTGAGACTTTCACGCAAATCACCCGACAGATGTTCAGCGGGCCCCGTGCCCAAATGGCCATCGAACGCGCACGGTCCATTGCACACATCATGCAAATGAAGATCAACAACTTAGAACAACTACGCAAAGAGTGGAATAATTAACACATTACTCATGCACACACCCAAGACATCCACCAGACAACTCCCCGACATGGCGCATAGCCGCCTTATATTTAAAGGCGATGAAGGCAACCCACTATTGGCGCCTCGCGGCGTATGGCTCATCGATGGCAAGCTCATTGTAGCCGATACCGCCCAAAACCGTGTATTTATCTGGAACAGCTTGCCCCAAACGACTTTTGCGCCGCCCGAGGTCGTGCTCGGCCAACCCCACACTACTGATACTGGGCGCAATGCAGGCGGCGAAGTATCGGCCCACACCCTGCTCTATCCCTCGGGCCTGTGGTCCGACGGCCAACAGCTTCTCGTCGCCGACGCCTGGAACCACCGCGTACTCATCTGGCGACAATGGCCTACACAACACGGGCAAGCAGCTGATGTAGTACTTGGCCAACCCAACTTTCACAACAACCAACCCAACTACAAAGGCATCAGCTACGACCCCCAACCCTGGACACTCAACTGGCCCTACGGCTTGTACTCCGATGGCAGACACCTATGGATTGCTGACACGGGCAATCGCAGGGTATTGTACTTCAAAGAGATCCCGAAAGAAAATGCTACGCCCGCCGATGCCGTTATTGGGCAGCCCGATCTTTGCAGCCGCGATTATAACCCCCAACATGCTATTTGGCCCTATTCGGTACGGATTGGCCCTCAAGGTGCCATGGCAATCACCGACACACAGTATTATCGCGTATTATTGTGGCACGACTGGACCACTGCCTTCTCCCAACAAGCCGATGTCATTATTGGTCAGCCGTCTTTTGACGCCAATGGCCAAAACCAATTTGGCTGGTTTCCGCAAGCACATACCCTCAATTGGTGCTACGATAGCTTTTTCTGGAAAGAAGGCATTTGGGTAGCCGACACTGGCAATAGCCGTGTATTGTGGTTTGCTCGCCTACCACAGCAACACAACCAGCCAGCTGACAATCTGCTAGGGCAAGACGACTTCAAAACAGGGAGTGAAAACAAAAACTCGATTTGGACTACCGAAACGAGCATGTACTGGCCTTTTTCGCTGTGTATTGAAGGGCACACGATGGCCATCGCCGACACAGGCAACCATCGCATCATCTTGATCGAGCTCATGGCCTAATGATAAACGCAAGATCGTAATTCAAAACCATAAAGCGTCTTCAAAATGGAATACATAGCCGCTACTCCACTGCTCTTTGCCGCAGTCATTGGCTTTGGACATGCCTTCGAAGCCGATCACCTGTTAGCTGTCAGCAATATCGTCACCCATCGCCGCAGTTGGCGGCAGGCAGCGCTCGATGGTATATGGTGGGGGCTGGGCCACACCTCTACTATTTTGCTGGTCGGCCTACTTCTCATCGTCGGTCGTTTCTCTTTCGACATCGATTGGTTCGATCGGCTCGAGGCTTTAGTAGGCGTCATGCTGATCATCTTAGGCATTTGGCGGTTGTACAAAGTATGGATCAGCTCGGATGAGCCGTACACCTCATCGTCGCACAAGCCACATATGGCCTATGGCGTGGGTTTAATCCATGGTCTGGCCGGTAGTGGAGCCATCGTTTTGCTAGTGATGACGGAATTGTCGAGCACAATAGAAAGTATTGCCTTCTTGCTCATTTTTGGCCTCGGATCAGTAGCAGGCATGTGGTTGGCGGCATCGCTATTCAGCTTGCCTTTTTCGCGTAAGCTCAATGCCATGCAACGCTTGCAATTAACCTTAGCTGTGCTTTCCTCTGTACTTTGTATTGGCTACGGGTTGTGGGTTATATGGGAAAAACTACTGGCTTGACCACCAGTAAAAGCATCCTGTGCGCACCATATGGTCTGACAAAACCAGAAAGCCGTGAGCAAAATTGCACTCAATATCATTGCATTGGCAGCAAGTGAATCGCACAAGGGAAATTACGTGCTGGTACTTGAAGAAGTAAAAGGATTCCGCCGTTTACCCATCATTATTGGCCCATTTGAGGCTCAGGCCATTGCCATCGCATTGGAAAAGATGCGGCCCATGCGTCCACTTACACACGATCTGATGTGCCAGATACTTAAAGAAGGTCAGTTACAGCTCGTCGAAGTGGCAATTCACGTGTTGCAAGAAGATGTTTTCCATGCCCAGTTGATATGCCGCAAACCACAGGGCGAAGAAGTGCACATCGATGCGCGCGCCTCTGATGCACTTGCCTTAGCTGTGCGTACAGGCTGCCCCATTTACACTAACGAACAAGTGATGGAAGCTGGTAGCATCGTGCTAGACAGCCCTAGCAAAGCATTTACCCAAAAGCGGGGTAAGCTCGAAGATTACTCGCTTGAAGAACTCGAACGACTACTTCAGCGCGTGCTCGAAAAAGAAGATTACGAAAGTGCTGCCCGTATTCGAAATGCCATCAAGCGAAAAAAGGGCAATCAGTAAGCAACGATGTACCTTGTGCGCTATCCACCCACACAAAGGGACAAAGCCGATCGGCTTTGTCCCTTATTATTTCGGTGTAGTTGCCCCAGCTATTTAAGCTTCTACAGCTTCGCCGGTAGCTACCTGGCCGTAATTGTGATAGTTGGGAAACTCATCGTTGACCCAATACACGTCATAGCCATTGGCCGATAGCCACGATGCAGCTACCGAAGCGCGGATACCCGTAAGGCAATGTACTGCCAAAGGCTTGCCCTTGGGAATGCGATCGGCATACTTGGGCAAACGCGTATACGAAGCATTCACAGCACCAGGCACATGACCAGACTGGTATTCAGAAGCGTATCGCACATCGAGCACTTGTACTTGACCATTCGTAGCCTGCTCAGCTACCTCTTTAAAGGTCAGTACGGGAATCTGCGCACGTGCACCGCCATTGTCAAAGTAGTGGATCAGTGTTTCTGGACTAGCCCATGCCACGACATTGTCATAACCGATACGGACTAGATCGCGTATCGCTTCTTCCAGCTTTGACTCTTCAATGATAAGTACAAGTGGTGTTTGGTCGTCGGGTACCAGCGAACCCACTACTGTATTGAAAGTCTTACGCATGGGCGCGTAGAGGCTGCCCGGAATATGTGCACGCATAAACTCTTCGCGATCCAGGCGCGTATCGACTATTGTCCATTCGCCTGCTTTTACTACTTGCTCTAGCTCAAAGGCCGAGAGTTTGCGCGGTGCAGGCAAGTTGCCCAAAATAGGTACACCATCACGATTATAGCGCTTCATACGTGCAAAATAGAGCGGAGGCTCGGGTTGTCCACTGAGGATATTTTGGACAAATTGGTCGACACTTTCACGTGCTGGCGCCAAAGAGGCATTGTAGCGCTTTTCGTAGCCCACTGTCGACTCGGGGATGGCCCCCAAGGCTTTCCCACAAGCAGAACCGGCACCATGACCTGGCCATACTTGCAAATAATCGGGCAGTTCGAAAAACTTCTGGGCCGAGTCGAACAGTTTGCGTGCTGATGGCTCGCGCATGCCCGCCACTTTAGCTGCCGATTCAAGCAAATCGGGTCGGCCCAAGTCACCTACAAAGACAAAGTCACCTGTAGCAATACCCATAGGATCCGTAGCACCGCCGCCTTTGTCCGTCACTAAATAGCTCATATGCTCAGGCGTATGGCCTGGCGTATGCATAGCTTTGAACTCAATATTGCCAATTTTGAACGTATCGCCATCACGCAAAAAGACGACGTCGTACTTGCCATTTTTGGCCCAGTTCGAACCCCATCCTTCCGATTCACCCTCTGCCGAGAGGTACAGACGCACTCCTAGCCTTTCGGCAAATTCGCGCGCACCCGACAAGAAGTCGGCATGGATGTGTGTTTCTGCTACCGCTACGATGCGTACATCTTCTTCCTCAGCGATTTCCAGATACTGATCGATGTCGCGCTCAGGGTCGATAATGATGGCTTCTTTCGTTTTTTGACAGCCAATCAAATAAGCATACTGTGCCAGCTTGGGGTCGAAAATTTGTCGGAACAACATAGGCATTGACTTTTTTAAATGATGAATTAAGAGAGGTGTCAGTGTAATAACCTCTATGTCCATAAATAGTTAACGCCACTCATGTGATACTCATCACGATTAATGGCTTATCCACAAAGGTTGAGCATGCCAAGTGTCTTTATAGCGCCACACAGCCCAGTAAGTGCCTTGAAGCTCAGAGGGCAAGCTCAGCACTTCATTTGCCGAAAGGCGCGTAAAAGGCAGGATCATGCGTCCTAGTACATCGAAGATAGCTACTTCTGCAGTATGCTTACATACCCAACATACGGTGATACCATCTGGATCTACAAGTAAACGACAAGGCTGTACATCTGGCGCTTGCGTAGCCACAGGTGGGAATATTTGAATGGGTTGTGTTTGCAATGCAGCACAACCAGCATTGGAGGCGATAAGGGTGACATAGTACAAGCCCGACTGCGCATAGCTATGCATGAGGCTATCGCCAAAAACCAGTGCAGTGCCATCGCCAAAGTCCCATGCGAACGTCGAGGCCTCCCCTGTAGCTACCACTTTGAGTACCAAGCCATCGAGTTGCCAGGAAAAAGAAGCCACTGGTTGGGGCCATACCTGCACCGCCTGCGCTACTTCCACCAGATGACTTCCGGCAGCATTGCCCACTTCAAGGCTGACAGGCCAAGTACCGGGTACTGTATAAGTAACAATTGGATTGGGATCGGTGCTTTGTGCAGGCTCACCACCTGGGAACAACCATGACCAACTTTCTATAGCTCCTTGGCTCATGTCGAAGAAATGCACTTGCATCGGAGCACATCCCTCTGAAGGCTGCCAGCTGAAATCCGCCTGTGGTACGCCACTTGTGAATACCCAAAAGGCCGTATCGGTGCTGCCACAGCTATTTGCAGCGGCAAGTAGTACCAAGAAACTATCAACTGTAGGGAAAGTATGTACTGGTTGATAGGAAGTACTCGTACTTCCGTCGCCGAAGTCCCACCACAGTGAATCGATAGCGTTGCCTTGCGCAAAAAAGGCCACAACCTGGTCAGAAACTAACTGCCAAGAAGTGGTAAGCTCAGGGGGTTCGACAAGGAACAAGCTCGCACTATCAGACGCAATAGCCTCAAAACAGGGTGATGCTACTACACAACGAAAGGCAGCACCATTGAGGCTATCGGCAGCTACGGCAATAGTCAACGTATCTGCTTGTATCCACGACACGTCTGATATGAGGACACGCCCTCCGCTCCCTCCGCCACCAGGGCCGGCACAGCGTCCTGTTTGATTATCCACACTGCCTCCGTGGCCACCCTGCGCTGTCAGCCAGACGGTATCGAGTGGCTGGGTCAGATCGAGCCATATGGTACCGCCCCCGCCGCCACCGCCACCACTTTCGCCATTGGCTATGGGCAGCGATTCGCCATTTGCCGAAAGGCCAAAGCCGTTTGTCTTGAGACTATCAGCCCGAAGCAGTAAGATGCCACCACCACGCCCACCTGCATTGCTGGCCAAAAAGTATTCGGTATGCCCCGCACCACCACCGCCCCCCATAAACAGGCGCAAGCCAGGCGCTTCATAGAGTGGTCGTCCGCCTTTGCCTGGAAAAGGTCCGTAACACCCGAAGGGCGAAGGCGGTACCTCTTCCCCGCCCTGACCTGCTGCGTTGAGCTGGGCACCACCGCCGCCACCGGCATTGTGGTCATTGCCGCCACCGCCGCCATTAGCCTGTGGGCCACGGCCCGCCTCTTTGCCCTCTACCCAGCGAGCAATACCTTCTCCTTTAGGTGCGCCTCGCCACGAGCCCATCGGGTAATACCAGTCGTTCTGCTGCAAAAACCACTGGCATTGGCTGGGCTCGGCTATTTTGGGCCCACCTCGAAAGCCGCGTGCATGCAGGTCGATGGGGGCCCGCAGCTCGAGCAAGCCCCGTACGTCGAGCACCAGTACACCTCCTGTTTGGCCATTCCAAGGTGCACCATAGAGCGTATCGGCCACCACTACATGCCCTTCCCATTCAGGCCAAGAGACTAACTGCACGCTTCCGCCGTCGGGCTGGTAGGTATGGAGCAGTTCATTAGCTGACCAAACGGCATTGACTCCTACCGAGTCGATGTAGATGCGCTCAAATAGACCGGCGCTGCCCCAGTCAGCTACCATGCCAAAAGAGGTGCTGTTGCTTTCGTCGATAGTTGCTCCTTGCATCTGTATGAGTAGGGCCGACATGCCTGCGGCAAAGCCCGATGTGTCGGCTATTTCTATTTTACCTGTGCAGTAGTCGATCGCCATTACAGAAGTATAGACATTGATCTGGCCGGCGATAGTATCTTGCGCAGCTGCAGGAGATACCAGTACGAGGAGAAAGAAGCACAAGGCGATGTACATGTCGACGGTTTGGGGTAAACATTTGTCTGGCATCAGCCAAAGCTCGTATGCATTTTCGAAAAAATACAACTGACCAATGCCCAATCAGCGACAGCTCAGGCAAGTGGCCAGAATGCAGGCACTATCGCACGTAGTAGAAGTAAGATACTGTCCGTTTTTCATGATAAAAGAACGGCCGTCGGCACCTAGATCCCACAGACGGCCACGCAAGACCACCATGGCACCACAGCTCGCTCCAGATTGGTGCAAGCGCCCCTCCAAGGCGTACTTCTCCCATGCCTGCCTTTCGGTCAGCACGCCTATGTCGGTGAGGTCTACATCGGACGGGGCAGCAAAGCCATCGTAGCCACTCCAGGGCTGTGCCCAGAGGCTGTCGCCTGCGATAAATGCTGAGACGACGATCCAGTCGGGTGTTTGTGCCTGCAAGTTTTGGTACACCTGAGGATACCAGGCATCCGCACATATGAGATGGGCCAGCGTAGCGGCGGCATCTGGCCACAAAATGGGCTGCACCGCCCCTATTGGTGCGGCAGTGCAGAAAGTCTGCTCGTCGGCAGTGGGAAAAGCCTTTTTGCCACTCCACCCATATTGCCCTGCGGGAGTAAAATACATAGCTGCATTGATTAACTGCCCTTGCAAGCTACTGTCGGGCAATACGATGCTTCCTGCCAAGATGTACACGCCATACTGGCACGCCAAATCGGTGAAAGTTTGGACGTAGGCTTTGTGCATTTGCTGCGCTTTCATGTGAAACAACGCAGCACGGATTGGCTGGGGCGCGGGTGGCATTTGCCGAAAGGCAGATAGCAACTCGAGCAAGTTTGTGGCTATAATCCAGGTCATAGCTGTGTGGAGTTTGCGCGTGGCGTATACCACTGGCCATTCATCGATGGCCACTAGCCACGTGCCCAAATGCTCGGGCAGTACGACTACACTGCCTGCAGTAAGTGCTCCTTGCCGATGGGCAGCTTCAAAATAACCGGCCAGTTTGCTGGCAAAAGTTTCTTGAGTGCTGTAGTCACGTGTCTCCATCCAGGGTTGTATCAGCACCAAGCGCGCGCAGTTTGTGGTGTCCCACACGTGCACTGCTCCAAGCGCCCATTGAGGTGTTTGTTCATAGACGTCGAAGTCTTGTTGCCAAAAATGTAGCTCCAAACCTATAGCAGCGCCTATGAGTGCAAGCACCCATGCCACTCGTTTTGTCCATTGTACCGTACGCCCCATGTACTTTCGATTTGCTCAGCCAGCCGAAGCAACTCGGCTTGGAAGCCTTTTCGACAAGCTACCACTTTTTTGTCCTTTGACAAAAGGCGCTACTGCACACAGAAGCACCTTACCTTTGCCGCACTAAAAACAGGCAAGAGATGGACACACCTATACGTATAGGAACAAGAGGGAGCAAGCTAGCTCTGTGGCAAGCGCACTTCGTCAAGCAGCAACTCGAATCATTGGGCCACGCCGTCGAATTGATCATTATCAAGACTAAGGGCGACCAGATTCAGCATCTGAGCTTCGACAAGATCGAGGGAAAGGGCTTTTTTACCAAAGAACTGGAAGAAGCATTGTTGCACAAGCGCATAGACTTAGCCGTACACTCGATGAAAGATCTGCCCACTGAGCACCACCCCGACTTGGCCTTGGCAGGTGTCTCCCAACGCGCCAATCCTGCCGACTGGCTGATTATTCATCCTCGTACAGTGGACAAGACCCAGCTGTTTGGCCTCAAAAAAGGTGCACTGGTGGGCACCTCTTCGGCCCGTCGCAAAGCACAGATGCGCCATTTTCGGCCCGACGTGTCGTTCAGAGATATTCGCGGAAACGTACCTACGCGCTTGCACAAGTTGGAGGAAGGGCAAGTAGATGCCTTGCTCTTAGCCGCCGCCGGCTTTGAACGGCTTGCACTTGATCTCAGTGCCTGGCAGGTACATCCCCTCCATCCACGCGAGTTCATACCCGCGCCAGCGCAAGGCGTTCTGGCCTATCAGGTACGGCGTAGTGATTTGGCTTTGCGCAGGGTGTTGCTCGCGCTGCATCACGAAGCCACCGCGCGCACAGTACAAGTAGAACGCCAAGTGCTACAACTTACAGGCGGCGGATGTCATGCGCCACTGGGGGCTTACTGCGAACGCGACGCCAACGGTCACTATCACCTCTTTGGCGCATGGGCTGAGGCTTGGGACCAACCCGTGCATTTTGCCTATCTGTCTTCAAGTACGACCCATGGCTTAGCAGCGCAGTTGGTCGATGAGCTCAAGAAAACGGAAACAAACTGATCGTTTTTCACGTGTACACCTTACTTAGCCATGCTTTCTACCACCCAAAGTCACATTTTGCATATATGATTTTATATTCAGACAAAAAACGTCATTGAGCACCTGCCACTTTTTCAGGTACATCTGGAAAATTTGGCACAATTCCGCTTTTACAAGTCAATGGCACTGAGATTGAGCAGATAGCTATTGAATGCAGATGTTACGACTTGCACTGTCGATGTCTCTTTTTATGGTCTAACCCAAAAACGGAAAAGCCATGAAAAAGACATTGCTGAGCTTGATGGTAATGTTTGCATTTTTTGCCGGTACGTTTGCACAAAGTGTAGGAGTGCGCATAGGTGGCACGTGGGCTGATTTCCAGAAAGATTTTGGGTACACGGCCATTACTAACCCCACTGAAGTGGAAGGCAATTTAGGCCTCAACGTCGCTTTGTTTGGCGAGATGCCGTTAGCTGGTGGTTTGGCTATCCAACCCGAGTTGCAGTATGTCGAAAAAGGCGCTAGGATTTGGGATCGCGGTCATGTAAATGCGTATATGCTTAACAAATGGCGCTACATCGATGTGCCATTGCTGCTGAAGTATCGCGCAACTA
This sequence comes from Saprospiraceae bacterium, assembly GCA_026982695.1. Lineage (GTDB taxonomy): Bacteria > Bacteroidota > Bacteroidia > Chitinophagales > Saprospiraceae > WFYJ01. The sequence continues at coordinate 103,787 of JALSGS010000014.1, forward strand.
CTCCTAAAGGCAACTTCTTTGTGATGGCGGGTCCGGAAGTGGGCTTTGCCTTTAGTGGTACGACCATATACAGCCACTGGCTTGAGCCCAACAGCGATGCCCCCAACCGCTTCAGCAATGAAGTGAGCTACACTTTCGATACGGATCAAGCCGACGACGGTGTAAAAGACAACCGCTTCGATGCTGGGTTCACGGTTGGCGGTGGCGTCGAATTCATGATTGGCAAAGGCTACTTCAGCGTGGATGTGCGCTACGGCCTCGACCTAACCGATAACCAGGTATTCGATGGCGATCCAGTAGGTAGCAATCAGCCTGCACAAAACCGCGTGTTCGGTGTAAGTGCAGCCTACGCGATCCCACTGTCATTCGGCAGCAACGAATAACCTGCTAAGTTGTAGGTGGTAATAACCGCCACCAGCTAAAAAAGCTTACCGGCAAGAGTAACGAGCCACTCCATTGAATGGAGTGGCTCCATTTATTTTGGTGGATCATTGAAAAGGCCTTGCCGCAAGCGGCAAGGCCTTTAACCTCTCAAAGCTTAGTGGAGCTAGAGGGACTCGAACCCTCGACCTCTTGCATGCCATGCAAGCGCTCTAGCCAACTGAGCTATAGCCCCGTTTTTTCAAAAGCGATGCAAAGTTAGTGCGTAAGGGAGTTTCTACAAACTTTTCAACTCAAAAAATCACATCCACTTATTTCACATTACCAGTCGAATGCGCGCCAACGGGTATGGACCACACATTCTCCACTCAACGCGATACCATGAGGTTGCAGCCACGAATATCTGCCCGATCGAGTCGGCCTAACACCTCGAAGGTACCATCGGCATACACGCGGCCTACATCTTCGGTGGCAATAAAAGATACGGTATCGATATTGGCTAAATCAGTGATGCAGAGCGTACCGGGCCTGCCTACGCGCTCATAGCACAATGGATCGGTGATCTGGGCAGCGCGTACCTTCATGGTAGGTGCGGGATGGAAACGCCCTTCCTTTTTGGCGTAAGCCTGAGACAATAGCTCGGTCATACCGTACTCCGAGTGGATGTGTGGCACGCCAAAGGCAGCTTGCAGGCGTTCGTGGAGCGCCTCGCGGATGAGCTCCTTACGGCGCCCCTTCATGCCCCCTGTTTCCATGACAATGGCACCACTAAGTGACACAGGGCATTGTTCGGCCAGGTCGAGCAAGGCAAAGCTCACCCCAAGCAAGATCACTGGAACGCCTTGTGCACATAGCTGTTGTGCGCGACGTGCCACTTCTTCCAGCTCGTAAAGGAAGAAACCACTTTCGCGAAAGCGCGACATGCGGATAAAGGCATCGGCCATAAATACGAGCGAAGAATCCTGGCGCTCAAGATAAGCCGGGAGTAAGGCCAGCCATGCATAATTGGCTGGCGATCCATAGTGAGTAGCAAAGCCACGCATGGCATTTTCTATGTACCACGCTCGGTTGCGCAAAGCATGATGGCTGGGCACCATACCCGTAGTGCCACTGCTGGTGAACACGAGCTCGGGCTGCCAACTTCCCGTTTGTATGAGCCAGGTTTTGAACAGTGCGATAGGCAGATGCGGGATCTGATCTGCTTGCCGTACTGCTTTCGGTTCACAGCCTATTAGCCGTAGAAAAGCTGCATACACTTCATTGTACTTCGCCTGATAGCGAAACACTTCCAGAGCCAGCTCGTCGAAGCTAGCTGCATCAACGTGACGGATGCGATCCAGTAGCCGTTGTCGTTCGTCGTGCTGTTTCATCCTATACATCAATCTCTGCATAGCAAAATGTGCAAGGAAGCCATAAGTGTAACCGTTTTACCGAAACAACTTGTCAATTTTTGCGATTTTGCCAACATTGGCACGACCTTTTGAGTTTTGATACACAAAGCAATGCGTCACCTATGAAGCATTTGTCGTTTTTCTTTTTTGCATTGGTGTTGTGGCAGGCTTGCACCCAACCGCCGGAGTATCCGATAGAGCCCGTCATCGAGTACTTGTCGGTGTCGAAAAACACGATGCGTGAGGGCAAGTTTCAAGAAGATACGCTCTACGTAACTATTGGGTTTACCGATGGCGATGGCGATATTGGCCGCACCGATGACGACAGCACCATAGATCTTTTCGTCACTGATATGCGTACGGGTATCACGGATAACTCGTATAAGATACCTTTCGTGCCCGAATTGGGCAGCGGTAATGGCATTTCGGGCACCATCACCTTTCAACTTTTCTCTACCTGCTGCATCTTCGATGATCCGGGCTATGTACCTTGCGAAGACATCGCCCCTGAACCCTTCGACACAGTGCAATACGAAATTTACCTGGTGGACAGAGCAGGCAACATGAGCAATGTCGTAGTTACTGAACCCATTCTCATACAGTGCAGGCAGTGAGCTACTACCAACGACTCACTTCACCCATTCAGCAATAAACAAATTGGTGTCGGAGCTACCTCCATTGAAGCGGTTGCTGGCAAATACCAGGTACTTGCCGTCGTAGGAAAACATAGGAAAAGCGTCGAATACCTCGTCAAAGGTGATCTGCTCTAAGCCCGTGCCATCTACGCAAATGCTAAACAGGTTAAAACGCCGCTCGGAGCTTGTATGGTGGTTAGTAGAAAAGATGATGCGTTTACCTGAGGGATGGAAATAAGGGGCCCAGTTGGCGCCACCCAGTTGAGTGATCTGCCGCAGATTGCTACCATCTATATTACAGATGAAGATCTCCATTTTCGTGGGTTGCACCAAGCCTTTTGCCAGCAGTGCTTTGTAAGTAGCGATTTCTTCTTCTGTTTTAGGGCGCGAAGCGCGAAACACCAACTTGGTGCCATCGGGCGAAAAGAAGGCGCCCCCATCATACCCCAACGCATCTGTCACCTGATGTAAGCCCGTACCATCGATATTCATCGTCCACAATTCGAGATCACCCGAGCGCATAGAGGTGAAGACGATTTTCTTGCCATCAGGTGATACTGTAGCTTCCGCATCGTAGCCTGGCGTGTCGGTGAGCTGCCGTACAATGCGGCCGCTGAGGTCAGCCTCGAAGATGTCATAACTGTCATACACGGGCCACACATATTTGCCATTTACTACGCGGGGCGTAGCCGGGCAAGTATCAGCGGCCAGGTGAGTCGAAGCGTAAATGACCGTAGTATCACCCGGCATGAAGAAAGCACAAGTAGTGCGCCCCTTGCCCGTGCTCACCATGGGCGGCATGATGCCTGCAGTGCCCTTTGTCACGGGCATCACAAAGATCTGGTCGCAAGGGGCTTGCCAGGTAGGATTGGTGGCCTGAAAGACGAGCTTGCTGTTGTCGAAGCTGAAGTACGCCTCGGCATTGTCTCCGCCAAAAGTGAGTTGCCGCAAATTGCGCAAGTGCTTTTCCGCAGGGTAACGCAACGAATCTACAATTTCGGATACGAACTTTTCACCTTGATATCCATCGTGTTGAGGATTTTGACTACAACCCCCAAGGACCATTCCCAATAAGCACAGGGCAGTGTAACGATTCATAAATGATCTTTTGAAGCATGAACAATCAAATTAGGTAGGCAAGCACAAAGGATAATTTGATTACTCAACCAGGCTTTCTACCTGGAGGCACATTGACATGACCATAAGGGCAATGGCGACACTTATTGCCACAACAATAACCCCGCTTGCGCAAAAAATGAGCGGTGAGCACCATCTTTCCATTTTCCCAATAATAGTCAAGGCCGGGCTTGAGTGCACCGGCCTTTTGCTTTTTAGACATATGTTCTGATTTCTTTTGTAGCATGGCAGATCAAGCTTTTTCCAGGCGCCACTCGGGTTTTTGCGAAAGTACCCACTCGAAAGAGCCAAACATCAAAGCTGAAAAGATCAGGTTGCCAGCCAGGGTGTTGCCAAAGAAAGGAATGGCTGCAGCATAGCAACTCAGCAGCCCTGCAGCAGTAGGCGCATACATGCCACTAGTAAGCCATACGCCAAAGTTAGATACAAGGAAGAACAAAACAGCAGCACCGAGACTAGCTCCTATGACGCGTGGGACAGTGACCTTGCGCAAGGCCTCCATGCCAAAAAATATCAATCCCACAAAAGCCAGGTATACCCACACATTGCTGAACCACACAAAGCCATCGTAAAAGCGCGCATATACTATGTTGTCAAGCACGAGATTGCTCAGCCAAAGGGCCAGCAAAGGCACTAAAAAAGCCCACTGCTTGCGCGCAAAATAGGCAGCTCCAAACAGGGCCATGCTACCAATTGGCGAAAAGTTAGGTGGAAAAGGCAGCAGGCGGCTAAGCGCTGCTACCACTATGAATGATATCAACACGCCAAATCGCAAATGGAGTTGTTGTTTCGACATCTCTTTTTTCTTTTACTTTTTGGTGGTGCAAAAATAGCACCTTTTTATTTGTGCTTTCAATCTGGCAAATGTCGGGTAGGTCCCTGCCAATGCAACAGCATCGGTGTGTTATTGTTGCGCGTGACGAGCCATAATAGTTGGCCACCGATTGGCCAGGATCGTATGTCGCGTATTTCTCCTTCGAGCAGCAGGCCCGACTTCGAAGGGCGCACGGGTTGGAAAGTACCATCGCCCTGCCCCCACAGCAGCAGCCCATAGCTGGCATCGTAGCGCCCCACCTCGGGCTTGACGCGAAACAGGTTACCGCCCAAAAGCAAGTCAAGCACGCCATCGCGGTTGTAATCGTAAATGGCAATGCCAAATGTTGGTGCAAATTGAGCCTCATCAGGTAGAGGCAAGAAGGTAAAGCGTCCCTGCCCGTCGTTGCGCAGTACGCCACTGCGCAACTCATAGGCTTCCAACACAATACTTTTGTCGAGCACTTCAGGGGGAAATATGTCTTCTATAGTTTGCTCCTTATAAGCTTCATATTTGAGGTATTTTTTCTTCAGTTGAGGGATTTGCATCACCAGGTCGTGGCGCAACACGAGCGGATAGGCCCTGTCTCCGTTGTAGGTAGTGATGATTTGCTCAGCTGTGCCATTTTGGTCGAAGTCGTTGAGATAGAGCCGCACGGGCTTGTCTTGCCAAGCGCGAAAGCGCGAATTAAGGCCATGATTGCCCAACACAAAATCCACATCGCCATCGCCATCAAGATCGGCAGCTTGGAGGCGACTCCACCAGCCATGCGTTTTCCATGAGTTACCTTGTGTATCAACCACTTGTATAGAGGCCTTTTTCAAATAGCCTTGCTCGTTGTAAAAGACTGTAAAGGGCATGTACTCCCCTACAACCACCAAGTCGGGATCGCCATCACTGTCCACATCGGTCCAGCGTGCATCAGTGACCATGCCCAGGCTGCGCAGCTCAGGAGCCAGCTCATCCGTCGCATCGGTGAAATGGCCGCTACCATCGTTGCGCAACAAGTACTGATCGGCAGGAGCACCTACCAAAAAAGGCACCAACCGTGCACCGACGAACAAATCCACATCGCCATCGCCGTCGAAGTCAGCAGGCTGCACCGTGCTGCTACTCACAAATTGCCCTGACAGGGGCAATATCTGGGGGCTACGCACAAAATGGCCGGTGCCATCATTGAGATAAAGGCGGTCGATGAGGGCTGAAGAAGAAGCGGGGAACTCATTGCCACCCGAGCTTACGTAGAGATCCAAATCGCCATCGCCATCGGCGTCAAAGCAAGCGCAGTCTGTATCTTCCGAGAGGCTATCGGCAGCGAAGACAAGCTGAGGCACGTGCTGTAGCTGCCCATCAGGTAACTGGACAAATAACGCACCACCCTGGCCGCTGGCTCCACCAATGTAGCCATCTTGCAGTCCATCGCCATTGAAGTCGCCTATACAAGCGCGCGGCCCTTCGCTAGAACGCATGTGGTAAAGCAAGCGATCGCGATCAAAATCGACAAAGTGGTTTTCACGGTGGCGCCACAGCAATCCGCGCATTTGGGTCTCGTCACTAAAATAGGGTTTGAAAGATGCAGTAGGCTTTGCGGGCGGCAATGCCAACTCACTTCGCGGGCGAGCTTCGCTTTCCGAAAGCGACAAGAAGGTATCTACAGGTACTTGGGTCAAGAAAGTGACTTTGTCGTCATAAGGCCACTCTACCCACAGCGTATCGATTTGGCGCACAGTACCTAAGCCAAAATGAAGGCGTGGATCCACACTTGATTGAAAGCCGCGCATGGGCATTTTTTCCAAATGCCATTGTTTGCCCTCTGCGATGAGCAGCACGTGTGCGCCTATAGCCGCAGTATTAGGTGCTTGCCCTTTCAGATCGATTATCAGGTAATGGTGTGCTAACAGTTCATCAGCGTGATTTTGATAGACAAAGGCCGGCATATTGACATTGTTCACCACTAAGTCCAGATCACCATCGTTGTCCAAGTCGCCATAAGCTGCGCCGTTGGAATGACTGGGCTGTGCCAGCCCCCATTCGGCAGCTCTATTGACGAAACGATATTCCTCGCCACCTGCAAAGGCATAGTTGGGAATACGCACTGAGGGAATGACATCGATGAGCTTTTTGTAGTTGACGCCTTGTTGACTGATGATCATTTTGGCCGTTTGCTCATTGGCGATAAAGTTGAGAAAATCTTGGTCTGTGAGGTCCTGGTAAATGCCGTTGGCCACAAAGATATCGCGATGGCCATCCTGATCTAAATCGGCAATGAGGGCTCCCCAGCTCCAGTCGGTCGCTTCTACACCGGCCAGGCGCCCGATTTCGCTAAAGGTGATGCCGCGCCCTGGCACATTGCCATTGTTGAGCTGTAGCATATTGCGCGTAAACTGGTGGTAATAGTCGTACTTGAGATTGAGTTGGTACTTGTCCCAATTTTCGAATGTGGTTTTCGTCTTGAGGCGTGCATCGGGCTGAGGTAGCATCTCAGTGACGAAAATTTCGGGATAGCCATCATGGTTGATATCAGCCATGTCGGCCCCCATGCTGGCACCGCTGATAGACCGCATCTGGCTGGTGAGCACTTCACGGAAGGTACCATCGCCATTGTTCATATAGATGTAGTCGCGTTCGAAAAAATCGTTCGACACGTAGATGTCTTGCCAACCATCGCGATCGATGTCGCCTACTGTGACGCCCAAGCCAAAGCCGATGATACTTCCATAGATTCCCGCCTCTTCACTGACATCTACAAAGTATCCACCTTCGTTGCGGTAGAGCTTATCGCCACCTACCGAGTCGCGTATAGGACGTTCGTTTTGCTTCAGGTTGAAGCTACCAATAGCCCGGTAAGAGTTGTTGAGCAAATACATATCTAGATCGCCATCGCGATCGTAATCAAAAAAAGCGGCATGCGTACTGAAACCGCGATCTGCAATGCCCCAAGCATGCGCTTGTTCTGTAAAAGTGCCATCGCCGTTGTTGATAAACAGTTCGTTTTCCTTATCATCGCCTTCCACATCACCTGAGTTGCACACGTAGATGTCGAGCCAACCATCGCCATTGACGTCGGCCATGCTCACACCTGTGCTCCAGGCCCGACGCCCGCCTACACCTGCTTGCTCCGTCACATCTTCAAATTGCCAGTTGCCTTTATTGAGATACAAGCGATTGGGCTGCATATTGGCAGTGAAGTAAATGTCTACCCAGCCATCGTTGTTCACGTCGCCCAGCGCCACACCGCCGCCATTATAGAAGTTGCGATAGGTGTAAATGTTGAACTTGCGGTCGTAAGAAAGTCGATTCTCAAAGGTGATCCCCGTGCGCTGAGGCGCCATTTGTTCGAAAAGAGGCTTTTCATCGACACCACACGAACACAACAAAAAGGCACTTGCGACAAACGAAACAAACGTGGTGACATGCTTATTGCTCCTCATCGATCTCTTTTGGTTGCGTTGCTCTTATTCGCGAACATACGGCAAGTGACGCAATCTCCACTCACCTATCCACTTTGTTAACTTTGACATCAAAAAGCACAGCCATGCACCCATCATTCCTGTTGCGCTACACGGCTCCTTAGCCATTCTTACTCTCACATTGCGCTTGCCGACTTGCTGCTTGAAGAGATTCAACGGGAACTCATCGACTACCTGCAGGCAGATCCAATTGCTACATGCGCTGAGTTCGGGCCTATACTGGGCTTAGCAAAAACTATCTGCCGGCCCTCCGCGCATCTGCACGATTGCCATATTAATAGGTATTGTGCTGCTGGTAGCTGCAGCACTCGCCGTAGGTATTTTTGATACACCACTAGCTGGCCATCGAACTCCAAAATGCCATGTGTTACATTTTATCACTTTTGCCACCCAACTTCTACCACTTGAAGCCCCCTTACGCAATAAGTCACATTGCCCCAATTCCATATCACACGGACTTTTGTCCATCCTCCCCATCATTCACGTTGGGAAGGTTCCTTCCTCACTTATTTGGGTTTTCACATCACATTACACCTGGATTGACAATGCCCTCATCGAAGATTGGAGAAAATTCGCCGCTTCACTAACTACTCACACAGCAAAAAATTCCTTCATTCAATCTTTGCAAAAACATTAAAACAAGTCCAACATGTTTGCAAGCGACAAATGCCCAACTTTTCTTCTCTTTTGCACAGAATTTCCAAAAGCCATCGCCTATTAAAGGAACGTTGCGACTTGCACATCGCGCCTTCATTCGGAGCGATTTTCACTATATCAGTTACTCCATCTCAAAGATCATAATTTTATCTACATTACCATCATCGATAATGTAGACATTTATTGGCAATAAGACGCCGTATTTGCGTCTCTCCTCGTCGATACAAGTGCCGCCGATATGAATTTGGCCTTTTTCTAACATTTGGATGAGTTCTGTGGGTTCGTAATCTTTAAGACAGCTATCCACTACTAAATACTGGCAGCCATTGAAGTCTTCTGGTGCAGCGACCTCAAACACCAAACCATTCCAGAAAAGGTCCATTTGATCTACTTGACAAATTGTAAAGCTAAAAATACAATAATAGCACTACTACAAAAGCACCCACAAAAACTGCTCTTGAATAAAGGCTAGCGGCTTACACTACCACACTTAGATCAAGCATGTCATTTTACAGGATGCAGTGCAATATGCAATAGTGAGAGCAGCTACAGTCTAAAGAAAGACATGTGTAAACTTCACATACGCCTCTTATTTCGAGTAGTTTCAAGGTGCGTGCGTATCAATTAATGCAGCTATGTACCTTAAAGTTCCACTCCCACATCTACCAATGTAGTTATTTTTTCGGATCCAGATCGGAGAAGATCACGCGTACATACTGTTCGCCGTCGGCATACACGAGGATCTGTCGGTTGCCGTCGATGCGCACCCAGCAAGGTGCGGGGCATTGGGGCACTTCCATTTGGCGAAAGCCGGTGTCATACCACTGTTCGAGTATGCGGACGACCTTGGGCAATAAGCTATCGGCCCAGAGGTGGCGGTTCCAGGGTGCCCATCCGTTATATCCAATGGTTGCTGACAATTCGACGATGCGACCCGCTTCAAATTTCGGGAAGAACAACATAGTGGCTTGGGGCTCCAGATCTGGCAGCGGATATTCGACTGTCATGTTGAGCCCGTCGGTGACGATGGAGTCGCGGTTGAGCTGCAGGCAATGGTCGTAGAACGCCTTTTCAGGCATGCCCAAATAGATGCCCAGAAAGAGCGAGTCGTGGCGCTGACCACTGGCACGTGCCTGAGCCACCCAACGCGCATAGGGCGACTGCTGCTCACAGGCTTGCCACCATACACTGGCTAATCCCATGACCACGGCGATCCAAAAAGTCCACCTCATACTCATCACTCCTGTTTCTTAGCTACGCCTTTCGGCAAAAAGTATCCGCTATTGCCCACAGCACGCTCATGCAAAGCACGGCTACTACAGCCTCCACACTCTTCAATAGTTGTTGGCTGCGAAAGTAACCATTTTCCCACCTTTGAGTGTTTTTTTACCTTGACAACTGCTTACCCCCCTTGCGCTAAATGAATAAGCACATGCTACCCCACTCGCCACTCCAGCTCACACCTGATTTCAATCGAGCTATCGACCTTGTCGAGCAGCAGGGCAAGCATATGTTGCTCACTGGGCGAGCAGGAACGGGGAAAAGCACATGGCTACAGCTATTCCGCAAGCTGACCAAGAAAAAGGCAGTCACATTAGCACCTACAGGAATTGCCGCTCTAAATGTAGGCGGCCAAACTATTCATTCTTTTTTCAGATTCCCACCTCGGCCACTTACCAACAAAGACATCACCAAGGTTAAGCCTCGTTTGCAAGAGCTCTACCGGCGCATGGAAATACTGATCATTGACGAAATCTCGATGGTACGCGCCGATCTTTTGGACCACATCGACCGATTCCTACGCCTCAATCGCCCCCAACAAAGCGATCAGCCTTTCGGAGGCGTGCAATTACTCTTGGTAGGAGACTTGTTCCAGTTGCCACCAGTAGTGAGTTCTCCAGCCGAACAACAACTATTTGTCGACTACTACCGGAGCCCCTGGTTCTTCGATGCTCAAGTGATGGACCAAATCGATTTGGAGCATTTCGAATTGCACAAGGTCTACCGACAAGCACATCGCCACTTCTTGCGCCTGCTCGACGCCATACGCTTAGGCCAAGCGGATTTCGACGACCTAGAGGATCTCAACGAACGCTGCGACCCCAACTTCCCGCAAAGAGAAGGTTACATCACGCTCTCCCCCTACAATGCCGTGGTAGATCGCATCAATCAGCAGCGTCTCAATGCACTATCCACACCTTTATACACCTACCACGCCAAAATCTCGGGCAAATTTGACTCTACCCGACACCCCACGGAGCAAGTGCTCCGCCTTAAAGTAGGTGCGCAGGTAATGTTTGTGACTAACGATCCAGAAAAACGACGCTTTGTCAATGGTACAATTGGCAAGGTTGTAAGCCTCGACACTAAAAAAATCGAAGTAGCCATCAGCGAAGGGGATAAAGAACACGTGATCGAAGTGATGCCTTACACATGGGAAATTCGCGAATACCAGATTTCAAAAGACCACCCTTCTGAGATCGAGACAAAGACAGTAGGCACCTTCGAGCAATATCCCTTGCGATTGGCATGGGCTATGACTATCCACAAGAGTCAAGGCAAGACATTTGACCGCGTCATTATCGACATGGGGCGAGGTGCTTTCGAATCAGGCCAGACCTATGTAGCACTCAGCCGATGCCGTACGCTTGAAGGTATCGTTTTGCGACGCCCTTTGCACCCTAAAGATATCATTACCGACCCCCATGTGATAGACTACTACCGCACCCACATGAGCTAAGCTTAACGCTTATCGACTACTCACCACCACCACTTGCGTGCGCACAAAGCTACGCCTCGTCGTGCCTAAATACCCGCTAAGTGCATATACCCACGGCCCCGAAGCTAACCCATCGAGAGGCAGTTCCAGCTCATGGGCACCTGCAGGCAACCACCCTTGCCAGGGCTGCTCGTACAATTGCCCTGTATGATCCAATACATTGACTTCCACACGGGCATGCTCGGGCAAGTAGAAAGACAAAGTGACGGTATCTAAAGCAGGTAAAGGAGAAGGAGAATGCAGCACCACATCTTCAAGAGGATGTACCACCTTTAGAAGAGCGCACTTTTGAGTAGGCGCCGGATCGGGCCGTTGGCATGCGGCCAAGCACCCAACTACAATCAAAGCACATTCTATTTGGCACCAATTAATATTCATCGCTATTTATCGTCATAGCAGCTATGGTAAAATTTCAGATACCCTTTAAAGCTATTGGCCTGCAAAATTTTCTCAAAATTTGGGCGCGATACAGCCCATATTTCCCACACTAAGCCTGTTTGCAAAAAGACGGGTCGGTCACGCTTCATGCGGTCGATAAAACTTTGCGCATCGGACCATTGGGCAAAATGCTCTATGAGCAGGACGTGGTTTCGGCCTACACGTGTGTGGGTAAGCTTCAGTTGATGCCCAACCCATTGATCCCACAAATAGCGCGCTACTTGTCCGCGCATTTCTTGCAAATCAACTGGACGCCCTTCAAACACCAACACTACCACATGCGACTCAGCTGGCTGACAGCGAAACACCGACAAGTGCTGAGCCATAGACGAGCCTATAACTACCACCCCAATGGCTAGCCCAAATGCTACGCGTAATAAAGCACTCATGAGTTCATTTCAACAACAACAGGGATAGCCTTGCGCTACAGCTATTCCCGCCGTTAGGTTTAGTTGTGTGTGGTACACCCAAAGCACACCTCGTACCCCGATCAATCAGTCCTTCGAGATGAAGTTTCTCGTGTAATCTACATATTTGGCTAGCTCTTCCCTCACCTTGGGTACCATCAAAGTGACGCCAATGAGGTTGGGCACTGCCATGGCGAATATCATGGCATCGGAAAAGGCTATCACTGAGCCAAGACTCGCCGAAGCCCCGATCACCACAAACACACAGAAGATCACCTTGTAGAGGTATTCGTTGAACTTGGTACGCCCAAAGAGGAACAACCACGATTGTAGCCCATAATACGACCAGGAAAGCATGGTAGAAAAGGCAAATAACACCACTGCCACCGTCAGTAGATAAGGAAACCATGGCAGCACCGAAGCAAAAGCACGCGAAGTGAGATCGACGCCATCCACGCCCTCAGGTACATTGATGTAGTTACCGGTAATGATAATCACTAAAGCCGTCATGGTACACACCACTACTGTATCGATAAAGGGCTCGAGCAAGGCGACAATACCTTCACTTGCAGGATATTCGGTGCGTACAGCTGAGTGTGCAATAGCAGCAGAGCCCACACCAGCTTCGTTGGAGAAAGCTGCTCGACGAAAGCCCTGCACCAATACACCTACAAAACCACCAGCCACTCCTTCAGGAGTAAAGGCTCCTTTGAGAATATGCCCAAATGCCTCGGGGATGTGGTGATAATTGGCAAACAAAATGATAAGCGCACATAATACATACAGGCCGCACATAAAAGGCACAATGCGTTCAGCCACTGCACCAATGCGCTTAATACCACCAATAATGACAATCGCTACAAAAGTGGCCATGACTAAGCCAAACAGAAAGCCCGCATAGCCAGCATCAAATCCCAAAAACTTGTTGAACTGCTGGGCCGCCTGATTGGCCTGAAACATGTTGCCTCCACCAAAGGATCCCCCCACACACATGATAGCAAAAAACACGGCTAAAGCCTTACCCATATTGCCCCAGCCTATTTCGCGCAGCCCCTTTGTTAGGTAATACATAGGGCCACCATACACCGTGCCATCAGGACCTACATCGCGATATTTGACACCCAAAGTACATTCCGCAAACTTGGACGACATACCCAGCAAACCCGCTACGATCATCCAGAAAGTGGCACCAGGCCCTCCTAAAGTGATCGCAATCGCTACTCCAGCGATGTTGCCCAACCCCACTGTGCCTGACAGAGCCGCCGACAGCGCCTGAAAGTGAGACACTTCACCTGGATTATTCGGATCGGAAAACTTACCACGTACGGTGTCAAGTGCTAACTTGAAGCCACGAATATTGATAAACTTAAAATACAACGTAAAAAAAGTAGCTGCCAACAAGAGCATGATCACCACCAATGGCATGGCCGAAGTACCACTACCAATTGAATAAAATACGATGCTTTCCACCACATCGGTAGCCGGCCGAACCCAACTATCAATGCGTTCGTCTAGACCCATAGGCTGCTGCGCTTCTTGAGCCCACAGCCAAATCGGCATACCCCAAGCCAATCCAATCGTCAGTAGTTTTTTCATATGGCAAAAATATCTTTATAGTTTCTTGCAAAAGGCCTTACAGGCATTCTGCAAAAGGCCGCTGCTGCTTTTTGGCATTAAGCGCCCCAAATATGGACTTTCCCCCGTTTTTGACGAAATCTTATTTTGCAAATTGAGGTATTGAATAAAGATTCATCAACCCAATGGAGTAGATAGCAACAATAAAAACGACTGGTTTTCAATATTTTATTATCCCATCGTACAGATGTCTGGCGCAAAACTAGTACCATATCTTACATCCGAACCATTTTGCGCCACATCATTTTTTCTATCCCATTATGTTTGCCTTTATTTCAGTAATAGAAAGCTAAAATCACATTAATTAATAGACAGAAAACAAACGATATTTTTGCAATTGTGTGAGATGCGCACATCACTTCATTCATACAAACATAGAAGGACACAAGTAGCTCCTTTTCAGTTTTTTAAGGTAAGCAAACCCAACAATCGGTGAAATCCCAGACATGCCCGCCAGATGAAACAATTCTCAGCCTGTTGCGTGCAGGCAAAGAACAAGGCATGGAATTATTATTCCAAAAATACTACGCACATGTATGCTTGATCATCGTACGCATTGTGGCTAACCCACATACAGCAGAAGACTTGGCACAGGACGTCTTCTCCAACATATGGCAACAAAGAACGCAACTACAAATCCATACAGGGCTGAAGGCTTATCTGAGCCGTGCAGCCCGAAACAGAGCTCTCAATCACCTTCGCGACCAAAAAATACATTGGGAACACAGCAGCGAGCTCGCAGAACCCCAAGCCCTTATCCCCACTGCCCAACAAACCTTGGAAAGCCAAGAACTCCAAAACTTGATCGACCAAGCCATAGATGCTTTACCTGAGCGCTGTCGCATAGTATTTGTGCTCAAACGGTTTGAACATCTATCACACCAAGAGATTGCTCATACCTTGGGCATCTCTACCAAAACCGTAGAAAACCACATGACCAAAGCATTGAAAATGCTTCAAGCATTCTTGTCACCATGGATAGAGCCACATGACCTATGACCCTTCCGAAAAGGAAAAACAGTAGGAGGAAGACATCTTGCACTGCATTTGTACTACAATTGTCTGCTGTATGTCAAAGTTGACAAGCAAAGCTTAGGGGAAACATCTGTGAGTTGTGTCTCTCTATTGAGCACACGGAGTATGCACAATGACTACTTTTTTACTATCCCATATCATTTAATAAATGAATCGCATCAAGCACATCATAATCATTTTCAAATTGCGCACTGGTGAACCTCTTTCAGCAGAGGAGCAGCGCTGGTGGCAAGCCCAGAAGGATAGTGAGGATATGGAACGAGCACAAAAAAACTGGGACCAACTTTGGGAACTCACTAAATCTTATAAGACACAATACAAGTTCGAGGCCCAAAATGGTTGGAAGCGCTTTCGCAATACGCACTTAGCCCCACCAGTGGCTCGGAGGCGTCAGCTCATCCGCTGGGCTGCAGCAGCTGTCGTTGCCATGCTAATAGGTCTGTGGGGGTGGTACGCCGTTTATCAAGCTCCTGAGACGCTCGTACTGACCACTGAGGCCGGAGAGCAAAAAAATTACACGCTGCCAGATGGCACCGAAATATGGCTCAACGAACGCAGTAAGTTGGTCATCCCACATAATTTCAACAAAAATGTGCGGCAAGTACAACTGCAGGGCGAAGCTTATTTCCACGTCGCCAAAGATCCCGCCCATCCCTTTATCGTTCACACATCTGAATGCCGTGTACAAGTATTGGGTACGCGCTTCAATTTACACGCTTACGAATCCCAAGAAGAAGTCGTACTCTACGTGGTAGAGGGGCGTGTACAGTTTCAACCAAAATCTACTGACCAGCGCATCATACTTACTGCCAATCAACGATTGCGATGGCAGCCAGATACCCGTACGTTGGTCCGTGAAAAAGACGAATGGGGCAATGCCTTGAGCTGGAAAACCGGTCGATTCAAATTTCGAAACACACCTCTGGAGGAAGTATTTCGCGTCTTGTCGTATCGGTATCACGTCCAGTTTGAATGGAACGATAAAGTACAACTTGACTGCGGCTATACCAATGACCTATACGACCAAGACCTTAAAACCCTATTGGCTACTCTGCAGAAAAACTTTCCCAATCTACAATTTACACAACTACAAAACGCCCGTTGGCACATCAGCGGATACTGCCGCTAAACATACCATACCTGGTTAGCCCCAAAAAGTAAAAGCCTTCCTACCCTCCCACAGGAAGGCATTTTTTCTTTTTGCACCACGTATCCGTTTCCCATATTTTTGCTTGATCCTTAAGCGGAAATATCACGCAAAACTCACTGCATACGTGCGTACAATAATCGCAGTCATCCTTTTTTTGGGCACCTGCTACTTGCAGGTAGTAGGCCAAGGCGTGCTGCAAAAAGAAATTGATCAATTCAGCGTACAAGACATCTCATTAGAAGAAGCGCTTTACCAGCTCATGGAGCTGGCCCAAGTGAGCATTTCATTTCACAATGCCGACATCCCCCAAAAAAACATCCATGTAAAGCTACAGCACACTACAGTAGGTCAAGTGCTCCAACGACTATTACACGACACACCTTTGGAAATACAACTTTTAGGCAACCAGATTATTCTAACAAAGCGCCCCAGGGTGCAATGGTACACGATCAGCGGTTATGTAGAAGATCGGCAAAGTGGCGAACATTTAACAGGGGCTTACGTATATGACCCTAAGCGACAAATTGGCACTATTTCCAATGAATACGGATTCTTCAGCCTTCACCTTCCTGAAGGTACTACAACCCTCGTCATTTCCTATCTGGGCTATCGCCCGGAAGAAATTTTGCTCGATGTGCAAACTCATACGCGTATTCACATATCATTGCAACCTTCATTGACGCTCCGAGAAATTGTAATTACTGCCCGCGATTCGCTACACACGCCCTTTGTCAATCCCGAACAAACAATCGAATCGCACTTATTAAAGATTCTTCCTTCTATGGGTGGTGAGCCCGATGTAATACGCACTACTCACTTGTTACCTGGAGTACAAACAGGTGCCGATGGAGCCGATGGCATACATGTGCGAGGAGGTAGCTATGATCAAAACCTCATCATGCTCGACGGTGTCCCCTTATACAATCCCTTTCACGCCTTTGGTGCTTTTAGCATATTTAACACACAAGCCATCCGGCGAGCCACGTTTATCAAATCGGGTTTCCCTGCCCGATATGGCGGTCGCCTATCCAGTATATTAGACCTACGCACGCGCGAAGGCGATATGCGCCGTTGGCGTGGTGGCGCAGAGCTGAGTGTCATTGCAGCCAAAATGTGGATCGAAGGCCCCATTGTAAAAGACCGAATGGCTATTTTTTTCTCCACGCGCAAATCCCTGCTCAACACTTATTTGCCTGCCCTGTCGCGCAAGCAAAAAGAAGCACAAAGTCAGCAAGATGTGGCAAGGTACTACGAGCAAACAGGTGCCACACAATTGACATTTGAGGATCTCAACGCCAAACTACACACTCGACTGGGAGCCAACGATCATCTATACTTCAGCTTTTATCGCGGTGCTGATTATTTTGAAGATCTAACCAAAGCACTCCGAGACGAACGTTATATAGATACACTTACACAGACCAACTTTGTGTTTCGAGATTCGATACGCTATCAAGATCAACTGAATTGGGGTACGACATTATTTAGCATGCGCTGGAATCATATATTTTCCAACAGGCTCTTTGCACATACTACCTTTTTCTGGTCTCGATACCGCCAGCAGTCCACCAATCTCGACTATATCAGTGAGCGCATTATCCTGCCCATACAAGGTCCCTTTCAACGACAGCTCACCATCCTGCAGTCCAATTCCTTTATCGACGACTTGGGGGCTCGCCTTGACTTAGAGTTCTTCCCTTCAAGCCGACATCGCTATAGGATGGGCATGCAGTGGATTCATCATCAATTCCAGCCTCGCGTACGTGCCGTAGACATTAAAGGTGAGTTTGTAGGCGTACCGATTGAGGAAATCTCATCTGACACGCTCGCCTTGCTGCCCTCCGTTGAGGGGAGTGTTTGGATAGAAGACGTCTGGCAGCTGACGCCCAAATGGCAGTTGCATTGGGGATTACACTCCTCTTCTTTCTTTGTAGAGCGCGTCAACTATATCGACCTTCAGCCCCGATTGTCGTTACAGTTTGCTCCGTCAGCTCATTGGCTTTTTCGCTTCGACCTAACACGCATGGTACAATATTTACACCTATTACGCACTTCTAACATCGCTTTGCCCAACGATCTATGGATTAGTGCCACTGCTGATTTTGGACCTCAATACGCATTGCAAACCAGTGGTGGCCTGGTCTGGCATGGCAAAAAAGGCTGGCAAGTCACATTGGACACTTATCACAACTGGACCACAGGCTTACTCACTCTCCAAGAAGGGGGTAGCTTAAGTGCTTGGCGTAGCTCTGTGTCAGTAGGGCAAGGCAACAGCTATGGCATCGAGCTACTGGTGCGCAAACGCACTGGCCCCCTCAGCGGATGGGTCGGCTACACATGGTCGCGCACTTCTCGACGTTTTGACGAACGCGTCAACTTTGGCCAGCCATTTCCCTATCGCTATGATCGCCGCCACGACATCAAAATGGCATTGATATGGGCGATTACTGACAAGGTACAATGTGCCGTAGATTGGGTTTATGGTACAGGATTAGCCGTATCGTTGCCACTTAGTCGCTATAGTGTCACTTTTCCAGGCTTTGCCTCCTCACCACTTCAAGCCTATGTGATTGAGAATAAAAACGGAGAGCGCCTACCTGCCTATCACCGGCTCGACCTTAACATCAATTTGCACTTGGCAGGGCAATTGCTTAACCACAACTTGAAATTGGGTGTGTACAATGTGTATAACCGCGTCAACCCATTGTACTATGCTGTACGCACAGAGTTTACAGGTACTTTGGGCATAGATAGAAAAGAGGTTACAAAACTTACACAAGTAGCTCTCATCCCCTTCTTACCTTACCTCAATTATGCCATCTCCTTCTAAGTGACAATAGTTGCAAGCAGCTTGTGCTGCATTTGCTACATACACCTACCACGTATCCTCATACCCTGGTCCAACCTACATCATCACAAGGCATCACATAGTTCGCACGTTCATTCTATGTTATTCAAAACAACTTGTCTCATCTTGAAATCCAATTTTTTTGGTAGGTATCCATTTTAAGAAAAATATAATTGTATTTTTGTTGGCAAAGACATGTTTATCGAAGCATTTTTACGCGATTTCTATATGATTCGCATAGGTACCTTACTCACACTTGTTACCCTGGTATCTATAGCTAGTACCTGCGAGCAAGACATCTCACTTGAGCTCCCCTCCTCACCGGAGCAACTGGTAGTGCTGTGCAATTTTACGCCCAACGAACCTTTTCAAGTGGTAGTGAGCCGTAGTCACACGCTTTTAGATGCGCCCCATTCCCCAAATTACGTGCCCGATGCAGAGGTGCGTATATTCAACGGCAATACTTTGTTGGCGAATCTCAACCAATGGGTGGAAAGTGAAAAGCCTGATGTAGCTTCCTATTACACGAACACTTCCTTCATACCACAAGTGGGCCAACCTTATACGATCAAAGTACGCACAAAGGGCATGCCTCCCGTTCAGGCCACCGATGCTATTCCCTTGCCAGTACCTCTCCAGGAAGTAAGAATTGTCAACTTCAGCTCCCAAGCTAGTGACTTACAAGGCATTGACCGCTTCAAGTTTTCAATCCGCCTACAGCTCCACGATCCTCCCGGCCAAGAAAACTTTTATCACATCAACGTGTATCAAAAAGTACATGCATTTCTGCTCATCAATAATGGTCATGACACACTGTGGTCGCCACCTCAGCTCGTTCGCACAGGCATTGCCAACAGCGATTGGCAAGACGGCATTTTTTCTACCGTAGACAAGGGGCTACTCTTTTCCGACAAGCAATACGATGGCGACATCATCAGCATGAAGCTGAATATAGATTTTTTCCTTTCAATTCCCACTTCGCCTTACTCCTATGTGTTGGGTGATGTATATATCGAATTGCGCAGCACTTCACATGCCTACTATCTCTACCACAGCACTTTGAGCCGCCAGCAAGAAAACCTCAACAAGCCATTCAGTGAACCTGTGGCGATATACAACAATATCCAAGGTGGATTAGGCAACTTCTCCGGCTACAGCACCTTTATTAGCAAAATCACCCCTCCCCCTCAGTAGCCATGCCATGCTCGATGTTTACTGATCCATTCGCACAATAATTGGTCTAAATATCCCTACAATATCCACCAGATCGCGTTGGTGGCGCATCACTTCATCTATGTCCTTGTAGGCAATAGGTGCTTCGTCCAATCCTCCACCTATCAACTCGATGCCTTTAGCAGTTAGCATGTGCAACAATTCTTTTCGGCTAATCAGTTTCTTGGCTTGCGTACGCGACATCTTCCGCCCTGCACCATGAGCAGCTGAGTGGAGACTGACATCACATCCCCTACCGCGTACGATATAACCCGGATCGGCCATAGAACCAGGGATAATGCCCAACAAGCCCTTAGCTGCTGGCGTAGCACCTTTCCTATGTATTACTACAGGGGTACCATCGGGCAAAGGCTCTTTCCAGGCAAAGTTGTGGTGATTTGCTACAGTAGCTATAGGCTGCTCACCCAAGGCGCGTGTCATACGTAGATGGATATGTCGATGATTGGCTGCCGCATAGTCGCCAGCCAAATGCATTAGGCGCCAATACTCGATACCTTCTGCCTCGTCCAGCCGTAGCCAAGCCAAATGGCGGGCATGTTTGGGCAAAGCTCGCTTGCTCATGGCAACCTTGGTATAGTGGTTGGCTATGGCTGCTCCCAAATGGCGAGATCCCGAATGGGACAACAACCCCACATATACTCCTGGCTCCAAGCCCAGCTGTGCATCAAAAACTTTCACTTCTACGATTCCCCACTCTACAAAGTGATTTCCCGAGCCTGAAGTGCCAATTTGTCGAGCCGCTTTTTTGTGTAGCTTGCGCAAAAGGGGGAACTCTCTGAATTCTGCTCGGTCCAGCACCTCATCGTCCATTGGATGGGCAAACTCTTCTCTACCAAAGCGCGTATGCTCAATCAAAAGCTGCTTGAAATGCTGCTTGTGATGCTGCAATGCCTGTGGCGAAATGGGAAATACACTTAAAGCCATACGGCAGCCAATATCTACACCCACACCAAAAGGAATTACGGCATCTTCTGTAGCCAACACTCCCCCTATGGGCAACCCATAACCTTGGTGTGCATCGGGCATAAGAGCGCCTGCCCGCGCCACAGGCAGCTGCATAGCTGTTTGCATTTGCTGTAATGCAGCCGGCTCAATATCACTTCCAAATACGGGAAAGTCACTTGTCACCGTGCGCAAAGCCACTTGCGTAGTCTGAGACGGTGAAGGCATATGCACATTATCCGATTGAGGGAGCTGCTGGTCTAACAACACACAGGCCAACGGCCCCCACGTCTCATCTTCGCAAAACTTGTCAGGCCGAGCCAATATTTGTTTGAGTTGTACCAACACCTTGGGCTTGCTCATATGCCGGCAATGCTGTTGTGCCAACCTAATGGCCAAAGCTACATGTCGGTTATCAGAAAAGCCAATGCGGTGCAAATCTTTTCCGCGTAACTTCAATTTGGTCATTACATCAACCTTTTTGTCCCTTTAAATTGCACTGCTTTGAAAAAAGTTGCCACCACCATCACTACACAGATTACAAAGACGACATTTTCCGCGCATAGATCGCCTTTCGGCAAATAGATGAGCACCGAAAGAAGCGAAATGCTGGCTAGGCCCGAAGCATACGCTGGTATGCTTGACCCAAGCCACGCCCTCCACAAAGCCCTATCTTTTTCCTACGCGCTCAAAGCCTATGGCTCAAGTAGCTGAGCACATGAACGCCGAGAATCAGAACTGCCATTCAAAGCAAGCTTCAGGCGCACGCGCTCCTTGCGCAAACCACAAGCGAAAGCGCTGAGCAGCACGCCACGTCCATGCGTAGCTCCAATTGCTACAAGTACCTGCTCGACAAATCAGCTGGCCTTCGTGACAAACTTCTAAACCAAAGTAGAGCAAATCGCCCTGCCGACCGCTGAGATCCACCACAGATGGCAAAGCAAGGCCAAGCCCCCACTGCCATGTAGCCACGTCAAACTGTAAGGGTAGATTATCTTCATCGAACAGGCCACTGACTAAAGCCCCTTCCAGCTGACGCACTACGGCAGGCGTAACGACTTCATCAGTCATAGAAGCAGCAGAAGTAAGACCAGCACGCAATTTGCCTTCATTGGGCAATACCAAGTGGGGGCGCCACGGCAGCTGGTCCAACACGTAGAGTTCCTCGTCGTAGAGCAATTGTCCATAGAATTCGTGCACCAACACATCGACAGACTCGGAAGGACGAAAAGTACGGGCATCGGCATGCACTACTTCTACATTAGAGTAGGTCTGAAGCTTTTCAGAAGCCAGCACAAATAGATGAGGATTGTGCTCTACGGCAAACACCTTACGCGCACCTAATTGGGCTAACCGCTCACTCATGAGCCCTAGCCCGCAGCCCAATTCCACACATACAGATCCCTGGATATCAGCACAATGCGCCTCCAACAACTCGAAATAGCGCTGCGTACGCAATTCATCATCGTAGATACTGATAAAAGCCAACAAATCGTCCAGCTCTTCAAATCGCTTTTCCGGCAACCGGTTGAGAATATCCATTTGTATCAATTGAAGCACACAGACTGCTACACCTCATAAGTAAGCTCCACTTCTTCCGTTTCGGGATGCGCTTGACAGGTAAGTATGTAACCTTCGGCAATCTCCTCCTCATCCAGCGCCAAACACACATCCATTCGAACCTTGCCTTTGAGGATTTTAGCCATGCAAGTAGCACAAGCCCCCGAAGTACATGAATATGGGGGATCGAGCCCGGCATCGAGCGCTGCTTCGAGTATGGTTTTGCCTTCAGGCACATCGATTTGGTGTGCATGTCCATCGAGATGGACGATCGCCTTAGCCGAGCCCCTCAAGGGGGAAACCACATTTTTTGCAGAAGCAGGCAGTGCCTCTTCCTCCAAAGGCGTAAAGTATTCCAAATGGATGCGTCGGGCTTCCACACCTCGCTCGAGCAACGCGGCTTTTACCGTCTCCATCATCCCTGTGGGCCCACAGATAAAGTATTCGCAATCGCCGTAAAGAGGTTTATGCTGATCGAGAAAGTCGTGTACCATCTGTGCATCGATGCGGCCCGTGCGCCCTTGCCACAGCAAATGGCGCTTGCCCAACCATCCCTTGAACCCTTTATCGCGCTCGCTGGCCGGCTGGCTCAAAGTGTACTCCACTTCAAACTGCCCCTCATAACGCTGTGCTAATTGGTCGAGTTCTTGGCGAAAAATGATCGATTGTTCATTGCGGTTGCCGTAAAGCAGATAGACTGCACTTTGAGGCTCCTGTTCCAGCACCGCCTTAATAATCGACATGATGGGCGTAATGCCGCTACCTGCAGCAAAGAGGTAGTAGGTCTTTCGGTGTGTTTCGTCGAGCTGAGGAGTAAACCGGCCTTGAGGTGGCATCAGTTCAAGCTCCATGTCGGCCTCAGCTCGATCGTTTAGGTAGTTGGATACCAGTCCAGCAGGGATTCGCTTCACCGTAATGGCCAAAACACCCTCATGTGGTGCCGTACAAATGGAATAAGAACGGCGATGCGCTTGCTCACCGATTTCCAAACGCACCGTGACATATTGACCAGGCTTCCATTGGAAGACATCTTTGAGTGCTGGGGGCAGCTCAAACACAATAGTGATCGCATCGGGAGTCTCACGACGTACCTCACTTATACGCAATTTGTAAAAGGATGCCATGCTAATTGAACTTTTTTTGTTGAAATTTAGCCTACAGCTAAACACACAAGACGCTTTACTGAAGTGCAAAAGTAATCCGCCATGTGGAAAGACCTCAAATACTTGCTGGCCTACACCGCTCCACTTTCAATGGTCCTAGGATTGGCTTGGGGTGGTTTGTGGGCATGGGCTACACCCCTGTTGTTATTTGGCATTATCCCACTATGGGAGTGGATACTGCCAGCCTCTACCCATAACATCCCAGAAAGTGAAATGGTACAACGCGCACGACGTCGATTTTTCGACCTATTGCTATATGTACACTTGCCCTTGCTCTATGGCTTACTTGTGTGGTATTTTCACACACTTCAGCACGGTACATGGACAAAGAGCGAGCTGTTGGGCCTGACACTAGGCATGGGCATGATAGTAGGATCATTTGGTATCAACGTAGGACATGAACTGGGACACCGCCCCGAGTGGTATCATCAGCTTATGGCAAAATGCCTACTCGTGCCCGCACTTTATACTCACTTCACCATAGCACACAACTACGGCCACCACAAGTGGGTAGCCACGCCCAACGACCCTGCCACAGCGCGAAAAGGCGAGCCTCTTTACAGTTTTTGGCTGCGTGCCATAGTAGGCACGTGGCGAGAAGCATGGCGTTTAGCCCGCAAACAAATCTCTGGCAAAAGCCTACCGTGGAGGAGTGTACGCAACGAAATGCGTATCAACCTGATAATGCAAGTCGGCTGGTTAGTAGGATTGATAGCTGTGTGGGGCTGGGTAGCAGTACTTGCCGCTTGGGTAGTAGCCCTTATTGCTGTGCTATTGCTCGAGTCGGTAAACTACATTGAGCATTACGGGCTTATGCGGCATCAGTTGCCTTCTGGGCGCTACGAACGCGTGCGGCCTTGTCATTCGTGGAATGCCAATCACGAACTGGGGCGCATCTTCCTCTACGAGTTAACCCGACATTCGGACCATCACTACAAGGCTGATAGAAAGTACCAAACCCTACGACACTTGGACGAAAGCCCTCAGCTGCCATTTGGCTATCCACTTTCGATACTGATTGCCATGATTCCGCCCTTGTGGTTTAACCTGATGGACAAGCAGCTCGATCGACATCGACAATCCAGCCAGCTACCTACGACATGACATAAAGCAACACACAAGGGCCAGTTAGGCCTTTTTCAAGGAAGGGCCTCAAGTTCGATGAGAAACAGTTCTATGGGTACGCGCACCTCATCGGGCTGCACTACGGGTAAATGCTGCCAGCGCCCCACTTGGGGTATGATTTGCCTCCGCTTGCCATCAATTTCTACAAAGATGGGCATATCGAACGCTGGCACATCAGCTTGCCAGCGATAAGCCCAAAACGCGCCGTTCGGATTTTGTTCGATGCGATACTGCAAAACAGGAATACGCGTCCAACGCAAGTACTGATCAAAGACAGCCGACCAGTCGTGCCCTGTAGCCTCATTGACGAACTGCACAAAGTCAGCTGTTTGCACAATGCCACAAGCATAAGTTAGATAAAAACGCTTGAGCAGATCGAACCACAACTCATCATTGCCAATGGCATGTCTCAAGGTATGCAGCAACCACGCGCCTTTAAAATAATGATCTGAGCCCCGCCAGTCTTCCCAATTGACGCCCATTGGGCCTAGTATAGGTTCTTGATTGCTTATTCTATGTCGTTGGCTCATGAGGTAATTCACCGCTTCCGAATAGCCATAACGACATTCTACGTAAAGCGATTCCATATAAGTGGTGAACGATTCATGAATCCACATTTCAGCCAAATCTGCCACACTGAGGCAATTTCCAAACCATTCATGACCCGTCTCATGTACAATGATGTAATCCCAATCCATGTGTTCGGGAATGCCTCGCCCCAAGTAGCCCTTCTTAAACTTGTTGCCATATGCAATAGCGCCCTGATGTTCCATGCCCAAGTAAGGCGTCTCGACCAAGGCATAGCCGTCGCGCCAAAAGGGGTATTTGCCAAAATAGCGTTCGAAGCAGCTCAGCACGCCCTGTACCTGCTGGAAGTGCTTTTTAGCTTTTTCCTCGTTATACGACAACACGTAGTAGTCGAGTGCAAGCGTATCCCCATCATCTGCTACCCACCAGTCGCGGAAGTGCACGTAGTCGCCAATGTTTACCGTAATGTTGTAATTGTTGATGGGATAGGAAACAAACCAGTGATAGCGATACCAGCCAGAGTTGAGCGTGTCGACTCCTCGAAACTGACCGTTGGCCACACATACTACACCCTGGGGTATCTCCACATTGATCGCAGCACTGTCGGGCTCATCGCTGAGATGATCCTTGTTGGGCCACCATAAGCTGGCGCCATCACCTTCGCAAGCCACTCCTATCCAGGGCTTTCCATTGCGATCCTTTTCCCACACGAACCCACCCTGCCATGGGGGCCAAGGCGCCTTACGTGGCTGACCACCGTACCATACGCGCAGGCGGTGATGTGTGTCTGGGTGAAGCAGTGGCGTGTGCACGAATACGGCATCTGCTTCGCGTTGCCAAGCCAACTTTCGCGCTCCGTCTAGTTGGATTTGCTCGATAGACATGCGCCGATCCAGATCGAGTTGGAGGCGAGTAGTAGGGGTCACCACTTGGAAATCTATGTCTACATAACCACTTAGCGTGCGTGTCTGGGGATCCACGCGAATGTTAAGCCCGTAAAAAGTCACATCGAAGCAAGTGCGTTCGGGGCGTAGACTACCTCTCAAGGTATCCGCTCGAGTAAATCCGTATTGACCTTTGAGATAAAAATCGGGCTGTGCACAAGCCGACCAGCCCATACCCATCATGATCAGAAAAAGTAGTGCGGCCACACGCATGCCAGAGTCATTTTTTCGGGAAAGGACAGCAACAAGAAAGCCCTTCACCAACGCACGAGTGAAGGGCTGAAGTATGCGTTCAAAACAAAGCATTCCGATGATACTTCGTATATCTTTTGTTTTGAGTAGCGGCGATCAATAGCAGTGGAGACGGCGGGAGTCGAACCCGCGTCCAGAGAAAGCTCCGCACAGCTTTCTACATGCTTAGTTCCCTGTTTGCGGCTTCAGCGAGCGGTAGGCCAGGGAACTCGCCCGTGCACTCGCCTGAGCTCCGAAGATGTCGGCAGACAACTGGAGCAGGTTGCCTACCCAAGCCTGAAGGCTCGATGATCCGCGGCACGCTGTGTATCAGGCGTCAAGCGTGCGGCAGAATGGCTTCTAATCCGCTTGGATTAGGCAGCCATGGCGTAGTTGTAGTCGCCATTTAATACGAGTCGATCGCCAGTTGTTGACGGAGTTGAGCGATCATACTCCGGCATGCTTACTGTACGGTACCACTTTCCTGTCGATACCAGTACGTCCCCTATTCTTTTCAACACTTGCATCCACTTTTGGGTTGCAGCGGGCAAAGATAACATTCTCGTAGAGGTTTTATCCACACTACGCATGAGTTTAACAAATGACCATCGCCATGGTTTGCATCCAAGCAATCATTTGTTTAAGGCTGCTATGCAGCATTCATGGAAGGTTCGCCGCAATAAGTAGTACCATCTTTTGTTCTACAACTCATCTGTCTGCAGAAACGCACAAGTACACCCCCTCCTTCTTACTTTAACGAAACACATGCTATGTAGCATAAACAGCCCGTGTAGCCCAGTGGCGTCTACGAGAAATGCTTTCCACAGATGCTTATTTACCAATTGGTAAATATTGGTTTACAGCATTTGAGTCTTACTTCATTTACTTATCTGGGGTCTTTGGTAGTAGCATGCTGACAGAAGAACAGACTCACAACCAAAGCACATCCAACGAGCAACGTGACAAATACGTACATTCCCCTTTGGTATTATTCGTGAATAAAGGTGGTGTAATGTTGGGGGGAAACTTATGGAAAAACTAGCGGGGGTAGATGTAAGCGATTGTCCAAAATTAAGACATTAGCTGTTGGTCTTCAAGTATTTTAATAACAAAAATTAAATAACACATTTTATAGAGAGTAAATCTAACATATAGATCATTGAGTTTCTTTCACTAAAACTAAGTCATCGGTTACTGCCGCCATTGGTATATGGAAAAAAACCAAAAAAGAGAATATTTGCACGTTCGTATTCAAACTAACCAAATGAAAATTCATGCTGAAAATTGGACTTATCAAAGAAGGGAAAGTGCCCCCTGACAATCGCGTAGCGCTCACCCCCCAGCAATGTCGCTATCTGATAGATCGCTTTTCCGTAGACATTGCAGTAGCTCCCTCCTCCATTCGCGCATATAGAGACGAGGAATATGCCAAGTTGGGCATTCCCCTTTGCGAAGATCTTACTGATCGAGATATCCTACTAGGCATCAAGGAGGTCCCTGTTGAGCAATTGATGGCGGGAAAGACTTACTTTTTCTTTTCCCATACGATTAAGATGCAGCCCTATAATCGCCACTTATTGCAGGCCATCTTGGAAAAGCGCATCAGGCTAATCGATTACGAGGTGCTTACCGACGAGTCTGGCAAGCGCGTCATAGCATTTGGATACTTTGCTGGAATGGCCGGTGCACACAACACGATTTATGCCTTGGGGCAACGCATGGGCGCATTCGACTTGGTACGTATGAAAGACTGCCACGACTATGCTGCTGTAAAGCGTCATTATGCCCACTTGCCACTGCCTCCTGTAAAAATCGTATTGACTGGTACGGGTCGCGTAGGGCGCGGCGCTGCCCAGGTACTACGCGACATGGGCATTCAGCAAGTATCACCTCAAACCTTTTTAGAAGATACTTTTTCCCAAGCGGTATTTACCCAGATTGGTGCACTGTGGTACGTGCGCCGACGAGACGGGCGTCCTTTTGATCGGGCCGATTTTTACGCACATCCAGAAGCTTATGAAAGTGCCTTTGAACCATTTACGCAAGTAGCCGATGTGATGATCCATGGCATTTATTGGGATCCTGCGGCACCTCGATTTTTTACGCGCCAGGACATGATGCGTGCCAATTTCCGAATTCGCACAATTGGCGATGTGACCTGCGACATTGCGCCTAACGCTTCCATTCCATGTACTTTGCGCCCCTCTACCATCGCTGATCCTGTATATGGCTACGACCCAGCTACCAATAGTGAGGTACCGCCTTATCAAGCGGCATTTTTTGACGTGATGGCTGTAGACAATTTGCCCAGTGAGCTACCTCGAGATGCCTCTCATGCTTTTGGACAGCAGTTTATCGAGTACGTTTTTCCCGAATTACTCAAACCACACAGTGAGATGCTGGATCGCGCCACCATTGCTATAGATGGGCATTTGGGGCCACATTTCACTTATTTGGATGAGTATGTAGCGAACAAAGCATAAGAGGCTATGGGTTGACTTCATTTGAGGCATAGCATAGCCATGTAGGTGGTTTTGCATTTGCCAAAAGGCATCATATAATGCCCTCTCGTTCGGCATCTTCCGTCATGGAGTGGAGATGGACGGGTGTTGCTGTGCGCTTGCGCAGTCGCAAGTTGAGAAATTCTACGAAGAGCGAAAATGCAATGGCAAAATACAGATATCCTTTGGGTACTACTCCTACTTGCGTTCCCCACAGCGTAAGATGAGCCATGTGTGCACCTTCGGCAATGAGCATAAAGCCAATAAGGATGAGAAATGCCAAACTCAACATTTGAATGGTAGGATGTCTGTTGACAAAACGCCCTACTGGTGCGGCAAAAAGCATCATCACGCCCACGGAAAGCACTACAGCAATGATCATCAGCACCAAGGCCCCTTTCAACCCATTGGTCATACCCACTGCGGTAAGGATCGAGTCGAAGGAAAAGACGATATTGATAAGGGTGATTTGCCACACTACTTGCCCCAAGCTTTCGCGCTCTGCTTTGTGTGTAGCAACTTCGGCTACAGGCGCTCCCTCCAGTTTGTGGTGGATTTCCGAAGTGCTCTTGTATAGAAGAAATAGGCCACCTGCAATCAGCATGAAACTTTGACCCGAGAAAGCTGCATGAGCCCAACCCCAATTAAATGAAATCCACGGCTCATTCATGGCGATGAGTATGGAAATACCAAACAACAAAGCAATACGTAGCATCATGGCTAACACCAGGCCGATATTGATGGCTTTTTTTCGTTGCTGCTCTTCCAGGCGAGAAGATGCAATGGAGATAAAGATGATGTTGTCGATACCCAGAACGATTTCGAGAAAAGTCAGTGTGAGCAATGCCAACCACATTGCACCGGAAGACCAATCAGGTAAAACTAGTTCCATATACAAGTGTTGTTTAGCGGTATCCGGACACAGCACCCAATAAAAAGTAAGGCTGCAATTTTACAAACTTTGTAGGTTAACTGCTTTTGCCCTCAACTGAGTCGATCATTATGAGCTCTTTTAAACTGGTTTCGGACTTTCAGCCTACGGGCGATCAACCACAGGCTATTGAGCAGCTGGTTCGCGGTGTCGAAGCTGGTGAGCGCGCTCAGGTGCTCTTAGGCGTGACGGGGTCGGGCAAAACATTTACCATGGCCAACGTCATTGCCCAACTCAATCGGCCCACCTTGGTCATCACACACAACAAGACGCTTACCGCCCAACTGTATGGTGAATTCAAAGAATTTTTCCCCGAAAATGCTGTAGAATACTTCGTTTCCTACTACGATTACTATCAGCCTGAAGCCTACTTGGCCGAGTCGGATCTGTATATAGAAAAGGACCTCTCTATCAATGAGGAAGTGGACAAACTGCGACTACGAGCCACATCGAGCCTGCTATCGGGTCGGCGCGACATCATTATCGTAGCTTCTGTATCGTGCATCTACGGCATGGGC
The DNA here is from genome assembly GCA_026982695.1 of Saprospiraceae bacterium. Classification (GTDB taxonomy): domain Bacteria; phylum Bacteroidota; class Bacteroidia; order Chitinophagales; family Saprospiraceae; genus WFYJ01. The sequence continues at coordinate 134,240 of JALSGS010000014.1, forward strand.
AACCCCGAAGATTACAAGTCGGGCATTATCCGTCTGGCCACGGGACAGCAGCTGTCGCGCAACAAGCTGCTGTGGTCATTGGTAGAAAGCCTCTATGCCCGTACTGAATCGGATTTCCGACGGGCTACTTTCCGCGTCAGAGGCGACACCGTAGACATCAACCTACCTTACGTGGACTACGGCTACCGCATCGTCTTTTGGGGGGATGAAATCGAGTCGATCGAGATGATCGAAGTAGAGACGGGCAAGCGCATCGAACGCCTCGATACAGCAGCCATTTTCCCGGCCAACCTCTACATTGCTCCTAAAGATCGAATGAACCAGATCATCCAAGAAATTGAAGAAGAGCTCCACGAACAACTCAAGTATTTCGAGCGGGAGGGGCGCCTATTGGAAGCCAAACGACTGCGCGAACGCACTACTTTCGACATCGAAATGCTGCGTGAATTGGGTTACTGCAGTGGTGTGGAAAATTACTCGCGTTTTTTCGATGGCCGTCGCCCCGGTACACGCCCCTTTTGCTTACTCGACTACTTTCCCGAAGATTATCTGATGATCATTGACGAAAGCCACGTGACCATCCCTCAGATACGGGGCATGTGGGGAGGTGACCGCGCGCGCAAGCTCAACCTGGTCCAGCATGGCTTCCGATTGCCTTCGGCCTTAGACAACCGCCCACTAAACTTTGCCGAGTTTGAAGAGCTCATTAATCAGGTGATCTATGTGAGTGCTACCCCTGGCGACTATGAGCTGGAACAAACCAGTGGAGTGATTGTGGAACAGCTCATTCGCCCCACTGGCCTGCTGGATCCCCCTATAGAGGTACGCCCCAGCATTAACCAAATCGACGACTTGCTCGAAGAGATCCGCCAACGCGTAGCTGCGGATGAACGCGTCTTGGTTACTACTTTGACCAAGCGCATGGCCGAAGAACTGGCTGCGTATTTGGCTAAACTCGACATTAAAGTGCGGTATATCCATTCGGAAATCGATACGCTTGAACGCGTAGAGATCCTGCGTGATTTGCGTTTAGGCGACTTCGACGTGTTGGTTGGCGTCAACCTGCTGCGCGAAGGGTTAGACCTGCCCGAAGTATCGTTGGTGGCTGTACTCGATGCCGACAAAGAAGGTTTTCTGCGCAACGAACGCTCACTCACCCAAACGGCAGGTCGCGCTGCACGCAATGCCCATGGCTTGGTCATTTTTTACGCCGACCAGATCACCGAGTCGATGCAGCGCACCATAGACGAAACCAACAGGCGGCGGGCCATCCAAATGGCCTACAATGAAAAACACGGCATTACCCCAACTACCATCCGAAAGAGTAAAGAAGAAATTTTGAACCGAAAATCTATTCTCGACATTAGGGGCCACGCCAAGCACTACGTTGCACCTGCCACACCTGATGTAGCGGCCGATCCCATCGTGCAATACATGAATCGAGATCAGCTCGAACAACTCATCGCACAAACAGAAACAAAAATGAAAGCCGCGGCTAAAGAGCTGGATTTTATTACGGCAGCACAGTACCGCGACGAACTATTCGCCTTAAAAAAAAGACTCAAGGAGTTAGCTTGATTCCAATTACAACAGTCCACAAAACAGGTGCCCGGCTCCAGGTAGGCGGGAAGAGCCGGGCAGTGGGACGATGGTATTGGGCGGGAAGATTCTTTTACGCTTATCCAAGTGCGAAGTTAATACTCTTCAGTGTATGATGCTAACTTCGCAGCAAAAAAATTATCACAATCTCGTTGAGTATCGCTGTAAATACCATGCTGTCGGGAAAAAAGTTGCAGCCAAGTGTCGCTAAGTCCTCATTCTGGATTCAGTACGATAATTAAATCGCCTTGCTCGACTAATGTCTTTTCAGCCAATACTACCTCCTTGACCGTACCCGCCATGGGCGACGTAATCGTACTTTCCATTTTCATGGCTTCAATGATAAATAATGGCGTATTAGGCGCCACTTTATCGCCAGGTTGTACTAAAATACGTGAGAGATTACCCTGTAAAGGCGCCCCAATCTCATTGGCTGCTATGGCTTTTCGATGGCGCACCACTTCGACTTCCAGCGACTTGTCGCGTACTTCTATAGCACGGGTTTGACCATTGAGTCGGAAAAACACCAGCCTATTTCCCTGTTCATTGGGCTCTGTCATATTCAGATAGCGAACAATGATCGTCTTACCTTTTTCAAGCGTCACTAAGATTTCTTCGTTTGGCGAAAGCCCGTAGAAAAATGGCGGAGTAGGAATAAACCATACCTCACCGTAACGCTCGCGATGAGTATGCCAAGCTTCGAACACTTTAGGATAGAGTTTCCAGGAAATGAAATCGCGCTCGTCGTATTGATCGCCAAAACGCTCAAAAAACTGTGGCAATTCTTTTTCAAAGTTTATAGGTTGTAAATGAGCATTAGGCCTGTCGGTATAGGGCTTTTCGTCTTTAAGGACAATGCGCTCCAACTGCTTGGGAAACCCTCCAGGTGCTTGCCCCAGATCACCGCGCAACAAGGACTTGACACTATCGGGAAAGTCGAGTGTATGGCCGCGTTCCAGTATATCCTTCTTACTCAAGTCATTGGCAGTCATAAACATTGCCAAATCACCCACCACTTTGGACGAAGGAGTCACCTTGATGATATCGCCCAACAGCTCATTAGCCGCTTTGTAGTTCTCTTTGATCTGATCGAAGCGGTCTTCTAGACCCAGCGCACGCGCTTGAGGGCGCAAGTTGGAATACTGGCCACCAGGAATTTCGTGCTCGTATACTTCGGCTGTACCCGAGCGCAGCTCAGTCTCGAACGGATAGTAGTAATCGCGCACAGCTTCGAAATAATCGCTGAAGCGATTGAGCGAGCTGAGATTTACAGGACGTTCGCGGCGATGGCCCTGCATCATGGCGACGATGCTGTTGAAATTCGGCTGCGAGGTGAGGCCCGACATGCTGGCCAAAGCTACATCTACCACATCAACGCCGGCGTCTATAGCCTTCAGATAGGTAGCAGCCTGAATAGACGATGTATCGTGCGTATGCAAATGGATAGGTAGTGAGACGGCTTCGCGCAATGCCGGAATGAGCATCTCAGCAGCACGGGGCTTGAGCAGACCCGCCATGTCTTTTATGGCAATGATATGAGCCCCCTCATCCTCAAGCCGCCGTGCCAAGTCGATATAGTACTGCAAGTCGTACTTTTTTCGGTTGGAGTCCGAAACGTCACCCGTATAGCAAATACTCGCCTCTGCAATGGCTCCTACCTCACGTACTTTGCGAATGCTCACTTTCATGTTTTCTACCCAGTTGAGGCTATCGAAAATGCGGAATAGGTCTATACCCGTTTCATAAGCTTTTTCGATAAAAGCCTCGACAAGATTGTCGGGATAAGCCGCGTAGCCCACAGCATTGGCGCCACGCAGCAACATCTGGAATAACACGTTGGGAATCGCCTCGCGCAACATGGCTAAGCGCTGCCAAGGGCTCTCTTTCAAAAAGCGAAGTGCTACATCGAACGTAGCCCCACCCCATACTTCCATGCTGAACAGCTCGCCGCCATGGTGATGCGCATAGCTTCGAGCCATTTGCAGCATGTCATAGGTGCGCATGCGAGTGGCAAAAAGCGACTGGTGTGCATCGCGTAGAGTCGTGTCGGTATATTGAATGACCTCCTGCTGGGCCAGCCACTCTACCACACCCGTAGCGCCGCGCTCTAGAAAAATATCTCTACTCCCTTTCGGCAAACCAGCTTTGGCATCGAAAGGCGGTATCTTAGGCTTGCGAAAACGCGCATTGCGTTGCCGATCGATGTACTTCACATCGGGATGACCATTGATAATCACTTCGGCCAAATATTTGAGCACTTTGGTCCCTCGATCTTGTCGGCGTGGCAACTGCAGCAGCTCCGGGTGTTCTTTGATAAAGTTGACTGTAGCGCGCCCCTCAAGAAAGGTTTCGTTTTGCAGCAAGTTGAGCAAAAAGTCGATGTTGGTCTGTACACCGCGCACGCGAAATTCGCGCAATGTGCGGTGCATGCGTGCAGCCGCACCTCGCAAGGTGCGCCCCCAGGCGGTTACCTTTACCAGTAAGCTGTCGAAATAAGGTGAGATAAGAGCCCCTGGATAGGCATTACCTGCATCGAGGCGGATGCCAAAACCACTAGCCGACCGATACGCGATTAGGGTCCCATAGCTGGGCTTAAAGTCGTTGGCCGGATCTTCTGTCGTGATGCGGCATTGAATGGCATAACCATACATGGTGACATGCGCCTGAGAATAGATGCGCAAAAGTGGATGCGACAACGGATAGCCCATAGCAATCAAAAACTGCGCACGTACCAGATCGATGCCAGTAATCTGTTCCGTAACGGTATGTTCTACTTGTATGCGGGGGTTGACCTCTATAAAATAAATCTGCTCTTGCTGATCGACCAAAAATTCTACCGTGCCAGCACACGAATAATTCACAGCCCGCATCAAGCGCAAAGCATAATCGTATAAGCGCTGACGCGTCACATCGCTCAAAGTCAGTGAGGGTGCAACCTCTACCACCTTCTGAAAACGGCGCTGCACCGAGCAATCGCGCTCAAACAGATGAACCACATTGCCATAGCGATCGCCCAATATCTGCACCTCTATGTGCTTGGGATTGTCGATGAATTTTTCCAAAAAGACAGTATCATCGCCAAAGGCTGCACGGGCTTCATTGCGCGCGTTGTCGAAAGCAACTTTTAGCTGTTGTTCGTCGCGCACTACGCGCATCCCACGCCCACCCCCACCTGCTGCTGCTTTGATCATCAGGGGAAAGCCTATGCGCTGGGCTTCGCGCAGGGCTACTTCAAAGTTAGTGAGCGGCTCGCGGCTATCTTCTATGAGCGGCAGGCCCAAGGTACGCGCCAATTCTTTGCTCCTCAGCTTGTCGCCCACTTGTTCCATGGCCTCGGGATCGGGACCGATAAAGGTGATGCCTACTTCGCGACAGCGACGGGCAAACTCCACATTTTCCGAAAGGAAACCATAGCCCGGATGTATGGCATCCACCTGATGGGCTTTGGCCACGCGAAGAATCTCGTCAATATCCAGATAGGGCTTAAGTGGTTCGCCTTCAGGGCCAATCTGATAGCTCTCATCAGCTTTGTATCGATGGAGTGAGTAGCGATCTTCGTAAGTGTAAACCGCCACAGTGCGTAGCTTCAGCTCTGAGGCAGCACGTAGCACCCGAATGGCTATCTCGCCCCTGTTAGCTACCAAAATTTTCTTGAACTGCTTGATTTCTGTCATGAACGATTGTGTTATTAATCCAGGTCAATGCATGAACGGGCAAAAATTTACAATTTTCCTCATATGCAACTTACCCTCAGACACAAATGCCAAACTTACAACAGCCAGACTATCTTCCTGTCATATATTGCAATCTCGCTACGTACAATTGTAGGTCATTCTTAAGCAATCCAAAGAATCCTCACCTATCCATAATAATGAAAAAGTGCGGTTATTCCTTTCACAGGCTACGCAACAAAGTACACCACTACCATACTACACATTGACCCAATAAGGTTGCCTTAAGATCATGCTTCTCCTGCGACATTTCCCACAATTCACACACCAATTAATGCTTTCTTTCCAAGAGTATTTGCTATTTTACCCAACCCACAGCCCACACACCCTTAGTACAACACCCGGTCATTCCAAAACCGGCCTTCTATGCATCAGTTTGTACGAATCCTTGCCACCTTTATTGGGCTGATGAGCATCACTTATTGCACGCAGCTGCAGAGTCAATGCAGCTTGCTGAGCCTTTCGGCAAACATTACCGATACTGCTACTTGCGGCGGCCCTTTAAGCCTCGAGCTCATGCCTACAGGTACCTTCGACACCACCCCCATCTATCTGAGTCAATGGAATGTCGTGGGCTTTCAGAATGATTTTCAGTTCAGTTTCTCTTCCCAGCCCAACGGCTGCTACTACGTACTCACCATATCGGGGCGCTACACCGTTTGGAGCGAGACTCCTCAGTTTTACGATGCTTTTTACCGATACGATACGCTGACCAACCAGCCACTGCTACCCGCCGACAACTACTTGCAGTTTCCCACTCCGCTTTTTGTCGAGCCCGCAGGCTACAATCCCGATCACGTATATCGCCTTTACTATCCAGGCGATGGGAGCAACGTGCAAGTGCAATTCACTGATGACCTGTATTCCGACAATTGGGGCGAGATGAGCTTCGAATGGAGTGTAGTGCCATGCATCGAATTCACTTGGGTAGCCCAAGGTCTTAGCACCATTGGTCCTACTTTTAGCCACACTTTTACTGACGTGGGCAACTATCAAGTCAACTTGATCGCACATGACAAATACTACGATTGTAGCCTCAGTACATGGATCGACGTGACCATCTTTCCGCAGCCCGAAGTATCGATTCAGACCACTCCTACATGCCCTAATAGCAGCACAGGCATTGCAGCGGCTACCCCTATGGCGGGCACTCCGCCCTTTACTTATGAGTGGGGCAGTGGCCTTTCGGCAAATGATCAGATAACAGGCTTGGCAGCTGGCACCTACGCAATGACGATAGTCGATGCCAATGGCTGCCAATCAGTGAGTTCGTTTCAGATAGAAAGCTGGCCCGACATCGACCCACAAGTAGAGATACTTCCTCCTACATGCCCAGGCATGACTGATGGGCAAGTACTCATAGCCAACCCGCAGCCCGAGTGGCAATACGAATGGGACGGCACCTTGTCCGATCAGTGGCAATGGGAAGCAGCTGCCGGCACACATCAATTGACCATCTATTTTGGTTCGGGGTGCACCCGAACCATGAGCATTGAAGTACCTCAAGCCGCCCCTTGGTGGGTAGAAATCGGTCTACCCAGCCGCACACTGTTCTCAGGAGATACGGCAACCCTTTGGGCTATATTGCCACCAGATGCTCAAGATTACACGCTCGAATGGCAGCCAGCCCAGCTCTTTAGCTGCACTAACTGCCTGACACCTATAGCATATCTCGAACAGACGACCACTATTCAGCTCACTGCTATCAGTGCAACAGGGTGCGTAGCAAGCCAACAAGCTACCCTCAAAGTAGCGCCGATAAGTACCCAAGAAATATTTGCTCCCAATACCTTTACCCCCAACGGAGATGGCATCAATGACACCTTCACCCTTTTTGGCAGCAATGTCTTTACCCAAATAGAACACCTCACAATCATTAGCCGATGGGGCGGCACTGCATGGGAAGGGCAGAATCTTCCCCTCAACGATCCGAGTCTCGGTTGGGATGGCACCATCAATGGTCAACCTGCACCCACTGGCGTATACGTGTGGATGGCCAAGGTGAAACGCATAGACGGCCACACCCTACTCAAAAAGGGAAGTATTGCTCTGATACGTTGACTATATGGCCCTAATGCAATAGGTCGAATACGCGTGTGTATTTGACGGTCAAGCTGCGTTGTTGGGGTTCTAGCATAGTACGCCCTTCATTGTATACGACAAACAAACCCGTATTGGCATCTTGCAGCCAACTAAAACGCACATTGGCTGACCAGTTGTCAATCACACTGTTGTACTGAATCAATGTTTGTACGTAAATGCGTGGCGTAAATGAATAGGACAGACGCGAGCGAAAGATGGTCGTAGTCACATCGCCTAAAGGCAAAAAGATATCGTTTCGGTTGAGCGTAAACTCAGAAGAAAAGCGATCGCCCAGACGAATGCCCAATGTCAGTCTGTTGTTATAGCGTTTGCCGCCAAAAAAACCACCCAATACGTGCCTGGTACTGATGTATACTGGTTTACTCTTATTGGTAAAAAACACCAACTGAGCTTCTCTGTGGCGATAGGTACCAGAGGGCACAGGCACGCGACCTACCAAGAGAAAAGTATCGAGCACACCTTCTACGGTGAAATTGATTCCAGTATGAAACTCTGTGCCACTTTCAAAGACCCAGTGGTTATCAGTATGCCAAAAGCTGGTCACCAAAAAATTGTCGAAGTTCCAATAACTGCGATAGGAAGTATGGGGGCGAAATTCCAAAAACTTCCATCGGTTCGCTTTCGGTCTGATCCGTTTAAAGATGAGCAACTCGGGCTTGCGAAAGGCCGTGCGCTGCAAAAAGCCCACCTCGGGGTTGAACCCTTCGCCCACCTGCGTCCAAGCAGCATTGAGGATTAGCCCATTCCATTCGTATCGCGCCTGAAAGCGCCAGGCGTGATCTTGCGCATCAATACCGGGGGTACGCGTGCCTGCCCAAAAACCCGACAATTGCGCCTTTTTACCTATGCCCCATTTGCCATCGAGCGCATACGTTCGGTTCCAGTCGTCGGGCGTTTCACCCATGCCTTGCCTATTGACAAAGAGCCCACCTACAGCGGAACGCTGGGCAAACTCGTAGCTGGCCCGTGCCACAGAGAAGTTCTGCCGCTCAATGTAGCTATCAGGTACTGCCTCGGTAAACATGCTCAACAACCCCACATTGGTCTGACCTACCCGACCACTGAGACGTGCCCCACCTGTAATGGGCACTATTTCACCATTGGGGCCAATGCCTATGCGACGGCTAAAAAATAGATCCACTTCGCCCGGGCTACCTACGGCAAAAAAGCCCGCATTTTCCAAGAAGAAAGGCCTTTTTTCTGGAAAAAAGAGATTGAAGCGGTCCAGATTGATTTGTTGCTCATCTACTTCCACTTGGGCAAAGTCGGTATTGTAGGTCAAGTCGAGGGTGAGCGCTGGCGTAATGCTGTATTTGACATCTCCTCCCATTTGAGGTGTGAGCTGAGTTTGTACAGGCGGTTGGGCATAGTCTCGGTTGGCCTGCCCCAGTACGTAGGGAATGACTTTCAGGTTTCCAGGGCTACGCAAGTTCAGGCCCGTAAGTGTGCCAGCCAACGACACGCGCTTGAGATCGAACTGGATGGGCAAAGGTGCCCAGTAAGACACCTCGTTGTTTTTTCTAATATTTCGCTGAAAATTGAACCCCCAGGTGAGATTTTGCCCTGAGCGATAGCGCAGTGTGCGCAAGGGAATGGCGAATTCGGCGCTCCAGCCATAGTCACCTCGCTGAGTGCGTACCGTCCAGGTAGCATCCCAATTCAAATTGAACCCCCCGATACGTCCACCTTGCTGCCTGTTATTGGAAAAATTGCCTTGCCCTTCGTTGTCGACCTGGGCATCGTATTCACTACCGACGATATTAGTGCCGAAGACAAAGCCGTTTTGCCCGTCGTGATAAGTATCCAGCAAGAACAACACTGCATCGGCATTGTCGAGTGAAGCATCGCGACGCGCATCGGGTACGACGAGCTGATCAGGCTGGCTATCGTAACACACTACTCCCACATAGAGGTTTTGGTCGTCGTAGGCAATGCGTATATCAGTAGGTTCTGAAGCTGGCTGCCCCGCTCTAGGTCGCGACTGCGTCAATGGGCCTATGGAGGGCACTTGCTGCCAGACAGGGTCGTGCAACACCTCACCATCAATTTTAGGGCCTTGAGCAAGTAGCACGGCACGTGCTTGCGGGCGTTGGCCATAATCGATTGGTGCATGCTGGCCGTTTTGTGCCTGAGCAGCCCAGCCCATAGTACTTACACACAAGCCAAGCAGTAGCTTTTTCATAGCCGGGTAATTTAAGTGGCCAAAAATACACCCATTGCCCCTAGAAAGCGGAGAAAAGAAGCGGCAAAAACAAAAAAGTGAGCTTCTTTTCAAAGAGTCATCAAAATTAGCCCTACCTTTGCCGCATTATTCACTTAGGGTGAATGGCCATGACGAGCACGCGGCGAGAATCCGGAGCCATTATAGAGTATTGTTCGGGATTCCACAGAAGAAAAGGCTCCGGAAGGATTTTCCCTCCACGTTTCAGTTTTCTTTTGCTTCGCATGCCTTGCGTATTGAGGTGTTTGCCGAAAAGCACACGACCATCCATCCTGCTATCTTTTTTTCAATGACATTTTCAGACATGGGCTTGAGCAAGCCCCTCCTACGCGCCCTGGAGCGCCAAGGGTACCACACACCTACCGAAGTGCAACAGCAAGCTATACCTACATTGCTCAAGGGACGCGACTTGCTCGTCAGTGCACAGACCGGCACAGGTAAAACAGCAGCGTTCTCGATCCCCATCATCGAACAGCTGACTCAAGCGCCTGCCACTGCTGGCAACAAACGAGCCATTCGAGCACTAGTAGTAACACCCACACGTGAATTGGCCATACAAGTAGCTGACAGCTTTCGCAATTATGGCCAATACACCGGACTAAAGATTGGGGTAGTGTATGGTGGTGTCAAACAATATGCCCAAACGCGCAGTTTGCGTCAAGGTATCGACGTGCTAGTCGCCACACCGGGACGTTTGCTCGACCTGACACAACAAGGGCACATTGATCTGTCGCATGTGGCACACCTTGTCCTTGACGAAGCTGACCAGATGATGGACATGGGTTTTATTCACGACATCCGACGCATCGTCGCTTTGGTACCTACACACCGCCAATCGCTATTTTTCTCAGCTACACTGCCACCTGCTATTGTCAAGCTATCCAAACAGATACTTGGCGAGCAACCAGCCCAACTTGTCATCAGGCCTCAACAGACTACTGCTGCTCACATCGACCAATCGGTATATTTTGTAGCGCGCAAGCGCAAATTGCCTTTACTACTGCATTTGCTCCAAGACAAGCCCGAAGCCACACTCGTATTTTCACGCACCAAGCATGGTGCTGACAAGCTGGCCCGTATATTGAACAAAGAAGGTATCCACGCCGATGCCATTCATGGCAATAAGAGCCAGGCTGCTCGACAAAAAACGCTGTGCCGCTTCAAACAAGGGCACACGCGCGTGCTCGTAGCTACTGACGTAGCAGCTCGAGGTATCGATGTAGCTCACCTGAGCCGCGTGATCAACTTTGATCTGCCCAGCCACCCCCAGACCTATGTGCATCGCATCGGGCGTACGGGTCGCGCAACACAGAGCGGCGAAGCCCTATCGTTCTGCGATCACGACGAGCGTCCCTATTTGCAAAACATACAGCGCCTGATCAAGCAGCAAATTGCCGTGTGTGAAGGGCATCCTTTCGAAGACACTACTCCCATGGCAGCTATACCTACGCAGCGCAAAAAACCACGGCAACGCCGCTCCTTCAATCGAAAAAAGCACTAATACACAAAAGGCCCAATCACCGTTTGCTTGGGCCTTTTACCTTTGTCTTCAGTCGATGCGCATGCAATCTTCCTGGAACACCTGTGCCAATACTTCGAGCAGCTGTTGCGCATCGCGCGGTGCAAAACACAGTGGCGGTTTGATTTTGATCACATTGTGATCTTTGCCATCGGTGCTCATCAAGAACCCAAGTTGCCGCATGCGATTGACTAAGTAGTGTGCTTGCCGAGGTGCCGGTGTGCGCACAATGGGATCACATACCAGCTCAAAACCCAGGAACAAACCATGCCCTCTTACATCACCTATGAGGGGGAAGCGCCGTTGCAACTGCTGCAACCCCGACAGTAGGGCATTACCTACCCTCCGCGCATGGCTCTGTAACTTTTCAGCACGTACCACGCCCAATACTGCGCGCCCAATAGCACAAGAAACTGGATTGCCGCCAAAGGTATTGAAGTACTCCATGCCATTGGCAAAAGCATCTGCCAAGGCACGAGTAGTGACTACCGCACCAACAGGATGTCCATTGCCCAAAGGTTTGCCTATAGTCACTATATCGGGTACGATGCCATGCAACTGAAAAGCCCAAAAGGCATCGCCTACACGTCCCAAGCCCGTTTGCACCTCGTCGGCAATGCACACGCCACCGGCTTGATGTACTGCCCGACAAGCTGCCGCCAAAAAGCCCGAAGGCAAAACGATCTGCCCGGCACAGCTCATAATACTCTCAAAAATAAAAGCGGCGAGCTGCTTGCCCTGCATCGCCAGCCCATTCAATATTTTTTGCACTTCAGCCACATATTGCTGTGCAGCTGCATCCGGATTTCGATATTGCCCTCTATACACATCGGGGGTGGGCACCACATGCACATGGGGTGGTGCACCGCTACCTCCAGGCCCGTCGAATTTATAGCTACTTACCTCTATGCATCCCTGCGTATTGCCGTGATAGCCCGTTTGCAACACCATTACATCTGTAGCATGGGTAGCTGTGCGGGCAATACGCAATGCCAGCTCATTGGCTTCGCTGCCGCTATTGACAAAATAGACTACTTCAAGTGGTGAGGGCAAAGTGGCAAGTAGCTCTTCAGCAAAATGAACGATTTCCTCGTGCAAGTAACGTGTATTGGTATTGAGTACTTCCATTTGGCGACAGCCAGCCCGCACCACCGCATCGTGCTGATGCCCTACGTGAGGCACATTATTCACCGTATCGAGATAGCGGCGCCCATCAGCGGAATATAGATGCTGCATGTACCCTCGTACGATGTGCAACGGTCGATCATAGCTCAAGCTCAAGTTGGGGCCTAAATACCGTTGTCGCAGGGCGAGCAACTGAGTGTGGTCGAGTCGAGCAGGCATTGCCGGCCTACTACATTCGGAAAACGAGAAAAAAGGTGTAGGATCAGGGCACAGTGCTTGCCACAAAGGCCATTGATCGGGAAAAGCCACGCCAGGAAAGTCACCTTCGTGCCCCAATACATCGAGAATGAGTTGAAAATGCAAATGGGCGGGCCAACTACCATTTTCTTCCATCGTGCCTATAGTGCCCAGCCGCTCTCCTCGTTGGAATGTCTTACCTGGATACAAGTCCTTCAACGACGCACGACTTAAATGCCCATAGAGTGTCCAGAACTTAAGACCATCAGGGATCTGATGTGTCAAGATGATGCACGGCCCATAGTCGAGCCGTTGGGCATTGTCGGCCCAACTGTGCACCTGGGCATCCCAAGGCACCCAGATAGGGGTACCTGCAGGCGCCCAGATATCTATGCCCAAATGCACAGTGCGCCAACGCCGACCTTCATTGCCTGGGCACATATAGGCATCGGTAGTATAGAACGGTCGCACTTCTCCATATCCTCCAAAGCCCCATCGGGCCTGTGAGCTTTCAAGCATTTGAGCTATCTTTTTGGCAAAAGCCTCTGCATCCAAATAATGAGACGGATGCCCCAAGTGTGTACTGCCTACACTCAAGTCGAGATGGGTAGCAGGGCCAGGAAGTCGCACTACAGGATGAAATGATTGCTTGTACTGCGCTACAAAACGATCAAACGCAGCGCGTTGGGGCACGGCATCCAAGCCCACTACCTGCCGAAAAGCATAGTACGCCCAATTGGGATGCAGCTGGCGCCAGCGCCGGAGCAGATCCCAAGCAGGGCGCTCACTGACAAACCAATAATCGTTAGTGGATTGCGAATGCCTGCGCATTGCAGCCATACTCACCGTGATGAGCAAGCGTGCAGCAACCAGATCATAAAGTACGGCCAGCTCATCTTCCTGCAATGGGCAAACTTGATGAAAACCACGAAGTACCTCACATGCCGTAGATAATGGATCAGGCTGCTCCATACATGCATAGGCCATCGCAATGGCCAGCTCACTGACGGTATGCGTATACAGACAATCGCCAAAATCCACGACTCCTTCGACACGCGGCGCACATACATCGCCACGCACAATGAGATTGTGCATATGCGCATCATTGTAGTTGAGTGAGTGGCGCAAATGTGCCAAGCGAGGCACTACTTCTCGGGCAAATCGATCCCAAAACCACTGAGCCAACTCCGATTGCACAGTGTCAAAGTACTTGAGCGCAGGCTGGCATGCCAAGGTGCGTGCGGGATCCCACCGATAGGAGCGGTGAGCCCAAGGATGGTCGAACCCCTGCAAAGCTCGGTTGAGCATTGCGGCCACCTTGCCCCATTGCTGCCATAGATCAGGGGTTTGTGGTCGTACTTGGTCGAGCATTCGCCCCGCTACCCAAGTGTGTACGCGCAACCACGAGCCATCTTCGAGCTTGAGATAAGGCACATCCTGATGAGCAAGCACTAGCTTAGGAATAGCTATAGGCAAATTGGCTTTCGCCAAATGTCTCATGATCCCTACTTGAAACTCCACAGCTGATTCCGGTACAGTTGGCGGCGTACATTTCACCACGTAGCAGTCTGTATCGGTATGCACCCGATAGTTTCGATCTTCTTCGCCTGGCAAGGCGACAATTTTGCGCACATCCAAACCATAATGCTCCTTGAGCACTGCCTGTATATTCATATGTAATCTGGCCATTTTGAGCCCATGTGCCCACTCATCGCGGTTGGATGGACTTTATAAGTCATAATGAAAAGGTCGAAAGATAACAGACAAGCTCAAAACTGCCACCTCAACTGACTTTTTATTTGCCATTCACTCGGAGCAGACGAGTAATCGCCCTGTGTGGAAAAAAGACGCAAAGACCGACGGCTATGGGCAATACGGCCTTCGACGGTAAGCCGGCGGGTGGCTTTCCATCTGATGTTGCAGTAGATGCGGGTACCTGCATTGTAAAAGGCCGGTAAAGAAAGGTTGTAGAGCAAGTCGTTCTCATAGGCGTAGATCCGGGATTCGTAACCCTGCGTGTGAAAAACAGCCATGCGCGCAGTAAAGCTCAAGCTTTTTCCCACAGGCCGATAGAGCACATCGTGATACCACAAATAACCACGTTGTACAGCAATGCCTTGTGAATAACGACTCAGACTCAATCGGCTGCGCCACGTCCAACCCTCGGAAAAGGGAACGACTATTTGAACTGTCCATAGCTGGCGCTGGGCCCAAGCATCACGTGCTATGGGCGCTTGTTCAGAGGTTTTGGTCTTAGATTCTGAGTCGCCTCGCCACTCGACATACCATTCGACATGGCGCCAAGGAGACCAGCTCAAACGCATGCGAAAAGCATGGCCACTGACGGGTGCCCGCTGGCCAAAGCGAAGCCATGGGCTTCGAAACCAATCGTACCATGCATTTAAGATCCACTGCTTGTTAGGACGCCACTCTACCCCCCAGTACATGCCTTGTTCGTTATGTGCATACGACCAGTTGGACACTGGCTGCGCGTATTGGCTGTAAAAGGCCTTGCTAAAAGCACGTGCCTGCCACGCCAGGCGCAAAGTGCTACCTGCCGTCCATATCGCACCAGTGGTAGCAGCGAACGCAACGGGTGCTTGCCATGCCCACTCGCCGAAGAGCAATACATTGCGCCATATGTAGTTGTAGTCAAAGCTACCCATCCAGCTAAGTGCACCCATAGGAGTAAATGCATTGTCAAGTCGGGGCTGGGGCTGACGAGGCAAGCTATAGTGCCACTGCAACAGGTTTATGGCCAGAAAGCCTTTTGGTAGTTCTCGTTGTACACGTGTGCCTAATAGGCGCTCGCCGAGAATGCCTCGAAGAGCCTGTGCTGTAGCACTCACGTGTAAGCCCGAAGTGCGCAATGCACTAAAACTGACTAAGGAATCTGGAAGACAGCAAACCGTAGCGTCGCGCCCCACTTGAGAAGCAAAGAGCCAAACATTCCACAGAGCCGAGGGCTGCCATGCAGCCGCCGCTCCTCGCATAAATCCATTTTCCTGACTGGAAGTGTATGGACGCAAGGGCATATTAGCGCGCGCTATGTCCATTGCATGGGGTCCAAAAGCTGGTGCAAACCCCGTCCACACCAATAGCCCCTGCCCCAAACGCAGGTGGTAGTCTCCCAAAAGTAAGCGGCGCCATTTGCCAAAAGGTCGATTAATTTGCAGATGTGCACTTAAAAAGTCTACACCATAAGGGCTTTGTGCACTCCACCACGCCTCACCCGAATCTTTTTCCACTGTAAGCCCCCATTGGAGGCGACGCCCTGCAGCGAACTTGTAGCGCAAGTAAGCTTTGGGCAGGTAGGGCTCCTGCCAAGAAGTGCGCCATTCAGTACGCATATAAAGCTTGCTTTGGCCAAATCGCAATGCGGCACTTCCTTTGGGCCAATTATTTGCCGAAAGGCGCACAAAAGGCAGTATAGCGCGAATAGTGGCTAAATCCCAACCAGGAACTGCCTGGAGCTCATATAAACTCACTAAATTGCCGTAACGTTGCCTGTAGTACAAAAACGACTCAATCTGGTGTTCGTCCAGTAGGGGCAATGCGGACAGCTCCTCGCGTGTAGCTCTATTGAGTGGCAAGGGATCGTGTAACAGCAATTCGAGTTGCTCGTAAAAGGTATTCCACTCGCCTATTTGTCGCTCACTGCGAGCTGCCACTTCTGCCACAGTTTCCCAATAGGCAGCCAATGAGGCGGGTATTGCAGGTAAGCTGTCGCTTTGCCCTTGCGCGGTGGAGACCCACCACCCCAAGACAATGCAGTACATCAAAAAAGGACGCATAATCGCCAGCAGGTTTTAGGTATCGTTCAAATTTAATCAAAAATTAGCCCTTATCTCCGCCCATGTTATTGTTCAAATAATACTAACTCGCAGGCGACAAAGTGTAATATTACGCAAAGACCTTTCATGATCATATTTTCATAACTTTGTACCATGAAGCACAAAGAAGAAGGAGACTACATTGTAGACGAACAAGAAGCAGCCCGTCTTGAGCGCATTGCATTCATCCTCAAAACGGTAGCCCACCCCATTCGTTTGGGCATTATCAAACTATTGGAAGTAAACCCTCGGCTTTCCGTCACGGAGATATGTAATGCCTTGGGCACCGAGCAGTCGCTCACTTCGCATCACCTGCAGAACATGCGTCTCAAAGGCATTCTAAGCGTCAAGCGCGAAGGCCGAAGCATGATGTATAGCCTAAAGGAACGCGATGTATCGCTCATCATTGACTGCTTGGACAACTGTCAATGCAACATGTAAGCTCGTAGAGGAACCGACGTTTTTCGAGTGATCACCCATCTAAAAAGCCAATATTGTTATGAATCTGTTCCGTAAGGGAAGCAAGCTTTGCAGCATTGCCCAGCTCAAATGCCCCCGCTGCTGTGAAGGCGATCTGTTTGAGACGCCTACCTTCTCTTTCCGCAAGCCATTTTACATGCCCGAGCAATGCCCCAAATGTGGACAATCGTATTTTCTGGAACCTGGCTTTTACTATGGCGCCATGTTCATTTCGTACATTTGGACGGGATGGGTGAGCTTGTTGTTCGTAGGTATCCTCATTTGGGGTTTTGGTGTAAGTGTTAACATGGCATTCTTATGGCTCATTGGGCTGATGGCCCTACTATTTGTATGGATTTTTCGCGTATCGCGCGCCATGTGGTTAGCCATGAATGTCAAATACGATCCACATGCTTTAGGACGGCAAGTAACCTCATCTCACTCTCAGGCAAATAAGTGAAACAGCCTTCATTTGCACTAAAACTTACACCCATGATTGCCTCATCTGGAGATATCTCCACACTCATCAAAGAAAACTTTCCCTCATTGACTGACTCCCAGCTGATCGAAGAGATTGCACGAGTAGGACGCATTATGACGTTTAAAGAGGGAGAAATTATCATGGACTATGGAAGCTTTATCAAAATGGCGCCTCTGGTTATCGAGGGTACAGTAAAAGTCATGCGAGAGAATCGCTATGGCGATGAGATTTTCCTCTACTACCTCAGTGCTGGCGATACTTGCGCTAGCTCATTTAGCTGCTGCCTAGCACAAAAGCGCAGCTTTATCAAAACCATTGCGGAAGAAGATTGCAAAGTAATTGCCATTCCCGTGCAATACGTCGACGAATGGATCAGTAAATACCGCAATTGGAAGGAATTTGTGATGCAGGCCTATGATCGGCGTATTATGGAACTGATCGATACCATCGACAGCATTGCATTTATGAAAATGGATGAGCGCCTGATGAAATACCTCGAAGATAGAGCCTTTGTCACAGGCTCTCAGACTATTCATCTCACTCATCAGGAAATTGCCACAGACCTAAATGCCAGTCGAGAAGCCGTGTCGCGACTGCTCAAGAAGCTCGAACGCCAAGGGGTAATCAAGCTGGGCCGCAATCGCATCGAGCTCCTGGAAAGTTGAATTTGGAAAATATCAGCTCAAGTATATCAACGCGCATAACACGTGTTGTGCCAAACTAATATCCGCTCGTGATGTGGTCTACGCTTCCCAAGTGGGCGCGCTTGCTGATTGCCTGCTTCATCTGTCTGGGTTTACTCACGGCACTAGCACTGTTGATCGAACGCATCTAACCATGCCTGAGTGGATTGGAAAATGCTATAGGCTATGGCGGTAGTGCCCCTATCTCGACTACTGACCAGCATACAGCACAAAAAAACGGCGGTAGCTCGTGCTACGCGCCGCCCGTAAAGCTGTGCTTTACTATGCTAAAGGATATTGCCTAAAACTCGCGCCCCTTCAACATACCATGCCAGTACATCTGCGGCAAACCATAAGCCTTAAGTGCATACATCGAATAGCGCTCTTGGCTCTGATCGAAGGGGAAGCTCTCCTTAGGTTGCCCATCGTAATCAAATTCTGCCAGTACAAGGCTTCCATAGCCCGTTACTAGTGGGCAAGAAGTATAACCATCATATTTGGCAGAGGGCTCACGTCCTGCCATGACATCTAACAAATTATGTACCAAAACGGGCACCTGTTTGCGGATAGCAGCCCCAGTCTTTGAGGTAGGCAGACTGCTGCAATCGCCACAGGAGAACACATTCTTGTACTTAGTGTGCTGCGTAGTGTACTTGTCCACACTCACCCAACCTGATTCTGCTGCTAAGGGGCTATTCTTGATAAAGTCAGGCGGGCCTTGCGGCGGAGTCACGTGGATCATGGTGTAGTCCAGTTCTACTTTCTCGCCATTGGCCAAATTTTCAAATACAGCTACTTTCTGATCGGGCTTCAGCTCGACGAGGTTGTGTTGATACATCGTCTTAATGCCATAGCGATCGATCACTCTATTGAGCGAGTCCGCATATTTCTTTACCGAAAAAATGCCCCCTGCCGCACTGGCAAACACGACCTCCACATTGGGACGGCATCCACTGCGCTGAAAGTGATGGCTGGCCAAATAACAGATTTTCTGCGGTGCACCTCCGCACTTGATAGGTGTGTTGGGCTGAGTGAAGATGGCACGCCCGCTCTTAGTGTTCCGGATATTTTCCCAGGTAGAGGCGACCGTTTCGTACGAGTAGTTGGAGCACACGCCCGTACCTGGCTTGCCGACACTTTCCTTCAAGCCTGGAATGGCATCCCAATTGACTTGAATACCCGCTGTAACTACGAGATAATCGTACGTAATAGTATCGCCACCGGCTGTAGTTACGCTATTGTTGTCTGGGTCAAAGGATACAACCTTGTCTTTGATCCAAGTCACACCGGGCGGGATAAACTCTGCCTCATCACGTTCGGATACTTCACGAGGAAATACACCACCACCTACGAGGGTCCAAATAGGCTGGTAGTAGTGCTTGTCACTGGGCTCTATAATTGCAACCTCAGGGCAACTTGCTTGGTTGCGCAACATGGCGGCGGTGGTAATCCCAGCCGAGCCACCACCTACTATGAGTACTTCGTGATGTGCCATAACTCAACTTATTTATAGAGTGTTTTCAAAATGGTGAGCATTTGTGTATTTTTCAAATACTTTTTCCGAGTGCTTTAAGAAAGTTCATCAGAAAGCCTAAGGCTTTTTGCCGATCTGGGTCTTTGAGTGCCCCCATTAGACCAAAAAGGCCAATCTTTTTAGGTGGCATTTTTTTGGCCTTGCTAAGTGCAGCGGTAGTAGTCTTGAGCATTTGCCCTAGCTCTTGTGGGTCTACACCTTCTGCTTGCACCTTAGCCATCATTTCATCAAACATATCAGCTACCATGGCTGCCATGCCTGGGCCGCGCTCTGCCAGTGCCAGCAGGGTGTCTAATTGCTCAATAGTAGCATCGGAAGTAAGGCATTCCAAGGCATGGAGTGCATTGTGCAAACGATCGTCCAAGTTGATGCCCCGTTGTGCTGCCTGTCGTGCCATGTCGTCGGCCATGTCTGCAGTCATGGCCATGAGGCCTGGAGCGCGTTGGGCCAATTCCAGCAAACCTTCCAATTGCTGTACGGTGGCGTCCTGCGTAAGCTTTTCAAGTAGGTGCAAGGTGTTTTGCAGCCTGTCATCGAAGTACACACCTCGTTGGGCGGCTTGGCGGATCTGTTCGTCCACCATATCCGTAGCCATAGCTATCATGCCTGGCCCCTGATTTAAGGCTACTGACAGGCGCTCGATAGCTGCTTCAAGTGTATCGATCCTGTCAAGTATTCGAGCAAGGCCATCTTGCACATGAGGATCAGCCAAGCGTTCTTGCAACGCACTGCCATCTCCACCCACATTGTCCTTAGGTGAATTTGCTCCCATAGGTTTTTCGATTTAGAGAACAAAAAAGAAAAATCACAAAACAACTATAATTTCAAGGATAAAATCATTTTCCATACAATAAAACAATTGTAAAAAGGAATGTAAAATAATATTCGATTACACAAATAAATGAAACTATTATCATATTTTTTAAAAAAGTACACATTTTTTTTGAAAAAAAAAATACGACTTAGTCTGACATACGACAAGTAGATGGATATATATCGATGAACTAAGAACTCATGAGCACCAGAGGAAAGTACTACACGTTCTGTTCAATGCTGCAGTAGCTGTCAAAAAGTAAGAAAATCTCCTTTATTCTATACAGCTGGCTTGGGTGATCGCCTCTAGGTCTACGTGTTGTCTGATTAATTCAATTGCCCGATAAGCTTTCCAAGGTGTACGGGTATTAATCTTCACTTCGATTTTACTAATCTTTACTACTGAGCCGAAGGTGTCCAAGGAAGTAGAGACGACGGGAATACGATGTTTTCGGACATATTCGTCGCACGGCACAGAGGTAAAGAAGCTGTTGGGGTGCCGTCCATCACGTGTAAGAATAATACCCGACAGGGGGCTCTTATCCAGCTCCACGTGAGCAGTAAGCTGTTCTACCTTATCAAGTGCCTCACATAATCGATGATGACTTACCACTAGTAGAATATTGCGTTCTTTAGTTAGGTCATGCATTTCGACGAGTGAGCCTGGGACAATGTCTTCTACTCTATTGTCCAACATATCTTCATTGTACAAGACCTGGCCACCTACAGCGTCTTTGATGGTCGCCATAATGGGGTCGGACAAGCTGCGATCGTAAGGCAAAACCCCCAAAAGCGGTATACCTTTGTCATCCAACCATTTGCGTACATAATACTGTACCTTTTCTGCTTTGTCCGGCAACACTTTATTGACGATCACACCAATAATGGGCACCTTATACTCGCGAAAAAGTGACGTACACATGTTGAGGCGATCGATGGTGCTACCGATGCCACCTTCAACAACCATAATAACTGAGGCACCTAAGAGCTTAGCTACCTCAGCATTGGAAAGATCTACTACACTACCCACCCCTGGATGGCCGGTACCTTCGAATACAACGGCATCGTGATAGCGATGCAGCCATTCTGCAGCTTTCAATATTTTTTCTCTATAGGGAAAAGCCTGAGGGTTGTCTAGATAGGCCTGAGTAGCTCCTTTGCCCAATATGACAGGGCTATGGATTTCGGAAGCCAGCCGAAAATCCATGATCTTAGAAAACAATAGCGCATCTTTATCGACGAGCAATTCCCCTAAATCTACAAATTTCTGGCCTACGGGCTTGCAATAGCCTACGTTGATACCTCTTTGACGTAGTGCAGCCACTAAGCCCAAAGTGGAAGTCGTTTTACCGACGTGTTGGCTGGTAGCTGCCACATAGATGCGCTTCAACATAACGTGTGTATTTTAGATAGCTCCATCCAGTCTGCGATAGCTACATCTGTAGCTTCACTTGACAAAAGCAAGAGATTTGGCGAACAAACTTAACAAGTTAACCTGGAAACTCTGGGGCTTTTCCTGTTTCGATGCAAGCCTAAACAATAGAAAATAGCAAGATAAGCACGATAAGCACTAAGCCAGCTCCTAACATCAAACGCACATTACGTGCCCGCCTTCGGTAAGTATCAAACAACAACTCAACACAGTCTCGCCACTCCAGCAAACGCACAATTGGCTCGTGGCCCAAAAACAGGTAAGGAGTATTGGGGCCATAACCATATTTGCGCAATATGAAGAAATGATCATCCAAATACTTTAGCTCGTACATGATGCTATTTCCTCCATAATCGATCACCAACTTGTTTGAGCCACCAAAATACCGCCAACGGCCTGTAGATACATTGCCTTCTACCACTTTGACGTACTCACCCTCTTGGTTGAAATAATGCAATACAGCTTCTTTGATGTAGTCATCTGCACTGATTTCGAGCCAGGGCTTCTCTCCTTGCTCACTGACGAAAAAGCGCTCTTCTCGCAAGTCCTCACTCCAGGGCCTAATGAGCGGGATGATTAGGTCCAAATATTCGTGAAGCGAATCGCGCCAAGGCAACTCCACGGATAAGATCTCCGTCAGGGGTGCAAGCATGCGGTTTTCCACGACAAATTTCAATTTTCGCGACCAAGTTACAGTTTTTGTCAAGTTACAGTTTTGCAAGACAATACCCGCAACAATGCATACCAGTCCATGCTACTTACTATCTATTGTAATTGTATTCGCCCTACCTACAAATGATCGGATTACAACCCGTAAATTTGCTGCTACAACAATTAGCCACATTTATTCAATGAGCTATAGCCCTTTGCAATGCCCACCTCAACGACTTTGGCATACGCTGTGTGCTATAGTGCCATTATCTGAAATAGAGATCGAAGCTGCCAGTCGTTGTTTCCACTACTGCTATCTACCCAAAGGCACTCAGTGGCTAGCTAGGGGTCAAATATGTAGGCAGATCGCTTTTATTGAAAAGGGATTGTTGCGTGCTTGGTATATGTGTCAAGGCAAAGAGATCACCCGAACAGTAGATCATGAGGGCGAATTCTGCACAGCCATAGCCAGCTTTGTGCTTCAACAACCTTCTGAGCAAGCTATAGAGGCTTTAGTCAATACGCACTTGTGGTGTATCAGTTATGAAGACCTCAACAACCTTTACAAGTGTTTTCCCAAATGGCAAGAGTTGGGGCGAAAAGTTTTCGAATTGCTGTATATCAACCTGGAAAAACGCCTCATTACACTACTTTCTACTAATGCACGTGAACGCTACATCCAGCTTTTGCAAAATGAACCGGAACTCATTCAGCAAGTACCTCTCAAGCACATCGCAAGTATCTTGGGTGTAAAACCCGAAACACTTAGCCGCATCCGTCATCAATTTGGCAAGGAAGGTGAGCTATAATATTTTTTGATTAAAGTCAATTTTATATGGTAAGAAGAGGGCATACCTTTACCTCAATATCGTTTGTACTGCATGTTCATCGCTCTCTCTGACATTTTTCGCTACAAACGACAGGCTCTCTTCTGTACCCCTTGGAAAACCTGACCCTTCTCATCAAGCAGCCCCTTAGGGGTGCTGCTTGAGAGGGCAGGCTATTCCCAAGTACCTCTTAGTGGTACATACCTCATCACAGCCTCTGATGCTGAGCTTTTTAGATTTCGTTCAACAAAACTCTGCTAGCCTCAAGCCCAACCACTCCTACCTGGGCTTTTCCGCATTCTCCAATAGTGATGTTTGCAATTAATCCTGTAATTGACCTATCTTTTGGCTCTTAGTAGAACCTTCCCCAGCAAAAAATTTGATTCCATTGCCGAACCAAAAACTTTCTATTTCATGACCTTCACAAAACCCTCAGCGACGTCTGTCTATAGATAAGACGTTTATGCGGACTTATGCCATGTGTTTTGTGTTGACTGACAGTACACATTTGGGGTTTTGGTACCTCAAGCTGATTGAGTTGATAGCACAAAGTCCCAATATAAATAAGGGTATATTTTTTGTAGTTGGATGGATGGGCACCGTACCACCTAATACTCAAAAGATATCGATAAAAGCATACGGTTAAGCATAGGGGCTGTTCTTATAGCATTGGCATTGTGGGCCACAACTATAGTATGATTGAATGCATCTGCAACAGTCAGGGCCATTATTCTTTTATTAGACATGGGGGCATGGAGCAGTTGCTTTTGTGTTATTGCTGAGCATATTCAGAGCCACGACTGACGAAATAGCGGTAGTACCACGAGTAAGCCGATTCTTTACATTATTGGTAGTAGCTTGGGCATGTAGCACCTTGATTTTTCACTACTTGTCCCTTTCAAACGCACTCACAGAATTTGCAAGTGCGTGCTTACTTTTAGGTGGCACATTTGCGATGGCCATATGGCAAAAGATGCATATCCCTCCCAACTTGACGTGGCCTACTCAAAAGTTTCGGCACACCTGGCGCACCAATACGTGGGTTAACAGCCTGATTGCTGCATATAGTTTGGGACTAAGTAGTAAGTACCTTATGGACAATCAACCCAGCACTATTTCACAATGCGCAACAGCTTACTGCAGTAATATTACCTCTCTATAGCTGACCACCTCATTACTCCATACTTCTCATTTCATTGTATTTTTTCTGCACTTGCCATGTGTGTGAGCGGATGGTTATACTGGAATGCCTTCAAACGCTATCGCAGCCGTATTGCGTTTAGCAGTGCTCATCTGCTTGCACTGTTGGCCTTAGCAAGCTGTATCACTACAGAAGGTACATGGTCTGTTGTGAGTCACTGGATAGCTATTGAGTCGGCATTCATGCTGGTTCCCATCACATTGGCCTATGCCTTGGGCTATTTGTCAGGCAAATATGTGCGTGCTACTGCTTGGTGGATTGCCACATGGATATACGGCTTTGCTTCTGGCGTCAGTGCAAGTTCTTGGGCCATCCAACATTTTGATTTGAAGCTGGTTTGGTGATTGCATTTGCACTCATTCCTTGTGGGCATGTAGTATGCTGCCAATGGTAACCGCTATCGACCTCGATATCGCTAAAACCACGTGATACAAGCCGCGTTTTTTACCCCCTACCCGTTAGTTATAAGCATTGGATGTGTATGATTAGCATAATTCAGAGGCAGCCCATGAGGGTTGCCTCTTGTGCATAAGTACTTTCTTTTCTCTACCCAAGCTAATGCGGCATCACTTTTGCGGTGATTGGGGCAAAAGGCGGTAGCACAACGACGATCCGAAAACACAACAAGTGAGAACCTGAAAAAGACTTGCGAAAAATTGTTACTTTAGTACAATATACTCGCCGCCCAAACACGTACAACGATCTACTTACCCCCTAATTGCTCAATTATCTAAGGGGACTGCTATGAAAAGACGGTATGCCACTCATCGTTTGGCAAGTACACTGAGTATTCCGCTTTCGCAATATGTAATATGGCAGGGCGGCGCACCTGGTGTGCCACATGATTGGGCTGCACCTACCAATTGGGTGCAAGGGCGCGTTCCGAGTGAAGGCGATATTGTCATTATTCCGCCTGTAGATCATTCTGAAGTACTTCCTCCTATAATAGATCGACGCGTGCCCAACATAGGGCAGTTGCGCATCGAACGAGGGGGATTTCTGGCTATACTGCGCAAAGGGCAGGTATGCATTGATGGGTTAGGGCTCGACTATGGCGGGTTGATCAATCACGGCACTTTCGTTTTAAGCGGAGAATTGCACATCTTACATCCGTGGGATATGAGTTTGATCAACACAGGCATTTTCATTCACAAAGGCATTTTGGTCCTCGACCGGTGGTCGTGGCAGACAGTACATCATGCCCCTGGCAGCCGATATCTCGGCCAAGGATTGACTGAGGAATTGGTATTTTGAAGAAATGCCCCACAGCTCGTCCCTCCAAAGCTGTGGGGCTAGTCAAGTTTTCGTTTTGCCTGATGATGCCGGCATTTTCGAGCCGGAGTGCGGGCTAATTTCGCTCCGCGACGAGAACGGGATTATAATCTGGGTGCCATAGCATGCACCTGATAGATCCTAAGTGGATCAGGTATCAGGCAAAGACGAAGGCTTTGAGTCTTCCCGTTCGCATGCTTGCGGTTCAGGGACTTGTTGCAACATTCGCACATATTGATCACGCACTGCAAAAAAAGCAGGTAGCTCTTCTTTGGGCAGAGGCTTGGGTGGCGGAAAGGTCAAGCGGCGATGATCTACTTGCCGTCCATTTTTCCAAAAGCGGAAACAGACGTGTGGGCCTGTAGCCAGTCCCGTAGCGCCTACATACCCAATCACCTGCCCTTGTCGTACATGCGCGCCCACGCGTATGCCTTTTGCAAAACGCTGCATATGTAGGTATTGCGTGGCATAAGTGTCGTCGTGCTTGATTTTGACGTAGTTGCCATTGCCCCGCGTATAGCCAGCCTTGACCACTACCCCATCGCCTACCGCCAAAATGGGCGTACCATAGGGAGCAGCATAATCGGTCCCTAAATGAGGGCGCACGCGTTTGAGAATGGGGTGAAAGCGACGGGGGTTGTAGGCCGAACTGATACGTGCATACTTGACAGGAGCTTTGAGAAAGCCTTTGTTCATGGGTCGTCCTTCCAGGTCATAGTAGCCTTCTTCCTCAGTCTGATCATACCAAATGGCATAATACTCGGTGCCTAAATTATTGTAGTAAGCAGCCAAGACGCGCCCTATGCCTACAGGGCGCCCTTCCACGTATTGTTCTTCATATACGACCTTGAAAAAATCACCGCGTTGCAAGTGGTGGAAGTCGAGCGTCCATTGAAATGCGTCCTCCAGTTTAGCTGCCAGTTCAAAGCTCAACCCATTGTCTACCATCGTATTCCACAAAGAAGATTCAATAAGGCCCGATGCAGTGCGCACTTGGGTAGTCAATGGACGCTCGACGCGCCGTACTTCCCCTGCATAGATGTCAAATAGATAGTAAATGAAAGGTGAAGGTTCATAAATGAAGTATTGTGGCATCGCATCGACATCTGGGCTAAGTATCATAAATGGCTTTCCTGCCCGTAGCTGGCGCACGTCAAAAGTGCCTTTGGCATTTGCAACCAGTTGTTGGATCTTTTCCCAAGGTACGCCGTAATCCATTAGGATATCGGCAAAAAACCGATTAGGCTGGATAAGCCCCTCAGTAACGTGAAAAGTATCGAGAACAAATCCATATTTCATCGTAGGGACCACAATGGGCAAATCTCCCATTAATTCAGACCATTCATCGGCTGAAACCATCGAAGCTCGAGCCGTACTCAGCGTTAGGGGTGCCGAGCGCCACAACATGCTCATTCCAAAGCCCAAAAGCACCAGTCCTCCCAAAAGAGAAGACTTATACCTATTCACGTAGGCGATGTATTTCCTCATAATATTTGGTAAGTCCACAGCTCAGTTTTTTGCGTAAGTCTATAGCACATTTGCCGAATGGCAAAATGATCACACCTCAAGCAATGGTCTTTGGGAAAAATAAGCGGATGTGTTCGTGGAAATTTGGGGGACGGAGCGTTGGTGCTGTGTCAAGGGATTTGCACAAGAGATGTAGCAAATATAGGGTACAGGTGTCAAAAACCAGGCATGCAAGTGTTAAAGTTGGCGTTTTTTCGCCAAGAAGAAGAGCTCCCTCTCCTGTCGTGGCTTGATAGAATGGGGGCAAACATGCATTTGCTCAATGTGGAAAAATGGTTTAAACAAAGCCCGATACTCTTGGAGGGTTCCCCCAAAAGGTGGCCCCTCAAATGGGAATGGCTGCGCAAATAGCAAGCCGGCTAATATGCCCCGAGGTGATAGCAAGTGAGCGCATTGACGCACGTAGTCGGGGCGACGTTGGGGCGGTAGGGCACAAAAGAAAGTTTGCTCTACGATTAAGTCGTAAGCTGGAGTAAGGGCAAAAAAATCGGATATGAATAAGTGTTGGTCGGGAAATTGGGGCACACGCTTACGCAAATGGCAAAAGGCTGAAGCGGCCCAATCGCACACGAATACATGGCGAAAGCCTGCTCGCCACAGCCATTCTGCTTCATGAGCGTAGCCTGCACCTGGTATTAAGATACGTAAGTCTTTATGAGGTAAAGACTGGAAAAAACGCACCAAGGCGGGCGAAGGGTAGCCAATATTCCACGGTGTATCACTCGCCTGGTAGCGTTTTTCCCAGTATTGCGCATCTAATTGCGACATGCTTTGTATTTTGTATTTACTGATTGAGCCAATCCAGCATATGGTGAATGCCTTCGATCATTTTTCCAGCCACATCCTTGACAAAGGATTCATCCACAGATTGTTCACCTAGCTCATAGGCTTTTTGCAGTGCTTGCTCACCATCGAAGTCGACATATGAGAGGCGAGCGGCTAACATGCGCGGAGAAAAACCAAAATCGTAAGCTGGCAGCAACGCCACACCTGTTTCATCGAGCAAGGCATTACACAACTCTACACTAGTTAGAATGTTTCGACGTGCTAGTGACTCTCGGTAGTATTCAAAATTGGGGAATAAGTAAAAACCGCCTTCTGGCTGAGGACATGTCACGTGATGTACATCGAGCTTACGCCACAAAAAGTTACCTATTGCCTTGAGCACTCTACGCGAGTGAAACAGATAGTACTCAATCTCCTCGCCACCTTGGAAAGCTCGTACGGCAGCGTATTGAATAGGCGCGGAAGTGGAGGTAAAGGTTTCACTAGCTGCTACAGCCATGGCATCGAGCAACCAATGTAGTGCAGGAGGAAAGATAAATGTGCCAAGGCGCCAACCACCAGCACCACACCATTTGCTCAACCCTGTACTGATAATGGTACCTTCTGGGTAAAAGTGTGCTACAGAAAGATGCTCACCTTCGTGGTGCAAGTCGCCATAAATTTCATCTGAGAGCAAGATGATGCCATAAGTTTGTGCCACCTCTGCCAGCTCGATTAATTCTCGACGGCTGAACGTAGTACCAGTAGGGTTAGCCGGATAATTCAACACGACGATCCGGGGGCGATCTGGATCAGTACGGCAAATCAGATCGAGCTCTTTTGCCGTAAGGCGCCATCCATTTGACTCTTCTGTGCGAATCCAATGCACATTGCGTCCGATGATCTGTGCTTGGGGGGCATATGAGACCCATCCGGGCCTGGGGATAAGCAAGTCGCCATAATAGACGAGCTGGAGCAAAAACATCAACTCTTTGGATCCCGGTCCGATAAGCACATCATCTGCTGCACGATGGATGCCAATCTTAGAGGTAGCATACTGTGCTACTGCTCGTCGTAGTGCATGTAAGCCTTTCACGGGTAGATAGTCCTTCTGATGAGCATTGTGCCGAAGGGCCTCTATCACTACTTCAGGTACGGGAAAAGGCGATTGGCCGAAGCCAAATCGGTACACTTGCTTGCCTTGTGCCTGCAGTTTGTTGCTGCGTTCGTTGATGGCCAAGGTACTCGAAGGCTTGAGCCCTCGAATGTTGAGATTCAAGTTTTTAGTACGGAGCACTTGAGTCATGGCGCCAATTAGTTAGGTGAAACAGCATTTTTAATAACTTGTTGAAAGTTTGAGCGGGCAATATTATGCCAATACATAAGGAGGGGCAAAAAAATGTGAGTCAAATTGATTTGAGTAATTAAATTTGCCCAGGTCAATCCCCGTCTGACCAAAAATCACCTCGACTGGCTCCACCTTTCCAAAAGTATATCTGCTTGCCGCAGCAGCAGAAGGATAGGTTACTAATTTTAAAAAAAGCGGATAACTTTTTTAACTAGCAAAATGCGACGATTATGAAGAACCTGCTGAGGACTATGTTGCTACTGGCAACGCTCTCACTAACCCAATGGGCTTTTGCCCAAAAGGGTACGCTCAAAGGCAACGTTTCCGACGAGCTAGGCCCTCTTCCAGGAGCCACTATTCTCGTAGTGGAAAAAGGTACGGGTACGAACACCGACTTTGACGGCAACTACACCATTGAGTTAGATGCCGGTACTTACACAATCCGCGTCAGCTTCGTGGGGTACACTACAGCCGAACAACAGGTAACTATTGAAGCAGGTAAGGAGACCACTGCCGACTTTACCTTGAGTCAAGGTATCGACGTAGAGGAGGTAGTGGTAGTTGGTTCACGTGCAGCTCCGCGTACCCAGCTCGAAACAGCTGTACCTGTGGATGTGATTTCAGCACTAGAGCTCCAGCATACCGGCCAAGACAACGTGGGTCAGCTATTGCAATACCTGGCGCCTTCTTTCCACAGTACGCATCAGACGATCTCCGACGGTACCGACCACATCGACCCCGCTACCTTGCGTGGCTTGGGCCCCGATCAGGTACTGGTGTTGATCAATGGCAAACGCCGCCACACCAGCTCTTTGGTCAACGTCAATGGTACCGTAGGGCGCGGTACAGTAGGTACCGACCTCAATGCCATCCCCGTAGCAGCAATAGAACGCATCGAGATCTTGCGCGACGGTGCTGCCGCCCAGTACGGTTCGGACGCCATTGCAGGGGTGATCAACATCGTGCTTAAAGAACAAACTGATTTGGCGCAATTCCAAGTGAAAGTGGGTCAAAACTATCCGAACTTGTTCAACGGTCCACAACGCGCTCGTGGCAATGTACCTGAAGAATACATTCCCCAGTTTCGCAACGACGGCGAAGTATATCAGGTAAGCTCCAACTTTGGCTTTGACGTGGGTGACAAGGGCGGCTTTGTCAACGTAACAGCTGAATTGACAGAGCGTGGATCGACCAACCGCTCGGGCAACTATCAGGGTTCTCCCTACCCCGATGGCTACCAGTACTACGATGCAAACGGAAACCTGGTCACACCTACAGATGCAGACTTTTACGAGCATGTACAAAGTGTAACCAACTTTGTGGAACAGCAAGTAATGGAAATCGGCAACTCGTACATGCGCAACGCCGGTGCATTCCTCAACGCAGCCATTCCTCTTGCTGGTGGTGCTGAATTCTACGCCAATGCTGGCTTCAACTATCGAAATGGCATTGCACGTGGCTTTTACCGCTTTCCTGCCAGCCAAGCACGCGTAGTACCTCAGCTCTATCCCAATGGCTTCTCTCCTGAAATCCACACCGACATTCTGGACAACAGCTTTACCGTTGGTGTACGCGGCGAGATCAGTGGCTGGAAGGCCGACCTGAGCCAGACGCGCGGTCAGAACAGCTTCAACTTTACCATCAAGAACTCGAACAACGCCTCAATGGGCACCAAGTCGCCCACCACGGCCTATGCAGGTGGCTTTAGCTACTCGCAGAACACGACCAACGTCGATTTTTCGCGCGAGTTTAACATAGGCTTCCCACTCAACGTGGCCTTCGGTGGCGAGTTCCGTCTGGAAAACTACAAGATATTCCCTGGTGAAGAGGCCTCTTACATCGATGGTGGTGTGGAAAACCTGTGGATCATCAATGGCGACAGTACTTACGTAAAAGGTGCTGCAGGTATTCAGGTATTCCCAGGCTTCCAGCCACAGAACGCCTTGAACAAAAACCGCAACAACGCGGCGCTCTATCTGGACCTCGAAGGCGACATCACCGACGCATGGCTGGTCGGTGTAGCTGGCCGTTTCGAGAGCTATTCCGACTTCGGTTCCAACTTCAGCTGGAAGCTGGCTACGCGCTACAAGCTCACTAGCGACTTTAGCCTGCGCGGTGCGTACAGCACGGGCTTCCGTGCACCTTCGCTGCACCAGCTGTATTTCAACAACCTCTCGACCCAGTTCGTCACCATCGGTACGGAGCTGGTACCCGTACAGGTGGGCACCTTCAACAACGAGAGCACTGTTACAAAGGCCTTTGGCATCGAGCCACTCAAGCCCGAGATCTCGACGAACATTAGCTTAGGTCTGGCTGGCCGCCTGAGTGAAAACATGAGCCTGACCCTGGATGCCTACCGCATTCGCATTGTAGACCGCATCGTATTGTCGGGTCGCTTTAGTTCGGGCTACGAGGACATTCTCCAGCCACTGGGTGCAGGTGCTGCCCAATTCTTCACCAATGCCGTCAACACCACTACGCAAGGTGTGGATGTAGTGTACACTTTTAAAAAGCGCATGGGCAATGGCCGCCTGAACTTCACGCTGGCAGGCAACTTCAACCAAACAGAAGTAGACCGCGACGAACAGGGCAACCCCATCATCCAGACTTCGCCAATTTTGGAAGGCAAGGAATCGACCTTGTTCAACCGCGAGGAAGTTTCGCGTCTGGAAGTAGCCCAACCTAAGAGCAAGATCCTCGCTTCGGTGATGTACGAAGTTTCCAACATGACCTTCATGATTCGCGCTACGCGCTTTGGCGAAATTCAGTACATCCACCCAGCCGATGGCGACCCCGCCAACTGGCCTGTAAATGCATTCACAGGTGAGGTAGAATCGCGCGACCAGACGTTCAGCCCCAAGATCGTGCCCGACTTCGAATGGACACTGCGCTTGAACAACAACATTAAATGGACGATCGGCGTCAACAACTTCACCAACACCTATCCCGACATGCATCAGCACTCGGCCAACGTCAGCTCAGGTCGCTTTCTCTTTAGCCGCCGCGTACAGCAGTTTGGCGTAAAGGGTACGTATGCTTACACTAAGCTGAACCTGACGTTCTGATCGTATAGCAAGATACTTTTCCCCTTTTGGGACACACAAATAGACCCCTGCCGGCATAGGTGCAGGCCAGGGGTCTATTTTTTGGCAAAAGGCAATACCCTCAACTCAGCCTCAGCCAAACTGCACGCAACGCATGGACAGGGTGCCATAGTGAAAACCCACGTAAGGATAAGATATGGGCTCGTCTTTGTCCGAAAGAGCAGCTGCATAAATGAGCGGGAAATAATGGCTGGGCTCGGGGATAGCCAAGCGCGCAGCTTGCCCCCAACGCTCGGGCTGAAGCAATAGATCAGCCTGGCCCCGATCAAGTGCTTCGGCTACACGCTGATCGAACTCCAGTGCCCAATCAGCTACAGGTACCCATAGCCCACTAAAATCGATTTGCTGCAAGTTGTGCGTCAGATTACCTGAGCCTATGATGAGTACACCGCGCGTGCGCAGCGCACGCAGCTCGCGTGCCAGCTGCCAGTGCCAGCGATAGGGCTTACGATAATCGATACTCAGCTGAAAGACGGGCACATCGGCTTGGGGGAAGATCCAACGCAACACCGACCAAGTACCGTGGTCAAAGCCCCAACTGTCGTCGAGCTGTACCTCGGCAAACTGCACCAACTGCTTGACGGTCTTAGCCCATGTAGGCGCTCCCGCTGCCGGATACTGGATCTGATACAGCGCCTCGGGAAAGCCGTACATATCGTGAATGGTAGGCGGCTGAACTGACGACAACACGCGCACACCACGCGTCAGCCAGTGCGCCGAAATCATCAGTATGGCCTTTGGATGCGGTAATTGAGTTGAAAGCTGGCGTAAAGCACGCGTAAAGTCGTTGTCCTCAATGGCATTCATCGGCGACCCATGCCCCAAAAAAAGTACAGGCATGCGCTTGCCCGTGTTAGACAAGGTAGCCAGCTGATTCCATATGGCTTGTACACGGACATTGTACAGATGCACGCAGGCATAAGCTGCAAAAATTGCTTACGGTTCATGAGCCGCACATATTTTGTCTAATAATGCATTGAGCTGGGCAGCTTCTTCTTCAGAGAGCACCCCCAAATGGCGCTCAATTTCATTTTCCAATACATCGAGCCGCGACAATAACTGCAAACCACTTTGAGTAATCTGCACGTACACTACCCTGCGATCCTGAGGGCAATCTAATCGCACTACCAGCCCCTTGTCAATCAATCTGCTTATCAAACGAGTCAAGTCGCTATGGCGATCTAATAAGCGCTGCTTTACATCACCCATAGACATAGGCTCGGGATAATGGCCCCGCAAAATGCGCAATACATTGTACTGCCGCATTGTAAGGCCTTCCACTTTCAGGCGTTGCTCCAGCCAGGTAGTGAGTAGATTGTGTGCCCAGATGATATTGAGAAAAGCCTTGTGGCGCTCACTTTTAAAGCGCTTTTGCTTAATCGCTTCCTGTAATCTCATGTGTATTTTATTGAAAAAGGCCACAATAAAAGTGGCCTAAGTACCTCGGCGCAATCAAAGCGATTTGTGCGTACCATCGCAAAAAGGCGGATTCTTCGTGTGTTTGCACCCGCAGAAGGCCACTTTCTTGGCCTCTTCTATTGTCACCACCACGGGTTTAAACTCCGTCCCCTTGTGCGAACCATCGCAAAAAGGCTGTTTTTGGCTCAGACCACAAGCGCACCAAGCGTACTTGCCCGGAGTCACATCTACTACATAGGGGGCTTTTTGCGCTACTTTTGGAGTCGCCATAGTATTACAGTTTTGGTTTATAACTGAAAAGGCTGAGGTAAAGATAATAATTTGTTTAAACAAGTGTTTAATTTCCCACAAAAAAACATAAATACAGCTTAGTTTTCGATATCAGTCACGTAAAAGGAGTTACTACCTTTACGTCACAACATTAAGGTCATAAGGTGCATCAATTACTACAGACATGAGCAGTGGTAAAAATGGCCGTATCATCATGGATGAATACAGGCTTGACTTGACGTTATCGCGTCTCTGCCACCAATTGGTAGAGGATTACGATCGATTTCAGAATGCTTGTCTGATTGGTCTTCAGCCTCGGGGGGTTCACCTGAGTGACCGTCTGTATAGACGCCTTCAGAAGATCACAAATAATAGTGTTTTGCCCTACGGCAAATTGGACTTCACCTTTTATAGAGATGACTACCGCAGGAGGCAACTTCCCATTCCTGCCCAACCTACTATGCTCGACCTTCAAGGCGGAGCCCACCCTATTGATGGGCGGCATATTATTTTGATCGACGATGTGTTGTACACGGGCCGTACGGTAGCTGCAGCCTTGCGTACTTTGTACGATTATGGCCGGCCGGCGCGTGTTGCATTGTTGACATTGATCGACAGGCGTTTCAATCGGGAGCTACCCATACAGTGCGACTATGTCGGCATGCAAGTAGATGCACTTGATGAAGCATATGTACGCGTATTGTGGGAAGATGACGGTCTCAGCGGGCGTGTCGTACTATACGCCAATCGGGAAGCGGCCATGCACGCTGCGCAAAAGGGATAACACACATTAGGCAACTATACCGATTGAATGGATAAACTCATGGCGCAGCAGCAACTCAGCACGCGACACTTGTTAGGTATCAAAAATTTGACACGAGAAGACATTGAGTTGATATTTCACACGGCCCAATCATTCAAGCACATCATCAACAGGCCAGTGAAAAAGACACCTTCGCTGCGCGATATTACCATTGCGAATCTGTTTTTCGAGCACTCGACTCGCACACGCATTTCTTTTGAGCTAGCAGAGAAGCGCCTATCGGCCGATGTGATTAACTTCTCTGCTGCTTCTTCATCGGTTAAAAAGGGAGAGACACTTCTCGACACGGTCAACAACATCCTATCGATGAAGGTAGACATGGTCGTCATACGCCATCCGGCGCCAGGTGCACCACATTTTCTCGCGCGTCACATCAACGCACACATCATCAATGCAGGTGATGGAACGCACGAACATCCTACACAGGCGCTGCTCGACGCCTTTTCCATACGTGAAAAGTTGGGCACCCTTCAGGGCAAGCGTATAGCCATTTTCGGCGATATACTTCACTCGCGCGTGGCCCTGAGCAACATACTGTGTTTGCGCAAGCTGGGAGCTCAGGTACGCGTATGTGGGCCCCCTACGCTCATCCCCAAACATATCGATGCCTTAGGCGTAGAAGTCAGCTATGACGTGCGCGCTTCGTTGCGGTGGTGCGACGTAGCCAACGTATTGCGCATCCAATTAGAACGCCAGCACATCAAGTACTTTCCCTCTTTGCGCGAATACAGCCAGTACTTTGGCATCCACAAAGCATTGCTCGACGAGCTGGACAAGCCCATTCTCATCATGCACCCAGGGCCTATCAATAGAGGCGTAGAAATCACCAGCGACGTGGCCGATTCGGAACATTCCATCATTTTGGACCAGGTGGAAAATGGCGTAGCCATACGCATGGCTGTATTGTATCTGCTGGCTAGCCACAGAAGGCTCTGAGCAAAAAGTGCATTATAACAGTCCTTTGGCCCAAATACCTTCAACAATTACTACTACAGGCTTAGCAAATGGGAATGAGATTATTACGAGCAAATCCTTCCTAAATTGCTTACCTTGAAAGCCCAATACAGCTTTGCCAAGTTGTCTTACACCATTCAAACCGTCTGCGTATGACCTTATTGCGCCTTTACACCTCTGGCCTCTTGTTATGGCTAAGCATTTTGGCCCCAGCCCAAAATTGCGCTTCTTTTATCGAAGATGACAAAGTAGTACAAGGAGAGCACCTTGTCAAAACCCGCCCCCAAACCATCGTGGTACGAGGCAGCTATAGCTATGCCATACAGCTGTCGCATGGTCCACAGGGCATTACAGCACGCGTGATTTCTACAGCAGGTGTGAAACTACATCGAGGCGACGAAATGATCTTTATGGATGTACAAAACGTACGCAAGAGCTATCAGTTTGTCGGCATAGGTACAGAGCGCGAAGAGCGCGGGCTGCCCATATGGGAAAACAATCTAAAGCTCGACAAAGCGGCCATAGAGTGGTTTGCCTCCACCCCTATTTCGACTATCTACATACGCAACAACCTCAACAATACCATGCGCAAGTTCCCCATCAATGCCAATAGGCAGGCTGTATTTAGGGCGATGGCCGTGTGTTTTCAAAATGCGCTGGAGGGCAAAAAAATCAACGACATCCCCATTACTGGTAATGAGCTACCCAACCCAACGCCTCGGGCCACCGCTACCTCATCTTCACCATCAGCAGTTCAAAACTCATCCACTTCGCGCCCCCAGTCAGCTGCATCGGATAAAGAGGTACAAGCATTGAGCCTGGAATTGGAAGCCATCAAAGCGCGCTTGCGCCAACAAATAGAGGAAGAAAAGCGCAAAGCCGCTGCTACCATTTCACAGTTACAAGCCGAAGTGGCTGAAGCCAGCCGCCTGGCTGCCGAGCAAAAGAAAAAATACGCCGAAGAAGTACTAGCTGCACGCCAACGGGCCAACCAAGAAATCAAAGAAGCACAAGAAGCTGCCGCCAAGATGGTAGCTGAAGCTCGGCAACGAGCGCGCACGGAAATTGAAAAGATCCAAATAGAGGTAGTCGAAGCACGCCAACGCGCCAACCAAGAAATCGAAAAGACAAAATTGGAAACGGCTAAAGAAGTGCAGGCCATTCGCCAACGAGCCGCACGTGAAATAGCAGCCGTCAAGGCAAAAATCGACTCAACACAAACCGCATATGCAACCGAAGTATCGCAAGCCAGGCAACGGGCTCAAGAAGAGATACAGAAGATACGCCAACAAATGGAAACTCAAATAGAAAAGGCTCGTGCACAAGCACGGATGGAAGCTGACTCTACCGTACTGAGTGTCAGCCAGGTAAAACGATCTGCAAGAGAAGAGATACTGAAGGTACGCGAAGAAACCGCTCAAGAAATTGCCCACTTGCGCGAACAGGCCGCCATTGAAAAAGAACGAATCGCCTTTGACCTGGCTACCTACCGTCGAAAAACAGCGGAAGAGAAAGCGCGCCTACAACAGCAACATGCGCAAGAGTTGGCTGAAATGCGCGAGCAAATAGCACGAGAGAAGGAAAATCTGGCCATTGAAGTACAACAAGCCAAGAAAAAAGCAGTAGAAGAGATACAGGCCATCCGTATGCAAGTAGCCCAAACTCGCCAACAAGCCGACGAAGAAATTGCAGCCATCAAACAAGAGCAGGCCAGCACGCTGGCACGCATGCGCAAAGAGTTTGAATTGGAAAAAAGCCAACTTGCTCAGCAAATACAGCATGCCCAAGCAGAAGCAGCTCAAGCTCTCAAGCAAATAGAAGCGGAAGAAGCTCAAAAAGTCGCACAAGCCAAAGCCCGTGCCGAAGCCGAACGCCAGCGCATAGCTGCTGAAGTAGAGGCTGCCCGCCGAAAAGCCAATCAAGAAATTGCACGCGTGCAGACAGCGCTGGAAAAAACCATTGCCGAATTAGAGGCCAAAAAACAAGCCATCAGCCAGCGAGCTGCTGCCGAAATAGAAGCAGCTCGAAAGAAAGCAGAAGTAGAGATCCGAAAAGCCAATGAAGAAGCACAAAAGAAGGTACAACAAGCATTAGCTGCCGCCCAAACAGCAGAACAGACTTATGTAGAAGAAGTAAAACAGGCCGAACAAATGGCAGAAGCGCGCATTCGCGCCATCCAAGAAGAAGCGGCCCGTGCCATTGCCGAAGCGCAAGCCAAGAAAGAAGAAGCGTCGGAAGTGTCAGCAGAAGAAGTCGTCAGCGCGCGCCAACGCGCAGCAGAAGAAATCGCCCGCGCCAAAGCACAAGCAGCCCGCGAAATTGCAGCGGCCAGAGAAGCAGCTGAACGCGAAAAACAAGCTCTAGCCGAAGAACTGGCAGCGCTGCGCAAACAGCAAGCACAGGAAATAGCTGCCGTCAAACAAGAAGAAGCCGAAGCCATCCGACAAGCCCGTGAAGCTGCTGCCTTAGAAAAAGAAAGACTCGCCAAAGAAGTAGCCGAAGCACGTCAAAAAGCAGAAGCCGAACTCAACGCCGTGCGCCAACAAACAGCCGCAGCTATTAAAGAAGCCAAAGAGCGGGCAGCGCAAGCCCAACAAGCAGCTGCCGAACAAATCGCACAGGCCAAGCAAGCAGCTGCCGAACAAGTCGCGCAAGCTCAGGAAACTGCTGCCCGAGAGGTAAGTGCCATCCGAAAGCAAGCTGCTGAAGCCATTGCACAAGCTCGAAAAGAAATGGAAACTAAAGTGGCAGAATATCAGCAAATGACGCAACAAGCAGAAGCTGAAGCTAAAAAGAAAATCCACCTAGCCGAGCAGCACGCCCAAGCACGTATCAATGCACTAGCCCAGCAAGTAGCCAACGAAGAAGCCATTACACGAGAACGCATTGCCAAAGCAAGAGCAGAAGCATCAGCTGAAATAGAGGCCATTCGAAAAGAAACAGAAGCACAAAAAGCACAGTATGCACGCGAAGCAGAACAAGCCCGAGTCCAGTCACTCGACGAGATCAACCGCGTCAAAGCAGAAGCCGCTGAAGCAATTTACGAAGCACGCCGCGATGCAGCAGCTCAACTGACAAAAATAAAAGAAGAGACTGCTGCCAAGATTGCCACAATCCGTCAACAAATAGATACAGCACAAGCGCGTCTGCAACAAATCCAACAACAACGCGCTCAAGCACAACAAGCCCTCGAGGAAGTACTCCAGCAAAAGCAACAACTCGAAGCAGAATTGCAAAAACTTAAAGTAGAATTAGAAGCACTCAAAAAGGAAAAAGCCCAACTCAAACAATCGGGTAACTAAGTAAAAAGGCGCCTCGACAAGCAATCGCTTCTGACGAGGCGCCTATCCTTCGCAAAACCATTTTCTGCGCGTTCAGTTGGCATGATACGCCTGATTGTGCGCTAGCGGAGCGCCACACTTAGGGCAAGTGCCTTGAGTTCCTGCACCCGTACCACAACCCGCACTACAGATATAGTGATATTCACCTGCTGCATTTTGCGCAGGCGCAGGCTGCTGTGACTGGGCAGGATTGGGTGTTTGCTGTGTCTGATTGTGATAAGCCTGGTTGTGTACATAAGCCGTGCCGCATACTGGGCATGTGCCTTGCACATCACCGCCACTACCTGCACAATTGTTAGGACAGATGTAGTGCTTGACAGCAGAAGCTCCCGCAGTATTGGTAGAAGTGACGTCAGGCGGGGCAGGCTGGCTGGCCTCAATGGCTTCACGTGCTTTAGTACGCACTTCCTCATTGCCACCGCATCCCACAGATAAAGACCACACACTTACAGCTAAAAGACAAAATACAAGTTGTTTCATATAAAAATTTTTAAAAAAGTAAAACAATGGCTAACAAGATGCGCTAAAAAGCAGCGGCCACTGGAATGCAAGTCCATTACCGCATGCCACAGTGCACAACAAGAGCACAAACACGCATCTAAAGGTAAACAAATTCTCTCAGGGGCTAGCCCTGCACATTAGCCCTTGCCTTTCAATACCTGTGGGATTCCTTTTCAGAAATACCGCGGCGATGAGGTGCGATCAATGCGATAGTGGAAGTCGTATCCTACCATGAGCTCGAAACTACCCCAAGTATAAGTTCGTATGGGCGTCAACGAAAAA
This sequence comes from Saprospiraceae bacterium, assembly GCA_026982695.1. Taxonomy (GTDB): domain Bacteria; phylum Bacteroidota; class Bacteroidia; order Chitinophagales; family Saprospiraceae; genus WFYJ01. The sequence continues at coordinate 174,295 of JALSGS010000014.1, forward strand.
TCATAGGCACCCCCTATGCGTAATCCATTGCGCAACTGCAAGGCAAACCACATATCAGCACTATCCATTGAGCTGCTAGCACCTACCCAAGCCTCAACAGCCGTGCGCCACGACAAGCCCAGCCAAAGCGTTTCGCGGAGTAAGAGCGCCAAATCTATGTCTAGCGATGTCGGTGCCCCAGCTCGATAGACCTGATCGCCTGAAGTGAAGAAATCCGAAAACAAACTCACACTTTTGAGTAGCAGAGAAGGTTTGAAAACCACATCGGTATTCCCCTTTATAGGTATTGCGCCACCCGTCAAGAGGTAAAAATGAGGATACAGCCGAGCAAACGCGACGATTCCTTCTTCATCAGAAACATCCTCTATGCGCAAAGGATACTGCCACAAACGCGGTACGGAAATTCCCAAATAAAAATGATCATTGAAATAATAGAAACCTGCACCAAACTCTGGAAGCCACATATTTGGGTCGCCCTGATTAAAAGAGCGATCAAGCACTTGTGGGTCTTTATAGAGCAACTCTGACCAACGCGCCCGCCAGTGAATGGCACCAGCCGAAAGCCCCAATGACAGAGTGCCGTTGACAAAAGCAACTCGATAGGCGTAAAACAATCGCAACGTGCTGGTCTGTTGTACGCCTATCTGATCCTTCATGAGCGCTAATCCCAGCCCTACCCGATCTTTGAAAGGCATATGGATGCTTAGCGTTTGCGACAAAGGCCGGCCCGCATAATTGCCTCCCTGGGATATTCCTCGGCCCCACCCGCTCCACTGATCGCGATACAAAGCACTCACAGAAAGCCACCCCTTGCTACCTGTATAAGCGGGATTGTACGCCAATGGGTCAAACATATACTGTGTAAACTGTATTTCTTGTTGGCCTTTAACTCCATTTGCCCCAAGTAAGCATATGGCACATTGTATTCCCCACCACATTTTGCGCAACTTCTGGCTTAGGTGCCAGTTCAACATTCGTGCACTCATAAGTACCGTATTTTTCCATGCATATGCGGGGGGAATGCCAGGAGCACACAAGGACAATGCAGTCTTGCCATGCGATGCGACCTAACCTAAGGGGGGAAAGCTTATAGCTACAAATATAAGGCCCTTCTGGCATGCAGCGCATTTTTGAAAATATCTTTTGGCATGGATCGGCCCATCCGCTCCCTATCAAATGATTTATTTCTATATTTGTCCAGCCCATTTCCCATGTACTATTGGGTATATTCCTACCCCACCCCTTGTAATTCAGCCTTGGGATACAAAAATTTTGAGTTTGGCAGGCATATGTACTCAATAACTGCCAAATAGCTGACGTTTAGCTAACGTCAGCACACGATAAAGGGCACCCCAAATTCATTTTTTACAATGAAAACCAAAAAACCTCGAAGCATGATCGCTACCGACCTACGCCAGGTTTGCTGGCAACACGCGCTATTTCGCACACTCCCCGAAGAACAACTCGAGTTGCTTGCTGATCATTGTAGGATTGAAGTGCTAAAACGCCACGAGAGGCTCTTTCAAGCCCAAGATTTTGCCAAATGGTGGTTTATCGTACAGAAAGGATTGATCAAATGTCATGTGTGGCACGAGAAGCCACCACGCGATGTAGTCAAGGGGCTTTTTGGGCCAGGCGAGTTGATAGGTGAAGAAGCTTTGACACTACAGCCTCGTTATGTGTACGAGGCACAAGCCCTGTGCGACACGACGGTTTTGGCCATTCCTCGCAAAGCAACCCGTGCCTTAGCACATAACAATGCCGAATGGATGTGGACACTCATGCAAGCCATTGGCAAGAAGCTGCAGCTAGCAGAACGCCAAATCCAAGCGTTGTCGAGTAGTGATGCACGTGGGCGAGTGGTGTTCTTCATACGTGATCTGGCACAACGCCACGGGCGCCCTATCGGGAAAGAAGTCTTGGTTAAGCACTACCTTACCCAGCAAGAGATCGCAGAGGCCACGGGCACCAGCCGGCAGACTGTCACCTCGCTACTCAATGAATGGCGCAAGCAAAATCTCGTCTACTTCACCCGCCACTCCATACTAATTCGCGACCTGGACCTGTTACGCTGAGTGTCTTGCTGCGAAAGTCCAAAGAGAAAGAAGTACCATCGAGGCCTGCCCACACATTGGGAAAAACCTCGCGTGCTTCCTCGACAAGTGGATTTATATCGGGATATCTAGCCGAAAAGTGGCCCAACACCAATGCACCTGCGCGGGCTCGCCGGGCAATATCTGCTGCCTGGCGAGCGGTGCTGTGTTGAGTTTCGGCTGCCTGAGCGGCATGAGTTTCGCTAAAGGTCGCATCGTGGTACAACAAGTCTACTTCGGCAATGTATGGTACTATTTTGGGTTCCCAAGCCGTATCGCAGCAATAGGCATAAGATCGCAGTGGAGGTGGTGCTTTGGTGAGCAATGTATTGGGCAATCGTTGGCCCTGCGGGCTCACCCAGTCGGATCCTGCCTTTATGGCTGGAATATCGGTAAAAGGGATCTGATAACGGCTGATACATTCAGGACGCATTTTACGTGCGCGCACTTTTTCTCGGAACAGATAACCCACAGTCATGTGGTGATGCTTGAGTGGGAAGGACCATACGCTCAGGTGGCCATCCTCAAATATTTGTTCGTGTGCATTGAGTGGCAAGGCAACGAACTGTAGATCAAAGCGCAGTTTGCCTGAAAGAGCCTGTTGAAATGCCTCAATCATTTGGCGCAAGCCTGGAGGCGAAAAAATAGTGAGCGGTTGTTCGCGCCCCATCAACGACATACTCTGCAATAGCCCCATCAGCCCCAAAATGTGATCGCCGTGCAGATGGCTGATGAACACTTGCTTAATGCGACTTGGGCGAACTCCCAGTTGTTGCATGCGCATCTGAGCGCCTTCACCACAGTCTATCAAATAGACCTTGTGGCCCACGCGTAGCACTTGTGCAGAAGGGAAGCGGCCCCACGCGGGCACCGCACCACTCGACCCCAAGACTGTAAGTTGAAAATCCATCGTGTACTATTGGGTAACGTGCCACCCACACAGCAAGTGCAAAATGATCAGGACACACCTATCACTTTAAGCTCAGTATGCGATTAATCTTCACCGTTTTTGAGCTGGCGCTCTATTTCTTCCATGAAGATATAGTCTATCGATTCTTCCACAGTAGGAATGATATTGAGCACGGTATCGAGTCGTGAAATTTCAATCAGCTTGCGCACAGCGTCGGAACGCACGCCGGTGAGCACGAAGGTGCCCTCTTTCCACAAACGATTAGCCGTGAGAATGGCACTCAAGCCCGATGAATCGACATACTGTACTTCAGAGAGATCCAGAATAAAGTTAGGCACGCCTTCATTGGCCAACACTACCAACTCAGACTTGAGATGTGGCGCAACTACGGCATTGAGATTTTCTTCCTGAATCCTCATCAGTGTGTAGCGCTCCTGCTTATCTAAAAAGAATTTCATCGTTTCGACGTTTGGGTTGTGCAAATCGAGCTCACAAATGTAGCTATTTCAAGTTGGATTTTTCGGGTAGCTACTATGCCACTCATGTGACATGATGCCTACAACGACAAGCGTTCTTTGAGTTGAGGCGGCAAACCATCCTTGTGTAAGAAGATACTCACCGTCTTGAGTCTGAAGTACGGCGCCGACATGTAGAGATAGCCCTGATAGGGCCCTACCGCACCCCACGAGTTTTTGATTACATAGTACTTTTTTCCGTGCTGATCGCGGGCAATACCCACCAAATGCATCAGGTGGTCGTCCGTAGTTTGATACTGCTCAAAAGCCTTTTGGCGCAATGCCTGCGTCACTTTTACTTCTTCTACAGGGCTGGTCCACATGGCATCCGATGGGTGTTTGGGCACAATGGCCAACCCGTGTTTTTGCGAAAAACCTGGCTCGCTCACGTCGCCATCCCATGCGACACTAAAGCCATGCTCGATGGCGTAATCTACTACTTGCTCCAACTCGTCAATGGGCACATTGAGGTAGGCACCATTTGAGTAATTGTCTGGTATTTCCAACACAAAAGAAGTATACCATGGCTGGTGCGTAAAGGAAGTCAGTCCTACGTATGCTTCGGGGTCGATGTCCAACTTTTGGGCAAAAGACTGAGGTGTGTAGGTAATGCCTTCTACCTCAAACGTATGAGGTACGGGGCCCATATAGGTATCTAAAGCGGCATCAAAGACCTGCCACCATCGTTGGCTAGGGTGTTGTTGTTTGATCACAGCATCGAGAATTGCCTTGAGCACTGCTTCCATTTCGGTGTGGTCGTACTGCTCAACTCCCTTAGGCTTACCTGGATATACCGACTCGGGCACCAGACCGGCTATGGCCGCAGCGCGTATCACATCGTGTGCGAGACTACCCTGGCCAAACTGTGCTTTTCCCTGGCGTAAGAAGTAGTTGCGCGCCTTGTCGCGATAGATGTTGCGCACGATGTACATCTCAGAAAGGTCGTAATAACCTTTGCCCTGCCGAATGAGCTCCGACTCCAAAAAGCTGATCGTACTAAAGCTCCAGCAGGTGCCGGTGCGCTGTTGGTTTTTCACCTCCGTACAGCGACAATCTTTTTCGATGGTGAACTCATATTGAGCTTGAGCCCATTGGATAGCGATCAATGCGCACAGAAAGGTAAATAATCTGGTCATGGTTCCGTTTTTTTGCATATCTACAAAGGCCAATTTCTGCAATTTTGAAAAAATATCAGCTGTGCCTCATCTCAATGCGCGCCAACGCGACTTGCTCAAGGTGCTTCTTTCGGAAAAACAGTACGATCTCCTGATCATTGGCGGTGGGGTGACGGGTGCGGGCATCGCACTCGATGCCACCACACGCGGGTTATCAGTCGCTTTGATAGACAAAGGTGACTTTGCTTCGGGGACGAGCTCGCGCTCTACCAAACTCATACACGGTGGGCTGCGCTACCTCAAGCAGTTGGAAATAGGGCTAGTACGGGAAGTTGGGCGCGAACGCGCCGTCATTCATCGTTTGGCCACTCACTTGGTGCGTCCTGAGACCATGTTGCTACCCATTGTGAAAGGGGGTTCATTAGGGCGATGGAGCACAGCCTTAGCATTGAGCATCTACGAATGGCTGGCAGGAGTACCACGTGCTTATCGCAAATGCATGCTCGACAGAGAAGCTGCTTTGCGCGAGGAGCCCCTGTTGCCACAAGCACGCCTCAAGGCTGGTGCGTTGTACTACGAGTATCGCACCGATGATGCCCGCCTCACTATAGCGCTTATGCGCACTGCAGCGGCACACGGGGCTACCTGCGTCAATTACTTGCGTGCCAAGTCTTTTATCCACCGTGGCGATCGCATTACTGGAGTCGTATGCCAAGACGAGCTATGCGATGAAGAAGTAGAAATACACGCACGCGTGATTGTAAGCGCTGCAGGGCCTTGGGTAGATGAAGTACGCCATCTCGATCATTCGCTTACGGGCAAGCGCTTATTTTTATCGAAAGGCGTGCATTTGGTATTTCCCCACGAGGCATTGCCCGTGCGGCATGCCCTGTATTTCGAGCTACCCGACAAGCGCATGATGTTTGTCATTCCGCGCTGGGGCAAGACTTACGTAGGCACTACGGATACACCTTGGCCTCACAAACCCGACGAAGTGCGCGTAGAAGCTTCTGACGTACAGTATATACTCGATGGGCTTGCCTACATGTTTCCAGCGTTACGGCTTTCGCCAAACGATATTGAATCGAGTTGGGCGGGGGTACGCCCCCTCATCTATGAGCCAGGTAAGCAAGCTTCCGAGATGTCGCGAAAAGATGAGATTTTTCAATCGCCCTCGGGCCTGATCTCTATAGCAGGCGGCAAGCTCACGGGCTATCGAAAGATGGCCGAGCGCGTCATGCAGCTCGTAGCACGGCGTTTGCGCAAGCAATACGGCATTAAAGTAGCGCCGTGTCGTACGGCACAAATTCCTTTGGTGGGCAGCCCATTTGGCGATGAGACAGCATTCGTAAAGCTCCAAAAACGGGTACTCCAAAAGTGCCAGGAACTTGCCTTGCCACCGCATACGGCCACACGGCTAGCCACCACTTGGGGACACGAGGCTCTATCGCTCTTAGAACAAGTAGCCACAAAAAAACAACCTTCCTTGTTGGCAGCAGAAGTGGATTTTTGCATCGAAGAGGAATTGGCTTGTAGCCCGCTCGATTTTTTCGAACGCCGTACAAGCATGCTCTTTTTCGATCTTCCCGCTGTGATGCAAATGCGCGACGAGGTCGAACAAATGTTTGCCGAAAGACTAGCATGGGACCAAGCCACAGCAACCCGCCATCGGCAAGCACTGGATCGAGCCATAGCTGCAGCCAGTAGTGCGTCTCATGTTGAGACACAATGAGCTACTATGGAGTACCACACAACGGACATATGCCTCATTGGTGGCGCCTAGCCTGCCACCAATCACTGAGCAAGGCATTCACATCGGGTGCCAAACGCCCCAACAGCATCAGGGGTACAAAGGCACATACGAACAATACTGAGCGAAACATCAAGCGAAACAGCGGCGGCCAGTCGGGCTGCCACCATCCCAACAGGAGATACAATACGCCGCCAAGTGCTAAGAGCCCAAGCATGCGCCAACTGAAAGGCAATAGACCCATCTTCCACCACAGCAAACCGCTCTTCAACAAGTTGTACAGAGCGACGGACAGCAAGGTGGCTAAGGCAGCACCAGCTATCTCAAATTGTGGAATGAGCCACATGTTGGCCAGCACATTGAAACCTGCCAATGCAGTGATGAAGTAAAACTTGAAGCGATAGTAAGGCGAATAGGTGATGATCTCTTCGTTGATTCCCGTGGCCATATTGATCAGGTTGGACAGCCCCAACAGCCACACGACTACTTTGCCTGCGGCGTATTTTTCGCCATTGGGGATCAGGGCAAACAAATCATCGAGCGACAATAAAATGCCTGTGAGTATACACACTCCTGCCGCTAACTGGTTGAGGGCAGTGCGCCGATACATATCTGCCACTTTTTCGCGCTGGCCTGCATTCATCGCATCGGAAATAATGGGGGCACTGATACGCGAAAGGGCCTGCCGCGGCACATCAATGACATTGCCCACCACACTGGAAAGATAATACACACCTGTAGCTGTGGGAGTGGCCAGGGTAGTAAGCATGAAGATATCGATTCGGCTGGCCAGGCGCCCTCCTAATCCACCTAACAGCCCAAAACTAGCAAACTCAGCCATTTGGCGCAAGCGTTGCCACGTCAACAGTCGGCGGCTGGGCCGCAAATGCAATTGGCCCAATTGCCACAAATACATCACCAGCCCCACGACGATAAGCAAGTGCATCCACAGTACGCCCCACACTACTTGTTCAAATGCCAACTTCTGCGCAAAGTAGCCCAAGGCCAATGCAGGTACTACTAACTTGACCGACAGCTCGTTGAGCGCGTAGGGCACCACTATGCGGTGAAAGTTGGCGGTGTATTGCGTCAGCATTTGTGCCAAAGCTGCCAACAATACCAATGGGGGGAGCAGCGGCAAAAACTGCTGGACGAGTTGGCCCTCATCGGTATACCAGCTCCATACCTGTGGGCGAAAGCTCACCCATACCCCCATAAATAACGCAAAACCCGTGGCGACCATGGCCAACAGAAAGAAAAGGAACCCATTGTGGCCGCGCTGTTCATCGCGAAACTGGGGGAAGAAGCGAATGGCCAATGCATTGCCTCCTAAAAACACAAAGGGAGCCACCATCAGTGCTGTCTCGCGTAAAAACTGCAATACGCCCAGTTCCTCACGCGTAAAGGCCAGTGGATATACGACCAATACGTTGAGCATGCCCATAGCTACACCGATATAGGCGGCAGCCGATTGTTTTAAACTCTGGCGAATGACAATGCCCATGCACTTGCATTTCGATGAAGGGCAAAGATGGCGCTTTGGGGGCAATGGGTAAAGATCCTACCTTTGATGCCCAATTATTTTATTGCATCGCATGAACCGAGCTTTTCGATCCACCTTGCGCAAATGGCTGATCCATGCCCGGCTGCTATGGTTGGCCCGCCTCATCTATATGACGCCCGGTACGATTATTGGCTGGTACTTGTGGCACTTTCGGCCCCACAAGCAATTTGTCATCATCTTATCGGCCATGCGCAGTGGTTCTACCCTACTCAAAGCGCTGTTGGCCGAAGCGCCCGACATTGAGCAAATCCCCGAAGCTGAATTCCAAATTCCGGGCAACCGCTACTACGTGTATTCGCAGTTGTACCAGCTGAGCGATCAGCCCATTGTAGTGCTCAAGCACCCTGCCAACTATTTCGACTTTCGCACTTACCCGCGTTTGCCAAAAGGCCAATTCAAGCTCATCCGTTTGGCGCGCAATCCGCTCGACACCATCCTGTCGCTACAACAAATGAACCAAGCGTTGGGCAAAGAAAAAACTGTCGAGGAACTGATCGACTATTGGTGCACTACCTATGAAAATTTGGTGCGCGTCCAACACCCACAATGCTTCGACCTAGTGTATGAGGAGCTAGTCGCCGAACCGGTGGTGCTCACTGAATGCCTCTTTCGCTTTATTGGCTCGGCACAAAAGCAAGGCGTGGACCGCTACAGCAAACCACAGACTTATGAATGGACGTGGAAAAAAGACGATGGCGGCGAAGTGATTCGTTCGCTCAAGGTACAAAAGGTCCAAAAAGACTATAGGCCTCATCGCCAACTGGCCCAACAACTGCGCCACCATCCGCGCATTCAGCCACTCATGGACATTTATGGTTTGAAATGGCCCGAATGATGGATCAACCCCTCGTATCCATTCTCATCAACAACTACAATAACGGCCCGTGGATCGAGGCCTGTGTGCGCTCGGCCCTACAGCAGACCTATGGGCGCGTCGAGGTTATCGTGTACGACGACGGCTCGACCGATCAATCAGTCGATGTGCTTCAAACATTGGCCCACGACATTAAGTTGATAGCGGCATCTGCCAACTACGGGGCCGCTTCGCCCAACTTCAACCAGGCCCATGCCATTTACGAGGCGTTTTGCGCTTCGCGTGGCCAGATCATTTGTTTGCTCGATGGGGACGACGCGTTCATGCCGCAAAAAGTCGAGCAGGTGGTGGCTGCTTTCCAAGCACACCCCAACGCCCTAATGGTACAGCACCGCTTCACAGCCATTGACGCTCATGGAGAAGTGTTGGCACCTGTGCGGCCTCGCAAACTGCTGCTCCCACAACGCGAGGGATATACCTATGCCGAATTCATACAGACCTACCATTGTCTCATCAATCTATTTATGCAGACGAGTGCGCTGAGCTTCCGGCGTGGGTTTCTCGAACGGCATTTGCCCATCTTGCCCGACCGTTACGACAAGCTATGGCCCGATTTTCGGCTCAGTCGTCGTGCTGCCTTTGAAGGCCAAGTAGTCACTTTGTTGCAGCCCTTGGCCTACTATCGCCTTCACCACAACAATTGGATACACCAGCTCAAGGGTGGCTTTCAACGCGAGTTAGTGCGACAAGCCTATGCTTGGGTCAATGAAAACTGCTTGGATGATACGCAGCAACTGAACTATTTTGTGTATCGGATGTACAAATGGATTAGCCCCATATTTTGGCGCTATCGATGGCAAAAACTACGATATGATTGAGTTAAAGACATTTACGCGACCAGTAGGTCGATTATTGGAGCGCGCAGGACTACTGGCCAAACGCGAAGATTTTTTAAAAATACTACCCAAGCACAGCGTAGGCGCTGAGCTGGGTGTGTTTCAAGGCAAATTTTCCGAAGCGATCATCAAAATCGTGCAGCCACGCGAGTTGCACCTCATCGATCCATGGTGGAAAGTCATCGGCGAGTTTTACGGTGAGTGGTCGCGCTATCACAATCAGGGCGAGCTGCTCTCTACTCGAAAGGCCTACGAGCAAGCTGTGGCGCGTGTCAAAGCAGTAGATCAAGCAGGTGTGGCGGTGTTTCACGTTTCTGACGACTTGACTTGCCTTGCCCAATTTGAAGACAACTATTTTGACTGGCTTTATATTGATTCATCACATCAGTACGCGCACACTAAGCAAGAGCTCGAGTTGGCACGCTGCAAGGTCAAACCCAACGGTATCATTGCGGGACACGACTGGTATGCCGATCCCACCCATGTACATCACGGCGTATATCGCGCCGTACAAGAGTTTTGCCAACAATATGGGTGGCAACTTACACATCGAGACCGGCACACACAGTGGGCCATCCAGCAAGTCCAATAATCACTGCCAATGAAAGTATCCATAGTCATACGATGTCTCAACGAGGAAAAGCACATTGGCCGGCTGCTGTTGGGCATCATGGTACAAACCTGGCAGGACATCGAGATCATCGTAGTAGACAGCGGATCTACTGACCGCACGCTCGACATTGCCCGCCAGTATCCCGCAAAGATTGTGCAAATACGGCCCGAAGACTTCACCTTTGGCTATGCCCTCAACAAGGGCTGTGAGGTAGCCAGCGGCGACATACTGCTGTTTGCCAGTGCCCATGTCTACCCCGTGTATCAAGACTGGGTGGCACGCATGGTGCAACCCTTCCTCGACGACCCTCATATCGGGCTAGTATATGGCAAACAGCGCGGCGACCATCGAAACAAATATTCGGAGCACCAAATTTTTGCGCGCTGGTTTCCGGAAGAAAGCACCATGAACCAGCCACACCCCTTTTGCAACAATGCCAACTGCGCCATCCGCCGATCCTTGTGGATCGAGCAGCCCTACGATGAGACCCTCACTGGTCTGGAAGACCTCGACTGGGCCAAAAAGATTCAGGAAAAAGGCTGGCGCATCGCCTACGTAGCGGAAGCGCCAGTGATCCACGTACATGAAGAGTCTTGGCGCAGCATCTACAACCGCTATCGGCGCGAAGCCATTGCCTATCGACTCATCATGAAACACGAGCGCTTCAACCTAATCAACTTCTTCCAACTGCTGCTGTCCAACATCTGGAGCGACTGCCGGCAAGCCTGGCGCGAGGGTGTGTGGCACAAGAAGTTCGGCGAGATCGTCATGTTTCGCCTTATGCAGTTTTGGGGTACGTATCGCGGCTACAAGCAGTCGTACCTGCTCGACAACGAAGTGCGCGAGCGATTCTACTATCCGCACGGCTATCCCGTACGCCGAAAGCCACCACGCACACATCAACCACCTATCGACTACGAACGCATCGAACGCAATGGCCTGCTGAGGCAAAAACAAGACGCACCCTCCTCCCCTACTCACCAGTAAGGCGCATCTTGCTGGCGAAAAATGCCACTACCTACCTCAACTTGGCAACTGCCAGTCGATAGGTGTTTGACCGTTCGACACCAAATGAGCATTGGCCTTGGAGAAGTGACGACAGCCAAAAAAACCTTTATGCGCAGCCAAAGGCGAAGGATGAGCTGCCTCGAGGATTAGATGCTGAAACGGATCGATAAGGGCTGCTTTCTTTTTGGCAAAAGCCCCCCACAACATAAACACCAGCCCCTCACGACGTGCCGACAACGTCTGGATAACGGCATCGGTAAACGTTTGCCAGCCCAACTCGCGGTGTGAGGCCGGCCTGTTGCGTTCCACCGTGAGAATAGCATTGAGCAAAAAGACCCCTTGCTGCGCCCAATACGTCAGATCGCCGTGGCCTGGATGCCGAAAGCCCACGTCGTCGTGCAGCTCTTTGAATACATTTTCCAAGGAAGGCGGTACCTTCACGCCACGCGGCACCGAGAAACACAAGCCCATTGCTTCGCCCGGATTGTGATACGGGTCTTGGCCAAGAATAACTACCTTTACCTGCTCAAAAGGGGTAGTGTTGAAGGCATTGAAAATGAGGGGGCCCGGCGGATATATGGTACGCCCTTCGCGCTTCATCTGGCGCAAGCGCTGGGCCAACGCGTGGAAATAGGGCTTGCCGAATTCGTCGGCCAGCGCATCCTTCCAGCTCGGTTCGATCTGCACATTTAGTTGGCTCATTTGCTCGAATTTGAAACTCAAAAATAATTTATGGGTTATCACATAGCGAAAGCAAAGGAGAAAAAGCCCTAATTTTGCGGCGCCGCAAGTGGCAACCCTGTTAACTAACGGAAGGTGGGTCCCGTAGCTCAACTGGATAGAGCAGCTGCCTTCTAAGCAGCCGGTTCCAGGTTCGAGTCCTGGCGGGATCACAATCTGTTCGGCCCTGTAGTATAACGGATAGTACGCAGGTCTCCGGAACCTGAGGTCCAGGTTCGATTCCTGGCGGGGCTACTCAAGCCACCCCATTGTGGGTGGCTTTTTTTTATAGCTGGATCGCTGAAAGACAGCCAGCTCTAATGCGATGGCGTAGCGCTAAGGCAAAGTCCATGTATTACCTTACGACCATCACTGGGCTTTAGGTGCAAAAACTCAAATTTTTCTCAACTGTCACATCTACTCGGAAAAAAAGCAGGCCGTATCTTGCCCGAGTGCCTACCTCAGCTCGTGCACCCCTTCAAGCCAAGCCCGACTGATTTCATTTGCCGAAAGGTTTTATAATAAAAAATTGTGATCAACCATAAAACTCCGATTATGAGACAAACACTCCGATTGGCCATGTGTGCCTTTGCCTGCATGGTACTGGTAGCTCCCCTCTTTGGGCAGCACAAAAAGAAAAAGGCATCGGCAACGGTGGAAGCACCTGTCACGCCCCATTATGAGCAGCTCTTGTTTGAGAGTCTGCAATGGCGCGAGCTGGGCCCCTTCCGCGGAGGACGCTCGGCCGCAGTGACGGGCGTGCCGGGCAAGCCCAACCTGTACTACTTTGGTGCCACAGGTGGTGGTGTATGGCGCACTACCGACGGGGGCCAGCACTGGGAAAATATTTCTGATGGTTACTTCGGTGGTTCTATAGGTGCAGTAGCTGTAGCCGAGGCCGACCCCAACGTCATCTACGTAGGAGGAGGCGAGATCACGGTGCGCGGCAACGTCTCTTTTGGCAACGGAGTGTGGAAATCGGTCGATGCGGGTAAGACGTGGCAACACATGGGTCTGAGCAAAACCCGCCACATTGGGCGCATCCGCATTCATCCAAAAAATCCCGACTTGGTATATGTAGCAGCCTTGGGCAACTTGTTTATACCCAACAAGGAGCGCGGTATCTATCGCAGCAAGGATGGTGGCAAGACTTGGGAGCAAATACTCTATGTAAGTGACGAAGCAGGCGGCTGCGATCTCATTCTCGACCCCAACAATCCACGCATCATCTACGCCAGCACCTGGCGCGTCAGGCGCACTCCATATAGCCTGGAAAGTGGCGGCGAAGGATCTGGCTTGTGGAAGAGCACCGATGGCGGTGATAGCTGGGAAAACATTTCGCGCAAGCCAGGGTTGCCAAAAGGCACGCTGGGCATTATCGGAGTGACCGTCTCACCCGTCAATTCTGATCGGGTGTGGGCCATTGTCGAAGCCAAAGACGGTGGCGTGTTCCGATCCGATGATGGCGGCCAGACATGGCGCAAGCTCAACGACGATCGCGCATTGCGCCAACGAGCCTGGTACTATTCGCGCATTTACGCCGATCCTCAAGATGAAGACGTAGTATACGTCATGAACGTGCACTATCACAAGTCGAAAGACGGCGGCAAGACGTTCAAGGCGTACAGCGCCCCGCATGGCGACCATCACGATCTATGGATTGCCCCCGAAGACCCCAACCGCATGATCATCGCCGATGACGGCGGCGCACAAATCACCTTCGATGGTGGAAAAAACTGGACGACCTACTACAACCAGCCCACCGCACAGTTCTACCGCGTCACCACCGACAATCACTTTCCCTACCGCATCTACGCTGCACAACAAGACAACAGCACCGTGCGCATCCTACATCGCACCAGCGACGGCGACATCGGCGAAGAGGATTGGGAACCCACTGCCGGCTGCGAATGTGGCCATCTGGCCATTGATCCGCGCAACAATGAAGTGGTATACGGCGGTTGCTACGACGGCTTCCTCGAACGGCGCGACCACCGCATCGATCAGAGCCGTATCGTGAGCCCGTGGCCAGATAACCCCATGGGGCATGGTGCTAAAGACTGGAAATATCGCTTTCAGTGGAATTTTCCCATCCTCATCTCGCCCCACAATCCTGACAAGCTCTACGTGGCTAGCAACCACGTACATGTCAGTTATGATGGCGGCGCCAGCTGGGAAGTCATCAGCCCCGACCTGACGCGCAACGACACCACTAAGCTCGGACCCTCTGGTGGCCCTATCACCAAAGACAATACCTCTGTAGAGTACTACTGCACCATCTTTGCGCTGGCCGAATCGCCCCGCATCAAAGATCTGCTGTGGGCCGGTTCCGATGATGGCCTTATCCACCTATCGCGCGATGGCGGCAAAACTTGGGAAAACGTCACTCCACCCAATATGCCCGAATGGATCATGATCAACAGCATAGAGCCCGACCCCTTCCACGATGGCGGGCTCTATGTAGCAGCCACGATGTACAAATGGGGCGACTTTCGGCCGTATCTGTACAAGACCAAAGACTACGGCAAAACGTGGGAAAAAATCACCACTGGCATCGCCGACGAACACTTCACGCGCGTCGTGCGTGCCGATCCCAAGCGCGAAGGCTTGCTGTACTGCGGCACCGAATTCGGTATGTACATCTCCTTCGACGATGGGGCCTCGTGGCAGCCCTTCCAGCTCAACTTGCCCATAGTGCCTATTACTGACTTGGCCGTCAAAAACGACAACCTCATTGCCGCCACACAAGGACGTAGTCTATGGATCATCGATGATCTGACACCCTTACACCAGCTGAACGATCAGATTGCACAGCGCGACTGGCACCTGTACCAGCCCATGCCCTCCTATCGCATGCGAGGCTTCCAAAATGAAAAAGTGCGCAATGCGGGTAAAAACCATCCGGGAGGTGTAATGGTGCATTTCTTTTTCAAGGAAAAACCAGCCGACAGCTTAGATATACAGCTCAGTTTTTACGAAAGTGATGGCGACCTGATCCGCACGTTCTCTACTCAAGCAAAAGACAAAAAGGATAAGCTAAAGGTGAAAAAGGGAGGCAACCGCTTCGTGTGGGACATGCGCTACCCAGGCGGCAAGTCTTTCGAAGGCATGATCTTGTGGTGGGCCAGCTTGCGTGGCCCGCGTGCCGTGCCCGGTAAATACAAGGTCGTGCTGCGCGTAGGCGACGAGCAGGTGGCACAGGAGTTTGAAATCCGCAAAGACCCTCGCGTGCCCACCACCCAGGCCGAATTCGAAGAGCAATTTGCGTTTACCAAAGGCATACTTGACAAGGTCTCAGAAGCCCATCAGGCCATCATCGACATCCGGGCCATGCGCCAACAGATGAAGGACTTCACCGCTCGGCTCACGCGCGATTCGCTCACAGAACCTGTCTTTTCACAAGTAGCTCTTATCGACTCGATTATTACAGCTGTAGAGAACGAGTTGTACCAGACGAAAAATCGCGCACGCCAAGATCCGCTCAATTTCCCCATCAAGCTGACCAACAAACTGGCACATCTCAACGCCATTACCGACGGCGAGTATCCACCGACTCGACAGGCCTACGAAGTGCGCAACATGCTGATAGCAGCCATCGATACGGAATTGGAAAAGTTCTATCGAGTACGCGACGAAGACATCCCCCAGCTCAATCGCCTGGTGAAAGAGCTGGCACTCGATCTGATTGTTCTTAAAAAAGAATAGCTCGACAAAATTCCCATAGTCTGCCTTGTGATTGCAAGGCAGACCTTTTTAAAATACCAGGGGGCAAAAATACTTTACCCATGAAAAAGCATATTCTATCCATGGCTTTACTCGCCTTAAGCATAGGCGGTTTGACGCAGAGCCGATACGACTATCTGATTCGGGGCGGTAAAGTGGTCGATGGCACGGGCAACCCATGGTACTATGCCGATGTGGGCATACGCAAGGGAAAGATCGTCGCAGTGGGCCAGCTCGACGCCCAAAAAGCACGCCACCTCATCAATGCCACAGGCCTGGTCGTAGCACCCGGTTTTATCGACGTACACACCCACATCGAAGGCAGCATCTTTCGCCATCCCGACGCACACAATTACGTACACGATGGCGTCACCACAGTAATCACGGGCAACTGTGGTGGCTCGGTAACCGACGTGCGCGGATTTTTCAAAAAGCTGCGCAAGACAGGTGCGTCGGTCAATGTAGCCACACTTGTTGGCCACAATGCGATACGCAGGGCCGTGATGGGTGAGGCCAACCGCAAAGCCACCCCTGCCGAGTTAGCCCAAATGCAACAGCTCGTAGCACGCGCCATGGCAGCAGGTGCTGTAGGTCTCTCTACAGGGCTGATCTACGTACCTGGCACCTATGCTCCTACCGAAGAGGTGGTGGTACTGGCACGCACGGCACGCCGGCATGGGGGCATCTACGCCTCGCACATTCGCCACGAGGACTGGCGCGTATTCGATGCCATTGCTGAGGCCGTACACATTGGCCGACAAGCCCATACGCCTGTACACATCTCGCACTTCAAAATTTCGGGCAAAGCCGACTGGGGCGCCTCAGCACGTATGATCGACACCATTGAAGCTTGGCGGCAGCGCGGTGTAGATGTCACAGTCGATCAATACCCCTACACGGCGAGTAGTACCAGTTTGGATGTGCTGCTACCCAGCTGGGTCTTCTCAGGAAGACGCGACTCCATGCGTGCGCGCATAGCCGATGCCAGTGTGCGCGCACAGATTGAAGCTGAGATGATCGACATGTTGGCCAAAACGGGATTTGCCGACTACAGCTATGCCGTGGTGGCACGTTGTCCCGAACATCCCGAGTATGCGGGGAAAAACCTCGCAGAGGTGACTGCCCTTCGCGGCCTCGATCCTAATGAGCTGGCTGCCCAACGCCAGACGATTTTCGAGCTCGTAGTGTTGGGCAGAGTCCAGATGGTCTACCACAAGATGAGCGAAGGCGATGTACAGCGCATCATGTCTTGGCCACTATCGATGGTGGCCAGTGATGCGGGCCTACCCACTTTCGGCGAGGGTGCACCACATCCGCGCAACTACGGCACCAATGCCCGCGTATTGGGGCGCTACGTGCGCCAGCTGGGCCTATTGCATCTCGAGGAAGCAATCCGAAAAATGACATCGATGCCGGCTACTCGTTTCGGATTGGAAAAGCGAGGGATGATTCGCCCGGGTTGGGCAGCTGATCTGGTCGTTTTTTCCGAAAGAGAAATTGCCGACCAGGCCACTTTCGAGCAGCCACATGCCTATCCTGTGGGCATTTACTTTGTCTTTGTCAATGGAGTGCCCGTGATAAAAAATGGCCAACACACAGGCAGGCGGCCGGGCCAACCACTCAAGCACAAAAAATAGACGCAGCTACCAACGCAAGCCCGCACGCAACCCCCATACAGTGGAAAGTAGTGTGGTCTGATCGTAGCGATCGGCATCAAAATCTTGGGCAAATAGGGCTGAAAGCCCAGGCCATTCCGTAGAGCCATAGTACCTGAGCCGTGCAAAAGGCGTGAGCTGCAAACGAGCAGATAGTTTCAGCGTAATGCCACTACCCACTTCGCCCCACGGCAGCGTAGTCCAATGCGTCTGTACGGGTGGGAAAAGGTCATCGATAACACGCATGCGGAGGCGCTGGCGCATCAAGCCCGTCGAGAGCCATGTGTGAAAGCCCGCTCGAAACCAATGTCCTTTTGGAAAAAGTGGCTTGCAATCACAAGCTTGGGGCAACTCAAACAAGTATACGGCCAACGTCATCCCAGCTCCTAAAGCCAAGCGCTCTAAGAAAAATCGATCGGAAATGGGATCGCGTTGAGTGGCACGCTCCAATGAAAAGAGTGGATGCCACGACAAAAACGCGTGCGCTGCTCGGTGTGACCAACTGAGTTGAAAAGCCACTGCATTGCGAAAAAGAGGCGTTTTACGACGAGTAACCTCCTCCTGAAACCCCACTTCCCAAGAAGTAGCCTGCAAGCGGTTCCATCCCCAAGATAGATTTAACTGACTTTTTGCCGAAAGGCATAAAAAGAGACAACACAAAGACATGTAAAAACGCAGCGCATGTACATTCCAAGAATGGGACATTGCTTTTCATTTTGATCATTGGCGAAACGATACAATCTATAAGTGCGTACCTACATCACGAGGCTTAACGGATACGCACGCAGAAAGCTATATTCAACTGAATACAAACTACTTACATACAACCTTTTCAAGTTATGCATCTAAAAAATCAACCGTCGTTTTAACGACATAACGGCAACATGGCAAGGAATTAGGAAGAAAGCTAGCATCAAAATACAGATGCCATGAGTATACAGCACATTTATATTATTGCATTTCTCATGCTTGCCGGCTGCTTCCAATCGTGTACTTTGGAAGATGCCCCAATTGCCCCTTTTTCAGCAGTAATTGGCAGTGATGAGCCATCAGACCCAATACGCCATATGTCATTGGCGCAAAAGGTAGGGCAATTATTGATATGGGACATGCCCCATATATCGGCCATGGAGCAGCTGCACTGGGCAGCACGTGAGGGATTGATCAGTGGGGTGGTATGGCCTCAAATGCCTTATGATCAATGGCAAGCCCATAGTCAGCAGCTGAGCAAACAAGCCTTATTTCCCATGTGGTCGGCTGTGCGGAATAGCACATCACTGCACGAGTTGTTTAGCGACGCGCAAGCAATGCCTACCGCCACAGCCATCGCAGCTGCTGCCTCCGACAGCTTGGAGCAAGCATGGATTAACGCCTTTGTACAGGCTTGTAAACAATATAAAATCAATATGGTATTGGGGCCCCATCTCGATTGCCCCAGCACAGGGCTTTGTTGGAGCAATGTACCGGAAGTGGCCATTGCCCATGCGCAGCGCCTGATGAAACAGCTCGTAGAGGCACGCATAGCCGGTATTCCTCAAGGTGCTGGTCGGCTGCTGCATTTCGATAGTACGGCCACACCACATCACGGCTATTGGCCCGATATTGCGCGGCTCTACTGGTCGGGAGCTGCCGGTTTTGAAATGGAATGGCCCGAAGACATATACGCACTGCCTAGCAATTTTGGGCGACAACAGTTCGAATCAGCCATGCAATTTGGCGGCTTGCTAGTAGGGCGAGTGGGTAGTGAGCAGATGCTGGCCGAACACATCTATGCAGGCACCGATTTACTACTCAGCGACAATCCCGCACGCGATCGCGACTTGTTGCTACAATGGATACAGCAAGGGCGGCTGTCCGAAGCGTGGCTTGACAAAAAAGTGCGCCGCATCCTTCGAGCAAAGCTATGGACACAGACGGCTTCGCCCCAACAACTGGCTGCTGTACACCGAATGCTCGACATCCCTCTAGCAGAGCGCAAAGAGTCGAAAAGCCTGCATCAAGAAGCAGGAATCATGGTACTGCCCATCAGTCACCGAATGGAAGACAACAGCGGTAATAGTGAGCTACCTGATAGGTTACTACCCGACCTGACCTCTTTGGCACAAGTTACATGGGCACGTAGTATCACCTTATTACAGCAGGGGTCGGGCCAGCATGCTGTCCCCCTGAGCCGATTCGACAATTTGGTGATAAGTTACACACCCAACAGTGGATTAAAACACCTAGCTACTGAGTTGGCCACCCGCACACATGGGACGGTGCTGCCACTTTCTACCCTTTTGGCGTATCAATCCAAGCCGGATGGCATGCTCGTAGTACTACTGCTCGATACTGCTGATGCCGTACTGGGACACCAGCTTCGTGCACTGAGCACGCAACACGACTTGAGCTTGCTCTACTTCGGTCCCAGCCAGGCCATGCAATTTTTGCCTGAAAGGGCCAGTATTCTCTACATTCCTCAGTGCAATGCTTTTACGGAAAAAGCTAGTATAGAGATCTTGTTGGGGCAGCGCCCTGCTCGTGGTCGATTACCCATTGCAGTAGGCAATCGCTTCCCGCATGGTTTGGGTATCGAGACGCAGGCCACACGTCTCAACTACGTGCTGCCTCAAGTAGTAGGTATTGATGCCAAAGCCTTGTCAGCTATCGACAAGCTGGCGACTAGTCTGATTGAAGCGCGGGCATCGCCCGGCTGCGAGGTGTTGGTGGCCGTTCAGGGCAAGATTATATGGCACAAAGCGTATGGCTACTTGACTTATGCACAACAAACGTCACTGCGCACACATCACCTTTTTGATCTGGCTTCCCTCACCAAAGTGGCGGCTACTACCTTGGCAGCCATGCGCTTGTACGAAGACGGGCTACTACAGCTCGATCAGCGCGTACAGCACTACTTGCCCCAGACAAAAGGCACCTACGTGGGGCGCTTGCCCGTGCGGCGCCTGCTCAATCATTCTAGCTATCTACAGCCCAATATGCCCATAGGTAAATACATCTACCGCGTAGATAGCTTGCGTGACCAATGTGAGCGTTGGTATTGTCGAGGCCCTGACTCCTTACACGATTTGCAAATAGCGCCAGAATGGTTTTTCGACAGCCGCCAGCAAGACAGCATCTTGCAGGCGGTTTGGCACTTGAGGCCCTATCACTACCGGCGCTACCAATACAGCGACGTCAACTTTGTGATTTTGCAACAGGTCATCGAGCGCATTTCGAGTATGCCGCTCGACTCATTTGTCTATCGCCATATCTATCAGCCATTAGGGCTATGGAGCCTTACATTTAACCCGCTGCAAAGCTATCCAGCCGAGGCGATCGTCCCATCAACCATCGACCAACGCTGGCGACAATGTGCCCTTCGTGGATGGGTGCACGACGAAACAGCAGCCCTCTTTGGCGGGGTAGCAGGCAATGCAGGCCTGTTTGGCGCTGCGCTCGACCTGGCCGTGCTGGGTCAGCTACTACTCAATGGGGGCAGCTATGGCAATGTCCAGCTGTTCCAGCCCCAGACGGTGCGCCGCTTTACCGCCAAGAGCAGAGAGAACCACCGCGGTTTAGGCTTTGACAAACCATTGCCTTACGGCAAACACCGAAGCGTTGCCCGTCAAGCATCTATGCAAAGCTTTGGCCATACGGGCTTCACCGGTACAATGATGTGGATCGATCCCGAAAAAGAGTTGGTATTCATCTTTCTAGCTAATCGCACCTGGCCCGACCCATACAATACGCGCCTTTACCGACAGGGGTGGCGAAAGCGCATCATGGAAGTGGTTTACCGAGCTATAGGAACTCGACAGTCCCCCCATTTATCGCCCTTAGCATCGGTAATGGCCAAGGCACACTAAAAAATTGCTCACTCAACTTCGGGGAAGCCCCAAATACGCGGCACCGCCAACTCTACGCAATTGCCTGCAGGATCCCTAAAGTAAATAGAACGGCCACCGCCAGGCCAATGCACCTCCGACTCGATGACCACGCCATGTGTAGCCAATCGCCTTTTCCATGCCTCCAAAGATGCATCAGGCATGGCAAAAGCTACATGTCCCGCTCCACGAGCTCCATGTGGTGGCACTAAAGCGCCATTGACGCACTCGGTCTGATGCTCGGTATAGTCGGGGTTGAAGATCAACAACATTTGGTTCTTTAATCGAAAAAACACAAATCTGTCTTTCACTTTTCGATGTACCGATAGGCCTAGCAACTCGTGATAAAATGTTTCCATGGCCTGCAGGTCGGTAGCATACAGGCAAGTCTCTAAGACGTGCGTAATGGTTTGCATGTTTTTTCTTTTTCTCCGAAGCGAGGATCGCGCAATAGCATTTGATCTGCAAAAGATACGACCTAGTCGAAAGGGCTCAGTTTTTTTAACACGGCTTGTCATTTTTGCAAAAAAACATGCCCCTTATCGAGCCTTCCACTTACCGCGCACCTTGGGGTTTTCGCAATTCCTGGACCAACACAATTTATCCAGCGCTTTTCCGAAAGGTGCGTGGCGTACAGTACCAACGCGAGCGGATGGAACTTCCCGATGGCGATTTTATCGACATCGATTGGTCGCGAGTTGGTAGCTCACAGCTGGCCATTGTATTGCACGGTTTGGAAGGCAATGCCACACGGCCCTACGTCAAGGGCATGGTACGCGCCTTCAATCGCGCTGGCTGGGATGCACTCGGGTACAATTTTCGCAATTGCAGTGGCACACCCAATCGCCTTTTACAAAGTTACCACATCGGATCTACCCAAGACCTCAGCTGGTTGATTCGCCAGCTGGCAGCCGGGCTGATCTATGAGTGCATTGTGCTGGTGGGCTTTAGCCTTGGCGGCAACGTAGTACTCAAATACTTAGGCGAACAAGCTGACCACCTACCTGCCATTGTGCGGGCAGCGATAGCTTTTTCAGTACCTGTAGATGTGGTGAACGCCACGCACCAAATCCACAAAAGTTGCAACCGCTTGTACGTATGGCGCTTCATGCAAAGCATGAATGCCAAAATCGAACAAAAGCGCCGTCAATTTCCCGGACAAGTGCATCAGGCATCTCGCCCTGCCCGCAACTTCTACGAGTTCGATGAATGGTATACGGCCCCCATCCACGGGTTCACTTCTGCACTGGACTACTGGAAGCGCAATTCCTCTATTCACTTCATTGCCAAAATCAGTATTCCCACACTGTTAGTCAATGCACAAGACGACCCTTTTCTAAGCCCGAGCTGCTACCCCAGGCAACTAGCTATTGCACACTCGTACTTCCATCTCGAAACACCACCTCATGGTGGGCACGTAGGTTTTGTCAGCTTTGGCGCACAAGGGGAATACTGGTCGGAGCAGCGAGCTGTTCTCTTTGCCCAGCAGAACACATAAGCTCCTTCACAATCTTTCGTTAAACCATTCAAAAAAGCGAACCAGCTACCAGCCAAAGGCCATTAAATTGCAGCATCGTACCCCTAAACCCAATAGCTTTGCAACTCAACATATGCCGACGATTATCGCAGCTGTCACATGAATCCATCTAACGCCAACGAACCACCTCAAGTACAGGAGCGCCTCACCGCCTGGACGGTAAAAGCGTGGGGATGGCTACGGCGCATATTCACCGGATGCATTCTGGTACTGGTAGTCCTTTACATTATACTTTCCCTTCCCATCGTGCAAAACTGGGCAGCTCGGCAAATCACTGCCTTTCTCTCGGCAGAATGGAACACTCGCGTGTGGATCGAAAACGTCCATATTCGTCTATTAGAAGGTGCCGATTTGTACAACCTCTATTTAGAGGACCGCTCTGGCGACACGCTACTCACAGCCAAACACCTCAATGTAAAGACGCGGCACACGCTTTTCACACTCCTTTGGCGCAAGCTCGAAATCAACCAACTGACCATAGACGATGCCCAATTCTACTTGCGGCGCGACTCAGGACAGATGTACCACAACCTCCAATTCCTCATCGACTACTTCACTCCTGCCCAAAGACCCGAACAACCGCCTTTTGCACTTAACGTCTATTCTTTGCTACTACACCACATTCGCTTTCGCAAAGTAGATCAAGTGCGCGGGCAAATACTAGAGGCCCAGCTGCGCGAAGGACAACTCTTTTTCAAGCGCTTCGATCTGGCACGAAAGCAGATCCATGCCTCTCAAGTGATTTTGACCCAGCCACAGTTCGCCATTACCACTACTCAAGTTCATCCTCTGGACTCCCTCCGTCAACAACAACTATTGGCCCAATGGGCAGCCCGTCGCCAAAACGACACGCTATATTGGGTTGTAGACTGGCAGCATCTCAGATTGCATCGAGGCACCTTTCAGCTGCACAACTACAGGAAGGCCGCTGAAGCACGTCACGATGGCTCCATAGACTTCAACCACTTGGTCATCAATGATATAGATGCATCTATTGATAGCTTTCACTTTACCAACTGGTCATTTGCCGGCCGCATCGAATCTATCAGTCTAAAGGAACAAAGCGGTTTTATACTCGAACGCCTTGCAGCTCGACAAGTACACATCGACACGCAACACACCATACTTAACGGGCTGATCGTACAAACGCCCAATTCCTATCTGAGCGACACTTTCAGCATGCGTTATAGACATTATCGCAGCTTCCGAAGTTTCACCGATGAGGTGCGCATGGATGCCCGTTTTCATCAGGCACGCATAGCTGTATCCGATCTGCTGTACTTCGTACCAACCTTGCGGCAAAATGCTTTTTTTAAAAAAAACATCAATGCCATTGCAGCCATTAACGGACGTATCTACGGCACAGTCAACCGCCTGCGCGGGCGCAACGTACACCTCCAGCTGGCCAATGCAACCATTCTTTCTGGCAACTTCGATTCGCGCGACTTGGCCGTAGCAGGTGAACAGTTTCTCATGTTACGGTTAGAGCAGTTGCGCACTCGCATACCTACCTTGCGCCAGCTCATTCCAGGCTTTAGGCTACCAGCTAATTTTGACAATCTGGGGCAACTGTACTTTCAAGGTGAATTCAACGGCTTTTTCAACGATTTCGTCGCCTTCGGCGATCTGTATACCTCTATCGGACATGCGCAAATGGACATGCAACTACAGGTGCGACAAGGGCGCGAGCGCGCGCGCTACTCAGGCCGACTCAACTTGATCAATTTCGATCTGGGACGCTTCAGCAACAATCCCAATTTTGGGAAAGTCACCTTCCGATCACGCGTATATGAAGGGCGCGGCCTTACGGCAGAAACCGCCCAAGCCAACCTCGAAGCCGTAATCGACAGCATATCGTTTAAAGGCTATCGATATAGAGACCTACTCATCGATGGCACACTCAACCGCGCACTCTTTGATGGACAACTGGTGATCAAAGACGATCACATCGATTTGAGCTTCAACGGCGAAGTAGACTTCACCGAAGAAGTGCCCATCCTCAACTTCGAGGCCGACGTGCGCAAACTCCACCTCCTGCATCTATATCTGACGCAGGAAGACCTAAACTTGTCGGGCAAAATGCGCGTCAACTTGCAAGGCATCAATCCCAAGCAAGCCAGTGGCACAGCATTGCTGCGCCAGCTGCAAGTTACCTACCGAAAAAAACGCACTTGGATCTTCGACTCGCTCTACCTATGGACGGGCTACGTGCGCGACAGCATCAGACAACTACGCTTGGTCTCAGATGTAGCCGACGCTACGCTCGAAGGCACATTTAACCCCTTGCGCCTACATCACAACCTGCTCAACCTGTGGCAACGCACACACCCTCAGTGGGCCCAACACATGGGGCTAAAAGCTACACCAGCCGATACAGCCCACTACCGCTTCGACATTGCCGTATACCACGACCAGTACCTACTCCAACTGCTCAACCCCAAGTTGGGTAGTGTCCAGCACCTGAAGCTAAAGGGCTTTGTAGACACACAGCGCGACTCACTCGACCTGTTGCTGAACTGGCCTACTTTTCAAGTGGGCAATGTACGCCTAGATAGCCTTACCCTCTGGGCCCACTTAGCCCACAAAAGAGGCAGCTTTAACTTAGATGTGGGCGGCATCGTGCTCAACCAAAAAACGCGCCTGTCGCCTATTAGTTTGTTGGGCCTGCTATATGGCGACACACTGGCCTTTTCGCTTACCTCGTTCAACCTCACGGGCTTTATCGACAACATGTACCTCAATGGCCAGCTTTTCCCCAATGGAGAGTTCATTCAGATGCAGTTTTCTTCATCCACAGTAGTATTGTGGAACGACCTGTGGCAATTGACACCCGACAACTATGTGCGCTTCGGGAAACAGCACTTCGAAGCCCATAATTTGGCATTACAGAGCGGCCCGCGTAGCCTACAAATACGCAGTCGCGATGCGCGTGGCCTCGATTTAATACTCGAACGATTTGATCTGGACTTCATCAACCGAGTTTGGCGATATGATCCGTTAGACTTCGGCGGGCTGTTTTCCTTGCGCCTCAGCATAGACGACATCTTTAGTATGAACCACTTAGAGCTGGAAGTTCAAATGGACAGCTTGCTCATCAATGGCGACAACTTCGGCACCTTCAAGCTATTGGCACACTCCGACCAACTCAAACGCCCCGTATTTGCTTCCCTCTTTCTCGACAACGGCCACCAACGCCTCAGCGCCCGTGGTCGTTACAATCCGCCTACCTATCGCCCGCTGGCCAATCCTCAACTACTCAGCGAGCAGCCCAACTACCTCAATATCGACTTGCAAGTGGACAGATACCCCATTCGCATACTCGAATACTGGCTAGCCCCCGCCATTCACGACACGGAAGGCATACTGTCGGGCAGTGCACGCTTTGAAGGATTGCCCAAAAAACTCGAAGTGAGTGGTGCCGTCACTGCCCGCGATGTAGCCACTACGGTCACTTATCTGAACACGCGCTATTTCGTCAAAGAACACCTCGTCAAGATCAGCAGCCACGATATCGATGCTACTGGTGCTATCGTCTACGATGAGCTGGGCAATACGGCTACGCTGCGCGGCGGCTTGGCCCATGACAACTTGCGCCACCTGCGCCTGGACTGTGATCTAATTACCGACCGCTTTTTAGCCATGCGCACCACGCGCACACTCAACCCCTTGTACTACGGCACAGCTATCGGCGGCGGCATTGTGCGCTTTCGCGGCCCTTTCAAGCTGGCAGAAATAGAAGTGGATGCCACTACAGGGCCCGGCACCCATATCGCTATTCCCATTACTTACGAACAAGATGCCAGTGAGGTGCGCTTTATCAAATTCACTCCACCTACCGACAGTACTACTTCCTCCTCGCCACATACGTCCACTAATCACAGCCCTGACATACGCGGCCTTAATCTCACCCTGAACTTACACCTCACCCCCGATGCGCGCATGGAACTCATATTCGACGAACGTACAGGTGACATCTTGCGCGGTACTGGCGATGGCGACGTGCAAATCATCGTTACCCGCACGGGCGACTTCAAGATGTACGGCAATTACGAAGTAGCTGAAGGGGAATACCTATTCACTATGATGAGCCTCCTGCTCAACAAACCCTTTGTAGTGCGCCCAGGCGGCACCATCACTTGGTCAGGCGATCCGTTCAATGCCAATCTGGATATCCAAGCTGTATACAAGGGCGTCAACACTTCGGTATACAATCTCATCCAGGAATATTTGCTCATTGCACCCACCGAAATCGTCGACTTGGCCCGCACCCCTACCGAAGTAGATCTGACGATGTTTCTCAAGGGCAACCTCTTTCAGCCCGAGATCAGCTTTGACATCAGCTTTCCCAAAATCCCTCAAGAACTGCGCAATTACGTCGACACCAAAATGCGCGCCTTGCGCCAAGATGCCAATGAGCTGAACCGCCAGGTCTTTGGCCTGCTTATGCTCGGTCAGTTTTTGCCTACCAACTACAACTTCCAACTGCAACAAGTAGCTGATGTGGGCTTCAACACGCTCAGCGAGATGATTGCCAATCAGCTATCGTTTTACCTCACCGAATTGGTATCAGAATGGGTGACCGATCAAGGGTTTATCTCTGGCATTGATTTCGACTTCAGCTACAATACCTTTTCCAACCAAGGCTTGTCACAAGCTGCCGTATCGCCGTCAGCCAACGAATTTCAAGGGCGCGTCAAGACATATCTGTTCAACGATCGGGCCGTGTTCAACATCGGTGCCAATGTGGGTTTCAACAACAACGCCTTGCCCACCACGGCCAATCAAGGCACCTTTGTCGCAGGCGAATTTATCTTCGAATACTTCCTGACTCAGGATCGCCGATTGCGTATTCGCGCATACCACCTATCAGAACCCAATATTGGTGGCCGCCGCACCAAGACGGGTGTTGGTCTGAGCTGGCGCGCCGAATTCGACACCTTGCGCGAGCTGCTCAAGAAGAAAAAGAAAGAATAATTAATATTGGCAGCACTTGCCGCTTGCGCAGCACATAACTATTGCTTTTGCAAAAAGAGTGGGGTATCGTTGTTGCGCGCTACACTCCAAAGTAGCCCTTGTGCCGACCGCAAGTCGACGATAGCCCGCATCTCACCCGCAATCCATACTCCTGAGCGACGTGGTGACAAAGCTTGGAAGTTGCCATCTGTACTGCCCAATAGCAATAGGCCATAGCTCGAGCGCTGCCCTCCTATTTGTGGTTTGGCCCGCTCGTTGTTGCCACCGACCAGTAGGTCCAAGTAGCCATCTTCGTCGAAGTCGGCTGCGTGCAATGCATACAAGCTGGTGATCTGCGCTTGCCAGGGAAGTGGCTGCCAGCGCCATACACCTGCTTCTTGCCACAATATGCCCGAGGCCAGCTGCGTCACCTCATACACGATGGAGCCTTCGAGCTGGTCAGGCGTGAAGAGGTGTTCCATCGTCACTTGGGCATAATCAGCGTATTTGAGGAATCGCTTTTTGAGCAAGGGCAGCTGGCTGACGATCTCGTCGCGCAGCGCCAAGGGCCGCTCGCCACCATCGCGCCACATAGTCACGAGCTGCTCGGCCGAGCCATTGCGGTCGAAGTCATTGACGTAGAGTCGCAAGGGGTGTGTGACGCTGGCCTTTAATCGGCTATTGAGGCCGTGATTACCTACGACTAGATCTAGGTCCCCATCACCATCTAAATCGGCGGGCAAAACGGCATGCCACAGGCCCGTAAGGTTATTGCCCAGCGGCCTGCCCAATAAGCGACCCGCATCGTTCTGGAAATACCACACGTGTCCCCACTCCTCGACTACCACCAGATCAGTATCGCCATCGCCATCCAGGTCGGCAGCGGCAGCATCGGTCACCATACCCAGCGTTTGCAGCTGAGGTGCTTGTGTTTGCGTGACAGTGCGCCACGTTCCATCGGCTTGCTGCCACAACAGCTGTCCTCCTACTGGCAAGCCATAGGCAAAGGGTTTGAGGCGCTGGCCTATGAACAGATCAGTGCGCCCATCGCCATTGAAGTCGGCAGCAGCAACTGCACCTGTACTTTCAAAGGCAAAGCGCGGAGGTGCAGCTGCTTTTACAAAGGTTTTCCCCCCTTCGTTTAGGTAAAGCCTGTCCACTAGCGCCGACGAGCTGGCAGGCAGCTCCACGCCGCCACTAGCCACGTAGAGGTCCAGATCGCCATCGCCATCGGCATCAAAAAAGGTACAGTCCACATCCTCTGCTGCGCGGTCCACTTCGAAAAGGGCAGTTGCCATTTGGCGAAAGCCGCCCACCGGCAACTGAATCCACAAAGTACCAGCCTGATCTTTGGCACCACCCAAATAGAGATCGTCCAAGCCGTCGCCATTCACATCGGCCCTACAAGCGCAAGGCCCCTCATTGCTGCGCATGAGCAACAGCAGTGGATCGCGGTCAAAGTCGCTAAAGTGATTTTCGCGATGGCGCCACGGCAACTGCAGCTCGGCAGGCTGCAACAAAGGAGGCAACTCGCCAAGAGATAAGGGGTTGGCAGCGTACTGCCGGGCGTCGTTTTGCGAAAGCACTAATAAGGTATCGATGGGTGGCCGTAGCCACAACTGTACGCGCCCATCGGGCCACCACACCCGCAGTGAGTCGAGCTGTTCGACCTTGCCCAAGCCGAAGTGCAACAAGTAATCGACCGACGACTCAAAACCGCGCATGGGTTGCAGCTCCTGATACCACTGCTGTGCACCGGCATATAGCGTGACTTGCGCCCCCACGCCAAAGCGATTTTTGCCCATGCCACGAAGGCGCACCTGCAAGTAGTGGTGATGCGGCAGTTGCTGGCGCACCCTACTGCGATACACAAAAGGCGGCATGTTCACGTTGTTGATCACCAGATCTAGGTCGCCGTCGTTGTCCAAATCACCCCAGGCCGAACCGTTGGAGAAGCTGGGTTGGGCCAAGCCCCACACTTCGGTTACATTTTCAAATTGCAAGTTGCCGCGATTGGCAAACATGCAGTTGGACAAGGGCTGGCTAGGCACATCATCCAGCATTTTGGTGATGAAACCTTTCTCGCGATTGGCAATGCGGCGAATGGTCTGAGGGTCGGAGTAGAAGTTGACGTAATCCAGATCGGTCAAGTCCTTGAAAATGCCGTTGGCCACAAAGAGGTCGCGCCAGCCGTCGTTGTCAAAGTCGGCAATGAGTGCACCCCAGCTCCAGTCGGTAGCCTCTACGCCCGCCAATCGCCCTACTTCGCTGAAGTACACCTCGCGACCCGTGCGATGCGGCACCGGACCCAAATTGAGCTGTAAGACATTGCGCGGATACTGGTAGTGATAGCCGGCCTGCACATTAGCGCGGTGTTTGTCCCAGTCTTCAAAGACGGTCTTGGCCTTGAGCCGCTGCTCCTGCCACGGCAGCATCTCAGTCACAAAGATTTCAGGCCAGCCATCGTTGTTCAGATCAGCAGCATCGGCCCCCATGCTGCTCAAGCTGATCTCGCGTACGTACTCGTCGAGCGCTTCGCGAAAGGTGCCATCGCCCTGATTGAGGTATAGATAGTCGCGCTCAAAGAAATCGTTCGATACGTACAGGTCGGGCCAGCCATCGCGGTTCAGGTCTACCACCGTCACGCCCAGACCAAAGCCAATATGGCTGCCATAAATGCCCGCCTGCTCACTCACATCGGTAAAGTGATCGCCATCGTTGCGATAGAGCTTGTTGCCACCCAGCGTATCTCTAATTTCGCGCTGCCCAGGCCGCAAGTCATACCCCCCCACCGAACGGATGGAGTTGTTGAGCAAGTACATGTCTAAGTCGCCATCGCGGTCGTAGTCGAAAAAAGCTGCATGGGTACTCAGCCCCACATCGGCCACACCCCAGCGTGCTGCCTGCTCGCTAAAAGTGCCATCGCCGCGGTTGATAAACAGCTCGTTGTGCCGGTACTGGCCTCCTGGGCTGCCCGACTTGCACACGTAGATGTCCAGCCAGCCATCGCCATTCACGTCAGCCATAGCCACTCCAGCCGACCACACGCCATGGCTAGCCACCCCCGCCTGCTGCGTCACATCCTCAAACTGCCATCCCCCTTGATTCAGGTACAGGCGATTGTCCACCAAATTGCCGCAGAAGAACACATCGGCCCAACCATCGTTGTTCACATCGCCAATAGCTACCCCACCTCCATTGTAGAAGTTCCGATAGGTATAGGCATTAAACTCCTCAGTGTAGTGCACCTCATTGACGAAATCGATGCCACTTAGCTGCGCCGGCACCAGCTCGAATAGCAGCACCGAACGCCGTGCCTCGCCACAGCCCCACAAGCACAATCCCCACAAGCACCACCATATTGTATCACGCATCTGCCCTAGTTTTTTGCCCATAAGCCAATTGCTATTTTGCTGTTGGGCGCCCCCCTTCGCTGCGCTACGGGTCGGGCCCTTTCGAGCTCGCTGCGCGCTCGGCCCAGCGCTGCGCTTGGGCCAAGCCCTTCAGGCCCCTGGCGCGAGGCGCTACCACACCTTTAGCGAAGGAAGTAAACCACATGCAATCTGCCAACTTTTCACCTACCAACGCAAGCCCTAAATCCCACCACTCCAAAAGGCAAGTGCGCAAGCCCCAGTAAAGACCTGCGCACTACCATTCCATTTCTCAGGCTACATCTACAAAAGATGCTATCCCCAATACATATACATCAATAGCCCGGGTTCTGAACCAAGTTGGGGTTGGCATTTAGCTGTGCTGAAGGAATGGGCCACAGCTTGCGGTTTTCGCAATCTTGCGTCACCGGCTTGAAGTCCCATGCATCGCAGAACTTGTCGAAGCGGATGAGATCCTGCCGACGCCATGCCTCGTAGAACATCTCGCGCGCACGCTCGTCGAGCAGATCCTCAGCTGTCAGCTGCATCAGCATCGGGCAGTTGTTCGGGTCGACACAAGCGCGCGCACGCACCTGATTGACTAATGCCAGTGCCTCAGCATCATTGGGATTTTTGCGCCACAAAGCCTCTGCCTTCGTCAGCAAGATGTCGGCATAGCGGAACAGCGGAAAGTCATTGCTCAAGTTGGGCGTAGCCCCCAGCTTGAACTCAAACTTACCCACGCGCACACCTGCCTGGCGCAAGCAGTTGGGGAAGTGCTCGTTGATCTCGGGCGTAAAGTTGACCTGCGGCCCATCTGGGTCGTCAGGTTCTACACCTGGATCTAAAACGGGAGTCACGCCATCAGAAGCATACTGCGGCCCTTCGATAAAGCTCTTCTTTCGCACATCCCAATCTTCAAACTTGTTGTAGAACTCCTGCAACGAACAGTAGCCATTCCAAGGCTGCGCCTGCAAGTTGTAGGTCGCTTGGCTGCCATAGTGCAGCGTCATTTGAGCCAGGAAGAAACCACCAGCAAACACTTCGTCATAGGGAATGACGAAAATGTTCTCCTTGGAGCTTCCGTTTTCTGTTTTGAAGTTGTCGAAGAAGTTGTTCTCAAGCGAGTAAGCCCCTGAATTGATGATCTCGTTGCAAGCTGCAATGCAATCATCCCAGCGCGCCGTCCCCGTATACACTTCGGCATTGAGGTAGAGCTTAGCCAAGATTGCCTGACCGACATAGTAGTGCACCCGCCCATAAGTCGATTGATCCACCATCTTGGTCAGCTTGGGCACATTCTCGAGCAGCTCCTGCTCCACCCAGTCGAATACCTCGGCCCGCGTGCTCTGCGCAGGCGCAAAGTCGGCCGGCACGTCAAAACGGTCGACAATAGGCACGTTGCCAAAGGTGTCCAACAACCAGAAGTAGAACAATGCGCGCAGTGTCTTCAACTCAGCGATGAACGCATCAGCAGCTTCCTGCGACACCGAGCCGTCAGCCACCAACGACTCAAATTGAAAAATAAGGCGGTTGCAGGTGTTGATGCCCCCATAAAGGTTGTTCCATGCATTGCCAATCCCCTCCTCAGCAGCATTCTGCTCGTGGCGATGCGTGCGCAACCACTGGCCACCATCGTACCAGTCGCCACCGCGCTGCGGAATAACGATCTCGTCCGACATGACCTCTTGTACGGACATGTAAGAGTTGTGGCCACCAAAAAAATACAAACTGGTATAGGCTGCCCCCAAGGCAGCTATAAATTCCTCGTCGGTCTTGAAGAACTTGTCGGGCGTAATATCCGAGTATACTTCTTCATCCAGATTGGTACACGACTGATTGAATACAGCCAGAAACATGCCGACGAGAAGGATCTTGGTAACAAGAATATTTCTTCTCATGATTTGAATTTGAAATTTTTCAATAAACCGTTTTGCTTCCACTTACTTTAAGTACAAAGCAACTACTAGAAGCCCAAGTTGACACCAAACGTGATGGTGCGTGCCAAGAAGTAGGTGTTTCTGCGATCGATGCCCGGCGCCAATGGGTCAGCACCACTTGCACGACCGCCATTATCTACTGAGCCCGTATCGAAGAAGCGTACCTCAGGATCTACACCTGTGTATCCCGTAATCGTCAGCAAGTTCTGGCCAGAAATGTAGAAGCGCACCTTCGAAAAAGCACTGCCTTCAGGCAACTGGAAGTTGTAACCCAAAGTGGCGTTGTCGAGCTTGACGAAAGAAGCATCTTCTACTTGGAAGCTCGAAAACTTATTAGGAGCTGTAAGGTTTTCGTCGAAGTATTTAGTCTTCACGCGATTCCACGTACCAATACCCGAGGGGTCCAGCGTCTCGTAGAATACGCGGAACATGTTGACGAGGCTGTGCCCAAAAGCACCGCGGAAGAAGAAGTTCAAATCCCAGTTGCCAAAGGTGAAGGTGTTGTTCCAACCCAGCTCAAAGTCCGGCAAGCCATTGCCAATCACGGTGTTGTCATCGTCTTCAAAGCCCTCAACCTCAATAGTGCCATCACCATCTACATCCTGGAAAATCCAATTACCTGAGTCGTCTACACCTTCAAATACAGGGCCCCAAATTTGCCCTAGCTCCTCACCTTCCTTGACGCGTACCATCATGATGTTGTTCAGGCCAGGAGCACCCACATTGGCGATATAGCGCACCTCGCCAAACTGCAAGTCTTCATTCGACAACGACACCAACGTGGTATTAAAAGTGGCAAAAGTAAGCCCCGATTCCCAACTCATATTTTCCTTCTGCACAGCCAATGCATTAAGTGCCAGCTCAAAGCCCTTACTTTCCAACTCACCGATGTTGACCCAGGTAAACGGATAGAGGTTGGGTGGTACAGGCACGGGGAAGTACAACAACAAGTCGCGCGTGGTGCGGTTATAGTAGTCGATACTACCGGTTAGTTTGTAATCCATTAATGCAAAGTCTATCCCTACATCGAGCTCTGTTTTGGTTTCCCACTTCAGGTCGGGATTGGCGTTGGATGCAGGACCATAGCTGGGTACATACGCACCGTTGAAGAAGAACTTGGACCCAGGTGCCAAACGCAGCAATGATAGATAACTTTCGCCAGGGATTGATCCAGTCACGCCATAGCCCACGCGCAGCTTGAGGTTGTCCACACTGCCAATATCAGCCAGATTGGTAATGTTGACTCCCGCCGATACCGCAGGGAAATTACCCCATTTGTTGTTGGCACCAAAACGCGAAGATCCCTCTCGACGCATCGTCACGTCCAAATAATAGGTATCCCCTAGGTTAAAACTGGCACGGCCAAAGAATGCAATAAGGCGGTGGCTATTTTTGTAACTCCACACATTGCCCAATCCATTGGGAAAGTCCAGGGCAGATCCTATATTGTTGTAAGTCGTTACATCGGAAAGGAAATTGCCCCCTTCCATGCCAAAACCTTCGGTGATGAAGTCTTGATAAGAGTAGCCACCCAACAACTTGAACTCCGTATTGCCAAACTGTGTGCTGTAATTGACCGTTGCCTCAAACAATTGCGAAGTGCGATCTTCCGTAGCCCTACGTGCTAAGCCATTGCGGTCTTTGCCGCGGAAAAAAGAGTTTTTGTCGTAGTATTCGCCATACACATCACTTTCGCGCTGTATGCTGTAGAAAGCAGTGCCACTGAGGCCTTCCAACAACTGAAGCTCAGCACGTGCGCTACCGATGAGGCGCTTGAACTTCCCTTCATTGAGGTTTTGCTCGATAATCGCTACAGGGTTGAAGTAGTCAAAAAGCACTTCCTGGAAGTAACCATCGTACTGCTCAAACTCGGGATCCGAACTAGTAATGGGCGCTGTAGGCTTGTACACAGTGGCATAACGGAATGCCTCAGTAAAGCCAAACTCAGCGTTGCGCGATGTAGCCGTAAGATTGACAGATAAATTCAACCGTTCGTTTAAAGCCTTTTGATTGAGGTTCAGTCGGCCATTGATCTGATCAAAGCCATTGAAGCGCGCAATGCCATCCACACTCCGATAGTTAAATGAAGCGCGATAAGATGTGAGCGCCGTACCACCCGATAGCGATAAATTGTGTACTTGTGCCACGCCTGTACGCGACACGGCATCGTACCAGTCAGTACTCGTACTAGGATCACCATCAGCGTCGGGGCCTCCATATTGCAAATATTCCTCAGCAGTAAGCACAGGCACCTGGCGTGCCATGCTAGAAGTAGCTAGCTGACCGCTGTATTCAGCCTTGACACGGCCGCGCTCACCCGACTTAGTCGTAATGAGGATCACACCAGCAGAAGCACGCGTGCCGTAGATGGCCGCTGCTGACCCATCTTTCAACACATCAATAGTAGCAATATCAGAAGGATCGACACTCTGTAGCGAGGCGCCCAGCACTCCATCAATGATGACCAATGGCTGCTGATTTTGACTTACCGTAGAAAGTCCACGCAACCGCATGGTAAATCCCGCATTGGGATCAGATCCCGGCCGAGATATCGTCAAGCCCGCAACCTTGCCTTGCAATAACTGGATAGGGTCATTGACATTGCCCTGGTTAAAATCTTCTGCCTTCACACTGGTGACCGAACTAGTGACCTCTTTGGCTTTTTTAGTGCCATAACCCACTACCACTACTTCATCCAAAGCCGTACCCGGCTGTAGGGATATATCGTACACATCAGATGCCCCTAGCGTGATCGTAGCCGTCTGATAGCCCGTGTAGGAAACCTCCAGCGCAGTGGCACCCTCCGGTACCTCTAAGCTGAAAGAACCATCAAGATCAGTAATGGTACCTGTGGCAGTACCTACCACTAAGACATTGGCTCCAATGAGCGGTTCGCCCGTTTCGGCATCGATGACCGTACCACGTACGGTACGTTGTGCCCAAGCGAAGTTGCCCAGTGCCAACCCCAGTAAGAGCAATACCAGGTGCCTGGAAAAATTGTCAAATCTAAGTTTCATACACTCGAAGGTTTGATTAAGAAATCTGAATATATGCTTGCGTCACGAGCGCAACCACAACCTAAATAGCAACTTTCACACTAAGACAAACACACAAAACTTCCATTGATAATCAGCAAACTAACACAAAAAATGGCAATTTTTTAATTGATTTCTTGTAGGTATCACACTAAGACTTGCTTTGCAAAAGTGACAAACACTAAGCATTTAACCAAAATTTGGAAGAAGATTTTTCACATTTACAGTCATGCAAAACATTGTACGTTAATAGTTGATATCAAGGCTTTTGTCACAAGCCCATATGCCTTCCGCCCTACACACCACTACACCCAAGCACGCTGCTTGCAAATAGCCACAAATGTCGATCTTGTAGGCAGCAATAATAGATCTACCAACCACGTCTGATATGCATGCAAAAAAGGTGTTGTGGCCCAATTGCATTCTTTTTGGAGTGCTATGGTTTCTGGTAGACATACATAATGGGTTGGGACAAGAGTGGCTGCAGCAACAACGCATTAAGGACTTTGCACGAATCGATTTACCCTTTCAATACATCAACGACCTCATCGTAGTAGACGTAATCTTCAACCGAAGCGTTCCCTTGCGCTTTATCTTTGACACAGGTGCGGAACACACCATTCTGACCAAACGCGAAATTACCGATCTACTGCGATTGCCCTATAGACGCGTCATCCGCATCAGAGGTGCCGATATGAGCCAAGACCTGTTCGCCTACTTAGTTACAGACGTACACCTCGAGATCGAAGAGCGGCTTCACGCGGCCAATCAGGCCATATTGGTGTTAGACGACGACTATTTCCGATTTGATGAGCTGACAGGTCTGCAAATCCACGGCATTCTGGGTGCCGATGTGTTCAAACAATTTGTGGTGCGCATCAACTACCAACGCCAGCTAATTACCCTTTTTCGCGTACCTCACTTTAAACCACCCCGGCACAACACCGAAATTGTAGATTTAGACATTTATAAAAATAAACCCTATCTCTACGTCAAAGGGCGACTGCCCCAATCCGATATGACGCTCCAGCTCAAATTACTGGTAGATACCGGTGCAGGCCTTCCTATATTGCTCAACATCGACACGCACCCCCTATTAAAACTCCCCCCCAACACCGTACCTGGCAATATCGGTGCTGGACTAGGCGGCTTTCTGCAGGGTTATGTGGGGCGACTCGAAGAGCTACATATAGGTCCATTTGCCCTGTACAACGTACTGACCAACTTCCAGCAACTCCACCCCGACGCCGATACTTCCTTTCTCCACGGCCGCCACGGCATCCTGGGCAACCAACTGCTCAGCCGTTTTGTCGTCTACATAGATTACAGCAAAGGCAAGCTATACCTGCAACCAACCAAGCAACTCAATAAACCCTTCGAGTTTGACCGCAGTGGTCTACTCATTATCGCCTCGGGCCCATTGCTCAATCACTACACCGTGCATTACGTCGTGCCTGGATCCCCTGCACATTTAGCCGGTATCCAACAAGGCGACGAAATCGTGCGTATCGGCATATGGCCCGCGGAGCTGCTCAGCCTTCAAGGTATCAACAAAATACTGCGCAAAAAGCCCGGCAAAAAAGTGCACATTACCTACAGGCGCAATGGCCAAAAACACCGCGTGACGCTCACCCTACGCGACCTCATATAACCGGTCGATCAAAATTACAAGCCGTTCAATAAAAAAAATACACCGTTCACTATTGCACATATACTACGACTACCTTAACTTCGGCCCAAGCACTCCGCCATATGCACCAAACATACCGTGAGAAAACACCAAATCTGTATTCCATGAGCGAGGCCCCAGGCAAGGAATATTGTTTCTCTATTTTGCAGAGCTGTACTTACCTCGCTTTGTTGGGAAACTCCAGGAGGGAATGGGCGGAGTGCTCTTTTTTCTCTACCTCAGTGCCCATCACTTGTTCCCCAAAGTGAGCTCCTCTGTATCCACTTGCCGTGTGCACACCTCACTGCGGTAGGCGCTTGCGATCCAGCAGCCGCTCCATTTCCGATATAGGCAAGTTTAACCCCATGATGTATCCCTTCGGGTTGATCAAAAAAGTCGTAGGTGTTTGCCTGACACCATATAGCTTGGCCAAGGGCGAGTCGAAAAACCGCAAACTCGTCGCTCGATCCAATATGTGATAGGGCCAAGACAGGCCATCTTGCTCGATGGCTCGTACCCATCGCATGCTGTCTCGTTCTATACCTATAGAGACGATGATAAATCCATCGGCATCGAGGAACGATGCATGGCCATAACGCTCGTAAAAACGTACCAATTGGGGGTTCTGCTGGCGACAAGGCGGGCACCAACTACCCCAAAAATCGAGTAACACGTACTTGCCTCTGTGATCGGCCAAGCGAAAAAGCGTGCCATCGCGCAAAGTCGCCTCAAAAAGAGGGGCTTGCTCTCCAGTGATGTAATTGGGTCGAAAGTATAAGTAACGCCCTAACCACACCCCCACAACCACGATCAACAATACAAGTAGAAAACGAGTGAACCTCATATATATCTATTTTGGGAACAAAGGTAAATGCGTATGTATTTTGCCTACATGCTACCGCTACATTTTCCAGCTTTCTCCACCCCAAATGCAAGCAAGGGCAAAATTTGAAGATTTTTTGAAGTAAAAGCTTTTGCAAAAAAAGCGTATCTCGT
Organism: Saprospiraceae bacterium; assembly: GCA_026982695.1. GTDB lineage: Bacteria > Bacteroidota > Bacteroidia > Chitinophagales > Saprospiraceae > WFYJ01. The sequence goes on from JALSGS010000014.1 coordinate 213,035, forward strand.
ATTTTGGCCCCTGAAAGCACAAATTGCTTGTAAGCTTAACAAGAGCGGGTGTGCGATAAAATGCCCATATACAAACGCGAATTACGAGGTGACTGATTTTTTTCTTCTGAGAAAAACATCTCACCAAAGAGTCCTTCATTAACAGTCGGGTGATTTCTTGCAAGAGCGAATGAAACCTCGCGTTTCTTCGCTCTTTTTTTGCTCTTTGCCCGACATGTATTCCCAAAACCACTCGAATTGTTTACCATTGCTACTTCAAAAAGAGCGGCAAATGGAACAATTCTCTCTTTCCACTCTCGACATTGCCATCATGTTAGCTTATGCCGTTGGCATCATTGGATATGGGTTGTATCATGCTAAGCGCAAAAACTCGGAAGAATACTTTCTAGCAGGCCGCAATATGATATGGCCCATTGTGGGCATTTCGCTTTTTGCCGCCAATATCTCCAGCTCGACACTTGTAGGTCTGGCTGGCGATGCCTTTAAGGGCAACGTTCACGTGTACAACTACGAATGGCTAGCTGCCGTTGTACTCGTGTTCTTCGCCATATTTTTTCTGCCGTTCTATCTACGCAGCCAGGTGTACACTATGCCCGAGTTTTTGGAGCGGCGCTACGATGTGCGTTCTCGCTACTATTTCAGCTTCATCACCATCGTGGGTAACGTACTCATCGACACTGCTGCAGGCTTGTATGTGGGCACTATCGTGCTCAAGTTGATGTTCCCACAGCTATCTACCGGACTTATCATCGCCATCTTGGCCTTTGCCGCTGCCGCCTATACCATTCCAGGTGGCCTCAACTCGGTCATCCAAACTGAGGTGGTTCAGGCCATTCTGCTAGTGTTTGGCTCGATCCTGCTCACCTATTTTGCCTTCGAGGCGGTAGGTGGCTGGTCGGCCTTTATCGAGGGCTTAGACCGCATGGCTGCCTCAGGTGCTTTTGCAAATGAAGGTGGCGGCAAGCCCTTGCGCAGTGCCGAAGAGGTACTCAGCCTTATCCGACCAACTGATGACCCCTTCATGCCGTGGACAGGCTTAGTGCTGGGTGCACCAATTTTAGGTTTCTACTTTTGGGCCAACAACCAGTTCATGGTGCAGCGCGTACTGGGTGCCAAAAATCTCAACCACGGCCGATGGGGTGCACTTTTTGCCGGCTTGCTCAAGCTGCCTGTGCTCTTCTTCATGGTCCTGCCCGGTGCCGTAGCCATCCTGTTGTTTCACGATCTGGACCTGAGTGCCCTGCAATATGCCCGCCCTGATGGCACCATTTGCGCCAATCTGCGCGATTGCCCCAACATGACGTACCCGGTGCTGCTGTTCAACCTGTTGCCCAAAGGTATTTTAGGCCTCGTACTGGCCGGCCTGCTGGCCGCCATGATGTCCAGTGTGTCGGCTACGTTCAACTCTGCCTCCACCCTCATTACCATGGACTTCGTCCAAAAGATCAAACCCGACCTGACGAGCCAGCAGCTGGTACGCGTAGGGCAAATAGCCACCTTGGCGCTCGTCGTACTGGCCTCGCTGTGGGCCCCTCAGATCGAGCGCGCCGCTTCGCTCTTCCAATACTTGCAAATCGTACTGGCCTTTATCTGTCCACCTGTAGCAGCTGCCTTTATCGTTGGCCTTTTCTGGAAGCGCGCCAATGGCACAGGAGCTTTTGTCAGCCTGCTCGCGGGCTTCGCCTTGGCTATCGTCATGGTCGCTGCTGCAGTACTGACTACCATTTCAGCAGCTTCGGCCCCTGCCTGGGCCCAATGGCTCGAACAGATCCACTTCCTACACAAGGCCTTCTATCTCTTTGTCCTTAGTGCAGGAGTGAACATCATCGTCAGCTTGCTCACAGCTCCACCACCTGCCGACAAGGTCGCACAATACACTTGGCACAAACACATGATAGAGGCCGAAAGTGCGGAATTGGCGCAGTTGCCTTGGTACCAAAACTACCGATACTTGGCCATTGGCCTGCTGCTACTCACCGCTCTCTTAGTGGGCTACTTCGCCTAAACGCACAGTGGGTGCTTGCAACTCACTACACCTGACCATTCCTCATACCCGATCCGCCACACCCCATCAGGACCCACCAACTGGTCTTGTAAAGGCCACCATTGTCCTTTCGGAAAGGAAAAAACTTCGCCTATGTTTTCTTATTTAGACTAATTCCATATAGATTTGCCCCGTCGAATCATTAAGTCCAAAATTCAACTATTTGATATGAAACTACTAAACACACTGATTTGGCTTTGCGCAGCTAGCTTGAGCTGGAGCCAGACAGCTTCCATCCGAGGGCAAGTGACGGAATACGGCACAGAAGATCCACTTCCCGGCGTGTCTATCTATTTAGAGGGCACACAAATAGGTGCCATCAGCAATACAAATGGCTATTACCACATCGAGGGGATTCCAGTGGGCAAATACACTTTGGTGGCTTCAGCTATTGGTTACTACGTCATTTCTAAAGAAGTGGAGCTGGCTGCCGATCAACAACTGGAAGTCAACTTTAACATGATCGAATCGATTACGACTTTGGCCGAAGTCACAGTGATGACTTCGGGCAGGTCGAGCTTGAAGGATATTCCTGGATCGGTCAGTTATTTATCTCCCAAAGCCTTGAACAAGTTCAGCTATACAGATATCAACCGCACGCTGCGCATGGTGCCTGGCATTAACCTTCAAGAAGAAGATGGCTTCGGCCTTAGGCCCAATATCGGGCTACGCGGCACGAGTCTAGAACGCAGCTCGAAAATCACGCTTATGGAAGACGGCGTATTAATGGCGCCAGCTCCCTACACGGCACCTGCTGCCTACTACTTTCCCACGGTAGGGCGCATGCAAGGGGTTGAAGTACTCAAAGGCAGCAGCCAGATCAAGTATGGGCCTTATACTACAGGGGGTGCCATCAATTTTATTTCCACACAGATTCCCGAATCGTTTCTCGCGCGCGTCTATTTGACAAGGGGCAGCTACGGCACCAACAATCTACACGCCTATGTGGGCAACACGCATAAGCAGGTAGCTTATCTATTGGAGACTTTTCAGTATGCATCAGACGGATTCAAGGTATTAGACAACAGCGGTCCTACCGGTTTTGACCGAAAAGACTACATGGCCAAAGTACGCTACCAAACGAAGGACGACGCGCGCATCTTTCAATCGCTCACGCTCAAGCTCGGCGAAGTACGAGAAATATCTGATGAGACTTATTTGGGGCTAACGGATAGCGATTTCGCACTTACTCCTTATCGCAGATATGCTGCTTCGCAAAAAGATCGCCTTACCTTATCACATCGGCAAATTGCACTCATACACCTCATCCGCCCCAGCGAGCAGCTCGAGATCACAACTACTGCCTACCGCACAGATTTATTCCGCAATTGGTACAAGCTCTACAAAGTCACAGACGATGCCGGTAATGAAGTGAGCATTTCCGACCTATTGGCCACACCTGAGACCTATCCTGAAGCATACCAGATACTCACTGGCGCAACCAGCATGCGTCCAGATGCCCTTTGGGTAAAAGCCAACAACCGAACCTACTTTGCGCGAGGCATACAGTCGAACCTATCGGCTCAGTTTACTACGGGCAAAGTGGTGCATCATTTCGACTTGGGCCTGCGCCTCCATCAGGATCAGATGGACCGCTTCCAATGGGTAGACAGCTATGCCATGGAAGAAGGTGTAATGAAACTGACACAAGCTGGTCAACCAGGCACTGAAAGCAATCGAATTGAACAAGCGACAGCCTTTGCCAGCTACATTCAGCACAGAATGGACTTCGGAAAGTGGCAACTCGTACCGGGCCTGCGCTATGAACACATTCAGCTCAGCCGAATGGACTACGGAAAAAACGATCCCACCCGTACAGGCATCAATCTGAATACGCGCAGCAATTTCGTACGCGCCCTCATGCCAGGTTTAGGCCTTACCTACCACTTGCAACAACAGATCTATCTATTTGCCGGCATCCACAAAGGCTTTGCCCCACCAGGCTCTAAAGAAGGTACACGCCCCGAAGAGAGCGTGAACTACGAGTTAGGCACCCGCTTGCGCAAAAAGGGGCTCAGCAGCGAAGCAGTCGTATTCGTGACGGACTACGACAACCTGCTGGGCTCCGACCTGGCTGCTGCGGGCGGCACAGGAGGCACCGATCTGTACAATGCCGGCGAAGTACTGACCCGAGGGCTCGAACTACAGCTCAGCTACGACTTTTTCTCGCCCAACTCCATGGCCGCCTATCGCCTTCCCTTCACGCTAATCTACACTTATACTCATTCGGAGTTTCGCAACAGCTTTGAAAGTGACAACGACACTTGGGGAATTGTAAGCTCAGGCGACGAATTCCCCTACTTAGCCCACCACCAACTTACGCTGTTGTTGGCACTCGAACACCACAAATTCGACGCTAACATTAGCTATCGCTATACGGGGCCCATGCGCACCACTCCAGGCCAAGGCTCTACTCCCGAATCGGAGAAAATTGATGCTTACTTTGTCGTCGATGCCAGCATCAACTATTTAGTGCATCCCTACGTCAAGCTCTTCGCCAGCTGTGTCAACCTCACCGATGAAGTCTACTTGGTTGCACGACGGCCTGCCGGCCTGCGCCCTGGCTTACCGCGAACTTTACAGGTAGGGATCAAAGCCAACTTTTTGCCGTAAGGCACATGCTCAGCTGCTGTAGGCCCCATAGCAGGTATGGGAGGTAAAAAAGAAGCGAATCCAAATGGCTGGATTCGCTTCTTTGTGCTTACCTCTCGCTATCAAACGCACTTCACTTCATTCAAACTCGTTCTTCACGCGAAAGCCAGCGTCCTTGAGCAGGCGATCGCGGCGGAACAGCTCCAAGTCGCTGTACACCATTTCTTTAATGGTGGCGTCGAGGTCGTAGCGGGGCGTCCATCCCAGCTGCTCGCGCGCCTTGGTCGCATCGCCAATGAGCAAATCGACCTCGGTAGGCCGAAAGTAGTTGGGATCAACGGCGATAACTTCACGCCCGGGCTCGAGTTGAAACTCGGGCCGATGACAAGCCACCACGTAACCTATTTCCTCTTTTCCGCTGCCGCGAAACCGCAGCTCGATGCCCAGCTCGGCAAATGCCTTGCGCGCAAATTCGCGCACTGAGGTGGTGACCCCCGTGGCGATGACGTAATCTTCAGGTTTGTCTTGCTGCAGCATCAGCCACATGGCCTCGACATAGTCTTTGGCATGGCCCCAGTCGCGCTGGGCATCGAGGTTGCCCAGGTAGAGCTTGTCTTGCAAGCCCAAGGCAATCTTGGCAACTGCCCGCGTGATCTTGCGCGTCACAAAGGTCTCGCCGCGAATGGGCGACTCGTGATTGAACAGAATGCCATTGCAGGCATACATGCCATAGGCCTCGCGATAGTTGACCGTAATCCAGTAAGCGTAGAGCTTGGCCACCGCATAGGGCGAACGCGGATAAAAGGGCGTCTTTTCCGTCTGCGGCACCTCCTGCACCAAGCCGTACAGCTCGGAGGTGGATGCCTGATACACGCGCGTGTGCTGCGTCAGCCCCAGCAGACGCACCGCCTCCAAAATGCGCAAGGTGCCCAAAGCATCGACATTGGTCGTGTACTCGGGCGACTCAAAGCTCACTTTGACGTGCGATTGCGCACCCAGATTGTAGATCTCGTCGGGCTGTACCTCTTGAATGATGCGAATGATGTTGGTCGAATCGGTCAGATCGCCGTAGTGCAAGATAAAGCGGCGATGGTCGGTATGTGGATCCTCGTAGATGTGGTCGATGCGCTGGGTGTTGAACAAAGAGCTGCGCCGCTTGATGCCGTGCACCTCGTAGCCTTTGGCCAAGAGCAGTTCGCTCAAATAGGCGCCATCTTGGCCCGTAACACCCGTAATGAGGGCTTTTTTTCTACTCATCTGATGACACTTTTTCACAAAAAACGCATATGCGCCTCCAAAGGTCGACATAATTTAGCACCAGCCACAGGGCCACACCTCACCACGGCCACTTCAGGTCATCAGCGCCAAAAGTATGTGAGCGCACCGTCCAGTAAGAATCCTTGCGCTGGCGCTGCAGTGGATCTTGCTTGCGCAAACGACTCAACAAACCCAGTGGCGTGAGAATAGCAAAAAACACTATCCCCAGTACGACCTTCGACATGACCGAGCCCAACAACTCGGCCAAGCCGTACCACAGCACGTTCAGCCATCGCGCCAACCCACCAAAAAACAGGCCGATAATACCGACAGCTACTGCCACGTACAGCAGCGCTTCCCAGTGCTTCCACCACCACAGCACGACCATACCCGTGCTGATGACCAAACAGGTCTCTAAATGCTTTTCTCGAGGCATCTGTGCCCACGCTTTGATCGACGATTTCATTAGGATGCTTTTTAGAAAAGCGTATAAATAAATGGCGCCACAGCACTACCCCCACCCACAACGATCAGGATGGCCAGTAACAACAACACGAGAATGATGGGTGCCAACCACCACTTTTTTCTTTCCTTGAGAAACTGCCACAAGTCGGTAAAGAATTCCATTGGTACAATTTTTTTTAAGTAAAACCATAACACACAGCGCTCGCTCAGTCAAGCTCGAACTCCTCCTGCCATTTATCAGTGCGGTCCCATTCGGGCTGTTGCCGCTTGTCGAAAAGGTAATTGCCCATAACCAAATAGTCCATTTCGGTGCGCATAAAGCAGCGATAAGCATCTTCAGGAGTGCAGACGATGGGCTCACCGCGCACGTTGAAACTCGTATTAACTAACACGCCATAACCGGTCAGCTCCTGAAAAGCTTGCAAGAGGCGGTAATAGCGGGGATTGGTGTCGGCATGTACTGTTTGGACGCGTGCCGAGAAGTCGATATGCGTCACTGCTGGGATGTCGGAACGCGTGATGTAGAGGCGCTCCATCAGTGGCAGCTCGTAGTAGTTGTCGGGTACGGGCTTGCGACGCGCCTCCGCCACTGGTGCGACCAGCAGCATGTAGGGGGAAGGCCTATCCAGCTCAAAATATTGATCGGCCACCTCGGCCAGTACAGAGGGTGCAAAAGGTCGAAAGCTCTCGCGATACTTGATCTTGAGGTTGAGCTTGCGCTGCATCTCCTCGTTGCGCGCATCGCCCAAGATGCTGCGGTTGCCCAACGCACGAGGTCCAAACTCCATACGCCCCTGGAACCAGCCTACAGCGTGCCCTTGTGCCAACAGTTGTGCCACCTCGTGGGCCAGCGTGTCGAAGATGTCGAAGTGTTGATAGGGCGCCCGATAGCGGCGTGCCACCCGCTCGATCTCCTCATCGCAAAAAGAAGGGCCCAAATAGGCACCGCGCATACTGTCGGGCTGCTGGCAGCGGCGCGGCCGCGCGAAATAGAGGTGATGTGCGGCCAACGCTGCTCCTAATGCGCCACCTGCATCGCCAGCAGCAGGCTGAATAAAGATGTCCTTGTACAAGCCCGAGCGCTTGAGTTTGCCATTGGCCACGCAATTGAGCGCCACCCCCCCTGCCATGCACAAGTAATCGGCATTGGTTAGCTCCTTGAGCGTGCGCGCCATGCGTAGGACAGCCTCTTCGGTCACCTGCTGAATCGCCATGGCCAAGTCGCAGTGATGCTGCTCGAGTGGCTCTTCGGGACGGCGTCGGCGAAAGCCAAAGAGCTGCGCCCATCGGCGCTCATCCACCATGCGCAAGCCCGTAGCGTAGCGAAAATAGCGCTGGTCGAGCCAAAGTGAACCGTCGGGCCGCAAGTCAATCAAGTGCTGCTCGATGAGTTGGCGATAGTGCGCCACCCGCTCGGAAAGGGGGTGCCCATAGGGCGCTAATCCCATCAGCTTGTACTCACCCGAGTTGACTTTGAAACCCAAAAAATAGGTAAAAGCCGAATAGAGCAAGCCCAGTGAATGCGGAAAGTGGAGCTCGCGCAACAGCTGGATCTCGCGGCCCCAACCTAGCGCCAACGAAGCCGTAGCCCACTCCCCCACCCCGTCAATGGTCAGAATGGCAGCCCGCTCAAAGGGCGAAGGGTAAAAAGCACTGGCCGCATGTGAGAGGTGGTGCTCCGGAAACAGGAGCTTGAGGCGCCTGCGATCGAAAGGCATAATGGCCGCCAACTCCTGGCGCAAAATGCGCTTGAGGTACATCTTCTCCCGCAGCCACACCGGAATGGCCATCGCAAAAGAACGCACACCCCGCGGCGCAAAATGGTAGTACGTCTCCAGCAAGCGCTCCAGCTTCAGCAGCGGCTTATCGTAAAAGACCACAGCGTCGAGCTCGTCGATAGTGCGGCCCGCCTCCTCCAGACAGTAGCGCACGGCTTGCGCCGGAAAAGAAGAATCGTGCTTTTTGCGACTGAAACGTTCTTCCTGTGCTGCAGCCACCACCTCGCCGTCCACCACCATCGCTGCTGCCGAATCGTGGTAAAAGGCAGAAATGGCCAAAACGCTCTGCCCTGCTTCCCCAGACAAATGCACAGATAAATGAGTTTTAGCAATGATACAAGAATAGAAAAAGAAATTGCACATGTCGCCTAAGTCTGACATGTGCAATTTACACCTAACACAGCTGACCTACCCTCACCCCACCGGCTGGATAGTCTCTTGTCGTGGTGCTTTTTCCTTTGCCTTCTTTTGCAAAAAGTCGGGCCGGGGCGGCAGATCGGGAAATACGCGGTACACCCACTCGCTCTTTGGGAAGAGCACCTGCCACAAGGTGAGCAACAGGACGAGCAGATCGGTGCGCAGCGACATGTGCTCCAGATACCACATCTCCAGTGCCCCCTTGTACGGTGCGATCTGCTGCTCGTAGCAGGTACGAGGATCCAATTCGCTTTCGGAGAGTATTTGCTCTTCGTCGCGGAAGACGATCGAGCCAATGCCCGTAATGCCAGGCTTGACGTCGTAGATACGGGCCTGTACCTCTTTGGGATAGGCCAAAAAGTCCACCTCCATCTGGGGGCGCGGTCCCACCAACGACATATCCCCCTTCAGCACGTTAATGATCTGAGGCAGTTCATTGAGCTTGCTGATGCGCAAATATTTGCCTATAGGCGTAACGCGCGGATCGTTGCGCACCGTTAGGCTACCCGTCAGCATATTGGGGCTATCCTTGAGCATGGTGGCAAACTTCAAAATGTAGAAGGGCTTGTTCTTGTAGCCAATGCGGCGTTGCCGGTACCACACTTCGCCTTCAGCTGTAAAGCGCAGCATCGGAATGACCAGCAAAAAGATAGGTGCGCAAAGTACCAAGCCTACACTAGCCGCTACAATGTCGATGCTTCGTTTTGCAATTGCATACATAAGCTCAGGGTTTGTGTTCGTCTTTAGCAAAGGCCTTTGCCTTTTCCAGTCACATGCGCTGATCAAGCGATTTGCCCGTCTCCTTATGGTGAAAACCAGGTACATATCGCCTCAGCCATGCCACCCAATCGGCCTTTTTCAGATCATTGCGCGCAAAGAGCTGTTCGAGTTCGCCCATAGCCATGGCCATCTGCTCGGGCGTGCTGCGCTGCACGGGCTGTACCACACCTAAAGCCTCAAAGCGATCCCACACCACCAGCTCGTCCTCGGCGAAAAACTCCTCGTAGGGCTTCTCGCCAGAAGTGTCGCTGCGGAAAAAAAAGACCGGCCAGTGCTTGTCGCCGCTGCCGAGTTGCTTCGCCTTTTGACGCGCTTCTTCCTCAGTAGTACACAGTTCGGGCTCTAACCCCAGCTCATGCAACAATGCCACCGCAATATCGCTAAAGGTCATCATCTGTTCGGCTGCCAGCTTGGGGAAAAATATCTCGCCGCTGCAACCCAACAAACAAGCCAAAAGGCACAACTGCCCCGACTCCTCCGGCGAAACGAAGTAGCGCCGCACATCGATTGGGCTGGATAAAGGTTGCCGCTTCTGCAAGCGTTCCAGAAAGCCCGCCAACAGACTGCCGTTTGAAAAGGCAACGTTGGCAAAGCGCGCCGTGGTAATGGGCAGGTGATCGGCATGGGCCAATAGCAGCTCCTCCATCAGCTTTTTGCTGGCCCCCATCACGTTGACCGGATTGGTAGCTTTGTCAGTGCTGACGCAAAAAAAGTGCTGTGGTGGTTGCTGCTCTAGCAACGCCAAAAGCCGATAATTCTTCAAGACGTTGTTTTCCACCATCGCCTCGATGGAATAAGCGTCCTTTTCGCTGCGCACGTGTTTGTGCGCGGCAAAGTTGGCCACAATGTCGAAGGGACCGACCTGCCGAAATAGCTTCTCGAATACCCGACCGCCAAAATCGATGGGATAGGTCTTGTACTCGGAAGGCACATACATGCCGGCCGCGCTACGCAGATCGCGCGTCAGCTCCGTGAGCCCATTCTCGCTCAAATCGACGACGTACAGACTGTCGGGGCGAAACGGCAGCAAAGCCTTGATAAAGGAACTGCCGATCGTACCCGCCCCGCCAATGACAAGCACGCGCTTGCCAGCCACTCTTTCAATTAATTCTTGAGTGTTTTTTTTTAGGTCTTCAAAAAACAGACTTTCGGTCCGTTTTGTGATATATCGAGAAATAAATTGAGGGAGGTTCAGATCCATTTTTCGTTACACTGAGTACCACGGAGAAGACACAGAGAGCCACAGAGTTTACATGACGAATCTTCGTATGCCGTCCGTGAGTTTTTTACCTTGAAGTTTATCAACAATCCAATTGGGGAACCCCCGAATTTCAGATATGTAAGTACCTGAGCCATACGGACGTCGGAAAGCTGATCCATGCTCTTCAACTCAACCAACCCCCTTCGTCCCACAACGAGATCAGCACGGTAACCACATTCCAATTTTACTTCCTTGTAAATTACAGGAATGGGCTTCTCAACTTCGACCGTCAACCCCGCTCTTTCAAGCTCCCATTTCAGGCATTCCTGGTAAGAGGATTCAAGCAACCCGGGACCAAGCTATTTATGGACTCCTATTGCGTTTCCAATGATTAAACCCGTGAGTTCTTTCTCAAGGATTTGCATAGGATCTTCGAATAACCCTGTGGTTCTCTGTGACTCTCCGTGTAACAAGGTTTAAATAAACGAAATCAAATTTTCACACACAAAATCCACTTGGTCGTCTTTTAAGCCATTATAAATGGGCAAAGAAATCTCATTTTCATACAACCGAAACGCATTCGGATAGTCCTCTATGCGGTACCCCAGCTCTTTGAACAGCGTCAGCATAGGCATGGGGATGTAGTGCACATTGGTGCCGATGCCGGCCTTCGCCATTTTCCGGATCAGTGCATCCCGCTCCTGTTCGCCGTAGCCAGCTATGCGCAGCAGAAAGAGGTGATAGGACGACTCTCGCACTGCATCCTTTCCCGGTGGTAGGATGGCCCAATCGCATTTCCCAAAAGCTTCCTGATATCGCTCGAAGAGTCGCTTGCGCTCGGGCAACAATTCGCTTTCGTACTTGCGCAGCTGGGCCAGTCCGATCGCTGCACAGATGTCTGGCATGTTCACCTTCAGCCCTTGCGCGACGATGTCATAGCGCCAGCCACCAACCTGGTTCTTCTCGAAAGCGCTTTTGGTCTGACCGTTCAGGGAGAAATGCTTCAGAAACCGGTATTCCTCCTCCAGATCGAAAGGCTTGGGCAGATTGAGCACCACCGCCCCACCCTCGCCCGTCGTCACGTTCTTCACCGAGTGAAAGGAAAAAACCGCCACATCGCCCCCGTGCACGTTAGCCCGCCCCCCATAGGTGGCGCCAATGGAATGCGCCGCATCGACCAACAAAAGAGGGCGCCCCAGCTGCTCCTGCCGCACATGGGTCGGTACAAACCGCCGCCGCACCTCCTCCGACTCGAGTACAGCGTGCAGCGCGTCGTAGTCGCAAGGCCAGCCGCCCAGATCGACCGGAATGACGGCCTTGGTATGCGGCGTGATTGCCTGCGCCAGCGCTACCGGATCCATGGTGAAGTCGTCTTGTACATCCACCATCACCACGCGGGCACCGATGTTGAGCGCACACAGTGCCGTAGCTGCATAGGTGTAGGCCGGCACAATGACCTCGTTGCCCGGCCCTACCCCAAACCAGCGCAACATCAGCATCGCACCCGACGTCCAGGAATTCACACACACCGCCGGCAAGCCGTAGCGCACCCGAAGCTCCTGCTCCAAAGCCACTACCTTCGGCCCACTGGTCAGCCAACCGGTATTCGTCAAACAATCATTTACTTCAGTAATGACGTCTTCGTCTATAAGGGGGAGGGAAAAGGGGATCATTTTGTGACTGGGCGACTTAGTGACTTAGTGACTGGGTGACTAAGGTTTTCTCCTTGATCGGGCAAACGGGCCATTACTACGAGTTTGCCAATGATGTGGTTGTATTTGGGTAGAGCACATCGTATGTTTCTCTGCTCAAGTATTTACAAGCAAGTGCGAAGTCCAGCCATGTTTGGGTTTCTGCGGCTTCCGCTTCACTATCTGACCGCTTCACTATCTGATAATTTGGCAACAAAGGCGTTTCTGTATTTGCGCTTTCTGAATGCTTCGGCCAAATTGGCACACACCGATCTGGAAGACCTCCGTATTTGATCCGTAAACGCATATTTTTCGTCCTGTGGAAACGATTTGCTCAACTCATACAATTCCATAGCCGCCTCAAAAGCCGGCTTGTACACATCCAAATCCTGATGACGACGAATGTTTGCCATAAAATTGAAAAATGATAGCTCCAAGTCTCCTCATCTCCCAGTCCCCTAGTCTCACTTCACTGCCGCAATAAACGCAATGTACTGCCACGAATCAGGCAATAGTCGAGAAAGCGGGTCATTCATTTTTCCTGCCAGAGCATTCAACAAGGGCCAGGGTGTAGAGGAAGGCAAAAAGCCAAAGGGCTTCAGCTGCAGTTGGGTATAACCGTCAAAAAGAAATTGAAGTTCTCCCAGGGTCAGGTAGCGCCAACCTTTATCGAGGCCATTCCTTTTGCGAAAGTACCAATGCAGTGGACTGCCTCTCAGATTCTCAGCACCGAGGAAGACACCGCCGGGTTTTAATACACGTCGGATTTCTTCGCAGGCTTTTTTCTGGTTTTCAAGCGTGCGCGTGCTGCGGTCGCTGTAAACCAACTTCAATCCTCCAATCACCGATTTACACACCACGGCATCCAGGCTGTTGTCGGGATAAGGCATGCGAAAGACATCCACTTGTTCATGGCTGATGAGATCCGTCACGCCATATTTCAAGTGCAGTTCCAGCGCTTCCATTTTGGGATCGTGTACATCGCTGTAGATGACCGGGTAGCCCTGAAGGGCCAGCCACAGTGACAAGCCTCCGTTTCGCTCTCCAACGGTCAAAATCTTAGGCTGACCTTCCTTTTTCGGCAAATGTTTTTCCCAAAAGGGGAGCACCCGAGACCAGTTGGGGATGTCCCATTCGATGATGGCACGCAAGGGCAATGATTTTACGTTATTCATGCTTTAATCTTATGCAGCCCTGTGGTTAACCAACTTGCCCAGCCCCATCAAAAAGCCCAGACCATAAGCCAGGTGGATGGCCGGGAAAACTACCCAGAGGTATTTTCTGGCTTGGAAAGGCAAATCTGTTGTAAAAAACTTATACGCGATCAGGCTTACATATAAAACCAGTGGTAGGACAAAAGCCCAGTGCAGCCACAACACGAAGGGCAAAGACAACAAATATAGCACAAAGGCGGCCGGTACCAGGTGGCGAAGCCGAATGCCGGATTTAACCTTCTTCAGCACCAAGGGCTTGTACAGGCCGTATTGGAAGTACTGGTGGAAAAGCTTGCTCAGGCTTTCTCGCACTTGATAGATCACTTCCAAGTGAGGCAATAATAGGATGCGAAAACCAGCCTGATTGATCCTGTAATGAAATTCATCATCCTGGTTGCGCACTAAACGTTCATCTAATAACCCTACAGTTTCAAAAATAGTTCTTTTGTACACAGCAAACGCCACACTATCTACGTACGCCTCTTTAGGTATAGTTCGAAAAGCTGTATTCCCTACTCCCAATTTCGAACCCATCCCTGCCGCTATGGCCTGTCCAATCGGGGATAGACCTTTATGTAGTAAAAACCCCCCAGCTACTTCACACTTTCCAGAATCTATGGCTTTAATGCATTCCAGAAAATAGTTTTTGGGATAAATAGCATGTGCTCCAACAAAAGCTACATATACACCTTTAGAAGATAAAATAGCAGTATTAAATGCGAAATTTGCAAACTGTCGCGAATTGTAAAGCAATCTAACATTTTTGTATTTTTTACTTATTTGTTTTACAATAGCTACAGTCCCATCCGATGAACCACCATCTACCACAATTACCTCTTTGGGATAATCATCATTATCTAATATCGATCGAATCGTCTTTTCAATATGCTTTTCTTCATTAAATGTTGGAATAATAATTGTAACAATAGGGGTATATGAATTATGCATATCGTACTCCTCTATAGAAAAACTAACTACTCTAACTAGCTAATCAATTTCTTACTTTTGAAATGACTGCTTGGAATTTTCCATTAGCGTTTTTGGGTAACTCTTCCATGTATTGGAAATCTACCTTTAAAGGGCCTAACTGACTTTCCAACCGGGCAATCATAGCAGCTTCATTAGCTTGCTGCTCGTATTGTTCATCCGCCACAATATTAATTGTAAAAGAATCATAATCTTCTTGAACGATCTGGGCGGCGATCACGCCAGGTAGATCGACAAAAATGCTGTGGAAACGCACCATACGCCTTCCATCCTTTCCAATTACCACATCTTCTACGCGCCCATCGATTTTTTCAATTACGGGCATAGCGCGACCACATTGGGTCGATTGACTTTTGCACAGTGTGACCATATCCCCAATGCGATATCGAATCAAAGGTTGATCGTAATTCAAAAAGCCCGTAGAAACGACCTCACCTCCTTCGCCAGGCCTAGCAGGTTTGCCATCTGATCGTACTACTTCCATTATACCCACATCCGGGCTGATCAGCAATTCGCCCTGCGGCGTTTCTGAAATAAGGCCACAAGCCTCCACACCGCTGTAACTATCAAAAGTTTTGCATCCGTACACCTCAAAAAAGACGCGACGCATGTCAGGCGTGAGGCACTCGCTAGAAGTGATGACCGCCTGCAGGGGGGGCGCTGAAAGAGCACTCTCTTTTATTAGAGAAGCCAGAAAAAAATTGCTCATGGCATAGCCCGTCATGTATGCCAATTTGTACTTCTTAATGCCCTCTAAGTAATTCAACACAGTAGAAGGCGCAATGTGATAAGCCGAGAAATATACCTGTTTTTCAAAAATGTTGTATCTATAGTAAGGCGGAGGTGCAATTGCAGATTTAATTATGCGCCGACCGCCGATCATTCCCCTGGGCAAAAAGCGATTGACACCAGCCCAATGCCGCACGCGTGCTTCAATAGCAGCACTCCACCGCTGATGAAACGGAATAGAATAGTAAATTTTGGTCGGTGTTCCCGTGCTTCCACTGCTGGAATAGAATTGGCCATTGCGCGCACGCCGTGTGGAAAGCAATGTTGTAGTTCCGAACTTTCTCAACTCTTGCTTCGTCAAGTAAGGCAATCTGGGCAAATCTTCCAACTCAAAGCGATTCAACTGATCGATGGTGAAACCGTGTTTGCGATATTTCTCTCTATAGAATGGTACTGTCTCAAAAGCGTGTACGAGTAATCGCCGCAATTGCACCGTTTGGTATGCACGCCATTGAGCCGCCGTGTAGTTTTCTCTTTCTCTAAAAGCTCGCAGCTCCTCTTCAAAGAGGCCACCAAAACGCCGCCATTTCCAATAGAGCCCATAACAGCTAATCGCAGCATTTTGAAGGGGCAGCGGAAGCATCGAATAAATCCTATCCACTATCTCACTCATGGATTAACAGACGTTTCCATTGTCGCGCTACTTTTTCATAGGAAAAATTTTCCACTTTTTTTCTCGCACAAGATGCCAATCGCTTAGCCTTCTCAGGGCGTTCCAACAACGAGACAACGGCCTTAGCCATCTCCTCGTCCAAATCGGCAGGCACCAAAATACCGTCCTCTCCCTGTGTGATGAGATACGGCAACCCTCCTACGTCGGTAGACACTACGGGCAATCCCAAAGCCATGGCCTCGATGACGCTCACGGGGGTGTTGTCCACGTTGGTGGTATTGATAAAGATATCGTAGTCAGCCGATAATGCAATCCATTCTGCTTTGGGCAACCGACCGGTAAAGCGGACTCTGTCGGCCACGCCCAGTCGTTCGGCCAACTGCTGGCAGTCCTGCATGCTGCCGTCTTTGTCGGGACCTACCATACACAGCGTTGTGTCGGGATAGCGCTCCAGCAGGCGGTGCAAGACGCGAATGGCCATCCGGGGATTGTAAATGGCGTCGAAGGCGCGCACCCACAGCAGACGCGGCCACACGCGATCCCGCTGCTTGTATGGATATTTGGTAATGGGGATAGCATTGGGAATGACCTCGCTCTCAAAGCCCGCCCGACGGAAAGCCGCCTGCAAATAGCCCGAAGGGGCAATTAGGCGGGCGGCATTCCCAAACAACAGCTGGCACAGGCGGGGATTGCGCCGGATTCGCCCCGGCAAGTTGCCACCGTGCAACACACACCAGTAACGGATGCCCATCCACCGACACAGTAGGCCACAGATCAGGGCGTAGTAAAAGTTGAGCGTGCTGTACACGTCTATTACTACTGGCTGCTCTCGGCGGCCATAGCGACACACCGCCCACGCCATCTCGGCCATGCGCCACAAGCGATTGCGCCGGCGCGATACCAGATGAAATTGCACATCAGGCGCCAGCCAGGGCGCCAGGCTTTCGGCCACCGAAGGATACGCCCCTCCCCTCGAAAGGTGATTGCCGAGATAAAGAATAGTTCGCATATACATGAACAAGACCCAGACCAAATGCAAAACCTACCACAGCCAGGCGTGTGGCAGAATGGAACATGGTAAGAAAGGAAAAGAGTGAAAAAGCAAGCACCATAAATTTTGATATGGGAGCTCCGCTTACCGTGCGCCATACCATCGCGCCCACTAAAAGCAACAACACCCATATCCCTAAAAGACCGTGCTCTGCAAGCAAACGCGTTTGTTCCAGATGGGAAATATTGGCATACCCATATTGTGGACGCAACACATTGGACATCCCCACACCCACACCCCAGACGGGATGGTCTAACCACATCTGCCAGTCCGTTTGAATAACCCTGGAGCGACCACTGGTGGCCTTGTCCAGTGAATATGCTGCATCTCCAACGTACACGGCCATCGTCTCTCCTCGAAAACGATGAATGAGCAATTCACCTGTAAGCTGGTTGACCATGGCAAAAAGCAAAACAATCGTTCCCATGACGAGTCCCCACCGCACGAGCAAATACCTTCTATTGGTCTGTCTATTGCTCAGAAGGTAGATCGTGTAAGCCACAAAAATAGCGACGAAAAAGCCCAGTACTCCCCCACGTGAGAAGGTAAGCAATGCACGAAAGGCCAGTGCCACAAGCAATGCAATATCCCAGAACCGACTGAACAGTGGCGGCCAGCGCAACAAAAAGTTGACAGCCAACAAAAGCATCCCCCAACCCAATATCGTGCTCACCTGATTGGGGCCATATCCCCCACTTGCCGCAAAGTTGGCCGAAAACGTGAATTCAATCTGAGCCAGCTGAGGCGTAACTGCAAACAGATAAGCCACCATTGCTCCAATAGGCCAGAGGGAATAGCGAAACAACTGTTGAAGCTCAGCCACCCCCATCCGACGAGCTGCAAAATAGACGCAACTCAAAGAAAGCAATATCATACCCCCCAACTGAAAGGTAATATGCTGCCGGAAGCGGGAAAAATCAACCTCTGTACCTAAAAACAATGCCGGCAGCAAGAGTACAGCAATGGACAAATACCCCCAGCGATAGTGTCTTCGCCCTTCTACCAACAATCCCACAACAAGTAATGTAATGCAGGCCAACTTCCCAAACTCCCAGAAAAGAGCTGCTTTGGTCATGCGCAACAGCACTTCCAGGCCCACGATATAAGCGGCACCCAGATGGGCCATACCTGTCCGGTTGCGACTGCGCAGGGTTTGCAGCAGAAAATAAAAAAAAGCTCCGGCACCCCACCAGGTGCTCAGCGGCCGCCAGTAAGCCAGTGCTAAGCCCAACAACAAGTGAAGACCCAGGCGCCAGACCCATTTGCGCTGTTCAGGCATGGAGGATCTCTTTTTTTATGCGTTGGCCGTATCGCTCAAAGGTGAACAGTGCCCCCAGTTGATACCCTTCCAATGCCATCGTTTTTAATTGGTCCTGGCTGAAGTGAAACAGCCGATTGAAAGAGGCCTTAAAATCCTCCTCCCTCTTCCACAGAAATCCGTTTTGCCCCTCGTGGATATAGTGCGGAATGGAGGACACATCGGACACCAATGGAATACAGCCAAAATTTGCTGCCTCAGCCAGCACTTTGGGAAATCCTTCTGAGACAGATGGCAAGAGGAAGAAATGACACTCTTTGTACAGGTCAAAGACCTTTTCTCTGGGCAGGAAACCATGAAACTTTACCGGCACCTTCGCGTCTTGGGCCAATTGCTCAAAGCGATGGCGCTCCGGCCCATCGCCAACAAAATGCACCATTTCAATCAAATCAGGATGGGGAAAGCCCTGCAGGGCTTCCAGTATTCGGCCTACTCCCTTGGCCGTTTCCAATCGCCCTACAAAGCACAAGCGATAAGGTGCAGTGTAAGACTTGCCGGCCGTAACTTTCAGACCTCTACTGCGATCTTCTTCTGTCAGGCAGGGGTTCTCAAAGCTCAGGCAGTGAGCGGGTTGATTGGGCCAGCGGCCGTTGATGGTGACTTTGCGCTGCTGCAGGTACTGCAGCCAAAATCGCTGTACGCGATACCCCAAGGGTGGATTTTCTTGTGCCCAGTTACCAGCGTACTTGAACCAGCCGGGTTGCCGGTTGAATAGGCTCAGCCAGGGGATCAGAAAGACCCCGATTCCTGTTGGTGCCCGAAATTGCCATACATCTACTTTGCGCAGTACTTCCCGCACCTTGCGGATCACTTCGGGGGCCTGCCACAAGGTACCCAATTTGTCAAAAATACGCGGCCCCCCAAAAGGGCGCAGCGGTACAAAATGAATGCGTTCAGAGGTATAAGGCAGGGCACTGGGCGGTGCTGCTTCCTGGTGTAGCACGGCAAGGTGCCAGATTTCATCAAAATCGTTTGCGAGATGGTTGATTTCGGTAACCGTAGGACTCCAGCCTACTACCTGGCCATCTCGTAGGAAATGCTCGGTGTGTGAAATAATCGCTAGCCTCAACTTTCTATTATATCAACGTACTTTGCAATTACTCTTTCCCATTGAAACCGGGCAGCCCACTGCCGAGCACCAGCACTATACCGGTCGTAGCGATCCAATATTTCGCACAATGCCTCCCGGATCTCGTTGGGATTATGTGGATCGACCACTTTCCCCGACTGGCCATCGGCAATGGCGTCTTCGATACCGCAGCCCCGGCTACCGATTGCCGGTACGCCACAAGCATTGGCTTCCAGAATGGCTATGCCAAAGCCTTCTACATCTCCATCGGACTGGTTTTCGCTCAGCATTAAAAATACATCGCTTCCTTTCAGGGCTTTCACCATTTCACTATTAGGGAGAGCTCCATGTACCTGTACCCGATTTTGCAGCCCCAATCGGGCAATGCGTCGAAGGAGTTGTTTCCCGTGCAAGGGCAGTCCTACGATGTGGTATTTGATTTCCGGAAAGGCATGCTGAAGATCCACTAAAGCATCCACCACATTGTGTTGCCCTTTTCTGGGAGAAATGCTTCCGACGGTAATCAGGGCGGGCCGCCCGTCGAGCTTGCCATTACCCGATACCTGTACCTTTTCAGGGTCGAAGCCATTGGGAATCACCACAATTTCTTTTCCCCTTACATATCGCTGCGCCAGTGATTTGGTAAAACGAGATACCGCTACAAGCCGTTCACACCGGCGAAGCGCCCAACTCGTAAGCACGCGCTTCCACCCACTCCGATAGTTAATTTCAGAGCCGTGAAGCACAGCCAAGACCCGACGCCTCAACGGTAAGCATTTGGCGAACCCTGCAAACCAGAGGGGAAATTTTCCCGAAACAATGATGGGATACGTGGAATTTGCTTTACACCATGCCCATAAGAAAAGCAACAGCCGATGCACAATACCCATCAACCGGCCCCTACTTCGCCTGGCACGAATCAGCTCGAAGGGTTGAGCAGAATCAAACACCTCTTCTTCCGCTTGCCAATCCAAGCGACCATCCGTGATCACTTTCACATAGTAGCCATGACGGCTCAATTCCCTGGCCAAATTCCACGCATGTTGACCAATTCCGCCCGGACCAGGTGGAAATTCGGAAGTCAGTAGCACTATTTCCCGTGACTTAGCCATGAGGTAACGGTGCTCTTTGTGGAATTGCCGCCAGTGCCGTGGGATATGCTTCGTCTTTCGGCAACAGCAATAAATGACATTTGCCGCGATGGGCAATTAAGTCCGGTGTCTCCATGACCACCGCCTCCTTCATATACCACGCCTGGTAGTCCACCTGGCAGCACCAATCCAGTACTAAGCGCGCATTTTCCACCATGGGTAATTCGGGCGGACTGTGCATTTCCACCATGATCCAGGGCTGGCCTGACCGGGCAGTTTGTATGGCCCCTTCCAACACCTTGGATTCGGCACCCTCCACATCAATTTTGATAAAATCGGGTACCCATCCTTGTTCTTCCACCAGCTTGTCTATCGTTGTTGTAGGAACATGAATTACGCTACCTGTTGCTGCTGCTGTCTTTGCATGTCCCTTGTACATGCTGCCTGCAGCTCCTGCACCAACCGTATAAAAGGGTACGACCTCTCCCACCCTATCACTTGCAAATGCAGTAATATAGGAGCTATGGGCTGCCAGGTTGTTGTAAATCAGGTTAGCGGCTGCACGACTCAAAGCCACGGGATTGGGATCAATCAGAAGAATGCGCTCCATTCCCTTCAGGGCTGCTACCAGGGCGGTAAATCCTACGTTTGCACCCACATCATAAAGTCGTTTTCGGTGAGCGGCCAACCATACAAACCAGGCATCATCCTGATCAGGCTGCTGCCGCACGGTGCCCGGCAGCACTTTTACGGGGTGCCCCAACAGGGTCGTAGTTTGCAATGCCCGCCTCCCACTGGTCCAATTGGCATAGAGGCCCAGCAGCTGGCGTTTGAGGGTTTGGATCATGGTTTTTCTATTGTTTTCAAAGCATTTAAGTGCGAAATCTTAGCCCCTTCCTGCAGCATCTGGCTTGCCTGCGTCCAAGAGCGCCCCACCTGCCAGATAACCAACGGAAAAAGTAGCAGCAACAAGGGCAAGCCAAATAGAAGTAGTGCGGGACGCCGCTTGTAGCGGTAAGGCATGAGCGAAGGGGGAACCCCTTTGAGTAACAGCAAAGCTGCCACGCGCCGACCGAAGTACTTGCGCGTCAGATAGAGCACACTGGGAACCGGCCGCGGTGCCAGCCAACTTTTGGGGCGGAACCCGTCCCAGCTCCCCATTTGGCGCAAGCCACCTGAGCTTACTTTCAAATGCAGGCGCCTTGCATAAGGATTAGAGATATTCTTGAAGCCGGCCAGGTACGCGCGCAAACCGAATTCTCCATCCCCCTGGCGTTGTCCTTCAAATTGACGGTCGAACAATCCCACCTTTTCAAAAACCCTGCGGTGTATCATCACATTGCCCGTGTCCAGTTGATCCGACCAGCGAAGAAAACTGTAGTGTTCCGGCACTTTAGCTCCTACAACGGAAATGGACACGCCAGAAGAAATATCCGCCTCAAAAAAATCCAGGCACTTGATGTGGTTGGCGATCCAGTCTGCCTCCACCCTGGAATCGTCGTCGAATAGTAATATCAAATCACCATATGCCTGTTTAATCGCAGTATTCCTCGCCAACCACAAGGCCTTTTCTTCCTGACGAATCACGCGAAGGTTCAATTGGAAAGACTCGTAGAAATCGGGCTGATAGGGCTCCGATTGATCCACGACGATGACTTCAAAGTGACAGTAATTCTGCTTTTCCAGGTCGTGCAGTACATCCTTCAGGTAGGGGTATCGGTTGAGCGTGGGGATGACCACCGTCACCAGCGGCGCCTCGCGCAGGAGAGGGGAATCGAAATGCTCCCATTCCTCCTGGTGCGGGAACACCTTGTCGTAAAGATCAACTCTCGACACTTTTCGCTGGGATGCAAAAGCTCTCAGTTCCCGAAAAGGGCTTTGACCACTCAGCAAGCGCAAAAGGAACACATACCAACTCCACAAGGGATGAAAGTACTTGCGCACGAAGCGATATTCGTCCTGCAGGGAGGGACGAACATTTTTCACCTCCAGTCGCTTGTCCGGGTCGGTCTCTATCACCCCGCGGTTCCAGGCCTGCCAGGCCGCATCCAATTTGGCTATTTCCCGGCTGGAGTAAGCCTCGTCGAAATCCACCAATGCCTTCTGCTTCCCGTCCATTTTATCCCAATCGACGAAATAGGGGATGTCACTTTTGGGGAAGAGGTGGAAGTACCAGGTGGGGGAGAGGTATTGGTGGAATTGGAACATTTCAGCTTAGGTAAAACTCAAGAAACTCTCGCTGTTGCTTTTCCAGATTAAACTCCCGCCGCACCCGCTCAACGGCCTGCCGGCGGATAGAATCATGTGCAGATGGCTCCATTTGCAGGACCTCTTCGATCTTTGCTGCCAGCAAATCCGGGCGGCGTTTGGGCACTACCCAGCCGGTTTGTCCGTGCAGCACGTTTTCCGGCAGCCCCTCAGCATCCGACACGATGCACAGCAGTCCCATGGCCTGGGCCTCAAGCACCGCATTGCAAAAGCCCTCCTGGACGCTGTATTGCAGATACAAATCCGCCTCATCCATTGCCGCTATTACCGCTTCAGGACTTTGCCTGCCGGCAAAAACGACCCGTTCTTTGATCCCCAATTGGTGAGCAGCAAAGCAGAGTCGCTCGTATTCAGATCCTTCCCCAATGATCGTATAGCGAAAATCAACACTCTTCTGCTGCAGCAAAGCCAGCGCTTCCAGCGTATATTCCAGGCCTTTTTTCCAGTGCAGGCGCGCCACCGTCAGAATGCAAAGCGGCTGCTTCAATGATTTTGTAGGATTGGAAGGTGTAAAGCGATGTATATCAATTGCCGGGGTGATTTTCTGGTAAGGGACTGAGTTGGGCAAACCCAAGCTCCGCCCCACTTCCAACAGATCATCGGAAATGGTATGGACCTTATCTACACGCTGCCAGAGTTGATGATAACAACCCGGGTGCTTCAATGGATAGAGACACACATCATAGCCGCGAAAGCTCACCGCCATCTTGGCTCCTATGGCTTTCGCCAAATTTTCTCTGCGCAAAGCCATGGTGGCAAAACCGAAGTGCAGCCAATCGAGGCGATGCGGCAGAATGTGGCTATTGAGATACAGGTTTTCGATGGCCTTGCGCCAGCTGGAGCCCGAGGCTCGCTCCAGTCGAAACAGGCGATACGCCCGCCGCGGCGCTCGTAACAGTAAGAGGGCCAACACCCAGGCAGCCAAAAAGAGCTGAACAGTTTTTGAAGCGACCACAGGTGGTGCCTCATGAACCGGACACAGGTCGAAATCGGCCTTGCACTTGCCCACAAAAAGACGCACTTCAAATCCCGAAGCCTGAAGCCCTGCAATTTTGGATCGGAAAAAAGTTTCGGAATAAGCAGGGGTGGAGGGAAGTACCAGACCTATCCTCACTTGGTGCATATAAATGCATATTCTTTGAGTGGAATAGCAAGTGAATGGCCCTCTATGATATTGTCGTAATCATGTAAGTTCTTTACTAAAACAGATGAAAAGTGTTTCTCGAGTTTCTCGACTATGTCAAGCCCATAATGCCTGTAGTGACCATTGTGCCTTAAGTCCGGGAAATAATAGGTTTCCTTTTGATTCCAATCGCCGGGTATCGTAATTACAGCAATCCCTCCCCCTCTCAAGACTCTTGCCATTTCAGAAATAGCTGCATCATCATCTTCCACATGTTCGATGACGTGATTGCAAAAGATAATGTCAAAAGATTGGTCTGAAAATGAGAGCTTTTGAATGTCCTCATTCCGGAAGTCAACATCCTCCAAAATAAAGTCTGTTGTAAAGTATTCTATCTCCTTATATTTTCTTCTAATAAAATCAGCAAGAATAGGTTCTGGAGCAAAATGCAGGACCCTTGTCCTATTATTATGTCCATCGAGGATTTCTTCATACAAATACCGTAGGCCTCTATGTCGAGACCTGCTATTGCAGCTTGGACAAGCTGAGTTCCATTTGATCTCACGTTCATTACTGATATGTATAAATGATCTACTCTCCGCATTACAAAATGGACAGTAAAGTTTATTGGTGGACTTGAGAAGTCCCATTGTTCTTTCATTAATCATATTTAACCCCTCAGACAAGAAGTAATGCCAAAGTTTTCTGGTATTTCCTTCTAAGGCAATACCATATAAGTTCCCTAAGAAATGACGTATTGTTTTCTTCTTTCGCTTTTGCCATGCACCTGGATTTATCGTCGTGTCAATCATTGTTTTCAAGTTTATTGAATAGATTTAATGTCAACAGCATGCTCACCGGATGCGAATACTTGACTGCATCCTCCTCTTTGAATTTGCGATAAAACTCCTCCCGCAATGCTTTAGGAACAAAGCTATCGGCATCGATCAGGTGTTTGCGCAAGTGCCGATCGTTTTCAGCCCCTACGAACTGCAATTCCCAATTGCGCTGCACCAGGGGCTTTCCCAGCAAAGACTGAATGGTACGTCTGGACTTGTCCAGCAGGCGATACGGCAGGTTCCAGGGCACGCGATTCCAAGTATAGTTGTACAGGTTGAATGGACGATGCGCCTGCCAAGTGATCTTAGCCAGCTGGGGTGCTACCAGCTTAAGATATTCAATCTGGATCTGGCGACCCGCCAACCAGCGCTCAGGCACGGTGCACACAAAACGGCACATCTCATCGTGGTAATAAGGAAGTGCAATGGGATGAACCGAAGCAAATACAGACAGGTTGACCGTCGTCCAGCGGTAAGCCCAGTACCTCGACTTGAAAGCTCGGATGCGGGCATTGGCGTTGTCGATATCCAGTGTGCGAAGCAAATCCGAGATGCGTTCCTCGAGGTAGTCCCGAAAATGTCCTTCGAGCCCCCAGGTGCGCCAGAGCGCTTCAGCCAGTTCGAGACCTCCTTTCTTTACCATTTTTTTCAGTACCACCTGGCGCTGAGCCTCGAAGTCAAGTCCATCGGGCACGCCCATATCGTCGAACAGCACATCGCCCCAATGTCCCAACAGGAATAGCTCTCCCATATCCCGAAAGCGATCGACAAAGGCCATCTGGCGAGGATGCGTGAATTCGGCATGGCAGCCGTTCAAAACAGCCAGACGGTCGATGACCTGCCACAGGTATCCCCTGGGCACGACCAGCTTCTGGAAATCAAAGCCAAGCGCACGCGCAATGGCCTGTCCATAGCTGGTTTCCGGATGCCCCTGCTCAAATTCATAGGAAAAGGCCTGCACCTGCTCGGGCCGATCGCGCAGAGCAGCTGCCAGGGTCCGACTGTCCAGACCACCGGACAAGGGCAGGATGACCCGCTTGTTGCCCACTGCCTCGCGCACCAGTCGCTCAAACAAATGAGCAAATTCTTCCGTCGCCTGCTTCAGGCTGATGTCACGCGGGGTGTAATGCCAGTCCCAGTACTTTTTCTCAGTCAGTACATAGCCCGCTTCATCCAGGCTGTATGCGTATCCAGGCTGTAGTGCCATCTCGTCAATCCAGTACGTATCTCGTTCGAGAAAAAAGCCCGTAGCGGCAAAGACGCAGATAGCCTCTCGATCTAGTGCTCGCACTCTATTTCTTTTCCCAAACAGCACCCGATCGGGTAGAATGGGCACTTTTACCTTCTGGAGAGTCACATTCATTGGTACAGGCTTGTGTAAAACTGCTCGTGTTGCCGCACCTCGCGTTCAATGGTGAAACGGGCTTCGACCTCTTTGCGCAACCGAAGTCCCAGGGCCATGCGCTCTTCAGACGGCATTGCCAGCAATATCGCCATTTTCTCTGCCAGTTCCTTGGAATTGCCCGGCTCAAACAACAGGTCGGGGAAATTTGCTAATTGATCCCGAATGCCCGGAATACGGCTTCCCAGTACAGGCAACCCGCTTGCCATGGCCTCCAAAAGAGATACCGGAGACCCTTCTTTTTTGCTAGGTAGCACAGATAAAATAGCCTTATCTAAATAATCCCGCACATTGAGCACTTTGCCTGTAAATATCACCTGTCCGTCTTCTACTAAATCCCGAAAAATGCTTTTCAACTGCTCGGCGTACTCACTGCGATCGTCTCCCACAATTGCCAGATGCACCTTCGGGAAGTCAGGTGCTATCCTTCGGTAGGCCTCGAGTAGAATCTCTACGCCCTTTACGGGCACGAGATTGGCCACACATACAATCCATTGAAACGATTGCGGAAGAGGACAAGGAGAAGGGGAGGGCTGCCCCGTGGGCTGGAATTCCGAGGTGTCCACACCCCGAGGAATCAAGGTCACCTTCTTCCAACCCGGAAAAAAATCGCGCAGCATATCGGTATTCTGAGCGATGATGCCGTTGGCCAACCACGAACGCAAATACCAGGCATTTTTTGAAGACCCACCCCAGTTCATGTTCTTTTTCGAAAAGACCCATTTGGCTCCAGCCAAACGGGCAGCCAACGCTTCGGAGTAGTCAGCGGCATAGTGGAAACTGTGGATGATATCAGGGCGAATTCCCCGAAAAAACCGCGCCGTGCGCAACACATGAACCAGCCCGCGAAGACGCCTGGACATGTCCGCTGTGTAGGGGTAAAGGTGGATGGGAATCCCCGACTTTCGCACGACTTCAAAAAACGCGCCCCGATCGTGCATGCAACAGATATGCGGCTCGAATCGCGCGGAATCCAGACGCGTGGCAATCTTCAGCAGCGCTTTGCCACTTCCAGCGGTGTCGAAGTTGGGAATGGTGAATAGGATTTTCAATGGTCTCGACGGATGTCCCATTGCAGCAGAGCGTAAAGCGTAAACAAAGGCCACTTGTAGTCACGCACGCCCCTTAAATGATCGCACCACATGGTTTCCACTGCTGTTCTCTGGATTCCGAGTTTCGCCTGGGCATGAGCGTTCAAAAGCACCTCTTCGAAATGCTCTCGCAATTGTTGCCGCATCCATTGGCCCAGCGGCACGGAGAAACCGCGTTTTCGGTTGTCGATGGGGGCCGCCGGCAATTTGCTTTTGAGCAGTTGCTTCAACAATTCCTTCTTTTTATCTGGGCCAAAACTGAGCCAGGGGTCAATTTTCAGCGAGGCTTCGATAAACGATTTCTTCAAAAACGGCACCCGCACTTCCAGCGAGTTATCCATGCTTGCCAGGTCCACTTTGCGCAAGGTCTTCTGCATCATGCCGTAAAACTCAGCTTTGCGCATATAGCCCACCAACTCGTGCATGTCTTTCGCACGTGGATAGGCATAGGTGCAATAGCTCTCGGGCAGGGAAACCCCGCGCAGATCGGGGAACAGCTGTTCCAGCCAGTGCTTGTCAAAACGAGAATGTAGCCCCTGATGTGCCACGCCTTGTGTGGAGAAAAGCACCGCACTGTTGATGTGTTTGTTCTTTCCAAAGACGCGATCGATGCCGTAAAGCCCGTACTTCAGTGCATAGGGCAAGCCCTGAAAGCGGATGTTTTTGCCCACGCTCCAGAATCGCTCGTAGCCAAAAAAAAGCTCGTCGCCTCCGTCGCCCGAAAGGGCCACTTTGACCTCGCTCCGTGCCAGGCGGGAAACCAGCCAGGTGGGGACGATGCTGAAATCGGCCATGGGTTCGCGCAGCGCTTCAGCAACCCGGTCCATGATTGCCACCGCAGCGGATGCATCCATCTTTTCCAGATGATGCTCGATATCCATGAGGCGGGCATACGCCGTCGCATCTTCCGATTCATCATGTACCTTGCTATCACTGCCGATCGAAAAAGCCTTAAACTTTCCTTTCGTGTGCTTGCGGGCGAAATAGCAAACCAGGGGCGAGTCGATCCCGCCGGAAAGGAATGCCCCCAAGGGTACGTCGGCCATGAGCTCGGCCCGTGTGGCCGCTTCCAACTCTGCAGACACGATTTCCAGAGCCTCTTCCCTTTCCCTGATCGTCGGTTCCACAAATTCGGGAAATTCCCAGAAGCGATGCCTGTGGATTTGTCCATCTGCCTCGATACGCATCAGCTCGCCCGGCATCAACTGTCCGGTTCCCTGGTGCAGCCCAAATGGCGCAGGCAAAAAGTGTTGTTCGAGATACAGCCTGAGCACCTGCGGATCTACAGCATTGGTGTGAAAAGTCGGAAAAGCTACGACCTGGTCGTACTGACTGGCAAAGACGATGCGCCCACCATCCATGGCGTAAAAAAGTGGTTTAATGCCTGCGAAATCGCGGGCCAGCCACAAACATCGGTCTTGCCTGTCATAGACCCCCAGGGCAAACATGCCATCGCAACGCTCCACAACCTCCTGAACGCCAAATCGATCGATGGCCACGGCCAGCGTTTCCGTATCACTATTTCCGTGAAAGACGATATCCTTTCCCACCCACTCGCGCAATTCCAAATGGTTGTACACCTCTCCGTTGTACACCAACCAGTACCTCCCCGACGGACTTTGCATGGGCTGATGGGCATTGGGGCTCAAATCGAGAATGGCCAGGCGGTTGTGCCCTACCTGACAGCACGAATCCACCACCTGCACCCCTTGATAGTCTGGTCCGCGTCGCACCGATCGCTGCAAGATGCGACGAAACTCCGCTTCCTCAGTCAGCCTTCCACCAAATGCAAATTCACCCAGAATGCCACACATGAAATGCTAATCTTGCTGGTGTATTTCTTCGAGGCAGCTTATAGGTGCCGGCGAGATTACCTCTTCGTACAATTGCACCATCCCATGCACCATTTGCTCAACCGAGAAGCTTTCTTCCACGGTCTTTCTGGCCGCACGAATCATTTTAAGCCGTCCGTCTTCGGTCAATGCCGTGAACCGCATAACGGCAGCAGCCAGAGCAGCCGCATTGCGTACGGGTACCAGAAAGCCATTGACACCATCCTCGATGACCTCAGCTATTCCGCCGCAATCGGTGCTGATGACAGGGGTGCCCAGTGCCATGGCTTCGAG
>JALSGS010000015.1 GCA_026982695.1 Saprospiraceae bacterium
AAATGGTATGAATGAATAAGTGACCTGCCCCTCAACCCACAGGAAAATCTTTGCTCAGCACTCATGCTAAATCCCGACCCATAAGCTTTTTGGGGTCTGAAGGAGAGGTGGTTGGTCGAATGCTTACGTTTTGCCGGCACCTTTCGGGTCTAATACCCCGATTTTAGCGCCGTAAAAAAAAGCCAGATGTTTTTGAGCACTTGCTCGTTGGGAGGGTAGGTCTTAGAGACTCCTTGCATGGAGAAGATGATCTTGTGTTCGCTCATAAGTGGAAGTTACGTGTTCAAAATTGCTGCTTTAGTTAAGGGAGGCTTCAGGAGCGTACTTTGGTTTTTGCCGAAAGGTGCATAAAGGTCGGAAAATCTTATGGGATTGCTGTTTGGGTAGGTGTGTGGCAGTAGTGCATGGAATTGCATTTTTACATAGGGGGATTATTTATCAGACTGGGCAAATTGTAGCTCGATTGCAGGTGTCCAGCCCAGTTGAGGGTGATATTGTGTGGCGATGAGCAAGGTCCATTCCTGTGCAAAAGTCCAGCTGAAGGCCATTGCTGGCTGTGCCATAGCGGCATAGCTCAGCCCACCCATGAGGGTGCATGCGCTTGTGAGCTGGTATTGAATGCCCGTACGCCAGTCAATACCGAAGGTAGGTGAATGTGTAATGGAAAAATTGAACTTTGTGTGAGTTTGTAGCTGTGCCCAACAGCCAAAGCTAAGTGAAGGCGTGGGAGAGTCGGTTTGGATGAAACCAGGAATTTGTCCAATAGCAGCGCCCAGATACACGTGGGGCCATGCTTTGAACTGAATGCCCATTGTGGCATCTAGCCGATAGGCTGGTTCGTAAGTATTCGCTCGCTGGCTGATCCAGCCAGTTTGTAGGCCGATGGCAGTGTATCTAGACAGTTGTTTGGCCCAGCTGAGGCGAATGCCCGTTTCGCGAAAGTAAGTAGCACCACGTGCATGTGCGGCGAGTCCTATGTGCATTTTACCCAAAGGCAGCCCTACGACTGCAGAAGAGGCCTGCCATCCTAGGCCGATAAAGCGGCTTGCACCAAAAACCTGAATAGATGTACGGGCTATTTGACTGAAGGCAGCGGGATTGTCGAAGGATCCCGCCAATCCTGGCCTGCCCGTGCCACCTGTACCTATGAGTTGATGTGCTGATAGAGGGAATAACTCTTGGGAACGCGTAGTGTAGGGAAGTCCAATAGCTGCGATAGCAAACAACAGTAGTGTTGCTTTCATGACTGGGGGAATTAGGTGCTGGGTAGTGGTGTTATCCTTCTGGCATTTGGGTGTATTTTATTTGTCCACCTACTATAGTCATCAGTACGCGGGTGTGCAGTATACTATCCGTAGGGCAGTGAAGTAGATTTTGGCTCAATACCACCAAGTCGGCATATTTTCCAGGTTCGAGGCTGCCTTTTTTGTCTTCCTCAAAGGCTGCATAAGCGTTGGCCATGGTGTAGGCATAGATGGCCTCTTGGCGGCTCATGACTTGTTCGGCAAAGAACACCATGCCGTTGTCGGGTCGGCGCCGGGTGACTGAAGCGTAAAATGACGCAATTGGGTCTACGTCTTCTACTGGCGTGTCAGTGCCATTGGTGACTACAGCGCCGGCGTCGAGTAGTGCGCGCCAGGCATAAGCGCCTGTCTGTGCGCGCCATTGACCCAGTCGCTTGACTACGAAGGGTGCATCGGATGTGCAATGGATGGCTTGCATGGAAGCGATGACGCCCAGCTGAGCGAATCGGGGAATGTCGTCGGGATGGAGGTGCTGGGCGTGTTCGCTACGCCATCTCCAATCAGTTTCTTCGGGGTGTGCTTTGAAAATTTCTTCACACAAGTCGAGCCAGACTCTATTGGCTCGGTCGCCGATAGCATGTACACATAGTTGCATCTGATGCTCGGCACATAGCTGAGCGATACAGGCGACTTCTTCAATTGGGGTAGTGTTCTGGCCGCTAAATCCCGGTTTGTCGTGATAGGGCTCGAGTAGCCAGGCACCGTAGGACCCCAAGGCACCATCCAATTCAGACTTGATGGCTCTACAGGTGAAAAATCCTTCTCCTTCGTCGATGATGGGAAATTCATCGAGCTGTCCTTGTAGCTCTTTGCAGGAATGGCGTAGCATGGCCCAGAGGCGTACTTGAAGTTTACCCTGGGCAGCCATCTGTCGGTATCGAGCAATTTCTTCGAAAGAGGATCCTGCATCTTGAAAGCTGGTCACTCCTTTGCGCAAGCAGATTTGTTGTGCGCGTTCGATGCCTTCGTACCACTGTTGGAGGCGCTTTTCTTTGGGTAGGGTAGTTAGGTATTGTTGGTAGGCTTGGGTGATCAGCTCCATGGCGCGCTCTTCAAATACTCCGATAGGGTTGCCTTGCGCATCGCGTACGATGCGCCCCCCCTTCGGGTCGGGAGTTTCTTTAGTGACGCCAGCTGCTTGCATGGCTGCTTCGTTGGCAAAAAGGCTGTGACCACTGGCATGGCGCAAGATGACGGGATTGTATGGGGTGCGTGCGCTTAGACTGTGGTGTAAGGGGTATCCACCTACTTGAGGGGTGGGAGGTTGTAGCCATTTTTCTTGATGCCATCCGCGCCCACTGATCCATTCGCCTGGCTGGGCGCGCTGGGCGCGCTGGGCGACCATGTCCACGATTTCACCCCAGCTGCGTGCTTGGAGAAAGTTGAGGTTCATCAGGCTGTTGCCCAAGGCTGAAAAATGCCCATGCCCTTCGATGAATCCTGGCATGACGAACTGGCCGCGTAGGTCAACGATACGGGTGCTATCGGTAGCGTAGCTCAAAATGGTAGCTGAATCGCCTACTGCTAAAATATTGGCACCCTTGATGGCAATAGCTTGTGCCCATGGCTGAGCAGCTTGCAAGGTGTATACTTGGCCGTTGGTAAGGATCAGGTCAGCTTTGTCTGAAGGAGTAGGTTGCTTGCAGCCCCATAAAGAGTACAGCAAGAGCAACCACCAGCAGTGAAAGTGCAATCTGTTCATGTTGGATACAGATGATGACGTGGATATTATCTATAAAAATATAGATATGGAATGGATTATCCAACCAACACACCAGCTACGATAGCCGTCATAAAGCAGGCTACCGTCCCACCAATGAGTGCCTTGATACCAAAAGCGGTAAGTGTTTCGCGCTGAGTAGGCGCCAAAGCGCCAATGCCACCTACTTGAATGCCAATGGAGGAAAAGTTAGAAAATCCACACAGAGCGTAAGTAGCAATGATTACCGACTTGTGCGACAAGTCAATTCCAAGTTCTCCTTTCATAATGGAGGCCAGATCTACATATGCTACTACTTCGTTGATGGCAGTCTTTTTACCTAAAAGTTGCCCTACCACGAGTATTTCGTTGGAAGGCACTCCTAATAGCCAGGCAAAAGGAGCAAAGAGTATCCCGAAGAGGTATTCTAGGCTAAGCCCTTGAAAACGCCCATTGGTGGACGTGACGATCCATTCGTTAAGGCCAGTGAGGTCGCCGGCCCAGCCCAAAATGCCATTAAGCAAGGCAATGAGTGCAATGAATACCAACAACATCGCACCTACATTGACGGCCAAGCGTACGCCATCAGTGGTGCCCAATGATATGGCATCGAGTACATTGGCGCCGAGCCGTTCTTTGGGGATAGTGGCATCGCGATGAATGGCTTCCAGGTTGGTTTCTGGATACAGCATTTTGGCAGCTACAATGGCGGCAGGAGCTGAAATAATAGAGGCCGTGA
Source organism: Saprospiraceae bacterium (assembly GCA_026982695.1). Lineage (GTDB taxonomy): Bacteria > Bacteroidota > Bacteroidia > Chitinophagales > Saprospiraceae > WFYJ01. The sequence goes on from JALSGS010000015.1 coordinate 3,743, forward strand.
GGAAATGTATGGCGTATTGGTCCCCTAAAAGAGATACGAAGAGTGCAAATACGCCTCCGGCAATGGTCGCCATACCGCCTACCATCAGACACAAGATTTCAGACTTGGTCATGCGCTCCAAATAGGGGCGGATGACTAAAGGTGCTTCCGTTTGACCAATGAACACGTTGGCAGCTGCTGCAAGGCTCTCTGCACCAGAAAGGGTCATGAATCGGCCCAAAAGCCAGGCAAAACCTTCGATGATTTTTTGCAAGATGCCAAAGTAAAAGAGTATAGCCGAAAAAGCGGAGAAAAACACGACCGTAGGCAATACCCGAAAGGCAAATATGTAGCCTACCTTGTGCGCTACTAACTGAGGTGTAGTGCTCGAGCTGTAGTCCATCGATTGAATCCAGGTCTCATCAGGCCACTCGCCAAAGACAAAGGCAGCACCTCTATCTGTATAGCTGAGCAGGGCTACAAAGCCATCAGCAACCCATTGAAAAAAGGTGGAGACAAAGCTTACGTTTAAAATGCCTACCGCAAGTAAGAACTGCAGTAGTATCCCACCACCAATCAGCTTCCAGTCTATGGCTTTTCGGTTTGCGCTAAGCGCATAGCAAATGCCCAATAAGGCTGCCATGCCCAGCAATCCGCGCAATACACTCACGACGATGTCCATTGGTTTTTCCTTTTGTAGCCTAATCGAGGCCTAAAAGTAAACATGTATTGTGTTTTTGGAGGCATGCCCAATTGCTGCAGCCCCGACATAATTGAAAGATGGAGGGATCGACTGGAAGAAAACGGATGGATGTGTGCGTGATGGGACCATACGACTTCGTGATGAAGTCAAGAACAAAAGGTCAAATTTGTTTAATGCTCAAGTGAATAAAAGCCCCTGTATAGGTGTTAACTTTGCAGCCCAAAAGGCCAAAGGACATGAGCCAACGACCATTTATTATTGGCATTACGGGTGGAAGCGGTAGTGGTAAGACTACTTTTATCAAGCACTTGCGCGACCGCTTCAGTGAAGACGAGGTGTGTATCATCTCACAAGATGATTACTACAAGCCCCGAGAGAACCAGGAAGTGGATGCCTTCGGAGTGAAAAACTTCGATTTGCCCAAGTCAATTGATAAAAAGGCCTTCCTCAAGGACATTAAGCGGCTAATACGAGGCGAGGTGGTTCAGCGTCGGGAGTACACGTTCAACAATCCGGAAAAGCAAGCACGCTTACTCGCATTCAGACCTGCACCAGTTCTGGTGATTGAGGGCCTGTTTGTATTGCACTACAAGAAGATTCGCAAACGCCTGGATTTGAAAATCTATTTTCACGCTAAAGATAATCTCAAGCTCATTCGGCGCATCCGGCGTGATCGAATCGAACGCAATTATCCGCTCGACGATGTGTTGTATCGCTATCAGCATCACGTGTTGCCCACCTATGAAAAGTACATCAAGCCTTACAAAGAAGAAGCAGATCTGATCATCAACAACAATGCACATTTTAAAATGGCACTCAATGTGCTGACGGGCTTTTTGCGCAACTATCTCGAGCACGAGCCTTTTGTACTACCAGAGAAGCCGGGAGATGCACTTGAGTGGGCCTGAGCGTCCAAATTATATGTAAAGTTGGGGGAAGAATGGCCATATCCTTTCATCGCTTGGAGTTGCTTGTTACTATTGTTGGGCTTGCCATTGTGGCAATAGGCATTCCGCTACGTGCACAGATCGTCAATATTGAAGATCAACGCAGCCTTCAGTGGGAGGAGAAAGGCTCAGCGGGAACCATCGATTTGGGGCTTCAATTGGTACAGAACACCAGCCAGGTCATGACGGTGTCAGAGCGCGTGCGTTTCGAGCGTGTGCATGGGCAGTGGTATGGGCTTTTTTTGCAAAATTTCTCTTTGGTGCAAGTTGCCGGCAGTCGTTTTGTCAATAAGGGCTTTGTGCACTTGCGTGTGGCGCGTAAATGGGTAGATCGCACTCATGCATGGGAACAGTTTGTGCAACTGCAATACAACGAGCGCCAACTCATTCGCATGCGAGCACTCTGGGGCATGGGCTTAAGTGCTAAGTTGTGGGCGCGGGAGCAACAAACGGCCAGTGGTGGCTTGTCCTTAATGGGCGAGTACAACGAAATTAAAGATACTTCGCTCATTTACCGACAGCTACGTGTAAACACCTACTTTTCTTATCGGATCCAAATTTCGCCTCAGGTGTCGTGGACGGGCACCTGCTACTACCAGCCTGTGCTCACCTACTGGCGAGATTGGCGTATCTCAGTACAAACGGCTGTCGATGTCAAGATAAGCAAACGGCTCAGCCTGCGTGTTGAAGGACAATTAGCCTATGACAATCGCCTTAAGACAGATGTGCCTCAGGCCGTACCACTGATTTACAATCTGAAAAATGTGCTGCGCATTCATTTAGGGCAGTAGGTCTGCGCTCTTGTAGTTGCAGCAGGCCTACTAACTTAACCCTTATTTATTTTACAATTCGCATTATGAAGCAAAAACCCCAGATAATATTCGAGGATGAGCACTTATTGGTGGTCAGCAAGCCACCCTTTTTGCTCAGTGTGCCCGACCGATATGCGCCTGAGAAGCCCAACCTCTATCAATTGATGCGGCGTCGTTATCCACGCGTGTTTGTCGTACATCGGCTCGACAAAGAGACTAGTGGCCTAATGGTATTGGCCAAACACGAGGAGGCACATCGCCATTTGTCTTTGCAGTTTGAGCACCGTGAGGTGAAAAAGGCCTACCTCACCATCGTGGAGGGACGTCTGCACCAGGCAGAAGGACTCATCGATAAGCCCTTGATGCAGGTGGACTCCAAGCCCGTGCGAGTGGTCGTCTCGCGCAAGGGCAAGCCTGCGCAAACGCGTTATGAAGTGGTAGAATATCTGGGCCATTTCTCTTTAGTGCGTGCTTGGATCCTTACGGGGCGCACCCATCAGGTGCGCGTGCATTTTCAGGCTTTGGGCTATCCACTTATAGTAGATGGATTGTATGGTCGTCGTCATGCCTTTTATCTCTCTGAGGTAAAACGTTCGTATCGCCTGGGGCATGGGCAAGAGGAGCATCCACTGTTGGCGCGCAGTGCCTTACATGCCGAACAACTCCATTTTGTACATCCCCATAATGGGGAGTGGATGCACTTTGAGGCGCCCTTACCCAAAGACATGAGGGCTGTTGTCAATCAATTGCGTAAATGGGCCAAATGAGATTTGCACAGCAAGCCGAATGGTGGATATTGTTGGCGGGAGCTATGATGTTTTTGCCCTTTTTGGGTGGCGTCCATCTATTCGATTGGGATGAGATCAACTTTGCCGAGTGCGCACGTGAAATGTACGTGTCGGGCGACTATCTGCGTGTACAGATTGGCTTTCGACCATTTTATGAAAAACCTCCTTTTTTCTTTTGGCTCCAGGCACTGAGCATGCAGTTGTGGGGAGTGAACGAGTATGCTGCGCGTTTTCCCAATGCAGTGGCTGGCCTATTTACGCTGGCTTTGTTGATGCACATAGGGCAGGCAATGGGCGCTCGCTCGCTGGGTTTGTGGTGGGCAGGTGCTTGGCTAGCTGCGTTGTTGCCTCATTTTTACGCTAAGTCGGGCATTATTGATCCTTGGTTCAACCTGTTCATCTTTGCGGGGCAGTATTTTCTCCTTCGTGCTGTGTCTGATTTGTTGCACTTGCCATTTGCCGAACGCCATCCGTGGCGCGCTTTGTGGATAGGCAGCCTGTGTTTGGGCTTGGCTGTACTGACTAAAGGGCCAGTAGCGTGGTTGGTCAGTGCAGTGACTTTTGGCCTGTTTGGCATGTGGAGTGGTCTGTTGTGGCACAAACAGCTGTGGGGTCGTTTTGCAGTGTGGTCGGTAGTAGCAGCAGCGATTCCCGCCGTGTGGTTTGGCATTGAAATGGCAAAAAATGGCCCCGAATTTTTCATTGAGTTTATCAAGTACCAATACCGCTTGTTCAGTACACCTGATGCGGGACATGGTGGCTTTCCGGCTTATCATTTTGTCGTGTTGCTTGTGGGGTGTTTCCCCATATCCGTTTTTGCGCTACGTGCCCTTTGGCAAAAGCCACTTGACGCTGCTCAACGCAACTGGTGGCGTTGGATGGTGGCATTACTCGTAGTGGTGCTGGTGTTGTTTACCATTGTCAAGTCCAAAATTGTGCACTATTCATCGCTGGCCTATTATCCGGTTACTTTTTTGGGGGCGTGGTCTTTGTGGCAAGGTGAGCCACAGTGCACCTGGCAACGGATGTTGCTGTGGGCTATTGGCCTAATGTGGGCCTCGGCTATGGTGGCTTTGCCCGTGTTGGGGCAGCACCCCGAGCTGCTAAGGGAATTGGCTGCTAAGGATCCCTTCGCACAGGCCAGTTTGTCGGCCCAAGTGCAGTGGTCGGTACTGGAGGGAGTAGGTATTGCAGCAGTGTTGGTGTGTGGTTTGGCATGGTTTGCTGTAAGGCAAAAAAAGAATGTAACACAGGCAGCTTTAGGTTTAATGGTGGCATCGACTCTTTTCATCCAGCTGGCTATTATCGGTACGATCAAGCGCATAGAAGGCTACAGCCAGCGGGCTGCTATTGAGTTTTACGAACAACTACAGGGAAAAGACGTGTCAGTCACTACGGCAGGTTTCAAGAGCTATGCCCATTTGTTTTACAGTCGCGTGCGTCCAGATAACAGTGTCCACGGCATACCACTCGATAGCTTGATGCGCACTACCTTGCCTCGCCCGCTCTATGTGGTGAGTAGGGTAGATCGGATTGAGGCGATTCAAGCGCACTTTCCCCAGTTGCAAGTCATTGGCCGTAAGAATGGATTTGTCTTTTTGCGCAAGCGCGATTGAGTAAAACGCGTGTAAATGGGATGGTACGCTGCATTTTGTTGTAGCTTAGAATATTTGTCTGAGCGCAAGGCTGCTCTTTATTCGAACTTGTGCTTTATCTTTTTTTGCTTTGGCAAAAATGGAAGTTATGGAAGCCCAACACATAGTCCAATTGGTTGAAGCTGCAATTGCGCAGGGGGGGCGCCTGGTATTACAACACGTCAATTTGCGCATAGGCACTGGCGAGTTTGTCTATCTGATTGGCAAGACGGGTAGTGGAAAGTCTACGCTGCTCAAAGCACTGTATGCAGCCTTGCCGTTGGCAGGAGGCAGTGGAATGGTAGCAGGGTTTGATCTCAAAAAACTCAATCGCCGAACGATCCCCTTGCTTCGGCGCAAGCTCGGCATGGTATTTCAAGAATTTCATCTTCTAGAAGACAGAAGTGTCTACGACAACCTCGACTTTGTGCTGCGCGCTACAGGATGGCAAAAGGCTAATATGCGTCGCGAGCGCATTCACACAGTACTCCAATGGGTCGATTTGCCCGGTGTGGACGATAAGTATCCGCATGAGCTGTCGGGGGGGGAACAACAGCGCGTCGTAATTGCGAGGGCCTTACTCAACAATCCGCAACTCATCATAGCTGATGAACCTACGGGCAACCTCGATCCAGATACCTCAGATGAGATTTTACTGCTATTGCGCCGGTTGCACAAAGAGCAAGGCACTGCTGTTTTGCTGGCCACGCACGATTACCGCATCATAGAGCAGTTTCCTGCGCGTATTATTCACTGTCGTGATGGACGTATCTTCGATCGCGAAGACGTAATGCTTTGAGTGCAAAATGCAAAAAAGGCGGCACTTGGACCGCCTTTTACTATCATACATCTTATTACAATCAGGCAGTGGGGGAGTGGTCGAACAGATACAAATCAAAAAATTCGATGATTTGTACGAGCTTTTCGGCATACTGCGGATCAGTAGCGTAGCCGGCATCCTCTAGCCCCTTTGCCCATTTGCGGTAGTCTTTGCCCAATTTCAATAGGTGTTGGTAGCGGCTGTCATGCATGAGCTGCGAATGAGCGCGAAAGCTCTCCCATGCGGTCTGAAATACGCGGAACATATCGTAGCGATCGTCATCGGCGTAATTGCGACAGGTACACGAGAGACACTTGCTGCGACATTTAATGCCAAAATGATTGTTTGATTCCACCGCTAGCTGACTGCTACCCGCATCGGACTCCAATAGTGCTTGTGCTAAAGTGATACTTGCAGGCACTCCGAATTTGTGCATCTCGGCAATGGCTACGCGCGCAAAGCGCTCAATGTAGCGCTTGCAGTGATCGAGCTTGCGCTGGACAATGTCTTGAGGGACGCCATTGCGTTGGGCATAGCTGGGATCTAGCACAAAGGTCAGATTGCTAAAGTCGTCGGCTGTCCATTTTTTCTTACTCGGAGTAGAGGATATTTGGCTTGAGCTAGTGGAAGCCTTTGCCGATGTTTCGTTGGCGTACTCATGCCGGTCAGCTCGTTGAAGTGCTTGGGGCGTTAGGGTCGCTTCTACCCGTTGGCTGGTAGTTGTTAGGTTGTGATGTCGAGGCGTCACTTCGATAGTGATGTGTATGCGCTTTTGGAGGGCCAGCCAGCCAATCAACCCCGCAAACACTAAGTGAAACCAATACCGTCGGAACCAACTACGATTTATGCTTGCCGAAGCGGACATGGGCGCCCACGCTGTGGCACCTTTCGATTGATAAGGAGAGTATGTGTATCGAATCATGGATTTGAATTTTTTTGTTTTCTTAATTCGAATCTTAAGTACAAAGGTAAAACTTTTTGTTTTAAAAACAAATCATTTCTTTTTCTCCATCCAAGATTGAAGCGCATTTGTTAGTGTTGGTTATACACTACTTTTGTGGGGGAAGATTTACCTTCGCCTCATTGTATTGATCGTGGCTGTACGATAGGAGGCGGAAAGTGCCTCAAAACGCGAAGTTTACATGATATTAGTTGCTGATAGTGGTTCTACGAAGGCTGACTGGGCGTTGTTGGGAGGAGCGGGTAAAGTGCAGTTGATGCGTACGCAAGGGTTTAATCCCAATTATCACGAGGAAGCGACGATATTGGCTGCACTCAAGGAAGATCTTTCCGCTCATTTGCCAGCTCATCGCATACAGGTCATCTGGTATTACGGCAGTGGTTGTTGGGATCCAGAGCGCAAGGAGGTAATTGCTCGGCCGTTGCGTCAGCTATTTCCCAATGCGCAGGTGGTGGTGGAGCACGACTTATTGGGGGCAGCAAGGGCCACTTGTGGTACGCAGCCGGGTATTGCGTGTATTTTGGGTACGGGAAGCAACTCTTGTTTGTTTGACGGGCATCGGGAGGTAGACAATGTGACAAATTTGGGCTTTCTGTTGGGCGATGAGGGGAGTGGGTCGCACCTAGGCAAGGAGTTGTTGCGCCAGTGGTTCTATCGCGAGTTGCCTCCTCACCTCGAACGCGAGATGGCGCGTTGGGTGCCAGGTGGGCGAAAAGAGGTTTTAGATCAACTTTACCGCAGAGAAGCACCTGCAGTGTATTTGGCCTCTTTTGCCAAGTTTTTGGGGGTTCATCAAAAGGATCCGGTAGTGCGCCGGTTGGTTCGCTCGTGCTTTGACGAGTTTCTGCGCAGGCATGTGCGCAAGTACAAAGGGGCAGACTACTTGCCTGTGCACTTTGTAGGGTCTATTGCTTGGCACTTTCGCGAGCTGCTTGTCGAGGCATTGCGTGCCAGAGGGTTGACAGTAGGTGTAATCGAGCGCAAGCCCATTGAGCGTTTGGCATTGTTTCACCAAAAAGTGCGCCCTGCAATCTGACTGGGTGGCTAGCTCGATGTTTTTGTAGCAGTGTGAGAAAAAACAGCGAAGCGCATGCAGGTGAATGGCAAGGAAATTAAGCGCATTGCAGTGTTTACTTCAGGTGGTGATGCACCTGGCATGAATGCAGCCTTGCGGGCAGTGGTGCGTACGGCTTCGTACTACGATTTGCACGTATATGGTATTATGAGGGGCTATGAAGGTATGATCGATGGCGATTTTGTGCTGATGGAAAAGCGAGACGTGGGCAATATCATGCATCGGGGTGGGACTATTTTGAAAACGGCCCGCTCTGAGCGGTTCCGCACAAAAGAGGGCCGCCAGTCGGCCTATGAGTCCTTACTGGCCTATAACATCGATGCTTGTATCGCTATTGGTGGCAATGGCACTTTTACAGGAGCGCATGTGTTTAGTAGCGAATTTGGCGTACCTTTTATAGGAATTCCCGGCACAATTGACAATGATCTGTATGGCACAGATCTGACCATCGGCTTTGACACAGCTGTCAACACAGCCATCGAGGCTGCAGACAAGATTCGCGATACAGCTGAATCGCATAATCGATTGTTTTTCATAGAGGTCATGGGGCGAAATTCGGGGCTTATTGCACTTAACACAGCTATTGGTGTGGGTGCAGGCCTGGCACTCATTCCGGAAAAGGAAACTTCTATCGACGAGCTGGTACAATTGCTGAAAATCACAGCTAAGCGCAAAAAGTTGTTCAACCTCATCGTGGTGGCAGAGGGCAACAAAACGGGTAATGCGCAACAAGTAGCCCAACAAGTGCGCGAGCGCATCGACCTTTTCGACATTCGCGTAACAGTGATTGGACACATGCAACGCGGCGGTTCACCTACTTTTCAAGATCGGGTGCTGGCCAGCCGATTGGGGCAGGCTGCTGTAGAGGGGCTGCTTCAGGGCCAGCGCAACGTGATGGTAGGATGGGTGGATAACAAGATCTCATTTACTCCTTTGAAAGAGGCTATTTCTACCCATAAAAAGCCTGGCGAACAGCTTTTGCGCATTGCAGAAATGTTGGCCATTTGAGTGTATAGATTTTCTTTTCAATTAAGTGTGGTCGCAAAGAATAGGTGTGTGCAGGTGTAGATGCGCCCGCGGGGGCTTTGCAAAGTGCCGAACACTTTCTCGGTTTGAGGTGGAAGGCTCACGGTCGTTTTTTTTAATATTGCACGGCTCAATAAACTATATTTTTTTCAATACGAATAGACCAAACCATATGTGCCGCGTGTTTCTCCGTTTGTTGTTGCTTTCTTTCGCCGTGTGCTTAGTCCATGTCGCTATAGCTCAGCGCCTTTCTATCGATTCTTCGCATTTTTACTATCCGGAAAAAATTCAGGATATCCGCATTGTGTTCCCTGAGGATGTGGATTGGCAATATGTTTTGGACAGCCTGCGAGTGAATGGCGACGAGATGCTATTGGCCACTGTGGAAATCAACGGTCAGCGATACGAAGACGTTGGGGTGCGCTACCACGCTTCGCGTGGGTTTCGAGCGGGCCAAAAGCGCAATAGCTTTGACATCCAGTTGGACTATGTCAGAGCGGATCAACACTATCAGGGATATCGCAACCTCTATTTGTCCGATGCACGTAGAGATCCGAGCATGGTGCGGCAGGTATTGGGCTATGAAATTGCGCGTCAGTATATGCCAGCCCCATTGGCCAATTATGCTCGCCTCACAATTGGCTCGGGTTTTTACGGACTTATGGTCAATGTGCAGCCCATCGACGAGGTTTTTCTTCGCCAATACTTTGGCACAGATCAACGTGCTTGCTTTGTAGTCAGTGAGCTACATGCCGAGGAAATGCCTCGAGGATGCATTGAAGGGGCTGTGGGAGCCCTGATTTATGAAGAATCTTTGGCTTGCTATCAGTACAATTTTGAAGCGCGCTATGGTAAGGCATGGGATGCGTTGAAGCATTTAGCTGCAGTTTTGCGCAATAAAGATGAGGCAGCTATTGCAGCAACATTGGATGTGGATGCTGCCTTGTGGATGCACGCTTTTAACAATGTCTTGGTCAATCTGTACAGTTATTCGGGGCATCCGGCGCGCAACTATTGGCTGTATCAAGATAGCACCGGTCGGTTTGTACCTATTTTGGGCAGACTCAATTATGCCTTTGGTAGCTATAAAAATGTGGGCAATGGCTCGGACTTGCCCAACAAACGGCTCGTCACGCTGGATCCGTGGCTGCACCGCGACAATGCAAACCGCCCCTTGATTAGTAGCCTGTTGGCACAGCCCGAGTGGCGCAATCGCTATGTACATCACATGCAAGTGGTGCTCAACGATCATTTTGTGCACAACCAGTGGCTGGATCGGGCCAAAGCGCTGCGCCGTCTGATCCGAAAGGACTATGCCCGCGACCCTAGCCGCTATTACAGCATGGAGGATTTTGACAATGCCCTCAATAAAACCATTGGCCAGTATTCGCGTATTCCAGGACTGGTGCGCCTCATGGTGCCGAGAAGCAATTTTTTGCGCAAGCATGAGGCCTTAAGGGTGATACCGCCCCAATTTGGTCAAGTGCAGTTTACACATCGCAAGCGTTATTCTACTGATCGCGTCACTACTTTCCAACTCACGGTACCTGTAGGCAAAAAGCCCGATTATGTGCGCGTGTGGTACCGCTTTGCACCTACTATGCAGTGGCAAGTGGCCGAGCTGTATGACGATGGCCACCACGGAGATGGCAAAGCTCATGATGGCGTCTTTGGCTTGGAGATCGTGCCGCCAGATGGACAAGACGCTTTGGAATACTTCCTCGAAGCGGGCAATGTGGCTTCTGTAAACTTCTATCCTGCTTCTTACATGTGGGGTGGGCTGCGCGTTACGCTCGAAGAGCTCAATTAGTTAGTAAAACCAACTACATGGTGGAATTGGCCTTGACCTTTAATCGATGCACACGTGCTATTGCTGTGCTCTTTGTAGCAGCTTTCTTTTACGTGCGCATTCCGGTGGTAGCACAAACACCGGATTTATACGCGCCCCAACACATTGTGGAAATTCGCATTGAATTTGATCGGCCCGATTGGGACCACTTTTTAGACAGCCTCAAATTGGAAAAGCAACGCCTGCCAGCACGTGTCAGTATTGATGGCAAGTGGTATGAAAATGTGGGAGTTCGCTACAAGGGCAATAGCTCGTACAACAGCGTGCGCAAGGCAGGAAAAAAGAAGCTTCCCTTTAACCTCAAGGCGGATTTTCTGATCAAAGATCAGCAATTTGCGCCTGGCGTGACGACACTTAAGTTATCCAACTCCTTTCGCGACCCCACCTTTTTGCGCGAAATCCTCTCTTATGAAATTGCGCGCAAGTATATGCCTGCACCCCGATGCAACTTTGCCAAGGTATGGGTTAATGGAGAATACTTGGGGCTGTATCACAATACCCAATCCATTGACAAGCACTTTCTCCAGGAGCACTTCGGCACACATCGAGGTACTTTCGTAAAATGTGACCCTGAGTGGTGGAAAGAGCGGCCGTCCGCTTGTCCTTCTGGCGATGAGAAGGCTTCGTTGATGTACTTAGGCGAACGTGCCGAATGCTATGAAGGGCTCTATGAGTTGAAAAGCAAATCGGGCTGGGACGATCTCATCGAGCTGACGCGTGTACTGCACCGCGCTCCACAACGCATCGAATCGGTGCTGCACGTAGATGCCGCACTGTGGATGCTCGCCTTCAATACGGTGTTGGTCAACTTGGACAGCTACACGGGGCGATTGGCACATAACTACTACTTGTTCCAAACGCCTGACACCCTCATGACGCCTTTAGTATGGGATATGAACCTCAGTTTTGGCGGCTTTCGCTTTGATGGGTTGAGGCATCGCCCATTGACAAATGAGGAGTTGCAACACCTCAGTCCGTTTTTGCATTACAAGACGCGCAACCCCAATCGCCCCCTCGTTGTCAAGCTGTTGGCGCGTCCCCTTTTCCGAAAGGTGTATCTAGGGCACATCTGGACGATCTTGCACGATAACTTTGCCAATGGTTGGTATCAAACGCGTGCACAAGCTATCCAAGAGCTGATCCGAGATGAAGTACGACGCGACTCGCATAAGCTTTACAGTTTTGAAGCTTTTGAGCGCAATTGGGATACCACCGTCCAGGCAGGATATAGTGCTGTCATAGGCATACGCGAACTGATGGAAGCGCGCAGTGCTTATCTTCTGGCTCATCCACTTTTCAAGATTCCCCCACCTGAGCTGTCAGAAGCAGCAGTAGTTCGCCTCAACGATTCCACTTTTGTGGCCAATGCCCACTGCACACAAGCCCAAGCCATGTGGCTAGTATGGCGACGAGATGCCTCCCATCCATGGCGCTATGTGCGCATGTACGACGACGGTCATCATGCCGATCAGGCAGCCAATGATTACCTCTGGGGCACCACCTTGAAGGGTGTATCTGGCCTGCACTACTACTTCATTGCGGAAGGGCCGCGCATGGCACAAACTTGGCCCAAAGGAGCTTCCTTTGCCTATTTGCAGGTTCCATAGGCGCAATTTGTGCGTTGCGCTCAAAAAAGCAATCTTTGCCGCCGCTTGAGCGCTTTTGCAAACTGTGTTGCTATGAAAATTATCTGTATTGGGCGCAACTATGTAGATCACGCCAAGGAGTTGCACAATCCCGTACCGACCAAGCCCGTAGTGTTCATGAAGCCTTCTACGGCCCTGTTGGTCAACAACAAGCCTTTTTACTATCCCGAATTTTCTAAAAATATCCATCACGAAGTGGAGGTCGTACTGCGCATTTGCAAAAATGGCCGTCACATCCAACCTCAGTACGCACGCACCTACTTCGATGCCATTGCATTGGGTATAGATTTCACAGCACGGGATCTACAAGCTCAATGCAAGCAAAAGGGCTATCCATGGGAAATTGCTAAAGCCTTTGACGACTCTGCCGTGCTCAGCCCTTTTGTGCCTATCGAACAAGTAGATCTTGACGAGGGCATTCCCTTCCGTTTAGAGAGAAATGACCAGATCGTCCAACAAGGGCATACTGCCCAGATGATCTTTTCCTTTACAGACATCTTGACATACGTGTCGAAATTTTTTCGCTTGACGGTGGGAGACTTGATCTATACAGGTACGCCTGCCGGCGTGGGGCCCGTCCAGATAGGTGACGTACTCAAAGGATGGATGCAGACCCAAAAAGGATGGCAACAGATGTTTGTATGTGAGATAAAATGAGCAGCGGGAATGGGCAATTGGCCGATTGCCTTCAATTTCTATCTTTGCACGTCATTCTACACGCATGTATTTGCCTTTCGGCAAAAAGGACTTGTTGACCATAAATAAATGTTATGTCTTACCTATTTACTTCGGAGTCGGTTTCCGAGGGCCATCCAGATAAAGTTGCCGACCAAATTTCTGACGCCATTCTCGATGCCTTTTTGTTGCAAGATCCTGACTCGAAAGTAGCTTGTGAAACGCTGGTCACTACGGGCTTGGCCATTATCTCTGGCGAGGTGCGCTCGCGTGCCTTTGTCGATGTGCAGAAAATTGCACGTGAGGTGATTCGCAAGATTGGCTATACCAAATCCGAGTACATGTTCGATGCCGACTCTTGCGGCGTCATTTCAGCCATCCACGAGCAGTCACCTGATATTGCCATGGGCGTCGATGTGGGCAAGACCGAAGAAGAACAGGGGGCAGGCGATCAAGGCATGATGTTCGGTTATGCCACCAACGAAACAGATAACTACATGCCCTTGGCACTCGAGATCGCCCATCTGATGTTGCGCGAGCTGGCTGCCATTCGCAAGGCTGGCCAACAGATGACATACTTGCGGCCCGATGCTAAATCGCAAGTGACGCTTCAGTATAGCGACGATCATCGGCCAGAGAAGATTCAAACCATTGTGCTTTCTACACAACACGATGATTTTGCAGGGGAGCGCGAGATGCTCGATCAGATTGCCTACGACGTCAAGCACATCCTCATGCCACGCGTGATCGATCAATTGCCCGAACGCGTACAAGCCCTCTTTCACGAAGGTATTCGCTACCACATCAACCCTACAGGCAAGTTTGTCATTGGTGGGCCCCATGGCGATACGGGCCTGACGGGCCGAAAGATTATCGTAGATACTTACGGTGGCAAAGGTGCCCATGGCGGTGGGGCTTTTAGCGGCAAGGATGCTTCTAAAGTGGATCGCTCTGCAGCTTATGCTACGCGCCACATTGCTAAGAACGTAGTAGCTGCAGGCCTTGCTGACCAGTGCTTGGTACAAGTAGCCTATGCGATAGGTGTGGCTGAGCCCGTGGGGCTGTATGTCGACACATATGGCACGTGTAAGGTACCTGGTCTCAAGGATGGCCAAGTTGCCCAAAAATTGTTGGAGCTGTTTGACTTGCGACCCGCTGCCATCGTGCGTCGCTTTGGCCTGAAAAATCCCATCTTCCAGGAAACAGCTGCATACGGCCATATGGGGCGCCAGCCCGGTAAAAAAAACATCACAAATGCACAGGGACAAACGCGACAGGTGGAGACATTCACTTGGGAAAAGCTCGATATGGTCGACGAAATTCGCAGTGCCTTTGGTCTTTAATGCACATGCATTTTTGCCAAACAGCGAGCTGCTACATGTCGTACCTGTCACAGAACGCCAAGGCTTGTACGCGTATCTTTGCACGCCTTTTGCCTGTGTATTCGGCTACATTTAAGAATCCAAAAAATCGAAAGACATGGCAGATACACCTTTGAAATGTGTCATTATCGGTTCGGGGCCGGCAGGCTATACAGCAGCTATTTATGCTGCTCGTGCCAATCTCGAGCCTGTGTTGTTTACGGGTATAGAGCCCGGAGGCCAACTCATGACTACTACCGACGTGGAAAACTTCCCTGGATATCCGGATGGCGTTACAGGGCCTCAGATGATGGAAGATTTTCGCAAGCAAGCCGAGCGCTTTGGCACTCAGATACGTTATGAGCTCGTTCAGAAGGTAGATTTTAGCGGTCCAGTGCACAAATTGTGGACTGAAGGTGGTGAAGAAGTGTTGGCACATACGGTCATTATTGCTACAGGTGCCAGTGCCAAATATCTGGGGTTGGAGTCGGAACAGCGCTTGCTCAACAAAGGTGTGAGTGCTTGTGCGGTGTGCGATGGCTTTTTCTTCAAAGGCAAGGAAGTAGCCGTTGTAGGTGGAGGCGATACCGCCGCCGAAGAGGCTACTTACTTGGCCAAGCTCTGCCCCAAGGTACACATGCTCGTACGACGCGATCAGATGAGGGCCAGCAAGATCATGCAACAACGCGTGCTGAATACGCCCAATATCGTCGTGCATTGGAATACAGAAGCTGAAGAAATCTTGGGTGAGGATGCCGTAGAAGGTGTCCGAGTAGTTAATAACAAGACCGGTGAGAAGACCGTATTGCCCGTAGAGGGCTTCTTTGTAGCCATTGGCCATAAACCCAATACCGACATGTTCAAGGATTGGCTCGAGATGGATGAAACTGGATACATCAAAACCAAATGCGATAGTACAGCTACCAATGTAGAAGGAGTATATGTGGCTGGTGATGCACAAGATAAAGTCTATCGTCAAGCTGTAACTGCTGCAGGCACGGGTTGTATGGCGGCTCTTGAAGCTGAGCGCTATCTAGTGGCAAAAGAAATTGTCTGAGGGCTGACTACTTTGCCTCAAGGCGTTCTGGCCTTGACGGCTAGTTGCTCATCGTAATGAAAAGGGAAGGTATATGTGGGCGTGCCTTCCCTTTTCCATTTCTCATAGCTTTTGTGAGAGAATTGCTTAGTGTACGGTTGCCTGTGGTGGCTGGGACAAAATCTTTTCTATCACTTCGGGAAGTTGCTTAGCTCCGATGCGCTTAACCAGGATGCGCTTGTCCTTGTCCAATACGTATATCTGAGGGGTACTTCTGATGTCGTAGATCGTTTTGTACTTTGAACGATGGTAAGGATCCATAGTATTGAGCCAAATGCCAATGCCTTTTTCATCTACAAAGTTCCAGCACTTATCTGCTTCGTTGTAAAACTTGGTGCACACGCCAAAAATTTCCACGCCTTTGTCTTTGTATTGTTGGTAGAAGTCGATCATATCGGGCATCGATTTTTTGCAATGCCCGCAGTCGGGATCCCAAAAGAACAGCACCGTGTAAGGCGCTTCGAACTCGTGTAGGCTAATGGATCGTCCTTCGCGAGTTTGCATTCGGATATCGGGTGCAATTTTGCCAATAAGTAGCGGCTCAAGCTTGCGGGCGTTGTCGAGTATTTTTTCTAAAGTGGCTTCATCAGTCCATGGTGCTTGACCAGTAGCATAATAGGTGAGGGCTAAATGTACGTATACAGCATCCATACCTACCACTTTGCTACGTGCATATTTGTTGAGAAAATGCACTAGAAAATACTGAAAAGTTTCGGGTGCAGGGCGCATACGTGCCAACAGGCTGTCTAATGCTTGATTGATACTGTCTGGATGTTGTACGATGAGCTTGTCGATGTAGTAGTCAATGCGCTGTTGGAGAAAAGGTGTGCGCAATAACCCGGGTTCAGCCAAATCGATGTGATCAAAATAGTGTTGTTTGGCCCATTGCCATTTTTTGAACTGAATATCTTGTTCATCAGATTCCTCCATTTCTGGAACTTCTAATGGCAAATTAGCTTCGACAAATTTGGCGAATAACGTACCGCGAAACTTGTCTATCTGTGCGCGTTGGTAGGCCTTTACTTCTTTATCGATGGCTTTTAGCTGTGTCTCCAGTACTTGTTTTTGTGCTTGCGAAGGAGCGCTTTCCAATTGTTTGCGCAATTCTTCGGCTTTAAGGCGCTGCTTTTCCAGAAACGACAAATAGCGTTGAAAAGCTTCGTTTTGCGCGGACCCCTTCACTTTGACACTATGCGCCAAGTCATTGAAATCCATGCGCAGCTCGAACTGCTGGTCTTGATCATCGATCAGAAATTGTACAAACTGGTTTTCAGGGGGAAATACCAGCATGTATAGCCCTGGCGGTAAGCTATCAGGGCCTTCAAAGATAAAATGGGCACCTCGACGTACCGTCGTATCGCGTACATATTGCTTGTCACCCAAATAATAGCCCAAAAGAAGAGTGTCGTGTGCAAAACCCGTTACCTTTACTTCAATACGATGCCCTTGCCACGCCCATAGTGCTTGACCATACCAGGCGAGTAATGCAATAGCCAGCCAAAACTTTTTTGCAAGCATCTTTGGTCCTTTTGGTTACTAAAATAATACGTCACCTGCACGAGCAGGGCGCGATTATGTACCAATGATGAGCGGCAATCTACTATTCGAAGGACAAACAGTCATAGATTGTACGAGATTTCTTGCGTTAAAAAATGTTTAAACCTAAGATGCAGATTCATCCCCTATGTGAGCTAAGGATGCATATAGCACGCTCCACAGGCACTGCTTGGGCTGTTGGTCAACGGCATGACAGTTGAGCAGCTCTGTTGGGGTAGTCTGTAATGAGCCCGTCTACACCTAATTGAATGAGGACACACATTTGGTCGGGATCATTTACTGTCCAGGGAATGATTTTCATGCCTCGCTCATGACATGCCTTCACTGTATGAGCAGTGACGAGTCTATAGTATGGGCTGTAAATTTCTGGGATAAAGCCTAGTCTGTCGAGCTGTTGCGCTACTGTGCCCGCACTATCGATTAGGAAAGCCAGGGGAAGTTGTGGAGCCATAGTTCGTACATGGCGCAACACGCGCGGATCAAAAGATTGGATGTTGCTGTGTTGCAAAAGGGACAACCGCTCGAGTACCTGCAATACCAAATGTACAAAGACCTTCGGTGGGGGAGTGAAATGGCCGTCCCATTCGGGGCGGCTTTTTATTTCGATGTTGAAGCGGGGTAAGGGCTTATTATGGGTATGACACCATTGGCGTACGGCTGATACCACAGCATCGAGTGTGGGTTTGTGAGCTGCCATGGCTTGTTGTTCTGGAAAGTCGGGATGGCCCCAGCTGCCACAATCGAATTGTCGGAGCGCATCGGCTGGCATGTGGTAGATGTTCCAAGCGGTATCAGGCGGGGATAGAGGCGTACCATCGGCCTTGCGGCAAATTTTTGGCGAAAGCCAAGGCTCATGTGATACAATTAGCTGGCTGTCAGCACTCACCGCCAAGTCGAGTTCGAGTGTGGTCATGCCCAGCTCGAGTGCTTTGAGAAAAGCGGGAATGGTGTTTTCGGGTAGTAACCCTCGGGCCCCGCGATGCCCTTGCCAATCGAATGGGTCGGTGGTGGCGTGAGGAGGAGTATCTGGTGACTGGCACCCTGTCCATACCAATATCCAGCACAGCCATATGCGGAGTAACATGTGCGCGAGTTATTGAGTGTAGAGAATTGGGTTCAGTACTTGTATCCACTACCGCCATCAGCTTCAAGTGCTACACCTAGCCCCAATACGATGCGGTTGACAAAGTTGAAATAGGCAATGACGAGCGTGGCGTCGAGTAGGGCTCTGTCAGTCAGGCCCAGCAATTTCAACTTGTCGAGTAGTTTTTCTTTACCATCGAAGGCTGGGTCGAGTGTGAGCTTTTCTGCCAGCTCGCACAATAGCTGATCTTCTTGTTTCATAGGAAGACGGCGATAATCATCAATGAGTTGGTCCACCTTTTGGCTGTCTTTCCAATGCAAGTTGAGAGCTTGGGCGTGATGGCGTACGCAATAAGAGCAATTGTTGGCTGCGGAAACGACAACAGCCATCATTTCGCGTTGGTAGCGCCGCAACGGTGATTTGCCAAACATGACTTTCAGGTATAAATCCATATGGGCTACGATCGTGGGCGGGTTGAGACTTTGGATCGTATGTACGGCAGCGAGCTTGCCGCGCGCCTCGATGAGCTGGCCATATATCTGTTTTAACTCGCCTTCGGCTTTTTCGTAGGGGATCACTTCTATAAATGGCATAGGTAGCGGTTTGTTGAGAATGGGCCGGCTGAGGACTCCTTCGCCGGCCCACAGAGGGAGGTGATTAGCGCTTCATTTCTGCGTAGAATTTGTGGAACCACGGAATAGTCTCGATACCCTTGTAGAAGTTAAACAAGCCATAGTGTTCGTTGGGCGAGTGAATGGCATCGCTATCTAAACCAAAGCCCAGCAGTACGCTTTTGACGCCCAACACTTTTTCAAACAGTGCTACGATAGGGATGCTGCCGCCGCTGCGCATTGGCAGTGGATCTTTTCCAAATGTCTGCTTCATAGCCTGGTGAGCCGCCTGGTATTCGGGGGTGTTGCGCGGTACTACAGCGGGCTCACCACCATGGTGCGGTGTCACTTTCACCTTTACCGAAGGCGGTGCGATCTGTACGAAGTGCTCGCTGAATAGCTTGGTGATTTGGTCGGACTGCTGGTAGGGTACCAGGCGCATACTGATCTTGGCGTATGCTTTGGAAGGTAGGACTGTCTTAGCTCCTTCGCCTGTGTAGCCACCCCAGATGCCATTGACGTCGAGCGAGGGGCGGATGGTAGTGCGCTCTATGGGCGTGTAGTCGGGCTCGCCGAATAAGGCCTGAACGCCCAGGTCAGCCATATAGGCATCTACGTCGAAGGGCGCCTGATTGAGCAATGTGCGTTCTTCGGGGTCTACCTCTTCCACCTCATCGTAGAAGCCGGGGATAGTGATGCGTCCTTCTTCGTCGTGCAATGAGGCAATCATTCGTGCCAAGACATTGATGGGGTTGGCTACCGCACCGCCATATACGCCCGAATGCAGGTCGCGGTTGGGGCCAGTGAGTTCCACTTCCACATAGCTCAATCCGCGCAGCCCTACCGTGATGGAGGGTACGTCGTTGGCGATCATAGAGGTGTCGGATAGCAACACGCAGTCGCAGGCGAGCTTTTCTTTGTTGCTTTCGCAAAATATGCCCAGATTGTCGGAGCCTACTTCTTCTTCGCCTTCCAGCATAAACTTGACGTTGCAGGGTAGCTCGCCGGTGGCGTGTAGTGCTTCGAATGCTTTGATGTGCATAAACATCTGCCCTTTATCGTCGCAGGCACCGCGCGCGAAAATGGCACCATCGGGGTGTAGCTCTGTTTTTTTGATGACGGGCTCAAAAGGCGGCGACTCCCACAACTCAAGCGGATCGGGGGGTTGCACGTCGTAGTGCCCATAGACGAGTACTGTGGGCTTGGTATCATCAATGATCTTTTCCCCATACACAATGGGGTGCCCCTTAGTGGGGATGACCTCTACGTTGTCGGCATCAGCAGCACGCAAAAAGTCCGCTACTTTTTCCGCGCAGCGCTTGACGTCTTCTGCATAGGTAGGATCAGCACTGATCGAAGGGATGCGCAACAACTCAAATAATTCTTCCAAAAATCGCTGTTTGTGCTGTTGGATGTATGCTTGTGTTTTTTCCATTGAAAGAAGGTTTTGAATTTGGTTTTCAAAAATTTGGTATGCCACAAGTGTAGTGGCAGTATGCCATAGGTTCAGGTTCAGTCTACGTGTTGATTGAGTAGTTCTGTGAGGCGTTCTTCACTGATGCGGCGGTGTAGCTCACCTTGCCATGCGTACGAAATAGATCCTGTCTCTTCCGAGGTGATGATAGCCAACACCTGGGCACGCTCAGTGACGCCTACAGCTGCCCGATGGCGCAAACCTGCTGTTTTGGGCAAATCAGGGCGTTCGGAATTGGGCAAAATGCAGCGCGCAGCTACTATTCGCCCTTGATTGATCACCACTGCACCGTCGTGTAGTGGGTTGTCCTTAAAAAAGATGCTTTCGAGCAAGTCACTAGAGATGCGTGCATCTAAGGGCACATAAGAGGTGGTGATGTTTTCCAGTGCTACGCCGTGTGAAAGTACGATCAAACTACCCACTTTATGGCGACTCATGCGCAAAATAGCTGCTTTTATTTCCTGGACATTGCGCAGGCGCTCAGGTGCATCCTTGTGATCGACTTCGATCCAGCCCTGTAGCCAGCGCGGTTGCCGCCCAAAGGCAGTGCTACCCAGCATCAACAGAAAACGTCGCACCTCAGGTTGGAAAATGATGATGAAAGCCAGCACACCTACATTGAAAAATTGCTGAAGAATGAGCCCAGTAAGGCTCATTTCCAGCATTCCTACCAGCCACCATAGCCCAAAGAATACGAATACGCCTAACAGAATTTGAAAGCCAATACTGCCCCGCAACAATTGGTAGAGCTTGTACAGGGTATAGGATACGATGAGAATGTCCAACACATCCCAGATGCGTACGGGCAAAAAGCCAATTTTGATCAAAAAGAGCAATTCCATAGTACTTCTCGTCAGGCATGCTTGACCTATAAGTGGCTAATGTCCAAGTTTTTGCTTGGATTTGTTGCGTTCGCTTGCTGCTGTGTATTGTATGGGTACTTTCATATTGTAAAACATAAAAGCCAGCTTGTCGGTCTCTTCTTGAATGCGCTTGCTAATGGGGACGCCTGCACCATGCCCTGCTTTGGTCTCTATGCGGATTAAGACGGGGTCGGGGCCCTGTTGATTGGCTTGGAGTGCAGCAATGAATTTGAAACTATGGGCAGGCACTACGCGATCGTCGTGATCGGCGGTGGTGACCAATGTGGCGGGGTATTTTGCAGGCTTGACGTTGTGTACAGGTGAATAGGCATACAGATAGGGAAACATCTTGGGATCGTCACTTCGACCATAGTCGGTAGCCCAAGCTGCACCAATGGTGAAAAGGTGATAGCGCAGCATGTCGAGTACACCTACACCGGGAAAGGCCACTTTGAATAAGTCGGGGCGTTGCGTCATGACGGCGCCTACGAGTAGCCCGCCGTTACTGCGCCCTTCTATAGCCAAGTATTGTGGAGAAGTATAACGGTTTTGGATTAGGTATTCGGCTGCGGCGATAAAGTCGTCGAACACGTTCTGTTTGCGTTCTTTAGTGCCGGCAAGGTGCCACTCTTTGCCAAACTCACCACCACCCCGTATGTTGGCCACAGCATATACCCCGTCATTTTCGAGCACGACTAGGCGTGGCACGTAGAATGAAGGCAAGATGCTGATGTCAAAGCCGCCATAGCCATACAGCAGCGTGGGGCGTTTGCCATCGAGCTTGAGCCCCTTTTTATGGGTAATGAACATGGGGACGCGTGTGCCGTCTTTGCTGGTATACCACACTTGCTTTGTGATGTAAGCATCGCTGTCAAAATCTATCTTGGGGGCTTTCCACACTTCGTGTTGCTGCGTCTGTAGGTCGTAGCGATAGATTGTAGTAGGCCGTGTGAAGGAAGTGAAGCTGTAAAAGAGCTCGGATCTATCGGGCTCGCCGCTAATGCTCCTCACAGTGCCGATGTGCGGTAGAGCTATTTCAGCCAGTTGTTGGCCGTTGAGATCAAAGATTTTCAACTGGCTGGCTGCATTGTGGATGTAATGGGCTACGAGCTTGCCACCAGCCAGGACTACATCGCGCAAGACATCTTCCCCTTCTGGGATCACATCGCGCCAGTGGGGGCGTTGTGGCTGGTGCACATTTACGGCAATGAGGCGCCAATTGTCTGCTTCGTTATTGGTGAGTATGAGTAGTTCATCTCCTACGTGATCGACTAGCACGTAATCGTCGGCTATTTCCTCGACAATGGGTTGGAAGTTAGGGTCTTGTTTGTGTAAGTATCTAAAGTACAGTGCATTGCCACTAGTTGATTCGGCGATGCTCAGCACCAGAAAACGCTCATCACGTGTGGTGGTTACGCCAAACAAACGCATCGGATGTGTGTGATCGGCAAAGACAAGCTGGTCTTCTTCTTGGGGTGTACCTATTTTGTGGTAGTATACTTGATGAAACTCGTTGCGGCCTGTGTAAGTATGTGCTTCAGGCTCAGGGTAACGAGCGTAAAAGAAACCGTCGCCGGCCCAGGCCATGCCCGAAAACTTAACCCACCGAAGTGTGTCGGCGAGGTCTTTGCCTTGAACCAAATCGCGCACCAAGATTTTGCGCCAGTCAGATCCCGACTCCGACACCTGATAAGCCAGCAGTTGTCCAGATCGGTTGAAACTAATACCACCCAAAGACACAGTGCCGTCGGTGCTAAAGGTGTTGGGGTCGAGTACCAACTCGGCTTGAGCTTGGAGCCCCGCTTGCCGATACAATACGCTTTGATCTTGCAGCCCGTCGTTTTTGAAATAGTAGTAATATCCGCCTTCGTAATCGGGTGTGGAGTAGCGTTCGTAGTTCCACAGCTGGCGCAGGCGTTGTTCGATAGTTTGCCTAAAGGGGATTTGGCTTAGGTAGCGAAAAGTCACTTCGTTCTGTTGTGCGACCCATTCTTTTACCTCAGGTGCATAGTCATCTTCTAACCAACGATAAGGATCGGGTACTAAGGTGCCAAAATAATCGTCTATTACTGTGGTGTCTTGGCGCGTTTGTGGATATTGCACTTTGATGGGTTTGAACATGTCTTGCTCTTTGTGCGTATTTTGGCACGCGTACAGTGGCAAGAGCGTGCAGGCAGTAAAGAGGAAAAATGACTTTTTCATAGCGGAAGTGTTTGACGAGTCAAGCAGTACGACTTAAATGGCATGCGCCAAAATACAAACTAATCAAAGGGAAGGGTATTGGATCTTTCATTGTTGAGGTGAGAAGGTTGAAGTATCTTATTGAAGGGAATAATCGCTCGTGTGCAAATGATTGTTGCTGCTTGTGTAAAAAGAACAGTACTACTTTGTGACAAACCCATAGCCAATGAAGGAAATGCGACAAGGTAGCCGTATGTATTTCATATTGATCATGTGGGCTGGCCTATTGATTAGTTCGATGCCGGTAGGAGTAGCCCAAGAACTGCGTACGAATGACAAAGGAGAAAAGATAATCGTATATCCCGATGGTTCGTGGCGCTACTTCAACGATCCTTTGGGCAACAATACGCTGTACGACAAAGACGGCAACCCTATTGCTTTAGATGAGGTGCAACTGTCGGATCAGCCACAGGTAGAGGTACCTGCTCGTGAGGAACTACTCACCAAAGAAGCCTATCAGAAGTTGGTGATGAGCTGGCGTGATAAACGGCGCATACAAACTGAGCTGCTACGTCAATTGGCACAAGCAGAGCAAGAGCGTAAGGAAGCACGACAACAGCTCGTACTCTTGCGATCAAGTGAGCACGCATCGAAAAAAGATCGGCGCAAAGTAGAAGAGGCTTTCGAAGCAGCCAAAGCACACTACGGAGAATTGGCCGACAGGTTGCGTCAACTCGAAAAAGAGCTCGATGAATTGGGGCGCTTATTGCGCAGCGATTCCAAGAAGTGGCGTACTTGGCTCGAAGAAGACGAGCGCAAGTTACTCCCATTGCATCAGGAAGAAGCAACCCACAAGCCTACAGTGCACATTTATGCCCAATATCGTCCGGAGCATGACGTGGTGTTGTACCCACCTAAGCCACCATGTGCCTACCTTTACGAGGGCCGAGATGAAGTCTCGGGTACACTGCGTCGCGACGTCAAACCGCAATTGCTGTTTGCCCATACCCCTTCGGGCTTACGCAAGATCATGCGTGGTAAAAACTACCTGGAAGCATATGGCCATCTGGCTGCCATCACAGGAGGATACCGCTTTCTCGTATTGGATATTGCCGTAGCGAGTAAAGCGGCACCTCAAGCATTTGGGCATCTGCCAAAAGGTAGTCGGCTAGACATTGTCTTGCTCAATGGCCAAGTGATCCGATTGGTCAACAATGTGTTGGAGCGCGGTAAGTGGAATGAGCGGCGCCAGGCTTGGGTCTATTCCCCTCAATACAACATTGATGCACAAACTGAGAAAAAGTTGCGTCAGGCTGAGATCGATCGCATCCGGGTGTATTGGTCGACGGGATACGAGGACTACGAGGTCTTTGAAATTGACTTTTTTCGAAATCAATTCGAATGTCTGGACAAGAAGGATAAGGGTCTTTGAATTTTGTGCTGCAAAATTTCGAGCTGATGAATTATTGGATCGTCACAAGATGGTTATTGCTATGTGTGGTAGGAATGGGGATATACCTCCCTTCTTCGATAGCAGTCCATAGGTTGCGTACTCATGCGGCTGAAGTACAGTTTGTGCCGAAAGAGCATCGAGTACATTTAGCAAAAATTCAACGCCACAAGGTACGTGTTTACAAGCGCTTGCGGCAATTACACAAAAAAGTGAAACGTGCTTTGTCGCCATCATCAAGCAATAGCTATCGAGAGGGCGTGCGGCTGGCCTTAATGTTGGTCTTGGTAGGTGTATTGTTACTCATTTTGGGTTTGTTTTTGCCCATTATCAATTGGTTGGCCAACCTGTTGCTGAGTTTGGGAGTGCTCGTGTTAGTGGTCGTTCTGATTCTATACTTGCTGGATATGATGGCGTAAGCATAATTATTCGACCAATCCAATGAGCACTTTGTAGTCATCGAAGGGTGGGTCGGTGGATTTCATTTCGAGCAATGACATGGCGTCAAATCTGTCATCTACGAGGTCTGGGTGGCGATCTAGTTCATCTTTGGTGGCTTCGGTGCGAATTTCGAGCAAGCCTTGGGATAGTTGTGCCATCCGCCAGCGCCAGGTGTGTTCCATTTTTTGCCAAATTTCGGCTTTGATCTGTTGGTCATTTCTGCTGTCATTACCCACGATGTGGGCGTGCGCAAAGGCGTGTTTATCTCGACACAAGAGTACGCCCTGTTTGAGGATGAAATAAGCGCTGTGCGCAAATCCTTTACCGGCAGTGACGAGGCGAGCATAACAGGTCAGTTGCAGATCTTCCTGGTTTTTGAGCTGCTGGATTCGGAAAGTTTTGCCACTCCACTTCAGGTCGATTACTGCCCATTCCGATCCTCTTTGCAACACGAGATCAGCCACACCACGTAGCTCGATATCGGCAAAGGGGCCTTGTAGTGGCTGTTCGGTAGCTGCAATTTGCCAACCGTTGTGACGCAAATGGTCCAGTAAGCGCCAGGCAGCTGTACTGAGGTGGTGCTGCAATGCGATTCTTTCGGGCTCACAGCCGTATTGCAGGAGGCTGACTGCCTCTTGACGCATTAGCCGTGCCAGACGGTCTTCGATCCAGCTACTGAGCTGGTTGTGCGACCATTTCAGTACGTCCTTTTGTGCCAAGAGCTGTTCGAAAAGGCGGTGTGCTAAGTTGCCCATGAGCTTGTCGCGATCGACGATGTGTAACAAGGGAGCACTTTCTAATTCGAGCCAGTAGCGAAATAGCCAAATATGAGGATAATAGCACAGCGTTTCGAGGCTACTCAATGACTCTACGGGGCGCTCGGGTGGACACACAGGGCGGAAATGTATGCGTGCCACTGGCTGGGGCAGAGGGCACGAAGCGATAGGTTGGAGTGAAGGTAGTGCTATGTGTGGGCGCCACGCATGGGGTGCATCGGTGTGGGCAGTGATCGTTTCCATTTGGTCAAATGTAGCTGTCAATTCGCTCCACAGCGGGTGGGGCAAAGTAGGCTGGCCATCTACCTCATCGGGTATGATGAGTATTACTCGACGGCGGGCCCAAAGTACAGGGCGCGTGCGGTGAAAGATCTGGCGTGCGTTCTGTTGTTGTGGGGTGGTGGGGCATACCCCTTGTGCAGCCAAATATTGGCGTTCGGCGCGTGTCCAGGAGTCAAAAAACCAGCTGGGCTCAAACTCGACGAAATTCCACCAACATACTTCATCGATAGGGCCACAAACGGCACCTGGATGGCTTACCCAGGGCAAATGGCCGGCTTCTTCAGGCTGGAAAGAGGCAGGGGCAGGTTCGAAAATGGTGCGTACGATGCGTTCCAGCTCCAGCTGTGTAATGGAGCGTTTGGGCCATAGCTCTAGTAGCTCGCTTACTTTTCGAGCTTGTTGGGCCAATATGAACAGCGATGGATAGCGGTTGGCTTGTTGGCGCAAGCTGTGCTGCGCCCATTGTTGGATGTAGTCGTACAAACTTTTCGCATCGGCTAAAGGAGCTTCTTGATGTGCTGCATAGCGCTTGCGCGCAAACCAAAACTGAAACTGGCTGCGCAAATGAGTTATTTCCGTAGGCCTAATGGCTTCTGCTTTTTTGAAAAACTGATTGATGGTAGCTTGCCATTCAGGGCCTTCGATGCCTGGTCGGGTGGAAAAGTGACGCGCGATGTGTAGGCTTAGGGCTTCGTCCAGGGGTTTGATGGGCAGGCTGACAAATTCCAACAGGCGCTCTACCTGGATGGGCTCCCACAAGAAGGCCATGGCCAACTTGAGCAATTGGAGGGGAGGGCGTGCCTGCGAACTCGAAGGTATGCCCATGCCGGGCAACCCTTCTCGTACCAAGGCCGTATCGAGCATGCGATCATCGGCCGTGACGACCATCAATGGGCGCAGTGCTGCATTGCGGCGCAGTACTACAGCCCAAAATGCCGCTGCGTCGCGTGCACGACGGCTGCGCAAGATCAGCAGTGAGCCATCACCTTGTAGGTTTTGCTTTTGTGGCCCATCGTGCGCCGATTGCCCCAAAAGCCGTAGCTGCCAGCGCCCCAGATCCGTAGTGGGTTGGGGCTTGGGCAAGGAGTGAATACGACATCGATCGGGCCACAACCCAAATAGGCGTTGCCAGGCAGGTGGCAATAAAGATATGGGCTCAGCTAATGTGATAGAGGCAAAGGGGCAAGCGTTCCTTGCTTGCAGTGCTGCTATGACTACTTCGAGTCGGTCGGATCGACCTGGGGGAAGTGCCCCCGCTTTACCTTCTCGGTGAAGTTGCTCCAATTCGGCCCATACGCGCAGGCGATTGGGCATGTCGGAGGTCGGTCGGAACGACCACCCTGCACCTATCAGCTCGTCGCGTTTGCTGAGCAGATCGGCAGCAGTGGCTAGTGGGTCGGCCTCAAAAGAAGCGCGATACCACACATCATCTCGACGCGCAAGGTAGTGTTCCAATAAGCTGCGCCATGAGGCAATGCGCAGATGGTCGTTGTCGTCGGCATGTCCGGCCAGACCCAGTCGCTGTTCCAGCCAGAGTAACAACCGTTGGGGGCCTGCATACAAAACGCCACTTTCTTCTAATGGGCGCGGAGCAATAATATGGTCGTATTGCAAGCCAAAATGTAGATGAAGGCTACTCATGGATGCAATGATAATGCATGCACTTGGTTGTAAATTGGGAAAATACTTCTTTGAGTTGCGTATCTGTATATCTTTAAAAGATTTTGATGACAAATGAAGCAAATGACTTGCTCGTTTTTGCGTAAGCTATAATCTGAAAGGGTATTGGATCTTGTCACTTTGTCTAAAAATGCTTCTTTTTGCTGGCTAATATCATGAATGAGCTATATGGGCATGGCTTGGGCGAGTGTATTTGCGATACAAGTGATTTGTTTAGAGAGAAGATTTTCTGATGATGAACTGCATTGAAGGCCTTCGCGTAGTATTCGGGCAAATGGACCAGCTGTTGGCACAATTGTCGCCACAAGCATATACTTGTCCTTTGGCTGTGTTTGGTGGATCTACCTTAGGCCAACACTTTCGGCATATCATAGATTTCGCACAGTGCCTGCTACGCGATGTAGCTCAAAACGCTCCTGTTGATTATGCAGCCCGCACGCGTGATGCACATTTGGAATGCGAACCGACGCAAGCACGAGCTGTATTGGCCAAGTTGATCGAGGCATTTGAAGATGCTGACGAGCATCAGACCATATTGGTTCGTGCCGATTTTTTGAGTATCGACTCTGAGGTACAGCGACCAGTAGTTTCTTCTACCGTGGGGCGTGAGCTGATGTTTGTGCACGACCATGCAGTACACCACTTGGCTATGATCAGGATGGGCATACGCGCTGCCTTTCCAGATATACGGCTCAATCCAGCAATAGGTGTTGCACCGGCTACTTTGAGGTTTTGGCAGCAATGACGAGTAGTTCGGCCTTCGCCTTTACCTGCCGATGAGAAAAAGTGAAGTGTTCATGGATTATTGGGAATATCGCATCAAACCTGAAGCAGCGGACCTACTGGAAGCTTTACTGGGCTTGTGTAGTAGTTTGCCTTTTGAGTCCTTTGCAGAGGAAGCAGGTGTGCTGCACGCTTGGTTGCCTATAAGTATTCCGCGCAAAGCAGTAGAACGCAGTTTGGAGGATTGGCGTGCACGGATCGCTTTCGAATGGACAGTACAGCACGTGCCAGCGCAAAACTGGAATGCGGTGTGGGAAGCCAATTTCGATCCCGTCATCGTACGGCGATTTTGTGCAGTGCGCGCACCGTTCCACGATCCTATAACGGAGGTAGCGCATGAAGTAATTATCGAACCCAAGATGGCCTTTGGCACTGGCCATCATGAAACCACTTGGATGATGTTGGATCGCATGGCTCATTGGGAGCTAGCCCAGCGATCCGTACTCGATTATGGATGTGGTACTGGCGTGTTGGCCATTTTAGCGGCTATGCGTGGTGCCGACCCCGTCGTCGCAGTAGACGTAGCACAGCCTGCATGGGAGAGCACTGTAGAAAATGCGGCGCGTAATGGCGTATCACAGTGCATTTATGCCATCCACGGCACGCTATGCGATGTGCCCCAGCAAGTTTTCGACCTGATTTTGGCCAACATCAATCGCAATGTAATTTTAGCTTCTCTGCCTGCGTTGAAGCGGCGCATGAGCCCTCATAGCCGCCTGCTCGTATCAGGTATACTCGAACAAGATGAAGCTCGCTTGCTCGAAGCAGCGGCCACACACGGCTTTGCAGTAGAGTTCCGCAATAGCAGGGGCAAATGGCTTTGTATGGAGCTGTCGCCAAGCTGAACCTTCTCATATCCCACATATGGAAACCCTCAAAAAACGCCATTCGATGAACACGCGCATTTGCCTACTCGTCTTTTCCTTGCTCGCATCTGTGCCTACACTCGAGGCCCAAGATGCTGGAGAGTGGCCTTGCGAGCCGGGGCCTTTCTGGAATACAGTTGAAGGATGGTTAATACAGACTGGCAATCCCACCTTGATGGCTTTAGCTAAAGATTTTGGTAAGCTTTGGCTCTCGGGCTATTTCGAACCCGATGAAGCCAAACGCATTATGTCTACCGCTAACGCTATGCGGCAAAAGGGCATGGGCCCCACGCCCTATTTTCGCACCTACCTCAATGCGTTGATGCATATCAAGGGCACCACACAAGCTGGTAACCGCATACAAGAATGGCACGATCTGCTCGACACCTTGTTGCAGCGCGTGCAAAATAGGCGTTTTAAGCCCTATCAGCGCTTTTTGGAGTTTAGCCTTGACTTTTTTGCGCAAGGTGCTCTGCGCAGTGGCCGCGTGACGTGGAAAGTGACTACGGACAAGTGGCATATGTCGCTCAATGGTACACAGCCAGTAGTGGAAATTCCAAAGACAGATCTCATCGCTTTACAAGGCAAGGATTCAATTGTGATCGAGTCTACGGGTGGCGTTTACTATCCGGACGAACAAGTTTGGCAAGGACAAAACGGCCGTGTGAGCTGGGCCCGATATGGCCTAGATCCCGAATCACTGTACGTCACATTGGTTCAATACGAAGTAGATGTAACCAAAGCGCTATATGAAGCGCAAGATGTGGCCTTGCACTATCCGAAATTTTTTGGTTCGCTAAAGGTAAAGGGTACCTTCCGCGACAAAGTCTTGCGCATCGGTAAGGACAATCGAGGGCTCTACCCTTCATTTGAGTCTTATGAGCACATGTTGCGCGTAGATAATTTTGGCGAAGGGATACGCTATCGCGGCGGCATTCGCTTGGAAGGCATGACTATTTACGGTACGGGCACGGAAGAGCTGCCTGCAGAGGTGTTGATTTTTAACCTCGATCAAGTGAAGCGCTTTCGGGGGCTGGCTCAGTTGTTTGTCATTAGGGACCAGGAGCGCATTACGGGCGAGCAAGTGCAAGTGTCTATTTACTTTGGTGCTGATTCTATCTTCCACCCCTCGGTCAATATACGCTACGAAATACCTAAGCGCTTGTTGAGTTTGCGTCGTGGCAAGCGAGGTAGCGATCGCAACCCATTTAGCGATAGCTACCATCGGATACGCATTGATGTAGAGCATCTCGATGCCAATTTTGCTGCCGACTCAGTTTTTATTGGTGCCAAGAAGCTGGCCTTGGCACAAGCACCACGCCCTGCTGTATTTGAATCTTATCACTATTTCGATCCTGTAGAGTATCGTCGCCTACAACGCATTGCCGACTTCAACCCGTTGGCGCTTATTCAGGCAGTATACAATGAAACGGGCCAGCGCGTACTTCGAGCCGGTAGCTTGGCCCAGCGCCTCAACCCCAATTACACTGTAGACAACATACGTACTTTGCTGTTTGAGTTGGCTGCAGAAGGTTTTGTGCGCTATGACTCGGACAAGGAGTTGGTCTATTTGCAGGAAAAGATCTTTCACTATGCAAAGGCCCACAAAGGTGAGGTAGATCACGACTGGCTGCGCTTGCACTCCGATACGCGTCAACCCAATGGCCTGATGAGCTTGTGTGATGGTCGCTTGGTGGCTAATGGCATCACGCATGTACAGTTTAGCAAACGCCAACGCGTGGGGCTCAAACCGACAAACCAGCGCATCACCTTGTTGGAGAACCGCAATATGGACTTCGATGGCCGTTTGTTTGCTGGGTTTGCTGTGTTTACAGGTAAGGATTTTCACTTCGAATACGAGCCTTTTAGCATTCATCTGGATTCCATTCGTTATCTGGATTTGTTTTTGCCTACTGGTCGCGTGGATCGCGACGGCAAGCCCGAAGCAGTGAGCATAGCTTCGCGTATCGAGTACTTGGGCGGAGATTTGCTCATCGATGCCCCCCACAACAAATCGGGAAGAGAGGACATCCCTACCTTTCCGTCTTTGCATACAGATCGACCCGCCTTCGTTTTCTACGATTGGCCCGATTTGTTTGATGGCGCCTATGTGCGCGATTCGTTTTACTTCAAGCTCAACCCTTTTCATCTCAACGATCTGGATCAACTCAAACCCCAATACTTGGCATTTCCAGGTACCTTAGTGTCGGCACACATATTCCCCGACTTTGAGGAAACTCTCGTACTGCAATCAGATCGCTCTTTGGGCTTTCAATCGCGCACACCTGATGAAGGCTTTCCCGCCTATTTGGGAAAAGGACACTACAGTGGTGAGTTGAGTCTAAGCAATCAGGGGTTTTTGGGTAAAGGCGTGATTAGCTATCTCAATGCGCGTATAGACTCTAAAGATATCATATTCAAGCCCAAACAGCTACTGGCCTCGGCTGAGCGCTTCAATATGGATGAAGAGCGCACTGGACCGGTGGAGATCCCGCAGGTGCGCGGCTATGACGTCAAAATCGACTGGCACCCCTGGCTCGACAGTATGTACGTGCGCAGCGAAGAAGCGCCTTTTGAGCTATACCGCACAGGCACGCATTTCCTCGATGGCACACTTATCCTAACGCCGGATGGCCTCAAGGGGCGAGGCACTTTTGACTGGGGCAAAGCCAGTATGTACTCGCGCTTGTTCAGCTTTGGCGCCTTTTCGGCAAAAGCTGATACAACTAATGTGCGCATACGCGCCTTCGATGCCGATGCAATTGCCTTGCAAACCGATAACCTCAATGGCATAGTCGATTTTGACCAGCAGCTGGGGCAGTTTCGCGCTAATGCCGAATTGCTCACCACCACCTTGCCCTATAATCAATATACTACTTCTTTCAACGAGTTCGACTGGGACATGGCGGGCCATACCATTACCTTCAAAGCTACTCAGGGGCGCTTGGGGCATTTTGTGAGCACACATCCTGAGCAAGACTCCTTGCACTTTCAAGGAAAGGCGGCACGCTACGACTTGCGTTCCAACCTACTACAAGTAGAGGGTGTGCCCTGGATCATCACTTCTGATGCCTTTGTGTATCCCGACAGTGGGCGCATCGTGATAGAACCCGGTGGGCGCATGAGCCTGCTCAACAATGCACGTATTGTAGCTGATACGACAAGTAAATATCACGTGATCAATCGCGCTGAAGTACGCATTCTGGGCCGCAAAGAATATCGTGCTAAGGGCTTTTACGAGTACAATGTACCGGGGCATGAGCAGGAGATCTGGTTTGAGCGAATCACAGGCACGCGCGTGGGCAAGGGGCGCATGAGCGAAAAAGCTAGTGTCACGCGAGCTACTACGCAAATTAAACCTGAAGATCAGTTTTTCATGGGCGACCATGTCGAATATTTTGGTACTATTTCACTGAGTGCGGAGAAGCCTTTGCTCAAGTTCGAGGGCTTTGCTCGCCTTGAGTCTTCCACTTTACCAGCCCGACATTGGTTTTACATCAATTGTGAGGCCGACCGCAACAATCTCATATTGCCTTTCGAGGTACCCAAGAACTATGAGGGGCAGCCGCTGTATTCAGGCTTTTTCCTCAGCAAAGAGACCGGCCATGTCTATCCCCGCATCATGATGCCACTCTACTTTCGTCGCGATAGGCCTATACTTCCAGTACAAGGTGTGTTGCGCTACGAAAAGTCGCTCGACCGGTTTGTCCTGGGCGATTCGGCGCGCGTGTTGGGCAATGCGCTTACAGGTAATATGCTGGTGTATTACAACAAAAACCGGAAGGTAGAGGGAAGCGGCAAACTGGCATTGGGCTCTGGGCTGGAGTTTATCAGTGTAGATGCGGCAGGTGTGATTCAGACGAAATTTAGCGGCGAGGTGCTCGACTCAACTCTTGGGCTCACTACGGGCTTTGAAGAGGTTCGTGCGCAGGCAATGGCCGGTGTGCACCTGATTTTGCCCGACAATTTGTTGCGTATCTTGCTGCTCGACTTCCAATCGCAGAGTTTCAATGCGGAATATGTCGTGTATGCAAAAGATATTGCCTTTTATCAACGGGCTATCGCTAACTTGTTTCCCCATACAGATAAAAGTATAAAGGAATCCATAACCAATCTGGCGGGAGGTACCCTCCAGTTGCCTAAAAAGCTCAATGATTATACCTTTCTGTTTAGTAAGATCCCCTTGCGATGGGATCCTGACTACCAGTCTTTTGTCTCTTTGGAAGACAAATTGGGACTGGTGAGCATTGCTGGTGAGATGTTTAATAGGCGCATCAAGGGGTACGTGGAGTTCAAAATGCCGACAAATGGCAAAGACCGCCTTTATATTTACATAGAGGCTCCATCAGGCTACTATTACTTTTTCGGCTTTCGCGATGGGGTGCTCAACGTAGTGTCCAACAATGCGACTTTCAACGACGAGGTGATCAATATGAAGGACAAAGATCGCCTTATCAAGATGGGGGATGGGCAAGTGTACGAGATTGCACCAGTCAATCCAGGTACGGCACAAGCCTTCGTGCGCCGGGTGCTGGCGGCACGCAATGGGCAATAGTAAAGGAAAAGTCAGGAAGTGCGCTGAGGAGCAAAAGCCTGCGTCCATTCGTGCATGAGCCGTTGAGCTTCTACGGGTACCACACCTACGCGTTCGCATACTTGCCCGCCAGCCAAATTGGCCAATAGAGCTATTTGCGATACAGATAGGCCTGCAGCCAATGCAAGCGTGGCGATGCTGATCACTGTGTCGCCGGCACCACATACGTCGGCAATGTCGCGAGGGTGGGCTGGTAGGATACCCATCTCTTTGCCATCGTCGAAAAAGATGCCTTTTTCCGAAAGGGTAATGAGCGTAATGTGGTGATCGAGCTGTTGGCGCAACTGCTGGCTTGCTTGGGCCAGATCGGTGAGCGTGGGTTGTACGGCCCATCCCAATGCATCGGACACTTCTTTTAGGTTGGGCTTGAAGAGCGTCGTTTGCCGAAAGGCAAAAAAGTTATGTCGTTTGGGATCTACAGCCGTGGGAATTTGCCGAGCACGGCACCATTGTATGGTTTGTTCAATCACCTTGGGTGTGAGCAGCCCCTTGTTGTAGTCTTGGAGGATCAGCACATCAGGAGACTCGGCTTTTAAGAGTTGTTGGAGGTGGGCCAAAATGTGGGCTTCTTCCTCTTGGTTGAGTGGGTGCGTGTCTTCGCGATCGATGCGCAGCAAGTGTTGTCCCTGAGCAATGACACGTGTTTTGACAGTAGTGCGCCGATGATGGCTCGACACGATGCCATGTGGGGCAATGCTTGCTTGAGGTAGTAAGTGCAAAAACTGGGTGCCATACGCATCGTGGCCAATGAGGCTTACCAAGAGTGGGGTGGCGCCCATGGCGGCGATGTTAAGTGCTACGTTGGCAGCGCCTCCCAATCGGTTTTCTTCTTTTTGAAAATGCACGACAGGCACGGGGGCTTCTGGCGACACGCGCGAAACATGCCCTAACACGTAGCGATCGATCATGACGTCACCCAATACCAGCACTTTGAACTGGCGCATCCTTTCGAACAACTCGCTCATTGCATGATTCATGGTGCAAAGGTATGGGAATTCTGTAGTAGGGGCTCAAGGCGTTGCAAGATACGCATGCTGGCACCTGTATTTACCTCGATATAGTGTTGGGCACTTTGGGAAGCCTGTTGCCAGGCTTGTGGGACAAGCCATTTAGCAAAGGCGCGCTGCAACGCCGTACTATTGCAAACACTGCGGCCGCCGCCCGAGGCTACTAAGTATTCTGCCTCTGCAAAACCTCGGTAGTGAGGGCCAAACAACACGGGTAGGCCAAACGCCATGGGCTCCAGCGTATTGTGAATGCCTTTGCCAAATCCACCACCGATGTAAGCAATATGCCCGTATTGGTACAAATGCGACAACATGCCCACATTGTCGATGATGAGTATGTGTATTGGTGCCAAGTCGGTGTGCTGATGCAGTTGGCTATAGCGCAGATACGGCACTTTCAAACGGCCACAAAGCCCATGGATGTGGCCTTCATCGGTTTCATGAGGAGCTATGATGGCCTTCCAGCCTTTCGGCAAATGGTTGAGCAGGGGAGCCAGCACCTTTTCGTCGGTGGGCCAAGTACTGCCACAGATGAGCAAATGTGTGGCACTTGCTCGAAACCGCGCGGCTGCAGGTATAGCGGTAGGTTGGGCGGCAATAGCTGCTACGCGGTCTACTCGCGTGTCGCCCGCTACACTCACAGCAGTGACACCTATGTGCTCGAGTCGCTGTTTAGATTGGGCATCTTGTACGAAGATGTGGGTAAACCAGTGGAGCATTTGGCGAAAGGCACCGCCCCAGGGCTTAAAAAAGATTTGCCCAGGGTGAAAGCGTGCTGAGACGAGTATAGTGGGTATTTGGCGTTGGTGCAGGCCCTGGAGGTAATTGCGCCAAAACTCGTATTTGACAAACAGCGCTAGTGAGGGGCGCACTGTGTCGAGGAACTGCTGTACTGCTTGGGGCAAGTCTGGGGGCAAGTAGGCCACTACATCAGCATGTGGATAGTCTTTGCGCAATTCAAAGCCCGAAGGCGAAAAAAAAGTGAGTAAAATAGCCACAGAGGGATGTGCTGTGCGAATAGCTTCGATGAGTGGGCGGCCTTGCTCAAACTCGCCCAGAGAGGCACAGTGCATCCATACTACGGGCTTGCCTTTCGGCAAACGGTTTAACCGAGCCACATTGTGGCGGCGACCCTGCACCCACAATCGTGCTTTATCGTGAAAGGGGGCAACTACTTTGATGGCCCACACGTAGGCCCTGATGCTCCACTGATATATCCAATCAATAATAAATTTCTTCAGTGTTTTCATGAATGTAGAATGGCATGATCCAGCCGGCGCGTAGCCCAATCAGCATGTCGAAGCGTTTTTCTCGTAATGGCCTCATTTGTGCAAAGTCATAGCTACGTCGGCTGCGCGTAAATGCTTCTTCTATTTCGACACCTGCGTAGAAGTTGATGCGGCGATTTTGGCTGAGTACTTGCCAGCCAACGAATTGCCTGAGTGATATGCCATTGGCCATGCGGTCCCATCCCTTTTTATACTCGCCATATACTAGCGCCACAAATGACTGAGGGTCTTCTTGTATTCGGATTTTGTGTTGTAGTATACCGATGCCCCCTTCTATGCGCAAGCCCGCGCGTGCCTGTGTGGAACGCGTGATGAGGCGGCCTACATGAATGCCCGACGCAAAGCCGCGTTGTCGTAGCGCAACAAATGAGGGTTCGCCATTTTCGCCTGGAATGTTGCCGTCGGCATCGCGCAAGATGCTGAGTGGGTCTTCTTTTACCTGTTGTCCAAAAAGGTAGTTGTAGTGTAGGCCAAAAAACCAGTTGCTTTGGCTAAGCCACTCGATGCCTACGCCAAAGGTGAGATTGGGACCAAAGCGAGTAGCTAGATCACCAGCCGGGACGTGGCCGCCATAGCTGAAGGAGGGAGCTAACACGTGTGTGTCGTTGTCGTATCGGCGCACCTCAGCTGTGCCTTGAGCTACACCTGGAAGCGCAAGCAACAGTATACCACAGGCAAGGATGAGGCGCATAGGCATAGAGATTGGTGGTGAAGCAAGTGAAACTTTTACAATGGGTAAAGGTAGGAGGATGTAGGGCACAAAAAAAAGCCCCGTCCAAACACTTACATTCAGACGGGGCTCGGGTAAAACCCGTAGTGGTTTCTTTTAGTGGCTGTCTTCGTGACCATTCTCATGGCTGTGCCCATCCATGTCGTCGTGATGGTTGCCTTCTTTCATACTGTCATGAGAAGCAGTATCTGCTTGAGCAGTAGTGTCAGGGGCAGGAGCGGTAGCTTCTTCTTCAGGTTGGGCAGCTTCTGCCTGTTCCATGGTTTCTTCAGTGGCTTCTTCTGCACCTTCGTTGCCGCCGTTGCAGGCGACCATGGCGAACAGTGCACCGGCCATGAGGACAGAACCAAAAATCAACTTCAGGCTTTTCATAATGCTTTGTTTTGATGAAAAAAATGGTCAATCATGCTGCTAAAGTAATAAATGTAAAATGAATGACAAAAGGTATACACGGCGGAATTAGAGCCTGTAGGCATTCTCCAGCTGATAAAAATCAACTTTTGTCTTGACATAGCGCAATTCATGGCATGTGTAGGCGACGCACATTTGTGCAAATACTAAGCTAATGACTGCCCTCACACCACACAAATCTTTACTTGCAGGCCCTGATAAATCTGTAAGAAGTGATGTACAGTGCTACCATTGTGGGGAGCCCTGTGGAGCGCATCCCATCCAATACAATGGCAAGTGTTTTTGCTGTAGGGGCTGCAGCATGGTCTATCAGTTACTTCAAGACAAAGATATGTGTCGCTACTACGAGCTGGATGCCCAGCCGGGCATCTCGCTCAAGGGCCGCCGACAAGAGCGATATGAATTTTTGGATGACGAGGAGGTGATCGAATCGCTGCTCGAGTTTCGCAGTCCTACCTTAGCCAAAGTGACGCTCCACTTGCCCCAAATACATTGTGCTTCGTGCATATGGCTGTTGGAACACTTGTATCGCTTGCGCGAAGGCATTCTCCACTCACGCGTGCATTTCATGCGCAAAGAGTTGGCCGTAAGTTTTGACCCACGTCAGATCAGTTTGCGGCAAATTGTCGAGTTGTTGGCTACGGTGGGTTATCCGCCGGCTATTCGATTAGCTACAGCCGAAAAGGGGGGTGAGCGAGGCAATTCGCGCCGGCTGCTGTACCAGATTGGGGTGGCGGGTTTTGCCTTTGGCAATGTGATGTTGCTCAGCTTTCCGGAATATTTGGGATTAGATGTGGCGAGTCATCGAGGTTGGGTTTGGATTTTTGGCTATATCAACCTGTTGTTGAGTATCCCGGTATTGGCGTATTCGGGATTGGATTATCTGCGGTCTGCCTGGCAAGGATTGCGCATGGGACAGCTCAATATAGATGTACCCATTTCCTTGGGCATGCTGACACTTTTTGGTCGCAGTACTTTTGAGGTGCTTGCTCAGCAAGGTCCTGGCTACTTCGATAGCTTGGCAGGCCTGGTGTTTTTTCTGCTTGTGGGCAAATGGTATCAGCAGAAGACATGGCAGCAGTTGTCTTTTGATCGCGACTACAAGTCTTGGTTGCCACTGGCTGCTACCTTGATCGAGCAAGGTGAGGAACGCAGTGTGCCCATTCGCAAGTTAGTACCTGGCCAGCGCATTCGCATTCGCCATGGGGAGCTAGTGCCTGCCGATGGGATTTTGGACAAGGGGGAGGGATATTTCGATTACAGCTTTGTCACGGGTGAAGCTGAGCCTCAGCCTGCAGCGCCAGGAGAAAAGGTGTTTGCAGGAGCACGCCAGATGGGCGGATCCGTAGAAGTGATCTTGACGAAACATGTGGCACAGAGCTACCTGACGCGCTTGTGGCAAGAACAGCAGTACGCTCACAAACAAACCCAACTAAAAACCGAACAGCTGGCCGACAGCGTGGGTAAGTGGTTTACTGCAGTGGTGTTACTATTGGCTGTGGGGGCTCTTGTGTGGTGGTGGCCACGCGATGTACATGCAGCTATTGATGCCTTTACTGCCGTGCTTATCATTGCTTGCCCTTGTGCTGTGGCACTAGCTATACCTTTCACTTTTGGCAATGCCATGCGCATCCTCGGCCGAAATGGCTTGTACTTAAAAGATACTACAGTTATCGAGCGGCTGAAGGGGATCACGGCTGTGATATTCGACAAGACAGGCACGCTCACCACTACGCGCAAGGCTACCATGCACTATGTGGGCCAGCCTTTGTCGGCCGATGAGCGACGGCAAGTAGCCGCCCTAGCAGCTCAGTCGGCCCATCCTATGAGTCGGCGTATTGTGGAAGTAATGGGTCATCCAGGGGAGGTAGTCGTGCAACAGTTTCGAGAAGAAAAGGGCAAGGGCATTGAAGGCATTGTGAATGGCGTGTCTCTGCGCTTGGGCCAGGCCTATTTTGTGGGAGCAAGTTCGCGTTCAGCTTCAGAAGTGTGGTTGCGCATAGGCGATGAAGTAAAGGGGCGGTTTGTATTCAAACCTGAGTGGCGCGCAGGCTTCGAGCAGGTGGTGTCTTTTTTCAAAAAACAAGGCAAAGCGGTGTGGTTGCTCTCCGGCGATCGGGCACAAGAGGCGGCGCACTTGTCGGAGCTTTTTGGCGAAAGCCATATGGCTTTTGAGCAAAATCCCGAAGACAAACTGGCCTTTATCGAGTACTTGCAAGCACGTGGGCACAAGGTGTTGATGTTGGGTGATGGTCTCAACGATGCGGCCGCATTGCGCCAAGCTGATGTGGGTATAGCTGTGGCTGAAGATATCACGCACTTTACACCTGCCAGCGATGCCATTTTGGATGCCAGCTGCTTGCCAGCTTTGCCCCAGCACTATCGCTATGCTCAACGCGCAGTGCGTTCGGTATTTAAAGCCTATGGAGTGGCCGCGCTGTACAATGTGATTGGGCAGAGTTTTGCCTTGCGCGCGTTGCTCTCGCCAGTCATAGCTGCAGTGTTGATGCCTGCCAGTTCTGTAACTATCGTCGTATTTGGCGTAGGCATGACGACCTACATCGCTTGGCGTATGGGATTATGGCCCAAGGACTAGCACGGGCCCTGACGTAAAAATGATAAAAGTCAGTGTAGGTGTTGATCAGGCTCATCTGCTACGCTGTGCTTGTGCTGCTTCTTTGCTCAAAATTATTCGGTTATGAAGATCATGATTTTGCTGATAGGTGCCAGCTTCTTTATTGCGCTCATCTTTTTGGGTGCATTTATCTGGGCGGTGCGTTCAGGTCAGTACGACGACGATTATACGCCATCAGTACGCATCCTACTAGACGATGCGGATCATGGGGAAACAAAACAACAGTCCAATTAAAAACCAAGTCCTTATGAGCCAGGTAGAAAAGTTTTACTACGACAATGGCATCGTGCGCAAGTTCGCCATTGCCACGACGGTGTGGGGAGCAGTAGGCATGATCGTGGGCCTGTGGCTTGCCCTCGAATTGGTGTTTCCAAGCCTGAACCTAGAGCTTCCTTACACGACATTTGGCCGCATCCGGCCACTGCATACCAATGCAGCGATCTTTGCTTTTGTGGGCAACGGCATATTTATGGGTGTGTACTACTCCCTTCAGCGTCTGTTAAAGACGCGCATGTACAGCGATTTGCTGAGTAACCTTCACTTCTGGGGGTGGCAGCTCATCATTGTGTTGGCGGCACTAACGCTGCCAATGGGTATTACCAGCTCACATGAATATGCCGAGTTGGAATGGCCTATCGACATCCTCATTGCGTTGGTTTGGGTTATCTTCGGTATCAACATGTTTGGTACGATCCTCAAGCGGCGTGAGGAGCATCTCTATGTGGCTATCTGGTTCTATATCGCTACTTGGGTGACGGTCACCATGCTGCACATAGGTAATAACCTCGAGGTTCCTGTGAGCTTTTGGAAGAGCTATCCCGTCTTTGCAGGTGTACAAGATGCCCTGGTGCAGTGGTGGTACGGTCACAATGCGGTGGCTTTCTTCCTTACTACGCCCTATCTGGGGTTGATGTATTACTTCGTCCCTAAGGCTGCCAACCGGCCAGTGTACAGCTACAAGCTGTCTATTATTCACTTCTGGGCGTTGATCTTTATCTACATCTGGGCGGGCCCCCACCACTTGCTCTATACGGCACTTCCCGACTGGGCACAGTCGTTGGGTACAGTCTTTTCCGTGATGCTGATTGCCCCTTCTTGGGGTGGCATGCTCAATGGCTTGCTCACCTTGCGGGGGGCATGGGATCGCGTGCGGCAAGACCCAATTTTGAAGTTTATGGTGGTGGCCGTGACGGCGTATGGGATGGCTACTTTTGAAGGGCCGATGCTTTCGGTCAAGAGCGTAAATGCCATTAGCCACTTTACCGATTGGACAATTGGCCACGTGCATGTGGGCACGCTGGGCTGGAATGGCATGCTGACTTTTGGCGCGTTGTATTGGCTCATTCCGCGCCTATACAATACGAAATTGCATTCGGTAAAGTTGGCCAACACACATTTCTGGATTGCTACGCTTGGCATTTTGTTCTACGTCATTCCCATGTATTGGGCTGGATGGACACAGAGCTTGATGTGGAAACAGTTTTTGCCGGAAGGCATCCTGAAATACGGCAACTTCCTCGATACAGTTACGCAGATCTTGCCCATGTACGGCATGCGCGCTTTTGGCGGCACGCTCTACTTGACGGGGGCGTTCATCATGGTGTATAATCTATGGAAGACGGCACAGCAGGGCTCATTTGTTGGTGAAGAGGCTGCAGAGGCGCCAGCGCGTGTGCGCGTAGCAGGCCATAGCGATGGATATTGGCACCGCTGGATTGAACGGCGCCCCATCCAGATGTTGCTCCTCAGCCTTGTGTTGGTGGCTATTGGTGGGCTGGTAGAGATCATACCTATGTTTACCATCGATAGCAATGTGCCACGCATCGAATCGGTCAAGCCTTATACACCTCTGGAATTAGAGGGCCGTGATATCTACATCCGAGAAGGTTGCTTGGGGTGTCACTCGCAAATGGTGCGTCCTTTCCGCTCGGAAGTAGAGCGTTATGGCGAGTATTCCAAGTCGGGTGAGTTTATCTATGATCGGCCATTTTTGTGGGGGTCGAAGCGCACAGGGCCCGATTTGCATCGGGTAGGAGGCAAGTACTCTCATAGCTGGCACTTCAACCATTTAGTTGATCCCACCTCCACTTCTTCGGGGTCCATCATGCCCAAATATCCTTGGTTGGCAGAAAACGATTTGGACTATTCGCTTATCAAAGACAAGATCCGCGTGTTGCGCGGTTTAGGCACACCCTATGAGCCTGGTTATGAAGAGATCGCAGAAGAGGACTTGAAGCTTCAGGCCAAAATGATCGCTGAGGAGTTGCGCCGAGATGGCATTGATTACGAAGGCCTGGAAAATAAAGAGATCATTGCTGTGATCGCCTATCTCCAGCGCCTCGGTACCGATATTAAAGTCAAGCAACAAGCTGAAAAGTAACCCATTTGCTGGCGGGTGGAAAGCCTTCTCGCCCGCCACACTACAAAAACAAGACAGTTATGTTTAGATATCTGATACAATCTCAGACTCATGATCTTAACTGGATGGCCATTTTCGCCTTAGTGACGTTCTTCACCATTTTCTTAGTGGCTATCTGGCTGGTACTGGTGCGCGATCGTGCCTTTTACGACCACATGGCCAGCCTTCCGCTTGATGATTCCAAACCTGAAAAAGCAAATCAAGATGAAGCATAAATCGACCATCCGAATTGTTGCGACGGTGTGGAGCCTGCTCATGGGAGGGCTTGTGGTCGCACAAGATCAGGCAAGTAGCGGCACCGATCCGCATTTTCTGGATCGACTCATGACCCAAATCATCATTGCATTGGGCGCTATAGTGGTGATTATGGCCTTTTATACCATCGTGCGCCTATTTACGCTCGTGACGCGTATGCAGGAGTTGGAGTATCTGAAACAGCAGGGTGTAGATGTTTCTAAATACTTGGAAGAGAAAGAAAAGCACTCCTGGTGGGACCGCTTCATGAAGTCGATGACTAAAGCAGTACCTGTAGAGCGCGAAGAAGAAGTGATGTTCGATCACGAATACGATGGCATCCGCGAGTTGGACAACAGCTTGCCGCCGTGGTGGGTAGCACTATTTTACGTAACGATCATTTTCGGAGTGGTGTATATGTCGTATTATCACTTTTTGGGCTATGGCCCTAGCTCCGAAGAAGAATTTCGGATGGAAGTGGAGCAAGCCGAAAAAGCAGTGGCAGCCTACAAAGCTCAGATGGGGGCTACTATTGACGAGACCAACGTGACCTTGCTAACTGACGAACAAGAATTGTCTATTGGGCAATCGATCTTTGAAGCCAACTGTGCCGCTTGCCATTTGCCAGATGGATCAGGACAGATTGGGCCTAACCTCACGGATGAATTTTGGATTCACGGATGTAGCATCGGCGATGTGTTTCATATTATCTCAGAAGGTGTACCAGCAAAGGGAATGATTTCGTGGAAGACCCAATTGAGGCCGCAGGACATTCAACGCGTGGCGAGTTACATCCTCACTGAGCTAGCTGGTACCAACAAAGAGGGCAAGGCACCTGAAGGTGAGAAGTGTCAACCTCAAGCTATGGAAGAATCGGAAGTGGCTGGCGATGAAGTAGGCATGAATTGATCCGATCCTGGCTCAGGGGCAGCTGTGAAGGCTGCCCCACAATCTCGATTTGCTGTTCTGTAAAACCCATTGCGTCCACCTCCACCATTGTAAAATCTATGGAAGATGAATCGACAGATATCCGCTCGAGAAAAAGAAGCTTATCGCGATCGCATCGCTACGGTGGACGAATCGGGGAAGCGCATTTGGATTTATCCCAAGAAGCCCAAAGGTCGCTATTACCGGTGGCGCACGTATGTGAGTTGGGGGTTGCTGGCTTTCCTGTTTGGTGCACCTTTCATCAAGATACATGGCGAGCCCATGTTCTTGTTCAACGTGTTGGAGCGCAAATTCATTCTTTTTGGTTTGCCTTTTATGCCGCAGGACTTTCACTTGTTCGTGTTGGCCATGCTCACCCTGGTAGTTTTTATCATTTTGTTCACTGTGGTATGGGGACGCTTGTTCTGCGGATGGGTATGCCCGCAGACCATTTTTATGGAGATGGTCTTCCGAAAGATCGAGTACTGGATTGATGGCGATGCCAACCAGCAGCGCAAGCTGGTCAAAATGCCGTGGAACAAGGAGAAAATCCTCAAGCGCGTGGCCAAATACAGCATCTTCTTTGCCATTGCCGTGCTGGTGGCCAATACATTCCTGGCCTGGATTATCGGCGTAGACCAGGTAATGCAGATTGCTTCTGAACCCATTGCTCAGCACAAGGCGGGCTTTACGGCCATGCTGTTGTTTTCAGGCGCTTTCTTTTTTGTGTTTAGCTACTTGCGCGAGCAAGTGTGTGTAGCGATTTGCCCTTATGGGCGTCTGCAGGGCGTATTGCTCGACAACAACTCCATTGTCGTTATTTATGACTTTGTGCGTGGCGAACCGCGCGGCAAGCT
Organism: Saprospiraceae bacterium; assembly: GCA_026982695.1. GTDB lineage: Bacteria > Bacteroidota > Bacteroidia > Chitinophagales > Saprospiraceae > WFYJ01. Next base: position 48,266 of record JALSGS010000015.1, read on the forward strand.
GCGCAAAAAGCGCAAGCCTACAAACCCCGTTGCAGCCATCCAGCAAAACGTAAGTAAAGAATTGGCTGCACAACAGCTCGAGTCGACCCCAGAAGAAAAACCCCTTAAAATCCAAGGCGATTGTATCGATTGCAAACTCTGTGTGCAAGTGTGCCCTACAGGTATCGACATTCGCAATGGCACCCAGCTGGAATGCATCAACTGCACGGCCTGCATCGACGCGTGCGATGCCGTGATGGACAAGATCAAAAAACCACGTGGCCTTATTCGGTACGACAGCTACAATGGCATTGTCGAGGGCCGAAAAACCATCTGGACGCCTCGCGTCATTGGCTATACGGTTGTACTGGCCTTACTGATTGTAGCTAATATCGTATTGCTCAGCACACGCGGCATCGGCGAAGCAGTTATTTTGCGCCAGCCGGGCTTTACCTATAAGGAAACCAATGAAGGTATGCTCATGAACCTCTATCAATTTAGGGTGTACAACAAGACTACTGAAGACATGCCCATCGACTTTAGGCTCCTCAACGAACCACAAGCGCAGATCCGTGTGGTCGGTGTGGATACTACTTTAGTGGTACCTGCAGGAGACATGGCCGAGGGAAACCTCATGATTGAGCTACCTAAAGAAGCAATGGACCAGCGCAAAAAACGCGTGTTCGTAGAAGTGGTCAGTGGCGATCGAAGAGTGGACAAGGTAAAAACCACCTTCCTGGGGCCTTTTCAATAGAAAAGAGGCTCACCCATTTTTGAGTGGCCTACTCCTCCTCTTACTCATTAAAAACACACCGGATATGAAGTTCCATTGGGGTTGGGGCATAGCGATTGTCTACACCACCTTCGTCGTAGTGATGGTCACGCTCGTCGTCAAAAGCAAATCGGTGGATCACACGCTCGTAGCTGAAGACTACTATGCCCAAGACATTGCTTATCAGCAACACTACGACAAGTTAGCCAATGCCGCTTCGCTGAAGGAAGATTTGAAAATTTACGCAGATCGGAATACTAATCAAGTCGTACTCCACTTTCCAGCTGAAGTGGGCAAGCCCTCGGGGCAGGTGGTGTTTTTTCGCCCTTCAGACAAAAGCATGGACAAAACGATGAACATCGAAGTTGATTCGCATGGCGAGATGCGCGTGCCGATGAGGCAGCTAGCACCTGGCCTTTGGCGTATCAAAGTAGACTGGCAAGCAGGAGGCAGGGCGTTCTTTAAAGAAGTCAAACTCTTTTTGTAGACTATTGGACTAAACCCACTGCAAAGTATTGTTTATGCATACCTTTTTGGCTGCATTTACCATTGGGCTAATGGGCAGTGTACACTGTGTAGGCATGTGTGGACCTATTGCCTTGTCGTTGCCTGGGGTGGGCAATACTTCGCGCTGGACGCGCTTTGCTGCAGTGTGGATGTATCAGCTGGGGCGTATCCTTACCTATCTGTTGTTAGGAGGAGTGATTGGATTACTGGGAAAAGGTTTTTTTCTTGCAGGGTTGCAGTCCTGGCTTTCGGTAGGTGCTGGAGTATTGTTGCTGGTAATTGTTGTGGGGTCTATTAGTGTCGAACACCGCTTGGTGCAATGGCCGTGGCTCAGTGAACAGTGGTTGCATTTGCGGCGATTATTGTCGCGGCAATTGTCCAGGCATGGCTATCGAGCGCATTTCTACACGGGTATGCTCAATGGCTTGCTACCTTGTGGCTTGGTATATTTGGCCATAGTGGGGGCAGTTAATACGGGTTCTGTATGGCAAGGTGCAGGCTATATGGCGAGCTTTGGCCTAGGTACGGTGCCTTTGATGACGGCTACGGCTCTGGCAGGAAAGGTCATTCGAGGGCAATGGCGCACGAAAATTTATCGACTGATACCCGTGTTTATCGCTCTTATGGGCGTATGGCTCATCATGAGGGGATTGCATTTTCACCTACCTATAGATTTCCGCTTTTGGCAAGAAGCCCAAGATATCCCCATGTGCCATTGAGGTAAAGAACAATGGCTGGGAGCAAGCACTTTTTTTTTGCCCTTTTGTCTGCTTTTTACTTTTTTCTGAAAAAATAGTGCTTGCCAAACATTCTTAAGTGCCAAAGGATGTTACTTGGATGCTTAGCTTTTTACCCAAAAAACATAAAGTAAGATGAACATGAAACGCACTTCTGTGGGAGTGCTTGTCGGTCTATTGTTAGGTGTTGTGTGGACAAGCTGTCGCCTTTTTGACAACCCCGAACTGCCACAACTGATCTTGCCCATTGAAAATTGGGCTTATCAGCTGCAAGATGCCGAGCCCGATAGCATTGCAGGCTCGGGATTTGATCTCATCGTAATGGATTATTCTCGGGATGGATCAGATGAAATGCAGTACAGCCCCCAAGAGGTGCAACAAATGGCACAGTCGGGTGTGATGCCTGTGGCTTATCTGAGTATTGGCGAAGCAGAAGATTATCGCTTTTACTGGGACAGCACCTGGTACACGCAACCACCTGACTGGCTAGGCAATGTAAATCCTGATTGGGAAGGCAACTTTGCTGTAAAGTACTGGGATCCTGAATGGCAGCAAATCGTGTTTAGTTATATCGACAGAATTATAGATCAAGGATTTGTAGGGCTCTACCTCGACAAGATCGATGAATACGAGTATTGGTCAGATAGTGAAAATGGCGAATCCCTTTTGCTCAGTGAAGAAGAGGCAGCTCAGAGAATGATAGATTTTATCATTGCGATTAGCGATTATGCACGAGAAAAAGTAGATGGATCTTTTCTGATTATCCCCCAAAATGGAGATCCCATCCTTGCATACGACGATGGCACCTTACTCAGCAAAGTGTCGGGTTGGGGTGCAGAAGACCTCTTCTATAACGGTACTGAGCTTTGGGACAGTGAAGAAGCACAATGGATCAGCCAGTATCGATTGCCTCATTTGGAAGAAGTGCGTGCAGCAGGATTGCCAGTCCTTAGTGTGGACTACGTAGACGACGGTACTGGCTATAGTAGCCAAAACAAGGCGCGTATCGATCAGTATCGGCAATTAGCTTTATCGCATGGCTTCATCCCCTACGTAGCGCTAGAAAACAGGACACTCGATATACTGCACGTGATTCCAGGAGTACAGCCATAAAAGGTGATATTGGTGATAATCGAGTAGCGTCGAAGCCGGTCACCTCTGCATTGGGCGACCGGCTTCGATCAATTCACGGTGCTTGTTCTTCAAGGGTTTTCATTGGCGCATTACCGGAATAGTGAGGGTGTATTGATCGGGCCAAATGAGTTGTAAAAAATACATACCTGATCGTCCATCTGTTACCTCGATATGCCATTGTTGCGCTGTGAGGCGCTTGCTCTGAATGGCGTGTTCTTGCCCTAATGCATTGTATATTTTGAACGCAGGTTCACTATCGTATGGCGTATCCGTATATATGTAGAAGGATTGTGTAAATGGATTGGGGTATATGCGTATATTATGTCGAGTCGTTGGGATAGAAGTAGTAGCTGTAACCGCCTCAAGGCAGATAGTCGTATCCGCACTACAGCCATTCAAGTCGTGTACAACGAGCATGTAACAACCTGGCTCAAGATGGTCTACATCTTCTCCGTAGCTTATGATCATTCCCGAAGAGTCGATCCACATGTACTGATATCCTTCTGATCCACCCGATACAGTAATGTCGATGCTGCCTCCCTGAGTGGATGTAGGAGATTGTGTGTTCTCAATCTGGATGGACAATGGGGTGGGATCGGGCAACTCATAGCTATATTCAGTCTGACAGCCTGTCAGTGAATCGGTAATTACCACGTGATAAGTGCCAGCACATAGTCCAGATACAGCAGGGCCTGTATCATTGAGCTCTTCCCATTCGAAGATCGGCAATGCATTTGGTGAAGTAACGGAAAGAGCGATTTGCCCATCACAATTACCTGTACATGTAGGTGGCATCAGTTCGGCATCTGCTTCGATTGGGTTGCAAGCCACTATCTGGAAAAATTGCAGAATAAAGCATTGATTTGCATCAAACACATAACATTGATAGCTTCCTTCCCCTAATCCATTAATCATTTGTGTAGTGTCACCCGTGGACCACAGGTAGGTGTATGGTGGTGTACCGCCCATAGGTGTTACCCATGCGGTACCACTAGCCGCACCGGGCATGGTGGGTGTAGTGTGGAGAAAAGCCACTAACGGCTCGGGTTCGTGCACTTGGAAGCTATTGATGAAGGTACATCCGATGCTATCAGTGATGGTCACATGGTAGGTGCCTGCACATAGATTCCAAGCAGTTGAGCTCGTTTGTCCATTTGACCACTCGAAGGTATAATTTGATACATTGCCATTGTTGAAAACCAGTTCTATTCTACCGTTGCAGGATGAAGCACATTGGGTCGAATCAATTAGGGCGTAGAAAATCGGAGAGGTACAGTTATAGATAGGGATTGTGTCAGCAACTACGAGTATGCAGTTATTGGCGTCTGTAATGGTCACAGAGTAAGTGCCTGCAGACATTTGTATCAAATGTTGTGTCGTGTCACCTGTAGACCAAAGATAGGTATAGGGTGGAGTACCGCCTACTGGAAAGATACTAATCGCCCCGTTAGCCATGCCTTCAACTTCAGGTATTACTTCAAAGTTGGCCGACAAAGCAGTTGGCTCTGTGAGATCGAAGCTAAATGCTTGGGAGCATCCCGTCTCATCAGTGAGTGTGACAGAATAGCTGCCGGCACAAAGGTGCTCTATTGTAGCAGAAGTATCTCCTGTTTCCCATGTAATACTGGGCATATTACCGGTTGCAATGATCGAAAGGCTTATCGTGCCATCACAGCTTCCATTACACAGTGGGGGGTGAGTAATGGCATTTACGCTGAAAGATGTACAACTGAATGGTTCGATGATGGCGGAGTCGATGGCGTTACAGCCGTTTTGGTCGGTGATGGTGAGTGTGTATGTTCCTGGTGCGAGGTTTAGGATGGTAGTGGTGGTATCGCCGTTGGACCAGGCGAAGGAGTAAGGAGGCGTGCCGCCCGTTGGGTTGGCGTTGGCGGAACCATCGAGGCACTGGAAGCAGCTTTCGTTGGTGGTAGTGATGTTAGCTGAGATGGTGGGACAGATGAATGGTTCGATGATGGCGGAGTCGATGGCGTTACAGCCGTTTTGGTCGGTGATGGTGAGTGTGTATGTTCCTGGTGCGAGGTTTAGGATGGTAGTGGTGGTATCGCCGTTGGACCAGGCGAAGGAGTAAGGAGGCGTGCCGCCCGTTGGGTTGGCGTTGGCGGAACCATCGAGGCACTGGAAGCAGCTTTCGTTGGTGGTAGTGATGTTAGCTGAGA
>JALSGS010000016.1 GCA_026982695.1 Saprospiraceae bacterium
GTAGTGGTGGTATCGCCGTTGGACCAGGCGAAGGAGTAAGGAGGCGTGCCGCCCGTTGGGTTGGCGTTGGCGGAACCATCGAGGCACTGGAAGCAGCTTTCGTTGGTGGTAGTGATGTTAGCTGAGAGAGGATCAGGTTGTTCGAGAGTCCAACTATAGCTAAAGGTGCAGGAGTTCGCATCAGTGATAGTAATAGAATAGCTTCCTGCACATAAGTCAGAAATTCCAGGAGTTTGCGCACCCGTATTCCACACATATGAAAAAGGCGGGCTGCCTTGGGCCGTAGTTGTTATTTCAATGGACCCATCGCAGTTGCCAAAGCAAGTAGGTTGGATCATGGCTACAGTTGGATTGAAATCGAGGCAGAGTGTGAGCACAAATGCTTCGCAAAACGTGCCGCCTCTGCCATCGTCTGTCTGTACGTAAATATATAATTCAGATAAAGTGATACTACTGAGATCCTCATTGAGTATTAGCTGATTGTCCACAATAGTGAAAAAACTATTGTGTTGACTAGTATTGCCAGGGCCTTGCACTAAAGTATAGGTAAAACTACTGTCATCTGCATCAGTAGTGGAAAAAGTCCCTACTACACTTCCTACAGGATCTGAAGGATAGAGTACCGTATTTGACAGTGTAATATCAGTAGGTGCGTAGTTGAACAAATGCCAGAAATAGTCCTTTTGGGAATAGTATTCCCAAATGCCATTGATGAGCTCATAACGGGTCCAGTTGATCAAATTGCCATTGGCATCATAAGTATAATCTGTTTTTTGTTCTAACAACCAGAACGTACCCGTCCACGAATAGCGTCTTCTTTGAATGAGTTGGTAATCTGTATTATAACTATAGGTATATCTTCTAATTGGATCCCATGTATTATTATTTGTATTCCATAGATAAACTATATTTTCCAATCTGTTGCCTAATGCGTCATTGGTATACTCGTACTTTCGATCATATATCCATGTTGTGCCATTCCAAATCCATTTAATTCGTTGTATTAGAAACCCATTAGCATCGTATGTGTAAGTATATCTTAAGGAAAGCTCCCAAGAGTTGGTAGTGATATTCCAATCGCTACGAACACTTTCAATTCGCAAGTTTTGTGAATTATAAGTATTGTTATAAAGAAATCTATTGATCCATGAAGTGCCATCCCAATCTTGTCTAAGGCGTGTAGTTAAATTCCCATAGGTGTCATACGTATAGAGGTAAAGCCGGTCATTGACCCACTGGCTACCATTCCATAAATATTCAGTAGAGGAATTCAGTAGGCCTGTGGGGCCATAATTGAATAGATCGCGTACGTTAGGAATCCATTGGTTATTTGCAGCGGGTAAGTATATAATTGTAGAATCGAGCAAGTACACGTCATCGCCTGTACATGTAGGAGGGAGAGCTGAAGTGCTCCAAAAAAGATCGTCTGCTTCTTCCTCGATGTATGGTGAACTTAGGGGGAAGATGGTAGAATGACTAAATAGGTATGTATGGGTGAACATTGTGATGCTCAGTATACTGATGATGACGGTACATTTTGTAGCGGTTTTCATTTGCTTTATTTTTTTAGGGTTTCCAACCATACGTGAGATGAACAAAATAGATGTACTGTTTACAGATATTGATCTAAGACTCCGTGCTTTACAAAATGCCTGAAATTGTGGCTACAGTTGGGTGCGATGATGAGCCGTTGGTAGTTCTCGATTTGATTGCCAAAGAAACTGATGAGGTGCTGGAAGAATCTCTGTGCTCGATCCAGTCGTGTATACCCTTGAAGGCGCTCTCTACAATTGTTGTTGTCAATGCCAGGGGCTTGTGGATCATTGTCGTCTTGACCGACGAGAATGTCGACTAGGCGTTTTGGATATTGTTGCCGTATGCGCATAGCACCCATTTTTTTGATATAAGCACAATTGTGATAATCAGACAATCCATATTTATAGCGATCATATCCGGGGCAGTCTTTGGGTATAAACCACTGGTCCTTTCGAAATGGATGAGGTCTTTCAGGTGAAAAGTATAGGTAAGTACCTGCATTGATACATATAAATCGAAAATGATGGGCAGACCATTGCTCTGGTAAAGCCGTAGCTGCAGCATAACGATGAATCATTTGCCCACCGGAGGAATGGCCCAATAGCACCACCTCTTGGATGGTGGGGAATCGCTGCAACATATGAGTGATGAGTTGGTCGAATAGGCTGAAAGAGCTAATACGTGCCGATTTGGGGAAAATAGGCGAAATCCGGCTTTTGTATCCATATTTCCAGCCATTCCATTGATTGGTCCAAAAAAGCCAAGAAGTGTCCAATTGGTATTGGATCAAATCGGATTCGATCAAAAAGTGCGGACAAATCAATAAAGGGGCCAGGGATGGATTGGGCTGCCGTTTGTTTAGATGTCGGAATAAACTTTTGGCATTTCGATCCTTGCCATGAATGGCAAGTACTAATTTTCGGGGAGAGGAACTTATTTCCTCTTCATTGCTGAAATAGGGGAAGAGAAATTCCATGTCGCCTGCTGGATAAGAGAGGCGAAAAACTTGATTGCCCAAAGCTGCATGGGGCGGATGTTCATGTAGTGGTGGAAATTGCATCTAAGGGAATTTGCTTGAGTGCAAATGTATTGTTAGCTTTGAGCCCTTGTAGGTTACTTGATGTACTAAAAAGTACGATAGTCCGCTCCTTATGCTGTTCTTTTAGCCACTGGACAATATATGGACGCACTTTGGCATGGAGCCCTTTGAAGGGTTCTTCAATGAGCAAAATAGGTTTGCGCGTCATGATAGCACGCAAGTACTGTAATAGCTTGATTTCCCCACTTGACAGGCGGCTTCCCAGTTCGCCAATAGGCATGTCGAGCTGGAGTCGCATCTCTTCTGGCAAGTCTTGCTGGAAATGTGCCAATAGCTTTTGGGCGCGGGTTCTGTTTCGCTTCTTTTTGTTGTAGCTAATGGCTTCAAAGACCGTTTTACCTAAGAGAGGAAACTCTGGAGAAACTGCAGTCATGTATTTCCGCAAGGAGAAGCCATTTACTTTTGATACATCTTGCCCATCGATAAATATTCTTCCCCGGGTAGGTATGAGCAGCCCCATCATGAGCTTTAACAAGGTTGATTTACCACTTCCGGGCCTACCCTTGAAAAGAAAAAGGCTTTTGGGTGCAATCTCAAAAAAAAGACTGTTGAATACATTTTTTTCTTTATTCCAACAAAAAGTGAGTGCTTCTGCTTCTATCTTCCCTTTTTTGAAATGGAAAGCTGGCCTGTCCGATTCGAATGTCGCTTGCGTCAGTACCGTCCGTAATTTGTCTATAGAAATCAAGCCCATTTCCCATACCAAGCCAGCTCTAAGCAGTCTTCGTATGACGGGCATAATTGTGAGAAAGAGCAAGATATAGGCCAATACATTGCCAGAATGTAGTAATTGGGGATGTGCCTCACTTCGCAAGTATATAACCACTAAAGTGGCAGTAAGTACGCCGTAGAGTAGACCAGGTACTATGGTGTAAATGAGTTGATATATAGCATGGTAACGGGATCCGATTTCGTATAATCCGTCTGACTTCTTCTTAAATTTCAGTATTTCTGGTGTGTATCGGTTGAATGCGCGTAAACTTGCAATAGCACGTAGCCGTTCGCTGACAAATGCAAGCAATAGGCTACGTCGGTTTCTGCGCGTAATAGATACTTTGCGCAAGTGTTTGTTAAGCCACACTACAATCAAAATAGCTATGATCAAGCTACCCATGACGATACTGCTAACCCATACGTCGAACCACCACATAAAGCCCAGTGCCAGCAGGAGAATGAGTAAATCAGAAGCTAGGCGCAAAACTCCCTTCGTAAAGAGATTTTGCGCCGATCGCATATCACCTGAGTAACGTAGCAAGTATTTACCTGTCCCCTTCGCTTCGTAAGTTGCTAAAGGAATCCAAAGTTGGTGAGTAAATAACAATTCTCGCAGAAACTTGCTAAACCGCTCACCACTTAGTGCAGTGAAATAACGGAAAGCATAAGTAATGAAGAACTGTAGTACTACCAAAAAGATGAAGAAGAGCAGAAATTGACTCATATTTTCCCAAAAAGAAAATGGAAACATGTCAAGTACTTGTGCCCTTCTAGAATGATAGGCAAACATCAAGTCAAAATATTTGCCTAAAGCAATGGGTATGAGTAGTGTGAGTACACTGGCAAAAAATCCCAGTACGATACTAAAAAGGGATAATTGCCAGTGTTTTTTTATGAACTTCAAAAAGAGTTCTTTCCTACTCACTTTGAAATAGAATTTGTGTGTTATTGACTATTACAATCGGCTGTAAGCTCTTTAGCAGCTGCATTCATTACACCGTTCATGTGTGTCAAGTGTGCTGGGCGAAGTTTTTGCACGATAGAGGGATCCGATAAGACCGATAAACTGAAAATAGGCAAATCTACCCTTGAGCGAACTTCTTTAACCAGTAGTGGCGCAGCTTGAAAAGCACCACACAGCCCACTGGGCTGAAGCCCTAAACGGTGCAGCTCTTCGATACCAGAGATTGCCCCCATAGAATCACCCGATGACAGCATTAGGTGATCTATGAAAGAAAGAAAATGCGGGTTTTGCAACAACATAGAAGTTTCACGCTGTAGCAACCCATCGGCAATCTCAACAATGACGTAATCAGGTTGGATTTGGGCAGCCTCAGTGAGTAAGGTAGCAAAGATGTCCAAAAGCTCATCTTCTTCTAGCATATAGGTAGAAGGATACCCCAGTTGGGAAAAGTCTTTGACGAAGTGTGCACCGCAATCGCGTACGTACGCACGATCTTTGGAAAAGACAGTACCTGTTGTTTTAATATAGGCCACGTGCTTGCCAGCCTTCATCAGGCCTCGAGCCAAAAAAGCTGCTGTGGTCGTTTTGCCACTATCCATACTTGTACCTAAGCTAAGGATAACCCGGTAGTTAGCTGAGGGGCGCAAGGTGGCAAAGGACACCTTTTCACTATCCATATAACGGGTGTTGAGTACGCGTCCTTCGCTGTCGGTTGCATAACCTTTGAGCTTGAGCCGTGTGGGACCACGCAGGCTCATGCGCATATGCATACTGGCTACCACACCAGCACAACCGCCTTTGCCCAGTATGTGGTATTCCTCTTGCCAATTGTCAGGAATGTATCCTTCAAATTGTGCACTGGCATAGCGATTGCCAAAAGCCATCATAACCAGATCTCCGGGAAAGATATATTTGTTGCTCCCACCTGTGCCTTGAATGGCATTGTGCTTTCCAATAGCAACTACCTCGAATATGGCCACGTCTCCTACCTTAGGGCGATGTGTTTTGGCAATTGACTCGTCTACTTGATAGGCCTTAACCTTTTTGCAAATTAGGCTTTTTTTGATGGTATCCATGTGATGATATTTAGTTTGATTGAGCTATAAGTTAAGTTGGTGATAGGTGTACATTGCTAATTGGCATTAACCTTTTTTTCAGGAAAGCCAAGGTTTGGTTGGGTACTGTGATCAGTCTCTAGCATCAATACGAATGCTCAACCCAGTACCTATGATAAAGTAGTTGTTGAAATCTCGGAGAATTGTGTTACCAGTACGACTGGGCACATTGATTTCCCGATATTGTGTGAATGGGTTGTTGAACTCCTTGTTCCATGTACCATATAGGACAAAGCGGGTATGCTTAGAGGTTTTGAAACGCCATCCTAAAGTGGTACGGAATCGGTGAAAGTCATTAGGCGCTTGTGTAATTACCAGTTCGCCGTTTTCGTAGTAGTTGATGGGGCGGCCATCCAAGTAATAATATAATCGACCTTCTGCATAAAGCGCGCTTTTACCTGGTAAGCGATACCGCGTCAAATAGTAACGCGAAATAAGTATAAAGCGATAGCGGTATTTTGACTGTTGCGGCGTGAACAGCTCGCTTCGCAGCGTGGTCGTGAGGTTTTTCCTATTAACTTTCTTGGTATACTTGGCATTGAGCGCTAGGATGTGAATCCACCTCCATGTTCCATTTGTATAGTGGAAGTATGAGGGTTTCCAGGTGAATTCAAGACGGAATTTCTTGGATAGCCTGTAATCTACTTCAAATTTTTGCTGTAGCATAGTAAACCACAACCCGTTTAGGCCACTCAGCGTTGTGATATACCATTGACCGTATGAAAGTGTAGTTTTGTCTGTAATGCGCACATTGACGTTTATCGATTGAAAGCTTTTTAGGCCTGTGCCTAGCTCTTGTCCGGTTAAGTAAGTGGACCAACTCAATGCGATAGTGGCAAAAAACAGCGATACTCTGAATTTCATAATTGTAAATTTTTGTTAGCCGATACGTTTGAAGTACAGTAAAGGGTTGTCTGCCGATTGAATCAATCTTGGTGACGCTTATCACATAAGTAAGATACAGATGTGTATGAAGTGGCTAAATCCAGATTAATGGGCGAGAGTAATTGTAATGTAGTGAAATAGCCACTAATGCGATGTATAGACACAGGTAAAGTGCAGTATATGTAAATGTACATATTTCAAAATTGGCTGAAATGGGCATTTTTCAGCCAAACTGAAGTAAGACAGGGAATTTTCTGTTGTTTAATTTCCTTTGTCGAGAGCACGGGGTTTTGATGCTAAGTGCTTATTTTTGAGCAGTACAACTATGGCTGTAGTCCTTTGCCCATGAGCTAGTTTTTCCCAGAGAGCCAGCAAGAGATTTTTCACCATCAAAATAGAACATGCTATGAATGGAAAAGCATGGGCAACTGTGCTGGCCTTCGTCCTATGGATGGGTGGAAGTGGTTATTGGTATGTATGCCGTATACAGCAAGCATGCCCTACTTCCAACACTTCTTCGGCAGCTGTTTCTTCAGCAGCTGCTGGTACCATAACTACTGACGAAGCACAAGCCCTCACCACCATCGATCAGCCCAATCCTTACTTGCTGGGTAGCAAGTGGGCGTGGCCTGAAGTGGCACAAGGACCAAATTTTGCTCACCTTCGCGATTCGCTGCTTACTGCTTTGGGCGAAGACAATATTCTGGAAATAGTAGGTATTTGGTATGAAGGAGAGCCAGCTGCCGAGGGGCAAGCCAATATGGGCTTGGCACGTGCGCAGGCCTTTCGAGAGATGTTGGGAGATGTACTCCCTGACGATCGCGTCACCATCTCTTCGCGCCGCTTGCGCCCACCTGATGGTATTGAAAATCGCTGGTTTCGCGCTTTGGACTTCAACTTTATTGCTCCTGACAAAGAGGAAGAAGTCGAAATCGTCGAAGTGGAAAACCGCATAGAGGTCCATTTCCCCTTCAACTCTACACAAGCCCAAATTGATCAGCGCATCAAAGATTACTTGGATAAGCTGGCCCAGCGCCTGCAGCAAACGAATGAGACGGTTACTATTATAGGCCATACGGACAATATCGGTGATGAAGCCGATAACTATCGGCTAGGGCTGGAGCGAGCGCAAGCCATACGAAATATATTGGTGGAAAGGGGGGTGGCACCCTCGCGTATCACCGTGCGCTCAAAGGGCGAAACTGAACCCATAGCCACTAACGACACAGAGCAGGGTCGTAGAAAAAACAGGCGTGCGGAAATTATCTTGGAGTCGCCGCAATAGGCACGGTCAGCAGCAAGGCCTATCTACACATTTGCACACCATTTTAATTTTAAAACTTTTCTATTATGATGAATGAAGCATTTTGGAATCATTCGCTCGAAATACTCATCATGCTTTTAGTAGCTTTCTTGTTGGGAGTATTGCTCGGATATATCTTGTGGCATGCTTATCGCCAAATGCATGATGATTTGTTAAAAGAGCACAATGGACTCAAAGAGCGCTTCTTGTCGCTCGAAAAAGACCACGTAAGCCTCAAATACAAGCACGACGAACTGGAAAAAGACAATAATGGCTTGCGTTCGCGCGTGCGGAGTCTTGAAGCTGATGTAGCTGTATTGGAAACCAAATTGCACAAGGCTAATGAAGCTTTGCAAGCATCCCAAGCAGGGAATACTGCTTCTTCAGCAGCACCCACCGATGACTTGACGAAAATTGAAGGTATCGGCCCGAAAATTGCCGAACTCCTGCAGCGCGAAGGAATCAAAACTTTTGCAACCTTGGCCAAGACCACACCAGAAAAACTCAAGGCTATTTTGGCAGCAGGAGGTAACCGTTTCCAAATGCATGATCCGACGAGCTGGCCTAAGCAGGCTCTATTAGCAGCCGAAGGCAAATGGGATGAGCTGAAAACCTTACAAACACAGCTTACAGGAGGGAGAGAATAGTTAAGTCTTTTCAGTCCGAACTACTACGGCCCATGTGAAACACATGGGCCTTTCTTTAGTGTACTAGTTCGTATCCGTCATAGTTGCACGAGTGTGTTTGTAAAAAAGAAAGCCGGAAATGATCAAGGTACTACTTCCGGCTTTTGCTGTTATGCTTGTGGGCTCATTGTACCTTGACCAAGCGCAATAGGCCCATACCCCATGGCGTATCTACTTCTAGTAGATAAAATCCTTGAGGCAAGTCCCTGTGAGGCATCCACACCAATCGGGTAGGCCCACTACTTATTACATATTGGGTAGTTGCAAGTATCTCCTTGCCTGAGACGTGGAGTAAGCGAAGTTGAACCTCACCGCTTTGGGGCAAGTCGATCCACAATGTAATTTGATCAATAAAGGGGTTAGGCATGACGCGTAGGCCTAAATTGGCATTGAAGCGCTCCCATGTATTGGTGGGACAAGCCGTCATAAAAGTAAAGACTTGGCCAGGCACACTTTCACCAAACATACATTGCGTGCGCACTTGAATGTCGTAGGCAGTGCAAGGATCCAGACCTGAAAGGTGCACTTCCGCCTCGGGGGCGTTGAGATCTTCCCACTGGTTAGAATCCTGTGGTTTCCAAAAGAGGGTATAAGCTACAGCACCCGGGACTTCATCCCAATAAAGCACCATAGTACTGTCAGTTACGTTCACTGTGTCAATTGCTTGTGGTGCTTCGCAAGGTGGCGGGCAAGCCGTCATGAAAGTCAATGTGTCCGAAAAGTCACTTTCACCAAATTCACATACGGTTTGTAAGAGCAGCTCATAAGAGGTGCAAGGCGCTAGCTCACTAAGTGATGCCATTTCAATTTCGACAAAAAGATCTTCCCATTGATCGGTACCTTGTGGTCGGAAGAGCAGGTTGTAGCCTTGAGCATTGGGCTTTGCCATCCACGACAGTAGTAAGCTGGTAAAGTTCACATCAGCCGTATCTATGGCTTGTGGTGCTTGATCGCAAGGCGGTGGGCATGCAGTGGTAAAGGTGAGGATCTCGCTCCATGCACCATCAACGCCTATACACTGTGAGGCAATACGCACTTCGTATGTAGTGCAGGGAGTTAATTGTTCAAAGTAGATTTCGCTTTCCAGCACGTCTTCCACCAACCATTCCGAACTGCCTTCAGGCCGTATTTGTACGAAGTACTTAAGTGCGTCGGGTTGATCTTCCCATGTGAGCTGTACCCAGTTGTAGCCAATGGTGTCTACCATGAGTGCAGGAGGCAAGCAGGCAGGTGGTGTGCCGGCCACTATGAGGATACAATAGTCTTCGAACTCGCCGTATTCTTGCGTCTCGCAAGACTGTGGCATACCCAGATTTTCCCAAACCATGCCGACACGCATGCGCGTCAATCCGGTAGGCAGATCAGGACCTAGGATCAAGGTCGATGTGATGGCTTCCTCTACAGGGTTTTCCGTTTCAAATACCAGTTCCGTTTCGTCGTCAAACTCGCCATCCTGATTGAAGTCGATCCACACGCGGAAGTGTTCGCCGTAGCTAGAACCTGTGAAACCGGGTTGGAGGATGAGAGGATAAATCCCGTAGGTGTGCAGTACGATGCCCAGGCTATCGCCAAAAAAAGCATAGCCACCATTGTCACCTGACTCCATAGTGAAGGTGTCTATCGTAACTGATGCGATGAACTCGTAGTCAGTGCTAGCCTCTACGGAACAGTATGTCAAATCGATACAGGGGCCACATCCAGCAGTTTGAAAGATCGTTGAGGTTGCTGTCTGAGTAATACCTGTATCGCATACAGTCTGTACGAAAAGTTGGTAGGTAGTGCACAAGTCTAGGCCTTCGAGTACAATAGCTGAGGTGTCTACATTTTCGATGACCAGTGTGTCATCGGGCCCAAGCAAAGTCAACGAATAGTGTTGAGCAGCTAGTACAGATGTCCACCAACAATAAACCATATTAGAATCAACTGCTACTTGTAAGTCATCGGGTGGGACGCAACAACCATCAGTGGTGAAGGTGAGCTGGGGAATGACCCCACTAGTGGTATCGGCACATACGGCTTCGAGGGCAACGATATAAGGTGTGCAAGCTTGCAAGCCAGTGAGCAGGTATTGATTGGTTGTCAGCGAGTCAACTTGCTGCCAAATACTATCCGATTGTTTGCGCCAGCGCAAATTGACGTAGAGCGTCGAATCAAGTGAAGTCCAACTGATGAGGGCAGCAGTGTCGATGATGTCAGTAGCGGATAGACTAGCAGGTGGAGGGCAAGGGCCACAATTGGTCATGAGCAAATTGAGTGAGTTAAACATGTTAAGGCGCCCCCCAGTAGTGGTGATCGAGTCTAAGCTAGCGTTGGCGTCTACGCCTTCGAGAATGTATTGCCGTGCCAGTAGGGCTGCTTGGGGCGGATCGGCCAATGCCAGCTCGCCGAGTGTGGGGCAGGGTGCAGCATAGAGCAGTGCAATCGTACCTCCCACATGTGGTGTGGCACCAGAAGTTCCACCAAAAGAGCCATAGCTGTTGTTGCTTTGAGTAGTAAAGGTACCTGCGCCAAAAGCACCTAAATCTATAGTTGTCGCACCATATCCAGCCTCGGTGACCTTTTCGTCTTGATTGTTCATATTGGTCACGCTGATGAGAAAGTCACTAGGACAAGCAGTGGGCAAGTCGCCTTCCTCATCCACATTGACATTGCCGTTAATGGTAGCGCCACAATTGAGGATGCCTTGCATGCCCAAAGAGTCGTAGAAGGCACACCACAGCGGCGCATCTGCAGGTTGGCCAAAGTCTACACCCCAAGAAGCATTGGTGGCCACTACAAAGGCGCCTTCTTGGCCATTGGTATCATTGTATCGCTTGCGCAGGGTATAGGGGTAGGTATAAGCCTGTAGTGCCTCAGCTTCATTGCCGCCACCTACTACGACCATTACCTTGACATTCCAATTGACGCCCGCTACACCGATGCTATTGTTGCCCTGTGCCCCTACAATGCCTGCTACATTGGTACCATGCCAGTCATTATTGTTGATCTCATCGTTATCGCTATAGGCATTCCAACCGTGGAAGTCGTCTACATAGCCATTATTGTCATCATCAATGCCGTTGTTGGGAATCTCAGCCCAGTTTTTCCACAGATTGTCGCCAAAGTCTTCGTGATCCATATCAATACCGCCATCGATGACGCATACGACAATGGTGTCTCCTTGTGGCGTCACTCCCCCTGTAGTGATGTCCCACGCTAAATCAGCATCGAGGTCGGCGCCCACTACACCGCCGTTAGACCCGTCGTTGATGTATTGCCACTGCATCCCAAATTGTGGATCATCAGGTATGGTGCTGCGTAGTTGCAATACGTGATTGAATTGAGCGATTTGTACTTGAGGCATGCGCCGTACGTAGTCGAGAAATGCCACTTCATTTATTTGCGCGTAGTCGAATTGGTATAGATAGATGCGAAAGGGCGCACTGACTGTATCGACTAATCGCATATGGGTAGGGCGTCCTTGGAAAGTGGCCAATTTGCGCAACAATCGCTTTGGATGGACACCGGGCTCGAGCTGTACAAGGATGTCGCCCAAGACGTGATCAGTCCGCTGTGCATTTGCCGAAAGGAAAAAAAGTGCCAGAATCAACGATGAAAAAAATCTCATAATCATTTGGCTTTATTAAATTCTATGGTAAAAGGCTGCAATAATATCTGTATTACTTGAAATGCAGCAAGTTTGCAAGTGTACAAAAACGTCGGCTGTAGGCAAAGGCAATTGATTAGTGAGTAACAATAGTGCAGTTGGTGCTGCTAGTATTGTGATTGATAGAGGGATGTGCAGTGTGTGCTTATACTATTTTTTGTTTGCAAAGTATGTTGTCTATAATGGTGACAGAATAGGTGGTCGGGTTGACTGTGTCGAAGTTGCTCAGACCTAAGGTGCGTGATCACGGATAGCGCCCACTTTCTGAAGTTACATACTTTGCCTTAAGAAAATGAGAGAGCTTGAGGTGAGGAGCTGTAAAAAACTATAGAAAGGGCTTCTCGGAGTAAAGACTTCCTTACTGCAACCCGAGCAACTGCTTGTAGGCAGAATAGATCCTGTGCCGTTTGCTTCAGCAGCCCATTTCAATGTCGTAAGTACAGAAATTTTAAGGGCAGAGCCTTAAGTGAAAAGCTAGTAGGAAATACGATAACATAGATACAAAGTAGTGTTGCAGGAGAATGCCATAGCAGAGTTGGTCGGCTTCGTTGTAGCTCCGCATGTCGGCACCTATATTTGCCATCCAAACTTTCCACAATGGTACAGCTCATCGAATGCCCCCGTGATGCAATGCAAGGCCTGAAGACGTTTATTCCTACGGAGAAAAAGGCCGAGTATATTAACTCGTTGCTGCGCGTTGGCTTTCACACTGTTGATTTTGGCAGTTTTGTTTCGCCAAAGGCTATCCCTCAGATGCGAGATACGGCAGAGGTCGTACGGCGCCTGGATCTATCGGATACACGGACTAAGCTGTTGGCGATAGTAGCCAATGTACGAGGTGCAACAGATGCCGTACAGTTCGAAGAAATTACTTATTTAGGTTATCCATTTTCTGTATCTGAAACTTTTCAGTTGCGCAATACGAATGCAACCATTCAGGAATCCCTGGGGCGAGTATCTGCTATTCAGGAAATATGCGAACGATACGGTAAACAATTGGTTGTCTATTTGTCGATGGGCTTTGGCAACCCTTATGGAGATCCATGGAATGCCGAAATCGTCATGTCTTGGGCTGATGAGTTAGTGGCTATGGGCGTTCAAATTCTCCAACTGAGTGATACCATCGGCGTAGCCACGCCTCAGAGCATCTCCTATCTCTTTACACAGCTCATTCCGCACTATGCGCCGCGTGGCATTACCATAGGTGCGCATTTTCACACGCAGCCCCACAATTGGCGTGAGAAGATAGAAGCTGCATGGCACAGCGGGTGCCGTCGCTTTGACGGAGCCATTCGCGGATACGGCGGTTGCCCCATGGCTAAAGATGATTTGACGGGCAACATGCCTACGGAAAATATGTTACTCTTCTTTGAAGAGCTTGGCGTACCTACAGGCATTTCGCGTGAGGCATTCCTTGAGGCCATGCAGTTGGCAGGTGAAGTATTCCCTCATAATTGAAGATAAAACGATGGATCGATGAATTATTGGCTGGTAAAATCTGAACCCTACGTGTATAGCTTCGACGATTTGTTGCGCGAAGGCAAAACCATGTGGGACGGCGTGCGCAACTATGCTGCTCGTAATCACATGCGTGCCATGAAAGTGGGAGATTTGGTGTTGTATTACCACAGTAATGAGGGGTTGGAAGTAGTAGGTGTGGCGCGCGTAGTGCGCGAAGCTTATCCCGATCCCACAGCCACCAAGGGCGACTGGTCGGCTGTAGACCTCGAGCCCGTAATCAAGCTGCGCAGACCCGTATCGCTAAAGCAAATCAAACAGACTCCCCAGCTGCAGCAGATGCATTTAGTGCGCAACTCGCGTTTGTCCGTCTCGCCCGTAACGGAAGCTGAATTTGCCAAAATTCTGAAAATGGCCGAGACCGAATTGCCCCCTAGATGAACTTTTTGGCACACCTGTTCCTCTCTGCTCACGACCCTGCCCTACAGGTAGGCAATTTCGTGGCCGACTTTGTACCTAACAGCTGGGTGGCTACCTTGCCGCCAGCCATACAGCGCGGTGTGGCTATGCACCGCTTTATCGATCATTTTACCGATACCCATCCACTCGTGCGGCGAGCTACGCGCACGCTTCATGCACGTCACCACAAGTATGCGCCTGTGTTGATAGATGTGTACTTCGACTTTTTGCTTTCGCAAAACTGGACCCGCTTCTCAGAGGTGCCCCTGGCCGTATTTGCAGCAAAAGTCTATGAAGTGTTGCACCATCACCGAGCGCTTATGCCCCCAGACCTGCAACATCGCCTCGATCTTATGATCTCAGACAACTGGCTGCACAAGTACAGCAGCTTCAGCGGCATGCAACAAGTATTCGAACGCATGCAAAGTTATGTGTCTCGGCCTGAGTGGCTCGAAGGTGCTACCGACTCACTCATCGAACAACGAGTGGAATTGGAAAAGTACTTTTTGGCCGTGTTCGAAGAACTACAGCAAAAGCTACGCACGCAGACTTTCTGAACACTACCCCTCGAAGTGGAGGGAAAGGGTAAAGGTGCGCGAAAGTACTTTTTCCAATACAGAAGCTTCGGGCAGCGCTGGATCGAAGATGAGAATGTTGCCCAGTCCATGAGAGAACTTGATCTCAGGCGAAAAAATGAAAAAGGGAAAGAAAAACTGTACCCCACCTCCAATCTCAACAGCAAAATCAGTTGGTGCCACCTTGACCAGATTCTCAGCCTGACGCGCACGCGAATCACTCGCTACATCAAAGCTATACTTTACCCCTGCAATCACAAACATGCGCATGTCGCGATACGGCTCCGATTTGTAGCGCACGTGAAAGGGCATTTCCACAAACACAGATTCGATGCGACGGGCATAAGGTACTTGATTCGACAGCGAATTGTACTGTATACGCCTTTCGGCAAATGAAAGCGTGGGCAAAAAGCGCAAGTCGAAGTAACGACCCAACTTCAAATTAGTCACAATGCCCAAATTGAACCCCGGCCCTGTAACTGACTGAACCAGGCTAATAGTGTCGTTCTGTATAAATTGACGCGAACGCGCCACTTTGTAATCCGACGAATTGTAAGCCAACGTGATACCAAAGTAATAGGGCTTTTGCTGAAAGTCCAAAAAATTGTAATTGCCACGGGCTGTTTGAGCCTCCAAACTCGAAAGACTCCCACAAATACATCCAGCCCATATGAATACCTGAAAGAAAGTGTGCATCTTCATGGTGCTGATTTTAAGCGCGATTGGCTGAAGTAATCCGAAAACTGTGCCGAACAAACTACAGCAAATGCTCAATGTGCACGCCTAGCCGTATAAATGGCACAGATGCCTAACGTCAGCGAAATCGTTTTCGGATTTGCATAACCCGTTTTTTTGAGAATTTCTTCAAAGTTGGCCCCATCGGGAAAGGCCATTACCGAGCGGTATAGGTAATCGTATGCTTTGGGGTCCTTGCTCGTCATGCGGCCGATAAAGGGAAGCAAGTTGCGAAAGTAAAAGTGGTACAACTGCTTAAAGGGAAAAAGACGTGGCTTGGAAAACTCGAGAATGACAATTTGCCCTCCTGGCCGCAACACCCGGGCCATCTCGCGCAATCCCACTTCCAAGTGCTCAAAGTTGCGTACGCCAAAAGCTACCGTGACGGCATCAAAACTGTTATCGGCAAAGGGTAGTGCCTCTGAATCGCCTAAGCGCAGCTCGATCAGTTGAGATAGCCCCTTTTGGGCAACTTTCTGGCGACCTATGGCCAGCATTTCCTTAGAAATGTCAATGCCCACAATCGATTGGGGCTGTAGTTGTCGCGCTGCTTCAATGGCCAAATCTGCTGTGCCAGTAGCCACGTCGAGCAGGCGCACTGGCCGATGTGGCTTTAGCTGGCTGATGGCTTTCTTTCGCCACCAAATGTCAATACCTAATGATAGGATGTGATTGAGCAAATCGTATTTGCGCGCAATGCGGTCGAACATGCGCGAGACTTGTTCCTTTTTGCTCCCCCCAGCTTCATATGGCTTTACCTGCGACATCAGTTGAAATTTTCGCAAAGAAACACAACAAAAACCGATATGCTTTTGCATTTGATGTGCTTCTAATGTTGTAGAAGAAATGTACAAGTGAAATAGAAAGTGTTTCTTTGATGTTTTCTTATACTTTACCAAAATTTTCTCAACAATTTTTAATTGCACATTATATCCTTATCTGCTCAAGGTCAGTACTTTTTAACGGGCTGGCTCACCTTGAGGTTAGGTGTTGGCTTAGTCAAAAACGGGTCAATTGTTTTGGGGTACTGGGCAGGAGGTATGGCCTTGCGTATCATTGCAGCATGGAATTGCAAAACGACTTGTTATTGCGCGTACTAAAGGGCGAGCAGGTGCCTCGCCCGCCGGTTTGGCTGATGCGTCAAGCTGGCCGCATTTTGCCGGAATATAGAGCTTTGCGTGCCGAGGCAGGGTCGTTTATCAACTTAGTGCGTCGGCCAGAGTGGGCTGCCGAGGCTACGCTCCAACCCGTAGAAGCCTTGGAAGTGGATGCTGCCATTATTTTTTCTGACATATTGGTCGTACCAGAAGCCATGGGGTTGCCCTACGAACTGATCGAGCAGCATGGCCCTCGTTTTCCAAAAACGATTCGATCTGAGGCCGATGTGCGGGCTTTAATTTTTGGCGATGAGGCTGCTCAGCGTCTTTCGTATGTGTATGAAGCCCTGCAGTTGGTAAGGCAAAGGCTTGCGGGGCGCGTTCCGCTTATTGGCTTTTGTGGCGCACCCTGGACGCTTTTCTGCTATATGGTAGAGGGGCAGGGATCTAAGACCTTTTCCAAGGCAAAGGCGATGCTTTATCGGCAACCCGAATTGGCTCATGAGTTGCTGCAGCGAATTACGCATACGAATATCGCGTATTTGCGCAGGCAGGTAGCAGCAGGGGCTCAAGTGCTGCAGCTCTTTGATTCGTGGGCGGGTGCATTGGCACCTCAGACATATCAGGAGTTTGCCGTGCCTTATATAGCTCAAATTGTGGATACTTTGCGTGGGGAAGTGCCCCTTATCGTTTTTGCCAAAGGGGCTTGGTTTGCGCTGGCACAATTGGCGAACACTAGGCCTCATGCTTTGGGCTTAGATTGGACTGTGACTCCCGCTTTTGCCCGTACGCAAGTTGGCCCTAAGATCGCGCTACAGGGAAATCTGGACCCTTGTGCCCTATATGCTCAGCCCGAGCAAGTAGTTCGTGCTACGCGCGAGATGTTGAGGCACTTCGGCATTCGACATATTGCCAATTTGGGTCATGGTGTCTATCCAGATACTCCTTTGGAAGGGGTATATGCGTTCATCGAGACGGTGAAGGTTTGGAGATATTCCCATCACACGTAGGTTGAATATCGGAATAGGGCTGTCTGTTGCTGGAGGCATGCTATTTTAGCTGCACGGCTTATCTTTGCCACGCCATAGGTTATAGTTGCTTGATTATTAGTAAAAACCGACTAATGGGCTGGTTCAAAAGGCTAAAAGACGGCATACAGACCGCGACCAAATACAAAAAGGAAGCCCCCGATGGATTGTGGTTTCACTGCAAAGAATGTGGAGCTACTACCACTTCCAAAGAGATGCGCGAGAACTTTTTCAAATGCCCTAAGTGTGACTACCATGTACGCATTGGCTCGCGCGAATATTTTGATCTGTTGTTCGACAATGAGAAATACACTTTGCTCTTCGACAATTTGGTGGCAAAAGACATACTTGAGTTTGTCGATCTCAAATCCTACAAAGAGCGGCTCGATACAGCACGTAAAAAAACAGGCCTCAATGAAGCCATTAGCGTAGCGGTAGGTAAGATACACAGGCATGCCATCGTGATTGCCTGCATGGACTTCAGTTTTATTGGAGGGTCGATGAACACTGTGGTAGGTGAAAAGATCGCGCGAGCCATAGAATACTGTATGGCACATCGCACACCTTTACTGATCATCAGCAAGTCGGGTGGGGCGCGCATGATGGAGGCTGCTTTTTCGCTTATGCAAATGGCCAAAACTGCGGCTATGCTTTCAGAAATGGCCAAAATGGGCATACCTTACTTCTCGCTTATGACCGATCCCACTACCGGTGGCGTGACGGCTTCTTATGCGATGCTCGGAGACATCAACATGGCAGAGCCCAAGGCGCTGATTGGATTTGCGGGGCCGCGCGTAATTCGCGAGACGATCAAGCGAGATTTACCCGAAGGCTTTCAAACTTCGGAGTTCTTGCTCGAGCACGGCTTTCTGGACTTCATCGTCAACCGCGCCGAGCTCAAGGATCGCATAGGAGAGCTGCTCAAGCTGTTTGCTCCAGCATTAAAAGCCAAAGCTTAGCGCCCGAGCTCAGGGGCATCCACGAATACCTTAAAGCGGCGGTCCATGGGGTTGAGGTGGGCCAATAGCGCGTCGAAAAAGGCCTTTCCCGAATAACTTACAATGCTCAAAAAATTTTCTCGCCGCTCTTGTAGCCCCCCATTGGGAAACAGTTTGGCGTGGAGCTTGCGCAATTGATTGATGGCTTGATCGTGCTTTTGCTTTTCTGCCCGAATAAGGCGCTTTTCTATGCCTTCTAGTGCCTTGAGTTGGCGAGCCCCTTCTGCCAACACCTTCTTTTCCATCGTAGGGTCAATCGCTTTGGCTTTTTGTGCCAATCGCTGAAACAGTGCCTGGAGGGCTTGTTTCTCTTCACTCAGCGAGCAAGAGCCCTGGGCATGGCGTGTCAGCCACTTTTTGATCACTGACTCCACGTCGTCTAACAAATCTGCTACCTGGAGCGACAACTTGTACATGCGCCGGGCATCGCCCCGATCGATCCACAAAGCCGAGTTGCGACGTACCAACATGGGATAAGGAATGCCCAGCGCATCGAATTGTGCTTTGCGTTCCAACCAGTATGCGATCTCGCCGCCACCACCGATGTAGGCCAAATTGGGAAGCACAAACTCTTGGTACACGGGGCGCATGACTACGTTGGGGCTAAAGCATTCGGGATGTGCATCGATGGTGGCTTCCATTTCCGCTTTAGAGAGCCATCGATTGCTTGTGATCAATCGAAATCCATCGCCTTCAGGCTCAATGCGTTCGCGTGTAGTGTCGGTCATGTAGAAAAAGTTGATGCGGCGCACGTAGGCCTGAGGCGAGAAACCCAATGTCTGGAGCTCGGCTTGTGTGGCCGTGACAATCGGATGAGACACTTGTTCGAGTACTTCCCGCTTGATCCATGGCCGAAATGCTGCTTTGAGGCGGCGATCATCCATCTGAATAGTGATCAGCCCCCATTCGCCAAATAGGCTATCAACTAAAGCCTGAGTGGCTTGTCCGTAAGTTGGGTGTTGTGTGTAGGCCTGATAAATGAATTCATACCAATACATGGCTTCACCTCTATTGGCCAGTACTTGCTTGAGCATTTGCAGTGCTGGTTGCAAGCTGTTGGTAGGCATGCGCCCTACAGGCCCGCCTGAAGGCGCTTGCCATTCGATGCGGTGGCCAAACACCCAGGCGTGATTGATCTCTTGAAAGTCGTGATCTTCGCCGCCAATCACGAATACTGGCACAAAGTGCTTGTCGGGAAAGTGATGGCGCAGCAGTTGGGCCAAGTGAATAGTCGAAACGATTTTATAGATGAAGTAGAGAGGCCCTGTGAACAGGCTGGGCTGATGTGCTGTCGTGACCGTAAAAGTATCGGGATGTGCCAACAACTCGATAGCTGCCTGTGTGGCTTGGCATGGCGCAAGCGCTCGGTATTGATCGCGCAAGACCTCCACCAGTAGGGCGCGATTGTCCGCTCGCATGCGGCGCTGCGCTATGACCTGGTCGATTACTTCTAACTTTTGTGGCCAAAGGCAAAAGCTTGACAAGCGCGGATCGTCGCATAAATAAGCCAGATCTTTAGGGGAAAAACCGGGAACCTTGCGGTAGTCGAAGTGCAGCACCTGCATGTCGGATGATTTCAAGGTGTAGATGGTAAACTTATCTTTGAGGGTTCATTGAGGAACCGCAAAGGTACATCGCTCATGCATTCGAAAAGTTCGTCTAAACAACAATTTGTACTGGCCCTCGATCAGGGTACGACTAGCTCGCGCGCTATTTTATTCGACCAGCGTGGGCAAGTATGCGCTATTGCACAAAAAGAATTTCCCCAGTATTTTCCAAAACCCGGCTGGGTGGAACACGACGCCCAAGAAATCTGGAACACCCAGCTAGAAGTAGCTCGCCAGGTAATGACGACTCATGGCGTGACGCCCGAGCAGGTAGTAGCCATCGGTATTACCAACCAGCGCGAAACTACAGTCATTTGGGATCGCCATACGGGGCAGCCGGTGAGCAGAGCCATCGTCTGGCAAGATAGGCGCACGGCCGACATCTGTGAGCAACTCAAGGCCAATGGCGTAGCTGATTACTTGCGAGAAGCTACAGGATTAATGGCCGATTCCTATTTTTCGGGTACGAAAGTGAAATGGCTGTTGGATCACCATCCCGAGCTGAGGCGTCGTGCAGATGCTGGCGAGTTGGCTTTTGGCACCATCGACTCGTGGCTCGTATTCAAGCTCACTGAAGGACGCGTGCACGCTACAGATGTGAGCAATGCCTCGCGTACCTTGTTGTTCAATATACATGAATTGCAGTGGGATAGGCAGCTGTGCAGGGCGCTAGATGTGCCTATCGAAATGCTGCCCGAAGTACGGGCATCCAATGCTTTTTTCGGTACCACTTCCTTGTTGGGTGGTGAAATTCCCATTCATGGCGTAGCTGGCGATCAGCAAGCGGCACTCTTTGGGCAAGCTTGTCTGCACTCGGGCATGGCCAAAAATACTTATGGTACCGGCTGCTTTTTGCTCATGCATACAGGCCACAAGCCCGTCCCATCCCAGCATGGGCTGCTGACAACTGTAGCCTGGTCACTTAATGGGCAGGTGAGTTATGCTTTAGAGGGTAGTGTATTTATTGCTGGTGCCGCCATACAGTGGCTGCGCGATGGGTTACGGCTCATCGACGAGGCGCGCGACAGCGAATACTTTGCTGCTAAGGTGCCTGATAGTCAAGGGGTATATGTAGTACCCGCTTTTACGGGCTTGGGTACCCCCTATTGGGATCCACATGCACGCGGCGCAATTTTTGGCCTGAGTCGAGGTACGGACAAAAACCACGTCATTCGCGCTACGCTTGAAAGCATCGCCTATCGGACTACGGATGTACTGGAAACCATGCAGCAGGACGCTGGCATCGAGCTTTCCGCCTTACGTGTAGATGGTGGGGCCGCTACCAATGACTTCCTCATGCAGTTTCAAGCTGATATGCTGCAAACGCGCGTAGAACGCCCTGCAGTGACGGAAACCACGGCTCTGGGAGCTGCTATGCTGGCCGCCACGGGAAAAGGATGGCTGCCTGTGGAGTCGCTTGCGCAAAACTGGCAGTTGGCTCGGGCGTTCCATCCTCAGATGGACCCTCAGGAACGCCATGCGCGCTATACTGGATGGCAAGATGCTGTACGGCGAACGATGGGCGCTATAGGTACCCCAAAATAGTTTTACACCATGCCACAAGTACTGACCGTTTCAGCTTGGATTGACCGTTACCGCGATTTGCCCCTACTCGACGTGCGTACGCCTGCCGAGTACACACAAGGCCACATACCCCATGCCATCAACTTCCCCTTGTTCAGCAACGAAGAGCGCGCTGAGGTAGGCACTATCTACAAACAAGAGGGGCCTCAGGAAGCCTTGTTGCGCGGCCTCGAACTGGTAGGGCCACGCATGGCACAGATGGTGCGAAAAGCTCAGCAGCTCGTGCCCCGCCGACGCGTGGTTGTCCACTGTTGGCGAGGTGGCCAACGGAGTGGCTCCGTAGCTTGGCTACTCGAACGTGCTGGTTTTGAAACCTATACGCTAAAAGGCGGTTACAAGGCATGGCGCAATTACGTGCTCGAGGGCTTTCACCAAATGGAGCGCCCCATAGTACTTTTAGGTGGACGCACAGGTAGTGGCAAGACAGCTGTCTTGCACGAGCTGGCACGCCTTGGTGCGCAAGTGATTGACTTGGAAGGACTGGCACACCACAAGGGCTCTGCATTTGGTGGTTTGGGGCAGGCACCACAGCCCACTACGGAGCAATTCGAGAATGATCTTTTTGAGCAGTGGCGCCAGATCGATCCAGCTCGGCCAGTATGGATCGAAAGCGAAAGTAGGGCTATTGGTCGGGTGTGTATCCCCGAGGGCTTGTGGGAGCAAATGCGCCGGGCGCCCTATGTACGCCTGCTTGTTCCCTTCCCTTTGCGCGTAAGTCGGCTGGTTGCCGAATACGGGCAGTTTTCTCCCGATGCGTTAATCGCTGCTTTTCGCAAAATACAAAAACGCTTAGGTGGACAGTGGCTACAGGCAGCAATCGAGGCAATCGAGGCTGGGAAGCTCGACCAAGCAGCTGCTATTGCCTTGCGCTATTACGACAAGACCTACGATTATTTTTTGGAAAAGCATCCACCACCTACCCTGGTCGAACTGCCTGTGGATTCAGGTGATGTAGTAGAAGCTGCCCGTGCACTCTTGCACTTTAAGTGGCCACTTGAAACTACTGCGCGATAAAGGTATTTCGCGCAAAGCAAAAAATCTCATCATCCCTTTTAACGAAAAGACCAATGGATACACAACAAAAAGGATGGAAGCTCACTGAATACAGCCATGGTGCTGGTTGTGGCTGTAAAATAGCACCTGCCGTGCTCGATCGCATTTTAGCACACCATACTATGCCACAGCAATTTGCAGGCTTGCTTGTGGGTAACGAAGCTCGCGATGATGCTGCTGTATTCGATCTGGGTGATGGTACTGCGGTCATTAGTACGACCGATTTTTTTATGCCTATCGTAGATGATCCCTTCGATTTTGGGCGCATCGCCTCGGTCAATGCGATTAGCGATGTCTACGCCATGGGCGGTACGCCGCTCATGGCCATAGCAGTACTGGGCTGGCCGATCGACAAGCTGCCACCTGAGGTAGCCAACGAGGTGGTAGCTGGCGGGCGTACTGCTTGTGCCGAGGCAGGCATCCCTTTAGCAGGCGGCCATAGCATCGACTCGCCCGAGCCCATCTTTGGGTTAGCTGTGACAGGGCGTGTGCGCATTGAGCACTTGAAGCGCAATGGTGGAGCACGCGCTGGCGATTTGCTGTTCCTTACCAAGCCACTGGGCGTAGGCATTTTGGCTACAGCCCAAAAGAAGAAGAAACTGTTGCCTCAACACGCTACGCTGGCCCGCGACTGGATGGTGCGCCTCAACAATGCAGGCGCCACATTTGGCACGCTCGAACAAGTACACGCCATGACCGATGTGACGGGCTTCGGCTTATTAGGGCACTTGTCAGAGATGTGCGAGGCCAGTGGCCTGAGTGCAGAAGTGTGGTTTGATCAAGTCCCCTTTATCGATAAAGCAGTACTTGAGTACTACCTCGATGAGGGGTGCATACCAGGTGGTACGCGTCGCAATTGGAAGAGTTATGGGCACAAAATAGGCCCGCTTGACGAGCGGCAGCGCTGGATGTTGTGTGACCCACAGACGAGTGGTGGCTTGCTGGTGGCGGTTGCACCCGAAGGGGTAGATGCCTTTTTAGCAGCAGCAGCTACTCATACACTTGAACTGGCGCCAATAGGTCAGCTCAAGGTGCGAGAAGCGCACCTTATCGAAGTACAGTAGGTATCGCCCATCTGCTGGGGCTGCGTACCACTATCATTTGGAGTGGGCGAAAAGTCTGTTCAAGTGTGAGCCCATATTGCTGTGCTAGCACCTCTGCGGTTTGTGCCAAGCTGTGAGTGGGCAGCGAAAAAAAGTATTTGCCGGTAGGCGGCTGCCACAGGCTGATGTAAATGCCAAACCGCTCCTCGAGCTGGTGTGCCAACTCGTCAAGGGTGTGGGCACCGAGCGTTTCGTACCAGGGCGAGTCATTGGCCAGTGCTTGGCGAAGCTCGAGTTGGAGGCTGTCTTTGACTTGCCACAACTGGAGTTGGTCGCGGTAGTCGGCAATGAGGGCATAGTGATTAGATGGTCGCTGCCAACTGCTGCTGATTTGCAGGTGGTACATTCTTCGTAAAGTTTCGAGCAAGATGCGTGGTGTAGCACGCAAAGCATCGCGATTCAGATAGAGCGATAGCGATACGGGTCTTTCGGCCAAGTGAGGTGGTATGTCGATGCGGTTTGCACGAGTTTGGGTGGCCGCCTCGAGCAGCTGACGCAAACTGCCCGAGAAGACCAGGACCGTGTCGTAGATAGAGCTGCTGTCGGATAGTGGGGGAGCTCCTCTCATCTGGACATGCCACATGCCTTTAGCCGCAGTGTGAAATGCAAATGCCCGAGCTACATGCCACAGCTTGTGGTTGTTATCGCGTATGACGAGGTTCTGGAAGTAAAAACTTGTAGGAACTGATTGGCTAGCTCGTAGCTCAGCTATTTGGCTGGCTATATCACCCCATAACCAATACTGTTGTGGAGGATGCGCTGGCTTTTGGACGATGAGCTCAGCTTGAACCAGCTCAAGTGCTAGGGTGTCTACCTGCAAGTGCACTTTTGCGCCTCGCCACACTTCAGGGCGAATAAGGCTTAGTTCGGGTGCTGCACAAAGATTACCCACACACAGACCTATGTACTGATCTGTAGAGCTTGTCCACTCGGGCAAATGCCAATAATCGATGGGCGGTTGCAGCCATAGGCCACTGGGTTGTTTGCTACGCGCAAAGAGATCTTCTGATTCGTTGATCAAGCGCCTGTAAGTGCGAAAACCAGGTACATGTATGAGTTGGTAACGCGTGCTATCCGAATATAGTGGAATGAGTTTAGCAGCACGTGGCTCAGTAGTATCAAGGCGTATGATCGTCGGCATGTTGGGCAATGAGACGATCTGGAAAGGCCACGTGGTATCAGTTTCTGGTGGTGCAGGTAGTGGCACGGGCGGGTAGTACAGTGCTTCAGGGTTGTTCACATGAACGACTAGCGAGTGCACCACGGCGCCTTCGGCTTGTAGGTAGAGCTGCCATCCCACTAAGCCATCCCAATCGAGTTGGTGGTCATTAGGCCATTTGTTAGCGGGCCAGGGCATGGCACGTACCGTACCCAGGTCGTCTTGCCACATTGTGATTTGAAAGGTATGTACGGTCACTTCCGTTTGGCCATGCCACAGGCGAGGCACTACATGGTGCACTTGCTGCCAGTCAGATAGTAGAATTTGGTGCGTACCACCAAGCTTGCCGTCAGCTTGTTGATGCAGGGTTAATTTGAGAGGGCCCCATTGTATCCACCATTGCGCAGTATCGGTAGGTGCAGGCCGATACTGCCATAGTGGGTAGGTCAAGATAGCCGCCAGCGGTTGATCGAAGTGACGCGTTGTCCATTGATGCAGGTGTGGCCAGTTGCAAAGTGCATACATGATTGTAAGCCAGAGTGATCCGTGCAAGGCGATTTGACGTAGTGACTGGCAGGGATAGGGCAAGCGCTGGAGTTGTTGTTGCCACAAGCGTTGCCCATACCAAGCTAGGGGTTGCCACCACAATAGCACGAGTGCGCTGTCCATCAATAATTGGGCCGTAGCATATTCCGGTTTTTGCCGAAAGGCAGCAACCCACATGGGGTGGGTAAGGCGGGTGACCCAGCAAGCCAACATCCAGGCAAAGCCCAAAAAGTAGATGACACCAACAAGTAGGGCGCCGTTTATTTCCAGCGATGGCAAGTAGAAGGCCCATAGTTGCAATTGTGCTAATGACGCAGCCCACGTAGACCAGCTTGGCAGCGGCCATCGCGCAGTGGGCAGTAGAATACTCGACCACAACAATAGCGGCCATGCCCATAAATGGAAATAGCGGGGAGCACGTGCACGGTTTAACCACCAAATGCCACTAACCAGAATGATACAGTGAAGGAAAAACCACGTCAAACTTGCTTGCATAGATCGATTTTTGGTCGCACAAGTTTGCCCTACAAAAACGAGCGTACATACTTGCTTCGTGCTGCCTAAGATGCACATTGATGGAAAAGTAATCAAGAAGTCTGATTCGTTTACAGCTCGGATGGGCTGATAGTGCTTACTAAGTGAGCTTGTGCAAAGTTCGGCGCACAGCACTTACGTAACTACCGCCAAATAGATTGACGTGTACCAACAAATAGTATAGTTGAAAGAGCTCAATACGCTCGGATAGGCCATCGGCATGTGGCCAGTTAGCGGCATAAGCTTCGAAAAACACAGGGTCAAACCCACCAAACAGGTGGGCCATGGCAATGTCCATTTCTCGGTAAGCATAACAGACAGCCGGATCGATCAGGACGGCTTGTCCTTGTGAATTGCACAGAAAGTTGCCACTCCACAAATCGCCGTGGATGAGGGCAGGTGGTTCGTCAGGCAGCAAGGCTTCTAGGCGGGCAAATAGGCGCTCAAAAGCGCGCAAATCGTTGTTCGTGAACCACTGTTGGCATCCGGGAAGGTGTAGCTGGGCTTCGAGTCGATATTTTCTGTAAAAGGTGGGGCCATCAGTTGTAGGGCGGTTTTGCTGCGGCAGCGTGCCGATGTAATTGTCGTGTGGTAGGCCAAAAGTAGGAGCTGAGTGCCGATGTAGTTGGGCTAGAGCTTCTCCAAAGGTAACCCAAAAACGGCGTGAGGGCTGACCCCTTGAAATATGCCCTAGGGCTAGTATTGGTGGTCGTGTGTACATGCCGAGCACCTGCGGCGTGTGGACGGCACCGCAC
Source organism: Saprospiraceae bacterium (assembly GCA_026982695.1). Lineage (GTDB taxonomy): Bacteria > Bacteroidota > Bacteroidia > Chitinophagales > Saprospiraceae > WFYJ01. Next base: position 26,640 of record JALSGS010000016.1, read on the forward strand.
TGTGCGAGCAGGCGCAATCCCTTTGCTTCTGCCTCAAACATGTGGATAGCCGCTGCATTGTGCCCCAGTTTGATGACGATGCTGCCCTTTTGCCCATCTACTTGCCGCACATCGTTGATGCTGCCGCCTCCTAAGTGGCGTATTTGCCGAATGGGACCTACAAATTTCTCTATCCACTCCTGAGTGTGTTCTGGCAACTGTTGCATATTGGGACAACTACTATTGATGGGCACATGTTAAAGGCGCTTGTTGTTGATGATTTCCAACAACTCTTCTCGGTAGTTTTTGCCTACGGGCAAATGCTTGACTTGCCCTTTTTCAATGACTTCTACCATATTACCGACAATGGCTTGGATCTTGTCCAAATTGACAATGTAACTTCGGTGAATGCGCTTGAATCGATGCTTGGGAAGTTTGTCTTCTAGGCTTTTCATCGTTTGCAGCGTGATGATACGCCTTTTGTCCATTCGGATGATTACGTAATCCTTTAGCCCTTCGATGTACAAGACATCGTCGTAATTGACACGTACCAATTTTTTGTCAGCTTTGACGAAGATAAAATCATCATGGGCTTCAAGCCCCATATCGGCATGTGGTCGCAGATTGTCTTCCGCATGGCGGAGTTTGAGCATTTCGCTGGCACGATTGACGGTCTTGAGAAAGCGCTCCATACTGATGGGCTTGAGTAGGTAGTCCAGTGCGTCGAGCTCAAAGCCTTCTAGGGCGTAGTTGGGATAGGCCGTGGTGAAGACTACCAGAGGGGGACGTATCAATGACTTGAGAAAGTCGATGCCTGTGAGCTGAGGCATTTGGATGTCGAGAAACATCAGGTCGACTTGCTGTTCAGTGAGTACCTTGTTTGCCTCTAGTGCATTGGTACAGCGGGCAATTAACTCTAATTCTGGCACCTGCTCAATATAAGTCTCGAGTACATCGAGTGCCAGTGGTTCGTCGTCAACGATAATGGTTCGGATCATGGTGTTAAATGTTTTTTTAGTGTTCAATTCAGTCCAGTTCGAGCTCAAGGCTGACAACCCAAGTATCGGGACGATCTTCTATATTGAGTTGGTATTTGCGCGGGTAGAGTAGGTCCAGGCGTCTGCGTACATTAGCTAGGCCGATACCACCACTGGGTTTGTTACCTGTATTGGGAAGGCGATCGGCTTTGCTATTCTCGATATAGAATCGAACGCTTTTTCCTGAGACCTTTAGATCTATGTGAACAAAGCCAGTAGCTAACTGATTGTTAAGGCCGTGTTTGAATGCGTTTTCCAGAAAGGGAATAAATATGAGCGGTGCAATTTGTTGTTCTTTGATGCGTCCATGTATCTCGAAGCTAATAGTGCCTGTGTTGCCTTGTCGGAGGCGTTCTAAGGCCAGGTAATTTTGTATATAGTCCACTTCTTTTTGGAGGGGTACGCGTTTTTCGTTGCATTCGTAGAGCATGTAGCGCATCATTTCTGAGAGTTTGATGATAATCTCGGGTGCGCGTGGGTCTTTTTTGAGCGTGAGTGCATAGAGGTTGTTGAGCGTATTGAATAAAAAGTGGGGGTTGATTTGCGATTTGAGGAAGTTGAGCTCGCTTTGCATGGTTTTGGTCTGTAGCTCCTGTTGCTTGCGCAGTTGCTGTGCCCAGTCAGAGACGATGTTGAAAAGTGTGGAAACAGATGCTACTAAAAAAGTAGGGATAAAGTAGAGGTTCATTTCGCGCAGCAGCTGGGCCTGGATAGCGGGAAAATTGGCCCATTTGAAGTATAGTGCTATGGTCTTTAGCGGGGTGAATATAATGACCGATAGGATTAAAAGTGCTATATAAGTACCAAAGCGCTTTTTGCCCAAATAATTGGGAATGAGATAGTAAATATTGAGGTAGACTACGGCTATGTAAATAGCTATGCTGACAAGATTATTAGTTAGTGAAAACCAAAAGTCGAAGTTGTTAGTACGTATTTCCACAAAGGTGAGCAGCAACAGTAGTAGTAACCAGATAAGGACATGCCCCAAAACGCGCCAACGCTTGGATACTACACCTGCCTGGGTAGGCAATATGGTGGTAATAAGATGTGAGCGCATCGGATTAATTTTGGTCAGCCCAAAATGAACGCAAACCCAAAGAAAGCGTTCATCTTGCACACGGCGAATTTTCTTCGACTGGTTAGATGTAATGACCGACGATAGCGAAAGTTGGCAAGTAATGCCTGAAGGAGCGAATACATCTGTACACAAGGCGCGGTTATCAACTGGCCACTTCGTACCTTTGCGGCCGCTTGAGTCTGTGCTTTCAATTCTCAGCAATCGATATGGTATATCTGACGCGTAGAGAGCGATTTAATGCAGCACATAAGTTGTGGGTGCCTCACTGGAGCGAAGAAGAGAACTTTCGCGTCTTTGGGCGATGTGCCAACAAAAACTGGCATGGCCACAATTTTGAGTTGTTTGTAACGGTCAAAGGAGAACCTGATCCCGTAACCGGCTTTATCATCAATGTCAAAGAGTTAGGGGCTATTATTCGCCGTGTGATTACTGATAAGGTTGATCACACCAATTTAAATCTCGATGTAGACTTTATTCCCAAAGACCTCCAACCGACAATTGAAAACTTGGTCGTGGTGTTTTGGAAAGAATTGGAGCCACATTTGCGCGCTCGAGGAGTACAGTTGCATTGCGTCAGGTTGGTAGAAACTGAAAATATTTATGCGGAGTACTATGGCCCCAATGGTTGAGGTGTCTTTGGATGTAAAAAAGAAATTATGGCTCACTTTTCAGAAGACGGCTTGGATGTACAGTGTACTCGCCTGGCCAATATGTATCGAGATGTGTTGCGTGAAATTGGGGAAGACCCTTCACGTGAAGGCCTGTTGAAGACACCTGAGCGCGTGGCTAAAGCCTTGCAGTTTCTCACACAAGGCTATCAAATGGATGCGGCTGCTATCTTGCGCAGTGCGATGTTTGCCGAAGATTATTCCGAAATGGTGATTGTCAAAGACATCGAGTTGTATAGCTTGTGCGAACACCACATGTTGCCCTTCTTCGGCAAAGCACATATCGCTTATATCCCTAATGGATACATCGTTGGATTGAGCAAGTTGCCGCGTGTGGTAGATGTATTTGCGCGGCGCTTGCAGGTGCAAGAACGCCTTACGCATCAAATTTTGGAATGCATTCAATCGACCCTCAAGCCACTGGGAGTAGCAGTGGTCATCGAAGCCCAGCACCTGTGCATGATGATGCGTGGTGTGGAAAAACAAAACTCTGTGACGACGACTTCTGCTTTTACTGGAGCCTTTCAGAATGTTGAGACGCGCAGTGAGTTTTTAAATCTCATCAGTGCGCGTTTGCATTGAGCAATTGACTTGAGGCAGAGACATTATCTTCTCTAAGCATTGGCAGCTAGTCTCCCGTGTGGACTTGCCTTGTTATGATGAATTGAAGGCAAGTACTGGTCATTTCATTGTCTTTTTCAGCAAACAATGGCCTTGGCTGCATTTTTTGCGCGTTTGCGCTCGTGTTCTTTGAGGTGAATTTTGCGCAAGCGAATAGACTTTGGCGTCACTTCTACGTACTCGTCCTCTTGGATGTATTCTAGCGCTTCTTCCAGAGAGAAGCGCAGTGGCGGGATCAACTTGAGCTTGGCATCAGAGCCTGCCGCTCGCATGTTGGTCAGCTTCTTGGTCTTGGTGAGGTTGACCACCATGTCGCCTGGGCGGCTGTTTTCGCCTACTACTTGGCCTTCGTAGATTTCTTCATTGGGCCCTACGAAAAACTTGCCTCGCTCCTGGAGGTTGGCAATGGAGTATGGGATGGCTTTACCCGTCTCCATACTGATAAGTGAGCCATTTTGCCTGCCGGGGATGTCGCCCTTATGTGGTTGAAACTCGATAAAGCGATGCGTCATGATGGCTTCTCCAGCGGTGGCAGTGAGCATTTGGCTGCGCAGACCTATGATACCGCGCGAGGGAATTTCGAAAGTGAGCAAGACGCGACTGCCTTTGGGTTCCATCTGGTGCATCTGGCCTTTTCGGCGCGTCACCATATCGATGGCGGTGCCGGCATAGGCTTCGGGCAAGTCGATCTTGAGCTCCTCTATGGGTTCGTGTATTTTGCCGTCGATGCGTTTGAGGATGACCTGTGGTTGGCCAATTTGGAGCTCATAGCCTTCGCGCCGCATCGTTTCGATGAGTATGGCTAGGTGCAACACACCGCGCCCATAGACGCGGAAGGCATCGGCTGATTCTGTTTCTTCTACGCGTAGGGCCAAGTTGCGCTCAAGCTCGGCTTCGAGGCGTTCTTTGATATGACGAGAAGTGACGTACTTGCCTTCTTTGCCGAAAAATGGGCTGTCGTTGATGGTGAACAGCATACTCATGGTGGGCTCGTCGATAGCGATAGGAGGCAATGCTTCGGGCGCTTCCACATCGGCAATGGTATCGCCAATTTCAAAGCCTTCGATACCAGCTACAGCACAAATATCGCCGGCCTGTACTTCATCGACTTGCTCTTTGCCCAAACCTTCGAAGACATACAGCGTGCGGATGCGGCTGCGCACGATGCCCGAGGCGTCGCGCTTGACTAGCGAAACGGCTTGGCCCGCTTTGAGTTGACCGCGATGTAAGCGACCAATGGCGATACGGCCAATGTAGTTGGAATATTCGAGCGAGGTAATGAGTAGCTGTGGGGTGCCTTGGCTGACTTGTGGCGGAGGTACCTGCTCCAGGATAGTGTCGAGCAGGGGCTCGATACTGTTGGTGGGCGCTTGCCAGCTGTGGCTCATCCAGCCTTGCTTGGCTGAGCCATAGAGTGTGGGGAAGTCGAGCTGTTCCTCACTGGCATCGAGTTCGATCATCAGGTCGAATACGGCTTCGTGTACTTCGTCGGGTGTGCAGTTCTCCTTGTCCACTTTGTTGATGACAGCGATGGGTTTGAGGCCTAAGGCCAGTGCTTTTTGCAGTACAAAGCGCGTCTGTGGCATAGGCCCTTCAAAGGCATCGACCAACAGCAATACCCCATCGGCCATATTGAGTACGCGCTCTACCTCGCCGCCGAAATCGGAGTGCCCGGGCGTGTCGATGATGTTGATCTTTACGCCTTTCCAATGCATGGAGGCATTTTTTGCCAAAATGGTGATGCCTCGTTCACGCTCCAGATCGTTGTGATCCATGATCAGTTCGCCTGGCTTCTGATGATCTTGAAAAAGACGGCCAGCATGGAGCATCTTGTCGACCAGTGTGGTCTTGCCGTGATCGACATGGGCGATAATCGCCACGTTGCGGATTTGACGCATAAAACTTTGTTTGCCCAAAGGGGAGGATTGTAAAATGGCTGCAAAGGTAAGGAAAAAGTGGATAGAAAAGGGCTGTTGTCGAGTTATGTGTAACGTTTGGGTGTGTATTGTTGTTTATGATCAACTTGAGATCCTACTGCTTTTGGGTTGCGCTCTTTTTGAGCTTGAAGCTACACGCTCAAGATCCTGCTTTTTCTCAGTTTTATGCCAATCGCCTGTATTTGAATCCAGCGTTTACAGGAATAGACAGGGGCATTGCTTTTTTCGCCAGTTCTCGGATACAATGGATCAAAGCCGACAATGGTTTTCGCACCATGGCGGCTACGCTCGAGCTTCAACAACCTTTTATCAAGAGTGGGTTTGGCTTATCAGTATGTGCGTTCGAGCGTGGGCATTAGTATACATCATCTGCCTTCGTTTTTTGGAAGTGAGGCAGCTGTCGAATCATTCCAACAATTGCCTACTGAAGTACCTGTGCAAATTACACTGCATGCAAGTAC
>JALSGS010000017.1 GCA_026982695.1 Saprospiraceae bacterium
CACCGGTTCCGACCCGATGGCCCGGGAAATCTGGGAAATCAGGCATATATCCGTAAAATTCCAACATAACAAAGAAAACGAGGAGGGCGGATGGACTGGACATGGCTTTTAACACAAGAGGAGGGTCAGTTTTACGAACGCAAGTCATGTTACGACCGTTCAGGAAAGCGACCGAAACGGCGCAATGCGCGCGAGGTTGCCCGGGATGTGGCGGAAACCCTGTCGGCCATGGCCAATGCCGACGAGGGAATACTGGCTGTGGGTATTGAGGACGGCGGCACGCCAACCGGCGTTCCTTACCCGGAGAAACGCTTACACACGATCCTGGAAGCGCCCCGCCGCCTGGTTTCTCCGCCCCTGAAAGCGCAACACCGCTGGGTAGAAGTGGATAATACCCGCATTCTGATCTTTGAGGTGGACTGGAGCCCCGAGGTGCACCAACTTAGCGACGGGCGATACCTCATGCGTATTGGTGATAAAAACATGCCATTTCCGGCGTCCAATATCGAAGCCGGCAAAGCCGGGAAAAGAAGAAGAATCACAGAATCCCGTCTGGTTTCCGGTGCTACCATCGAGGATCTGGATTTTGAACTTCTCAACGCCTTCCAAACAAAGGTTAACCTGGCCCTCTCTCCGGAAGATTTACTCCACCACTTCCGTCTCGTTGAAAAGCGGAATGAACATTATGTGCTTTCTCTGGCGGCGATTCTATTGTTCGCCAGGGATCCCCTGCGCTGGCATCCGACGTGTTACATCGCCTTCGTCAAATGGGAGGGTACGGATAGGCGGTTTGGCACCGAATTGAACGTGATCAAACGGAAACGGATCGAAGGACCGTTGCCCGTGCTCATTGAAGAAACGTTTCGCACCATTCAGCCGCATATTCGGGAACGGCAACGCCTGGTGGATTTGTTCTTCGAAGAGCGTTTTGAGTATCCTTCTTTCGCATGGCAGGAAGCGATTATCAACGCGGTAGCCCATCGGGACTATGCTCTGGAAGGGACGCCGATTGAAATCTGGCTGTTTGATAACCGGATGGAAATTCGCAGCCCGGGGAAACTCGTCGAACCTGTTACCCTGGAACATCTCCGTCGTCGGGAGCGGATTCACGCCTCGCGAAATCCCCGCATCGTGCGTGTGCTTACCGAATGGGGATTTATGAGAGAATTGGGCGAAGGCATTCCCCGCATGCACGAAGTAATGGAACGCGAAGGCCTGAAACCACCTGAATTTAACATGGAAGCCGGTAGCATTTTTGCGGTATTCCTGTACAATACGATCATCTATCCGCCGGAAACGATTCGATGGTTGCAACAATTCCAAAAATATGATCTTACACCTAATCAAAGACGCCTACTGGCTTATGCCCATGCGCATGGCGGCCGGTTCACCAGCCGGGCTTATCAAAAATTGGTCGGCGTGGATATCTATACAGCTTCTCTTGACATTAAGGAGTTGATTCGAAAAGGGATTGTAAAACTTAGCAAACCCAGAGGACGAGTTTACGAGATTATCACGGAAGAGACGATCAGCAGAACAGAAAAACCACCGGAGTTTAAAGCTCTGGAATCTGTTCTTCGACGGAAAGGGTACATAAAGAATGAAGATATTCGCAAGGCTCTGGGGCTTTCAATTTCTCAAGCCAGAAGACTTGCTCAAAGATTTGTGAAACTCGGTCTTTTAACGCCCCAGGGAGAGAAAAAAGGGAGACAATATGTGCCGGGCCCACAACTTATTAACCCGTTTTAATCAGTTATTGACCCCTTTGTCGTTTTTGTGGACAATATCAGAGTGGTCAATATTAAAAAGTATGAGAGGTCCCCATGCCACATAACTTCATCACCAACGCCAGACAGCGCAGCCTGAAAGGCCGCATTCACACGCTCATTCAGCACAGCCGGGAACTCAAATTCCTGGTGGGCTTTTTTTATTTCTCCGGTTGGCGGGAACTTTACGAAGCCCTCAAGGGCCGCGAGGATTTGACCATGAAAATCCTGGTTGGCCTGGATACGGACTTGCGCCTGGGGAAAGTATTGGAAGTAGCCAACCCCAACGCGGCAACCAGCACTCAGCAGGAACTGGTGGGGCAGTTTTTTGTTTCTCTTCGCATCGCCTTGCAGGATGAAGCCCTGGACACACAGGAGTTTTATGAGCAGGTCTCTTTCTTTCTGTACCTTCTGGAAGAGGGCAGGTTACAACTCCGCAAGACCTTCGATCCCAACCATGCTAAACTGTATCTCTTTCGCCTGCAAAAGGCCGGGCAAAGCCTCATCAATGCGCCCGGGCGTTTCATTACCGGCTCCAGCAACCTGACGCGCGCCGGCTTGCATGGTCAGCATGAATTCAATGTGGAAATCGGCGATTACGGCTGGGAGGATGCCGAAGCCTATTTCGACGACTTGTGGGAGTCGGCCATTCCTCTCAGTGAACTGGATGAGCGCAAAGAACAAATTGTGCGCATCATCCGCCGCCAGACTCAGGTGGCTGATATTTCCCCCTTCGAAGCCTATGCGCTGGTGCTCAAAACCTATCTGGACTTGATGGAGCAGAAAAGGCTGCGCCCGCAGGTGAAACGCCTGATGGAGGAGCGGGGCTATAAGGTCTACCGCTACCAGGAGGAGGCTGTACAGCAAGCGCTTACAGTGTTAGAAGAGTACGGCGGCGTCATCCTGGCCGACGTTGTGGGATTGGGCAAGTCGGTTATCGCCAGCTGGCTGGCGCGCGAGCGCAACGGCCGCGGGCTGGTCATTTGCCCGCCGGCGCTGGTGGGGGATCCGAAAACCAAAGCCACCGGCTGGTACAAATATCTGAGTGACTTTGGGTTGTATGACTGGGAAGTCTATTCACTGGGTGCGCTGGACAAGGTGCAGGAGTATCTCGCCTTGTATGGCGATGATGTGACCACCATTATTGTTGATGAAGCCCATCGATTCCGCAACGAGGACACCGAGGCCTACGAGCGGCTGAGCCAGATTTGCGCCAACCGGGCTGTAGTGTTGCTCACCGCAACGCCCTTTAACAACGCCCCTTCCGACATCTTTGCCCTGCTAAAACTCTTCATCCCACCTGGCAAATCCACCCTGACCCTTGACGATAAGCTGTCCGCCCGATTCGCCCGCTACAATAGCGAGTTTCGCAAACTTTCGTACATTTTGCGTTATCACAGCACCGGTGGTGAAAAACAGAACCGGGCAGAAAGATTCTACACCGATATTTTTGATATGTCGCCACCCATCGATGTGGGGCGTGCGCAGCGGCGTGTGCAGCAACTGGCGGACGAAATCCGGGCGATTATGGAGCCCATTGTCATCCGGCGCAACCGGCTCGATCTGAAACGTGATCCGGTGTATGCGCAGGAAGTGACCCAACTATCAGAAGTTGCTGATCCGATCGAACTCTTTTACGAACTCTCCCCGGAACAATCGGCCTTTTACGACCAGGTCATCAATGATTATTTTGGTGAAGAGGGGCAATTCCGAGGCGCGATTTATCAACCCTATGCTTATGAACATCGCCGACAGTTAGGGCAATTGGACGAAGAAGGCAATTTTACTTACCAACAGCAACGTAACCTGTATGAGTTCATGCGGCGCTTGTTGGTCAAGCGCTTCGAGAGTTCTTTCGGTGCTTTTGCTCAAAGTGTGGATAACTTTGTCCGCATCCACTCGATTGTCTTGGCATTCATCGAAAAGACAGGTCGGTATATCCTGGATCGAAAACTGATCGAAAAAATCTGGGAAGAAGATGAAGAGCGTATTGAAGAACATCTCCAACAATTTGTTGAGGGTCTTTCTGCGAAAGAAAATCTGGACCCGCGTCATGATCGCATTTATGTCATTGCTGAGTTCGATGAGCCAGAGCAGTTTCTGAACGATATTCGTTCCGATCTGGGATTGCTCAAAACCATTGCAAATAGGGTAAATAAACTTGATTTGGTCGCCAACGACCCGAAGAGCAGACGTCTCGTGAAAGCCGTTAAGGAGATTATAGATACCGGGGATAAACCCGACGAACCGCGTCGCAAGGTGGTCATCTTCAGCGAATATCAGGATACGGTGAAGCACATTGCCCCTCTGCTGAAACAAGCTTTTCCGGATCGAGTGTTGGTGGCGGAAGGTTCATTTACGAAAAACTTTTTTGATGATTTACTGGCTAACTTTGATGCCAGTTATCCCAAAGAAAAGCAGCGCGACGATTTCGAAATTCTTCTGGCAACAGATAAACTTTCCGAAGGTGTAAACCTCAACCGAGCAGGTGCAATTGTCAATTATGACATTCCTTGGAACCCAACCCGCGTGATCCAACGCCTGGGGCGAATTAACCGCATTGGACGCAAAGTCTTTGACAAACTGTACATCTACAACTTCTTTCCCACAGAGCAAGGCGCCGAGGTGGTCAAAAGCCGCGAAATTGCAGCGCAAAAGATGTTTCTGATTCACAATACCCTGGGAGAAGATGCCAAAATCTTTGCCCCCGAAGAGAACCCTTCTCCAGCAGAACTGTTCAAACGCATCAACCGCAATCCCGAGGAAGGAGAAGAGGAAAGCCTGCTGACGATCATCCGGCGGGAATTTTTTGCCATTAAAGAACAACATCCAGACATCATCCAAGCGCTGAACGATTTCCCTGCACGGGTAAAAACCGCCAAAATATTTGACCAGAATGGATTATTGGTCTTTCGACGCAAAGGGTTGCAATTGTTTGTCCATGCTGTCCTGGACACAACCGTTGAAAAGCCCGATGTGCGATCTATGATTCTGGAAGAAGCCCTGCCGCACATTCGCTGCCAGCCGGATACGCCGCGCCAGCCACTGAGTCAACGTTTCTGGCCGGCATATGAAACTATCAAAAAATTCCGTGAACGTACACCTATGCCCCGCAGTGAACAATCGCTGTTGGTTAAGGCGGAGAATAACTTGCGCAGTGCCCTAGCGCATTACAGTGCTGAGTTGGACGAGTACGTGCATTTTATTCGCACCTTGCTTAGAGATATCAAGGAATTTCAGACGCTTCCCAAGCATACGTTGCGCCGGTTGGCAGCAGTGGAAATGGATAGGCGAAACTCAAACAAACACTTGGATCAGTTTAAGTGCGAATTAGCTGCCCTGCGCAGGGCATTGGGCGATGATTATCTGGAGCAGATTGAAAAACGATTGAGCGAGTTTCGTGCTGAAATTATTATTGCGATAGAGAACTTACACAGCCATGAACCCTAAATTTAAGGCTTTAAGCCAAACCGAAGCACTGGATAGCATGAGCAGGTAGTTGCGGAGCGATACGACGAGCCGGCATCAAGGTATAAAAAGGGAAAATACATGAGTCAAGTAGGTGGATTTTCCGTGCGCATCTACATTCCTTCGGGTGAGCCGGAAGGGCTGCGCATCATTGAAAAGTCTAACTGGACAGGGAAGGGGATCGTATTCCCAAGAGCACGCTTCGATGAAGCCCGAGGGCGGGATGAAGTAGGGCGTACAGGGGTGTATGTGCTTTGGGGGTTTGATGGAAAAAGCTCTTTACCTCGCGCGTATATCGGTGAAGGTGAATCCGTGCTTCAGCGCCTTGAGCAACATGCTAAGCAGAAAGATTTTTGGACTCATGCGGTGGTGTTCACAAGTAAGGACACCAACCTGAACAAGGCACACGTGCAATACCTCGAAGCGAGGCTCATAGAACTGACAAGGGAGATAAAGCGGGCTGAGTTAGATAACAGCAACCAACCGCAATTGCCCAAGCTTTCTGAAGCCGACAGGGCAGATGTTGAAGCATTTCTCAAGGACATGTTGCTCTGTTTGCCCCTGGTAGGTGTTACCTTTTTTGAGAAACCCAAGCTTGAGAGCAAGCACAAATCCAAAGTGCTCCAAATTACAGCCAAGGGCGTAAAGGCATTTGGTGTATATCTGTCCAGTGGATTTGTCGTACGTAAAGAATCAGAGGCCGTGAAGCGCCCGACGCCCTCCATCCCGAAATACTTGAATAAAATGCGCACTGATCTACTTGCACAAGGTGTGCTTGAAGATGTAGGTGGCGTATATCGCTTTGCCCAAGATTATACATTTAGCTCGCCTTCTACAGCAGCTGGAGTCGTATTAGGGCGTTCGGCTAATGGATTGACTGAGTGGAAAGACGAGCAAGGCCGCCCGCTGAAAGAGATGTAAAGTGTTGCTCTGCGATGATAGCGCTTGATGCGTAAAGGATAGAGCGAATATTTTCAAACAAAGAGGCACCTTTTTTTGGGTGCCTCTTTGTGATTAGAGTGCGAATTGGAAGCAGACACTACCCGTTTCCAGGTCGGTGAGTAGGAAGGCGTGTTGGTTGTCAAGTACTTGGAGGAGGATGGCGATTTGCCAGAGGGGGATTTCCCACCTTTTTTCTCCCTTTTCTGTTGGGGCAGCGTGAATGGACACTTCGCCGTAGGAGGTCAGCTGTCCATTGTGATAGATCAGCTCGTTGTCGTAGGCGTCTTTGAGACGCCACCGCTGCTGGTGGTAGAGTAGTTCGCCGCTCAGCGCTTTTTGCTCTATCCGAAACGTCACGGTTGATGGTATACGTGAAGGGGGTGGTGCTTGGGGTGTGGTTGTCGGCGTGGGCTCAGGTTGTGGTTTGTGGGTGGGGGGCGGCGTAGTTGGAGGTTTTTGTACGAGATCTGGGTAATCGGGCTCTTTTTCGACTTCTTTCATGCTCATGCCCCATCGATCGAGTTGTTGTTGGAGTTTGTGATAGAGTTCGGTACTCTGTTCGTGGCGTCCCTGAGACTGGTAGAATTCGATCAGTTTGAGTGCGTTCTTTGCCCAGCGCTTTCGGGCATAAGGGCGCTGTTTTTTATTGGTGCGCAACAACCACTTGTAGTAGCGCAAAGTGTTTGCGTGGCGGCCAATGCTCTCAAAGGCGGCGCCTAAGACTTTTGGGTCGAGCTTTTGGGCGAGGCGTTTTAGTTGGGTTTTTTTATCGAAAAAACGGTTCCACTCGTCGCCTCTAAGTCTGAATTCGGGATATAGTGCGTGGAAAATTTCTTCCAAAAATCGGGTGAGCACGTTGAGTTCGTCGTGCGGCATGTTTTGGACGTCGCGCGATTGGGCGATGTATCGGATGAGTTGTTCGAGAAACTGTTGTTGCGCTATAGGTAAGGGGTGGCGCGATCGTGGCTGCAAGTATTCTACTTCCTGGCGGCCGATCCAACGCAGGGCTTGTCGCCATTGTTGCGTGTGGAGGTAGTGTTGGAGCAAGGCCTCAGTAGCTGTCTCTTTTTTTGCTTCGTCTAAGTTTTTTTCAAAAAGGAGGTACAAGATGTATTTGTCGCGGATGCCTTCTGGCACTTTATCCCAGTGGCGGCCTTTTTGCTGGTAGTAAGCCTCGAGGAGGTAGGGCCATTGGTTGGGTGTCAGCGTCTGGTTGGGATTTTGTGCAGATAACTCTATGATCTTAGAGTACTGGCCCAAGACGCTCAAGTGCACGACCGACTGTGGCCATGGCAATGTCTGGGCAAAGGTCTCGTGGATCCATTCTTCCAGCTCTGTAGAAGCAGTACCTGCCATAATGCCTGCTCCTTCCAGCACTTCTTTGACCATTTGTGGGGCCAGGTGGCAGTAGTACATGAGTTTGGCGAGTTGCTGGCTGGGCGCCAGGTATCTCCGTTGTTTGAAGTAGTCCAGTGCATGGGATAAGTCGTCTCTGCATGCTTCTTTGATCTCATAGGAGTCTATGGCGTTGAGTAGTCGTGTAAAAGTTTGCTTCCATTCTCTGCCGTAGTTGGCAAAGGAGTTGTTGATTTCTCTACTTTGATAGAGTCTGACAAAGATATCGGGCGTGTGAGGGCCGGGCCGTTGTAAAAAAGCTGACGCTTGGTATTCGAGCATCGGCTTGATGGATTCCTCCGTCTGTGCAAGTGCCACGATGTTTTCGTAGGAAAGTGCTTTCCAGAAATATTTGAGTGCATCGCGATATGCACCGATTTCTTGATAGAGTGCTGCGGCTTCTTTGAACTTCCCCTGTTTTTTGTAAATCTCTATTTGCGCTTTCTTCGCTTTAGTGTGTTCATTTAACATCTCATAAATATCTCTTGCTCGTTCCAGTAGTTGGATGGCGCCTTTGTCTTCCCTTTCTTTCCCTTCTCTAAAGAATTGGTCGGCTCGGCGCAGGAGATCTTCATCAAATTGTTCTTCCCAGTCATGTGTGGTGCCCTGGATTAAAATACAGATGTCTTCTTTACCCCACTTTTCGCCTAGTGAAGCTGCTACTTCGGGATTGTACATATCCAAAAGCTTGTCGTGTTTTTCTGCACTTTTGAACAAGTGCCACAAGCTATTGAGCCCTTCTTTGGTGTCGACGATGATAATTTTCTTTTGTGCTCTACTGGCAGCCACGTACAGCTGATTGAAAAAGTATTCAAGCGGCAGGAGCTGTTCTTTATTTTCTTCCTCTATGGACTTGCCTACCCGTGGAAGCGACGATTTCAGTTGTTGGTGTGCATAATCGCCAAACTTGTACAAGATGACGCGATCGAACTCTAACCCTTTGGCTGTCATTGGGCTGAGTATGTCGCGCGTGCTGGTCTGTTTTTCGTGATCCCATGCGATTTGAGCCAGGAAAGGGTCGTTTTGGATGTATTCACTTTCCTTGCCTTCGTCGCAAGGGATGATGATCAGTGCTTTTTTATTTTTTTGTAGGCCATCTTGCGCTATGGGCGTGTCGATGTTGAAAAATACAGGTATTCTGGCCGCTTCCCTTTGCCAGGTCGTTTGCGGTAAAAGGTTAGGTATCTGGAAGGTAATGCCACGCAATAATTGGATGAAGTTGCAAAACTGAACGATGTGTCTGGTCGATCGGTAGTTGTAGCGCAACTCTTTGTAGTTGATGTCCAATCCATTAGCATTGGCCGAATCGCACAAGCGCACAACCAAGTTGTAAAAGAGTCTTTTGGTGGCATCCCAGTTAAAGCCCGTTGGGTTAAGTGTTTGGAAGGGGTCGCCGGCAAAGGCGATGGGAATCCGGTGTAACTCTCGATAGGTGGACAAATCTCTTTTGAGGTAGAGCGACAAGAGGCTGATCAATTCCAGCTCGATGGTGGTGAAATCTTGCGACTCATCGCAAATAATGGCCGTGTAGCGACTCAGCAAGAGTTGGCCTGACTCTACTAGGTCGAGCACTTTTCTGGCGAGGTCTTGATCGTCCCACAATTGTTTTTCAGACAGATGTTGCTTGTAGGCAGGCCATATATGCTGCTCAATTAGGCGAAAAGTATCGAGGCTAACCGTTCGATGTCTGGGTGAGATCTCTTCGTACATCTCAGCCGTCATATAGTCGCCAGTCTCCTGCTGCATGCCTTTGATATAAGTGCGGATCACGTGCCAGCAAATTTCGGGCGAGAGGTTGCGAATCTCTGCATTGCCGTGTCGGCTCAGAATAGGTATCACCCAATCTTCAAATTCGGCGAAACGTACGCAGTCATTCATCTCGAATTCGGCCTTTTCTGCTTCGGGCAGCAACTCGATGAGAAAGGATCTGAATTCCTTGAAGCAGTGAGGCGCTTCTTGGGCCAAGGCGTCTTTTAGTGTGTCCCTTTGCTGGGTACCCTCTTGGGGTCGGTCGAAGCGTACGAGTTCTTCTACTTTTTCTCGGGCATTACGCAGTAGCGAACGACTATAAGTGATGAAAAGTGGCGGATGCTCTGATAAGGCTTCTCGATGGTTCAGGTAAAAGCGCAAATAGCTGGCAAAAAGATAATATAGCAGTGTAGATTTGCCACTGCCAGGTCGGCCATTGATGAAGAGGGGGAAGGCTCGGTTGCTTGTAGGCTGTGCTACCTCGTTCAAGATCTGTACCTCTTCTGGAGAAAGCGCTAGGTTAGCTTCCCTGCTATCTTGGATATCCAACCAAATATTTTCTTCCAGTACGAAGTATACAGGAAATATACGGCCACTTGCCTGGAGTAGTTCCTCCTTAGTCTGAGGGTATACCTGCGTTCTATCATCAGTGTTGGCTGTTTGACCATTGATATGTATGTCATACAAATACCAATATTTCCATTCGGGGTAGTATGCGTAAAATATTGTGAGGCCTTCCTGACTTTTTGTTCTTGTTTGGGAGTCTTCAGGAGGGGGCTCAGTGACAATTTCTTCGACGACTCTTCGGGCAAATAGGCGGCGTTCTTTCATTTGGGGGCTGCTCATGGTGTTGATCCATCGGATGCTTTCAGCAATCATGCCCAGTTCGTCGTCTATGCGTGGATTGAGGGCGTCGTAGAGCAGCTGCCTTTCTATCTCAGTCATTTCTATTAGAGGTGCTGTAGGTTGTTCGGCTGTTTCTTTTTTCAACCAATCTTTCAATTGCTCATCAGAAGGTAGTAAGTTGTCGTAGGCTTCACAGTTGCCGAGGCGCACATCATTGAGGAATTGCTCATACCTGTTGTCGCCTCGAGTAAAAAGGCGTGTGAATATGTAGATGGTGTGCCCCGCTAAGTACTTTCTCTTAACGACGAGGCGCCCGTGGTGCGCTATTCTTTTTCTGAAGAAATCGCTTCTGAAGTGCCTGAGCCCTACGGGCATTTGGTGTTGTCTGATTCTTTGTGCCTGTTGTACCACTAGGTCAGAGAAGCCTTGTTGTTGGGCGTCTTGGCAGCACTGTTTGGTGATGTATACAAATGTGGGCATAGGGTTGGGTTTAGATGAGTAAATCGAGTTGTTCCAGCTACTGGTTCGTATTGGTTGGTATGTGATAGGCAACGACTTCGCACGATTGATGTACGGAAGAAGTGTGTAGTGCTCCAGTGAGGTCAATGCGTGCTCAGGCGGGCCAGTAATATTGTTGTTGGCAAGATAAATAGTTTTATAAAAAAAGTATTGCACACCTTTAATAGGTGTACGCGTGCTGTGGCCCATTAGTGAAAAGGATGTAACGAGGAGAGTTGTTACACTTTTTCTACTTTGATGATATTGACGGGGCAATGCTGTGCTGCAATGCTATTGGCTTCGTATTCGTCGTCGCTAAGGCGTGCGTGATAGATGCCTTTTTTTTCTTTACCGCCGATGAGATTGCTTTTGCCATCGGTTTTCGAGATGCGCCACCGCTCGGGGGCGGCTTCCACGCAGGCATTGCAGCCTATGCATTTGGCGCGGTAGAATATAATGCGTACCATCAGGCTTCTACCAGTTTGTAAATTTTATCGGAAGGGCGGATGGGTTCGGGCAGTCGCATACTGAACAGGGCGCCTTGAGGTACGGCATCCACTTGCTGATCATCCACTCGGATATCTTCAGCCACGGCGCGCACTACCCCAGTAGTGGGGCCGGTGATGAGGATTTGGTCACCTTTTTTGAGCGTATGGGCTTCAGCTTTGAATACGCCCACGCCGATTTTTTTGTAGTACTTGACGCCTCGGCCGATAAATATTTTTCGCTGAGTGGCTTTAGATCCGTAGGTGTCGCTCCATTCGCCCATTTTGCGGCCCAGGTAGTAGCCATCCCAAAAGCCTCGGTTGTAGACGGTTGCCAGGCGGCGCATCCACTCGTCGATTTTTTCGGGGGTGTAGGTGCCTTGCTGCAAGGCGTCGATTGCTTCGCGATAGCAGCGCACCGTCACGTCGACGTAGTCGGCCGAGCGGCCTCGCCCCTCGATTTTGAGCACGCTCACGCCTGCTGCTGCAATCTTGTCCAGGAAGTTGATGGTGCACAGGTCTTTGGCACTCATGATGTATTCGTTGTCGATTTCCAGCTCATTGCCGTCCTCTTTGCTAATGACGATGTAGGATTTGCGGCAATTTTGGATGCAGGCACCGCGGTTGGCCGAGGCGTTGTGTGAGTGCAAGCTCAGGTAGCATTTGCCGGAAACGGCCATGCACAGTGCACCATGGGCAAAGATTTCGATGCGCACTAACTGACCAGAGGGGCCTGTGATCTGGCGTCGCTCGATCTGTCGTACAATTTCGCCTACTTGGCGCAGACTTAGCTCGCGCGATAGCACGATGACATCGGCAAAGGCCGAGTAGAACTCCACCGTCTCGATGTTGGTGACGTTGGCTTGCGTGGAGATGTGTACAGGCATGCCTATACGCCTGCAGTAGCTCATTACGGCGTGATCGGAGGCAATGATGGCCGAGATGTGGTGCTGCTTGGCGGCATCGACGATCTGGCGCATGAGGCGCAAGTCGTGGTCGTAGATAATGGTGTTGAGCGTCAGATAGCTCTTGACATCCGCTTCGTGGCAGCGTTGGCTGATGTGGGCCAAATCGTCGATGGAGAAGTTGATGGAAGAGCGGGCGCGCATGTTGAGCTGCTCGATGCCAAAATACACAGAGTCGCAGCCTGCCTTGATGGCGGCAGCCAGCGATTCCCATGAGCCCACGGGGGCCATTAGTTCCATCTCAGTGCGGTGCATATGAGGTGTGATTGATGAGGTGCTACTTACGCGTTTTTCTATGTGGTTAAACAACGAAAAGCTGTGGCTCGTTTACGCCATGTGGTTGTTTGCGCGGCAAAGTTAAGGGCAATCTGTGGGATAATGGATGGCATTAGTCGTAAATGAATCGGTCAATGCATTTTTAAACCTTTTCATTGTCAGGCTATTCTCCATTGAGGGTCATTGCGTGGAGGCGATTGTGATGGGCGTGGGGCGATGTGTTTTATTTGCCGAAAGGCAAAATGAAATGATGCACTTACTTTTGCAAAAATTTGCTCATGCCACTCGATCAGATAGACATAGAAATGGATGGCCGCACGGCAGCTTCGGGTAAGGAAATGACTTTTTTGGAGCACCTCGAAGAGTTGCGCATGCACATTATTCGGGCACTTACGGCAGTGGTGCTGCTCATGATTGTGGCTTTTATTTTTCACGATTGGGTGTTCGACTACATCATTTTTGGGCCTACACATCCCGATTTTTTGTCCTATCGAGTGTTTTGCAATATGTCCCATATGTTGGGTCTGGGCGATGCGATGTGCATGGTGCCGCCACAATTTGAAAAGATCGCTGTGGGCTTTGGTGAGCCGTTTATTATTAGTATTAAAGCTTCTTTTGTGTTGGGGCTGATTGTGGCATTTCCCTATGTATTTTACGAGCTTTGGAGCTTTGTGCGCCCGGGTTTGTACGAGGCGGAGGTGCGTGCTACGCGAGGTGTAGTGTTGATATGTTCCGTGCTTTTTCTGCTGGGGGTGATGTTTGGCTATTTTGTCATTGCGCCTTTTGCGATCAACTTTCTGATGGGCTATTCCATACCGGGGGTGACCAATACGCCTACCCTTTCGTCGTATATCAACTACATGGTCATGTTCACGGCACCGGCGGGTCTGATCTTCGAGTTGCCCATCGTGGTGTATTTTTTGGCCAAAGTGGGTTTAGTCAGTGCTTCGGGCATGCGCTATTATCGGCGTCATGCCATTGTGGGCATTTTATTGCTGGCGGCTGTGCTGACACCACCCGATGTAGTGACGCAGTTCCTCATTGGCGTGCCGTTGTATTTTTTGTATGAGTTGAGCATTTTTATCGCTTTGCGCGAAGAGCGCCGGGCAGCGCAAAGGGAGCAGGAGGAGCTGCTTGCGCTGTCGCGTATGGAGGAAAAAGTAAAGCACAGATAATAAATGGAGGTTTACGAAGTATCGTCGCGATTGACGCCCTTTGCTAAGCTGTTTTTCCCCGTGTTTTGGCTCACTTTTTTCGGTGCTTTTGCCATTGCGGTAATGGTGACCGACATGGAGCCCTATACGCCTTGGTCCAATACAGCTTTTCGTGCCGGGGTAGTGATATTTTTCCTCGTAGGTGCGGGGCTATTGTTGGCCACATTAGCACGGCTCAAGTGGGTAGCATTTGACGAGCATTTTATCTACGTGTCCAATTATTTTAAGCAGTACCGTTATCCGTGGTCATTAGTGTTGGCTATTAGGGAGCAGGACTTGGGTATAGCCTCGTTGGTGACGATTCGCTTTTCGCAAAAGGGGTATTTTGGCGACAAGATTTTCTTCTTGGCCAATGAGGGGCGCCTACAGCGCTTTTTGGACGGGCATCCGCACTTGGCAGGCCTGTTGATGCGCAAGATCAAAACACGGACTTAAACACACTGCTATGTCCTTTCTTGAGACCCACAACAGCAGATTGTGGGTAGTGATGCTCAAAGAGGTTTAATGCTTGTCGGTGGCCTTAGTTTTAGTAGCCACATTGGGTTTTTTGACTAACTCATCGAGGCGATGGGTGATGACCAATTGTTCTTCTTCTACGCCCATGCGCAAGTTGAGCTTGTAGATGCCTTCGGGCTGGCTGCTTAGATCGATAGTCAGGTCGTTGAGCCCTTTGATGATGATCATTTGGTCTTGCATCATGGTGTGGCCGCGTACGTCGGTGAGTGTATAGTGCAGTGTGCCATCTGTAAAGGCTTCTATCGTGAGTTGGAAGAAGTCTTCGACGACCACGTTGCTCATGTCAGCTACCATAAATTGGTTGTCGAATCGGTTTTGTAGGGTGATGACTTCCGAATAGGTATACCCGCCGTCTTCATCGCTTACTTTGAGTCGATAGTATACCGTAGTGCTGTTTAAAGGCGTGACGTCTAAGAAGTTGTAGTGGCGTATCTCTTGGCTTTGTCCAATAGCTGTTACAATGCCTACTTCTCTAAAGGTGCTGCCGTCGTCACTTCGCTCTACGGTAAAAGCAGCAAGTCCTTCCTCATAGGCCGTGCTCCAACTCAGCATCGTACCTATGGGAAGGCTTTCACCTTGGAGGACCTGCTCAAACTCCCAATTGGCTGATTGGGCCCATACAGGGGCAAAGCCTAAAGCTGCGATCCACAAGCACCAGAAGCGAAGGTCCATTGGCATTGGGGTTTGTTTATGAAAGTACGAACACTTGATGTGTTGCTGAGGGCGAGTGGAGAAGAACGTGAAGTTGCATAAACAAAAACTGCTGGCGTTTTCCAGTCGTGTTGCAAAAAACAAACCAATATAGGTATATAGATGTGCTGGAATGGAAAGGGTTGTGACGCGTAGGTGGCGTACTTATGCTTGAATTAAACGATATAAATAAAAGGTGCACAGTAACGACCATTATTGAAGTCGTGTACTGTGCGCATGTGGATAGTAACCCGCTTGCGCAGTTTAGGAAGCTGTGTGTTGTTGGCGTTTGGTCAATTCTCGTTCGCGTAGAATGCGCCGCAGGATCTTACCTACATTTGACTTGGGCAGCTCGTCGACAAACTCGACTTCTTTAGGAACCTTATACCCCGTAAGATTATCGCGGCAGTAGCTCATCAACTCCTGCTCACTTAGCGAGGGGTCTTTTTTCACTACGAAAATCTTCACTGCTTCGCCGGACTTTTCGTGTGGCACACCGATAGCTGCCACTTCGAGCACTTTGGGATGTGCTGCGACTACATCCTCGATTTCATTGGGAAATACGTTGAATCCGGAAACGAGAATCATGTCTTTTTTCCGATCTACGATGTAGAAATAGCCGTCTTTGTCCATTTTTCCTATATCGCCCGTGCACAACCAACCATCGCGAATCGTCTTGGCTGTCTCATCGGGTCGGTTATAGTACCCCAGCATCACTTGTGGGCCTTTTACTTGGATTTCGCCCACTTCGCCCAGTGGCACTATTTGGTCTTGTTCATTTACCACGCGCAGATCGGTAGAAGGCACAGGCAGGCCGATGCTGCCTATTTTACCTGTACCATCGAGTGGGTTGCAGCTCACTACGGGCGAGGCTTCGGTCATGCCATAGCCCTCGGCCAAGGGGCAGCCAGTCACTTGTTGCCAGCGCTCGGCTACTACGCGCTGTACGGCCATGCCACCCCCAATGGTGACTTTGAGCTTGAAACCGCCGAAGCTGGTAAAGGGCTCGAAGTGCAGCAGACCATTGAACAGCGTATTCACGCCGGTCATGAGCGTAATAGGATATTTCTTGAAGGCATCAAGGATGGTCTTTAGCTCGCGCGGATTGGTGATCAGCACGTTGAGGGCACCAAAGCTGAAAAGCCCTAAGCAATTGACGGTGAAGGCAAAGATGTGATAAAGTGGCAAGGGACATAACGCCACCTCTTCGCGTTCTTTGAGAAAGGGCGACATGATAGCACGCATCTGCATCATGTTGGCCACCAGGTTGCGGTTGGTGAGCATCGCGCCTTTGGACACCCCTGTGGTGCCACCTGTGTATTGAAGCAAGATTACATCGTCGGGATAGTTGTCAAATTTCTTGATGAGGAATTTCTTGCCATCGCGCAAAGCATCGGTAAATGTCACGGCGTTGGGGATATACCATTTGGGGACCATCTTTTTCACGTGGCGCACGACAAAGTTGACTAAGGCACCTTTTATCGGGCCAAGCATCTCGCCGATGCTAGTCACAATGACGGTTTTAATCTCTGTATCGCCCATGATCTTTTGCAGGTTGGCGGCAAAGTTTTCACAAATGACAATTGCCTTGGCACCCGCATCGGTAAACTGGTGATGCATCTCACGTGGTGTATACAAAGGGTTGGTATTGACTACTACCAGCCCAGCGCGGAGCGCACCAAATAGCGCAATGGGGTATTGCAAGAGGTTGGGCATCATCAGCGCGATCTTGTCGCCGGGCTCCAAACCACGAGCATGCAGATAGGCACCAAACTGTTTGGACAATCTGTCAACTTGAGCGAAGGTCAGCGTCTTGCCCATGCAGGCAAAGGCCGGTAAATTGCTGTACTTTTGGAAAGATTCTTCCAACATCTCTACTACAGTAGCGTAGCTATCTGGGTTGATGTTGGCAGGTACCCCTTGGGGATAGTTTTTCAACCAAGGACGCTCTTCATACACATTCATAGCACAGTACAGATTTTCAGGTTGATAATTCAAATGTAATGACCACCTTCATGGGCCTTTTGGGGCATGGGCTGGCTATCCAAAGTAACGACGAAAATCGGAATTCTCCTTGGTTTAGTCACTCGTTTGTCCGTTCATTTGAGGTTCAATAGCAGCGCACAACGTAAGGAAGTCTTGTGATAGTAGCGATGCATTGAAGTTGTATAGGCAAAATTGCCCGATAATGACGACAAACTGCGGTGCCTTTTTGTGGTTATGCATATTAGGGCGTACCTTTGCGCCGCTTTAGTGCAGTGTCGGTTGATGCTGGGTGCAAAAGCTTGTAAACCAAATTTTTTAACCAAACGCATTCTTTCAATGCAAGAAGAAAAAAATCTCGAACAACAAAATGAAGCGGCAGGTGCTGAAGAAACGCCGCAGACTGACGCTTCTACGCAAGAGTCAGTATCCCAACCCGAAGTAGCCTCTACTGAAGCTCAGCCTTCGTTGGAGGTAGCACCTCAACGTGAAGAAGCTGGCTCATCTGAGGAAGCAGCCGATGATGTAACAGAAGGCGTCGATAGCGTAGATGCTATTGCACTCCAAGAGGCAGCTGAACAGGCCAAAGGAGCTCATGACGAGTTCGATTGGGATCTCAACACAAAACGTGGCCCCATCTATCAGCCCGAAGAATACACCAAGCTGTTGAGTGAATACGAGTCGACCATCAGCGATGTGAAAGAGGGCGAAATTGTCAAAGGGCGTGTGACGTCCATCCAGGATGGCGACGTGGTGGTAGATATTGGCTATAAGTCGGAAGGGTTGGTGCCGATCAATGAGTTTCGCGACATGCCCGATCTGAAACCGGGCGACGAGGTGGAGTTTTTTGTCGAAAAGGTAGAGGATGCTCGCGGGCAACTCGTGTTGTCGCGTCGTAAAGCCAAGCTATTGCGTGCGTGGGATCGCATTCGCGATTCGTATCACAATGGTACTGTTATTAAAGGTACAGTTATTAGTAAGACAAAAGGTGGTCTGATCGTCGATATCGATGGGTTGGAAACCTTCTTGCCCGGCTCGCAAATCGATATTAAGCCCATTATCGATTACGATCAGTATGTGGGCAAGACCATGGAATTTAAAGTGGTCAAAATTAACGAGCAGATCAAGAATGCTGTGGTGTCGCACAAGGCACTTATCGAAAGCGATTTGGCCGAACAGCGCGAGAAAATTTTGGCAAGCCTCGAGGTGGGCCAAGTACTGGAGGGTGTAGTGAAAAACATTACCGACTTTGGCGCATTTCTCGATCTGGGCGGCGTCGATGGCTTGTTGTACATCACGGATATTTCGTGGGGGCGCATTAACCACCCCAGCGAAGTGCTCGAACTCAATCAGAAGATCAATGTAGTGGTATTGGGCTTCGACGAAAATAAGAAACGCATTTCTTTGGGCCTCAAGCAGCTGCAGCCGCATCCTTGGGATACCCTTGATGAATCGATCAAGGAAGGAGCAGTGGTCAAGGGCCGCATCGTCAATATCGAAGATTACGGGGCGTTTCTCGAAGTAAAGCCTGGTGTAGAAGGGCTCATTCACGTATCGGAGGTGAGCTGGAGCAATCAGCCTATCAATGCGCGCGAATACTTCAAATTGGGCCAGGAGCTTGAGGCTAAGGTGGTGACCATCAATCGGGAGGAGCGCCGCATGTCGCTTAGCATCAAGCAGCTATCGAAGGACCCATGGGAAGATATTGAGGCGCGCTTCCCTGTGGGCAGCCGTCACAAGGGTCGCGTGCGCAACCTCACTCCTTACGGCGTATTCGTCGAGCTGGATGAGGGTATTGGTGGTATGGTACATATTTCGGATTTGTCGTGGACCAAGCGCTATGGCCATCCCTCTGAATTTACTAAGGTGGGCGAGGAGATCGAAGTAGTTATTCTGGAAATCGATAAGGAAAATCGCAAACTCTCTTTGGGCCACAAGCAGCTGGAAGAAAACCCGTGGGATACCTTCGAACAAGTGTTCCCCGTGGGTTCGTATCACGAGGCAACAGTCATCCGCCGCGACGATCGCGGAGCTGTATTGCAATTACCTTATGGCTTAGAAGCTTATGCGCCCATTCGCCATATCCGAAAGGAAGATGGCTCGTTGGCTGAAGTGGATGAAACGCTGACGGTTAAAGTAATCGAATTTAACCGCGACGACAAGCGCATCTTGGTATCGCATTTGCGCTACCTTGAGGACATCAAAAAAGCACAAGTTGAAGAGGAAAAGGCTGCCAAGCGCAAGGAGAAAGAAGAAGTGCGCAGGGTGGTCAAAAAGAAAGCCGCACAGATTAAGAAAGATACATTGGGCGATCTAGAAGTGTTTGACCAGCTCAAAGAACAACTGCAGCAACAAGAGCAAAAAGAGGCGCCAGAAGGCAACGAGTCTGAAGAGCAGAAAGACGACGACGAGGCCTAATGTGCCTCCCTCGATCCTATATCGAGCGTTTTCTAACTACGCCCGTAGGGAAGTGTTCCTTACGGGCGTTTTTGCAATATGGGGGTGCATATTTGCGACAATCTCATTTTGAGGTAAATGGATAACACAAGTATGGTATGGCTTATCAAATTGCAGAGATTGCTGCTGTGCTCAAAGCTCAAGTGATACAAATGCCTCGCCCAGGGAATCCCATAGCTCATCTGTTGTTGGATAGCAGACAGGTAGTTTTTCCCGACACCTCATTGTTTTTTGCGCTGAGTGGGCGCCGCCTAGACGGACATGACTTTGCCCACTCGGCCTACCAGCAAGGAGTACGTCATTTCGTATTGTCACACTTGCCACCTAATGCTACTACATGGACAGGTGCCACTATTTTGCAAGTGCCCAATACGCTTGACGCGCTTCAGCAACTGGCAGCTTGGCATCGGGCTCATTTCGACCTACCTGTGGTGGGCATTACGGGTAGCAATGGCAAGACGATCGTCAAGGAATGGCTCAGCCAGTTGTTGCATCCCTTTATACGGTTAGTACGCAACCCGCGTAGCTACAACAGCCAGTCAGGAGTTCCCTTATCGGTGTGGCAGCTCGATGCGTCGCACGAGCTGGCTATTTTTGAGGCGGGCATTTCGAAAAAAGGCGAAATGGAAAAGTTAGCACGCATCATTAAACCAAACATTGGCGTGCTTACGAACATAGGGCCAGCACATGATGAAGGCTTTGCCGACAGGCGAGAAAAGCTGATGGAAAAATTGCGGCTATTTGAGCGTGCACAAGTGATCGTCGCATGTCGCGATCAAGCAGAAATATGGCCAGTATTGGTGCAAAAGTTTTCGGACCGGCAGTTGTTTAGCTGGTCGCAGCACGATAAAACAGCCGATTTATATGTGGCTTCTTGTGAGTCGCAAGCTAAAGGCACTCGTCTGATTGTGCATTATCAATCGCAGCAGTGGCAGCTATTGATTCCATTTTCCGATAAGGCCAGTGTGGAAAATGCCTTGCATTGCTTGGCAGTGCTGTGTGTGTTGGGCTATACGAGTGAGCGAGTCCTCAAGAGTTTCGCACAGCTCGAAACTGTTGCTATGCGGCTGGAGCTCAAGGAAGGTATACGCAACTGCCTTGTGATTAATGACAGTTACAATGCCGATCTGGGCTCGCTAAGCATCGCCCTTCAGTTTTTAACGCAACAAGGCAATCGACCCAAGCGCACCCTGATTCTGTCCGATATCTTGCAAAGTGGCCAGCCAGCAGAGGTGCTTTATCGGCAAGTAGCCGAGCTGGTGAGGGAATGCCATATCGATCGGCTGATTGGCGTAGGAGGGCAAGTGCATGCAGTAGCGCCTTATTTGCCCAAAGGCGTGTATGCAGCCTTCTTCGAAACTACTGAACAGCTGATACAGGCCGTAGATGAGGGCCAACTTAGCTTTCAAGATGAGGCTGTACTGATAAAAGGCGCACGCCCTTTTGCTTTTGAACGCATTGCTAATAGGCTGGCACACAAAGTGCACAATGCCGTGTTGGAGGTGCATTTAGGGGCCATGGTGCACAATCTGTCTGTTTTTTCCCGCCATCTTAGGCCAGGTGTGCGCATCATGGCCATGGTCAAGGCTGCAGCTTATGGCAGTGGCGGCAGCGAAGTAGCACGCCTTTTAGAGTTTCACAATATCGGTTATTTGGGCGTAGCCTATGCCGACGAAGGGGTCGAGCTGCGCCGAGCGGGTATAAGCGCACCCATTTTGGTGCTCAATCCAGAGGAAGCAGCTTTCGGCATGATGGAGCGCTATGCGTTAGAGCCCGAGTTGTACAGCGTTTCGCTCATTCGCCGCTATGTGCGCTTTGTGCAAACACAAGGTACTGTGGCACGTGTACATCTGAAATTAGATACAGGTATGCATCGGTTGGGGTTGAGTGAAGGCGAGCTGGATGAGGCAATCGCGCTATTGCAATCTTCTTCTCCATTCATACAGGTAGGTAGCGTCTTTAGCCATCTGGCAGCTAGCGAAGATCCTGTACATGATGCATTTACACACACTCAAGCGCGTCGCTTTGAGGCCATGTATGCACGTATAGCATCGGCTTTGGGGTATCGTCCCTTACGCCACATCCTCAACTCGGCAGGTATTTTGCGCTTTCCCCAATACCAGTGGGAAATGGTGCGACTGGGCATAGGCCTGTATGGCATCGATAGTAGTGGTATGTGGCAAGGCCAACTGCGCCCAGCTTTGGTGCTAAAAGCACGTGTGTCACAGCTAAAGTATGTAGCTGTAGGCGAGACTGTGGGCTATGGCCGTAGCTGGCGAGCTGCTCGGCCTACACGTATAGCGACAGTAACTATCGGCTATGCCGATGGATTGCCGCGTGCTGCGGGTCAAGGGCAATATGCCCTGTACGTGAGGGGGCAATATGCACCCATAGTGGGTAATGTATGCATGGATATGTGCATGATTGACGTGACAAATGTTCCGCACATATCCGAAGGCGATGAGGTGGAAATATTCGGATTGCATCAGCCTGTAGAAGCTTTAGCGAAAAAGCTGCGTACGATCCCTTATGAACTATTTACAAGAGTGTCGCCACGTGTACCACGTGTGTATGTTCAGGAGTGAACTATTTGTGCCAAAAAACTCGTGCAGAATCTGCAGAATCAATTTAATTTCCTCATACTTGGCAAGACTCTGCTGATGCCGTAATTTAGCCTCCTAATTCTGTCCTCTTTTTATTAAATTTTTGTCAAAAGCGAAAACACTCTGCCCAATGCGCACCTGGCATAGCCGATACATCTTTACTGAGTTTGCTGATTTGCAAAAAGTCAAGTTTAAAAAACTCCAAAAAGTATGCGATAGAATTTACGTGTTCATTCACGCTGATCAAACGCATATCCCCTTCAAGCTTGCCAAGCAAATGCAGAAATGGGGCAAACGCATCAAGTGGATCTTAGTGGATGGAGCACCCGCATCGGAAATGAGTAACCACATTGCTTTCTATTTGGGTAAGCTGCACGAAAAAACCGATCCCCATATCGAGTTTGCTATCTTGTCAAATGACGATGATTTCGATGCCCTCATACAATTTGTCAATGCCCAAGGACGTAGCTGTATTCGCGTGCGCACCCGCAAAAGCATACAAAAAGTGGATGCGGATGCTAATAATGGTAGCGCAGGCGCAGTAGACCAGAAGGAAGCCCCCGCTACCCTGATCGACGAGGTGCATGAAGTGATTAGAAGCAAGCCTTCTTTTACTGAAGTGGCCATGGAAGTATTCGGCGGAATGCCCAATGTGGAAGTGAACACAGAGAGTATCAGCGTAAGCCCTACTCGTACTGTCGAAGTGCGCCCCGACTTGGGCTTCTCCGAAGCTATGATTGAACGCACCGCAGAAGATACCTTGCGACGATTGGTGCGCTCGGGTAATAGACCAGCTGAACTCGATACGCTCAAAGAGTACATTATGCTTCATAACGAAGAGGTGGCCAGTGATGAAGTGATCGATAGAGTGATACAAAAACTGGAAGCACGCGAAGCTATTACTGTAAAAGGCCAAGAAGTACAGTACCATTTTTAATGGCTTCCTAACTTTGCACAAACAGACCCACGTACCAAAACTAATGGCATATGACTCAGGAAGAAGTCGATCTCCAAATTGAAGAGGCCGAAGAGCGCATGCAACATGCCATTACTCACCTAAAATATGAGTTGGCCAAACTGCGTGCAGGCAAAGCTTCAGTACAAATGCTCGATGGCATTATGGTCGAGTACTATGGCGTGCCTACACCCCTTAACCAAGTGGCTAATGTCAGTACTGCCGATGCCAAAACGCTGACCATCCATCCATGGGAGAAAAAGATGTTACCCGTGATCGAAAAGGCCATCTTTGAAGCCAACCTTGGCCTCACCCCTATGAACAATGGCGAAGTAATTCTCATTAATATTCCACCGCTGACTGAAGAGCGGCGTCGCGAATTGGCCAAAAAGGCCAAAGCAGAAGGTGAAGAAGCAAAAATCGCCATTCGCAGCGCTCGCCATAAAGCCATGGACTTTATCAAGAAGTCTGTGAAAGAGGGTTATCCCGAAGATACGGGCAAACGCATGGAAGACAAAGTGCAAGAGTTGACCAATACATACATCAAAAAAGTGGATGCCCTTATTGCCGCTAAAGAAAAGGACATCATGACTATTTGATGTTGTGCTATGGAATGGATGCACCCTGATTTTATCCGCTTACATCTCGAGCGAAAAGCCCCACCTTAGCTGTCATCAGTGAGGTGGGGCTTTTTAGTGGCTTTTGCAAAGAGAAAAAGGAAAAATTTTTCTTTGCCTAAAAGTTGGTAAATCACCTGACATTAGCTGCACTGATAGTAAACTGCAAAAAGAAAGTTTGCGTATTAGCTCTTTAGCAGTAATTTGAATGTCGAGGAATGAGTAAAAATCGCTAAAAAATGCAGGGGAGTATTGCAAGATAATAAATCGGGTCCTATCTTTGCACCCGCTTCACAAAACGAGTGAGGCAATGAGCTTGAAAAAAGTGACAAAAAATAGCTGCTAATCGCCGTTTTTGTCGGCGCTCGCAAGGGCAGCAAAAGTTCTTTGACACGAAGGGGAAACTGAGTAGAATGCAAATGTAGACACCCGTTCAATTTGAGTTTCAAGATCTTACACTATGGAGAGTTTGATCCTGGCTCAGGATGAACGCTAGCGGGAGGCCTAATACATGCAAGTCGAGGGGTAACAGGGGGTTTCGGCCCTGCTGACGACCGGCGCACGGGTGAGTAAC
>JALSGS010000018.1 GCA_026982695.1 Saprospiraceae bacterium
AAGACGAAGGCGTTCCTCCCGGAAACTCCCAATACCATGAGGTAGGATTATTAGTAGACAAATCTGTAAAATCCACCGTAAGAGGTGCACACCCATATGTGGGATTGCCCTCAAAGTTAGCTACTGGAGGAGTGGTAGAAGTGGCACAAGGAGAAAGGCATCCCCCCTGGCTTACCAACGAGGCCACATAAGAGTCGATCGCATTCACTGATTGGCTAGACCAAGTATTGGTATTGTTCACAGAAGGATCCATGATACAACCACAGGCTGGGTCATTGTGGATGGCATCAAAGTTATGGCCAATCTCATGAGCGGTCAACACGCGCAAAAAATCGGCATTGGATGAAAAGTCTTGTAAGACGTGATAGCGAAAAGGGGAGCAAACCGCTCCCAACCATGCAAGCCCTACGGTGCTACCGTCAAAGTCACGGTCAGTCCACAATTGTCCTAAGTCGTGGTTAGCTACAAACCCTGTGGGCCCCCACTCGGTAAAATCGTCGAGCAAAAGACCAGGATCAGTCGAGCTAGTCCATGGATCACAAGTACTACAGTTGCTCACAAACTGTTCGACAATGACGAACTGAATCTCATCAGCGAACTCATTGTCGTAATTAGTCGCCACGTTGTTCATCACCCCTACATTGTGGCTTTCTACGGCAGCCACAGAGCCGTACTTTTGGTACATCAACCAATCAGAAGCAATAGCGAGTTCCACTTCATAACAATTATTAGTAAGAGCTTCGGGCTGTCCTGATCCGGGCTTGTTAATCGGTGTTTCGATGATAGATCGCCGGTATTTGGCTACCTCCATTGCTGCACAAGTGCCTTGACTTGGGCGCACCGCTGATTGAGGATACAGCACAATCAAATCTCGAGATACTCGGGAATCAAAATACCAAAGAGGTTCGATAAACCAATTCTCTCCTCCAAAACTGATATAGCCATACACCATCTCGTCGGTCACAGTGAGCGCTACTTCTCGCCCTTCTGCCGACGTCATCCACCCCTTCCAGGCAATAGGCCCAAGCGACCAAGATGCCCGCTCAATGCGACCACCTTCCTTAGCCACGCTCCGTACGTAGTTGGAGCTAATGAGATTACTCGTCGACAAAGCCAACGTCCAATGGTGTGTACCAAACGACAAGGTAAGCATAGCACTTCCATCTCGTTGCGCCTGCAAAAAGGAGGATAGTTCCTTGACGCCTAACCGGTACACTTCATAGGAAGTAAACTGGGCATCTAATTGAGGTAAAGCTATTTTGGGCTGTGCTACTCCCTCAAAATGCTGTGCTATCCCGTGTATAGTGTGAAGTATCGAAAAGGTAAAAACTACTCCCACCAGAGTAAACGATGTCCGGATGTTCATCTCATCAATTTTTTTACTTCAAAAAAATTATCACTGACGAGTAAAAGGCTGAGTATCAACGGAGTTGGGAGATTACCTATCCCCTAGCCTTTCTAACACAATCAACCACGGAAGTTAGCCGCCAAAAACAGATATTGGCACAATATAACTACGCAGTTGAGAGACAATACCCTACTCTGCAAATCAGCAAATGCAATAGACATCACACACCTGCAAAGCCTCTCAGCTAAAAATAATGTCTTGAGCAAAAACTAAAAGAGATAATGCCACCATCGATTAAAGGAGATAATGCCACCCAAAGCCATCTTTTCGTACCTAGAGAGCCCCAAATATAAAACATTAACTTCTTTAGCTTCTTCAATAGAGAGCAAAACAGACAAAAAATGACAAAAAGTACGCCATTCAAAATGGCATAGACAACACCCTGTATGCTCTTAGGCACTTTTTTTAAAAAATAGATTTATTTTGCCAGGGTGTTTGTTTGAGTGTTTGCCTACCGGCATGCACTGAAGGGGAATGGTTTTTTAGCAAAAACGCTGCCTCTAATGATGCATGCAAAACAACAAATCATCAAAAAAGAGACAAAAAAATCACTTGTTTTGTATGCCAAAATACGATTGCAACCTTGAGGTTAGGACTGCTCAAGCAACAGGCACGCACTATAAGAAGAAAGCTGAACTACTCCACATTTTCCACCCAGCGCCGCAGTGCCGATGAGACATCGACGAAAAAGGGCTATTGTGCAATTATCCAGCTTAGGCATAGGTGTAAGACTGTGCACTAGCCTTTTTAGCAAACAGCTGGTATGGGCTATAGGGTTAACGCTAATATGTACTGAGACGATACTGTCCCAGCACAATATGCACGTACCACCAGGTGATGTGCAATTGTTGATCGAGGAGTTGGAACGCCAAGTGCAAAGTGGCAACAGACGTGCATTGCGCGACTTAGCCACCTTACTCGACCAAGAGCCTTACCACCAGCGTATCTGCCACATTATTCGAGAATATACCTTGTTTTTGCCTCAAGAGATTTCTGATGTAGACATATGTGACCGCAAGCAGATGCTCAATTTTTTTTACGAGCACCAAGAAGTGCTTCGTTTTTCTCCCCTATTAATGGCATTCTATCTTACTCCATTAGAGCACAGGCAAGTAAATGCTCGTTTGGAATGGATCCCCGACTCCTTACTCGATGCAGCAAAGTTTCAATTTGCCCAGCAAGGGCAAAAGATTAGACAAACGCTCTCGGAAGGTGATCAGCAAGGTTTTGAAAAATGGATACGCTACATCGTACAATCCAATTTACCAGCAGGGTACCGCCTACTAATACAATTGCTCAACGAACAAGCCATCGAGCGCTCAGCCCTACCCAATAAGCGCAATGCCCTTAGCTTGGCAGCTGATGCGATCAGCCACTGGTCCCATGAGCAATCGCTTGATGCTTTGTTGCGCTTAGCACATCGCCAACAGCTACCCTCTTACCTCATATTGCCGGCTCTAGAGCAGCTGACGAATATCTCGCTGGCCCACTTGCCCAATCTATCACTTACAGCACGACACTATGCCAGCATGTACGATACACTGGGTTCATTGAGCGCCATGCGTGAAACGGGCTACCAACAACTATTCGACTTTCGCAAAGAGCACTTTCAAGATGATGTAGATTATTACGGACGCATTCTGGGTCTGGCATCTCGCTTCCCTTACGTGCGTTTCAATGCCATTCAGGATTTAGTGCGCACACATCACCCGCGTGCGCTCTTTTACATAGCTGCCCAACTATTTAAATACCGACAGCAACTCAATGCATTATACGAAGGTGCCAATTGGATCCAATTACTAGAAAAGCTCACACACGTACGCGTATATGTGGAAGGTAGCGATGGTACATGGCGCATCTATCACGAGTGGAGCAAAGATCGCAAAGCGCTGGTGCGCTATGTCAGTTGGTGGGCTACACACTACCATGAGTTTGAATGGGATGAGCTTCGTGGGTTCTTCGTTCATAAAAAGCTCGCGTTGGCGCAAAAGGAAAATTACGAGCAATTTTTGCGACGTCTCAACTCGCGCAATGACTCAGTGGCCTTGCACGCATGGGTCCAACTGTCGGAAGGAGATCCCATAGAGGTAATCGCCTTGCTCAACAAGTACAAAGGGCTCTTTCGGCAAGTCAATCCCGCAGTACCTCCCATACAAGAAGGCTACCTGGAACAATGGGTACAACTCATAGATTTTTGCCGCAAACATAAACTGAGATGGAAGCCTGACAGCAGCTTGCAAAATGCCCTTCAACAGCTGCACAGCATTGAGGATCCACGCCAACGATACCACTTTGAGAACCAACTAATTAACCAGCTTGATGCCTATGATGCTACTGCATTGGAATACTGGTGTAGCCTTCACCCAAGGGCCAAGGCACTTAATCTTTCCATTGGCCGCATATTGGATCGGCTGTATGCACGCCATTGGAGCACTATCGAATCCGATCAGCTGTTGCTTCGCCTGTATCTGAAAAAAGCCATGGCATTTAAGGAACTCAAGGCTATGGGCCTTTGTCAGTCTTATTTGGAAAAATGCCACCTGGCAATGCCTGACCTTGAGCCTCGCTTGCGCGAGCTACTCAGTGTAGAATATGACAGTATGATCAAACGTGCAATAGGCCTGCTACTCCACGATGCTCCTGTAACTGCTCATGACTCGCTCGAGGCATTCTTTGCTCATCCAGATGCCTTTTCCCAAAAAGCTATCAAAAAGCTGCCCGAGCCTGATGGCATTGGCGTACAGTCTATCATGCGATTGTTGTATACCACCTATGAGCCCCATATCCTCAAAAAGCTGTTCTACTACATGATTACGCATCCGCGATACGAATGGGTACCTTTGGTGCTTCAGGCCATGCAGCGTGGCACTTTTGAGAAGGAAGGCCAACAAGTGCTCGCAGCTATCTACCACTATAGAATGCCCAATGGCACTGAAGGTTGGCTTGATTGGTGGGCTACTCATGACGACAACTACGAAGCCTGGGGGGCTTTGCTTTACGAACGTTTATGCCAAATCATACGCACAACCCCTCAGCTCGACATCCAGTGGCTTGCACAAATGATTCACTCCCCATGGTACCGCCCTAGTGACAAAACTTTATGGTTGGAAGCCTTGCCCAAAGTGAATCAGTTACAGCTTCGTCGGTTGCGCCCACAGCCCCGTCTTGAGCTTGAGACAGACCTGAAATGGTTTACTTCTTTACCATGGACGCACCGCACGCTCGACGATTTGCCTGCACTATTTGACTTGTCGGGGCCAGTGAATCGCTTGATCGACTTTCTCCTCACAGCTTCTCGGTCTTTTTCTCTGAGTGACCGAGCTACATTTTTCAACAACCTCTTCCGCCAGCGCTGGTTTGCCGATTACACCATTGCAGACCGACTGGCCACAGCTCATGCCGACACCATTCGGCAAGTGCTACGCAACTGGCTCGCTCACACGCCGTTTATTACTGAGTTTGAGGAAACTACTACAATGCGCAATTTGGCCTTGCTCGACTTATTAGACATGCCACTTATGCAAAAAATCGAGCGCAGCATTCATTTGCCGCTCAACACGTCAGTATTGGCCAAATTGCAAGAAGAGTTGTTGGCACGCGTGCAATACGAAGACTTACCCTCCCTAGTGCCACTCTTCGACAGCTTGGTAGCTCTGCGCCATTACAACTTGCTCAATAAAGATTTTGGGCTACCTATCTTTCAGCTCCACGACCACATGGTGCAAAGCCAACTATTACACCGCCTACAGACCATGCCACGCAAAGCAGTATATTTAGCTTACCTAAATGATTTTGGCGTGGATATTTTCACTCCACAGGGGTTGTTGGACTTTCAAAAGATCTATGAGGTACTACAGTTTGAAATTGTATTGCCCTTTGCCGACAGAGGCGGTACATTCCGGGACTACTTCACTTATGGCGTGATCAAGGTACTGGAGCTGCACTTTCGCACACGCCTGGGATTTCATGAAAAGCTCAATGAAAATCAGACATTCTACGTGCATACGCCATTCAATCGAGCTCGTGCATGGCAAAAGTTCCTCGTCGAGCGAAATCTAGCCCAACCCTATCGGGGCACGCAGCACTCCTTCTCAGGTATGGCTAAGGAATAGCCCACAACAGAAACCAAGTTTTACCTAAGGACAACGAAAAAGTCGCACTTTTGTGGTAGCACTCAAAAATTAGCACATGAAAAAGTTGTTCTTGCTGACTGTACTTACGTGCCTTATTGCCGCATGTGTACCTCAACAAGGGATGGCGCAAAGTAAAAAGAGAAAAAAGAGAAAAAAGCCCTCGACTACTCAGATAGATGAATATTTCGATGAAAGGGATAACCTATGGGTCCACATGTGGTATGGTGCACAAATAGGGCAGATTACTTTCATCAACAGTCAGTTTGCTGTAGCAGCCTCACCAATGGCAGCTTACAAATTTACTGACAAGCTCTCAGCAGGATTGATCACCAAATTTTCTTACTCATATCAACGGCTGCGCGGGCTTCCAGGGGTGAGTAGCTACCAAACCCTCGATTTGTCAATAGGCCCGATAGCGCGCTATCGCGTGATCCCCGTTTTGTTTCTACATGCTGAGTACGAGCTGACGCGTTTTGAACATCTACCTACCGATAACTTTGGCAATCCACAACTCATTATTGAGGAAGGTAAGATCCTGACTGATTATACCGTACAGCCCTACTTGTACGTAGGGCTTGGATACCAAAGCCGCGGTAGTGTATGGGGCTACGAAATATCGCTGCAGTACAACTTGCTCGACAGTGCTACGCATTTTCGCATCCCCTGGGACATTCGCTTTGGGTTGAACTACAATTTTTAAAGTAGCCATCCCCCCTCAAGGTCTGACTACAACCAGTCGCTTGGTCAGCAGGGTCCGCCCTTGGCTATCTATTAAGCTGTACAAATACGCACCTTTGCGCAAATAGCCCAAGTCAGCCTCAAGTATGCGATCGCCTGCCAACTGGAGGTCTCTTTCCCACACAGGTATCCCCAACACATTATAGATGCGCAGCGTGTACTTGCCAGGTGAGATATGTACAAAACGAAATCGAGCCTGGCTTACCACAGGATTGGGCCATA
The DNA here is from genome assembly GCA_026982695.1 of Saprospiraceae bacterium. Classification (GTDB taxonomy): domain Bacteria; phylum Bacteroidota; class Bacteroidia; order Chitinophagales; family Saprospiraceae; genus WFYJ01. The sequence continues at coordinate 6,502 of JALSGS010000018.1, forward strand.
CATATACTCCTGGATGTGCGTCTATACCTATGGTGTTTATGGAAGTAAGCATCGCATCGCCCTGATATTGAATTGAGCTAGCCACATCACTACCCGGATCAGCAGTCAAGCTGGCTACAGGCATACGTATATCATTGGAGTAGAAAATGTAATACACCGTAGTATCGACGCCGAGAAAGTCAGAAAATGGCAACAGATCCGTAATGTCTTGCCACGGAAGTGGGCCCACTTTCACATCTAGACGGGTTTCACGCGTTTCAACGCGTCTAAGGCGTAGCACATCGTGCGCCGCGCCATTAGGCAAGGTGAGCACTCCCCATGCATCTGCCAGCTCAATGCGCTCGAAGTGCATCCTTAAGCGCAGTGAATCAGGAGTAATGGGCAAACTATCGAGAAAGCCACCTGGCACATCATCGGCGGCAAAGGGCAACGACAAATCAGATCCTGTAAAGTGTTGATCGAAGAAGTTGAGCGGCGTTTGGATCTCTGGCAATGGTGGATCAAAACGCGAAAAAAGTGTCAATCCCAGATTCGCAGGATCTTGACCCAAAATGCCGAGCAACGCTAATTGCTCAGACGAAACGCGATAATACAGTTCCTGGTTCTGAGCAATAGGTGAGAAGAGCGTAGCCGTAGGTACTACGTCATATTGACTTCCCTGATTGGCTGGCAAAAAGGGAATAACCTGAACAAAGTCACTACCCAATGAAGAGAAATCCCACACTTGATTGCCACCCGGTGCACTGATGGTAATACCAGTGGCAGGGGCATAAACATGGTATATTATTGTATCGCCCACTTGAGGAAACACGGCACTGGTAATGGTGGGCTGCCCCCAAAGGGCTTGAATAGTGAGTACAACCAATAGCCAACAGGGTAACAATGACTTCATAAGCTCATTTTTTCATTGGTCATGGGGCTTGAGAATGACGACTTAAAGATAAACCAAAAAAATGGGCTTATTCGATATAACATATTGATTACACACATATCTGTACCTGCTTCGTAAAGTATCTGATACTATTCTAAGGCTTGCAGCGAGACCAAGCGCGCATATATGCCCTTACGCATCATAAGCTGCTGATGGTTGCCACATTCCACAATGCGGCCTTGATCGAGCACGACGATCTGATGTGCATGGCGTACTGTAGCTAACCGATGGGCAATGACAATGGCCGTACGCCCCTGCATGAGCTTTTCTAAGGCATTTTGTACGAGCCGCTCCGACTCAGAGTCTAGTGCAGAAGTGGCTTCATCGAGTATGAGAATAGGTGCATCTTTTAGGATGGCACGTGCGATGGCCAAGCGCTGGCGCTGTCCACCACTGAGTTTGTTGCCGCGGTCACCAATGGGGGTATCATACCCCTTTTCCATCGCCATGATAAAGTCGTGTGCATGCGCCATGCGGGCAGCTCGTTCTACTTCCTGTTTCTTGACCCCCTCCTTGCCAAATACGATGTTTTCGTATACCGTACCGTTGAACAAAATGGGTTCTTGAGTTACTAATGCAATTTGATTGCGCAAATCGCGCAAGCGATAGCGGCGTATGTCATGCCCATCCAAGAAAATGGCTCCTTGAGAAACGTCGTAAAATCGCGGCAATAGCTCTACTAAAGTACTCTTACCTGCTCCTGAACTACCTACCAAGGCTACTATCCTACCCTTGGGAATGTACAAGTCAATGTCTTGCAGTACCTCGGGCCCTTGAGGGCCGTATCGGAATGATACGCCCCGATACTCGATGGCCCAATCAAAACGGCTCAGAGGTAACGCATCTGGTGCATCCCGGATGGTCACCGGCACTTGTAGCACAGCCTCCATGCGATCGAGCGCAGCATAGCCTTTTTGTAAGTTATAGTAGGCCGATGAAAACTTTTTTGCCGGATCGATCATGCTGAAAAAAGCATAAATAAAGGCAAAAAATACAGGTACCGTGATGTGCCCTGCTTGTACCTCGCTATAACTGTACCAGATGAGAATGGATACAATGGCAACGCCCAAGAACTCCGTCAAAGGGGAGGACAAGTCGCGGCGCCACAACAATTTGATCAGTAGCCAGCGATAGTGGTCATTCATTTGGCGAAAACGCGCAGAGATAAAACGCTCGGCATTGAAGGCCTTGATTACAGGTAGGCCGGTCAATGTTTCCTCTATAGTAGCTACTAATTGCCCAAGCATGTGTTGCACGCGTGCTGACTGTTTTTTGAGCGTCTTGCTAATACCCCCAATTAGTAGTGCAGTGACCAACAGCAATGCAAACACAAACAACGTGAGACGCGGGCTAGTATAAAGCATAAAGGCCAAGGCGCCAGCTATCATAAGGGGTTCCCGCACCAGTGCTTCTAGCACGTTGAGGATGCTCCATTCAATTTCTTGTACATCGGCCGTGAGTCTCGACATCAGATCTCCTTTTCGTTCTTCGCTAAAGAACGATAGCTGCAATTGTAGCAACTTGTCAAACATGCGCTGGCGAAAGTCACGCACAATGCCGTTGCGCACAGGTGCGATGAAAAACATGGCCAAATAGCGAAACAGGTTTTTGAAAAAATAGATGCCTGATAGCCCTGCGCACAAATAGAGGAGTGCCCGCTCTTTGCCATGTAAAAGGATTACTTGGCTGAGGTAGTAGTTGAACCACTCAATAAAGTTAGTAGTGTTGAGCGCTAATGGCGGGGGCTGAAGTACCAAAGGTTGCTGGTCGAGCAAGATATTCATGAAGGGGATAAGTGCCGGGATACTCACCACAGAAAACACTACCACCAAGATGTTGGAAGTTACATGTGCCAGCACCAGCCAACGGTACTTCTTGAGATGGCCCAGCAAGCGAAACAGTCGGCGCATGGCTTGTTTTAAAATTTGACGAGGACAAGCTGCAGTTCTCCTCTTCGCATACTCGTATGCTTGCGCACTATACTACATCATCAGGTTGACCCAGCTCAAAGTTTTCCAAAAACCCCGTGTGAAAATCACCCTTTCGGAAGCGCTCATCGCGCATCAGTTTTTTGTGGAAAGGGATCGTGGTGTGAATACCTTCGACGATAAACTCGTCCAGGGCGCGCTCCATTTTAGTGATGCATTCTTCTCGAGTTTGTGCTCGACAAATGAGTTTAGCGATCAGTGAATCATAATAAGGCGGAATTACATATCCGGCATAGACATGCGTATCTACGCGCACTCCATGCCCTTTGGGGCTATGGAATGAGGTTATTTTGCCCGGGCTGGGCCGAAAGTCGTTGAAAGGATCTTCGGCATTGATGCGGCATTCGATAGCATGCATTATGGGGTAATAATTCTTGCCCGAGATGGCCACACCTGCTGCGATTTTGATTTGCTCTTTGATCAAATCATGTTCGATTACTTCTTCCGTCACGGGGTGTTCTACCTGGATACGAGTATTCATCTCCATGAAGTAGAAATTTCGGTGTTTGTCCACCAAAAATTCTACCGTACCCACACCTTCATAGTTGATGGCTTGCCCTGCTTTAATAGCGGCTTGCCCCATGGCTTCACGCAGCTCATCAGTCATAAACGGTGAAGGGCTTTCTTCGACCAATTTCTGATGGCGGCGTTGAATAGAGCACTCGCGTTCGGAAAGATGGCATACTGTGCCAAATTGGTCGCCTGCAATTTGTATTTCGATATGGCGAGGTTCTTCGATAAATTTTTCTATGTAGATACCGTCGTTTCCGAAAGCAGCCTTGGCCTCTTGGCGAGCCATTTCCCACTGCCGTTCAAAATCTTTTTGCTCCCAAACGATGCGCATGCCTTTTCCTCCACCACCTGCTGTGGCTTTCAATATAACGGGATAGCCCACTTTGTCGGCCACTTTTAGCCCTTCTTTCAAGCTCTTAACCAACCCACCCGAGCCGGGCACTACAGGCACTCCTGCTTTGGCCATGGTCTCTTTGGCCGTAACCTTGTCGCCCATTTTTCGGATCTGATCAGGAGTAGGCCCGATAAACTTAATGCCATACTGCTGACACACCTCGGCAAAGTCTGCATTTTCGGCAAGAAAGCCATAGCCAGGATGAATAGCATCGGCATTAGTAATCTCGGCCGCAGCCATGATACGTGGGATGCTCAAGTACGACTCTGATGAAGCCGGCGGGCCAATACATACCGCTTCGTCGGCAAAGCGCACATGTAAGCTCTCTCTATCTGCAGTGGAAAACACTGCTACGGTTTTGATGCCCATCTCTCGGCAAGTGCGAATGATACGCAACGCGATTTCCCCCCTATTAGCTATGAGTATTTTGTCGAACATAAAGATTTGCTTTGTTTGAACCGGGTTGATCTATAAAGTGCTTCACGCCATAGTTGCACTCCACGCAATGGCGACACCCTCATATCACCTGCCCGGCCAAAGCAGGCGATATGCCGACGTGCAAGCAGCAGATGTATCCTACGCAGGATCGACGAGAAACAACACCTGATCGTATTCTACTGGAGAGGCATCTTCTACACAAACTTTGACAATGGTACCTGCCACTTCTGATTCGATTTCATTGAACAGCTTCATAGCTTCAATGATACACACTACTTGCCCTACTTCGATGCGATCACCTACCTTGACAAATGGCGGCTTGTCGGGAGCTGGGGCACGATAGAAGGTACCCACCATCGGTGAACGTATGGCTACATAACGGCTGGAATCTTCTTCAGCGGGCTGCTCGACCGAGGAAGTAGCTTGCTTGTCCTCATTGGTGGCAGGCGGTGCAGCAGGAGCCGGAGTCGATGCAGGCACTACAGGTGCAGGCACCGGCATGACAGCTGGTGATGCAGCAGGCATGGGTGAGGGAGCCGATGCGCCTTTTGCCTTGTACTTGTAATAGTGTTCCGTGCGAATGGTCAGCTCAAACTCGCCGTCTTTCAATCGGAACTCGGCTAGCTTGCTGCGATTCAATTGCTTAATAAGTTCTTGGATTTCCTTAAAAGTCATAAGCGACAAGTGTGTGGTTTTTCAATCATGACCTCAATGAAAAGCATAAATAATGCATGGTAGCACAGCTCCGGGCCCGGCCCATCAAAGGTAGCGTATCCGATCCGGATATACGCTTGCCTATCGGGGTTGAGCAAACAGCTCAGCACTGCGCAGCAAAGCAACAAAGGGCACGAGCATCTATATGTACTACGCATTAAGTACACAAACATGCTACTACTCAAGACTTGACGCGCTCCAGATAGGCCCCCGTACGTGTATCCACGCGTATTTTATCTCCTATGTTGATAAACAGAGGCACACGCACTTCAGCTCCCGTTTCTACAGTAGCTGGCTTGAGCGTGTTGGTAGCAGTATCTCCTTTTACGCCTGGCTCTGTGTAGGTAACTTCTAGCACTACATGCTGGGGCATTTCTACTGCCAAAGGTAATTCTTCAGCAGCATGAAACAGGATGTTGATCATTTCGCCCTCTTTAAGTAGGTCTGGACGATCGATCATGGCTTCCTGCAGGCTAATTTGTTCATAGGTTTCGGTATTCATAAAGTGATAGCCCATGTCATCTTTGTAGAGGAACTGGTACTTGCGGCGCTCCACGCGCACCTCATTGACTTTATGCCCTGCAGGGATGGTATGGTCTAACACACGCCCAGTAGTCACACTTTTGAGCTTAGTACGTACAAAGGCATTGCCCTTACCTGGTTTGACGTGCTGGAACTCAACGATCTGATAAATGTCGCCATTGAGTTCAATGCACATGCCATTTCGAATATCGGAAGTTGTCGCCATTGATTTATTGTGTTTTAATCGACAAAACCTATTGCCTTTCAGACACCATTTGCCGAAAGGCGCCGCAAAAATAGCCCATTATCGTCAATTGGCTATGGCAACAGCTTAACCGGCTTGCACATCATAGGCCCACCTGACCCAAATAGCACCCCAAGTGAAGCCCCCACCAAAAGCGGTGAGCATGAGGTTGTCGCCTTTTTTAAGCTGATTTTCCCACTCCCACAGGCAAAGGGGAATAGTAGCTGTAGTCGTATTGCCGTATTTGTGGATGTTGATCATGACGCGCTCAAGGGGAAAATCCATCATATTGGCTACTGCCTCAATGATACGGCGGTTGGCTTGGTGTGGCACCACCCAATCGATATCAGCGGGTTGGAGGCCATTGCGGCTCATCACTTCACGCACTGCATCGGCCATACCTTGCACGGCTGCTTTAAATACAGGCCGGCCATCCTGATAGATGTAGTGCCATTTTTTGTCTACCGTTTCATGCGAGGCTGGATGCAACGACCCTCCACCTTTGAGATAGAGATATTCGCGGCCCGAGCCATCACTATGCATGACGGCATCCATCACTCCTAGCTCTTGGGCAGTCGGCTCGAGCAATACGGCAGCCGAAGCATCGCCAAACAAGATACAGGTAGATCGATCGGTATAGTCCGTAATAGCTGACATTTTATCGGCACCTACTACGACCACCTTTTTGTACATGCCAGCCTCGACGTATTTGGCTGCCGTGAGTAAAGCAGTGAGAAAGCCCGAACAAGCAGCATTGACCTCGAAGGCAAAGGCATTCTTGATGCCCACCTTATCGGCAATGATGTTGGCCGTGTCGGGGAACATCATATCAGGTGTAGCCGTTGCACAAATAATGAAATCCACCTCATCGGGCGAAGTACCCGTTTTTTCGAGTAATCCTTGCACAGCACGTGCTCCCAAATCGGACGAGGCCGTGCCAGGTTCTTTCAGAATGCGGCGCTCTTGTATGCCTGTGCGCGTTCGGATCCACTCATCATTGGTATCCACCATTTGTTCCAGATCAGCATTGGTCAGTACGTGCTCGGGCACGTAGCCATGTACACCAGTAATCGCAGCTCTTATTTTATTGCCCATGAGCGCAAAATGTGAGTGATAAATAAAAATAATATATGACTTAAGGTATCTGCCGGCCACCCTGATGCCGTGCCTGCACACTTCATAAGGGTGCCACAACTTTAATGGTACGTAAGGGGTTTGAAAAGGACGAAGATAAATTGCGGGCGCAAGGTAGAAAAAATTGGCATGCCCGTATATAGTCGAGCATTCAGGAAATGCTGTTATTGGAGGCTGTAGGGCAGAGCAGCTCAGCGTCCCTTATCTTTGCATTATGGCGACAAAAACGGATATACGCGACATTCGGCGCATGAGTCTCAAAGCGCTTACTGCGTGGATGGAGCAGCTAGGACAACCCCACTTCCGGGCGCAGCAAATATGGCAATGGCTATGGGTCAAAGGAGCTCACAGCTTCGAGCAGATGACGAACTTGCCCAAAACTCTGCGCAGCCAATTGGCTAGTTATGCCGTACTACGCCCCATCCAAACGGACAAAGTACAATACAGCGCCGACGGTACCATTAAGACGCGCTTCCGCCTACACGACGGTCACTTCATTGAATCGGTACTCATTCCCGTGCCGGAAGAACGACGCTACACAGTATGCGTATCATCTCAGGTGGGCTGTAGCCTTTCGTGCACTTTTTGTGCCACGGGGCGCATGAAGCGTGTGCGCAACCTGGACCCTGGCGAAATCTTCGATCAGTTCTGGTTGGTCAATCAACAATGCATTGCGCACTATGGCCACCCGTTAACCAACATAGTGTATATGGGTATGGGTGAACCGCTGTTGGCCTACCGCAACGTATGGCAAAGCATTGCCCACATCACTGATCCGCGAGGCCTCAATTTTTCACCACGACGCATTACGGTAAGTACAGCTGGCATTGCCAAAATGATTCGCCAATTGGCCGACGATGGTGCTCGCTTCAATCTGGCCTTGTCGCTGCACGCTGCCGATGATGCCAAGCGCAATCAAATTATGCCCATCAACGAGCAAAACAACCTATCCATCTTGCTCGACGCGCTGGAATATTTCTGGCGCAAAACGCGCAACCGCATCAGCTATGAATACATCGCCTTTGCCGGATTTAACGACAGCCTCGAAGATGCCTGCAAGCTGGCCCGACTGTGTGGGCGTTTTCCCGTACGCGTCAATATTATCGAATACAATCCCGTAGCAGGTGTGCCTTTTCACAAGTCGCCAGAAACCCAAATAGATGCCTTTGCACGCCAGCTACGCCAACGCGGCATTATGGTCACTGTAAGGCGTAGCCGTGGCAAAGATATCGATGCCGCTTGCGGTCAGTTGGCCAATAAGGAATAATGCCCCTGTTCCATTAGCACACAAACCGGCAATATATGCTTGGATGGCGCTTTCGCAAATTCGAACCACAACAGGGTCGTACGCCCTTCGACGATTTATTTAAGCTATTTCAAGAGTTGTTGCTGCACACAGCTGGCGACGTGGCTGAAGCACTTGCTTGGCTCACTGAACTGGACAAGCAATACCACCTCACCCCCGACGACTATGGTATTGCCGACTTCATCGAAGAGCTCAAGCAACGCGGCTACCTCGATGAGCAAGCTGGCAAAAGCGGCTATGTACCTTCTGCCAAACTGGAGCTGTCCTTGCGCCGCAGTGCGCTGGAAGACATCTTTACAGATCTGAAAAAGGCTAAAAGAGGCCAGCACACTACCCATAAAAGCGGATATGGCGACGAGTTTACCAGTGAACTGCGCCCATGGCAGTTTGGCGACAGCCTCGAGCATCTCGCAGTGTCGGAGTCGCTGCGCAATGCACAAATCAATCACGGCATTGACGAATTCCAGCTCACCCCTGACGACTTGGAAGTACGCGAAACTTTTTACAATACGCAGAGTAGCACTGTGCTGATGATCGACATTTCACACTCTATGATTCTGTATGGAGAAGATCGCATTACACCCGCAAAAAAAGTGGCCCTGGCGCTGGCCGAACTCATCACCACACGCTACCCAAAAGACACGCTCGATATTATCGTCTTTGGCAATGACGCCTGGTCAGTAACCATCAAAGACTTGCCCTACTTAGAAGTGGGCCCCTACCATACCAATACAGTAGCTGGCTTAGAACTGGCTATCGACTTGTTGCGCCGACGCCGCAACCCCAATAAACAAATTTTCATGATCACAGATGGCAAACCCACTTGCATTAAAATAGGCAAGCGCTACTACCAAAACAGCTTTGGCCTTGATCGAAAGATCCTCAACCGCACGATGAGCCTAGCTGTGCGCTGCCGCAAATTGGGCATACCGATCACTACGTTCATGATTGCACGTGACCCATGGCTGGTGCGCTTTGTCGATCAGTTTACCCGGGCCAACCGCGGAAAGGCCTTTTACTCGGGGCTAGATGGGCTAGGCTCCTTCGTATTTATGGATTACAAGCGCAATAAAGGTAAACGCAAATAGCCCTCCACGGCTCTTAAGCAAAAGAAAAATTGCGCACACGGACAGCAATCCTATGCGCGCAATTGTTTCTCAAGTCTAACTAATGAGCTAACAGCATCGGCCCACCAATTATACCAGCCCCATGCCGTAAAACACTTGCGCCACCTGACGCACGTGCTGGGCAGAGTCTTTCAATAGCTTCATCTCCTCCCTATTGAGTTGCAACTCAATGATCTGCTCAATGCCATTGGCGCCCAGCTTTACAGGCACACCTAGGAAAATATCATCTTCGCCATATTGCCCCGTAAGGTGCGCACAGACGGGGAAGATGCGGTGTTCATCTTTCACAATGCTTTCAACCATCTGAGCTGCTGCAGCACCTGGTGCATACCATGCACTCGTACCCATCAGTTTGACCAATTCGCCACCGCCAAAACGCGTGCGCTCGACAATACCCTCGAGCTTATCAGCTGCCACCAGCTCCGTGACGGGAATACCCGACACCGTCGTGTAACGCGGCAAGGGCACCATCGTATCGCCGTGCCCGCCCAAGAGCATGGCCTGAATATCTTTAGGCGATACGCCAATTTCGCTAGCCAAGAAGGCGCGATAGCGAGCCGTATCCAAAATGCCAGCCATGCCAAACACGCGCGTATCGGGCATACCCGACACTTTCCACGCTGCCAGCGTCATCACGTCGAGTGGATTAGACACTACGATAATAATGGGGTTATCTGAGTGCTCCATAATCGAGCGCGTCACCGATGTGACGATCTTGGCATTGGTGGAGATGAGATCATCCCGACTCATGCCCGGTTTGCGCGGCACACCCGCTGTAATGACCACCACATCAGATCCCACAGTATCCTTATAGTCATCTGTACCATACACATAAGTGCTGTACCCGTCGATAGCCGCCTGCTGCCAGGTATCGAGCGCCTTGCCACGAGCCAGATCGCCTTGAATGTCGAGTAACACTACTTCTTTTACAATGTCCTTGTGTGCCAACACATTGGCGCAAGTAGCGCCCACATTGCCCGCACCAATAACAGTTACCTTTTTCATGACTTGGTAGGGTTGGTTATGCTAATGGTTTATTTTTTGCGCAAGCTCATCACGTGATCGGCCAACACTTTACCCACACGTCTTGGCCGCTATTCCTTGGGTAAACCACTTCGGAAAGATGCGCGGCAAAAGTAGAAATTTTCCAAGCAAGGCCCCGACAAAGGGATTATTTATAGCATACTTTTTCATCCTTTTAGTAGCCTTTACCTTTATCTTTGTCAGGATGAGATACAAAAAATCATTCAAAATGAATATGCGAAGCATTTATTCCATCGCGTTGGGTATCGCCATAGCCATGGTGTGGAGTGTACAAATCGGCTATACTCAAGCACCTTTCCAATGTGGCACCTCCATCACAGATCTACGAGCCATCAAAGCACAAATGTTGGCCAATCGCGAAGCCATGCACGACATGGTGTTTCCACGCAGTGTGACTTATGTACCCATCCGATTCTGGCGCGTAGGCAAGTCAGATGGTACTGGAAAAATATCTGAGCGCATAGTGTTAGATGCCCTGTGCACCCTCAACCAAAACTACGCAGACCAAAACATCCAATTCTATCTCAAGGAGATCAAAGACGTACACAACACCTCTGTATATGAAAACCCTGGATCGTTTGCCGGTGCTGCTGCTATTAAAGACTTGATGATCTATAATGCCATCAACATTTTCATCACTAACGATGCAGGAGATGGTGCAGCCGCCTATTGGCAAGGCCCTGCTGGCAACACCTTCAATAGCAACGACTGGATCGTGTGCGCTAAATCCTATCTGGGCGACATACGCGTACTGACTCACGAACTAGGACACTTCTTCAGTATCCCCCATCCTTTCCACGGCTGGGAGAGCGAGGCATGGGATCCCAACATTCACGGCAATCCTGTAGGACTATACGCACCCGATGGGCAAACGCTTAACGAATACGCTGACGGTAGCAACTGCCAAACTGCCGGCGACGGCATTTGCGACACGCCTGCAGACTATCTGCACCCATCCAACAACTGCACCTACAGCGCTAATGCAATGGATCCCTCGGGCCAACCCATCTCGCCCGATCCGCAACTATACATGAACTACCACTTCGGATGTGATAGTTACTACTTCAGCGACGAACAAAAAGCCAATATCCAAAACTCGCTTTTTAGCAGCACGCGCAACTACGTGCGCCCCAACTACGTGCCCAATACTACGGAAATTACTGACGCTCCCGTACTGATCGCCCCCATCGACAACGAAGAAGTACCTGGATACACCAATATCATCCTGGAATGGGATCCCGTTCCCGGTGCAGACATGTACTTAGTCGAAATCGACCGCTTTCAAACCTTCACCGTACTGCCACAGCGCTTTATCACAAGTACTAACTCCTTGCTCATCGATGAGCTACAACCCAACAAAAAGTACTATTGGCGCGTGCGTCCCTTCAACGAGTACTATACTTGTACGGACTTCTCGGCACCCGAAAGCTTCTATACGGGCAATGTCGTAGCCGTACGCGAAATCGAAGCCGTAAAGGAATGGGCCGTAGTGCCCAACCCCACTAATGGTCAGTCGTTTGTTCGCCTATCAATTACCGCCTCATCTCCCTTCGACGCCTATCTCAGCCTAGTGTCGCTAACTGGGCAAAGCGCTTGGCGTCAAGCTGAACAACATTTTCCCACTGGCAATACTACGATTAGCATCCCCATAGACAACCTGCCTGCTGGCATTTATAACCTCGTAATTCAATCTACACGTGGGGTATTGACTAAACGCATCGTTGTGCAATAAACTCAAAGGCGCTTTTCTACAACCATCAAACTAATCGGCCAACCCTCAACCATATCACGGGTTGGCCGATTAGTTTTTTTGTAATAGATGTAAGTAAAGAAAAGCGATTTATTCCTCCATCATACGCACCCAAGTAGCCCCTGACCGGCTAGAAGCTACCACCCGATCGATAAATAGCATGCCGCGCAAGCCATCGTGTACTGTGGGGTAATCGGTGAATAACGGCTCGGGCTCCTCACCCACCAGGCGAGCCCGAAGACACCGGGCAAAGTTTCGGTAAATGTTGGCAAAAGCCTCAATGTAGCCTTCAGGATGGCCTGCTGGCAAACGTGTATGTGCTATGGCCTCTGGTGCCAACGAGCTGCCACCGGCACGCAGCACTTCCATGGGTTTATCCAACCACTTGACTACTAAGCTGTTCGGATATTGCTGCCGCCATTGCAGCCCCCCTTTTGTACCGTACACCCTGATGTTGAGATCGTTTTCCTCGCCCGCACAGATCTGGCTAGCATGCAAAATGCCTTTAACACCATTTTCAAAACGCAGTAACACACTGCCATCGTCGTCCAGTAAGCGCCCTTCGACAAAAGTGCTCAGATCGGCACAAAGCTCCTCAATACGCAAACCCGTGATGTATTCAGCCAGGTTTTCAGCATGCGTGCCAATATCACCCATGGCACCAGCCATCCCTGAGCGGTTCGGGTCCGTACGCCAACTGGCTTGCTTCTGCCCTGTCTGCTCGAGCGGAACCGACAACCAGCCCTGCAGATACTCCACAACTACCTTGCGAATAGTGCCTAGCGCACCACTGCGTACCATGGCTCGCGCCTGCTTCACCATCGGATAACCCGTGTAGTTGTGCGTCAGTGCAAAGAGCAGCCCCGTTTGCTCGACCAACTGAACCAAATGACGCGCCTCCTCTAGGTTGAATGCCAAGGGCTTGTCACACACTACGTGAAAGCCCTGCTCCAAAGCCATGCGCGCCGGCGCATAATGCACGTGATTGGGCGTAACGATGCTGACGAACTGCATGCGTTGTCCTTCTGGCAACGCACGCTCCCTTTCGATCATTTCCACATAGCTGCCATAGACGCGCTCTGGGTCCAATCCCAACGCAATCCCCGAACGTTTGGACTTTTCAGGGTCTGAGCTGAACACACCACATACCAACTCTATCTCGCCATCAAGGCGGGCAGCCATGCGGTGCACGTTGCCGATAAAGGCTCCCACGCCACCGCCGATCATGCCCATGCGTATTTTTCCTTTCATCGCCTTTGTCTTGCTATTTGTATGGCCCTTTGAAAAGCGACTCTATCATTCACCTCGTTTTGAAGGCTTCACCTCCTACCTCCACCAGCCTTTCGGCAAGCCAGGGTTCAGTCCAAAGAACGAATCTTGATATTGCGAAACCACACCTCATGACCGTGATCTTGTAGGCCAATGGGCCCCTGCTTGGCTCGACCATAACGCGGATAGTCCTTAAACTTGCTACGGGCCACCATCTTCTCCCATTCGGGCGAACCAATTTGATATTCGACACACAGTTGCCCATTAAGCCAATGCTCCACATGACCATCGCGATGTACAATGCGCGCTACATTCCATTCACCAACGGGCTTGGTGTAGTCGTCAGGTGCTGCCTGCAAATCGTAATTGTTACAAGCCATATGTGTGCGCATCTCTTCTTTTCCGTATATGACTAAGTACGTTTTGTTGTCCAGAATCTGATACTCCGGTGCATTGTGCCAGATAGGCTCGCCCTCCACTTCCTGTACCAAATAGAAAATGCCACTATTGGCCGAATCCGTCACAGCAAACTCCAGCTGCAGCTCGAAATTGCCAAACGACTGGCGCGTGATGATATCACCACCAGCCATCTGCCCCTGTGCCACCGGAATGACCTTTAAGATACCATCTTCCACAACCCATCCCCTTTCGGGAAATGAATCCTGCAAATACCCGCGCCATAGACCCGTATTGACCCCATCAAACAACAGATGCCAACCCGCCGCCCTTTCTGCTTCCGTAAGCGTATTAGGCGCCGACTCACTAATAGCAGTCACAGGCGATTCGGACTCCTTTGGCTGAGAAGCAGCAGATTCAGCGTCGTCGCTGCATGCCCACAGCAGCACAGGTAAAAGGTAAAGTAGGTTTTTCATAACAAACAATTTTAATTAACAAGTCGGGCATTTACTGCCTTTCGGCAAATACCACTGCAATATACACAACCCCCTCATTGCCTTTACACACGCAAAGCAACTAAAAGGCTTTACTCCCCCTTGCATAGATGGCACAATTGAAGCCCAAAACATGGCACACTACCTCTACCTACTGACCAACAGAAAAAATCGACATAGAATTGTTAAGTAAAAACTCTATCTATATATTGCGCTTTATCTACATGCTTTAAAAAGAACCCTATAACATATGACGCAACCACATCCATATACCTACAAAACCCGTGTGCTCCGCCTCCTCCTGCTACTACTCGATGCTCCCCACCGATATACACGCAAACAACTGGCCACTCAGTTTGGCGTCAGTGCCGACAGCATCAAGCACGACATCAATGCACTGCGCGATGCAGGGCTCGTGGTCTTTCACGACGACAAGTACCGATATGCCATCAGCTTAGACCAAACGGGTAAAAAACTCAAGCAGCTCACCCTATTCTCCGAAGAAGAACGCGCCCTGTTGCTCGACACCATACAACACGTGAGCAAGGAAAGCGCCGTAGGACGGCGGCTACGCCAAAAACTCGACGTGCTGTTTACGGTAGGGCAATTGGGCAAGCTCATCCTACGCAAGCCCTACATCTCCAAGGTAAAAATGATACAACAAGGAATGGCCCAACGCCAATGCGTAGTGCTTGAGCGCTACAAGTCGCTCAACTCCAACCGCACCCGAGATCGCTTAGTAGAAGCCTTTCATATAGACCCCGGTGCCGATCTCATTCAAGCATTCGACATTTGCCGAAAGGAAGTACGCGTGTTTCGCCTTTCCCGCTGCGAACGCGTCCGAATAAGCGACCAGCCCTGGCGATACGAGACCTATCACCAGGTGCTGGCTACCGATCCCTTCCGAGTAGCTGATCCCAAACAAGTACAAGTGCACTTGACGCTCACCACAGGCGGGTACAACCTGCTCACCGAACAGTTCCCCCTGACGCGTGCCTGGATACAGCCCGCTGCCCAACCTGAGCAGTTCGACTTCCAATGCCGCGTTAACCATCGCTTCCTCGGACTCACCAACTTCATCTTGGGCAATCACGCCCACGTATTAGCTATTCACGAACCCGATGCCCTCATAGAGCACCTACACGACCAAATTCAACAAATAAATTTTTTCCAAAAAAATGAGGGGTGGGGCAGTTAGCCCCCCACCTCATCCTTCATGTTTACGGCGAAAAACAAACCACTATGCGTTTACTGCTCACACTAAATCATCGGCCTCACCTGCGATTGTCGTTTCACTATCCCTACCACATCTCATCGTGGATCTATCACATACTATCGCAGGCCGACAGTACCTTTGCCCAATGGCTACACGAAAAAGGCTTTCCCTATGGGCTGAGGAGCTACAAGCTGTTCACGTTCAGCCCACTCCAGCCATCCGCATTTCGCATCGACCGGAAGGCCAACCAGTTCATTGCCACCCAACCACCTACTACCCTCGTGCTCTCCTTCTGGCTCGACAAAGCACTCGAGCACTTCGTCATGGGCCTCTTTCAAGCACAACACCTCCATATAGGCGACTCCACCTACCAAGCCCACATGGAAGTATCGAGCATCGAAATGCTGCGCACCCCCCAATTCCAAACGACCATGCGCTATCGCACTCGCTCGCCTATCTGCCTCACACGCCACGAACCTGAAAATAAATACGCCCAGTTTCTCTCGCCAGACCATCCCCTCTTTGGGCAATACCTGATCCACAACCTGCTGAGAAAACAACGCGCCATAGCCGGTGTGCCCGCAGGCATGGGAAAAGATCATTGGCCTGAACAACCCGATAACCTCAAGTTTCGCCTTCTCACACCTGCATCGCGCCTGCGCTCTCGCCTCCTGCGCATTAAAAACGTCAACCTGCGCGGCTTCCTCTTCGACTTCGAACTCACCGCACCCGTCGCATTGCACCAACTTGGCTACTTCGCCGGCTTCGGCGAAAAAAATTCCGCTATCGGAATGGGCCTAGTCGATGTAATGAAAGGGAAATCGTGAAAAAAAAATCAAAAACACCACTTGTCATGATCAACGAAATCGTCCAATTTATTGAATTACTGCCTGCAGAAGTGTTTTCTTGGAAACAATCTCTTCAAGAAGGACTATATATCAAATTGCAGCTAGACGAAACCGGTAATCCGATCAAGTCAGAAGTGCAGCTGTACAAAGCTGGAAAAAAAGAATCAATGACAGAATTACTTGATTGGTGTCTGGAACGACAACAGTATAGCGAATATAGTGAGTTGTTTCAAAAAAATCGCGCTTTGGATACCGCGGAAAAGATATTCATCTACACAGCATCACCATTTGCCATAGGGTTTAAAAAGAAAGTTGTTAACGACAAGTCACTAGACAAAATACAAGCTGGTCTCAATAAGTACTTTCAGGAAGCACGTGATCTGATTGATCCCAAGCATGATAATCAGCTAAAATGGACCACCCGCTTTGAACAGTTTTGCAAAAACCAGTTGTTCGATTGGATCCAAGAAATAGAGGAATATCGCCAAATGAAAAAAAGCACCGACCTCAAGACGTGGATTTATCTCGAAGGCCCCACATTGACAGATTTCAAACAAACACACGACAAACACTTATTATCCAAGGTTTTGCAAAAAAGCGGAATATCTGAAATACTTAGCAAGTTTCCCATGGACAAGAAGATGTTCATGGCACATCAAACAGCGCCCTTTGTGGAAAACCGAAAAATATCCAGGCAAGAGGGCAAAGCAATCTGGCAGTTTTTCGAGCTGCAAAGGCGAGGAGTCCTTCCCAATCCCCTGCCTGTATTTATAGACAAAAGGGAGTTAAACGAAAAAGTAGTGCGTCTATACAACCAATCAGGTGAGAGGCTCTCTTATTCGGAAATAATAAAGGCATTGTTTGAAAATTACGTTCGAGATTTGGCCAATTACTATCTCTTCTTTTTTGTAAGAAGAGACATTGTGGATTTAGATTTTGTCTCTTCTTTCAAATATCAAATAGAAGACATGTACTTGTATAAGTTTTTCAGGACATC
>JALSGS010000019.1 GCA_026982695.1 Saprospiraceae bacterium
AGTCGCAATCCTTCTTTTAATGGACGATGGTTTCTAAGACTATTTGGTGCAATTTCTTGTCAATGAACATGTTGTGCGTGTTTTGACACATACAACATCGCATTTACTCGCTTATTTTAATACAATTACGTGGTGTATATTGTGTATAACAATAATAACTACATGGTCGTACATTTTACAATTTTAACTGTTTTTAACAATGATTAACGTTTTTTAACTGTTTGTACAAGGCTTTTTCGTTGGTGTTTGTGACATCGCATTTCATCTTGGCCGTTGAGTGGCTTTGTTTACGGTAAAGAAAGGGATTTTTGTGCTAAAATCCTAAAGTTTGCGCTCAGTTTTTTGCCGCAAGGCAGCCAATCAGAAAAAGAGGGTAGTGGGCGGATCAGTAATGGCCTGGATGTTGACGTTTTTTCCGATGAGCTTCATGCTGCGTACGTCAGACGCATTGACTGGGACGAGAATGATACTGTCTTCGTTGTCGTACATTTCGTTTACTTCTTTAAGTGTTTGATACACCTCCTCGAAGTGTTTGTTTTCGCTGCGCGCGATGAACACCGATTTCTGGATACGGATACATCCTTGCCGAATGAGGTATTTGGCGATCTGTAAGCGCACGCGATCGTCGCTGATGTCGTACATGATGAGCCAAGTCATTTCTGTTGCTTTTAGTGGTCCGGCCTGGACAATGCCCAGAATTTTGCGCACCCGTTCGGGCAGTGGGTCGAGTAGATTGTCTGCTTCGGATGGACGTTCGGGCGGTGGGCGCAGCCCCGCCTTCTGTAGGCACTTCAGTTGTTCCTTGAGATCGAATTCCTTTTTTCTCGGACGTGCCATAGGACGAGTTTTGGCAATTTATGGTTAACTGTGACAGATTTTATCTTTGTTCATATGACGAGTTTCACCCCTTGCTGTAGCTTGCAGTGGGGGCTTATAGCATCAAGGCTCCCAGTCGGGTTCGTTGAGTGTGTCCGCCCATTCTTCAACGAGCTGGCGAATGGCTTCGGTAGCCAGTGCTGCCAACTCTTCGTGGCTGCCACTCATGGTCGTGGGTACGATGCTAAAGCCCTTTTTCCCGTAGTAAATGTTGATTATGGCCCAAAGTGTGCCTATTTTGACGCGTATCTGTTTGCCATAGCTGATGGGACGGTGGCTGCTGATTTGTAGTTCAAATTGTTGAGGTAATAGTTCCTCCAGCATTTTCACACAGGCTTCTACCTCTTTGGGTACGCGGTATTCTTTTTTCTTTTTCTTGCGAGCGTTGGGATTGATTTTTTGTTTGATGCGCTCCAGCACGTCGTCGTCCACTTGTGTGCGTTTTTTTTCATTCTTTTTTTGGATTGCCAGCTTAGACTTTTGCTCCACTTCTTTGACCATCTGCTGCATTTCGTCCGACTCAAACAGTATAAAAAAGTCGGATACCGACAGGGGGATGGCTTTTTTGTTGAGTCGTGCCTCGGGGTCATGGCTTAAAAAGCATGCACGTGTGGGGTCATGCGTGCGCAAATCGACTACGGTTTCCAATCCGTGTTTTCGGGCAAGATCTGCTGCGAAGTATTTGTAAATTTTTCGATACAGCCCAGCATCGTGCACGGGTTCAGAGAAGGCGAACAGCAGCTTTAGCCCATCACCGCCAGGTGAGATAAAATCCATGACCAATCGGGGATCAGTGCGTAGGCGCTCGCGCAGGGATTGTGGCGTGGCATCGATTTCGGTCAGGTGGTCGAGATCGAGTATGAGGTAATGCATGGCCGCCATATTGTCGAGCTTGCGATGGGGTGGCCTGAAAATGCCACATACGAAATAGGGCAAGAAGCGTTTATGAGCTTTGTACTGGTCAGGGTTGGTGACCTTTATGGCACGCAACTGCTCGATCTGGTCGTGCAGCGGGTGTTCGCTGCTACTGATGTGTTCGTAGAGGCGCTGAAGCGAAATGCTGATCAGCGGATCTTTGGGTTGCGTGATGTGTTTTCCTATCTGCAACATTCGTTCTAGCGGGCTACTCATAAGCTTGCTTTTTAGTGATTCGCTGCGCTGTGATGCCTTTCGGCAAATAGCACCCTGCGGGTGTCAGTTTATTCTTCTTCTTCAATAGTCAGTGCAGGCAATCCAGCTTGTTCTACAAAAAAGGAAGCTAATTTCTGGGCATAGATCCTCAGATGTATTTCGCGACTGCGCGCTAAGCCAGAGAGGGGAATCACTTCGGCCAGATAGTCGTTGACTGACTGGATGAGGATGCGCTTGCCTAGCCCTTCAAGCCGATATGCGCCATCTTCTGAAATGCTGAAGCTCTCTTCAGGTAAGGCATCGAAAATGGCCAACTGAGTGACTACGTAGTCGATCCATATGCGGAATCGTTCGATCACATCAAATACAAGTGCAGGTCGGTTGTAGTCGTCGCGATGGAATATGCCGACGTAGGGGTCGAGCCCGGCGCGGATCAATGCGCCTTCTACTTTGCCATACAGAATGCCGTAGCCATAGTTGAGCATGGCGTTGAATGGATCGCGTGCGGGATGTGTGCTGCGTCGTTCAAAGCGCCAATGTGCGGGTAAGAAGGCATTGATAGCCTCAAAATAGCGCCGCGAGGCTGCTCCTTCCCAGCCGCGCAGTGTAGGTGCCAGGTCGGCAACTGTTTCGCCTTTTAGTCCTCTTACTTTTCGCTTGTGGTCTTCAATGGCATTGATGGCGCGGCGTACTATAGGTGCATCGACTTCGGCAGCACGATCCTGGTACGACAGCAGCAACGCAATTTGGTTGTTGAGCTTTGTGATGACCAGCTCACGCACCCATTCGACTGCTGCGGGCGAGTACAAGAATTCGATCTGGGCTTTTCGTATGGACGAAATAGAACCGTACTTTACACTCCATACGCGCCCTGTAGGTTTGCCCATGCGATCTACAAACAGCACGTCTATCTCGTGGGCTATAGCCAACAACACGGCGTCGGAGCTGATCGTAGCACCGCGAGCTACCGAAATGCTGTCTACATCGCGTGGATGCAGCAGTTGCTGTCCGCTGGCCGTGGTCACCTTGAACAGATCGCGTTCCTTGCGCAAAGAGGCACCATAAGAACTCAGTACGATATGCATAGGCAAAGAGCTTTGAAAAGGATAATTAAATATGTGGTTTTTCAAATAATAAAACAAATACCCTTCGGCGCAAGGAGCATGCAGCAAGCAGCGGGATGGATCCGCCTATCGGACAAGGACGTGTACAAATGGCATGCACACATTCATTTTTCTCGATACAGTGCTTCGGATTCTTTAAATGCGCACGCGGATGGTCTTTTTTTTCGGCTTATTACCCCGATAGATGGGCTTGATGTCGAGTGCTTCTTGGGCGCGTGTTACAGCTGTGTACAGCCATCGCAGGCGATGTGAGCCGGGCATCATTTCCAGCGTTTCGCTTAGGTTGAGGAAGCAATGCGGCCATTCGCCACCTTGTGCTTTGTGTACTGTGAGGGCATAGCCGAACTTGGCACGCAGGGCATTGAGGTAGGGATCCAGACGCATGGCGTCTTTATAGGCTTCGCTGTTGCGCTTCAGGCCTTTTTTTCTCATGCGTTGGTCGAAATCGATGAGCAGTTGTTTTTGCACATTGGGTGGCAAATTGGCTTCCGGTGCGAAGAGGAAGTCTTGAAGCAAGAGGGTTTCATATACTTCACCGTTGTGCAGGGCCATGACTTTCACTTTGGAGAATTTGATGTTGTGTCGCTTTCCACCTTTTTCCGATTCGAGCAGGAGCACCTGGTCGCCGTTGGCCAGAGGCACGTAGTAGCTGTTTTGCACCACCAACAGAATTTCTCCGGGCTTGGGGAAGGGCAGGTGTTTGCCCTCGTTGAGTTGCTTGCGGATGTTGATATTCAGGTAAAAGGCCTGCTTGTTGGAGTGCGTGAGGATAAGCCCTGAGCTCCAGCCGTTTTCCTTGACCTGCTTTA
>JALSGS010000020.1 GCA_026982695.1 Saprospiraceae bacterium
GAGCTGGCTCATCATCGTGCGATGACTCTGCGCTGGCGTCTGTACGCCATCGCGGCAAAAGTGGTCAGAACGGGCCGTCAGCTATTTGTAAAGATGCAGGAAAAACATCGAATCCTGTTGGAACGAGACCGCCTTGGTGCAACAGTTGCAACAGGCCAGGGAGCAATTCCAGCTGGAAGACGCCCTGCAGAAACTCGACAAGTACAAGGCGCTGATTCTGGATGATTTTGGCTATGTCAAAAAGAGTGACCAGGAGACCTATGTCCTGTTTGAACTCATCGCCCATCGCTATGAGACCGGCAGGTAGTGATGACCACTCTGTACAGAGCTTATACAGCGACGCAATCCATGATGAGAAAAAGTCACATCATCGATGGCGTCACATTCTCTTTTCCATAAAGGGAACCGTTCAGCAGCAATCGCTTTCTCCATGCTTACGCTACAGTGATCGGTGATGTATTCTTCTATTGTCATCATTTCATTCATGTTGAATTTACCCATTTAAGCAGATATTAAACGAGTATTTTTGAAAATTTTTCAGCAATAAATGCAAGCTTTTTTTGCTGAAAATACAATTTATTCTCAGCATTATTAAGACGCGCCTTCGGAGGCGCATAATTCAGGTTTATCATTTTTTTCAGAAATAATGATGGCAACTTATAGTGCTCACTATAAGGCGTTATTCATTGTGTTATTAACTCCTTGTTGGATTCCAGTTGGCACACCCATGTCCTTGGAATAGAATAACTATTCTACGTCGTTGCGCCTCGCCTAAAGCGCCTACTTTTGGTGCCATACACCGCCGCAAGCACACACTCCACCCCGTCCAACTGCAAATTCTAGGATTAAAGACCCATGCACCAAACGCCATTTTTTAGGCACCTATCAGATGAGGGCAGATATAAACAGGCGTCGGCTTTTTGTCACAAAGCAAAACTGGAATCATAACCTGCTGTTTACTATAAACTTTGCAGTTGTTGGCATGCATATTGTATTTCTTTATCCACGATGTAGAATCATTTGATGGAAAAAAGGATCGATTATATGGCAACTCAAACACAAGCAGCCTCAGGCTACCAAGGCACTGTTGCTGCGCTTGATGTCAGTCAGAATATTGAACCTGCCCTGGCAGCACAGCTTGGTCACCGGACACTGGAGCTGAGTGGCAAGCTACAGACCACACTGGATACCCAGGAGCTTATCGCACTGTTTTCTGATGAGCTTGGCCATGATATCCAGCACCAGGGCATGCATTATCTCCATAACAGCAAGGAGATCGAGACCTTTATTGGCCGACGATCAGCCCATAAATGCACCTACCAGCTGGTGATTGAAGGTAATTCGCTGGGTGAGCTGGTGCTCTTCAGCAAAAAGCCATTTGATGCGGAAGAGCTGGTCATTATTGAAAACCTTCTATGCGCACTGGTCTACCCGCTTCGCAATGCCCTGCTCTACCACAGTGCGCTCCAATCTGCACTTGTTGATCCATTAACAGGTGCCAGAAACCGCGCCGGGATGGAGGCAGCCCTGGAACGCGAAATAGAGCTATCACGCCGCCACAACTCCCCCATGTGCATTATGCTTTTGGATATTGACCACTTTAAATCGGTCAACGACAACTTTGGCCATGCGGGCGGTGATTTTGTGCTGCAGGCCGTTGTTCAATGTGTAAAGGAGACCATTCGTGGCACTGACATGCTGTTTCGTTTTGGCGGAGAAGAGTTTCTGATCATGCTGAGTTCTACAGAGCTGGAGGGCGCCGTCCTGCTTGCCGAGCGCATCAGGCAAAAGATTGCAGCACTCTCGTTTGCACCACACAGAACACTACAGATTACTGCAAGCCTGGGGGTTTCTGCGCTTCAGCACAACGAAACCCTGGATGCACTTTTTGAGCGCACCGATAAAGCCTTGTACAGTGCAAAAGAGCGTGGTCGTAACAAAGTCATCAAGGGATAGTACAGCGCATTGCCAGAGGGCAACCGGCACACCCTGGCTTTTTACTACAGAACTCCTTGGCATGGCGCACAATCAACGCATGATACTCATTGAATAGCACAGCATCTGCCGCTAAAGCGGATTCAAAACCCATGCGCAGCACCTCATAAGGCTCATCACCAGACACCATGCCAAGACGGGAAAAGATCCTGCGGGTATAGGCATCAATAACAAAAACCGGGCGCTGAAAAGCATATAGAAGCATATCATCGGCCGTCTCTGGCCCTACCCCCTTAACCCCCAGCAGCAGCTTTCGCAGCCTTACTGTTTCCATCTTTCCCAAGGCTTCCTCTCCCCCCTGTTCATGAAGAAAGCGGCAAAACTGCTGGAGGCGATCAGCTTTGATATTAAAATAACCTGACGGCCGAATCAGTTGGGCCAGCACCTCATGCGACACATCGAGCAATGCAACCATTGAAAAGACCTCGGCTCGTTTCAGGTTGCTAATTGCTTTTTCAACATTTGGCCATGCCGTATTTTGGGTCAGGATAGCTCCCACCATCACCTCAAATGTAGTTTCTCCTGGCCACCAGCCTTGGGGGCCATAGGTTTTTAGCATGGTTTGAAAAACGGCCATTAAGTCTGGCGAGTTAGGCGTATGCTTTTTATTTTCCATGTAAAATTTACGCTAATACAGTTGGTTACAATACATTTATCAGCTGGCTTCTCATCAAAAATAACACCTTTGGTGCAGGCAAAACAAGCAATCTTCCGCAGCCGTTTACAAGAAAACTTACGGTAGAGTAGAATGCTCGGGATAGCCTGCTCGACTATACGGCAATTCAGCACAGTCTGGCATTATTGCTGGTTTATGTTTTACCACTGTTTTAGGTTTCAAGGTGCCCAATAGCGATGAATACGTCGGATAAAAAGCATAATAGCCATACGCCTGACAACTGGGATGGGTTCAGGCCTGAGACATTGTTGTTTGCAACAGAGATCTGCATGATGAACCGTGACACAAAGGTCATCGGAGCAGAGGATAACGCTGGCTATGGCTCACTGGCAGGCACAGTTGTTGGGTTCATTATTATAGCTTTGCTACTCGGTTTGTTTCAATTCATAGACCGCATTCAGGCACCAGCTCAGAATACCTTTAAAGACTATGCACCGTGGAAATCAATACGAATCGCTCCTGTCACCCAGGTTGCTATTGGCCCACCAACACCACCCAAACCTGCTGTAGTTGCAGCCCCACCAAAGCCGCCAGTACCGAAGCCTGAAGTGACCAAAGAGAAGCCAAAAGTTGTAGAGGCCGCCGAAACTAAAGTAGGGGTAGAGGCACGAGCTGCTGAAGCAGCCGCCAGGGCTGAGGAGGAGGCACGAGCTGCCGAAGCAGCCGCCAAGGCTGAGGAGGAGGCACGAGCTGCCGAAGCAGCCGCCAAGGCTGAGGAGGAGGCACGAGCTGCCGAAGCAGCCGCTAGGGCTGAGGAGGAGGCACGAGCTGCCGAAGCAGCCGCTAGGGCTGAGGAGGAGGCACGAGCTGCCGAAGCAGCCGCCAAGGCTGAGGAGGAGGCA
>JALSGS010000021.1 GCA_026982695.1 Saprospiraceae bacterium
GGCTGTCCTTTTTTACCTTTGACATGGGCTGGTGTGTTTGTAGATTTAGTATTAGAAAAACCAAATATACAATACCAGCCCACTTTTATGTTGTCCAACCTACCCGTGATTCATGCAACAAAGCCGTATAAGTGCATTGGTCCATTTCCAGGATGTGAAGCCTAAAAGCTACTCCTCGGCCCACCGAAGTGGACCTCGGAGTAGTTCCCACACACTATAAGAACACCCACTTGTCTTAAAGTTAAAGTGAGGCTGTTGGTAGCATTTGTTGTCTTCAAATTGCTTGTTGCTCAGTTTGTTGGTAAGTCCAGAAGACGCATGAGATCTTTTTGCGCGTGAAAAATCCGACCCACCCCCGTTGGGGCAGGTCGGTCCCACACACTATAAGAACACCCAATTATTCAAATGTCTCTTTGGTATGTTATCTTGTCTCAGCAATCTTTGGCTTTTGTACTGAATAGATGACTGAAGGGGATACATTGCACATGCTCAAAAAGTTATTCATTTTAACGGCCGTTAAAATGCTCTGTATAAGTTATTGACATTCAGCATTAAATCGAATTTTGCATTGATGAAAATAGCTGAAAAAGACAGTTACGCACTAATAAAAGTGGATTGATCTGTAGTAGGGTTTACAAATTGTGAAGTAATTGGATGAGTAGGATAAAGATAGATACGGAAAATAAGATCAAGGAAACTGCCGACATCAAGGAGGTAGTGGAAGATTTTGTGCGGCTAAAGCGTAGAGGGGTTAATTGGATCGGACTATGCCCTTTTCACCACGAGAAGACCCCTTCTTTCAATGTATCGCCAGCCAAGGGGATCTTCAAGTGTTTCGGCTGTGGAGAAGCTGGCGATGCGGTAAGTTTTATCATGAAGCACGAGCACTTGAGCTATCCCGAAGCATTGCGCTACTTAGCCGACAAGTACGGCATCGAAATCGAAGAAGAAGCATGGGATGATGCTGCAAAGGTGCAGCAGCAACGGCTCGATAGTCTGTACTTGATCAATGACTTTGCGCGCACGCATTTTGAGCACAACCTATTTCATACCGAGGAGGGCAAAAGTGTAGGGCTGAGCTATTTCAAGTCCAGAGGTTTTCGAGAAGAGACCATCAAAAAATATCAGTTGGGCTATGCGCTGCGCAAGCGCGATGCACTGCACCTTGCAGCAAAACAAAAAGGTTATAATTTGAGCTTGTTGGAAGAGATAGGTTTGATGCGTCAGGGAAAAGATTTCTTTTCCGGGCGAGTCATCTTCCCCATACATAGCATGTCGGGCAAAGTGATTGCTTTTGCAGGTCGCGTGTTGGGAAAAAACACCAACGCACCTAAGTACATCAATTCTCCAGAGTCCGACATCTATCATAAAAGTCAGATCCTTTACGGACTACACCAGGCAAGAGCAGCTATACGCAAGAGCGGGCACGTCATTTTGGTAGAAGGTTATACAGATGTGTTGTCACTTGCCCAGGAAGGTATCCAACAAGTGGTTGCTTCATCGGGCACCTCACTAACAGAAGGGCAAATACACCTGCTCAAACGCCTTACCGAGGACGTATGGGTCGTATATGACGGCGATGCAGCAGGTGTAGCTGCTGCAATACGTGGGTTGGGCTTGTTGCTCGAGTTTGATTTGAACGTGCGGGTGGCCGTTTTGCCGCAAGGCGAAGATCCCGATTCCTATGTGCAGCGCATAGGAGGCGCCGCTTTTCAGGAGTGGCTCCAGCAAGAAGGAAAGGATCTAGTACTATTCCACCAGAGCTTGTTGCATGCCCAATTGCGCGATCCGATAGAAAAAACCAAAGCAGTCAAAGAAATTGTAGCCACTATTGGGCGCATCCCACCATATAGCAAATTAAAGCGAGACCAGTATTTGCGTGAATGCGCGCGTTTGATGGACGTCGGTCTCGAGGCACTTGTTTACGAGTTAAACAAACTAGATCGGGCACGCTTGCGCAAAGAAGCTAAAAAACAGGGAATTTCTACACCTACACGTACTCAGCCCGAAATAGTAAAGCGACCTCGTGCCGCAACTACGCTGCCTGTAGGATCGCATGAAGTACAAGAACGCGACCTATTGCGCGTATTATTGCATTTTGGCGACAAGGTGATGGATGAACAGACAGGTGACACCATCACGGACTTTGTGTTTGCCAATCTTGAAGACGTGTTGTTGGAAATGATCGATGATGTGTTGGTGAAGAAAGTCTTACTCGAGATGCTGGCTCGATATGAGCAAGGTGCTTCAATATCTGGTCAGTATTTCGTACGCGAACACCCCGATGAGGAAGTACGTCAACTCGCTGCCAATTTGCTATTTCCCAATTGGGATTATAGTCCAGGCTGGGACCGGCACAATATGCAGTTAGTGACACAAGTGCCTCCAGAGCAAAACTTTGTACAAGATGCGGAAAGAGCTTTGCTTTGGTTTAAGTTGCTCAAAGTAAAGCGGCTCAATGAACAGAAAACTAAGGAGCTGGCTGCTATCGAGGGTAAAGGAGATGAAAAAACAGTGCTGCGCTTGCTCGAAGAGATTCGAACACTCACACAAATACGCGTCGAGCTGGCACAGCAGCTCGGTTTGGTCATTCATTAGTGTGTACCGCTTCGATGTAGTTGATTATAGCAGATATATCGGGTTGCGGCCATACTTTCCACGAACCATATTTTTTAAACCAGGTGATTTGCCGCTTGGCATATCTACGCGTGTTGCGCTTAAATAGGCGGATGGCTTCTGCTAACTCGTATTGGCCTTCAAGCCAAGGAAAAAACTCTTGGTAACCTACCGTATGTAAAGGGGGGAGGTGGCGCAAGGAGTACAGGCTTTTTACCTCGTCGAGCAAGCCGCATTGAAGCATTCGCTCGGCTCTTTGGTGGATGTGCTGATAGAGTACCTCACGGTCGGGACACAGCAGTATGTAGCAAGTACGCCATGGCCGAGGCTTGGGTTTGTTTTTGCGAAAAGCAGAAAAGGGCTTGCCTGTAGCGTAAATGACCTTGAGGGCGCGCAACAGCCGAGCGGGGTTTTGACGATCCACTTGTTGGAAATACACCGGATCGTAGCGAGACAGGGCCTTTTGTAGCGCTTCGATCCCCCCTTGGGCAAATAACTGGGTCACTTCCTGATCAACGGAATGGGGGATCTGCGGAAACTGATCAAGCCCATGAGTGAGTGCCCTAATATAGAGCCCCGAACCGCCCGCTGCCACTACGATATCCCGCTCTTTGAATAGTGTTTCGAGCAATGGCAGTGCTTCTTGCTCATATTGCCCTGCGCTGAGTGGCTGGTGTATGGTGTGTGAGTTGATGAAATAATGAGGCACCATAGCCAGCTCTTGTGGTGAGGGCTTAGCTGTGCCAATGTTCATTTCTCGGTATACTTGCCGGCTATCGGTAGAGAGAATCACTGTGTTGAAGTATCGAGCTACTTCAATAGCTACGCGGGTCTTGCCCGATGCCGTTGGGCCGCCAATTACGACGAGTGTATGTGTGTGGCGCATGGGGCAAAGGTAGGGTGCTGTCTGTAAGTGCGTGCAGTGCACAAGATTCCGATCGCTGAGCACGAATGCGTATTTTGGCGCCTAATTGGTTGATTTGGGGGACTGGGAAAGAAACACGCTCATGCTATATCGTCTTACGCGTCCATTTGCCACAATTGCTTTCTATGTGTGCTTTCGCAAAATCCATTTCTCGCACCAGGAGCGCATTCCTTGGGATAAGCCTATCATTTTTGCTGCTAATCATCCAAGTGCTTTTCTCGAGCCCTGTCTTTTAGCTTGTTGGTTGCCCAAGCCCCTGTATTTTTTGGCTCGAGGCAACCTATTCGATCATCCGATTTTTGCTGCCATGTTGCGCAGTTGGCACCTGGTGCCGGTGTACCGGGCCGAAGAAAGTGGCCTACAAGCTGTACGCCAGAATTTTCAGTCATTTGCGTATTGTTACAAAACGCTGCAGGCAGGGCGTCCTATCATGATTTTAGCGGAGGGTAGTACCGTACAAGAAAAGCGATTGCGGCCACTCAAAAAAGGAACAGCCCGAGTGGCTTTTGGTGCTGTCGATTTTGATCCGCAGCTCGACTTGCACGTCGTGCCAGTAGGCGTCAATTATACCGATTCGATGCGCTGGCGCACAGAAGCCATGGTGGATTTTGGCCCGCCTATCCGAGTGAAGGACTATTGGGCACAGTATCGCGACAATCCTATGCGGGCCATGCGGGCTTTTACTCAAGAGCTTCAACGACGGCTCGAGTCGCGCGTCATCATTATCCGAGATCCAAAGGACGATGAGTGGGTAGAGGTCTTGCTCAGTATGGATCGACATAACAGGCCTTTGTCTATATGGCCACTGTCTGATTGCAGCGATGAGCCCTTACAGCGCGAGAAAGCCATTACAGAACGAGTCTATGCTCTGAACGAAACACAGCGTGCCGAGTTAGAAGCTAAGGTCAGCGCGTGGCATCGACTGCTCGAAACCCATCGCACCACGGATTTGGCTGTAGCTCAACCTGGATGGGATAGCCCTTCTGTGCGCATGGCTTTAGCTATCAGTTGGCTGCCGGCCCTTTTGGGTTGGGGGTTTCACTATTTGCCGGTGCGTTTGGGTAGGTATATTGCTGATACGCAGGTCGTACGTCTAGAGTTTAAACTGTCTGTTGCTTTAGGTGTCGCCCTGGGCGCTACACTTCTGTGGTACTTATTATGGGCCGTGGGTTTGGCAGTCTTTATAGGAGTGGAGGCTGTAGCATGGCTCTTCGTTTTGGGCCCTTTATTGGGCATTTTGGCTATATGGCGTTTGGACCTGGCTTCCTGCTATGCTCAGGCCCGTTCGTTTAATCGTTTGAGCAATGAGATCCAACAATTGTTGCGTCGGCACCGAAAGGCATTGCTCGACTTTTTCTATCGCACAACACCTGCCCAATCTATGCACACATGAGTTATCCGGTATTGAAACTCAAAATAGGAAGAGAAAAGTCAATTGCGCGAAAACACCCTTGGGTGTTTTCTGGTGCCTTGTGCGAGCCATTGCCTAAGCTGCCTGATGGTGCTGTGGTGTATGTGGCTGACTACCACGGAAAGGTGCTCGGTACAGGGCATTTTCATCGAGGTAGTATCGCTGTGCGCCTTTTTGCGTTTGCTCAGGTTGTGCCAGATGCGGCCTTTTGGCAGCAGAAGCTGGCCAGAAGCATTGCCTATCGGAAAAGTTTGGGCTTTGGCGCTGATGTACAAACCAATTGCTATCGGTTGGTTCATGGCGAAGGGGATGGCCTCTCCGGACTGATTGTAGATATGTACGATCAGGTGGTGGTATTGCAATGTCATAGCATCGGTATGCACCGCGTAAGGCATGAGCTAGCAGCAGGCATTCGGGCGGCTTTGGGCCAATCGGTGTGCGTGTTTGACAAGAGCAAGGCTGCACTACCACCACATTATGCAGCTGGTGTGCAAGATGGTTGGCTCTTGGGTCAAGGTAGCCATTCGGTAGTGGTACGCGAACATGGGCACCACTTCGAGGTGCACATTGCCGAAGGCCAGAAAACGGGCTTTTTTCTCGATCAGCGCGACAATCGTGCCTTTGTAGCTTCTTTTGCGCAAGGCAAAACGGTACTTAATGCGTTTTGCTATTCAGGTGGCTTTTCGATCTACGCTTTAGCTCGTGGGGCACAATGGGTTGATTCGGTAGATGCCTCGGCAAAGGCTATCGAATGGACGCAGCGCAATGTGCAGCTCAATGCTTTGCCTACCGAACGTCACGCTACGCACGTGGCTGATGTAATGCAGTTTTTGAAGATGCAGCCAACAGGCAAGTACGATCTCATGGTGATCGACCCACCAGCTTTTGCCAAAAGGATAGACAAACGCCACAAAGCCGTACAGGCCTATAAGAGACTCAATGCCTTAGCCTTAAAGCAAATTGCTCCAGGAGGCATCCTGTGCACATTCTCGTGCTCACAAGTTATCGATCTTCAGCTGTTTAAGGACACAATAGTGGCCGCAGGCATTGAAGCAGGCAGACAGGTGCGTCTATTTGCTACACTGACTCAGCCAGCAGATCATCCCGTCAATTTATTTCATCCCGAAGGAAGCTATCTAAAAGGGCTAGCGCTGTTTGTATCTTAAACAAAACAATTATCCAATTTTTACAAGATCAGCATTGCGTCGCCATAGCTGTAAAAGCGATATTTTTCTTTTACAGCTTCTTCATAAGCTTTGAGTATCAGCTCCCTACCACCAAATGCACATACCATGATCAGCACACTCGATTTGGGCAAGTGGAAGTTGGTAATCATGTGGTCGGCAATGTGGAATTCGTATGGCGGATAAATGAACTTGTTAGTCCATCCTTCGGCGGGCTTGAGCAGCCCTTCTGCCGATACAGCCGATTCAATGGCTCGCATTACTGTAGTACCTACTGCTACCACGCGATGACCTGAAGTCTTGGCCCTGTTCACTTTCTCTGCACAAGACCCTGGCACGCGGAAGTACTCCGCATCCATCTTGTGTTTGCTAAGGTCTTCCACCTCGATGTTGCGAAAAGTGCCCAACCCGATATGCAAGGTCAGTTCGGCAATGTCGATACCTTTAATTTCCATGCGTTTGAGCACTTCTTCGCTGAAGTGAAGGCCTGCTGTTGGGGCTGCTACTGCGCCTTCTTCTTTGGCCAAGAGCGTTTGGTATCGTTCTTTGTCGATGGGCCCAGGGTCGCGTTTGATGTATTTGGGCAGAGGCGTATGTCCTAGCTTGCGCAATTCATCCATGAAGGCATCATGTGACCCATCGTAGATGAAGCGTATAGTACGTCCGCGTGAAGTGGTATTGTCAACGACTTCGGCGACGAGTACTTCGTTGTCGTGCTCATCAGTGAAATACAGCTTGTTACCTACGCGTATTTTTCGAGCTGGATCTACTAACACATCCCAAAGAAGGTGTTCGGCATTGAGCTCACGTAGCAAAAACACCTCAATACGAGCTCCTGTCTTTTCCTTTTTGCCAAAAAGACGCGCAGGGAAAACTTTTGTATTATTAAAAATGAACGTGTCGCCTTCGTCGAAATATTCCAGTACATCTTTGAACAACCGGTGTTCGATCTTGCCACTGTCGCGGTGCACGACCATGAGCCTGGCTTCGTCGCGATGCGGGGCAGGGTATTGAGCTATTAGTTTTTCGTCAAACTTGAAGTCAAACATCGAGAGCTTCGTCCTCATCGGCTTGCGTCGGTTTTGTTAAATTTTGAGTCCACCCCAAAAAGGTGCGCAAAGATAATGATTCACGCCTTATCGAAACCCTTTTGCAGCCCAGTAGTTCAATCCTGAGGAATTCGCCATTGGGCGAAAGAAAATCTCAGTTGATCCAAGCTTTTGAGGCAAAGTATGGTGGCGTATTATTTTGACCCGACAAAGGCCAGATTTATGAGCATCTACCTCAAAATTTTTTACGAAAGTGCGGTGCAAGCAGTACAGCAGTTGTTGGCCAATAAGCTTCGCAGCTTCTTGTCTTTGTTGGGCATTACCATAGGTATTTTTTGTATCGTAGGTGTGCAATCGGCTGTCGACTCCTTGGAGGCAGACATTCGCAATAGCTTTGAGCGCTTGGGTAGTGATGTGTTATACATCAATGTCATGCCTTGGAATGAAGATCCAGGTCGAAACTTTTGGAAGTACCAGCGGCGTCCCGTGCCTTCCTATACCGATTTTAAAGCGCTTAAAAAGCGATTGACCAAGGCTTATTTGGTAGATTATCAAGTGTTCATTGGGCCGCGATCTGTCAAATGGCGTAACAATTTCGTAGAGCGTACCCTATTAGCTTCAGTTACTTATGACTTTGCAGAAATTTTCCAAGTAGAGTTTCAAAAAGGCAGATACTTCACACCGAGTGAGTACCATTATGGCATGAACCGCGTGCTTATCGGCCATAAGGTGGCCCAAGAACTCTTTGGTGATGTGGATCCCATTGGCAAGCAGATCAAATTGATGGGGCAGCGAGTTGAGGTCATTGGCGTATTTGCCCCATCAGGTAAAAGCTTGATTAACGTGCTCAATTTTGACCAATCCATTATTGTAGGCTATCCCTTTGCAAAAAAAGTAGCTAATTTGGATCAAATAAAAAGTCCATTTGGCATTGTGCTCATCGCGAAGGCGGCACCTGGCACATCACTTGAAGCATTGAAAGATGAAGTGACGATGGTATTGCGTTCGGTGCGCAAGCTCAAGCCTAAGGAAGAGAACAACTTTGCTTTGAATTCGCTTTCGCTAATCGCTCAAGCCATGGATGCATTCTTTGGAGCGATGAGTACCGCAGGGTGGTTTATTGGCATTTTCGCCATCTTCGTAGGCGCATTCAGTGTAGCTAATATTATGTTTGTCAGCGTAAAAGAACGCACCTCTATCATCGGCATAAAAAAAGCTCTTGGTGCTAAAAAGATGGTCATCCTCCTCGAATTTCTCATCGAATCTGTGATTCTTTGCCTTATTGGTGGGGTGGCAGGGCTCATTGTCGTGGCAGGTACGCTGTACTTGCTCAGTGGCGTATTGCCTTTTGAGGTGTTCCTCAATCTGCACAACATTGCGTTAGGCGTGGGGTTGTCTGTACTCATTGGTGTATTGTCTGGTATTATTCCGGCAGGTCAGGCAGCACGCCTGGATCCAGTAGTAGCCATTCGATCTTGATTTTGAGAAAAACTTTTACTTTTCCAAAATTTTTCCACAACAAATGAGAAGGCAAATACAAAAATCATCTCTACAGGCCTAACTTCAGTGTCCAAAACCCAAAGATTATGCTGAGACGGCTATTGCTTACGCAAGAAGGGATCATGATCTTGATCTCGCTCAATGCCATTGTGATTTTTTTATTGTCTTTTCCTGCACTTGCACAGAATTCGTGGTTATTGGCCTTTGATTTCTTGTTTTTGCTGCTTTTTGTGCTTGAAGCTATATGGAAAATGCGCTTATATGGCGTACAGGCGTACTTTCAATCGGGTTGGAATGTTTTTGATTTTTCCATTGTATTGGTCAGCTTACCTTCTTTGGTTTTAGTAATGAACCCTGCACAGGATTTGAGTTTTTTGATCGTATTGCGTTTGTTGCGGTTTTTTCGCATGCTGCGCTTGTTGCGGTTTGTGCCAGATGTGCATGTGATCATCCATGGTTTAATGCGGGCATTGCGCGCATCGGTCATGGTATTGCTCGTGATGGTAATGGGTAACTTTTTGTTATCCATCTTGAGTTGCCATCTGTTTGCCGAGATGGATCCCAAACATTTTGGCGACCCATTGCGTGCTTTTTTTTCGGTGTTCCAGATCTTGACTTTGGAGGGCTGGATAGAAGTGAGTGAAGGCGTAGCTAGTGCTACCCAAAGTGCATGGGGAGGATATGTAGTGCGTTTGTTCTTTTTGTCTTTGGTAATTGGCGGCGGTATTTTTGGCCTTTCTTTGGCCAATGCCATTTTTGTAGATGAAATGACTTTGGACAACAATCGGGACCTGGAAGCGAAAATGGACCGTTTGCAAAGAGATTTGGATCGGTTGTACCGATTGATGGTGCAAAAAGAATAGTCGAATGCAAATAGGTATATTTATTAAAAGAGTGTTGATTGGTATAAGCGTATTGTGCCTACTATTGTGGGCGTATTACCAGGTATGGTTCCTTCGGCAGCCCACGCGGCAAATTCCTAATGATCCAGCCCTATTTGTAAGCCCTGCTAATGGTGTAGTTTCAGCAGTAACCAAGTGGTATCAGGATTCCTTGGAGCTACAAAAGGGGTGGGGTAGAGTTCAGCTACTCACAAGAGCTGTAGCTGATTCTGGATGGATTATTTCTATCCATATGGATGTGACGAATGTACATTTTCAACGAATGCCTACCGATGCCCAACTAATTAGTGAGCACTACCAGCCAGGGAAATTTCTCAATGCCTTGCGTCATACTAATAGATTTGGGTTTCGGCCTGAAAATGAGCACAATACCCTGCTTTTTATAACACCAGACAGCATCCGCTTTAGCGTGGTACAGATCGCTGGCTTGTTGGCAAGGCGAATTGAGAACTATCTGGAACCAGGGCAACACGCTGCTCAAGGGCAAGTAATCGGCCTGATCAAGCTGGGCAGCCAAGTAAGTCTCATTGTACCTATGACTGTACAACCCTTAGTACATCCAGGTGCCTATGTAATAGACGGTGAGACCATCATAGCTCGAAAAACAGACCATCTCTCCAACGACGACATTCACTTGACACCAGGTCGATGATCAGAATTGTGCTGCTTTTTGCGCTTGGAGGTGTTTTTACGCCGATTTCCTTGATGTTTCGACCTGTTGCTGCGCCGCCTTTTGTGGTTGTTGCGATTTGATCTAGTATGCATGTGGGTAGGATCGAAGCCCCATTCGTTTATAGCAGGGCGGAGTTTTTTCACCTCCATGCCCATAAGCACCTCTATTTGCATCATTTTGCGCCAGCTTTGAGGGTCTACTAAGGTGATGGCCATGCCTGAAGATTTTGCACGAGCAGTACGCCCAATACGATGTACGTAATCTTCTGCATCTGAGGGTACGTCAAAATTGATAACCAAGTCGATGCCTTGGATGTCAATTCCTCTGGATAATACATCAGTAGCTACTACGATTGGACTCTTCAAATTCCTAAAATCGAGCAACACGGCCTCTCGTTGGGATTGTTCCAGATCGCTGGAGACGGCTGCTGCTCTAAAGCCCTGCTGTGTGAGTGCACTGGCTAGTGAACGCACATTTTTCTTTGTGCCGGCAAATATGATGATGCGCTTATTGGCTTGTTGTTTTCCCTTGAGCAATTCGAGGATGAATTGGGTTTTATATACATCTTTGACCAGGTAAGCCACCTGGATAATACCTTCAGCAGGTTTGGCTATGGCAATATTGATTTCTTCGGGCTGGTTCATAAAGCTCGTCGCAAATTTTCGTATGCGTTGGGGCATGGTAGCCGAAAACAGGAGGTTTTGTCGCTTTTTGGGGAGTTGGTGCATGATTTGGACGATGTCGTCCACAAAACCCATATCTAACATGCGATCGGCTTCGTCTAAGACGAAATGTCGTACCGTGCTGAAATCTACGTACCCCATTTGTATATGGGCCTTCAAGCGGCCTGGAGTAGCTACGATGATGTCTGCTCCTGTTTTGAGTGCCCGTTTTTCCTGCTCCATACTCGAGCCATCGCGACCGCCATAAATGGCAATTGAACTGATCGAAGTAAAATAAGACAGCACCTCTATTTGCTGATCAACTTGAATGGCTAGCTCCCGAGTGGGGCACAAGATCAGTGTGTCGATGCCATTATTGGGTTTTTGTATGTTATGGTGTAATACGGGAAGGAGATAGGCAGCAGTCTTGCCAGTTCCAGTTTGAGCACATGTAATCACATCTTTACCTTGGAGAATGGGCGGGATAGCTTGTACTTGGACAGGTGTAGGAGTGTCAAAACCGATAGCTTCGAGTCCTTCTAAGAGTTTGGGCGAAAAGCCGAATGCTGAAAACTTCAAAACCTCTTTGATTTGGTAAACTGTAGTGTGGATAGTGTATTCTACATATGAAAGTAACGAACTTTCAAGAGCAAAGTTAAAGGCAATTTGTACAATAGTGGCTCTTGTAAAAGCCATAAGGTGTGCGATGTGGGTCTTCCATATTATTTTTTTGACCAAACTGCTTGCTCATGAAAATCATACTTTTTGACCTTGAAGCTACGTGTTGGCAAGGCTATCAAGTGGGTCGTTCGCGAGAAATTATAGAGATCGGAGCAGTGAAGCTAGATGGTTATGGCAATTGGATTGACACGTTTGAAACTTTAGTGAGACCAATAGATCATCCGCACTTGTCGACTTTTTGTACCGAGCTTACAGGTATTACGACTGAGATGGTGCGTCGGGCACCCAAGTTTCCGCAGGCTATCTCGGCCTTTCTCGATTGGGCAGACCCTTGGAGTGAGCATATTGTTTGGGCTAGTTGGGGCCAATTTGATGAAGAACTGATGCGCAATAATCTGTATGCATGG
The DNA here is from genome assembly GCA_026982695.1 of Saprospiraceae bacterium. Lineage (GTDB taxonomy): Bacteria > Bacteroidota > Bacteroidia > Chitinophagales > Saprospiraceae > WFYJ01. Next base: position 12,011 of record JALSGS010000021.1, read on the forward strand.
AAAATGGACGATGAGTGGTTGTCGCCCTATATTGATCTGAAACGACAATATCAACAACTGCGTGCTTTGCCTAAGGCAAAAGGACTTATTTCGGCTTTGCGTAAAGAAGGCATGGAATTCATAGGGAGGCAACATCGCGGGTTGGATGATGCCAAAAATTTGGCCCGACTTTTCGTCTGCTATATCGATATGTGGCAGTACTAAATAGTGCAAGAGCTACCCTTGAGGACAGCTCTTGCACAATAGTATGATTGTGTACAATCAGTGTTGAATCATGATGGGAGTAGCTTGCCGACCCAGATCTGTTTCGCAAACGAGATAATAGAGCCCGGGTGTGAGATCTGCTATGAGCACGGTCAGTGTTTGCGTGCCTGGAGGCCACCATTGTCGGTCACTGATGGGTTTTACAATGCGCCCAAGTTGATCGGTCAAGTACAAGCCCATTTGTTGATCTTTGGCTTTAATTTCAATTTTCAATTGAAAGCTAAAGTCAGCAGGATTGGGCTGTACACTGAGGCGAGCTTGGGGTGTAGTCACTACTGCAGTGCGCAATGCCAATGGAGGTGGGCCACTAAGTGCTGGGCGTTCATTGCCACATCCATCGATAAATGCACGAAATATCGCCCCAGAATCAACTGTTGCGTGGAAACCCGGCTTAAGTGCAATGTACTGGCCAGCATCGTAGTCGACTATGCCTGAGTCTATAGTCACTACATTCTGAGCTATAATGTATTGATCAGCTTCCCAGTCGGCTGGTTCGGTGATGGGGTCAAACAAGTGCAGGCTGGCGTGGCATAGCGAGTCGCAGGGAGCCAAACAACTAGCTGCAGCGACACTCGCACGAATCAGGTCACCCACTTGGGTATCAAAGCCGAGTGTTAGGTCAATCCCCACGCCATCGATCAGGTGGCAATAACTCATGATAGTCCCTGCAGCAGGTAGTATCACGTTAGTTGAGTCAAAACAAGAAGTGGCCTCTTCGATGTTATCAATTGCGCCATCGTTGTCGTCATCTTCTCCATTAGTAAGCAGCCATACATTGCCACAGTCGTCGATTTGCGTACTATCGTTATTCCACACGCAGTTGTGGGTGTGAAAAGCGCCTAAGTTATGCCCCATTTCGTGTGCTACTACACCCACATCCCATGAGTAGGTGGGCAGCTCCTCGAAAAAACCACTTACGTTGCTATAAGCATAAGGCCCCGTGGAATCCACAGGGTTATAATTGTTGCACAGTACGTTGATCCATGCATAACCCCCTCGGTTGTTGCCTAGGCTGTCGGGGTAACGGGCTAGCAGGTGGCCTAAATCACCACCTATTGCATCTTGCACCGTAGCACCGAAAGCTTTCAGGATCTCCTTGCTCGTACCCGTAGGGTATGGATCTGGAGTAGTCCAAATTTGGATTTGACCCAATACTGTATTGATCTGTTCGAGATAGTACAGAGTGGAAACTACGTGATACATGAATGCTACATAATCGGCAGTTTCTTTGACCGACTGATTAAAATGGTCGAATAGGCCAAAGTTGACTTCTACATGCACGCGCACGCAGTTTTCACTAGGTGTTCGACTTACCGTTTGTACAGGGGAAAGCGTTGAACCCGAAGGTGTTTGTTCACTTACACAGCGAAATCCCAGTGGTAAGCTCATTGCTTCTGTAGCATACAAAATGTACCGACCCTGGAGGGGATTGTCGGCTTTAGGGCCTAAAACCCAGCGACGGCCTTTGTATTCGAAAATGGCTCGCAGACAGTTAGCAGAAAGCGCTACTACGGCGAGCCCTTCCGAATCATCCTGCTCGTCTTGGGTGAGGCCTCTATAAAGCAAAGCAGGGGTGTATGGCGTAGCCCAAGCTTGTCCCTGGACCCTTGTCGTAACCATGAAATCGCTAGTGAAGAGCTCGCTTTGTGCCATGGTCAGTGATGCAATAGTGCCGTCAGGCATAGGCACTTGTAGCGAAATGGCAGCTGGTGATTCTTGTCGGACCTTTTCCAAAGTTTTGGCACTAATTTGCAAGGTGTAAAAAGTGCCTGTAGCAGTTGTGTGGGCAATGGGAGTAGCGCTAAAGGGGTTTGCACTAACTATATCCGATTGGGATAAGGCGGATTGAAGCCATGCCGACAGAGGTGCTAAGCGCCCCTCCGCCTGTTGTGAAAACAGGGGCCAGCTTAGCAAAAGGCAGGCCATGCCAAAAATAATCCTTTTCATAACGTGGAGTTTTGGTTTGGGAAAATGAGTAATGCACTGTGAACCACCCTTACTGGCCTGCGCGTTTCAATGCCTCACGTAGTGCTTCATTCTCCTTTTCCAATACTTCCACGCGTTCATTCAATTGAATGATATGTAGATACAACTCTTCGACTTTTTGAGTCAGAAGGCGCTGTTGCTCACCTAGTTCGATACCCCCAGCTTCAGATACTTCGCGGGCAGACGGTAGCCCGGGTAAATGCCCTTTTGTTTCGATATGGCGCTTTATTTCAGCAAGGGTAGGCAACGAATACGATTGTTTAAACACGTAATCGGGCCAATCGTCTTGCAATGCTACCTTCACTTCTGTGGCGATAATCGATCCACCTACAGCCAGTGTATGTGTACCGGGATCGCCTGTAATGTTGCCAATACGCGCTACGCCACCAATCAGGGCATCACCTGAGACATTCAATTGACCTCCTGCATTCAGGTCTTGGCCTGCCGATACATTTCCATTAGGTGCGGCGACATTGCCGTTTTCAGCAGTGACGTCTTGGTTGGCGACGACGTTGCCTTGCTGTGCGTGCACATTTCCGGTTTGCGCGATGAGATCGATACCTGCCGATACATTTCCATTAGGTGCGGCGACATTGCCATTTTCAGCGGTGACGTCTTGATTGGCGACGACGTTGCCTTGTAGTGCGTGCACGTTTCCAGTTTGCGCGATGAGATCGATACCTGCCGATACATTTCCATTAGGTGCGGCGACATTGCCATTTTCAGCGGTGACGTCTTGATTGGCGACGACGTTGCCTTGTAGTGCCTGAAAGTCCCCTTCATTGGCAATGAAGTGCCCATGGTGTGCAATGAAGTCGCCATTATTGCCATATGCAATGAAATCGCCTTCTCCGGGCTCTTCACAATCAATGGTCATTCCTGAATCTCCAAAGGCGACAATATTGCCCTCATTGGCCGAAAGATGTCGTATGGCTTTAATGCATTCGGCTTCTAAAGTACCACATACTCGCAAGCCAGGGCAACCGATATACACACCACCTTCGAACTCGCCCGTACTGTTGATACCTAACACATCAGTAGGGAATCCGTCGAAGCCGTTATCTGCTTGATGTCGGAATGCGAGTCCTCCATCACCAAAATTGCTGTTGAGACCAAACCACACATTGGCGCCGCGAATAATGGTATTGCCATTAATGTCCAGCAGGTCTTGTGGTGTGGTGGTGCCTATGCCTATCCATCCGTTTTCGAGGATGGTCATGCGGGGCAATTGGTTCATTCCACCCGTGTAAAAAGTCATCTTTGCAGGTAGGTAGCCAGGAGCGGGTTCGTCAGTTACATCAACGCCAATACTCGCACCAGTTTGGTAAGTAGCGGCGGGAGTCCAGCCTCTAAAGTGAATGACTGCCAAGTTGTCTCCATCGTGTACGGTCTCTTTTTCACCACTAGGAGTACTGTTGTAGCGATCAAGGCTGAGATTCACTACTTGCCCAGCAAATTGTGCAAAGAGTGACTGCATAGATCCACATAGCACAAAAGCGCAGAGTGCAAGGATTAAGGGTCTAAGGTTCTTCATAGGTTTTAAGGTTTTGGAAAAGTGAAATGAATTAAAGATATACCCCAATAGTAGCTGTACTAAAACAGTACATTACATTCCCAAGTGAAAAGAAGAATTAATAACGACGTAAAAGGAGCAAATGCGATGGAATAGAGAGCACCCGCCTTGAGGGAAGCGGGGTGTATCTGTGCGTGGTCATGGCAAATTTACGATAAAAATGTGTATTGTCCAACTTGACTTATGGCTTTTTTCTCACACCCTGATAGATTAATGTTTCCTGCTGTAGGATTGCGCAAACGCGATATAGGTAAATATTATCGAGATGTGCATGTGCCTCTTTTAGCTTTTGTTCGGGGGCACATTGCCTATGTCAAACGCTATCCTCACGGGCTCGATCAAAATGGTTTTTTTCAAAAGAATCTTCCTCAGTATGCGCCTGACTGGATTCCGTCGGTAGTTTTGGGGAAATGGAAGAAGGTGCGTTATACAGTGATCGATTCACTGCGTACACTGCTTTGGTGGCTCAATCAAGATGTGTTGGAATTTCATCTTGTGCCTTTGCGCAGTCCAGATTTCCAACATCCTCGATATATGGCTTTTGATATTGACCCGCCAGAGGGCATGCCTTTCAAGGAAATAAGAGACTTTACAATAGCGATTCGACCAATAATAGAGTCGTTTGGTTATAACGCTTTTGTGAAGCCTTCTGGAAAAAGAGGTGCACATGTGTTGTGCCCTCTTGAAGCCAGATGGAGTGCAGAAAAGGTTTTCGAAGCCGCAAAAGAAGTAGGAGAAGTAATTGTACAAAGGTGGCCAAATACTTCTATTAACCCGAAAAAAGGACGGCACCAGGGAAATATCTTAATCGATTTGATGCGCAATTATCCCTTTCAATCTGTAGTGATGCCATGGAGCACGCGTGCTGTAGCTCAGGCTACTGTCTCTGTGCCCATGAGATGGGAAGACTTTGCTCAAATGGAAAGTCCCGAGCAATTTACTGTACACACAGCCTCTCGGTGGATAGCTCAGCACGACAATGCCTGGGCTACTTTCGATGCGGCTGCGAGCTACTTGCACACGGATAAGAGCTGAGCAGCCCCGTAGGCACAACCGGCCTGTACTTGCCGTGGATTTATTGTGCGGTTGAAAAGATTACTTTTTATTAGGGGCTTTGCGTTTCTTTTTTCTCCTCACACCGCTTGCTGATCGTTCTTTAGGTTCAGGTGTTGGTTCTGGTAAACGATTGGGGTCGGGTAGGGGGTGCTGCCGAAAATGGACAAACAGTGCGGCTGCTGTCCAAGCAAGTACAAGAGCTGAGCTGGCCAATGAAACTTGCTCGCCCAGATAGTAGCTTTGGGGGGCAAAGACCATTTTTAGCTCGTGCGTACCTGCAGGTACCTTGAGCCCTCGCAGTAGAAAATTTACTTTGGTAAATGGCTGGTAGGGCTCGCCATCTAAATATACTTTCCATCCCTTTTCAGGTGGGTAGTATATTTCGCTAAATACCACAAACTGATCGGTGGCAGCACTATATCGATATACCAGCTCATTGGGGTGATAGGAGATCAGCTCGATTGTAGCTGTGCTATCGTATTGAGGTTGCCAACCGGCAATATCCTTGGCATATGCCTTCCAGATAACGGCAGTTTCGCCGGGGGCCAGTGTGTCCAAAGCGTTAAACTCATCGTCAGCAGTAGGTACCACCTGAATATACTTGACGAACCAGGCATTGCCCAAAGCCATAGGATTTTGTTGGACTTTCCCATCTTGGGTGATGAGGTACTTGGCATTGAGCATGCCGTATATGTGCAAGTATTTTCCTGGATTGTTAAGGTAGCGTTCGATAAGCTCTTGGTAGCGCATTAGTTTGGCAGCGTGATAGCCACCGATGCTCTTGTGGTGATAAGATGCAAATGCCGAATTGAAGGGATTGCTGCGCAAGTCTGCCACTCGGTAATGAAGGTCGGGATCACGTAGGATGAGCTTGTCGGGTTCAGTAGGTTGTGTTATTTGCGCCTTCTGAGATTTGGGTACGTAGTCGTCTGCAGAGAGCGTCCGCCTGCCAATGCCCCATATGTCTGTGATGGCTAACAAGCCTATGGCAATCAGGACGTATGTGGGGCGGAGATTTTGCCGAAAGGCAAAGTACAAAATCCCCCAGGCCGTAGCGGCATAGGCCAGGGAACGCCAAAGATCACTGCGCAATAAGTTAGCACGATCGGCAGCCAAGGCAGATGCAAGTGGTTCGGGTATGCCACTTACACCGTAGTCAAGGGTGAAACTGATGAGCAATCCCAATAGCAGTAGGCTTGCCACGATGATACCCGAAAAGTATAACACTTTTTCCTTTTCGACCTTGCTGTGGGCTTTTTGGAAAAAGGCAAACAATCCAAGCGTGCCCAGTACAATTACGTAGAGATTGGTGAGCTCCAAAGCCATTGTGACCGCCCGAAACTTATTGAACATGGGTACATGGTCAAAAAGAAAAAAGTTCAGCGCGGGAAAGTGCTTCCCCCATGCCAACATGATGGTCAGTATGGTGGAAAATATCAGCCATTTTTTTAGCGTACCAGGTACGAGCCTAGCCCCTATGAAAAATAACAGGACAAAGACAATGCCCAAGTATACAGGCGCGCTAGTGAAGGGTTGATCACCCCAATAATGAGTGGTCAATTGGGCGTATTGCTGTACTTGCTGCATGTTGGGCAATTGCCGCAAGGCCTGCATTGTTTGACTAGCCGGATCTGAAACAAATGCTTCGCTGCTCGATCCCCCCATGTAATTGGGAATAATGAGGTTGAAAGTTTCCAAAATGCCATAGCTCCAGCTAAAAGCGTAGTCTTTTGATAGACCATCTTCACCAGCTACTGCACCGCTGCTGGTAGGGCTTTTATGATGTAGATCGGACTTGCCCCGTATGGTCTCTTGCGTGTATTCCCAGGTAGTCCACAATCTACCAGCATTAGTGGCCATGGCTAGCGATATGGCAATGAATAGGGTGAGTGCCGCTCTACTTATATCTATCCATGCACCTTTCCGCGCTTGGCCGATGGTCCATAAAAGTAGTAGAAACAGCACAGTAAAGAAAAAATAAAAAGTGATCTGCACGTGGTTGGCATACAACTGCAAGCCTGCAAATAGTGCTGTGAGCGCCCCACCCAACAGATAACGCCCTTTGAGCGTGAGCCAAATACCGCCCAAAATAGGAGCCATATAGGCTGCTGCTAAAATCTTGGTACTATGCCCTGCTTCAAAAAGCGCTGCATGATTGGAAGCTAAACCATAACCAATGCCACCAAGCATCGCTATTCGCCAATCCACGCCTAGGATAACCAAAAATAAGTACACGCCAAACATCATCATCAGTGCAGCGGTATGCGGTGGACGCATATCATTACCCCATAAAAGTGCCCTAAATACATATTTGAGGAGATTATGCGTACTATACACGATCTGGTAAGTAGGCATGCCAGAAAACATTGAATTGGTCCACAAGGGGAAAGGGCCTTCGTCTTGATATTTTCTAACCTCTGCTTGCATGCCCATTGCCTGAATGTTGTCAGATTGAGGGAGCTCCTTGCCCTCAATTGCTTGTGGTTTGAAGTATACAATGGAAACGAGGGCCATCAGTGCATATGCTACAATGTGCGGTGCGAGGTTTTTCCAGCTTGTGTGCATGTGGTTGTTTTTTGAACGATGCCAAAGGTATTATCAATTCAAGCACATTTACTGCGTATAAAATTTTTTTTAACTTTAACTTTTAATTTTCCAATATTTTCCCAAAAAGAAGAACAAAAAATAAAACTAACAACAACCACTACTCAACGCATATCTTTGCCCCCATGAACATAAAGTCACACAAACCCGTATTTTCCATCATCACAGTAGTATACAATAATGCCAAACTCCTTGAACTAACTATTAAAAGTGTAGCATCCCAAACGTGGAGTGGGGTAGAGTACATCGTAGTAGATGGAGGTTCTACTGATGGCACGTTGGATACAATCCGCAAATGGAAAACTCACATTCACCAATGGATCTCAGAGCCAGACAATGGATTGTACGACGCTATGAACAAAGGGCTTCGTCTGGCTACAGGCGACTACGTATGGTTTGTCAATGCTGGTGATGAAATTTTCGCACCATATACCATAGAACAAATAGCCAATCTTGCCTCGCCCAAAGACGACGTACTTTACGGAGAGGTAATGCTCGTGGACGCGCACCGCCGACCATTAGGTACACGTAGCCAGTTGACCACGCAAAAACTGCCATTGTACCTCGATTGGCAAAGTCTGCAATATGGTATGGTAGTTTGCCATCAAGGTTTTATTGCCCGACGAACTATCGCTCCGCTATACCGCACTGATAACCTCGCTGCCGATATCGATTGGGTAATCCGAGTACTAAAGAAAAGCCGAAAAAACACCTATGTGCCTGACATCTTTGCCAATTATCTAATAGGAGGCATATCCAAACAACGCCATCTGCGTGCACTGTTAGACCGCTACAAAATACTGCACAGCCATTATGGAGCCATACCCAATCTACTCAATCACAGTTATATAGCATTAAGGGCTATGTGGCACAAACTTCGATCTGTGGCTCAACAAAGCAATCTGTAGAAAAGCAGCACAGTGGCCCTATATCTATAATGGGCCATTTTGCCCTATTTACCTAATTTTGTTAGACACAATTGGTACTTTTCAAAACAAAATGAACAACTTATGGCAAGGCAAATTGATCAATTATTGGAGAAATATGGCGAGAGCCATCAAAACCCCACCAACAAACTCATTCATTGGTTGTGCATTCCTGCCATCATGTTTAGCCTTTTTGGTTTGTTGTACGCCATTCCTTTTCCCATGCCACGTGGCTTGTTTACCAATTGGGCAGCAATTGTGCTCGCTTTAGCACTCATATACTACTTGCGCCTTTCCATTCCCATGTTTTTGGGATTTGTAGTCGTTGGTGGATTGCTGCTATGGGGCAACCATGCACTGTACCAGTCGCTTGGCAATGATCCCAAAGAGCTAGTGAAAATTTCGCTCATCATCTTTGTATTGGCCTGGATTGTCCAATTCATCGGCCATAAAATCGAAGGCAAAAAGCCTTCTTTCCTCGAAGACCTCCAATTCCTACTAATCGGGCCTGCATGGCTACTGCATTTCATATTTAAAAAAATAGGCATTAGCTACTAAAAAGAAAAGCCTTTGCTGCTTTGAAAGGAGCAGGGGAGGCTTTAGGCTTATTCTATTTAACATAATATAACTTATGAAACAATAGGGGCGTTTAGCAATAGAGTAGTACCTCTATTAGCTTCCCAATAGAGTAGTACCTCTATTAGCTTCCCAATAGAGTAGTACCTCTATTAGCTTCCCAATAGAGTAGTACCTCTATTAGCTTCCCAGATGAGCTTACCTTTGTGCACCATGATAACTGAGCAAAATGATCGAGGATGAGAATTGTTTTTATGGGCACTCCAGAATTTGCAGTGCCTTCACTCAAGGCATTGCTCGATGCTGGTCACGAGCTTGTAGGTGTTGTTACCGCTACAGATAAAATCGGCGGGCGTGGCAAAAAGCAACTAATACAATCGCCAGTCAAAAAATACGCATTGAGCTATGGATTGCCCGTGCTACAACCCAAAAACCTCAAATCGCCAGAGTTTATCGACGCGCTGAAAGCGTTGCAGCCAGAAATAGGTGTGGTAGTGGCATTTCGCATGCTGCCAGAAGTCGTTTGGAGTTTGCCGCCCAAAGGCACCATCAATTTACACGCCTCGCTATTGCCCAAATACAGAGGTGCAGCCCCTATCAATTGGGCCATTATCAATGGCGAGCATACTACAGGGCTAACCACTTTTTTTATCCAAAAAGAGATCGATACAGGCGACATCATCCTACAACGAACTGTACCCATTGGGCCAGATGAAACGGCAGGAGAACTACACGACCGCATGATGCACATAGGTGCTCAGCTATTGGTCGACACTTTAGCACAGATCGAATCAGGAGATTACGAACTGAAAAAGCAAAACGACCAAGAAGCCACACCCGCACCCAAAATTTATCACGAGACTTGTGCAATTAACTGGAATCAGCCCGCTGTGCAAGTGTACAACTTCATCAGGGGGCTAAGCCCCTACCCTGCTGCCTGGACGCTTTTCCAAGGCAAACAGCTCGACATCTACAAGGCCAGAAGGGAAATAGCGGCCAATAAGATCTTGAGGCCAGGCACTTGGGAGACCGACGGAAAAAGTTGGTTGAGGTTTGCTACAACCGATGGATACATCTATCCTTTAGAGGTCAAGCTTTCGGGGAAAAGGCGCATGCCAATTGACGATCTACTACGAGGATTGCGGTTTGTAGCACTCAGTGGAGAAACGAGCACTATTAACAACAATAAGTAGTTGATTATCAATTTCTTGTTTTGAAACAATATATAACAAGAATAACTACATATACACATCGACCCATTCCCACAGAGATCTGCCAAGATGAATGGGAACAATGGGATTGAACAACACGGCAGCCGTAATAAACAACAAGAAAAATGTCGGCGGCTGGGTATTACGCTCTACCCAGGCCAAATACCCAAGAAAAGCCACGCAACATGTGATTTTTGGACCTTTGTACGAGTGTATGCGGGGAAAAGTATGCTTTTCTCCTTTAATTTTGTTGGCTACATTATTCCAAAATGCGCTTTTCTTCTTCAAATTTCACACCGTAAGTGGCAAGCTCTTCCAAAACAGGCAGATAGACACTGGGCTGAATGGGGATCTGTACGCCTTTTTCTTCTATTTTTCCCTCGAGCAGCAAACGCGTAAAAATAGCCAATGGCAGTCCCACTAAGCGCGTCATGGCTGTATCTTCTGCATTGTGCCCTTTCATGACAAGGGTAGATTTTTCTTGCCAATGATGCCCATCCAATACGTACTCAAACTCGTGCTGCATCACCACCATGTCTTTGTCTTCTGGCGCCAACTTCCACTTTTCCAACAGCAACTGCTCTAAAATGCGAGCAGGTGTGGCTACATCCATGGAAAGTGGCCTATCATCAAACAGTCCCAGCCAATGCAGCTTATCCATTACAGGGCTATCTATAGAGGTGTGCAATACGTGGGCCACCTTTTCTTCAGTAGTTTGTCCTTTCGTCATGGACGACACATAGGCATCCATCAACTGTCGCCACGTAATTCGATTGGCTTCCACAATGGGGTAAGAGTCATCAGTCAAGCCAAGAACAACTAATGCATGCCAGCTTTCGCAAAATCCCGGATAGCGAATTGTGCCGCGAAACAAGTTTGGGATATCTTGTAAGCCATAAGCCTTGCGATATAGCAAAGAATCCCGATTAGGATATACCTCAAAATCACCTAAAGGCTTTACCGCAATGGTGCGAGTGTTTTTGAACAATCGGTGATAAGGCACATACCGATACTGCCCGGCCTCGAGAAATTGAGCAGTACCCTTTCCTGCTAACACGACATTGCGCGGATTCCAGGTAAATTTGTATTTCCAAGGATTATTGGCACACTCTGGAGCTACTAACCCACCTGTGTAGCTACGAAAAGCCGTCAATCGACCACCTTGTGCCTTTATGCGGTGGATGGCCTTTACAGCTGACATGTGATCTATACCTGGATCCAAGCCTATTTCGTTCATGAACGTGAGGTTGGCCAAACGCACCTCCTCGGAAAGTGCATACATTTCTGTAGACACATAACTAGCCGTAACCAAATGTTTACTCAGTTGCAAACAATCTTTAGCTATTAGCAGATGCAAATGCGGTGGCAACAATGACACCACTACATCTACTTGTCGAATTAGCTTTTGCCGAGCACGTGCATTAGTTACATCCATCTCGACAGCATGGCCCGCGGGCGATTGGCCAATTTTGTGTTTAGCCAATGCGATATCGGCGTCAGCAACAAAAACTCGCCATCCCTTTCCTTCTGCTACCCGAAGCAAATACTGAATAGCTGCCGTAGCTGAACGGCCTGCACCTGCGATCAATATCTTTTTCATAAAAATAGCTGTTTCATTGCGGGGGGCAAATAAAGCGAATTAGGTCTTATCTTGATTCCCCTTTTCACTTACAGAACGGCACAAAACGAACCAAATGCAAAAGAAGCGCAAGCAAATCGAGTGGATCCGCTACGAACAGGATGAGGTTTTGCCCAAGCCCTACGGGCAATTACTGCAAGCTGCTGAAGAGGGCTGGAAAAAGGCGTGGGCACCTTATTCGCGTTTTTTAGTAGGTGCAGCCGTGTTGCTCGAAAATGGTCAGATTATTTCGGCAGGCAACCAGGAAAATGCAGCTTATCCTATGTGTCTTTGTGCCGAACGCGCTGCTTTGGCTGCAGCTGCCAGTGCTTGTCCAAATGTCGTTGTACAAGCATTAGCCATTAAAGTGAAAAATTTAAAGAAAAAGCTGACTCAGCCCGCTACTCCTTGTGGTGCGTGTCGGCAAGTCTTGTACGAAACTGAGCAGCGACAATCTGGCCAAAAAATCACACTGGTACTACAAGCAGAAGAAGGCCCTATCGTCGTCTTACATGGTGCGGACACGCTACTGCCATTCGGTTTCGACAGCTCATCCCTCTAAATTGCCAAGTAGGCGCTGCAAATCTTCAGGCGTGTCGATGCCCACTGACTCGTACTTTGTTTCTAATATGCCAATTTCTATACCTGCTTCCAACCACCGAAGTTGCTCCAAAGATTCGATTTGTTCCACTTCGCCCTTTGGCAGTGAAGCTACTCGTTGCAACACCTCGGCCCGATAAGCATACATACCAATATGCTTGTAGCACATTCCTGCAGCGATACTATCGGAGGGTGCTTTACCACGCCAATGAGGAATTGGCGATCGACTGAAGTATAATGCGCGTCGATTCTGGCCAAAGACGACTTTCACCACATTGGGGTCATGAAACGCATCCACTGAAGTCAGCCGTTTAGCTAAGGTACCTATTGGCCAATGGGCGTGTTTCATCCATTGTACTAACTTCCTTATCTGTTCGGGATGAATCATAGGCTCATCACCCTGTACATTGACGACAATACCCGAGAATATGCCTAGCAGCCGTGCTGCTTCTGCACAGCGATCCGTACCACTTGAATGATCCGAGCGCGTATACACGACCTCCGCACCATATCGACTACAGATCTGGCCAATACGGGAATCATCAGTAGCCACCACTACCCTATCCAGTCCCGCAGCACAAGTTCTTTCCCAAGTGTGTACAATAATTGGCTTATCGCCAATTGTAGCCAGAAGTTTACCGGGGAAACGCACGGAAGCATACCGAGCGGGAATGATGGCAATGCTTTTCATAACTTTGACCGCAATTTGAGCGCATATGAAAATTCTGTGGTGTTTAGGGATTTGCCTCGCATTGTACCAACCTTGCCAAGCCACGGGCGACAGTTTGCACTACCTCATCGCAGAGGATACACTTCAATTGGTTTTCGACGAGTGGCAGCAAATGTACGTCATTCACTATCTCGAGCGGGGACAAACCCTTTATTCTCTTGCGCGATTCTATGGGCTGCGCTTGGGCGAGTTGCTGAACTGGAACCCCGAGTGGCGTACCCAAATACACCCCAAGGGTGCCGCCGTACGCATTCCCATCCCTCCACAAGCCATCGTCAAGCACAGAACATCCCGTTTTTCTCAAAAACAATTTGCACCCGTAGTATACCAAATACGCAAACACGACACTTTTTACGGGCTGTCGCACCGACTTTTTCACATAGATGCAGATACATTGTTGGCTCGCAACCCATTTTTGGCCAGTGGCTTGCATCCAGGGCAACTCATACAGGTAGGGTGGCTGCCTGTAGCAGGTATTCCCGACAGCTTGCGCCACAAGAGGCATCATCCCCTATGGGAGGAAAGTGAACGACTACGCGAACAGTTCATCATGCAAACTTTTCATGCTCCCCCTAAGACGATCAAGGGAGCTGCATATTGGAACAAGGACTTAGACAATTATCGCTCGCTATTTGCCCTTCTTGATGGCGTTCCACGCGGGTCCATCATTGCCGTGCGCAATCCCATGACGCGTCGGGAAGTGTTTGTAAGAGTCATTGGACAAATCCCCGATAGCCCCTTTTTCGAACACGTAGTAGTAGTTGTATCTCCAGCTGTGGCCAAAATGTTAGGTGCTATCGATGCTCGATTTTTTGTAGAAGTCGAATATTTCAAATAGGAAACCTGCCAACCAAAGATTATGAATTACAAAGAAAACGTGCTCCAAACGATAGGACACACTCCACTTATCAAGCTCAACAAAGTTGTATCAGATATTCCCGCATTGGTACTCGCCAAAGTAGAAACCTTCAATCCCGGCCATAGCATTAAAGATCGCATGGCTTTAAAGATGATCGAAGATGCCGAAAAACGCGGTGATATTCGACCTGGAGGCACCATTATTGAATGCACGTCGGGCAACACGGGCATGGGCTTGGCATTAGCTGCCGCTGTAAAGGGATATCGTTGCATCTTTACCACTAACGACAAACAATCTAAAGAAAAAATTGATGCGCTCAAGGCGTTAGGGGCAGAGGTGATCGTTTGCCCTACCAACGTCGCTCCGGACGACCCGCGCTCGTATTACTCCGTAGCTGCACGTCTTGCTAAAGAAATTCCCAATTCGTTTTGGTGCAACCAATACGACAACCCATCCAATGCACAAGCACATTACGAATCGACAGGGCCAGAGATTTGGCAACAAACACAAGGCAAGGTTACACACCTAGTGGTAGGTGTAGGCACAGGTGGCACCATTTCGGGCACAGGGCGATATCTGAAGGAAAAAAATCCAAATATCAAAGTATGGGGTATAGATACCTATGGTTCGGTGTTCAAAAAATACCACGAAACGGGCCAGTTCGACCCCAATGAGATCTACCCTTACATTACCGAAGGCATAGGAGAAGATATCATCCCCAAAAATGTCGACTTTGACGTAATTGACCACTTTGAAAAAGTGACGGACAAAGACGGTGCCATCATGGCACGCCGATTAGCCCGAGAAGAAGGGCTATTCATGGGTTATTCTGCTGGCTCAGCTGTAGCTGGTTTAATCCAGATGAAAGACCAACTAAGCCCTGATGATGTAGTTGTGATCATTTTCCACGATCACGGCAGCCGATACGTCGGTAAAATATACAACGATGATTGGATGCGCGAACGTGGATTTCTGGACCGAGAGTTGTCCATACGAGATGTATTGGCTGCCAAACGCGAGAAAAGCTTCTTTTGGGTAAGTCCCGATCTGCCCGTAAGCAAAGCTTTTCAACTGATGAAAGAAAAGGAAATCAGCCAACTACCTGTAATTGACAATCAAGGCCGTGTGCTGGGGGCACTTA
Source organism: Saprospiraceae bacterium (assembly GCA_026982695.1). GTDB lineage: Bacteria > Bacteroidota > Bacteroidia > Chitinophagales > Saprospiraceae > WFYJ01. Next base: position 27,155 of record JALSGS010000021.1, read on the forward strand.
CAGAAAATAAGGTGTTGGCATGGCTACTGGAAGATCCGTCTGTTAATGGCGACAAGCCCGTGCGCGACATGATGGATGAGCCTCTTCCTATTCTATCCGATGATATGCTACTCAAAGAGCTCAAGCGCTATTTTTCCAAAAATACGCAAGCTGTACTGGTCAAGGACAAAGCCGGTCAGTTACACATTCTCACGCAATACGACATTATTCATTCCCTAGAAGTGTAGAAATTGTTGCATTTCCTTATTGATCTGAAGAGACTGCTGTCCATTTACGGTTTTCCAATAAGCGCTCCACATACACTTCGAATTCTTTAAGCGCACGTGGTGCCCCATGCTTGTCCAATACTTTCTTCATCATATCGCCTATGCGCACCTGAATTGTGGTAGTGGGTAAGTCTGTAATGATTGTACCATCATCGGGATAGGAAGGAGCGAAGTCCCAAAAACCTACTTCGTGAATTTTTTGCCGTAAAGCATCTACTTCTTCTCTAGACAGACGCGCTCTAAAATGGCCTATGCGAGGCACATTTGCTTCCCCTATATAGTCTATGGTGCCATCAGTAAAGATCTCAACTCGATACACGGGGCACTTGCCATAGCAGTACGAACGGCTCATGTAGACCATGACGTAGGGAGGTTCGGTATCCGCAGCCTCACTCTGGACCGCATGAGCTTTTTGCCCTTGCTTGCAGCCTATGCTCAAGATTCCCATCGCAGAGCAGGTCGCTAATATCCAAAATGTTTTCGCGTGCATAATTTTCGTTGTATTTAAACCCATATAGTTGCAGCGAGCAGCTTCGTGCTGACGTGAAGCAAACGCATCAAAGCAACTAAGAATTGCTTCTCAATCGACTTGATTATTTCTTTTTTTTCTTTCGCTGCTGTTCGGCCAGGCGCTGTTGCTCTTTTAGCGCTTGTTCAAGTCGTGCCTGAAAGCCCGATTTTTTCTTTGGCTTTGCCTTATTGGCTTCGAGCTCTTGCCGTATCTTCTCGTGATCAATCACGTAATTTTTGGTAATCACCATTTGGGCTACATTCAATACATTGGAAAAGAACAAATAGCAAGTGAGCCCCGAAGCAAATGAGTTGAAGAACACGGTAAACATCACGGGCATGCCGTACTGCATGTATTTCATGGCAGGGTTATTGCCCATCGCCCCCATATCCATTTGTTTGCTGTTGTACCAGGTATACCACACTGTAGTAGCTGCCCACAAGATAGTAAACAAGCTCACGTGATTGCCATACATGGGAATGGTAAAGGGCAGATAGACAATAGCATCGTAAGAACTCAAATCAGTAGCCCAAAGGAAAGATTCCTGTCTAAACTCGATGGCAGCAGGAAAAAATCGGTATAAGGCGAACCAGATGGGCATTTGCAAAAACACGGGCAAGCAGCCACCTAAAGGATTGACACCATATTCCCGATATATCTTCATTTGCTCCATTTGGAGTGCCTGCTGATCGTCTTTATACTTGGCTTTGAGCTTATCGAGCACAGGCTTAAGAGCAGCCATTTTCTGTTGAGAGTAGATCTGTCGATAGGTCAAAGGATAAAGCAACATCTTTACGATAAAGGTAAGCAGTAAGATAGCCAACCCCTTACTGCCAATGAGCCAGGCCAGAAAGTCAAACAATGGCCGAATGACCCATCGATTGATCGAACCAAAGATGCTACGCCCAAAGGGAATGATTTCCTGAAGATCTACACCATATGCATAAAGCGTCTCAAAGTCTTTGGGGCCTACATACATATCTATGTAGAAAGGGCCATTACGAGGCACTTGTATGGCAGAACTCAGCTTTTTGAGATCTTCATCTTCAGGATCGAGCACTTCTGTGCGCATTACTGCACCATTGAAATGTGTTTGGGGCAGTAAAATTGTGGCAAAGAATTGATTGGAATGAGCCAACCATTTGAGCCGTTGCCCAGAATAGTCTTCCACATCATCGCTCGTACAAGAACAATAGTCGGGATCGTCGTCAGTAGGCTTGTAGTATATGGTAGAATAGTTTCGCTCGTATTGGGTATTGCGTTCCAACTTGTCGAGCCAGGTAACCCAATTGAGTACGACATCTTCCTCTGACTGGTTGAGTACCAGATCTAACCCCACAAAATCTACAGTGTACTTGATGTTGTACGAGCTAGGCGCTATTTCGTAGCGCTGTTCCAAATAACGCCCTTGCCCTACATTAGCACGGAAAGTAATTACATTGCCTTGAAGTGATGCATCAAAGTACAAATCACCTGTACTTACCAAACCGGTAGCTGCCCCGGGTACGGGTAGCAAGTATTCGAACTTGTTTTTTGGATCTTCCAACAAGCGCAAAGGCACCTTTTGCTCCTTGAAGTTGGAATCAAGGACAATTTTGTAGTAATCCTTGAGCCATACTTCTACAATTCGTCCACCTTTATTGGAAAAGGTGACCTGCATCAGATCATTTTCCAACTTATAGGTTTCCAGGCTACCCTTTGCAGCCATAGCAAAGGGGCCAAATAGTGCCTTTAATTCACTCTCTACAGCAGCAGAATCAGTAGCAGAAAAAGCTGCTTTCTGCCGTTGAACAGCCTGTTGTGCTGCTGCTACACGAGCTAAGCTGTCCTGCTGTACTTGTGCCAATCGCAATGAATCCTGTATCTGTTGTTGGCGAGCTAGTTCTTCAGGCGTAGGTGCCATAAATTGCTGCCATGCGATAAGCAGTGCAAATATCAGTAGGAATCCAACGATCGTATTTTTGTCCATTGAATATTTGGTTGTGAAAGAAAGTCAGCTACACAAAAGAAAACACGCTCCATGCCTTTGTTTTAGGCAGCGCAAAGGTAAAATTTTACAAATGGCCTTTATGTAGGTTGTGCCAAGAATTCGACTAGAAACTCAGGCTACTGCGACTGACCAGTTTGTTGCACGGATAAATCCTTAAAAACACCTTTAGGGAAGGTGTCATACACAGCAATTTCTGTCAGTTGGCGAGTTCCCCTATCACTGGCCAAACGTACGGGACCATACCATTGCCAGTTGGCCCATGGCGTCCTTAAAGTGGGTACCGTATCGTTGTAATGCCGAAAATAATCCCATTGGCGTACCAAATAGTCTTGTGTATCCACGTACACGTGATATTTGTTATGTGGTGTCTCCCCTACTCCTTCAAACGTAAGCTGTAAAACGTGTGTAGATAATCCTTTAGCCGTGGTATCAATACCCAAATACAGTAGCTGCACCCCTGGATCTTTGAGCTTGTAGGGCATAAAAAGCCAATACGAATCATTGATCCAGGCCGAAACTGCTTTACTCAAGTACATGCGCAATGTATCGGGATGCGTTACCAATTGGCCATTTTTCCACACTTTACCTGTAGTATCAGGAATATGCACTATAGCTACAAGGCTATCCCCTATCCATTCTATCCGAGCCAACTGCCGATTTTTGTCCCACCACAATCTCCGCTTGCCAAAAAAGTTCCAACGGAAGCAACAAGTGCGCTGCCAGGCTTGTGTGCCACCCAAGTGCACCATAATACTGTCAGCAATCGTCAATGCCAGTGAATCCCCCGCGACTTGGACTTCAGAGTGCTTCGTCAGGGTACTATCTTTCACTTGTTGCTGATCTTGTGTTGGTGTACATCTACAAGTAATGCTCACAAACGACAAAAATAAAATAACTTGTAACAATTTGTTATTGATAGTTTTGTATTTTGATTTTTTGTTTTTCATGATAGGAAATTTTTAAAAAAGTAAAGTAAAATTACAAAACAAAGCCAAAAAAGCCATTCAATTTATCACTTTAACTTACCTTTATATGCGACATTTGCCACACTGCTCTGAGTAAGCCAGCCCCAGAAGCATTTTTAACCAAATACTGCTAACTAACAAATTATAACCATGAAGACAGCCACCAACTTCATCCACATGTGGATGATGGGATTAGTTTTTTGGGCAACGCTCTTATCCTACAAGGCAAACGCACAAGCTGGATGTGATCCCACCGCTGAATTTAGCTATGATGCAAGTACGTACTGCCAAAATGGCCCTGACCCTGTACTGTCCCATACTACGGGTAGTGATGGAACTTACAGTTATACGGTAAATGCTGGGGGGCCCAATTTAAGCCTTGATCCCAACACCGGGGCTATAGATCTGTCTAACAGTGACCCGGGCGAGTACACTGTCACCAATACCGTAGTGACCATGGGAGCCAACTGTGGCATTAACGGCAATTTAGTGCTCACTGGAGTGATTGATGGGCCACTCAGTGGCGGCACACCTAAAGCAGTAGAGCTTTATGCGATCAACAATATTCCCGACCTGAGTCTTTACGGGCTAGGTTCAGCCAACAATGGTGGAGGTAGTGACGGGCAAGAATTTACCTTTCCCGCTGTAACAGTTCCAGCAGGCACTTTTATTTATGTAGCCACAGAAAGTGTCCAATTTCAAAATTTCTTCGGTTTCCCTCCCGACTATATTACCGGCGCCATGGCTGTCAATGGCGACGATGCCATAGAGCTGTTTTACAACGGCACCGTGATAGATGTATTTGGCGACATCAACACCGACGGTACGGGGCAGCCCTGGGAATACCTCGATGGATGGGCCTACAGGCAAACTAATACTGGACCCGATGGCAACACTTTTGTCTTGGGCAATTGGACGTTCAGTGGCCCTAATACCTTAGACGGTGAGACATCAAATGCTACAGCCAACACCCCCTTTCCCATCGGCACTTATTCCTGCAGCGGAGGTGCTACTACAGTTACATGTAGCCAAAATATACAAATCATAGCACCACCTACTGCCGATGCCGGTTTCAGTCAACTAACCTGCGGCACTGATCCGGTTTCACTTAGTGCATCGGGCACAGGTAGCTGGTCCGGTGGACTTGGCAGCTTCAGCGACGTCAATGATCCCGGTGCTATATATATGCCCCACCCATCTGAAGTGGGCCAAGTGATCACACTTACTTGGACCACTTCGGGCGCAGGTCCATGCCCTACAGCTACTGATCAGGTTCAAGTTACCAGTCTGATCTCCCCAGATGCAACATTCACCTACACTGCTAACACGTATTGCCCCAATGCTCCTTCAGAATCCCCTACACATACCACAGGAACAGACGGCGTGTATAGCTATACCACACTTAGTGGTGGGCCTACTCTCGCGATAGATCCCCAAACGGGTTCTATTGACTTTAGCGCTTCTGATCAAGGCTCCTACCAGATTACCAACACGGTAAGCGGTTGTGGCAACTTAGTACTTACTGGTGTGCTCGACGGCCCGCTCAGTGGCGGTCTACCCAAAGCCGTAGAACTATACGCTTTAGATGATATTCCCGACTTAAGTGTATATGGTTTGGGATCAGCCAATAATGGCGGAGGCAGTGACGGACAAGAGTTCACTTTTCCTGCTGATGCCATAAGTGCTGGATCCTTTATCTACGTAGCCACAGAAGACTCCGGCTTCCAAAGCTTCTTTGGTTTTGCTCCTAACTATATATCTAATGCAGTCTCCATCAATGGTGATGATGCCATCGAACTGTTTTGCAACGGTGTGGTAATAGACGTATTTGGTGATATCAATACCGACGGCACGGGACAACCCTGGGAATACCGAGATGGATGGGCCTATCGCTTCAACTACCCGCCATCAGGTGCCGACTTTGAGCTGGCACAATGGTATTTCAGTGGGCCTGACGCATTAGATGGAGAAACTACTAATGCTACTGCCACCACACCCTTTCCTTTAGATAGTTATTCTCCCAATTTTGGGGGCACCTGTGCCAATGCCTCTTATAGCCAGACCATCAGTATAGAAGACCAAACGCCACCTAGCCTTGTGTGCCCCAACGACATGACGATACAGTTAGATCCCGGTGCTTGCAGCGCTATTGTTTCCTTCAGCCTTTCGGCAAATGACAACTGTGACCCCAACCCCACTATCACCCAAATAGATGCAACTGGATTAAGCAGCGGAGATTTCTTTCCCATAGGATCCCACACCCTTACATTTGAAGCGATCGATCAATGGGGTAACTCTAGCACTTGCTCCTTCTCCATTACCGTATTGGAATTTCCCAACCCCGTCAGTCAACTCACCTGTAACAACGACGTCCAGATATCCCTAGAGGCTGATGGAGTGACAACTGTGGGCGCCGACGACCTACTCGAAGGCGGCCCATATGGCTGCTATGACGACTACATAGTTGAACTTTTTGACGCCACCGGAGCTAGCTTAGGCACCAATGTGGTTGATTGCTCTTTCATCGGTACGAGCTGGACAGCTATGGTTACCGATCCAGAGACAGGTAACAAGTGCTGGAGTCAAGTTACCGTAGAAGACAAACTGCCACCTGTAATCAGCTGTTCGAGCAGCCCTATCCCACTCAACTGCTCCTATCAGTTAGAAATCGTTCCACCGCCACCTGTATACGACAACTGCCAAGTAGCCACGCTCGAACAAGCCGATCAATCATTTATCGACGCCAATATATGCGATAATGGTATGGTCCGCGTAGTACGCACGTGGATTGCCACTGATGTATACGGCAACACAAGTGAACCGTGTACAGATACAATTAAAGTGACTCGACCAGACATCACCTTCCCCGACGATCACATCTGGGATTGCAGTGACTATGCCACCTACCCACAAATCATCGAAGCAACGATATACACTGGATCGATTAGCACTACAGGATCGGGCCTCCCAGGCAACGGCGACATGGATGGCACCTACTGCATGTACAACTACAACTATGTCGATGAGCTCACACAAGCTTGTGGGAATAGTTTCAAAATAGTACGCACATGGACAGTACTAGATTGGTGTACTGGTATAGTGACCAACCACGAACAAGTAATCAAAGTAGTTGATACCACGCCTCCCACAATCCAAGCTGATCCCTTTACCGCCAATGCCGATATCGCTGCCACCCACCCCGACTTGTGTCGTTCTACTGGCTTCATACCCGCACCTCAGTTTGCTGACGATTGCAACGAAGTCAGTATTCAGATATTTACTCCCATAGGTGAAGCTATCTATGCTAACGGTACTGACGGATCTGAGGGTGGATATATTCCGGAGCCTGGATTGACCCTGGGCTATCATACCATCACTTATATTGCTACAGATGCTTGTGGCAATGCTACAGAAGTAGAAACCTTTGTCCAGGTAATTGACGAAACAGCACCTGTCGCTGTATGTGATGAAATCACAGATATCAATATAGATAGTGAAGGTTATGCAGAAGTATTTGCCGAAACCTTCGACGATGGCAGCTACGACAACTGCTGTATAGATCATTTCGAGGTACGCCGCATAGACCAAGACTGCGCGACTGGCGAAGAAGATGATTTCGGGCCATCTATCACGTTCTGTTGCGACGATGCCTCGAGTAAGGCCATTGTAGTATTCCGCGTCTTTGACTGCTTTGGCAACTACAACGACTGCATGGTGCAAGTATACGTGCACGACAAAATCGACCCTGTATTAGGAAGCTGCCCACCCAATGCAACTATCACCTGCGACAATTACACTGATCAATATGCTGTTGGATATGAACTCAATGGATGCGAAGCATTTGCTCCCTTCGGTGCACCTGTATTCTCTGACAATTGTAGCTTTAACGTAAGCTACGATTGCCAAGTAGATTTAGATCAATGTGGCACAGGCACAATTACTCGCAGCTGGGTTGCTACCGATGGAGCGGGCAACAGCTCACAAACTTGCACTCAAGTGATTTCGGTACAGCCACAATCCGATTGGGTTGTCGAATTCCCTCCTGATTTATTTGCTGTGTGCCAACAAGGCGATGATCTGCCCGATTTCGGCGAACCTAAAATCATCAATGAAACCTGTGAGCTTATCGCCATTTCCTACGAAGATCAAGTGTACACAGCTGTACCTGATGCCTGTTACAAACTAGTACGCAAATGGACGGTGATCAACTGGTGTGTGGTAGGTAGTGAGATCGATCAAGAGGTAGTAGAAGCTTCCGAATTGGAACTGGCCCTCGACTTGGATGGCGATGGCGACATTGACGACCGCACTTTCCAAGACAGTCGAATCGCTTCGGGCATCGTGAACGATACAGATCCTGACCCCGATAACTGGGACGGGTTTATCACCTACGAACAAGTCATAAAAGTCAATGACTATACAGCACCCTTCATCCTTCAATGTAATGATAGGACATTTTACGAAGAGACCAACAACTGTGGACCTGTGTTTGCCGACCTCAGCATTGAGCTACTGGATGACTGCAGCCAAAGCTTTAGTATAAGCTGGGATATTGACTTGTATAACGATGGCACGATAGATATACAAGGTAGTGCCTACGATCAAGCACAAGGACCATTTGACAGTGCCAGTGGTGAATTCGACTTCGGCGTTCATACCATCACTTATCAAGTGATGGACCAATGTGGCAATAGCACGGCTTGTAGCTTCCAGTTTACACTCGCCGACGGCAAAAAGCCTACTCCTTACTGTGCCTATGGCTTAGCGATTGATCTGATGCCCACTACTGGTACAGTTGATGTATGGGCTACGGACTTCGACGCAGGCAGCTTTGACAATTGTCCTGGCGACCTAATTTTCTCTTTTTCAGAAGATCCCAACGACAATCAACGCTCTTTCAACTGCAACGATATAGGCACACAACCACTGCAGATTTGGGTCACAGATGCTGCTGGCAACCAAGACTATTGCGAGACATTTCTGTTGGTACAAGACAACATGGATGGATGCACAGGTAATCCTTCTATAGCTGGTGCCATCTTTACCGAGCAAGATGAACCTGTACAAGATGTCACCGTATCGCTTAGTGGCATGGCAAATCACACCGTGCTTACTGATGAAATGGGGTACTATTTGTTTAGCAATGTACAGGCAGGTGGTGATTATACCCTGGCTCCCATGTATGATGTAGATCCCCTTAACGGAGTCTCTACCTTCGACCTGGTATTGATCACACGCCACATTCTGGGAGTTGATCCCCTCGACTCGCCCTATCAGCTAATAGCTGCAGATGCAAATAACAGTGGCCAAGTAACCACAGCTGACATGGTTGAGATCCGAAAGTTGATCTTACACATAATTCCGAACTTCACCAACAATACCTCTTGGCGGTTTATAGACGCAGCTTATCAGTTCCCCAATCCAGCCAACCCCTGGCAAGAAACATTTCCAGAAGTATTCAACGTAAACAACCTCAGTACTGACGTGATGAGCGCAGACTTCATTGCCGTTAAAGTGGGTGATGTCAATGGCAGTGCTTCTACCAATAGTTTTGCTGCCAGTGAAGATCGCTCGGTAGGCATATGGCCCGTACAAGTGGCAGACGAGGCCATACGTGCTGGCGAAGAGGTACGTGTAACCTTTAAGACCAACAATTTGGAAGTGCTGGGCTATCAGTTCACACTTGAATTCGACAACACAGCTCTGGAGCTAATAGGCATAGAAGAAGGTGTGGCTAAGCAAGCCAACTTTGGCTTTTCTATGGTGAATGAAGGAGTGATCACCACAAGCTGGAATGGTCAAGCCACTACATCTGAATTGTTCACACTGAAATTCCGAGCTTTGAAGGATGGACAACTCAGCGAGCTCCTCGACATGGGCTCGCGTTATACAAAGGCCGAGGCATATAGCCCGAATGGATGGCCCTTAGACGTCGTGCTGACCTTCGACAATCGGACTACAACGCCCGGCTTTGTCCTATATCAGAATACGCCCAACCCCTTTGGCGACAAAACTATTATTGGCTTTGAGCTACCCAATGCCGACCATATAGTGCTCACATTGAGCGATATGACGGGCAAAGTGCTCAAAGTTATCGAAGGCTATTATGACCAAGGGCCACACTATATCCCGCTTCAAGCACAAGAATTGGATGCTACAGGCGTGCTGTACTACAAACTCGAGACATCTACCCATACTGCAGTACGCAAAATGATTGTCAAGGCTCCTTAAGGTTGCCGAATACAATATTGTTGGTCATTCTTCGGTGCATGGGCTTGGAAAGACTGTTTTCCAGGCCCTTTTTTCATCCTGCTCCCAACTGCGCACCACGTAGGTTGTTGGATTAGCGATGGCCATCAAAGCTGTATATTTGCATCACTTTTGAGAAAGTTCAGGACTGGCCTTATAAAAAGCACAATTTCATGTTTGAAAGTTTAACCGATCGTCTCGAGCATGCCTTTAAGACACTTAAAGGAGAACACAAGCTCACCGAACTCAATATTGCCGAATCCATAAAAGAGATAAGGCGTGCCTTAGTCGCTGCCGACGTCAACTACAAAATTGCCAAGGAGTTCACCGATAAGGTCAAGGAAAAGGCCTTAGGTACGGAAAACGTACTGTCCTCCGTATCGCCAGGGCAGCTCATGGTGAAAATTGTACAAGACGAGCTGACCGAGCTGATGGGTGGACAGTCCGTAGGACTCAATTTGAGTGGTAAGCCCACAATCATATTGGTATCGGGCCTTCAGGGTTCGGGTAAGACGACTTTCTCGGGAAAGCTGGCACATTTTCTCAAAAACAAAAAGAAAAAGAAACCCTTATTGGTCGCTGCCGATGTATATCGCCCTGCTGCTATCGATCAAATCACTGTATTAGGCGAGCAAATCGGCGTACCTGTATACAAAGAAGAAGGCAACAAAAACCCTGTAGAGATTGCCCTACACGCCATCGACCACGCACTCCAGCATGGGCACGACGTCGTTATTGTGGATACTGCAGGGCGCTTGGCCATCGATCAAGAGATGATGGACGAAATCTCGAGCTTGAAGCAAGCGCTACAGCCGCAAGAAACACTTTTTGTCGTCGATTCCATGACAGGGCAAGACGCGGTAAATACGGCCAAGGCTTTCAATGAAGTAATCGACTACGATGGTGTGGTATTGACCAAACTCGATGGTGATACGCGGGGTGGTGCTGCACTATCCATCAAGTACACGGTAGGTAAACCCATCAAGTTTGTCAGCACAGGTGAAAAGATGAACACGCTCGACGTGTTTCACCCTGACCGCATGGCACAGCGCATTCTGGGCATGGGCGACATTGTCTCTTTGGTGGAAAAAGCTCAAGAACAGTTTGATGAGCAAGAGGCAAAGCGGCTAGAGCGAAAAATCAAAAAGAACAAGTTCGACTTCAACGACTTCAAATCGCAAATTCGCCAGCTGCGCAAAATGGGCGACCTGAAAAATTTGCTCAGCATGGTGCCAGGCATGGGCAGAATGCTCAAAGACATCGACATAGACAACTCAGCTTTTGATCGAGTAGAAGCTATCATCAACTCCATGACCCCTGAAGAGCGCAGCAAGCCCGAGCTGCTCAACACGAGCCGGAAAAAGCGCATTGCTCGGGGATCTGGGCGCTCCTTAGAAGAGGTCAATATGTTTGTCAAACAATTTGATCAAATGCGCAAGATGATGCACCGACTGAGCAAAAGCCCCTCCATGAATGCGCCAGAGCTTCAAGCTGGAAATGGTCGGATGCGAAGAGGCGTTGCTACGCCGCGCAAACTGAGAAAGCTGAAAAAGAAAAAGCGGAAATTCAGATAGCAGCTTATACGCTCAACTGAGGCGGCCAATGGCATGTCTCCCCTCTGTTCCCTCTGTTCTTCTAGTATAATATGGCTAAATGCCAACCACGTATATATCGTGGTTGGCATTTGTCAGTCTTGCTGCTCCAACAGTTGTTGCAACTCTTCAAGAGAGATCTTCTGCACATCGGCGGGCACTTGGAAATCAGCTGCTGTCACTTCAGAGTCGATATCAGTAGCCATAAACTGGAGTTGGGTGTCTTTTATAGAAATAGAAAAAGCCAAAGGAATTCCTTTACCTTTAAGCGGAGCAGACACACCTTGGGCAAAGGGCTCTATCTGCGCCTTAATTTTCTTTGTCAACCAGAATTCTACCTCGCCTTCGCCCTCAGATATTTCGACAATTGCTTTACGACATTTATACCCTTTGATTGTCCTTTTTTCCTTTGTCCATCGCCCTGTTCCCCCCTTACTCATATCGAGTATATTAAATTGTCCGGTTTGCACATCATTTCCCTCTACTTGCATTGTTTGACCCATAAAGCTCACCAAGACAACATCTTCATCAGGACGATCGGCGTGTCTGATTACAGCGACGCTAAACATTCCCCCCAGTATGGACATTTCCTCGCGCAAGTGCGGACCCTGAAATGCTATCTTGATTTTCATCCCGTCTACCATCGCTTTCATTTCGGAGTCCATCAAAGTAAGCGTGTCTACCTCGTAGTCCACTTTGTAGGTGATTACGCCTTGCCTGAGCCTTTTTTGAGCTTCAGCTTTTTGGGGCACCCAAAACCACACCAGCACAATCACCAAGAGCAAGCATTGAGTTTTCATTGAAATATAGTTTGATTAGGAATGATACACTTTAAACACTTCGCCCCACGTCAGACTTTCCAAAGGCGTAGCAATGCAATTTCGATCCCAAGTGCTGCCAAAGCTAGCCATACAAACCACTTCCACAAATGCATGCCTTGTGCCCGTGTACCTATCAATACGCGAAAGTCCGCTCGATCCCATGCAGTAATCACTTGTGCCCATGGGGCAACGCGCTGTTGGATTGCTTCTACTGTAGCCAGCCTTAAATTTGATTCTGTCCGATCGTAGTTGAACGCCAATTTGGCCACAAGCTGATCTTGTTCATCGACCAACCGATATACACCAGCTTCCTTCAGATAATCGCGTACGCTTAGTACGAGGTGTTTGCCCCGCATCTGTTGATCAGGAATAAACTCCAAGTCTTTTCTCTTAATCTTCCACACCACGTCATTTGCCCTTTCAAGGGCATGCGGCAACTCCACATATTCCTCTTTTCCTATAGTCCAAGACAAGCGTTGATATTCAGAAGAGGCTATAGCGGCCTTGTAAAGCAAGGGAATGAACACCTCTGCCTGCCGTACCAGATCGTTATACTGTTCATTTAGAGGGGAAGTACACAAGTACAAGCGCCCATTTTCAAAGGGGTATTTTACCAAGTAGGGCAGGCCATCGCGATAGCGCAATAGTGCTTCCTCTACAGCTCCCTGTTGTATGCGAAACCGTCCCGTAGTAGTAGGGAGCTCAAGCGGCACATCTTCATTTTCAAACACATCTCTAAAAACATATTCATCTGTATTGATGAAGCTACAGGTCCAATTACCCTGTTCCCATGCCTGCAAACGTCCGCCACGCACTTGTCGTAAAAAGTCGTTGTAACTCTGTACATGTGCCTGCTTAGAAACAAAAACCAATACATTGCCCCCCTGCTTTACGTATTGGATCAGTGCAAAAGCCAATCCCGACGAGATTTGGGGCAACTCTTGCAATACAATCAATTCATAGTTTGGAAAAGAAGAGTAATCTAGACTACCCACGCTTTTTTGTACCACTTGGAAATAAGGTAAACCTTTGAGTGCTGCGACAAGATAAGGATTAGGTTGCTCTTCACTGACGAGCATTACATCGATTTGCTCATCTACGTAAAAAGTAATGAAATATGCATCGTCAAATTGAACGGGAAAATCTGTAATGGTCAAGGCAGCTTCATGCCAACCGGTATGGCGCACAGTAAGGGGAATAGTATCGATTACTGAAGCACGCGCTGGAATAGAAAGCATACCTACTGGTTTTTGCTCCCCTTCGTACTGCAAACCAAGGCGCACATTTTCTGCCGTTTCATTGCCATAATTGTGTACTTTGACAAAAAGCAGATTAGTCTGATCCAACATTTGCACAGGTGATTCAAACCATGCGCTGTCAATAGCTATATTCTGTTCTTGTACTGCTTGTAGCGGCACCATGTACAACCTCACAGAGGTATCCGGAGATTCTATTTGTTCTGGCAAGATACTTTGCTGGAAGTCGGATAAGACCCATCCGATGCGATTAGGTGTACGTGCTTTGCGCAGCACTTGTGTCTGGCGTAACAATACTTGATCGAGGGAATGTACAGAAGGCGTAAGACCGATCTGATCGATGAGCGACAGAGCTTCCTCCTTACTTACCAAGCGCTGATGATGCCCTTCAAAATCATGGGTGAGAATTTGAAATTGATCATCTACGGCATAGGCCTCAACAATTTCTCTAGCCTTTCGACGCACTACTTCCACAAGTGGCACATCTTGGCTCAGAGCACTCATGCTAAATGAGTTATCTACAAAGATGCTAATGGCTTTCTGTCCTTTCAAGAGCTCCTGACCCAACGGAATGACTGGCTGAGCGAAAGCAATCACAAGAGCTGCCACAGCTAAAATGCGCATGGCCAAAACCAACAGATCGCGCAGCCGTCTACGTGCACTCGTTTCTTCTTTTACTTCCCGTAAAAACCGCACATTGGTAAAGAACACCTTCTTAAACCGCCGGAAGTGAAAAAGATGAATGACAATGGGAATCGCCACTGCTCCTAAAGCCCACAAAAATCCTGGATATAGAAATTCCATTCCCTATTGTAATTTTTGAATCAAAAACGGCTGAAATATTCAAAAAATGTTCCTGTATTCCAATCAGTTGACAAAAGATATTGATCTATGGGGATACAAGACAAACATCAAGATACTCCCAATAAGTGACAATGTAAGTTGCCAAAAGGCACCGAATGGCTCACCGCAACAACAATACGCTCCCCACTCGCCATGTAGTATATCCGTCTCGAAAAACGATCAGCGCTTGCCACACATACACTCCCATAGGCATAGGTTTTCCGCGCAGGCGCCCATCCCATCCATACTCGGGCTGATTAGGCCACAGATCACGCACTTGATATACCTCTTCACCCCAACGGTCAAATATGCGCAACTGATTGATGATCCACACATCGCCGTTGTCTTGCGGATAGAAGTAATCGTTGAATCCATCGTCATTGGGCGAAAACACATTTGGGAAAAACACTTGCCGGCAGTCCTCGAAATCAATACGCACTTTAGTCTGAGCCTCACCACACAAATTGCGAGCAGTTAGCACATAAGTGCCCGGCTCACTCACCACGCGCTGGGGGCCCATTACACCATCTTCCCACCAATAATCTGGATTACCCGGCGAACTACCCTC
Organism: Saprospiraceae bacterium; assembly: GCA_026982695.1. Classification (GTDB taxonomy): domain Bacteria; phylum Bacteroidota; class Bacteroidia; order Chitinophagales; family Saprospiraceae; genus WFYJ01. The sequence goes on from JALSGS010000021.1 coordinate 42,216, forward strand.
AAGCCACACCGAATCCCCCACACAAGCCACAGTATCTGCCCAATCATCGAGATAGGGCAAAGGTACTACCGTAATGTAGGCACGATCATCAGATACACAGTATTGGTCTACTGCCACCGTCACGCTGTACAATCCCGTGACAGTTGGTTCCACAGCAGGGGTAAATGAACCGTGACTCCATTGGTAGGTCACCGTGTCTTGCCCAAAGGCAGTAGCATCGAGCACATAGCCACTGCCTACACATATTGAAGTATCAGGTCCCAGATCAAAAAACACCGTATCGCCATCCACAGACACGGTAATCGTATCGTAGAAAGGAATATTGCACTCATCAACCACTTTTACGTAATAAGTCGTTGTGGTATCGGGAGCAGCCACAGGGTTAGGTGCTGTGGGATCACTCAAGCCGTATGCAGGTTGCCACTGATAGGTTTGTCCACCACTGAGTTGTAATTGATATTGCCCACCTGGACAAATGACTACATCGTCAAAGCCCTGAAGAAAACTCGTATAAGCAAAACACACTTGATGCAAGTTGGACAAACCACCAGTAGCTGAAGTGAAGCCCCAGTATACCAATGGGTCACCACCGAATATTTCTTGCACAATATCACCTGAATAGGTGAGCCGCAGTTCGCAGTCAAACCATACTTCCAAAGTTTTGGCAACTGCATCCCAATTGACGCGCAAAGTATGCCAGTTACAATCCTCAATATTACTATCGGTAGCAGATGCTTGGACAGGCCCTGCCAGTGTATTGGCAGTAGCATGATTCATATTGCCATTGCGCACTACGGCAATGTGATCGAAAAAGGGATCGCCCAAATTGGTATTTTGATAGGTGTCGAATTCGATCCCTAACGAAGGGATGACACCTTGAAATCCAATGCCTTCACCTTCTACACCTACTGAGGTGCTTACTGGTTGCAAGCCAAAGACAATGCCATCAGCTCCCTGTTCGTCTTTACAACCAAAAAACAAACGCATGATCACCTGAAAAGACTGGGTCAGATCTACTTTTTCTTCATTCCATATTGATCCTGCCTGCCACAGTTCATCGGAAGTGAGTTGCCAACAGGTATCGTTCAACTGATAGGCCGAGCTATTGAGAAAAAAATCTTGCCCTTTACCAGGCACACTAAGTAAGAACATTATTCCCAACAAATACACGTATCTTGCAAACACATGTTTACTCCATATTGATTTTAAGACATTTGTACAGATATGGAGGTGAAGTAGCAACCCCATTAATTGAAAAATTTCATAGCCACCACGCCAAAGAGGTCGGCCAAAGGCAAACAGCTGCAATATTACTGTTGGATTTACAAAATAATTAACCATATATATATATCAATATCAGCTCATTTTAGCGCAATAGTAACACATCGCCATACTGCACTTGTTGTTCGCCATTAGCCAGCTGAGCCTGTAGTATCCACACGTAAAGGCCACTTGGGGCTGGCTGAGCTCGAAATTGGCCATCCCAGCCCGATGATTCATCGCCAGGTAAAAAGTCATGAGCTCGATATATCAGTGTGCCCCACCGATCATAAATGGCAAAATCATCGATACGCAGTACCCGCTCAGAATTTGCCATAGGTACGAGTCGATCGTTGTAGCCATCGCCGTTAGGGCTAAACACATTGGCTACAAAAATGGGTGCATCGAAGACCACCTTAATTAAAAGGTCAGCCTCTGCCACACAGTACTGAGTTGTTTGGACAGTTAGTCGATAGAAAAAGCTACCTTCTTCTTCGGCAAAGAATGTAGGCTGTAGACAATCACTACAACTCAAGTACTGTGCGGGCCACCATTCGACTTGGCTAAGCGATATACCCTGGGGTTCAATGATGGGCGTGAACAACATCGTATCGCCAAGGAAGACGCGAATGGGGCCAATCAGCAGTAGATTCGGTCGGTCGATGGGCTGTAGCACAAAGCTGGTGTCCAACGAACAACCCGCCGCATCTACTACAGTAAGTTGATGCTGGCCAGGTTTCAAATCAGTAAACCAAATGCGCTGCATCAAAGGGCTACCATCGACAGAAAAGGCGAAAGGTGGCGTACCACCTATGACAGAATCTACGAGCAACGCCCCAAGCGTATCAATGCAGTTGGGATGTGTGAGCTGAAAACTCACTGCCAGAGGAGCTTGTGTCACTACTTGCACCGTATCTGTCGCGCTACAACCATTGACCACATCCACAACCGAGCATATGTACTGTCCTGGTTGTGTGACACTCAGCTGTAGCTGATTACTTGCACTGCTTATGGCACCATCTGGTGTAGACCACTGCACTACCACGTCATGATCAGCATCGACAAATGCCTCTGTGACAACTTGTCCTGTAAGACAATCCAATATTTGTATAGGTTCTACGAATAATTGGGGTTGCACCGTATCGATGGCTACATCAAGTGTGTCAGTATGCTGACATCCATTAGTAAGGTCGGTAGCGGTAACAGTCCATGTGCCGGCCTGTGTAGCGGTAGTAGTAGGCCCAAAATGCAGCTCTGCCGATGGGCTACGCCACTGCACCGTCCATTGTGGAGGTGCGGAAGTAGCAATAGACAACACCACGGAATCAGCCATACAGGTGATTTTGCCGAAAGGTAGCAGAGAAAAGTCCGGTGCTACTGTATCGACATCTACAAATAGCGTATCGGCATAGCTACAGCCATTGGCAGTATCGGTAGCTACTACCACATAAGGCCCAGGCATAGTGGCCCAAAGTGCATCAGGGGGAAGCACTTGCCCCAAGGGATCGTGCCACATGATCAAAGGCCTACCGTTTGCAGCAGTAGCCGATACTGACAGCGCTACTTGCGGTGTCGCACAGGTAAGCACCGTATCTGGACCTACATCCACCCAAGGCAAAACCGTGTCAACGACTACCACAAGTGTATCTTCAACTGTGCAGCCATTGTGCTGGTCAGTAAGTTGTGCCACATACGTACCTGCAGCACCAATCCATGCCGAGTCAGAAGTAGCATGCAAGATTACTCCATCAGCAGTCATCCAGTCAATTATGGGTTCTTGGGCTTGTACCTGAAGGGGAACGGCCCACCAATTGGGCCGTATACAATTCAAGGTAGGTGCTTGAGGCAATGTCAAAGATGGAGGTTCCATATCAGCTATTACCACCAAGGTATCAGCTGCACTACAACCAAAGGTATCCATCACCTCAGCCCAGTAAATGCCTGCCGCATCGATAAGCGCCGAATCTCCATTTTCCGAAAGAAAATGACCGCCAAGTGTATGCCAATTGAGTGTACTCCCCGCATCGTGTAAGGCATAAAGCCACTTTTGAGGATAGTCACAGGTAAGTAGGCTTTCGCCCAAAAGCTGTACCATGGCTTCAGCTGTATGGGCAGGCACATTGAATAGCGTATCCCAGCTACAGCCACTCAATGTATCACGTACAGTAAGGGAATAATTGCCTGCAGCCGTAACCCATATCTTTGGTTGAAGGGTATCTCCCACAATCGATCCTTGAGTCGCAGACCACTGAAAAGTCAGATAATCTTGTAATGGCACAACTTGCAATAACACTGAATCTACGACACAAGGTGGAGCGAGGGTATCCCACAGCAACAATTGCACTTGAGGGGGCATGCGCGCATCGTGTAACCATAGCGAATCAGTAGCCACACATCCATTGATCGTATCCTCAGCCATGATGCGCCACCATCCCGCTTGTGCCACATCGAGTACAAAAGCCAAAGTATCAATGCCCGAAGTATGTGCCCACCGATACTGTACATGTGCCTGAGCAGTATCGGTTGGTACGAGTGCAACTGATGGCTGCGCACACGTAAGTGTATCGGCATCTACCAACATCAGTTTGGGGGCCAGTGTATCGACCAATACGTGCACAAGCGTATCTACACTACAATGGTTGGCACCTACTATACTCAGTGACCACTGTCCTACCTGATCTACCCACAACGTATCAGCAGGAAGTACATTGAGTATTTGACCATTGGGTGCAGTCCAATACGCCGTAAGAGTAGCCGCTCCCTGAAAACTGAGCGGCACAGCAGGTGTCTGGCAGGTCAGTATGCCCCAGTTTGACAAACTGAAAGCAGGTTTTGTGGTATCGGCGGGAAGATAAAGTGAATCGATAGCCACGCATTGAGAGCGCGTATCGCGTACTTGTACTACATACCAGCCAGGATTGCCTGCCACAAAGATACTATCAAGCCCCAAAAGAGGGAATGTATCATGGGGAGTCCACCAAGTGAAGTCCACTGTCTGTGACCAAATGCCCTGTGCCATTATAGGCACAGAAGTGGTGGCACAGTCCAATGCATCAGCAGCGGCAAGCACTACCATAGGCTGATCGAGCCAAGCAGGAACCACTACTTGAGCTGTATCTGCACAACCGTTGATCGTATCGGTGGCTATGACCACATAGGTGCCAGCTGCTCCTACTTGAGCTACTGGCCCAGGATCGCCATCCAAGAGCAAGCCATCGGGAGTAGTCCATTGCCATTCAAGTGAGCTATTGCTAGCTTGTGCGTATAAACTCACTGTGGGCTGCACGCAAGTAATGGTATCGCTCAATGTAAGTTGAATTACAGGGGCAGCGGTATCTACAGACAGGATGGTCGTATCAGATTGGCGACAGCCCGAAGGCAAGTGTATTATATGGAGGGCATAGGCGCCCATTTGCATTGTAGAAATGCTTGCCGAGTCAGAATCGATAGCTAATGTGTCGCCGTCGGCTATTGAGGTCCATATCCATTTGAAGTCAGGGCCATGATCGCTATCGGAAGCAGTAAGCCATGTAGAGGTATTTTGGCAATTTAGGGGTTCTGGTGGATCCACAATCACTGTTGGCCAATAGCGCCCATCGACCACCCATACTGTATCGGTATAGCGGCAACCATTGGCAGTGCGTACGCCATGCACTACATACAGGCCTGCTGTATCCACCACTATACTTTGGCTATCTGGTATTGCAACACTATTGGGTAGCTGCCACCATATTGAATCAGCAGTAGTCGTCATGTGCAAAGCGACAGTGGGCATGGCACAGGTGATGGTATCGGTGGGGCCTACTTCGACAAAAGGGGAAAGGGTGTCTATAGGTACCCAAAGCATAGCAGTATCTGCACAGCCATTATGTGGGTTAATAGCAGTCAGCTGAAAGAATCCAGACAGGGGCGTCCATAGGCTATCGCCAAAATAGGTTTGCCCTTCAGGGGTTTGCCATTGGACGCTAAGTGTATCAGCTACCGTAGCCACCAGCCATTGAGCTGTATCAGTACAAGTAATGGTTTTTGGCGCAAGCCAGCTCAAAGTAGGCACAGCTAATGAAGCAGCCACCTGTATCCAAGCAGTATCGCCGCAATCCCTCAAGGTATCCATAACCACAAAGGCATAGATACCAGGTGCATCAATCAAAATGTCAGCTTGCTGCAAAGCAATCAAAGTACCCGTACTATCGAGCCATCCCATCCACATGCCATCGCCCATGCTATCGACTTGCCCCTGAACCAACACATGAGGCGTGGCACAAGTGATGGTGTCGGGTGGCCATACATAAGCTTGGGGGACATCAGCAGCCTGTACTACGGTGGTAGCAGCTGTATCGCTACAGCCATTGTGCACATTCGTGGCAATGAGCGAATACGTACCAGCTGCATCCACAGCTACTACAGCCGAGTCGGGGGAAGAAAGCAAATTTCCAGAAAGCACTTGCCAACTAAGTTGGATGCCAGTTCCTGCACTTGCAGAAGCATCGAGCCAAATTGACGTCTGATCACACCTCAAGGTATCGGCAGGAGCAATAATGGCTTGCGGCGCGGAAGTATCGGCTACTACATTGACAGTGGATGTAGTACTACATCCATTTTGCAAATTAGTAAGGGTCAGCTGATAAAGACCTGGCTGATCTACCATCGGGGTGAGTGATTGCCCACCCGAAACGATATTTCCCGAAAGGACTTGCCAACTAATCTCGTAATTGGGGCCTGAGGTAGAATTGCTCGCATCGAGTATCACAGCAGGCTGGATGCAAGTGATGGTGTCGGGCGGTGCAATAATGGCAAAAGGCTGATCGGGATCGAGCAAAACGGTTACTGCGGCTTGAGCAGTACAGTTAGTAATGCCGTCGTTATAGTTTACCTGAAGCATGTAGGTACCCGTTTGGTTTACCACTGGCTGTAGGGTGTGCGCACCACTGAGAATTTGACCGTCAGTAGTCGTCCACAAATAGGTAATATTGGGCCCCGAACTAGAAGCTGTGGCGTCCAACATAATGCCCTCATTCCCCAAAGCACTACAAGAGATGAAAACCACGGGATCAGCAGTGGCCTGAAGTTGGATCAATGAAAGCTGCACTTCATCTGATACTTCACAAATAGGGCTAAGACTGATATCGTCGATGGCGAAATCGTTACCCAATGAAACAACGCTCTGGCTCAGGATGCACATTTCTACTGTAGTGGTACTACCCGAATTCCAGCTTACTGTCCACTCATTCCAATCGCAAGGGGTCGCAGGGGGCGTGAATACGCTACCTATAGCTACACCATTTACGGCCAGTTGCAAGGCGGGTAAGCCAAAAATGGGCGTAATATTGGACACCCACGCGGTAAATACATAGTCTGTGTTAGGTACCACATTTACCGTTTGGCACCACACCTGCGTACCTGGAGCATCATCTCCATTGACTATCAACATCTGCCCCATACCCGTAGTATGGTCCACACAAGGTGGAAAATTGGAATAAACCAAACTAGGCGAAGAGGTTACCGTATAAGTGCCATTGAAAGCAAGATTAGAAGGGCTGTAAGTATACGAGGAGGAAAATCCCACATTTCCCTGTTCAAAATCGCCATTTGTAATGAGATTAACGGTAGGATCGACAGCAGTAGCTGTAAGCACATAGCTCGTTGGTACACTTACCGTAGCGGTAGGCTGCAACACTGTAGGATCGCTCAACCCCGTAGCGGGCTCCCATTGAAAGGACAAGTAAGGTCCCGAAATTTGCCCCTGCAAAGCCACTTGACCTACAGGGGCACATGCCACCAAATCAGGGCCAGCATCTACTGTGAGACCACAGCCCGTATTTTGCCCATAACCGAGTGCACCCACATGCAGTAGAATCAGTACTAACCAATATACTTGCCTTCGTATCATCATCTCTTAAAGGTAGTACATACCTTCAGTGGCACGTGATGCAGTTGCGCTGCCTTTTGCCCAATTTGTCAGCCAAAGTCCAAATAACAAACTGGAATATGAAAATACTCAGTACTGATCAGATCCGAGCACTCGACACATGGACCATAGCCCATGAGCCCATCGACTCTATCGACTTGATGGAAAGAGCAGCACGCACCTTCACAAGCTGGTTCACAGCCCACTATCCTCGGCGCGACATAGCTGTATGTATCTTTTGTGGTCCAGGCAATAATGGCGGAGATGGATTGGCTGTTGCTAGGCTATTGGCCCAAGACTCCTACCAAGTGCATGTCTGGCTTTGTCGCATAGGGCGGCGCACGTCCCCCGAATTTGATATCAATTTATCGCGCTTACGCAAAATGAACACAGTGCCTATACATGAGCTGACACAAGGCGATGCCTTGCCTAGGCTGCCCACGCCAACTTATGTGATCGATGCCCTACTGGGTTCGGGATTGAGTCGCCCTGTGACTGGTTATTGGGCCACCCTCTTACAACACCTCAATGCACACAGTGCAGCTATTAGGGTAGCTATCGACATTCCATCAGGTCTCTTTGCCGAACGCCCTACTGAAGGGACTACGTTCCACGCACATCGCACCTTGTCGTTTGAAGTGCCCAAGCTGGCTTTTTTCTTCAGTGAAAATTATCGCGCTGTAGGTGAATGGGAAGTGCGCAGCATCGGACTTGACAAAGCCAAACTAGCAGAGCTATCTACCCCTTGGCATTGCCTCACACTGAGCAAAGTAGCACAATGGCTGCGCCCTCGACACAAATTCGACCACAAAGGCACCTTCGGCCACGCCCTGATCATGGCTGGAAGTAAAGGCATGATGGGCGCAGCAGTGCTTAGCACACAAGCAGCACTGCGCAGTGGCGCAGGCCTGGTCACCGCTTACATACCTGAATGTGGCTATTCGATCATGCAAATGCGTGCACCCGAAGCAATGGCACTGACCGACCCTAGCATCACGCACTTGAGCACGCTTCCTCAAAACCTGGACAAGTTCTCCGCCATTGGCATCGGGCCCGGCCTGGGAAGGCAAGCCCCTACCCTTTCCTTGCTCGAACAACTCCTCAGCACCTATCAAGGCCCCATAGTGATCGATGCCGATGCACTCAATCTCATTGCCACTCACCCACACCTATTCGATCGCATTCCGCCAAATGCCATACTCACACCACACCCCAAAGAATTTGCTCGCCTTTTTGGCGAAAGCCCTCATACATTTGCACGTCTTGATCGGCAAATGCAACTATCTAAAGAGAAATGCATATTCATTGTATTGAAGGGCGCACACACTTGCATCACTACTCCAAAAGGAACAGCTTTCTTCAATACTACGGGCAACGTAGGTATGGCTACAGGAGGTAGTGGCGACGTGCTCACTGGCTTGATCGCAGGGCTATTGGCACAAGGGTACTCTCCTAGCCGAGCTGCTTGCTTAGGCGTGTGGCTACACGGATTGGCAGGCGAACTGGCTTCCTCCAAATGGGGTGCCGAAGCCATGACAGCCACCGACCTGATTGCCCACATAGGCCAAGCATTTCAAAAATTGCACAAAACAAAAGTGAATGCGTGATGAAGCAGTCAAAGGTAGTCGTACTTACAGGTGCGGGAATAAGTGCAGAGAGCGGTATTCCCACATTTCGCGATGCTGGGGGGCTATGGGAAGGATATGACGTCATGGAAGTGGCTACGCCTGAAGCATGGGCACGCAACCCAAAACTCGTACTGGACTTTTACAATCAGCGCCGCCGTCAGCTTCGAGAAGTAGTGCCCAACGCCGGCCATCAAGCACTGGTCGAGCTCGAACAATGGTTCGACACAGTCATTATTACACAAAATGTAGATGACTTACACGAGCGCGCAGGGTCAAGTCACATCATCCACCTACATGGCGAGCTGAAAAAGGTACGCAGCACCGCCGATCCCTCATTGATCTATTCATGGGAAAAAGACCTGCACTGGGGCGATACCTGTGAAAAGGGCAGTCAACTCCGCCCACACATTGTGTGGTTTGGCGAGGTGGTCCCCGAAATCACACGTGCAGCACGAGAAGTGAGCGACGCCGACTACCTACTTATCGTTGGCACCTCTATGCAAGTATATCCGGCCGCCGGCTTGGTCGCCCACGCTGACCCCCATACTCCCATATGGTACATCGATCCCAACCCACAAATCAATTACGAGTTGGAGCAAATGCCCCACGTCACTGTAGTCGCCGAACCAGCTTCTATTGGTGTGCCTCGAGTCGTACAACAGCTCGTCGAATCCATCCGCCAATAAAATACAGCTGAGGGCGTCACAGGCCTTGCTATAAAAGCGCTTCCCAACAGCATATATTTGCGGCTCCTCTCTATCTGACAAATACGCGTACACGATGAAATTACACACAATATTGGCCGGATACTTCAAATTGGACGGGGGTGCGATGTTTGGTGTTGTACCCAAACGCCTGTGGAATCGGGTCCAGCCAGCTGATGAACACAACATGTGTACTTGGGCATTGCGCTGCTTATTGATCCAAACTGATGGACGCAATATCTTGGTCGACACAGGTATTGGTGACAAACAAGGCGAAAAATTCCGCGCACACTTTCACCCTCATGGCGACACTACACTGTTGGGCGAGCTGGCCAGGCTAGGCCTACAACCTGAAGACATTACCGATGTATTGCTCACACACCTTCACTTCGATCACTGTGGGGGTGCTACCCAATACGATAACAATGGACAGATCGCACCTACCTTTCCCAATGCCCGTTACTGGACTACCCAGCGCCACTATGAATGGGCTTATCAGCCCAACGCGCGCGAAGCGGCCTCCTTTCTCAAGGAAAATTTTGTACCACTGGCCGAACAAGGTGTACTACATTTCCTACCTGAAGGAACAGCAAATGAATGGGTACCTTGGCTACCGGGACTTTCCCTACAACACTGTTTTGGCCATACGGAAGATATGTGCCTACTACATATCGACCTGCCCGATGGCCGGCATTTGGTTTTCTGTGCCGATCTGCTACCCAGCTCATTCCACGTAAGTCTGCCATGGATCATGGCCTACGACGTGCGCCCTTTGGATACCCTGGCAGAAAAAGCGCCCTTTCTCCAACGCGCCAGTGAGGAGCAATGGCTCCTATTTTTAGAGCACGACCCGTACACGGAAGTGATCGCAGTAGGCCCTAACGACAAAGGGCGAATCGCCGTCCAAGAACGCTTTACCCTTGAAGCAGCCTTAGCACAATAGTGAATAGCTTACGCTTCTTTATTTACTGTTAACAAACGCGCTCTTTCTCGAGCGAAAAAGTCCAATGCCTGTGGGTTTTTCGCTGCATCTCGTTTAGCTGCTTTTTCCATGGGCATGCCCAACAATATCTTCTTTACGGGCGCTTCCATCTTCTTACCACTGATCGTATAGGGAATTTCAGGCACCTCAATGATCACATCAGGCACATGGCGTGGCGAGCACTGCTGACGCAAGGCCTGTTTAATGTGTTGGGACAACTCATCAGTCAGTGTCCGTCCCTTTTTCAGTACCACAAACAAAGGCATAAAGTCATTACCGCCTTCGCGTTCCAAGTTTACAATCAAGCTATCTGCCACCTCAGGAAGTTTGTCCACTACGCGATAAATCTCGGCAGTACCGATGCGCACACCATGTCTGTTAAGGGTCGCGTCAGATCGGCCATAAATAATCACTGTACCTCGATTAGTTATCTTGATCCAATCGCCATGACGCCATACACCAGGATACACATCAAAATAACTCGACATATAGCGCTTGAAGTGTAGATCATTCCAAAAATATACGGGCATAGAAGGCATAGGTCGGATCACAACTAGCTCGCCTAGCTGGTCTATAACAGGTTTACCCGCTTCGTCAAAAGCATGCAAATCGGCCCCCAAGCAACGACACTGGATTTCTCCCTCATATACGGGCAACCAAGGACAGCCACCCACCCAAGCCGTACATACATCAGTACCACCCGCCATGGATGACAACCATACATCAGGTTTGACGTGTTCATAGACGTAGTCAAAAGCTTCCGGCGGCAAAGGCGCACCTGTAGAGCCAATGGTGCGCATGGCACTTAAATCAAAATCTACTTGAGGACGAATGCCACTTTTCATACATGCGACTAGAAAAGGTGCCGAAGTGCCAAAATGCGTGATGCGCGCTTGCTCTGCGAACTCCCACAGTGCATTGAGTGAAGGATAGGCCGGACTTCCTTCGTACAACACCACTGTAGCTCCAGCCAACAACGATGCCTGCACAAAATTCCACATCATCCATCCGGTAGTCGAATACCAAAAAAAGCGTTCACCCGGATGCACATCGTTGTGCAAGTGCAAGTATTTCAAATGCTCCAGCAAATTGCCGCCATGAGTATGTGTGATAGCCTTGGGCACTCCCGTAGTACCCGACGAGTACAGCACCCACAATGGGTGATCAAAAGGTACTGCTTCAAAGGCAAGAGGCAGTGCCGCTGCATCAATAACGTCCTGCCACAGCACGGTATCGCGCAACCCTTCTGGGCCAGCAGTTGGCTCTAAGAAAGGAACCAACACCGCTTGTTTCACACTGGGCAATTCCTGTAACAATGCCTGCACTACTGGCCGTTTGTCAAAAGGCTTGCCATTGTAAGTATAGCCATCACAAGCAATGAGCACCTTGGGTTCAATTTGCGCAAAGCGATCTACCACTGCCTGGAGGCCAAAGTCGGGGCTACAACTCGACCAAATAGCCCCCAAGGAGCAAGTAGCTAAAAAGGCGACGGTGGCTTGAGGAATATTGGGCAAAAATGCTACGACCCGATCTCCTTTGCCTACGCCCTGCGTTTGCAACCATGCCCGCAAACTAGCCACTTGTCGTTCCAATTCTTCCCAACTCATTTCTGCCATCGGGTGACGCTCCGACTTGTAAATAATGGCTGGATGTGAGGGGTTTTTCATGCGAAAAATGTGTGCTGCGTAATTGAGCGTGCTGCCTGTAAACCACTTGAAGAAAGGCATCTGCTCACCGTCAAGCACTTTGTCCCAAGGTTGCTCGAAATGCACGTCAAAGTAAGTAGCTATCCGCTGCCAAAATCTGCTTATATCAGCTACAGACCATTGCCAGAGTTTGTGGTAATCACCTACAAATTGCTCACCTTCTACTTTTTCTAGCCACTGTGCAAACTGCGTCATGTGGCAGCGTCCAATCAATTCCCTATCGGGCTGCCAAAGTACGGGTGGAACAATAGTTGCCATTTTACTATTCATTTACACATTGGAAGGCGCTTGAGCACCTTCAAGCCATATTGACTCAAAATACAAAAGCAATTTCCACGCACAACAATAGCAAAATATCCTCAACCCCTTCTATATACCAAGTGAAATATTGTATTAGCTTTTCAGATCACATTAAAAATAAAGCCTCTTTGTCCATGCTACTGCTTTTGTCTATCAATCCATACACATGTACTGTTTATACATATTTTAAGCACTATACCCGTCACTAAATAGCTTCATAATAACTTCTTCACGAAGATCGCACTACGATCTTGACTGCACAACCTTTGCTTTTGCTAAACAAGTACCCTATGATTTTTCTTGGCAGGTGGAGTAGGGAAAAAATCGTGGTTGTAGGGTGTATGGCTCTAATCTTCACCTTTTCTACTCGAGGGAATAGTACAAGTCCGGTTACAGTCCTTTCGGAAAGCACATTATCTAGTGGCAAAACAATCACTACAGGGAATTGGGGGTTTACATGGAAGTCATTTCTTGGGCCTGAGCAATTAGACTCCATTATTAAAACCTCGAGCTATATCGCTCTGGACAAGCCAATCCTATGGAACGAACTCCCCCAACAACTTCCAGCATTTGGATATGGCACCTACTTTACCTTATTGAAAATACCACCTTCATTACAAGGAAAAGATATAGGTATCTACTTGCCTAAGTGTCATACCTCTTGTAAAGTATTTGTGGGTCAACGCGAAATAACACAAGCAGGTATACCAGCTGGTCATCACACTGCTTATCGCCCTGCATATATCCCTCGCAAGGCACATTTTGTCGCTCAAGACACACTCATCCCACTAATTATCCACGTAGCTAACTTCTACTATGCTGCAGGAGGCATTTACGAACCCGTGTATATCGGCTTATCCCAGCATACTGAATCGCTGGCAATGATGCGACTGGCTAGTGCCTTAGGCGTAGCACTTGCTTTGTTTGTTGCCGCTATATTCTATACGGGCATCTTCAACTTTATCAAAAAAGACAGAGCTCTGCTCTACTTTGGTCTTTTTTGTATCGCCCAGAGTACGCGCATTCTTTTTAGCACGGACTACCCCTACTACAATCTAATGGGCGAAGTAGATTGGAAAGTCGTGGTGCGCCTTGAATTCAGCTCGCTCATCTTATCAGTGATCTTTTTCTCACAGCTCGTGCACGCCATTTTTCCACAGAGGGCTAGCAAAACAATTATTCGCATTTTCCAATGGATCAGCCTCGTTTATCTGATATATATTTTTGTAGGCACACCATTCATGTTTAGCAGTATCAACCGCATATATGTTTGGCTTATCTCGCTTTTAGCGCTTTATGGAATATGGGTTTTTCTCAAGGCTTTCTGGCATGGCGATGTAGGCTCGCGGCTGGCTGTAACGAGCTTGGGATTTCTAATGACGCTTTTTATATTACAAATACTTAGATATCAGAGAGTGATCGATTACAACCCCATTTGGGAACACGCTTTCTATGGAGGGTTTATTTTGAGTCAATCCATGCTACTGAGCCAACGCATTGGGCAATATGTCACGCAATTGGGTCAGAAAGCCTTACAAGGCATTAAAGCCAAAAACCAGTTTTTAGCTACCCTTAGCCACGAACTGCACACACCTATGAATGGCGTGATAGGTATGACCTCGCTCCTCGAAAGCACGCCGCTCACTGCAGAACAAAAGCGCTATCTGCGCACAATTAAAGAATCGAGCAATCTTATGGTACTGCTGCTCCAAGATTTGCTCAGCTTTTCCAATTTGGAAAACAACACGATCAAGATCGAACAAAAGGAATTCAGGCTGGACATGGCCATCGAAGATGTGGTTAATCTGTTTGAAGAAAAGGCACGCACCAAAAATCTGCTGGTTCATCTCCGTTTTGCACCTGGTACCCCCAGAAAGGTACTGGGCGATGCTACTCATTTGAAGCAAGCGCTCATGCACTTGGTAAGTAATGCAATCAAATTTACGGAAAAGGGCGAAGTGCGCATTTCTGTCCAAGTACGCAATAAGCAATCGGCCCACCACGCCATTTTTGAAATAGAAATATTAGATACCGGCATTGGCATCCCTAAAGAGCAGATCAAGGATATCTTTATTCCCTTTGCACAAGGCGACAATGCGTATACGCGCAAATATCAAGGCACTGGCCTGGGATTAGCTATTACGCAGCGGCTAGTGAAAGCTATGGGTGGCACCATAAAGTTGGATTCTACGCCAAATTTAGGTTCGCGTTTCACTATACAACTGCCCCTTCAAGTTTCCCATTCCAAACACACTCCTGATCCCAAGCTGAAAGGGAAAAAAGCAGCCGTGTTCTGTGGCAACCCAGAAGTGTCCCAGTCTATTGTGTTGGAGCTACAGTGGCAGGGTGTAGAAGTACTAAGTGAAATTCCAGAAGATGTACAGGGATTAGTCGTATTTGTAGGTGAACGTTGGGCAGTAAACAACGCTCACCTTATTAGAAAATGGCAAAAAGCTGGGTGCCACATTGTCCAATGGAGTTATGGCACCAGTAAAAACCCCAACATCAAAGTACACATCGTCAATCCCCTCTTACCTTCTAAGGTGCGAAAGTCCTTTAAACAAGCTATAGAAGATAGAGACGAATCCACACTACAGGCACCCTCCTCACCTAAATCATTTTCAGAGGCACACCACATTTCCATATTAATAGCTGAAGACAACCCCATCAACCAGAAGCTAGCACTTATGCTCCTGCGCAAGATGAACTTTCAACCAGATGCCGTCAACAACGGTCTAGAAGCATTAGAAGCCATGGAGAAAAAGCACTACGACCTAATCTTCATGGACCTGCAAATGCCCCAAATGGACGGCATCACTGCTACCCAACAGATCCGAACTCACTGGCCCGAACAGGAGCAACCCATCATTATTGCCCTCACGGCCAATGCCATGCCGGAAGATAAAGCCCGATGTGCCCAAGCCGGCATGAATGATTTTATCAGCAAACCCATTCAACCCAATATGTTAGAAGACAAGCTTCGCCATTGGGTGCACCATATCCTCTCTCGAAAAAGCTCCAAGCAAATCAAGCTATAAGCTCTTTCATAGTGTACACATCAAAGAAGCGCTCAACTTTTTATCTTTGGCAGCGTTAAGCGAACGGCACGGCAATGATGCCCAATTTCCAAAACGCAAAATCCAAAGAACTATGGCATTTCAATTACCCGATCTTCCCTATGCATACGATGCATTGGAGCCCTACATTGATGCACGCACTATGGAAATTCACCATACCAAACACCACGGTGGCTACACGAACAAGCTCAACGCCGCCATTGCAGGTACCGATCTGGAAGGCAAGTCCATTGAAGAAATACTCGCCAATGTGAGTCAATATCCCGCAGCCGTGCGCAACAATGGCGGTGGGTATTACAATCACTGTTTGTTTTGGACGATCATGTCGCCTCAAGGTGGTGGTGAGCCTTCTGCTCAGATGAACATTCGCAAAGCGATTGAGCGCGACTTTGGTTCTTTTGAAGCTTTCAAAGAAGCCTTTTCCAATTCAGCTGCTACTTTGTTTGGCAGTGGTTGGACGTGGTTGTGCGTCGATAAAAATGACAAACTATTTATCTGCAATACGCCCAACCAGGATAACCCTCTTATGGATGTCAATGACTATGAAGGCACACCCATCTTGGGTCTTGACGTGTGGGAGCACGCTTACTATTTGCACTACCAAAACCGGCGCCCCGAATATATCTCTAACTTCTGGAATGTCGTCAACTGGCACGAAGTAACAAAACGATACAACGACGCCAATCCGGGTGCTTCCAGCTTGTAAGATACTGTACAATAATGCGATGAAAGGGCTGATGTAAGACATGCATCAGCCCTTTACTCATTTTTAACGTCACAATAACATGGTGAAATGTTGACTTTTTCTCTCAATTTCCCTCAAATTGAAGTCGAGCAAGGCAAGATATCTGCCACAGAGCTACATGACATATCCAATAAACCATTTGTTAATCTCCTCGTTGAAAAGAGGAATTAAATCCCATGACGTATGCTGATTTTTGGAATTCTGCTCCTGGTCTTAGTGTTGTACCAATTACAACTCAGCAAGGAGCAACAAGCCTGACCCCAAAGGCCTAAGGAGTCGCCAAGGCCTCCCTATGAGGGAGGCCTTTATTTATTTTTACCTTTCCGATCCCAATTATTTCGCACTTGTAGCTGCCTCATACATCCGGGTTGCCTGTTCGATCGTAAAATTACCCAGCAGTCCACCCTGAAACTGGTACTCTTTGCCAGCCCGAATAATCACATAGCGAAAATCGTAGAATACTGCAGCACTATCCACCTTGTTTTCAAAAATAAACCCTTGATCTTCAATCGCGATGAGCTTTGAAAAATACGGCTGCCGCTTCACCTGTGCCAAAAGAGAATCTTTCAACGCCTTGGGGTCGGTGGTACTGGCATTTGACACGTACAATTGCAGGTCAAACCCGTCAGGGCCCTGTATGGTAATATCTTGCTGGACGATCATGTCTCTTTTTTTCACGACCGCACTATCGGGTGCTAGTATGGTTAGAGGCACACCGTATTTCATAAGGTTGAGCGGCTTGAGCTTAGGCTCTACCTTGCAAGCCACCATCCAAAGCAACATACCCAAAGCAAGTAGGCTTATAGGGAAATGATGTATTTTCATAGATGTGGTATTTTTGTGCGCGAATATATGCCCCGAATAGCACTTCTACAGCAGAAAAAGGTGCTGCACAAAGTAGCAACTCTATAGATCACAGATCATGCCGTGAAAAAGACACTTGGCTTTACACATAAGTATATGCCCCAAAAAGTACGCATCGACAAATGGTTATGGAGCGTACGCATTTTTAAAACACGCACCATCGCCACCAACGCCTGTAAAAATGGCAGGGTACGCATCAACGATGTGCCCGCCAAGCCCGCAGCTTCGGTCTCTATAGGTGATGCAGTACAGGTGCACAAGGAAGGGTTTTTGTTCACCTTCAAAGTCCTAAAGCTCATAGAAAAGCGCGTGGGCTATAGCGTTGCTTCCCAATGTTACGAAGACCTCACACCTGAGCGCGAAAAGAACAAATACAAAGATTGGTACATCGGCAAAGCCCCCATGGGGTTAAGAGAAAAAGGGAAAGGTAGACCCACCAAACGCGAACGGCGCGAAATTGATCAGTTTAAAGCACAGTTGCTTTTCGAAGATGAATGGATGGATTGGGATGAATGACACGTAAAACGGCAAGCGTTCTAAAAAGGAACACTTGCCGCTATAGTGCTTTTTGTCATCGTGCAAAGCGTGGCGAGATCTCTTTGGCCTTCGACTCTGGATGGTACTTGTAGAAACCTTCACCTGTCTTTACGCCTAACTTTCCCGCAGTAACCATGTTGACCAATAAGGGGCAAGGCGCATATTTCGGATGACCAAAGCCATCGTGGAGCACCTGAAGGATGGCCAGACACACATCTAGCCCGATAAAATCTGCTAGATGCAAGGGCCCCATGGGATGTGCCATGCCCAACTTCATGACTGTATCGATCTCCTCTACGCCTGCTACACCTTCGTATAGCGCATAAATAGCCTCATTGATCATGGGCATAAGTATGCGATTGGCCACAAAGCCCGGATAATCGTTCACCTCTACTGGCGTTTTGCCCAACTGGCTTGCCCAATCCATAATTGTTTGCGTAGTGGCATCACTGGTCAAATAGCCACGAATGACCTCGACGAGCTTCATCACCGGCACGGGGTTCATAAAGTGCATGCCAATGACCTGTTGGGGACGTTGGGTGGCAGCTGCGATCCTGGTAATAGAAATCGAACTAGTATTGGAGGCTAGAATGGCATCAGCTGGTGCAAGCGCATCGAGCTGCTCGAAAATGCGTAGTTTGAGATCAATGCGCTCACTAGCTGCCTCCACTACTAAGGCCACGTCGCGTACAGCAGGTTCCAACTCAGTAAAGGTAGCTATCCGATGTAGGGTATCGGATTTCTCCTGTGGCGTAATGAGCTCTTTTTTGATCATGCGGTCCAGATTGCGCCTGATAGTCTGGAGCGCACGCGAAAGTGCTTCCTCCGACACATCGACTAGCATTACCTCATGCCCCTTCATGGCAAATACGTGGGCAATGCCATTGCCCATAGTACCTGCACCTATAACAGCTACTTTTTTCATCACGTGTTTTTTTAGCACACATCTCACCTTCGACTCCTAGTGCCGAAAGCACAAGCAATAGCACACAAACTCAGTGCAAAACAGCAGATCAAGAAGTTTTTACCTGTTCCTTGAGTACTTTAGTGACCAACGCTGCAGCTTCCTGCAGTTCGATAGCAGAATACACTTGCAGCCCCGAATGATCGATGATTTCTTTGGCTAAGTCGGCATTTGTACCCTGTAGGCGAACAATAATGGGCACATTGATTTTGTCGCCCAGCTTCTTGTATGCTTCTACAATGCCGTTAGCTACGCGGTCGCAGCGCACAATGCCGCCAAATATATTGACCAAGATGGCCTTTACATTGGGGTCTTTGAGAATGATCTCAAAGGCATGGGCTACGCGTTCGGCATCAGCCGTGCCACCTACATCGAGGAAATTGGCAGGCTCGCCTCCCGACAGTTTAATGATGTCCATGGTAGCCATGGCCAAGCCCGCGCCATTAACCATACAACCTACGTTGCCATCCAGCTTGACATAGTTAAGGCCATATTTACGCGCTTCCACCTCGGTGGGATCTTCCTCATCCAAGTCACGCATGGCCTCCAGGTCAGGGTGTCGGTACAAGGCATTATCGTCGAGCACCATTTTGCAATCTACTGCGATGATGCGATCATCAGCGGTTTTGAGACATGGATTGATCTCTACCAACGAAGCATCGGCACCCAGAAAAGCGCGATAGAGATTGGTCACAAACTTGGTCATTTCTTTAAAGGCCTTCCCACTTAATCCCAAATTGAAGGCAATTTTGCGTGCTTGAAAAGGCTGCATGCCCAATGCAGGGTCGATGTACTCTTTGTGCACCAATTCAGGTGTTTCTTCGGCCACTTTTTCGATCTCCATGCCACCTTCAGTCGAATAGATAAACACATTGCGTTGCTTCTCCCTATCGGTGAGCACAGAGATGTAGTACTCTTTACAGGCATCGAAATCGGGCCGATAGGCATCCTCTGCAATGAGGATCTTACGCACCAGCTTACCTGGGCCTTCCAAGCCGCCAGGAGTTTGGGGCGTACGCAAGTACATACCCAAGATGGAAGCAGCAGCTTCTTTGAGCTCTTGTAGGTTTTTAGCTAGCTTCACTCCCCCACCTTTGCCGCGGCCACCTGCATGAATTTGCGCTTTGACCACTACGTACTCCGTGCCAGTTTGTTCCCGAATTTTATGCCATGCTTCTACCGCTTTTTCTACTGTAGTAGCCACGATGCCTTCCTGTACAGCCACGCCGTACTGCTTGAGTACTTCTTTACCTTGATATTCGTGGAGATTCATGGAGTTGAATTTTGTATGGTTTGAATCGTTTTGCGAAAGCGGCCCAAAAGTACGGAACTGCGCACGAATAGGCGAAAGGGAATAAAGAAGATGGGTGTAGAGCTCTTAAAACTTCCAAGTTAGCCCCAAACTAGGCAAGATCGGCAGCTGATCGACCCTTTCGTAACGCACTCTGTCGAAAAAGAAGATATTGTTTCGGTTATAGGCATTGGTCACACTGATCGCGACGTCCAAGCTATGCCTTTGGGCAAACTGAAAGGTACGCTTAAGCGATAGATCCAAGCGGTGGTAATCGGGCAAACGACCTGCGTTGCGACGCGTGTCGAACAGGACCCCCAACTGCCCATTACCTGTGAGTACATCGGTGGTCACGCCATCTCCAAAGTCAAATTGTTCGTAAAAACCCTGAGTGAGTGTAAAGGGGAAGCCCGTGCCGAAGTTCCAGCGCAAGGCAGCTTCCCAGGCACCTGCGGCACCAAAGGTATACGTAGCCAAGAGGTTGACATTGTGCCGCCGGTCAAAGATCGTAGGATACACTTGCGTGCCATCGTCGCGATCTACCTGCCCTAAGGAATAGGTAGCCCAAAGATACCAATGTACATCGCTATAGCGCAGCGAAAAATCGATGCCATACGCACGCCCTCTTTCTGTGCTGAAATCGGGGTCAGCTTCACTGCGCTTGTCGCGATTTACCTGAATGAGTTGAGAAAAGTTTTTGTAGTACCCTTCCACATTAAACGCCAGCTCGCCCAGCACATCAAGTTCAAAGCCAACAATGGCATGCTGTGATTTTTGGAGGCGATGAGGTGCGGGCTCGCGTGTGCCGGGTTTAAAGATCGTCTGCTCAGGCCCTGAGAGGAAACCGACAAACAGATTGACCACATCGCGCTCGTTCACGCTACTCAAGATATTTTGCGAATATATCCCTGCGGCCATTTTAAACCGAAGCCGATCCGTAGCATTGAACTTAGCACCCAATCTCGGCTCTAACACCGTGGCAGGCTGCGAGACGTAAAACTGAGCGCGTAGCCCAGGTTGCAATACCCACCGGCCGATCAATTGCTTGAAGCTCACGTATCCAGCCAATTCGGTGGTAAAGTCATTTTGTTGAATGGTGACTCCTAGAAAGTTCTTGAACACAAAATCCGTTTCCAAGCCCGAGAAGTCAAAGCCGTAGCGCACTTCGCTATTTCGGCCAAAGTAGTTGAAATTGAGCTGGACTGCGTAATGCGTCAAGCCACTTCGGCGCGGCGCCTCATCGGCTTCCTGCAAGGCAATTTGGTATTGGGAATAAGCCATTACGCCATCGATAAGGATATTGCTACCGGGCGGTACGAGCTTGAAGTTGGCCCCCATGCCCGTCGTCTGCCAATCCAGCACCGCTACTTGCTGAAAATTCACAGCATCGGAAAAGTTAAACCCAAAGAGATTGAGCTGCGTGCCATTGCCCGCCAACAGCGAGAGCTTTCCATAAAAATCGGTGTATCGATAGGGTAAACCTGCCGAATCAGCTGCTGGCGAACGTACCCATGGATAGAGCACTGGGGCAGTTTGGTCAATATATCCACGCTTAGCCGTGCAGAGAAAGGAGGCACTTCTGCCTCCTTTTTCCGCATCAAAGCGTTTAATGGGCCCTTCTAACAATACCTTTGACTGAAAAGGATTGGCAGCTAGCTGACCTGAAAATTTGGTCTTATTGCCTTCCCTGGTCTTGATGTCCACTATGGCAGAGATGCGCCCCCCATGCTCAGCACCAAAGCCCCCTGTCAGCACGTCAATCGTCCGAATCGTTTCGGTTTCGAATACAGAGAACAGCCCAATACTGTGAAAGGGATTGAATATGGTCATGCCATCAAGCATGATGCGGTTTTGGATGGGCGAACCACCGCGAATGTAAATTTGTCCGCCCTGGTCCCCTGTTGTGACAACACCAGGCAATACGGGTAAGTACTGTGCCAGATCAGCTTGTCCGCCAATACTGGGCAATGCCTCAATTTCTCGGGGACTGACGGTAAGCGTAGAAATAGCTACTTCGCTTTTTGCCTTTTCCTTACGGGCCGATACGTCTACCACGCTCAAATTCACTGAACTTTCTTGCATGTAGAGCGATTGCTGCACAATCCAGCCAGCACGCACATCAATATCGACAGCTACGCTGTCATAGCCCACATAAGTGGCTACTAGCCGATAATGCCCCGGCGGCACATTGCCCATGCTGAAAAACCCCTGTTCGTCGGTATTGGTGCCGTAGGGCGTACCTTCCAAAAACACTGTGCCGAAAATAATGGGCTCACCTGTAGCTTTATCGAACACATTGCCACGCACCGTTCCCCCTTGTTGGGCCCATAGTGCTAGGGAAGTCCAAGCAAGGAGCACCAAGCCAGTCAACAACTGTTTCATTTTGATTGTATTTCTATGGCCTTTCGGCAAAAAGGAAACTCGCAACTCGGCTGCCAAGTGCGGCTGCAAATATAGGTTTACGAATACCCTCTACTACAACAGAGACGAATAATGTCGGCAGCACCCAAAACTCACCATACTTGCCCTGCTCCCTGGCGCAAGAGCACAGGCTCATGGCCCGTACAATCTACCACAGTGGTGGGCTCATGGCTTCCTATCCCCCCATCAATAATGGCATCGATCTGCTTTTCCCACCGCATAGCAATTTCTTGCGGATCGGTGATATACTCCACAATCTCATCATCAGTCTTGAGTGAAGCCACTGCTATGGGATTTCCCAAAGCCCGTACGAGGGCCAATGCGATGGGATTGTCAGGGATGCGAATGCCAATAGTCTTCTTCCGATTTCGGAAAACCTTAGGCACTTCGTTGTTCGACTTCAAAATAAAGGTATAAGGGCCAGGCAAAGACTGGCGCATCAGTCGAAAGGTCGCGTTGTCGATTTGCGTAGTCCATTGCGAAGCCTGACTCAAATGCGCACATATAATGGACAACATGGCTTTGCGCGGATCTAAGCGGCGCAAACGGCACAACTTATCTACTGCACTTGTATTCATCATGTCGGCAGCAAAGGCATATACCGAATCAGTAGGTACGATTAAAACGCCACCTTGACGAAGGATTTGTGCAGCTCTATCAACCTTGCGCTCAGACGGATGCGCTGGGTACATGTGCAAAATCATAGATTCATTTGTTTTGATAAGCAGCACAGAAATCAGAAACTCATCCTAATATTACAAAATGCTCATCAACAAATTACCTACTATCGAATACTGTGCAATCCCGATGCCATCCTTGCCTCAGTAAAATTGTAAAAAATCAAGCATCAGATGCGAGAGGTTTAGCTAAATTTGGCCCCCAATTATACCACAGACCGCCATCAAAACTCATGTGCCATGAGCATTCGCTTTATTCCCCTACTTGTCTTGTGGAGTACAATCGCCTTTTCGATTTGGAATTGCAGCCAATCTCAGCCCGATCGAGTAGCCCAACTACAAGCTGAAATCGAAATGCTCGAAGCTCAAATGGCTCAATCACCTTCACCTCAAAAAGCCGATAGCTTGGCAGCTAAATGCCAGGCCCTGGCTCCTCTACTTGCCAGCGATCGGAAGGCCATGCTGGAGACCTGGCACAAAGCGGCCGAAGCCCTCTACTATGCCAAGCGTTATCGGAGTGCTGCCGATTTGCTCAAGCAGCTGCTGCACGACTACCCCGACGCGCCCAATGCGCTACAAAATGCCCTATTACTAGCTACCATCTATCAGCAATTGAATGACACGCTCCAACAACTCGCCTTAGAACAGTGCATTGGCATTGCTTTTAAAGGTAATCCACCTGCTGATTCCCTGAAGGCACACACCCAAAAACATCTATCAGTACCCCAGCAGCTTGCACAGTTAGGGAAAGAATTATACGACATTGAGTCTCAGCAAATCGACTACAAAAAAGTAGCTGCATTTATCGAAATCAGTGAGCTGTATGCCGCGCTTCTGCCTCAAGACTCACTCTCACCGGTACTGCTGTTACGCGCTGCTGAGGCAGCTCGACTCGTCAAGCAATTTGACAAAGCACATGTACTCTATGAATGGATTGTCAACCGATATCCAGATCACCCTAAGACAGCCGATGCCGTGTTCATGATTGCTTTTACTTGGGATAACGACATGGGGCAATACGACTCAGCTCGCGTGTGGTACGAACGCTTCTTGCACACTTACCCTACTCACGGATTCGCCGATGACGCTCAAATCTTGCTGCAAAACTTAGGGAAAAGCCCCGAAGAGCTCATCAAAACACTGGAACAATAAATAGCTACTTCACCACTTTTCCATCCAATTTGTTGTATAACTCGGGGAAGTCGCGCTCGATTTTCTGGACCAAGCTAGCAAACTCCTCAACCATTACTGATAGCGCACTTTCATCTTTACAAACTTACATTTTTCATGCAAAAAAGTACTAACGGGGTGGGTCGAGCACTACCTCCACTTCGCGCACTTTGCCATTGCGCAAAAAGCGAATCCTGACGCGCTCACCAGGGCGATACTTTTCTAAAGCCAAAGGTATCTCTGCAGGTGAGTGAATGGGCTCATCACCTATTTGCGTAATGATGTCGCCAAGAACGATGTATCCATATCGATCTCTGCGCGTAGGGTGCAAACCAGCCCGGTCAGCAGCGCTACCCGGAATTATGTTGAGAATCAATGCGCCGCCCTCCAAGCCTAAACGAGCCATAGTACGTGCAGAAGCATATTCTGCTCCTAAAGAAGGCCTCATGATACGCCCATTGACGATTAGTTCGGGAACTACCCATTTGACCACATCTACTGGAATGCTAAAGCCAATGCCGGCACTGGCACCTGAAGGGCTATAGATAGCCGTATTCACACCTATGAGCTTGCCCGCCGAATTAAGCAGCGGTCCACCTGAATTGCCCGGATTGATCGCCGCATCCGTTTGGATCACATTGCGAATTGGCGTCCCCGACACGGATTTGATCTCCCTTCCCAAAGCACTCACTACTCCTGTGGTGAGTGTTTGATCCAGACCAAACGGATTGCCTATGGCAAAAACCGACTGCCCCACTCGCAAGTGCTCAGAAATGCCTAATGGAATGGGCCTCAACTTGGAGGCAGGTGCATCGATTTTCAAAACAGCCAAATCTTTCTCCGGCGCCACACCTACCAAAGTAGCATCCCAACTGCTGTGATCAGCCAACGTCACCTGGGCTCGGTCAGCACCTTGAATGACGTGATAGTTCGTCACGATGTGCCCGCGCGTATCCCACACAAAGCCCGAGCCACTCCCACGTGGAATCTCCGTCACGTTCAGAGAAAAGAAGTCCATCTGCATCACGGACGTATTGATAAATACCACAGAGGGTGCTGCCGATTCAAAGATGCGAATCGTTGCACGTTCCACTTCGGTAAGCGCCTCTGCTAATGGATCAGGCCTAGTAGTATCCGTCTCATCATCAGCTCCCACTCGCTGATCATCATCCCACCTAACTTGCCGAGCCAACGGATCAGACTCAGTGGTACTTCGGCTCGGCAAGTGATTCTGCCAGCTCACCCCCAACAAAAAACCAGTCACTAATACTCCGAAAAAAAGAAAAACGCGCCACACAGATTTCATAAGTTGCCTTTTAGTTGCCCTGCTTAAGGGTAAAACATATGGCAAAGCAACAAAATTGTCCAGAAAACGAGTGCGCTTACTGGCAATAGCCTTTTAACCTGCAACTTTCTTCTCATCAAACAGTCTTTATTACATCCCCCCTTTTTTCAAAGTCCTTTCTTTTCTCACCAAAAAAACAGACAAATGAGACAATTGACCTACGCGGCATGGTTGTGGATATTGCTCAGCACCACAACACTCTTTGCACAACAGGGGCAAGAAGTATCCATAGGCTCCTTTTCCGACATTGAACTGAGTATAGCAGCCACCGTGTACCTCACCCAAGGACCACTCAAAGTTCACATCGATGCTACTGATCCGCGCGACTTTGACGCACTCAACAAAAGCGCACACAATGATAGCTGGCACATCAAGTTTACCCCAAGTATATGGTCGCAAAAGGGCATTATCACTATCTACATAAGTGTACCTCAATTGAAAGACATCGACATCACGGGGTCAGGCCAAGTGATCGGTCAACAAGCCTTTAAAGGCGAAAAGTTCGAGTTTAGTGTCACTGGTTCGGGTGCTATCGACTTTGAACTGGAAGATGCCCAAGAGGTAAAAGCCGAAGTAACTGGCTCAGGGCACGTCGTACTCAAAGGACAAGCCGAGGAAATTGAAATAAAAATTGCTGGTTCTGGCAGCATCGATGCAACACACCTACAAGTAGCCGAAGCCGATGCCGAAATCACTGGATCAGGTTATGCCAAAGTCTTTGCCATACGCGAATTGGAAGCCGAAATCATGGGCAGCGGCACCGTATATTACAAGGGCCAGCCCAAAATCGAAGCTAACACTTTTGGCAGTGGCCAAGTTAAGCCTCTATAGAGCACAGTGGAACTCAACTCCAAAATGGCTGCCTTATATGAGGTGGCCATTTTTTATCTTCCTACCTTTGTCCTCCAACTGAGTATGCTTATCATTCAACAAACATGCTGAACATGGAAACAATTTTCTTACAATCTGCTGGTAATCAAGGGATAATGACATTGGTCTTTTGGGGGCTGATCATTTTGGTATTCTGGCTGTTTATGATACGCCCTCAAGCCAAACGCCAACGCGAACAACGCCAGTTTATTGATTCTTTGGAAAAAGGGCAAGAAGTCGTGACGGGTAGTGGCCTGATTGGCCGCATCAACAAAATAGAGGGCGAGATCGTCACACTCGACCTGGGTAACAAACACTTCGTACGGGTGTTGCGCAGTGCCATTTCCAAGGAAATGACTGATGCACTACATAACGCTGAAGAAAAAAAGGACTGAGTGCCTATACACATCGATTCAGATAGCCAATGGACTTCAAGAAATTGTGGAAACAAGTCCAGAGTAAGAAGCACCACATCAAGCTACAACTTGGAGATGAGCAGATTGTGTGGCTAATCTGTTTGGGCATTTCGCTGGCCTTTTGGCTGGGAGTCAAGCTAGATCAAAGTTATACCACCCAAATCCAGGTACGCATTACCTGGCAAGTACCCGACAGCCTAGCCTGGACGCACCCCCCTCCCAAGACGATGTACGTAGAAGTAAAAGGAAGAGGATGGGATCTACTAGCGCAAAGCTTGTGGCGCAGCGATCCCGTTCTGTTCTTTCCCTTAAATGCACGCAATACTCCCACAGTCTCTCGGCCGGAAATCATCGCCCAGATAGAAGCGCAAATCCATCCAGGATTATCCATTCAGCGACTCGAGCACGACTATCTGCCCATTAGCCTAGAGGCCAAACGCATTAAGAAAGTGCCCATCTACCTTCAACTCAAAGACATCAGCTTTGCCAAAGGCTACTATCTAACCGATAGCATCAAGGCAATACCCGATTCGGCACGTGTCGAAGGTCCTTTTTCCATTATAGATCCTATTCTACAATGGCCCACCGAGCCAATTTCACTACACAATATCGATGGGTTTCAACAAATCACAGTACAACTACAGTCTCCTTTTTTACCCGTACTACGCATCTCACCTCAGCAAGTACAAGTAGTCATTCCTGCCGAACGCTATACAGAAAAAGTGCTGCATCAGCCCGTTGTCGTCCTCAACGACAGCAATTCTATTCGCATCCATCCTGACCACGTCCGCCTCAGCTTTGAGCTGCCCATGAGCCACTTCGACCAAGTGGATACTAGCGACTTTCTAATCGTAGCAGACTTGCGCAAGCTCACTCCCGGCAGCAAGCTCACTACTACGCCACTTCACTTGATGAAAAGCCCCCCTTTGGTGCGGCACGTGCGATTCAGTCCTCCCGCAGTGTCCTTTTACTTCGTACAAGCCGAAAAAACAGAGAACCCCCAATAAAGGGTTGCGCACTTATTTCAAAGCTGGTCAATCCAATAACCTGATTGTTGTTGCCAAAAATCGGGTATTTCCACACTTTGCAAGGGAGCACATGCGTGGCGCAAAAGCCGCACATCGAAGCCGTGGCTACGAGCTGCTTCAAACGTATGGCCCAACAGGCCATCGAGTGGTAGACCAGCCAACACCAACAAGCCAATTCGCTGTTGAGCCAACCACGCTATCAGCCCCGTCGATTGTCCATCTGCCTCTTCAAAGGCCGAGTAATGATCTACTTCCGGGCGCATCCCTACATCCACTACGCGATCCCAGCTAACAGTCTCGAGTGGAGGCACCCATCGAGCTCCAAAGGAGTCGCGTACGCAATGCATAGGCCAAAGCATTTGCATGTGATCGGTCAATGCCATGTACTGACCAGGCTTGCGCCACATATGCCTTGCGGCAAAACTCACGTGGTCGGGCGGGTGCCACTCACGTACACCTATGCACAGTGTTGCCTTGGATACCTGCCGAGCAATATACCCAGCCAAGCGGTCGGCTACACCTCCCAAACTACCCAAAGAAGAGTGATCGACTTGCATACCAGCAACCAACAACGCAATAGGCTTTTTCATATAGGCAAGGGATTGTCCTGTTCAAAAGATTCTTCTACTAATTGCACCTGCTCGATCCCCTTCACCTGGCGCACAGCATGTACCACTTGTGTAGGATGTGCCTTTTTGTGTAAGTGCAACACCCATGTGGCATGTACCTGCTGGACGGCAACATCTGTACGTAGCTGCAACAATGTTGCCTTTCGGCAAAAACGAGTGAACACCTGCTGAATTTGAGCTTCCATGTCCGAATGATGGGCACCCCAAGACAATACTAATAGATGTCGATGACGAACAATTCGCCCAAAATGCACCAAGCCGAGCAATAAACATATGATCGAAACAAAAGCTGTACCTATAAGTGCCACCCACCTAAGGCCCACACCGGCAGCTAACCCCATAGCTAGCGAAAAGAAAATAAAAACGATGTCTTGTACTTGGCGCACAGCCGTGCGAAACCGGATAATAGACATGGCACCTACTAAGCCAAAAGCTCGGGCTAGGTTATTGCCAATGACTAAAATGACTATAGCCGTAATCAGTGAGAGCAACACCAGCGATTGTGCAAAAGACGACGAATAACCCGGTTGATGCACACTTAGTCGATAGACCAAAGCGATCGCCAATCCACACAGCAATGCCACTAGCAAGTTGACCATAAAGTCATATAGCGTCGTAGCATGTGCAAAGTCTAATATAGGGTAAGTTTCTTCCATAAACCATGGGTATCATCTGCTGCCGTACACAGCCTAATGTACGTGAGTCACTCGCCTTCCATTTGCAAAGCAGGTATCCATACAAAGGCAATATTTCGATACCGAACGGGGCACTCCTTCTGCCAACATCAACAACTCGCGCAGCCACACCGGACAGTACTTGTTGTACTTCACCTCGAGCACGAACCATCCAGGCATCACCGGATAAGTAGTGCCATCCCATTCGGGTCGAAAGAGATCGGGATCCCACACTGCCCTCAAGTTCATGTCGAAAGTCACGCGCAAGCCATTACCCTTAGGATCCAAAGCTTTTGGCAGTAGCCAGGGGCGACGCTCGTATACGGTAGCTACTGTTGGCTTCATGTTGTAGTACCATAAGTCAAAACACATCTGCTTCAACGCATCAGACGGCGTAGACGGCAATTGGCGATAATGCCACAGGGCATGTAGTTGTTCGTGGGTAAGCGGAACTCTTAATTTCTGCATCGGATTCAAGTATTTTTCCTTCTTTTCGAGAAAAAACATAGGTTGGCTCGATGAGCTTACGCCCGCATAAGTGCGCACTCTAATTTTAAACCGCCGCTTGATGCCCTCTACTTTATCGAAGTAACACTTTAGCTGAGGTGTATCAAAATACACACTGCGCACGGTGTAGTGTCCTCCTGCTGCTTGTGCCCACGAATCGCACTCCATGTACATCGCAATGTGGTTACGCAATGTAGGGAGCATCGACTCGGGAAAAAGGTATTTCAACTCATATCGGAGCATATCCGTGTTTCATTCAATAAGATGCTACCCCAGCTCGAAAGATATAGTCTTTCAGCGTGAGCGTATCCACAGTCAAACGCACGGCTTGCCATCTGGGCCAAGTGGCTATTGCTGCAGATGACAATGGCTGTACAACAATCCATGGCTGCACTTGTTCCTGACGCCATATCACATCAGGTGGCTGTGGCAACACACGTACAGCTATACGACCATCCGAGTATTGTAGCCAAAGCGTATCACCTACATGGATGTCTTGAGCTAAGGAGAGCGGCAGGCCAACGCGTCCTACCCAGTTAGTAGTATCTTCTACCCAGTATTGCCATTCCTGTGTGCGCACTTCAATGCGCAAGATTCCACTTAGCGGCGCCTGCCATTGCAGTGCTGCCTTTTGCTCGAGTAATACTTGCTGTTGGGTAGCCCATTGGGCAATTTGTTGTCGGAGATAAGCCTGTTGTGGTACCTTGACACCTGTCTGCAAATCTGCTACCCGGCTTTGTGCGCGTTCGTACCGCTTTTTTGCCACTTCCACAGCCTGTGCATACACTTCCAACTCAGCCATTGGCAAGAGGCTGTCGCCAAACAACGCTGCAGCTCGCCGCCATTGCTTTTGCGCCAACGCTAGTTGGCTGGCAGCTATTTCCTCCTCTTTTTGCGCTTGACGCACCTGTTCAGGTTTGGCACCTGTGCGCGCCACTTCCAATTGAGCCCAAGCCAAAGCCAGGCGCGAGGCTACGTCGTGGAGTTCGCGCTCCAACTGGACACTTTCCAAACTCAATATCCGTTGGCCAGCACAAATACTGACTCCCTGGTACAAGCTATCGGGCACACGCCATTGCCACACATCACCTCGCTGAGGAAACAACTGGCGTTCCATGTGCCAGACGCCCCGCTTCAAATCAAAGCTGTACGAAACCACACGCCCATCACGTTGCAGCGCAACCATCCATCCACGCGAAGGTTGCCAATGTACCCAAGTGTCTATTTGTCGCGGCAGTGTTACTGGCCACCAAAACAAGCTGCTCAAAGCCATCAATAGGGCTCCTGCCAACACTTTGCGCCAAAGAATATAGTGCGACAAGGTATATGGATTTCAATTACAAATTGAGTTTTTATTCCTTAGAGATGAAAATAGAAATTTAACAGACAATGTCCACATTTGCACTTTCACTATTTGACTGGTGCAAGTGCTTGTCGCATTTTGCAAAAAAAACTCAACAACAGGCATTATGTCTGATCGTCCTCTTCCCTCCATATGCAGCCTAATTATTTGGGTTATGTACTGCCTGCTATGGTTTATACCATTGAGCAGCCAAGGTCAAATGGGATGCACCGACCCCTTAGCAAGCAATTACGACCCTACAGCTACCATAAATGACGGATCGTGTACCTATCCACCTACCAGCTATACACCTGCCTGGGTAGCCACGTTGCCCACTTCATTGTCTGAACTATCCGGGCTTAGTTGGCACAATGGCTGGCTATGGGGCATCAATGACAGTGGCAACGAACCGCGCATTTGGGCCATCGACACGACCGATGGCCAGACACTTGGCTATGCGACGATTGCTGGAGTCTCACTAATCGATTGGGAGGCCTTGGCCAAAAGCGACACCCATCTGTTTATTGGCGATATTGGCAATAACGATGGGTTGCGCAGCAGCCTACGCATTCTACGCATTGCTCTCGATCAACTCGATACAGGCGTAGTGCTTACCCCTGACATCATTCAATACCACTACGAAGATTGGGATCCCAACTTGCCTGCTTCTCAAAAAAAGGACTTTGACTGTGAAGCTATGATCTTTTCCGGTGACAGTCTACACCTCTTCACCAAAGGCTGGAACTCCTTCCAAACAAAGCACTATGTAGTACCTGCAACCCCAGGTGATCATACGGCCAAATATCTGCAATCGTTCGACTGCCAAGGGCAGATCACTGGGGGCGCCCGCACCCCAGAAGGCGCCTGGGTGTTGTTGGGTTATAACGTACAAACAGCGCAATCATTTCTATATTTGTTGTACGACACACCCATGTTGCCTCCTCCCCCTACAGATCCTTTTTCCAAAAACAAGCGACGCATTGGGCTGGGCTCGGCACTGACCAATGGGCAAACAGAAAGCTTGACTTTTGTGAGCCCTGCATTAGGCTACATGGGCTCGGAAGCATTTGCCATTTTGCCAGCACAGCTACTACGCCTGGGCATTGGCCAATGGCTGTATCCACCTACAACGGCTACCTCCTCGGCAATGAACATCCCTGCCTTGCACCTTCGCTCAGAAGGCACTACGGATCGATATACTTTCGAATGGACAGGTAACGAGCCACTCCAACTCCTAATAACCCATAGCTCAGGCGAGGTGGTGTGGAAAAAACAGCTACCCGCAAATAGCATATGGATGTGGGACGCCAGCTTTCTACCTACGGGCGTGTACTTTTACAGCGCACATACCGCCCAGACTCGAAAAAATTACACTGGAAAATTACTCGTAATTCACTGACTACCTCGCGACATGAAAGTACTGCACACTTCTGACTGGCATTTGGGTCAGCAGCTACACCAGAGAAGCCGAGCAGAAGAGCACCATCGCGCACTACAGTGGCTCATACAGCTCATCGAAACAGAACGCGTAGATCTATTGCTCATTTCTGGCGATGTATTCGACCTGACCAATCCACCAAATTATGCCAGAAAGCTGTATCACGATTTCTTGAACAGCGTCACAGAGTCGGGATGCCGAGTAGTCATCACTGCTGGCAACCACGACTCACCTACTATGTTGGATGCCACCAGCAGTTTGCTGCAACGCATAGGCGTCACGGTAGTGAGTCACGGTACAGAGCACATATACGAACAAATCGTACCTGTCAAAGATCCACAAGGCAACCTATTGGCAGTAGTAGCGGCCGTTCCCTTTCTACGCGACACCTTATTGCTGCCGCCTATAGCAGGCGAAAGCCCCGAAGACAGAGTCACCCGCCGACGCGCTAACCTAAAAGCACACTACGAACAAATAGCCCAGGCCATACGTCAATATGCCGCCCATCAAGTACCTCTCATCGGGATGGGGCACCTCTATGTCCAGCATTGCGACGACCCCGAGGGGCAAGACAATATCTACTTGGGCGACAAAGCCAATATACGCGTAGAAGACTTTCCCGAGGTTTTCGACTATGTAGCACTGGGCCATATCCATCGCGCACAAACACTAGATACTCAAGGTCGCATCCGATATGCCGGTTCATTGATTCCCCTAAACTTTAGCGAACAACCCGATGACAAGTCGGTATGGCTACTCAAATTCGAAGGCCGCCAACTCAAAAACATTAGTGCCTATCCAGTACCTACTTATCGCCGCCTCAAGATCATCTATAGCCAGGCCAATGAATTGCACACCCAACTGAAAACATTTGCCGAAAGGCATACAAATGAACTGAAACCTTGGGTATGGGTTAAACTTACTGACAATCAGCCATTGCACCACCCCGTAAGATTAGTAATGGAAGCAGCCAAAGAGTTACGGCTTGAAATAGTGAGCACTACAGTGGAACCTCATGCCAGCCTACACCCAACTTCTCAACCCTTTGCACAAGATTTGAAGATGCTTGCCCCCGAAGAGGTATTCAACTTCATCTTAGCATATCACAACTTTGATGAACCCACCAAGCAACAGCTGCGACAAACTTTTCGCGAGTTACTCGAACTGGTCCAACAAAGAGAGAAAGCATAGCTCATGCGTATTCGAAAAATCAGACTGAGCAATATCCACTCACTGCATGGCACACACCAAATCGACTTTACCGTGCCCCCACTGAGCACTACTGGGCTATTTGCCATCATAGGCCCTACAGGTGCGGGCAAATCCACACTGCTAGATGCTATGACATTGGCCCTATATGGAAAGATCGCCCGCCACGATGGCCTGTTTACTGAAGTAGTCAGTTATGGCGCACCTTCAGCCTTTGCTGAGGTGGAGTTTGAAGCCAACGGACAACTGATCTTGGCACGATGGGAAATTCAACGAAAAACGCGAGGCAAAAATAAGGGCGCACTCAACCCTGCGACACGCAGCATTGCTTTTTGGGACGCACAAAAACAACAATGGTTGCTCAAAGCCAGCAAACACCGCACATGCGACCAACTAATCCGCCAATATGCCCATTTGGAT
Organism: Saprospiraceae bacterium; assembly: GCA_026982695.1. GTDB lineage: Bacteria > Bacteroidota > Bacteroidia > Chitinophagales > Saprospiraceae > WFYJ01. The sequence continues at coordinate 76,328 of JALSGS010000021.1, forward strand.
TTCGAGCAGTTTATCAAAACTGTCTTTTTGCCGCAAGGCGCATTCACCAATCTGCTAAAGGCACCACCCCACAAACGCAGCGATATCCTAGAGGCTATTACGGGCACGGAAATCTACACTCAGCTGTCCATAGCGGCACATGAGCAATTTCGCTATCACAGCCAGCAAGTAGCCCAACTCGAACAGCAACTCAGTGAGGTTGGCCTGTTGACAGATGAACAAGTAGCCACATTGCACCAACAAATTGCACAACTGGAACAACAGCTCCAACAGCTACAAATAAGAGCACAAGAGATACAAAAGGCACTCAATCTTTGGGATCAACATCACAAGTTACAAACCCAACAACAAGAACTAGCTCGGGAAAAAAAGGCGCTGGAAGCCCAACGAGCCGCAGAAGCTGACCTCCTTGCCAAACTGAGACGTTGGGAAGAAATAAAAGACCTAGAGCCCCTATGGCACAACTACCAACACTACCGCAATAAACTAACAGAAGCCAGAGAAAAACTCGACACACTCACCCAAGCCATTGCCGCTCTCCAAAGTGAACAACAACCCTTACAAAAAGAAATCGAAAGGCTCAAAGCCCAAGTCGAAACGGAAAAACAGCAATTGCGTCGCCTTGAGACAGAATGGCAACATATGGAACAACTCGACCAGCAAATAGACAAGCAAATCCTCGTAGTGCAAGAAAGAGCCACTCAATTGGAAAAACTACGCACACAACACGACACATGGCTAAAAAAACAGCAAATTGCCCAAAAAGAGCTCTCTACGCTCAAAGAGAAAATCGAACATTTTCGCAGCTGGCAACAACAACACCCCCATATCAACGAGTCGCTAGCCAAATCGCTCAGTGGCCTGGAAAAGCAATGGGAAATACAACGCCAACTAAAAGAAAAACTGGCAGCACTATCAAACGAAATCTTACACACAAAGCAACAAATCGACGCAAAAGCACAAGCACTGGAAGAAGCACAACAAGACTTCCATCAGTTACAAATCCGAAAAGACCACTTGACCACACAGGCCAAAACCCTCAGCACTTCTCTTGAACAACTACCTCAAACACTAAAGGCTATCGAACAGCAACGGACAAACCTAATGCACGATTGCCAACAGCTCGAACAAGGCATCCTCCTCGTGGAAACACTGAGAAAAAAGCAAAAATTGCGCGCCCAGCTACAAAAACGCCTTACATGCAACCATGCCCAAAAGCAAGCACTCGCGCAACAATGTGCCCAACTACAGGAAAGACTAAAGTATCTGCAAGATCAAGTAAAAAGAGCGGAAAGACTATTTCTGCTTGAATCAAAGTTCCAAAGCTTACAAGCACATCGCCGCCAATTGAAAGAAGGCATGCCGTGTCCCCTTTGTGGTGCCACCCATCACCCATGGGCCGATAAAGACGCCTCTCAAGAAAGGGTAGCAGAAGCAAAAGAAAGCCTCGAACAAGCCAAACATCAACTCGATCAACACAGAGCCCTACATGCGGAAAAAGAAAAAGAACGAGCACGTCTCTGTACTCAAATACAAGCCGACGAAGCCTACAACAAAGCCTTAGCCGATGAACTCCAAACCCTCTCCAAACAAATTGAAGCATGCAGCCAACAACTCAAACAGCCCGCTCCCACCGAGCGTTGGCCACAAAGCTTGCCACAGCTGAAACAAAAGCTAAAAGAAACGCAACAGCGCTTCGAGCACCTTATTGCGCTGCAAAAAACACTCGACAAGTGGAAAGAAACGCAAACACAAAAGACCACCGAAATTCAACTCCTCAAACAAGCGCGTACCCACTTAGAAACAATCCTAAAGGAAAAGCAAAAGGAAAAAGAAACTCTAATACGAGAAAATGAACAAATACAGCAAACGCTCCAATCAACCTTAAAAAGCCTATCGATCACCCAACCACTCACCCCTACACTGCTTCAACAACTCCACGCTGCACTGGAATTTTGGCAAAATGAAAAAGCTGCATACTACACGCATATGCAAAGAAAGGCGGTCCTGGACAATCAACTGACTCAGCTTCGGCAACAGCTGGATGCTTTGGACAGTGAAGTTTTACATTGTGAGAAAATTTTGGAAAATGAAAAGAAAATTTTAAAAAAACTCAAAACGCGACGCGAGGCACTTTTCGGAAACCGTATGCCCTCTATGGAGCGAAAAAACCAACAAGCACGTATAGAAGAAACTGAGCAAGAGTTACAAACCCAACAACAGCAACTGCAGCAACTACAACTGCAGTGCTCCAAAAAGTTGGGCCAAGCACAAGAGCTCAAACACGCATATGAAGCGCTTCTGGCTACTTTTGACAACTATAACCAAGAATTGCGCACAGCTGCACGTCAGTATGGCATCGATCAAATCGATCAGCTGGCTCAATACCTACCTGACAAGGCTACTTTAGACCATTGGTTAGCCACTAAAAAGGGATTGGAAGAACAGGCACAAAGAATTGAAGGAGAAGCACGAGCCATTACCAAAGCGTATTACCAGATTGAAGATCAGCTAAAAGACAGCCCTCCAGAAGATGTACTGCATCAGCAAGCCAATGCCTTAAAACAGCAAATCAATGACATCAATCGCCAAATTGGTCAACACCGCGAAAAACTCAATCGGCATCAGCAGAACCTCAACAAAGCCAGCCAATACCAAGCGCAACTGCAAATGCGACGAGCCGAGCTAGAGCGATGGGCCCAACTGCGACATCTCATTGGCAGTAGCGATGGAAAAAAATTCAAACTAATAGCCCAATCGCTTACACTCCGACGATTAGTCGCTCATGCGAACCGGCATCTTGCCCGTTTTTTATCTGGCCGATATACGCTGCATACCCATCCCCAACTGGATGAAGAACGATCATTGCTGGAGCTATACATTGTGGACCATTTTCAAGCCGATACAATGCGCCCCGTAAGCACGTTATCGGGCGGTGAATCCTTTTTGGCCAGCCTATCCCTTGCGCTAGGCTTGGCCGACTTGGCCAGCAATCAGATAAGTATCGGATCACTGTTCATCGACGAAGGCTTTGGCACGCTCGACGATAAAAACCTCGACACTGTTATGGAGGTACTGGAAAGCCTGCGCAACTCGGGCAAAACAGTTGGCATTATCTCGCACGTAAAAGAACTGCGCGAACGCATTGACGTACAAGTAGAAGTTCGGCCATTAGCCAATGGCATGAGCACCATTCGAATTCACCCCAATGTCACTTAAGCCAATAGAACATTTGAGCACTTTAGTCCAAATAGATAGTAGGTAATAGCCGGCAAAGCGTAAGTTTGTTCGTTGAAGGCAGCAAATCATCAAAAATGAATACCTGGCTATGGATAAAGATCTGTTCAAAATTTTTAGCAATGCTGGTAACCTGGACCAGCGATCGGCAAGTGTACTGGCTGCTGCTCTGGCAGCACAAAACCTTTCTGGCTTCGATTATCTAGAATTCAAACAAGCCGTACACCGCCTAATGGAAGAAATGGAAATGGATGAGTCCACCGCTATTCGATCTGCCTTTGCCACTGCTGCCACCTTAGGGCTTACTAAGGAAAAGTTGATCCACTCGGCAAAATACTATCAAGATGTACTGCAAAAGGAAAGGGACAAATTCAACAAAGCTCTTAACAATCAGTTGGACAAGCGCATAGCCGCGAAAGAACGAGAAGTAGCCAAACTCAAAGAACAAGTAGAAGATTGGAAAGCACAAATTGCCGAGCTACAGAAAAAGATTGCACAAGCTGAAGAGGTGTTAAGCAAAGCAGGTGAAGAACTCCAGCACGCACTCGACAAGCTGGAAAGCACTAAAACGCGGTTCGAGCAAACATGGGAAAGCATCAGTGCCCAAATTGATAAAGACATGGAACAATTTGAGGCACTCTTACCTGACTGAATCCATGCACTTGGGAAAACATTAGACAAAGTCGCTATATGAGTTTTTGCAAGCAGCACGACCACTGCATTACGCGCGCCGCCAAATGGGCTGGCGGTGTCGTGCTTGCCATAGCTATCCTTGGGGGGGGGCTACTCGTAGGAAATTGGCGACCCCTGATAGGGAAAATCCTCAGCGATGTGCTCACACTAAGCCTTGTACTCACGGGGATAGGCTTGTTGCTCTTTTCTGTCTTTGACCCCCGATTGCGCCATTTCATCTGGCAACAATGGTTGAAGCTCATTGCTCGGCTGTGGAGCATGGCACACCCTCATGCTGCGGAAAATACTGCCGAATACCACCTCGCGCAGTTACAGCAGGACATCAAGCACATGCAAATACATGCAAGTAAGCTGAAAAAAGAACGCGTTCAGCTTTCCCACATCATCTATCGCAATAAGGAAAAAATTCAATCTCTGCTTTACCAAGCAGCACATGCACCCAACAGCTTGCACCGACAATTAGCTTTGCGCAAAGCTGGTCGACTTAGGTACAGCAATGACAAGCTGAAAGTTTTAGATCGCAAAATGGGAATACTTGCTCACATCTTGGACCAATTGGCCGTACATACATTATCCGTGTGTCAAGATCTGGAACAAATAGTAGCTCAACAGAATGAGCAACACCTGCTGAAGCAAATAGAGGCCACTACCCCCACTGCCAACTCTATCAGATCAGACCGGACATCCATAAAGAAAGCCCACGAAATTCACCAACTAATTCAACAGGCCATCACCTGGATTCGATCTTTGCAACCCCAAGTGGGCATTTTCGACGAAAAAGGATTGGAGAAACTAGAGGAATGGGCACAACACCACTACCACTCTCCTAATAATGCTACCAAACGCTTGACAGATAAGTCTGCAACTTCCTCGCCTTTCGATTCTCTTTTTGATGATCTCACCTAAAGGAGGTAAAAACTTTTGGTCATACTACCCTATACCTATTAAAATTGGTCGGCCTTTGACAAAAAGCCAAAGATTTATTTGCGAAAGCCCCAATACAGAGGCTCAGTTTTATCTTTGTTCGCGTTGTACCCGCCAAAAAACCGATTACGTGCCCGAGGACGTCAATAATCCGACACAAAACACCTAAAGCCTGTTCAAGCACATTCTAAAATTCACTAAAACAGATAAAAAGAGCACAAGTCTACTTGTGCCTCAATCAGTGTTATTCGTACAGGCCTTTTCAAGGCAGCTATCGTCACTCAATTAAAGTGAACATCTATGGGCAAAAGGCTACACATCTATCTGGCTACAATCGCCTGTCTGTTACTTCCTTGGACAACCACCGCACAATGCCCAAGTAGTTCTTGTGGGTCATTCCCCGCTTGTCCGCCATCCGATATTCCCCAAAATGCTCCTTTAGTATGTAGTATCCTGGACCTGGACGGCTATCAGGGGTCTACCGCAGGCTATACAGCATATCCCAATGTAAATTTTGGAAGTAACTGCAATGGCGGCACCATTGAAAACAACCAATTCATCGCATTTATTGCCCCTTCTACACAAGTAGACATTCAGGTTTCTTCTTTCAACTGTACCAATGGTAATGGTATACAAGCACAAGTATATTATTCGCCCGACTGCGCAAGCTTCCAGGCGGTGTCCAACTGCTGGGCTATTGGTGCCCCAGGTACAGGTGTATTGAACGCTACAGGGCTCGTTCCTGGCGAAATATATCTGTTGATGATCGATGGTTGGGCAGGCGATATCTGCGATTTCACACTCACCATCCTCTCTGGTGGTGGCAATACTGGGCCATTGCCACCACCCGGCCCTATTAGTGGGCAAGACTCCGTGTGTGCGACCACCAACCCACCACTGCTCTATAGTGTAGACCCTGTACCTGGAGCCACAAATTACACCTGGACCATTACTCCACCTTTTGGTAGTATTATCGGCACCCCTACCAACACTGCTTCGATACAATGGAACACCCCTGCCGGCACGTCTGCTATCATTTGCGTGACTGCCGAAAACGCTTGTGAAACTAGCCCGCCCTCCTGCACCACCGTGTATGTGTCCGACCTCTTGGTAGGTCAAGAAGAACAGGATCTTTGTTTAGGAGACTGCACCGTATGTGCCGGCCAACAGATATGTTCACCTGGAGTTTATACTGTTACGGTTCAAAACTATCTTGGATGTGACAGCCTCGTCACTTGTATCATCAACCCTATTGCCCCAGCAATCAACGATTTGGGCGACATTACCCAATGCGCTCCTTATACACTCATTATAGACAATCAAAGCTTTTCCACCAGTCAGGCCAATGCTGTGACCATTCAAGGTGGAAGTTGGCAGGGATGTGATAGTACTGTGTTGTTTAACTTGTGTATCCTCGAGGCCACAGCACAGGTCGCACCACCACCATTACTCGGTTGCGCACCAGGTGCTACCGTAACACTCAACGGATCAGCATCTAGCCAAAACAGTGGCCCATGCGACAGCATCACGTACAGCTGGAGTGGTCCTGCCGGAGGGTTAATAGGCCCTACTGATAGCTTGATCGCTACTGCTGCCTTACCTGGGCAATATTGCCTCACAGTAACCAACTCGAGAAATGGTGTCACGTGTACTGATCAAATGTGCGTAGATGTAGTACAAGATGTCCAAATACCCAATCCGCCACTGCTCTCAGGACCAACTGACGTGTGTGCAAATAATACTTATACATATGTAGCGACGTCTTCTGGTGGCCCGATAGTAGACACCTTCCTCCTAGACAGCGTGCCTGCCAATGCCACCATCAACTTTATCAGTACCGATACTTTTACCATTACCTATTCATCTAACACTAGCGGACTACTGTGTGTAAGTGCACAGAACGACTGCGGCACTAGTACACCTACTTGCATCACACCTATCATTGGAAATTCACCCATCGATCCACTCATTATAGGGCAAGACACTGTCTGTGCAGGCGATGTGGTCACCTATCAACTGGATACCTGCGAAACAGGTGCCACCATTACCTGGACGGTGCCTTCCGGTGCATCTTTCGTCAATAATGGTTGCAGCATCGATGTCAATTATACTGGCGCCTCTTCAGGTGACATTTGCGTTACCGTAACCAATAACTGCGGATCATCTAACCAAATCTGCCTACCTGTCACTGTCAACGACCTGCCCGCTACACCTGTCTTTCTCAGTGGTGACACCCTACTATGCGATGGCTTTCCCGCTACTTATTGCGTAAGTACCGTAGCTAATGCAGATGATTACACTTGGACTACACCCATAGGCAATTTCACCAATACGGAATGCCTCACACTCGACTGGACAGGATCTTCTGGAGGGCAAGTATGTGTCACTGCCAACAATACCTGTGGCTCCAGCACGCCTATTTGTTTTGACGTAGTAGTATACACTTCCCCTACTGCTACTCTAAGTGCTGTAGCTGATACAGCATTCTGTCCTGGCGATTCTGTAGCACTAAGCATCTCTTTCACAGGCCAACCGCCTTGGTCAATTGCCCGTTACTTAGATGGTACCCTACTCGACACCTTGACAAACATTACGACTAATCCATTTTTGTACTGGGTACAAACTGGAGGCACCTACTCATTGGGGATCGTGACTGATGCAAGTGGGTGTGCCAACAATGGATTAGGGCAGGCTACAATAATAGCTAACTCAACTCCTACCGCCTCCATTAGTGGTGGTGGTGGCATCTGTGTTAATACAACTCAAACAGCCATAATCAACTTTTCCTTAACAGGTACAGCGCCTTGGACAATCAGCTGGACGCGTGATGGCAGCACATTGCCGCCACTCACGATCGACAGTCTCCCGTTCAGCTTTTCCACTACACAAGCCGGCACCTACGAAGTGACATCGGTAACCGATGCCAATGGCTGTATTGGCTCTGGCAACGGCAGCCAAGCAACGGTATTTGCCATCACTAGTCCTACAGTAAGTAACATTCAAACAAACTGCGACAACACAAGTACCAGCTACATTGTAAGTTTCGAAATTACTGGAGGTGACTCTACTACCTATACCATAGTACCTGCTACAGGTACTCTTGATACAACGGCAAATCCAGCTGTCTTCACGAGCGACCCCATCCCCAGTGGTTCGGGCTATTCCTTCCTCGTATTTGACGCCAACATGTGCGATACCATCGCAGTGGCTGATAATCAAGTCTTGTGCAACTGCTTAACCGCAGCAGGTACAATTGATCTCACCCCCATAGAAGTATGTGGTGATGGCCCCAATCCTGCTCCCACTTATGACAATAGCAATGAAGTACTAGATGGCAACGACATCCTTCAGTTTATCTTGCACGAAGGTAGTGCCAACACAATCATCAATGAGGTTGCGCGCAGCAACACACCTGTGTTTACCTTAAACCCGGCCAATATGACCTATGGCCAAACCTATTACATCAGCCCCGTAGCAGGTAACAACCTAGGTGGCAACGTCGACCTTACAGATGGATGTACCGATGTCAATCAAGGCACACCGATCACTTTTTACGAAATACCTACCGCTACCCTCTCGGGAAATACAGCCGTATGCCAAGGCGACAACGCTACCCTTTCAGTAATATTCACAGGATCCCCCCCCTGGAACATCTCTTTTCAAGATGACCAAGGCAATGCTCCACAAAGTATCAGTGGCATCACTACCGATACTTTTGACCTAATTATTACCCAACCTTCAGTAAGTGCTACCTATACACTGACTTCTGTAAGTAACGACTTTTGTACTGGTACCACAACCGGTACAGGCATTGTTACCGTATATGATGCCCCTATCCTTGTCAGTGCTACAACCACATGCAACAGCACAAACACAGCGTATACCGTCACTATTGAGTTTACTGGCGGAGACACCACCACCTATAGCGTCAATCCCATGACGGGCACATTAGACACTTCTACAGACACCGCCATCTTTGTCAGTGATCCAATCCCTGCAGGTACAGGCTACACCTTTACTATATACGATGCTAATCTATGCGATTCTTTTACGGTAAGTGCCCCTATTGTAGACTGTCAATGCACTTCAACGGTTGGTGACTTAAATACAGACTTAATTGAAGTCTGTGGCTCACAAAACAATCCAGCACCCAATTATGACCCCACCAACCAAGTATTCGATGGCGATGATGTGCTCAATTTCGTCCTTTATGTGCCGCCTTTCCAAGCAAGCAACGTTGTACAAACCAACTCTTTCGCACCCACCTTTGCCTTCGACCCCAACACAATGGTCTATGGTACTGTCTATCAGATTGCTGCCATAGTGGGCAGTGACGATGGTAGTGGACTAGTCGATTTGAACGATCCTTGCCTTGATCGCTCAGCCGCAGCACCAGTAGTGTGGTACGAAACACCTACAGCTGACCTCTCAGGCGATCAGGCAGTATGCATGGGTGACAGTGCAACGCTACAAGTGATGCTCACAGGTAGCGCTCCATGGACGATCAGCTGGATGGACAGCGATGGAAATACACAAACCGTCTCGGGCATCAATAGTTCGCCATTTTCTTTCAATGTCTTTCCTAACAGTGGATCTGTTACTTACAGCTTAGTCAGCGCATCTGATCAATATTGCGCCGCAGTAGCATCAGGTACTGCAGTAGTAAACACCAACTTGCCGCCCTCTGCAAGTATGCCACAGATCACTTTCAATGGCACGAACACGGGTTTCACTGTGTGCATTGATCTAAGCGGCGGCGATACTACTACGTATCAGGTAAATGGGCTGGCGGGCTCATTTGTCACTGCTACCCAGTGGTGCAGTACGGAGCAACCTTGTGGCAGCAGTTTCTCGCTTTCCATCGACGACGGGAATGGCTGTGGCCCTATTGTTGTAAGTGATGGACCCATCGCTTGCAACTGTACCAGCACGGTAGGTGACATGGACACCACTACGATCGAAGTGTGTGGTAGCGACGTAGCCATGGGCAATTATGATGCAGCCAATCAAGTGCTCGATGGCAATGACACGCTCTGCTTCATTTTGCACGATGGCTCTGGGCTCAATGGAATATTGGCATCAGCAGCTTCTCCTGCATTTTCCTACTTTCCAGGGGTCAATTACGAGACGACTTATTACATCTCGGCTGTAGTTGGCGACTACGATGGCGTGGGCTGCGTGGACTTTAGCGACCCTTGCATCGATGTATCGGCTGGACAACCCGTGATTTTCCACCAAGAACCCACAGCAACCTTAAGTCAAGATGCGAGTATCTGCATGGGCGATAGTACGCTACTGACCGTCACATTCAACAGTGCACCAGCCCCTTGGTCGATCACCTACACCATCACTGGTGGAGACACCATAACCGTAACGGATATTACAGACAATCCCTACGAGTTCTTTGCAGCTCCTTTAGCTACATCTGTATATACACTCATCGATGTATCTAACAACTATTGCATCGGAACTCCTAACGGCCTAGCAGTTGTAACAGTCAATGAACCACCCTCTGTAGTGAACATTGCAGAAGACTGCGACAGCACACTGACCAACTACTCGGTGAGCTTTCAAATAGTGGGAGGTGATCCTTCTTCTTATCTAATCTTACCCCCTTCAGCAGGTTCTCTGACCACATCGGCCCCGTATATCTTCACCTCTAACCCCATACCGTCTGGCCAAGGATACTATTTCCTTGTGGACGATAGTAGTGGATGTGGCCCCGTAGTAGTTGAGAAAGTAGCTTATGATTGTGGTTGTCTCTCTTCAGCTGGCATTATGAGTACTAATTTGTTGCAGCTATGTACAGACGAGGTAGCATATGCCAACTATAACACTGGCTCACAGGTTTTTGACGGTAATGATTCATTGATGTTCATATTGCACACGCAAAACACCCAAGACATCAACAATACAACCATCATTTCCGTAAGTACCCAACCGGCATTTTCTTTTATTCCGGGATCGATGCAAGAGGGCATCACCTACTATATCTCTGCAGTAGTTGGCGACGGCCTTCCCAATGGCCAAGTCGACCTCAATGATGACTGCTTGTCCGTATCACAAGCACAGCCTGTGGTATTCTATCCCCTACCTACCGTTAATGTAAACGGCACTACTACTATATGCAAAGGCGATCAGGCTTCAATCACGTTCAACACAAGTGGCAATGGAGCCACAGGTTACATGGTATACTTCACTCTCAATGGCGTAGCAGATTCTCTACTTATCAATGGCGATACTTATGTATTGACTGATACTTTCCCCAGCACTACGACTGTCGCCCTTTTAGGAATTATGGATTTAGCTACAGGGTGTAGCAATGCGGCCAATGGCGAAGTGACTATTACTGTAAATGAGCCACTTTCCGCTGGCACGGCCATTGCTGCTCCTGCTTTCTGTGCCAACGACAATCAAGTCGTGAACTTAGATAATCTACTCAGTGGCGCTGATCTTGGCGGCACTTGGTACGATCTCAATGGAACAGCGGTTTCTAATCAATTTTACACAAATGGACAAGCGCCAGGGCAATACATCTTTGTCTATCAAGTTGATGCTCCTGCGCCTTGCCCTGATGATCAAGAAGCTGTGGCAATCACTATACATCCTTTGCCACAGGCCGATGCAGGTCCTGACCAAGAGCTCAACTGCAACGTCACAGAGGTGAGCTTAGGAGGTCCCAATACCTCGCCAGGGATGCAATATGAATGGATAGGCAACGTACCTAACCCCAATGATCCTATGCCCCAAGGCATCACCGAGCCAGGCACTTATACACTTGTAGTCACAGATCCCTCTACGGGATGTACACAATCCGATGTTGTAGAAATAACGCGCAGTGTTTCAGCACCAGAGCCCGACTTCCAAGTAGCTCAAATCTCGTGTTTTGGCAATCAGGATGGGTACATTGCTGTCACCAGTGTGACTGGTGGCGCCCCCCCTTATGTGTACTCCTTTAACGGAGGCCCCTTCACCACGCAAAGCCAATGGAGTGACCTAGGCCCTGGCCAAGTAAGCATTGCTGTACAAGACTCAAAGGGGTGTGAGTTTGAAGCTACATTTACCATTGAAGAACCCGAAGAATTAAACGTAGATCTCATCGGCAACTTCGAAGGCGATGAACAGGTTGTCACATTAGGAGACAGCGTCCGCCTACAAGTACAAGTAAGCCTCAATGTTCCCTTTGACTCGATCGACCAGGTGATCTGGTCGCCAAGAGATTCAGTACCGTGCGATACCTGTCAATACAATTGGGTAACTCCTACAGGGCCCATTACTTACTCGGTTACTGTGATCGAAAATGGCTGTTCTGACTCAGATCAACTCCATATAGAAGTAGCCCGCCCAAGACCTGTATTCATTCCTTCAGCGTTTAGCCCCAACGGCGACGGGGCCAACGACTACTTCCAAGTATTCGTAGGCCCCCAAGTTAGGCGCATCAAGCAACTAGCCATATACAACAGGTGGGGAGAACTGCTCTTCTCAAAAACCAATTTCGCGCCTAACGACCCTGAAGGAAGGTGGGACGGAACACTCCATGGAAAGCCACTCAATTCTCAAGTGCTGGTATATATGATTGAGGTAGAGTTTATCGACGGAGTAATCAAAACTTATAAAGGTGATGTGACGCTCTTGCGCTAAACACAAAAGCATACAGTAAAAAGAGGGTAGCTTAGCTACAAGAACTAACTAAGCTACCCTCTTTACTATTGCGCCGCCTTTTAGTCCAATCCTTTTTGCACAGCTAAAATACGAGGCCGCCCTTGAAGGTCCTCTATTATCTCCACGTGCTGCCAAGGCGCTTGAGCAAAAAGTGCAGCAATCGGCTGGGCACGTAAAGCATTGAGTTCGACAAATAGCCATCCGTGGGGCACAAGTTTGGACTGCGCCAAAGCGGCCAAAAGCTTGTAAAAAAATAAGGGATCACCTGGTGGAGCAAACAAAGCCATGGGAGGCTCAAAATCCTTTACTGAGCTGGACAGCAGCTCGCACTCATCATGTGCTACATAGGGCGGATTGGAGACGATCAGATCAAAATTGCTCAATTCATCCCAAGCAGGCTGATCCCTCAGGTCCATTTGCCGAAAAGCCACCTGTACACCTAGTCGCCGTGCATTTCGGCGGGCCACACGAAGTGCATCATTTGATATATCTATAGCATGAACATCCCATTGAGGGCGTTGTTTGGCCAAGGAGACGGCAATACAGCCGCTACCCGTGCCTACATCGAGCACCATACGGGTAGTATTTTCTGCAAAAGCAGCATGGTGCAATATCTCATAGATCAATTCTTCTGTCTCTGGTCGGGGGATGAGCACCGAAGGGTTTACTTCGAACATGTATCCATAAAACGGCGCCCAGCCCGTTACATATTGTACAGGTTCGCCTGCCAAGAGGCGCTCCAAAATTGATTCGAGGAGCACGATCTCTTCGTCCGACGGTATGTCCTGGCCACTTTTCTCTTGAAACAGATCCTCCTTAATGGCACGCACTGTTTGGGCGGCTTCTCTCGGCGTTCGATCTGTAAGTTGATGTTCAAGCCAAGCCCACGCTTGCTCAAATGTGGCAAAGTGTTTCAAGACAATCTACATTTATAATCTTCATAACCAAAACGACGCACCACCTCCAATTGCCCATTGGCATGCAGCAAGGCAATATCAGGATGGCGTACACCATTGAAGGTCGTCGTCTTGACCATCGTATAGTGGATCATGTCTTCAAATACAATGCGATCGCCCACTTGTAAGGGGCGGTCAAAGCCATAAGCACTCATGTAGTCGCCTGCCAAACAGCTCACACCACCCAAGCGGTAAGCATAATCGCCTGCTTGGGGCTCGAGTCGGGCGCCCACTACCCGTGGTTTGTAGGGCATTTCCAAAGTATCAGGCATATGTGCGGTAAAAGACACATCGAGAATAGCAGTGCGGATGCCGTGACTTTCGTGAATATCCAGCACAGTGCCCACCAGTGTGCCTGTTTCCCAAGCAATCGCACTTCCTGGCTCTAAGATCACTTCCACCTGCCACTTTTTGCGAAAGCGCCGCAACAACTCGATGAGGTGTTCCACGTCATAATCCTTACGAGTCATCAGGTGCCCTCCCCCCATATTGACCCAACGCAGCTGCGGCAACAGGTGGCCAAATCGCTGCTCGAATGCTTCCAACACCCTTTCGAGCGATTGGCTACTCGACTCACACAATACGTGAAAATGAAGCCCTTCTACTCCTTCAGGCAGTTGATCCAGACAGCGGTAGGCTGGCTCGCCCAAACGCGAGCCCGGAGCAGCAGGATTATAGAGTGCAACTTCCACATCAGACCATTCGGGATTGACGCGCAAGCCTACCGAGACAGCAGGTTGATGGGACTCCCATTGAGGGCGAAGGCGCTCCAGTTGTGCCGCAGAGTTGAACACAATGTGACTCGAGTAGCGCAAGATATCTTTAAATTCATCCGGTCTATAGGCCACTGCATAGGTATGAGCTTTACAGCCCATTTCTTCCGCAATGAGCCTAGCCTCGTGCAACGAGCTAGCTGTAGCCCCAGTCAAATATTCGTATACCAAGGGAAATACACGCCACATGGCGAACCCCTTGAGTGCTAATATAATCTGGGCACCACTTTCTCGCGACACGCGACGTATCAGCTCAAGGTTGCGACGCAGCAGGCGTTCCTCGAGCACATAGGCAGGCGAAGGTACTTGCTGGGGATCAACCTCGTACATTCGGAATATCTTTCTTGGGAGTAAAGCCTGCAACTACTTCACGTAGTGAGGCTACCCGCTTCAACAAAGGTTCGAGCTCAGACAATGGCAACATATTCGCCCCATCAGACAGTGCTGTAGCTGGATCGGGATGCGTCTCCAAAAACAACCCATCGGCGCCTACTGCAATAGCTGCTCGCGCGATGGTCTCAATCAAATGGGGTTGCCCGCCTGTGACGCCATCGGCTTGATTGGGACGCTGTAGCGAATGGGTACAATCCACAATTACAGGGCAACTATGTGCTTGCATGGCCGGCACATTGCGAAAATCAACCACTAAGTCGTGGTAGCCAAAAAAAGTACCCCGCTCAGTTAGCCATACCTGATCATTACCACTGCGGCGCACCTTCTCAGCAGCAAAGCCCATGGCTTCAGGCCCGGCAAATTGTCCCTTTTTAATATTGACTACTTTACCTGTACGAGCTGCAGCCACTAAGAGGTCTGTCTGGCGAAACAAGAAAGCAGGTATCTGCAGCACATCAACCACTTCAGCAGCCCAACTCGCCTCAGCTGCTGTATGAACGTCAGTGGTAACGGGAATGCCCAACTCCGTACGCACTGCCTCCAAGATGCGCAAGGCTTTTTCTTCGCCAATAGTAGTAAAGGAGTCGAGGCGGGAGCGATTGGCTTTTTTATACGAAGCCTTAAATATGTAGGGGATACCCAACTGGTCTGAAAGACGCAAGACATGCTCGGCTATTTGAAAACACAACGACCGAGATTCCACAGCGCATGGGCCTGCAATAAGGACAAACTGCCGTATATCTGAATGAAAATCAGTGCTTATAGATGGATGCATGAAAGCAATTATTTTTTAACGATCTGCACAAAAGGCAACTTCAGGCGTGTTGTATCACGGGGCTTTGTTGCTGTGGCTCTACCAGCCATTGGATGTCTTCTTCCAACCCGTAATGCAGCAAGCGATTGTGATAGAAGTACAGTAATGAAAAGTCCTGACTTACCAGTGCGCCTTCTCGATTGAACACGAGCGGTTTGTGCACATGATACACACCTAATTTTTTAATGCCTCGTCGCAATACCTTTTCCGGATCGCCCACGCAGCTTTCAGCCACCTTCACCTTGCCTTGAGCTTCCAATTCGAGTAAACGTTGCTGCAACTGCGTAATCGCATGCACTACTTGATATACCGGCAGCTCGACTTCATCTTCAGGCAGTCGCAATAGTTGATACAAGTCAAGACGCGGATGTAAGTGCAACAACAAGCGAAAGGCAGCAAAAGCCACTAAGTGGGAGTCGAGCACGACATTATCCTTATGAAAACGTTCCACAATGCGTTCGGCCAAAACCTTTGTGTATTCGTGTTCGCGCTGTAAATGCGCATCGATGCCCTTTGCTCCCATAAAGTATTCGGCCACATCCACCAGCCGGCCCTGCCGGTCATAGCTTTGGCCTTGCTCATCTACAAAGTTGCCCAATACGTCAAGAGGCTTGCCAAACGACAATACGACTTCAGAGCTTTCTGCAAAAAAGTTCCACAAGAAGCTCACCCAACGCCGAAAACTATAGGACTGATCTCCCGTTCGGAAATAGCGCTCGCGCCCTGTGCGCATCAGGTGTTGCTCGATGAGAAATTTGGCTTCTAGTACCACGTGATAACCCAAGATCAGTGGCACCACAAATATTTTCCTATCCTTTCCTTGCTGGTACAAATGCCGCTGTGCTTCCACGGCCGTGCCTAACAGGCCCAGTTTTAGTTTGCGCTCCAATTCACCTGAGCGCGAGCGCGTACCACCTGGGAAAAATATGCTGTGTACGTTGTGTTGCAATGCCAAATTTGACATTGACTTGAGCGTCTCCAGATAGACGGGATTCTTCTTGCGTCGATCCACGCGATAGGCGCCTAGGCGGTTCATGAAATAGGCTGCATAACCCGAGTTGTAGAGGTTTAATCCTGCACCATAACTAAAGGCAGGCAACCCCAATATTTGGTCTAAGGCATAACCAATGAGAATAGAGTCCAGGTTGCTAAAATGAGTAGGTACAATAACCACAGTACCCCGCTGTACCAAAGACCGAAGCTTTTCCAGCTCGCCCACACAGATTAATTTATCCGACAGTTTGTGCTTTCGGCTGTAGAGGCGTTTCAAGTTGCGTGCCGCAGCGGTGTTGAGCAAGCGATTGAAGAACACCGTTAGAAATTTACGCGCAAATTCAAAGGTTCCTTTTTTGAAAGTAGCTACGATCTCCTCAGCATAGCGATGTACGATGAGTTCCATAATCTCCTCGTATATCGCCATGGCTTCGTCGAGGTGTTCCTCACCGACTGGTGCACTGGCTAAGCGTTTGTATAGCTTTCGCCAAAACTGGCGCTCATTGGGCGGATCCACCTTCCATGGCTCTTCCTTGACGCGTATGCGCTCCATGTAAATCGTACGTGCAAGAATATCGCCCAATCGATGGCCATGCTTGTCGAGCAAGCGCTGAGTAGTAAATGCCTCAATCTCGGATACAAATTCGGCACGTCGCTGATGGACTTGATGAATAGGCCACGCTTCAATGTCGGGCCATATTTGTGGATAAATCCTTTCATTAACGGTCTTGACGGGCATAGTACTGCGCTGTTAATTCATTGATGAAGGCCCACATCTGTTCCCGTCCCGTGCCATCCACAGCTGAAGTCTCGAATTGTGGGGGCAGCGATTCCCAATACTCGAGCAATCCCTTGCGTATAGCCGCCAAATTTTTCTGTTGTTTATTGTGCCTCATCCGATCCAACTTAGTATACACCAATGCGATAGGAATGTGTGCCTCTCCACACCAGTTCAAAAACTCAATGTCGTTTTGTTGTAATGGAATATTGGCATCGAGCAAGACAAATGCTACTTGCAGTGTAGCGCGTTTTTGCAGATAAGCATGTACCATTCGGCTCCATTCCTTTCGCTTGGTTTTCGAGATTTTGGCATATCCATAGCCTGGCAAATCTACGATATAAAGACGACGGTCGACGTCAAAGAAGTTCAATGTCTGGGTTTTACCAGGTGTATTGCTCACCTTAGCCAATTTCTTGCGCCCTACTAACATGTTGATCAGAGAGGATTTGCCCACATTTGACCTGCCAATGAAGGCAAACTCGGGTTTTCCGTCCCGGGGACATTGACTTTCTTGTATATAGCTCCCGATGTAGGTAGCATGCTGAATGTGAAGCGTATTGCCCATTGATGTGGATGATGTAGTATGTAGTGAAGTGCACAAAGTTACTATTATTCCCATTCCTTTTACCCTTATGGGCTCGCACGTCAACTTGTCTTCAAAAGACAGCAAAAAATGTTAATCTATCTTAAAAACAACTCTTTCACCATAACAACTCCCCCCTTCCAAGCGATTGAATGGAGGACCTACAAACAGGCATTTTCTTTGCAACTTCAAAAAACCATAACTCAACACACACTAAAAAACCAAGTTTATCATGAAGAAACTCATTGCGTTGTTGCTCGTAGCGTACGTTAGTGTTCAGACGGCAGAAGCCCAAAGTAAATTCGGCCTTTTAGTAGGGCTCAACACCACCGAACTCGAACCAGGTGATTTCATCCAATTCTCTCCACAAGGAATGGAAGAACTCAAATTAGCCATTAAAGATGCCAAATACGGCGTGCATTTTGGAGCTTTCGGTCAGTTTCAACTTGCCACTCTCTTTATACGCCCCGAGATAGTGTACAATTCCACAAGTGTGGATTTTACCTTGGACTCAATCGGGGGTAATCCCGTCGGAATTTTCACAGAAAAATACCAAAACCTCAATATTCCAGTTATTGTAGGTACGAAGCTGGGGCCTGTACGCATAGGAGCAGGTCCCGTGGGCCACGTGTTTCTCGCCTCTACATCTAACCTGACAGATATTGAAGGCTATAAACAAGATTTCAAGAACCTCACGTTGGGTTTCCAAGCAGGAATTGGCATCGACTTATTTAGAAAGTATTCGTTCGATCTTCGTTATGAGGGCAACTTCAACAAATTCGGCGATCACATCATCATCAATGGGCAACAATATGCCTTTAGCCAAAACCCCGAAAGAATTATCGCTACGCTCGGCATTGCCTTTTGACTTCATCTTTTCGATAGGGAAAGGGGCTGTACACACAAAGTGTGCAGCCCACTCTTTTTTTGTACAACCTTTAGTAGCTGACACTACACTTTATACTATCCAGACAGGTTGATGATCCTCTTTGTCCATGATTGCACACACGTACATGACGGAATCCGAACTGATACAGCGCTGTTTGGCTGCCGACCCCATTGCCCAACGCACATTATACGATCGATATAAAAAGGCCATGTACACATTGGCCTATCGCATCACGGGTAGTTTCGAAGATGCCAATGACGTGCTGCAAGATGCCTTTGTCAAGGTATTTCGCTCACTGCCCTCATTTAGAGGAGAAGCCACCTTGGGTGCATGGATCAAGACTATAGTGATACGTACAGCCTATGGCCAATTGCGCAAACGAAAAATGCACTTCGATGAGTTGGATCGAGCACAGGCCCACGTCTCAACTACTGAGCACAATTCACTGGATGCCGAATACATCGAACAAGCCATTTTAGCACTTCCAGAAGGATACCGTACGGTGTTTGTACTGATAGAAATAGAAGGTTATGGTCACAAGGAAGTAGCTCAAATACTGGGCATTTCTGAAGGTACCAGTAAGTCACAACTCTTTCATGCCAAACGCAGATTGCGCGAAGTATTGGGCCAATTCGATATCTGAAATACTCATTGAATCACTCACAACAGGCATCACCAATGACGAACAAGTGGAAAGACAGGTTGCCCCAATACATGCCCCCCGAACACATTTGGGAGCGTATCCGCCAACAACTTGCTCAATCCGATAGCCTATGGCGTACTCAGCTGGAGCAACTACCTGAATACGCCCCCCCAGAATCTGTGTGGCGGGGTATTGCTCAACGCATCAACTCCAGCACATCACCTGAAACCAAACGCATAAGGCCCTTCTATCGAGGAATAGCTGCTGCTATAGCGCTGTGGTGCATAGCGTCTGTTGCACTCCTATGGCACAATTCCCATGACCGCCTTGACTCCTATCCCGATATTAGCTGGAGTACGCAAACGATATCAGAAGATTTACTCGTGGATACCCAGGCACTGAGTGATTCAGAAGCGCTCAAGCTCATCTGGCAACTTTGTCAAGATTACCCCTTTCTCTGTAACACGGAAGAAGTGCAATCACTTAAGACCCAGCTGCAAGAAGTGGCTGCCGCCAAACGGCAACTCAGCGCTCAACTCACCCCCTGGGAAACTGATCCGGAGTTACTGCACTTGTTGACCAAGATCGAACGAGAGGAAGCGCATCTGATCCGGCAAATGGTGGCTGTACTTCAATAATTGTACCTATGAAACAGAATGCAATGCGCACTTACCGCCTTTTTTGCATTATGGCCATAATGATGGCTATTGGCGCACACGTTTCAGGGCAAACGGTTTTGCAGGTAGCCAGTCGAGTAATAGAAAAAACCTTTCCCTATCAGATGGGCTCAGAGCTCAATATCGAAGGTCAAAAAGCAGAAATACGCATATCCACTTGGGAGCGCGACGAAGTGCGCATTAGCTTGCAAATCATCGCCCGACATCCCGAAAAGCATGAAGCCGCCCGAAGCCTTGAAGCCATGAAGTGGAAAGTAGATCAGCACAACCAGAAGATCTACTTTCGCAACTATATCGACGAGTCAATGCATCCGAAGGCTGCACTCAAAGCAGTATACACCATCTTGCTACCAGCCGACTGCCCCGTGTACCTGAAAAACTATTTTGGCCTCACAGATGTGCAACAACTGGCACATAGGCTCCACATCAATAGCGAATTCAGTAAGACCTGGCTTCGACAACTCAAAGGCGACATTCGCGTCATATCGAGCTATGGCGATGTGGAAGGAGATGGTCTATCGGGCAATGTATTCATTCAAGCCACCCGAGGCGACATAACGCTCCATCACATCACAGGCCAACTGGATCTAGTTTCGCAATATGGCATTGTCAAGCTCTTCACTTCACCCCATGGCCCACCCCTGAGCCTTAACATTACAGCTGAAAAGTCAGACGTCTACTTTTTTGATGCTCAGCCCAGTCTCTATGGCTATAGGCTTACGGCTCACTATGGCAACATCACCGCTCCCGCCGATTTGCGTTTCAATTACATAGAGAACACACGCAGCCTCAAACGAGCCGTATTTAATCCCAACAAGGAAATGGGCACAATCTCCATAAAAATCACTTTGGGCGACATTGTCATACGCAATCCATAAAAAGATTCATCGAGCCAACCATCCAGGCAACCACAAGACCAGTTTTGGAAAAGACACAGCCACACCCAATAACAATGCTTGCAATAATACAAAGGGCACAATACCGCGGTACAAATGCAAAGTAGTCACTTGTGGCGGTGCCACGCCTTTCAGGTAAAAAAGAGAAAATCCAAAGGGCGGTGTGAGGAAAGAAGTTTGCAAATTGAGAGCAAAAAGTACCCCAATCCAGATGAGGTTCATGCCCAATTGCTCGAAAATGGGTGCTACTACCGGCACAATGATAAAGACAATTTCGATAAAATCGATAAAGAACCCAGCAATAAAGACCACTACCATGACCAAGATCAAAAACACGTAAGGTGAAAGATTAGCATTTAGCACAGCATCGACCAAAAAGCGATCGCCACCCATTTCCCGAAATACCATACTAAAAGTAGTAGCTCCCACCAAAATCAGAAACACCATGCTAGTTAGAAAGGTGGTCTCTCGACATACTGCAGCAAGGGTGGCTTTGTCAAGGCGCCCCTGAATTAGAGTGAGTATTATGGCTCCCATAGCTCCTACAGCTGCTGCCTCTGTGGGTGAAGCTATTCCTGCAAAGATGCTACCCAATACGGCCGTGATAAGTAAAAAAGGCAGCAAAAAGGCAATAAATAAAGTCTTTCCAATACCTTTTTGCCGAAAGGCATCCAGCTCTTCCCGCGGCATAGGAGGGGCATGCTCGGGCCACCATAATGCCCGCATGATGATGAACAACACATAGCCCATCACCAAGAAAAGGCCCGGCAAGAGTGCGGCAGCAAACAAGTCACCAACCGAGACATTTAGGACGCTGCCCAATAGCACCAGCACAATAGAAGGTGGAATAATTTGGCCCAACGTACCCGAGCTAGCAATCACACCTGTAGCCAACTCAGGCGTATAGCCTCGCTTGAGCATGGTAGGTAGGCTGATAAGCCCCATAGTGATCACTGTCGCTCCTACAATACCCGTAGAGGCTGCCAACATAGCTCCTACAATCACTACACTAATGGCCAATCCTCCAGGGAAACGACCAAACATCATAGCCATAGTCTCTAGGAGGTTTTCAGCCAAACCCGATTTTTCCAACATAATGCCCATAAAGATGAATAAGGGCACGGCAATGAGCACGTAATTCGACATGACGCCCATCACGCGCGAAGGCAACGCATTAAAGCTAACAGGATCTAAAAAACACAGCGCATATAATACAGCCAACCCACCTAAGGTAAATGCCACGGGATACCCATAAAGAATGAGTACGAAAATGCTGACAAACAAGATGATTGCTATCCAGGCCATAGCTGTCAATTACTTTGAAGTGAATCATTTGGGCGCCGCAGCTCAAACCACGATTTGATGCTCAAAGAAATGCCTTGCAACAAAAGCAAAATTCCACCTAGTGTAATGGCAAATTTGATCACAAAGCGGAAAGGCAATCCTCCAGGATCAGGCGAACCTTCCATCAGCTTAAAACTTTCCCACGCATAGAAAAAAGATGTGTAGATGAGCACCAAACACCAAGGAATGAACAAAACCACTGTGCCTATTAGGTTGACTAGGGCCTTGTCTTTGCGATCAAAACGACTATAGAATAAATCTACTCTTACGTGCCGGTCGTGCTTGAAGGTCCATCCAGCCCCTAGAAGAAACACCAAAGCGTACAGATGCCATTCCAGCTCCATGATGAAAGCCTTATCTTCATTGAGCCAATACCGAACGCCCACTGCGATACACACCACAACTACCAATACCAAGTTGAGCCACGACACTGCTTGCCCTACTCGCTCATTGAGTGCATCGATGTGCTGTGCCCACTTAAGCCATCTAATAGATTTCATTTTGTAGCAGTTTTTCGGGCAAGAAGATAGCAAGCAGTAGCCATAATGCCACTCAAAACAAAAAAAGTGGCAAGTATTATTGGTACTTGCCACTCTCGTTGGGCATCTTGCTTTTCAAAAGCAACAAAAAGCAAGGAGTTTACTGAGCGAAGTAACTTTTCTCGATTTTTTTGCCCTGCTCGACGCGATCCAGGCGCTGCTTGAATTCATTGGAAAGCTCAAAGTTGTTTTGGCGTGCATAAATTTCCTTGAGAGCGATCAAGGTGTTGCGATCGCTGGGATTAATGACCTCTGCCCGTTGAAAATAGGGCAGTGCCTTAGAGAACAATTCATCTACCAGCTTCCCGTATTCGTCGTATTTCTTCTGATCTTCTTTGCTCAAGCCCAGGTTGTTCATTTTTTTGATGATCTCCACAGCATTATTGTAGTACAAAGAGCCCAAAGAATAGATCGCATCGTATTGCTCTGGATTGATCTTGATAGCTTGCTCAAAATACTTGCGTGCCTCTTCAAAGTATTCCTTAGCCAGATCCGAGTCGCCATTTTTCGCGTACTCTTCATTGAACAAATTCATGTATACATTGCCCAGCGCGGTGTACACTGAAGGGTTATCGGGCTCACGCTCAATGGCTTCTCTGAGTTTTTCCTTCAACACGTCGTATTTCTCTTCCTGAATGTAATAATTGATTTCGGCAAAAAGGATCTCAGTATCATCTGGGAAGAGTTGCCGTCCTTTTTCCAAAATACTCAGTGCATTGGGATCGTTTTCGGCATTGAGCAAATTGAACAAATTGGCATATACCCCTGGTTCGCTATAACCAGCTTCGTACAGCTCCATAAACAGTTGTTTGGCGCGCTCATTGTCGTTGCTCAACATGGCCGTATATGCCACGATAAACTTGGTGTTGTTTACATCTTCAGGTGTAGCCAACACGGGCTCCCCTCCTTTTTCGCGCAACAACTGATCGTAGTACAAAACTTTGTCCAGGATTTTGTAGGCCGTTTGATAGTCTTGGTGGCTAATCATCAAGTTGCCAAAATAGTTGAGCCAGCCAGTTACGTCCTTTAGGCCTTTGAGTGCATCTTTAACTTCGAATTTTTTCTGCGCTAGCTCGAGTGCTTTTTCATAAGAAGCTGCGGCCACCAATGCATCTTCCCAGGTCGTAGGCTTCTGGGCACCTTGGCTTAGCGACAGTGCAGTGACTTCCTTAAACACAGGTGCTGCGTAGATATCACCACGCGTTTTCCAAGTTTTAGCCATGCCCTTAGTCTCTTCAGCTTGCGCTGCAAAATCGATAAGTGTGCGAGCCTCCTCCAGCTTGTCTGCGTTGTTGTCAGGATCGAGATTATAAGCACTCAGATCACGCGCTGCCTTTTTCATAGCCTTTACTGGATCGTCTTGGGCCAATCCTGCTTGAGCTACCCATATCAAGACGAAAAGACTGAGCAGTACTTTTTTCATAAGGACAGATTTTGATTTACAAGTTCAAATTGGTTCATCGCCAAATCATTTCCTCTGCGTAAGGAAGTTCACTGGCCTCATCACGCAGACGCAACACAAGGCGAAAGTACTCTAATGAAAACGTTAAAGTATTGCACCTCGAGCTAGTTTCCAACCATTTTTTACTCTTCTTCTTCGCCATTTTGACGCGCAACTATTGCTACATCAGCTATCTCATCACCTGCTTCTAATCGAATCACGCGCACCCCTTGCGTAGCTCGGCCTTGCACCCGAATAGAAGCTACAGGGATTCGGATCATGATACCACTTTTGGTCGTTACCATGAGGTGATCTTCATCGCGCACTACCTTGGCCGCTATTACTTGTCCTGTTTTATCAGTCACTCTGAGCGTGCGCACGCCTTTTGCCCCACGATTGGTCAGGCGATATTCGTCGAAATGCGTGCGCTTGCCCATGCCCTTTTCGGAAATCACCAACAAGGATTGACCGTTTTCACGAGGATCCAAGCACACCATGCCTACTACTTCATCTTCGGCCGACTGCAGCGTGACGCCGCGCACTCCCGCAGCAGTACGCCCCATAGGCCGCACCCGCGATTCCTCAAATCGCACGGCATTACCCTGCCGCGTCACTAAAAACACATGGCTATGGCCATCCGTGAGGCGCACTTCGAGCAATTGATCCCCTCCTCGGATGACGATAGCATTAATGCCGTTGCTGCGAGGGCGCGAATAGGCTCTCAGGGGCGTCTTCTTTACCATACCCTTCCGAGTAGCAAAGATCAAATAATGATTGTCAAGGAGTTCCTCGTCATTGAGGTCCTTGACTTTGATGTAGGCCTTCACCTTGTCTTCTTTGGGGATGGAGAGAATATTTTGGATGGCCCGCCCACTTGAAGTCTTAGGTGCTTCGGGAATTTCGTATACGCGCAACCAATGTACTCTGCCCGATTCGGTAAATAGCAGCAGATAGTCGTGGTTGGTAGCTACAAACATATGAACCACAAAGTCTTCATCGCGCGTTTTTGCACCCCTCGAGCCTCTACCGCCTCGCCCCTGTACACGGAATTCCTCCACAGGCGTGCGCTTGATGTATCCTCTGTGCGTAATGGTAATCACCACCTCTTCATTGGGCACCATATCCTCCATGGAGATGTCGCCCTCTTCGTAGGTAATATCTGTTCGGCGCTCGTCGCCGTATTTTTCCTTCAGCTCGAGCAATTCTTCCTTCACAATGGTGCGTTGGCGCAATTCGCTGGCCAAGATCTCTTTGAATTCCCTAATCTGTCGCTGTAGTTCATCGTATTCTGTCTGCAACTTCTCTCGTTCCAGGCCAGTCAGTTTTTGCAAACGCATGTCCAGAATGGCGCGCGCCTGAATCTCTGTAAGTTCAAAGCGGGCCATCAGCCCCTCGCGCGCTTCTTCCACTGTTTGAGAGGCACGTATTAAGGCGATCACGGCATCGAGATGGTCCAAAGCGATGAGCAAGCCCTCGAGTACATGAGCGCGTTCTTCTGCCTTGTGCAATTCGTAGCGCGTTCGGCGCACTACAACTTCAATGCGAAACTTGACAAACTCCTCGATCAGCTGCTTGAGATTGAGCAGTTGGGGCCGTCCATCTACCAAGGCCACGTTGTTTACTCCATAGCTCGTCTGCAATGGCGTGTACTTATACAAGTGGCTGAGTACGACATTGGCCATGGCATCGCGTTTTATCTCAATGACGATACGCACGCCGTTGCGGTCCGATTCATCGCGAATATTGGCAATGCCTTCAATCTTTTTGAGATTGACTAAGTCTGCTATTTTTATAATAAGGTTGGCCTTATTGACCATGTAGGGAATTTCCGTAATGAGAATGCGTTCCCGGCCCGAGGGAAGCTCCTCGATACGTGCACGGCCACGCACGACCACTCTTCCCCGCCCCGTTTCATAAGCTTCGCGCACTCCTTTAAGCCCATAGATCACCCCACCTGTGGGAAAATCAGGGGCTTTTATGTACTTGCACAATTGAGCAATGGTAATCTGAGGATCATCTATCGTAGCGACAATTCCATCGACGACCTCATTGAGATTGTGGGGCATCATATTGGTAGCCATCCCCACAGCAATGCCCGAAGCACCATTAACCAACAAATTGGGCAAGCGTGCCGGTAACACCGTAGGCTCTTTCAAGGAATCGTCGAAATTGGGTACAAAGTCTACGGTATCTTTGTTAATGTCGGCCAGCATTTCATCAGCTATGCGCGTCAATCGCGCTTCGGTATAGCGCATAGCTGCCGGGCTGTCGCCGTCCATAGAACCAAAATTGCCCTGCCCATCCACCAAGGGATAACGCAACGACCAAGGCTGTGCCATGCGCACCATTGTATCATACACTGAACTATCGCCGTGTGGATGGTATTTACCCAGCACTTCACCTACAATACGAGCCGACTTTTTATGAGGTTTGTTATAAGTCAGTCCCAATTCATGCATTCCATAAAGTACGCGCCTATGCACCGGTTTGAGGCCATCTCGCACATCGGGAAGCGCCCTTGATACGATGACCGACATCGAATAGTCGATATAGGCAGATTTCATCTGCTCTTCAATGCTCACGGGCACAATACGCTCTCCTGTCGCCATTCAATCACTTTTGTTTGACAATCAGCAATTTAACATTAAACACTTGGCGCTTGTTCTCAAAAACATGCAAAGGTAACAAATTTGAGGGGCATGCCCATGGGTAAACCACTCCACCATATCTTCGCCATATGTGCTCCTGTGGCCTTCCAATTGCCAAGGTATCTTTACCTTTCGGAAGATGCTACCCAATGCGCCGGCTTCCATTGTTTAACTCAATACGCTCCGATCGATGAAAAAGGACAAAAAAGCTTCTCGCATAATCCATATGGACAAAGTCGGTACAGCACACAGAGCCGACGATGCGTGGCGCCTCCATCAATGCGGTGCGCTTTCTACGCCCCAAGCTATCGACGAACGCACCTATTGGCTGCCCACTGCTTCACCAGTAGCGCTTCAAATTCGCGTGTGGTCAGCTCATATTGTACAACTCACTTGGCAGCTGTGGCAAAAGCCCCACAACGCCCATTTTAGCTATGCGCTCGACCCCAACCACCCATTTGACAGCTGCCCTCCACATCAATGGATGGAAGATCCACTATTCTGGACATTACACACCGAGCAGCTGCGCTTGTTTTTGCGCAAGCAAGACGGCTACTTTCGTTTGGAAGACGCTTCTGGACATGTAGTATTTGAAGCAGCCGAGCCAGGTTTTGCTTGCCGCGAAACCATTCTGTCGGGCTTATCTGAGTGGCAGTTACATCTACATGCTCCTAAAGGCTGTCATTATCACGGGCTAGGCGACAAAGCAGGCCGCTTAAATATGAAAGGACAACGATACACATTGTGGAACACAGATACCTTCATGTATGGTACCGATACCGATCCACTGTACAAGTCGATACCCTTTTTTATACGGATTCACAAGGGCTTAAGTGCGGGTTTCTTCCTCGACAACAGCTATCAATCCTGGTTCGATTTCGAAAAAAGCCAAGCAGGTCGCATTTGCATTCGCACAGCAGGAGGGCCCTTGTCGTGTTTTCTCATCAATGGCCCCGCATATTTAGACGTATGTCGGCGCTATGCAGCCCTTACGGGCAAAACACCATTGCCACCTATTTGGGCACTTGGCTTTCATCAGTGCCGGTGGAGTTACTTTCCCGAATCGAGAGTCAAGGAAGTAGCAGCAACATTCCGCGATTTGGATATTCCTTGCGACGCTATCTGGCTCGACATCGACTACATGGATGGATATCGTTGTTTTACTTGGAACCTCGATTACTTCCCCGATCCTAAGGGAATGATCGAATGGCTACGAAAAAAGGGGTTCCACACAGTGGTAATGATTGACCCAGGCATTCGCATTGACGAGCAATACTTTGTTTTTCAGCACGGTACAGACTACGACGTATGGTGCAAACGGAGTAATGGCGAATGGATGATTGCTCCTGTATGGCCACCCGACTGCGTCTTTCCCGACTTTACTCATCCTCACGTGCGCCAGTGGTGGGGCAAACTATATCGCAATCTCTACCTACACCAACAAGTAGATGGCTTTTGGAACGACATGAATGAGCCAGCTATCTTCAAAGTGCATCGCAAGACGTTTCCCGACAATGTCATTCACCACTACGAAGGCCACCTGACCGACCACCGACAAGCACACAACGTATATGGCCAGCAGATGAGTAGAGCTACTTTTGAGGGTTTGCGACAACTCAAACCCCACCAACGGCCGTTTGTACTCACGCGAGCTACCTTTGCAGGTGGGCAGCGCTATGCTGCTGTATGGACAGGCGACAACATCGCTAACTGGGAGCATTTGGCCATCGCCTTGCGACAGACATTGCGCCTGAGCATCAGTGGCTTCTCCTTCGCCGGATCTGATATTGGTGGATTTGCTGGCCAACCCGATGGCGAACTCATGATCCGCTGGCTGCAATTAGGTGTATTTCACCCGCTATTTAGAGTGCATTCCATAGGCAACCATACAGATGGAGATGCTGCCCAGGACGACCAGGCGCTCCAAGCACCACCACCTGAAGACCGCATGGATCAAGAGCCCTGGGCATTTGGCGAGCCGTGGACCAATCTGGCCCGCAAGGCGATTCAGTGGCGATACCGATTACTCCCCTATTTGTACTCAGCTTTCTGGCGCCACCAACGCGACGGCACACCTGTGCTATTACCTCTTTGTGCACTGTGGCCCGAAGACAAGCGGGCAATCAAAATCGAAGAAGCCTTTATGCTGGGCGAGCACTTGCTCATCTGGCCTATATTACGACCGGGGCAGAAGACCAAAAGCATCTATTTGCCCCAAGGTAAGTGGTATGATTGGACTAGTGGAAAAATATATCAAGCAGGTGCTCATCGGCTGCGTGTACACTTGGATCGCATCCCCGCATTCGCGAGGGCAGGCAGCGTTATCCCGCTTTACCCTGTCAGGCCGCATACGAGTGCACCTCTGCCCCACCCCCCTGCCTTGCGCATCTTCCCCGGACAGTCATACTTACCTACTTATTGGTACGAAGATGCTGGTGATGGATATGACCACCTTCAGGGCACATATCGCTTAGCCAAATACCGGCTACAGCAACACCCCCATCAACTGGTACTCACGCAAGAAATAGAGGGCCAATTCCAACCTACTTGGTCCGAGATCACATTAGAATGGGTACTGCCTGCACATGCTCAAGTACGGTGTAAAATCGACGGGCAAGAAGTACATGCTACCTTTGTAGCCCCAAACAGTAGCTGGCACGTAAAGGCACCTTACAACTTTCGGCAAGCACTTTGTAGTTTTGTATCGACATAGAGATGGCACCTTACATCTAAGGTTAAGGTGATGTAAAATATATTATTGATGACCCCAAATTCCCGACCATGCGCGATGTGACTTGGTGGTTGGAACAGTCTTTATTTGGTGTGTGCGAATGGCTAGGTGAAAAAATGGGCATTGCCAGTGCCCGCGTACGGCTGTACTTCATTTATGCCTCATTTGCCACCTTGGGCTCACCTCTTATTTTGTACCTCGTCGTAGCCTTTTGGCTCAACTTGCGGCGCTATACGCGCAAATATCAAAACTGGCTATGGGGCTAAAAGTTTAGGCTATTCGACACACGACAAAGGCCCGTCATGCGCTGCGTGTGACGGGCCTTTTGTCTTATACAGGTCTCACACTTAATTAGTTAAAGATCAGCTGCTTGGTCACTCGGCCTTCCTTGAAATAGAAGGAAGCCACATACATACCACTAGGTAACACATTGCGCTGGATGGTAAAGTCACTACTATTGAGCGAAGTATAGGCCTTCACCAGACGCCCCGACATGTCATACACATAGATGTGTTCAATGGGGAAGTCGGCATTGGTGCGCACACGTACAAAATCCGTTGCAGGATTGGGTGAAAGTTGCAAGCCAACTTGCTGGGCATCTAATTCTTCTACATTAACCGCAGGACAATTCAACCCCAAAGCCATACATGCACGCGGAGCTACGTAAGCAATCATAGTATCGCAGTACGACATACCTTTTTGAGGCGACATATCCTGATGTACGGGGTTTGCAGGGTTGTGGTTCGGGTTTGTATTGGCATTCCACCATTGCCAAGGGCTGCTATCGGTAGGACCTGCCGAGCCGTAAAGCGGGAAGAGCCCGTCCCAACCATTGTTGCGCATGTCAGCTACTGCTGAAAAGTCCTCGTATCCGTTGATCGAGAAGTCAGCATCGGCAAACACGGCATTCAAGCCCAAGGTATTGGCTTTCATTTGCACCAGGTAGGCGCCTTGTACTTCTACCACTGGCAGATTTACTACCGGCACAATTACGATGCCTTCCATGTAAGGTGCAAAAGGATCGGTAGGTACTTGGAAGGAAATCATGGGCGGGGTGTTCTCGTCGATCCAAGAAGTATCGCCCAAAGCGCCGCCCATATTGACACAAAGATTGAAGTCGGAAGGATAGCCTACATGGTTGGGGTAGCACAGCGTATCGCCTGGGGGGAACCCCGGATAACCCTGCGGCACCACACCTACTGAAGTACCGTAAATATCGCCATTTACTTGTTCGATGACCATGGGCAAGGGATTGCCGTTGGGATCCTGTGTAACGAACTTGGGAATGAGTATCTCCTGATAATCGTCAAGCGTAGCAGCAGCTAGGGTGATATATCCACCTGTACCATCGCCCCATACCATCACTTTGTTGGGATCGATGCCATAGGGGTTGCCTTCTTCAGCTACCGTCCGACGGAAATAGCGGATACACGTGCGCAAATCTTGCACACCTCGATAAGCCGCATTAATCAGCGTAAAGACGCGCTCGTCTTGTGTAGGTGCCAGTGGGTTCCATCCTAAGCGATAGTCGATCAACGCCACTACATATCCACGCATGGCCAACTGCTTGGCAATGTAGACAATCGCACTATCCTTGCGCGTACCTACTGTGCCACCATTCTGTGGCCAAGGGATGAAATTACCTGTATGGGCAATTACGCAAAGGGGACGTTCCGTTTCAGTATCGCCTGCCGGCATATACACATCCATCATTAAGGGTTCAGGTACGGCCTCGCCCAATTGAGGCAAGAGCAGCACTGTAGCATTGACACCATACACTACATCAGTCTGAACCATCACATCATCAAACACTGGCTCGAGATAGCGCTGAGCCTGTAAATAATTGAAAGCCATTAGACAAATGGCAATGAACATTGTAGCCAATCGCTTCATACACATGCAATTTTTTAGTTGAGAAACTAACAGTTGAGCATAAAGAACAATATTTATCTTTTCTTGAAGTCGTACAAAATCGTTATATAGGCCAATCTGCCTATTCTTGGCCCTCCATAAGTCTCGTAATGGAGGTTGTTCAGCAAGTTGGACGCACCTATTTTGACGGTTGTATGCCACTTTTCAATGGTGTAATTTACCTGAGCATCCAGCAGGTCGTATGAGGGTATGTAGCCTGTAAACTGAGGCGAACCTTCAAACACGAACCCTTGTACCCATTTGTAGTTGATACTGAATCCAAAGTTACGAATATAGCGATCTCCTACGCGCATCTGCACATTGCGACCACTGATGCCAATGTTGTACTTGTGTTCTGGCGTATTAAAGGCAGGAATAATGGGGTCATTGGCTATATCATCATTGACATTAAGGCGGTTCCAGGAGTAGTTGCCCGAAAGCATGAAGTAATCGCCAAAGTAGTAGTTTAGGCCAATGGCAAACCCCTGTGTAGTCACTTTGTTCTTTGAATTGGCCGCTAAACGATAGGCCTGTACTTCTTCCGGAAAGCCATCAGGGCCAAAAGTAGCATCAATGCCGATGTTATACCCGAGAAAGTCGCTGTAAATGCTATAGTAATAGCCTGCATCTATATAAAGGCTATTGAACAAAGTAGCTCGATATCCCACCTCGAAAGTCTTCACTTTCTCAGGCTGTACAGGATCGACATTGAAGTACTGCAAGGTGTCCAGACACAGGCAAGAAGTGTAATCTTTAAACGACTCAACAGTGATCAAGCTATCAAACCCAGATATGTTACCCAGGAGGATAGCTCGACCTACATTCAAGTTGAGATACTGATCAGTAAGTGTCGGGTTACGAATAGCGGAGCTAAAAGATGCACGCAAAAAGTGCGCAGGTCGCGGTTTGTACACCAATGAAGCCGCTTGCGTACTGACCAAGTTGAAATTCACGTTTTTGTCGATACGACCAGCCAAATTGAGCGTGAGTTTTTCTTCAGCCAACTTCTTTTCCAAACCTGCGTACAAGCCAAACTCTTGATTTCGAATTGTGATTCCAGCAGTATCTGAAAAGATGGTGCCATCCGAGTTAGGCGTATAGAGGCGCCCACTCCCCCCAAAGGTGAGGCGTTCAGCCCAAGAAGGCGTAAAGTGATACTCGGCCTGCACGTGATACAAAGCCGACTTGTCGTAAAACAGCGTACCGCCTTCTTCTCGATTGGATTTGGTGCTGGTAATGCGGTTAAATTCTTCTTCAAAGCGCTGTGTACCTGGGTAAAAATATTCCAGGGTGGGCTCTGAATTAGGGTCCATATCGGGCAAATTGGCGAATTGCTCCGCTTGGCTATGCCACACAACTAGTGAATCGTAATAGGTGGTTAACCACTGCTCAGCAGCTTCGTAGTCAAAAGTGAATTGGGTGCCATCCCATACCAGCTCAGGATAGCCATATTCTTCTATTTTGGGTACGATAAACTGCTTCCAGAAACGGCGGTAGTTTTGCCCCCAACGTTGGTCGGATTTGGCACGCTGTTGAAGGAGTAAAGCTGTGAAATATGGGTCATAGCTCTTACCAGCATCTTCATGAGTAGCATATGCACGAATGAACCAGCGGTCGCGTTTGCGCAGCTCAATTCTATTTTGGAAAAACAAAATGCCCTTCAGACTAAAGCGATTGTCCCCCTGATATACCGTAGTGCCATTGCCAAAACTGGAAGCCACGATTAATTCGGGGCTTTGCTCTTGAAGTTCGGGCTGAAGACGCAGATGAAAAACAGCATTGGCCTTGATATTGCGCGTGTCGTAATCAACCAAATCTACTTCTCGATACCCCGTTCGGTAGAAGATACCGAGGCCTGGATCGTTCCAAGGAGGCGTAGTAGACGCATCATTGACGGGGTTGTATTCATCGCCATAGCGGTTGACGGCATCATATCTGCCAGGATTGTCTTTGGGCACGCGCGAACCATCTACTGGGTCGTAGTTGTCAGCTACCCAATCGTAGGCACTTAGGTAAAAGAAGTTGATCTTGTAGCCAAACACATCATAACCTTCGTCGTTTTTCAAGGCATCGGCCCAACGGAAAGCTACCTGCTTGAGTTGCCGCTCGCCGGCTTTAAGCTGTACTGCAAGGCCTTTTTGATAAAAGGGGTCTTTAGTCTGCATATTGATCACGCCATTGAAAGCATTAGGCCCAAAAAAGCTAGAGCTAGCTCCCTGTACCAGATCCACGCGCAATACATCCAGCTCAGAAGCACCCAAAAAGTTGCCCAAGGAGAAGTTGAGCCCGGGCGCCTGGTTGTCTACCCCATCGATAAGCTGAAGCGTACGTACGGGACTGGTGCTGTTAAAACCACGTGTGTTGACGATCTTAAAACCCAAGCTGGCAGCAGTCAGGTCTACGCCTTTCATCGCTCCCAAGCCATCGTAAAAGTTTTCCGACGGCGTCTCTCGAATAGCCAATACATCCATACTTTCTACAGTAAGGGGGGCGGCTTTTTGCTTTTCTGAAATTCGCTGTCCGATCACTTCCACACCAGCATCAATGGTTACGGCACTTTCCTGCATCTCGATGAATAAGGGCTGGTTTCCCTCGGTGACCTCTACAATCACGGGCTCGTATCCCACATAGCTTATTTCCAAGGTAATGGGTAATTGGGTTACCTTTAACTCAAAAGCTCCGTCAAAATCGGTCACTGTTCCTGCACCACTGCCCTGGATAAGTACTGCTGCGCCGATAAGGGGGTCTTTATTGATAAGGTCAAGTACCTTGCCCTTTATCGTCACTTGGGCAATTGCACCGTATTGCAGGGTGCCTACAAGCAAGCATACCATCCACAAGACGCGAGAGAAAGACTTCATCACTACTATTAGGTTGCTGTTGTTGGTGAAATTTATTTTCGATGCAATAGGCCTTCCTAACCAACTCAAATAGATAGGGTTTAGGGGTAGCATCAGGGTTTAAAAAAAGAAATTTGCTCCAAAGGCCCAGAAAATTAGAAAAAGTTTGGCACTCGGTAGTTTGAAACTTGAAGAAATTCTGACCGCTTTGGTGCTTTTTGGGAAACTGAAAATGAGTTGAAGTTGAAGGTCAAGACATCCCTTTTTATGCGTAGCTTATCTTATGTTGCTTGGGCGTGTAAGCAAAAATACAAGTTTTTTTCATTTGCGTTTCTGCACCCAAAGCTACGCACATCGCGCTTGTCTAGCGCTTGAGCAAATGTGCCAGTAATGGCTGAATTCGTATAATCACTTCTGCTTGCCCACTCAGTTGCGGCTGATAGGTGATGGAATAGCCCTTGTCGGTGCGCAATCCATTTGGAAACACCACTTCTACCAAGTAAGTGCCGTCGTTTTGCGGAAGCAATGAAGAAGAAGCGACCTGTCCTTGTAACCTTCCAAATTCGACAGCAGGATATTGATACAACGACACCAGCACCTGTTGACCTTGTTCGAGTCTAGCTGCACCAAAAGGCGACACGTGCATGCGTCCTACTACACGAGTGGTGTCAAGTAGGGGAATAATGGCCAAAAGCTCTTGCCCTTCAGGCAATCGCCGTTTTAAATCACTATTTTGATAAAAAGAGATAAGCCCGGCAGTCGGTGCATAAATCAAATGGGCACGTTGCCAAGCTCGAATGGTCTGTTTGAGTTGGCTGGCAGCTTCTACGAGACTTTGGGCATGGTCCTGTTGGGTTTGTTGGACATTTTGAACAAAGCTTCGCTTTTTGACCTCTAAGCGGGCTACTTCATCTTGCTGGGTGCTGATTTGCGCTTGCTTTTGGCTGATGCGTTTGTCGATGGCCCAGACCTCGTCTTTAGCTTGCCGTAAGGCTGTAAGAGTAGTAAGGCCTTGGCTATAAAGGCGTTGTATGCGTTCGAATTCGCGTTCTGAAGCTTTTTTTTCCAGCTGCAATTCGCGCAACTCTTTTTTTAGCCTATCCAACTGCTTTTCAGCGGACTTGATTCGTTGAGCAATCTCTTGCAGAGAAGCTACATCTGAAAGGGGGGCAGTGCGATCCAGGCCTTTTGCACGCATCAGAAATGCTTCCCACTCACTTTGTAGCTCTCCGAGTTGCATGAAGGTTACCGCCCATTCGGCTTCCTCTAGCAGTGCCACATCGGGTTGACGTTGTAGCGAGTCAGCCCATTGGGCCAAGGCTTGTATGTCGGCTAAAACAGCGGTATTTTCCATGACGGCCAGTAGGTCGCCACGCTTTACCGTATCGCCATCAGAGACCAAAAGGGTGCCCACATAACCTTCCGAAGGGGTAGTAATTACTACAGGTGGCACGTCAGAGGCCAATGTAATCTGTCCAGAGAGTTTGTCGGGCCATGGGACAAGGGCACTCACTATTATTAGCCCTAAAAGTACCAAGGCCAACCACAAGATTCCCCACCGCAACATGGCTGAGGGTGGGCGCGAAAGCAACATAGTCAACTCTTCACTATGAGAATACACAAAAGAAGAACGGTTATGAGCACGAGGCATAATCACTTAAACGATTTACTACTTTCCAACAATCTGAGGGTACCTTTGGTTAATAGGTAGTAGCTCTGAAAATCAAGACTTGCAAGTTCGTGAGGTGCAGCTACTACTACTGTTTTTCCCTCGAGGAAGGCCTGCACCTCGCCAAGGATTTTGCGCGCCAAGGGGGTATCTAAACCAGCTGTAGGCTCATCCATTAGGTAAATTTCAGCATCCTTGTACAGTAAGCGCGCTAATAAGATTTGCTGGATCTGACCACGCGACAAGCCCAGCCCGCCTTCTCCCACTACAGTTTGAAAGGCGAGGGGCAGCTGGTCAACCCATTCCAACAGATGGGTAGCACGTGCCACTTCACGCAGTCGATCCATATCAGGTACTTCACTGCCCAGTGCAATATTTTTGGCAATTGTATGATGAAAGATATGTGCACCTTGAAACAATACACTGCACTTTTTGCGCCACAATGCTGGGGCAACATGGCCTAAATCCACTGGCCCATATTTGATCGTTCCTTCATCGGGTCGTATGAGTCCAGCCAACAGTTGAATGAGCGTGCTTTTCCCCGAGCCACTTCCACCTATGATCAGGGTGGTTTCTCTAGGTACAATGGTCATATGGGCATCGTGCAGTACAGATTGTTCTATGGGCACCTTCCAGGCAAAGTGGACGTGGTCCAGTACAAGAGGTTGCCACTCGGGAAGGGGATCCATACGCAACGACTCATCCCGCTCAGAGGGCAATTCCCACACTTCTTGAACTCGCTCAAACCACCGGACTATAGCTCCTCTTTCGGAAAAGAAACGACTTATTTGAGCCGACACCCAGCCCAATTGCGCGGTGATCCATATGACGGCCAATATCCCTCCCACACTCAAGTGATGTGCCACTACGGCAGCGGTAGCTACACCTACTAAAAGTACATCGCGAAATGCCTGGATGAGTTTAAGCCACGTGGATTGGCGAGCATACCGTTTTTCGAGTTCTTGTTTGAGCTGGAACAGTTGGTTACGTTGGCGTTCCCACTCCCAGCGGCTGAGTGTCGCACCTTCTGACAACTTCAACTCTCGAATCCCCTGCAGTAAGTCGGCCAGTAGCATGTGTGCCTTACTGGCCATGTCCGAAACTCTATATTCTATCTGCATGCGATATTCCGAATGCCAAGCCGCTACGAGCAACTCTAATCCCACACCTACTACTAAGGGTAACAACAACCACGGATACAACCAGGCCAACAACAACGAGAAGAAAACCAACAAACTGGTAGCTAATAAAAATGGCAACCATCGTTGGCGTAGGAATTGCGCAATCTCCTCATGCCCATACACACGCCGCAGCAAATCTTCCGCCATTTGACCTTGCAACAAGTCGAAGGGCAAATCGAGTACCCGCCCAACAAACTGACTCATGCCCACAGCAGCAAGCCGTTGGCCTACAAAGCGAATGATCCAGTCGAGCAACCCCTCTATGGCTACCCGCATACTCATCAGCAGGGCCCAAGCCAATAGGATGAGTACCGCCAGGTGGAGGTCTGACAAATGGATAGCCTCATCCGCAATAGCCTTTACCAACAAGGGAATCAAAGCACCCAGCAAGCCCGAAACAACAAGTCCAAGTACGAGCTGCACGCGCAAAGATTTCCACGCTGAGGTTTGATGATTCAGCCAACGCCACAGGCCACTCTTTGGAGCATCATCAGGTACAGTGTTAAAATCAGGGCCAGGCTCGAGTGCGAGCACCACTCCATGTGCTGCTCGCCCTAACTCAGATTGATGATACCACAGTTTTTTAAACACATCGATAGGTAAGGTAAGCAAACCTTCAGCCGGATCTGCCACGATGGCCTTCTCGTTGGTCAGCTTGTAAAGCACGACAAAATGATCGCCTCGCCAAAAGAGAATGGCTGGCAAAGGGGCCTTATCGCGCAATTCCTCGAAGGTAAGCTCTGCTGCTATTGTCTGAAAGCCTATGGCTTCAGCGGCTTCGGCCAAATGCAAGATGGACACGCCACTGACGCTCTGGCGCGTGAGTTGACGCAAGCGTGCCGGACTAACTGTCTTACCATAGGCTACTGCCACCATCCGCAAACACGCGGTGCCACAATCTGCAGCATCCAATTGTTGAAAAAAAGGAAACTTCCCTCTCATGCCTATTCCCCTACTACACAATCATTTTTCATGTAAACTTACTCATCCTGTAAGTAATTCAGCTACCACTTGTAAGCAGCGGCAAAAAAATACAGCTAAGTGGTAGCATCGCTTTCGTTTGTGGTCATGAGTCTGCACCACCTGAATGGCAAAGTAGAGGCTAATAGCGCTTGATCGACTCGATAAGATACAAAGGTCGGTGCTTGATCTCGTAGTAAATATTGGACAGATAGATCGACATAATAAATAAATTGAGGCAGGTGATGGCAAAGAACACGGAGATCAATACCACTAAGAAGGGCCAACCCGATACAGTTTCGTGGTAGATGCCGAAGATATCCACGTTGGTCATCTTGACTTTAACGGCATTGAAAATGACCACGATAAGCAACAAAATTGAAAAAACAAAAATCCAAAATAGGAGCGTGCGCAAAAAGGTAGTGAATGAGGTGATAGCTACAAGAGAATTGTGGAGCTTTTCGCGAAAGCTAGAATGGGGATCGGGCTTGAGCGGTACATCAGTTTGAATAAAGGTCGTGCGATAGCCCACAATACTGTAGATGGCCTTCATGTAGCGGAGGTTTTCCCGCAAACGCAACAGCGAATTGAGTGCACGCCTAGAAATCAGACGCGTATTGTGGGCCAACTCGTCAATCTGCAACGATGAGTAGTGCTTCATAATCCAGTAAAACAAGCGATAGCCCAAGCCTGTGCGCCATCCCGCTATGCGTCTGGGAGCCCGCAAGTACACGATATCGAATCCTTGGTGTGCACATTGCATCATCTCGAGGAGCAGCTGAGGCTGGTGGGCAAATTCAAATTCGAAGATTGCGGTATAATCTCCATTGGCCCGGTCGAGCCCTGCCACTACGGCGTGATTCCAAGGCGTCGCACTTGACAAGTTAAGCACATATATCTGATGTTTGAGCTCATTGGGCAATGGCATGATATAACTATCCAGCGATTGGCCCGGCAAGTTGTTGACCACAACAAACTCGTAATCTGAAAAATGCGTGCGCAATACGCCATAGAGCTGATGCAACAGCTTGGGCAATTGCGCTGCTTCTTCCCCATCGTGCACCACGATGACTAGTGATAAAAACGAATTGAACATATACAGGCCATGCTTTTGCTCACATCAGACCAAAAACCTTAGCGTATTTCAGCAACTCTCCCTGATTGCTAATTTTAATCTTGCCTGTGAGCACAGCCATCATTGGGTTGGACTTACCTTGAAGCACAGCTAAAAAGTCTGCTGCTTTTGCCTCAACCACGCATTTGGGTTCGCCTACCAAACCTTGATGAATCTTCAACTCACCATCGATCAATTCCACTGTGTACTGGCCCCCACCTTCACCTGAAAGATCAAATTGAAAGTTGGTCGTCATGCCTTCTACTACTTCCGGGCGAAACTTTTCCGGCAGCTTATCAATAAAATCTTGCAAAGTCATATCCTCATATTATTTAATAACGAAAAGCCGGCGACAAGGTATAACGATCGATTCAAAAATAGCTGCCGTTTTATCACTTATCCGATAAAACTTTTCGTTCAAGCCATTTATACACTGAGTGGAGCACTTTGCCCTTTTCGGGTTCGTTGTGTAGTTCATGATATCCACCAGCCCATACCTGACAAGTTACAGGCCCTCGTACACGCTCAGCGAAGTCAAAAGATCCTTGATAAGCGGTTATCCTGTCTGCATCGCCATGGATAAGGAGTACGGGCACATCAATTGAGCCTTGCCACTGATCTAGGAATTGAGCTGCTTCCAACATACTGGCACCCAATGCTGTTGAGATGCGGTCATGTACCAGGGGATCAGTCATATATCGAGCCACTACATCTTCATCTCTACTTAGCCCACTGACATCTAACCCGTTGGGCAAGGTCAAGGACGGCCATATATAGCGCATCACTTTGGCTGCTAGTACCTTCACTATAGGAGGAGCTTGTGGCAGCCTGATCCAAGCACTCGAAGTAATCAGAGCAGCTATTGACGGCTTTTTTCGGATCAAGTAATTGAGTGCAGCATTGCCTCCCATACTGTGCCCATACAATACTTTGATCACATCTGGATAATGTTCAGTTGCCTGCTGCATCAAATAGTCGATGTACTGAAAAAGATGTTCAAGCCCTCGAGCATGCCCTCGAGGACCTGGCGAATGGCCATGACCTGGGAAGTCGACGGCCATGGCGGCCAAATTTCTTTCGTTGAAGAACTGCGCCACATGCGCATATCGCCCTCCGTATTCGCCCAAACCATGCAAGATCAGGACGACGCCACTAGGTGAAGCAATAGGCCAGTGATATAGATAGGGTTCTGTTTTCTTACTCATTTGTATAAATTCATCGCATTTTTTCTTAAAAGGATTGCGCACACAAACAAAACATAGAGATGGCGGTTGTGGAGTTCCACAACCGCCTGTAGTGCATTAGCTAGGAATTTCGGGTGTGTCCAACTTAGCCAGTGCGGCTTCTATGTCGGCATCGGTGAGGTGATGTTCCACAAGTTTGCCGGCAAAGTAGTCCTCATAAGCCTGCATGTCGAAGTTGCCATGGCCACACAAGTTGAACAAAATCGTGCGTGAAGTACCTTCTTCTTTGCAGCGATTGGCCTCGCGGATGGCTGCTGCGATTCCATGGCAAGCTTCAGGTGCTGGGACAATGCCCTCAGCTCGGGCAAAGCGCACGCCGGCCTCAAATACTTCCAACTGGTGGTGTGCCGATGCTTCGATGAGCCCATCTTTGAGCAGCTGTGAGACGATTACCCCTGCGCCATGGTAACGCAATCCACCTGCGTGGATGGGCGCGGGTACGAACTGATGCCCCAGAGTGTACATGGGTAAAAGAGGTGTCATGCCGACGGTATCGCCAAAGTCATATCGGAATACGCCCCGAGTCAGTTTAGGGCAGCTAGCAGGCTCAGCAGCGATACAACGCACTTCGCGCTTGCCTTCTAGCTTATAACGCAAGAAGGGAAAAGCAATGCCTGCAAAGTTCGACCCTCCGCCAAAAGGCGCAATTACCACATCGGGAAACTCGCCGGCTTTTTCCATCTGTACCAGAGCTTCTTGGCCAATGATGGTTTGATGTAGTAACACGTGGTTGAGCACAGAGCCCAAAGCGTATTTCGTGTCGGGATCTACGGCTGCGCGCTCTACAGCTTCGCTAATGGCAATGCCCAGAGATCCTGGTGAGTTGGGGTCTTGCGCCAACACCTTGCGCCCAGATTCTGTCTGATCGGTTGGCGAAGCAAACACATGTGCTCCCCATGTTTGCATCATTACCTTGCGGTAGGGCTTTTGCTCATAGCTGATTTTTACCATGTACACCTCACAGTCGATTCCAAAGAGGTTGCAGGCAAAAGAAAGCGCACTACCCCATTG
Organism: Saprospiraceae bacterium; assembly: GCA_026982695.1. Classification (GTDB taxonomy): domain Bacteria; phylum Bacteroidota; class Bacteroidia; order Chitinophagales; family Saprospiraceae; genus WFYJ01. The sequence goes on from JALSGS010000021.1 coordinate 117,875, forward strand.
GCCCGCACCCGTTTCGGTAGTGATGCGGCGCACCCCCTCTTGCTTATTGTACCACGCCTGTGCCACAGCCGTATTGGGCTTGTGCGAGCCCGAAGGGCTTACTCCTTCGTATTTATAGAAAATTTTGGCAGGCGTATCCAGCGCTTTTTCCAAATTGCGAGCTCGATAAAGCGGTGTAGGGCGCCACATGGTGTACACATCGCGCACCTCCTCTGGTATGGCAATCCACTTTTCTGCACTCACTTCTTGTTGTATCAAGGCCATGGGAAAAAGTGGAGCGAGTGCATCGGGGCCTATGGGCTCACCTGTGGCCGGATGAAGGGGGGGCAGTGGTTTGTTAGGCATGTCAGCCACAATATTGTACCACTGCTCGGGAATTTCCTTTTCAGAAAGGGTAATCTTGCGCGTTTGTTCCATAGAGCAACCAGTTTAAAGAGTTTAGACACAAAAGAGCTTTTTGCCGAAAGGCGGCAAAATTTCCAAATATTTTTTTGCTTACGCAAAAAGAAGCCAAACAAAACAAAACACACCCATCGCCCAATTCATCTAACTGATTGATACATAGCGCACAACATCTTACTTATACAATACGTTCCACTTCGTAAATGGAGTTGATCTTTCCTGCAAACACACACCAAAAGGCTGGCTGCTCACGCAGACACAACACCTCGGTAGGGCGACCATCATCGATGAAGTTGGCCTGGAGCTTAGATTTGATTGTAAAAAGCGAATGATAATAGCGAAAGCGCACCTGAGGTCGGAAGTATTGTCGAATTTGAGCCAACATCTTGCGGTAGTGCGAACGTGGCTGCTGGGAGCATGCATTGCATTGACCCTGAAGCCAAGGGCTACAATGAGCCACTCGATCCATGCAGTCGAAGTGCGGCACGGGCTCGTACGACACTTTGTGATGTGTATAGGCTACACTCGACAAAGAGAGCAGGCCTGTTTTGCCGTAAGGCATGATACTGGCAAAAGGCCCATCCATGACGGTAAGGCCTAGTTCGGAAAAGTCGGGAGAAGTGAGTAGTGCAATTTCTGAAATCTCGTGCATCAGCTCGACAGGTGGCAAGTCAAACAGCCTATTAACTGCATTAGTGGCCGAATAGGTGGCATTGACGACTAAGGGAGCGCGTATGTAAAAGGGAGAAGCTTGTCGGGTAGTGTGTACTTCGACGCGCCACTCTTGAGCTACTGCTTCAGCAGCTCGTATATGGCTACTGGTGTACACTTCTATCGCTTTTTGCTCCTGTACAGCCTGACGATAGTAGCGCGCCATGAGGATAGGATCGAAGCTGTGCTCTACGGTGGCGTACAGTGCTTCTATGCGATCGAAGTGAAACAATTCGTGTCGGTGTACACGCCGATAGGGAATGTTCAAATAGGCGCAGAAGCGCTCGAATTGAGCCGCATCAGTCAGAGAGCCATACCGATCTATGGCGTAGTACTTCTCAAAGCTGAAGTTGATAAAATCCTTGTGTGTGGCAGTAAATCGGGCCTTGTGCTCATCGCTCATGCGCGCCGTGGCAATACTGCGCGGGTAGTGATAACCACCATGTAGGCGCGCCTGGTTAACCATAGAAGCCTTAGTAAACAACTGGGGTTCCTTTTCGATAAGAGCTGTATGTAAGCCCTTGCGAGCAAAATGCAGTGCCGCATAAATGCCGAAAATGCCTCCTCCAATTACAATAGCGTCGAACGTGCTATCCGCGCTCATATGCTTTACCTCCCGTTGTTTGCAAGTTGTGCCAGCGCGACAAATAGCGCTGCAAAGTGATCATGTGTCATAATTGTACGGACTTGTTGGATAGTCGCCCGTAGCTGCTGTACATTAGATGGGCCTATAATGGCACCACTCAGCCGAGGATGATGCAATGCAAAACACAGTCCCAATTGGCTAAATGCAGTGATGTGCGCACGAGGATGATCGGCATTCCATTGAGTGACGAATTTTCGAATCTCGCGCATAAGGTGTGGCTCATCGAGTTGACCTGTGCGCACCCGCCACGAGCTGTGCGCACCATAAGCCTTGGGATCGAGTTTCAATCCTCCCGCATTGAGTCCATAGGCCACAAAGGTAGCCTCATTAGCAAGTGGGGCATATCGCGCTAAATCGGATCCGATTAAATTGTGCTTCAGCTGTATGAGCCAAGAAAGCCCATAAGTGCTGTTGACCTGAGCCCATATCTCAGGATATCGGATACCTGACAAGCCCACCTGTAGCCCGGATGCTCGTACTGTTTGTAGCGCACGAATAGTGGCTTCAATTTCCTTTGGATTGGATCGATTGTCCCAGTGTACTCCTAATACGTACAAGTTGTCAGCAAAATGTTGCCGGTAATATTCTAATGCCAACAAAATAAAGCCTTCGCTGAGATTGTGATCGGGGCTGCGCTCATTGGTCAGACTTCCTACTTTAACCCACACACGCAAATCGTCCACTTGATGTGCCCGTATCCATTGGATGAGTATGGATTCTGCCTTGCGGAAGTCGGCGGCAATGCCGTTGATGGGATAATTAGTAGCTGTATCAATTTGGCGAAAGCCAGCTTCATACCACGCATCGAGCATGGAAAATGCCTCGGCAGCATCGACAGTCCAGCCCCACATGGCTGTACCCAACCAAAGTTGGCGTTCAATGGGCAACATCTTGATACGTACTTATGCGGGCAACACCCCTTGTTGGCGCAGCAACCGCTTGCGCTTCTTGAGGGCATGCATCCCTTTGATGTATTTTATGGCTAGAGGTACAATTTTCACGCGACTGCTCGATACATCGTCAGTCCATTTCACGGGTAGCTCATAGATCCGTGCATCCAACCACTCGGCTACCGTAAGCAGTTCTGTGCTGAAAAACCAACCGTCGTTTTGGGCACCAGCTTCATACAGCCGCGGATACCAGTTGCGGCGCAACCACTTGAATCCACACATGCCATCGCTGAAGCCTACCCCCAAATACCACTTGAGCAACAAGTTAAAAGCCCTACTGGAAATTTCGCGCTTGAGCGGTCGGTTAATCACCTGTGCTCGAGGGTGTAGCCTCGTGGCATAGACCAAATCATAACCTTTATACGCAATAGCTTCATAAGCTTCCAGAAAGTGCACCAAATCGGTGGCCAGATCTAAGTCCATGTATCCGACAATATCGGCTTGGGACTGGCTCCAGCTATGCTTAAGCGCCAGCCCTACCCCTTTTCGCGGCACCCGCAAAAACTGCACGCCATCCAGTTGATGATGCAAGTGTTGAGCAATTTGGGGGGTTTGGTCGGTCGAACCATTGTCGGCAATTACAATACGCCATTGGCCTGCTTTGGGAAAATGCTGCTTGAGAAAGTCGTACAGTGTGTTAATTTGCCTTTCAAGTGTGGCTTGTTCGTTGAGTACAGGAATGGTTACGTCAAAAGTACACATGTCTATTATCTGCTCATTTGGGGAATTAGTCGAATGGCACACAATTCATTTGTCGCCTCAAGCGAATTTGGGGCCAAAGCTATGGGCCGAAATATCGAATTTCTTGAAAGAAGTGGATGCCTCTATTCTTTCTACTACTTTTTCATACTACTTCAAGATTGCCCAAAGTACTTCCTATTGCGTTAATTTGTAGCCTACAATAAGAATTAACCCAAAAAGTTTTGCATATGGACCAGCCCACAAAACACATTAAACCTAAATCCTTTTGGCAGCGCCCAGAGGGGGTCACTGGCCTGATCTTCCTGGCAGCGTTGATACTCGGCGGTGGATATTTGTTTGTCACTTACCTGCCTGTGCTCGTATCGTTGGCCCAGAATACATTGTATTTGGCATTGATGCTCTTAGCTTTAGGTGCAATCTTGTACATGGTACTCGATCCCAAAATGCGGACACTCATTGCTTATAGCTACAAGAGCATCATGCGATGGATCACGGGCCTGTTTGTACAGATCGATCCCATAGGCATCCTCAAGTCCTATATCGAAGATCTGGAAAGCAATCTGCGCAAAATGAACAAACAAATTACCAAACTACGGGCGCAGATGCATCAGCTACGCGAGCTCATCCATAAAAACAAAAAAGCCATACAGACCAACTTACAGCTAGCCAGCAAGGCCAAAGAACAGGATAAGCGATCGGTGGTCATCCTCAAAAGCCGCAAGGCAGGTCGATTGAAGGAATCGAACATGCGCTTAGAAGACCTATATAAAAAAATGGAAGTGTTGTATCGGGTGCTGACACGCATGTACGAAAATTCCCAGATCCTATTAGAAGACTTGAAAGATCAGGTGTCGGTGAAGGAACAGGAACGCAAAGCCATCCGCGCCAGTCACAGTGCTATGCGCTCGGCTATGAGTGTCATTTCAGGTGATCCGGATAAGCGTGCTATGTTCGACGCCGCTATGGAAGCAATCGCCGAAGACGTCAGCGAAAAAGTGAGCGAGATGGAACGCTTCATGGAGCTGTCGGCCACCTTTATGGATAGCATCGATCTGCAAAATGGCGTATTTGAAGAAGAAGGCCTGCGCATGCTTGAAAAGTGGGAAAAGGAAGGCATTTCCAAGCTTTTAGGAGAAGAAAAAGACGCGCTCTTACTCCAGGCTAAAAGTGAGGAAGACATCCTCGACCTGGATGCGCCTATAGCTAAACCCCAACGAAAAGACAATCACAGCAACCAGTATGATGCCTTCTTCGAATAAGTATGGATCGCGGCACACGCATCCATGTTAGTACAATGCTTCAATCAGTGGTGGATCTGCTTACGCTTAGTCGGCTTGCCCCTCTTCTCGAACTATCAATGTTGAGCCAACTAGACACACAACCATCACTGGTCATTTGTCTGCTGGATTATTGGCTACAGCAACGGTGTAGCACGTGCTTTTGTTCGTCCTCTTGCAATCTGGCGGAGGAATTATACATGATCAGCCATGTGTGACTATAACAAAGGCGGAACACTTTCCGTGAAATACCAGCTTTGGTTCTGGTGATCAATATGTGCACACCAGCTTTGCATGCCATTACTTACCAAAAGCCATGGAGCGCGCAAAGCCACGTTGTACCATGCAGCCTGCTGAAACACTTTTTGGCTGATCTGTATGGTGGGCGCTTTACATTCAATCAGCAGCCATGGCTGCATATGCGCATCGTACACCAATAGGTCAAACCGCTTGCGGCGCTTAGCCACGCAAAATTGTCGCTCTACAGCCATACGCCCTATCGGATAATGATGGGCAATGAGTGCTTGAATCACCAGTTGGCGCACGATCTCTTCCGGTGTACGGGCCACCCATTTGCGGCGGATGGCACACCACAGTTGCGATTTACCACCATAAGTTCTTGGGCGCAACCTGTCGGCGTACTGTCGCAGATCGAGTTGGGTCATCTCCTTCATTGATAAAGAGCCGAGCAGCGTCCTCTGGCCTTTTTTCCCGCAAAATTAAGGCTCAGACCGGTACTCAAGCGATGCCCACCTGCAGTATATGCACCTACCACAGGGAGGTTCGTAGGCTGTCGCCTCACTTGTGCGTATTCGTATCGCAGCTCCATATGTAGCCATTTGTATAGCGGCACACTTAGCCCAAAACCTGCCTGCCACATTAGTCCTTGATCCAACTGGGTATGAGCTAACAACTGGCCCTCGGGCTCTCGCCAAATGGTCCATAGCGTCTGTTGGCGCCCCAGCCCCATATGCAGCACAAAGCCAAATCGACGTGCAGGCAATGAACTGAAGTTAAGTCTTGTAAAAACAACCCACCATTGACTATCAAACGATTCGCGCGTGCCGCTTGTGCCCGTACTATTCACAATTACAAACTCGGGATGCGTGAGATCGGTACCCCACGCCACTCCTATCTGTAAATGCTCTGTACCAGCTGCTAGGCGTAGCCCCCCAGAAAAGTATCTCCCCGCACGATTATATCGATCGATGCGCCATGCTGTACGATCAGTAGACAGCCACCCTTCTAAATAATAGCTTTGTGCTCGGGCATTATTATGCCAGGTACACCCACCTAAGCAAACCATCCAGAAAAGTGCAGCAAAGAATCGAAGCCCCATGACTGATCGCGTTAGCAAAAGCAAGGCAAAGGAAAGCGCATTTTCTCTTTCTTTCAAAAAAAAGACGAGGTGGAACTGATTTGCAGGTCTGTTCCACCTCATCAAACTCGATCACATCTCAGTAGCATGCTTTCTTCTTACCGTAAGGTATACACCGGACTAGTGGATAATGGAGAAAACGTCACAGAGCTTTTCTCTAATTTGCTACAGGCCAAAAGGAGAAAAAGTGTCAAAATACATACTAACGAAACCCCTGCAACGTACTTTTCTGATTGTTGCTTTCGCTTTCGCTTTTCCAGCTCGAGTGCCAAATACGAATCAGAAATATCAGAAATAGAGGCATGAACTTGGGTCTGGGATAGGTCAAAGTGTCTCATAGCTCATGGGATTTATGAAAAATTTGGATAGTTCATGGGCTGCGTACAACAGTATGTACTATTGCACGCCGGCTGTTGGGATGCTTCGCAAAATTTACCTTGCTAGGGGGCTTTCAATGAACTGATACGACAAATATATATAAAGGTTTTATTCATATCAAATAAATCATCAAAAACACTAAGCATGGCAATTGTTACCAATCTGAAATTCAATTTGTTATGACAGAAAAAAAAATAGACAACAAGACAATCGCCCAGGCTTTTCGCCTACTTGCCGAATTGATGGAACTGCATGGGGAAGACCCCTACAAGATCAGGGCCTATCAAAATGCCTACACGCAATTGCGCAGGTTGAGCCAGCCCATTGCGCAGATGAGTGATGAGGAATTGACCAAGCAAAGAGGTGTGGGCAAAGCCATTTTTGCCAAAATCAAAGAGCTTTTGGCTACTGGCACTATGCACAAGTTAGAAGAATACTTATCAATGACTCCTGCGGGCGTAGTGTCTTTGCTACAGATAAAAGGGCTGGGGCCCAAAAAGGTACGCGTGCTTTGGAGCGAACTGGGAATTGAATCGCCAGGTGAGCTGCTATATGCCATTAACGAAAACCGCTTGCTCGAGCTAAAAGGCTTTGGTCCCAAGACCCAAGAAGCCATTCGACAACAATTGGTGTTTTGGTTTCACGCACAAGGCAAATTTCACTATGCCACAGTGGCATTGGCGTGGGAAGCAATCCAACAAGCCCTTCTCAGAGCTTTCCCCGAAAAGCAAATAGCACCTACAGGCCCCTTTCGACGCAAATGCGATGTATTGGATGGTCTGGACTTGTTGATAGAAGGCGTGCCACCTACCGATGCAGCCTCATGGGCAGCTGTAGCACAAACTTCTAGCTGGAAGCGGCAAGGCAATAGTTGGCATGGCTTGTGGAACGAGAGTTTGCCGATACGCGCACACTTCTGCCCCTCTGACTGCTGGGGCACTTGTCAAGTGGAGACTACAGGTGATGACCTCTTCGTACAGGCACTGACTCAACGCCTGGGTGGCACCTTACCTCCGATGCCCCAAGAAGATGCACTGTTCGCTCGGGCAAATATAAAACCAGTACCGCCAGAGCTGCGTCATGGCAAACAATTTTGGCCCCAAGCCATTACTGGATCTTTACCCCACCTTATCGAAGTAGCAGACATCAAAGGTGTAATTCATGCCCACAGTACTTGGAGCGATGGGATACACAGCTTGCAGCAAATGGCTGAAGCTGCCCGAGACAAAGGTTTTGAGTATCTGGTAATTAGTGATCACAGCCGTTCTGCTTTTTACGCCAACGGGCTAGATTTAGAGCGGGTGCACCAGCAATGGGAAGAGATCGAGCAGTTAAATGAAGTCTTAGCACCATTCAAGATTTACAAATCGATCGAATCGGACATTCTGCCTGATGGCAGCCTGGACTATCCAGATGAGATATTGGCCCAATTCGACCTTGTCATTGCTAGCGTGCATAGTTACCTGCATATGGATGAAGCAAAAGCCACACAGCGGCTGTTGCGCGCCATTGCCCATCCTGCTACACGCATTCTAGGACATCCTTCCGGGCGTTTATTGCTGTCGCGCCCCGGTTATCCACTAGATTACGAGCGCATTATAGCGGCATGTGCCGCACATGGTGTGGCTATAGAGATCAATGCCAACCCGCACCGCTTAGATTTGGAGTGGCGATGGATACAACCAGCACTTGCTGCAGGCGTACTTTTGAGCATCAACCCAGATGCCCACTCCATAGAAGGAATCGACGACATCCGCTGGGGAGTAGCCTCAGCTCGAAAAGGTGGGCTCACGGCAATACACTGCTTATCTGCTTTTGCTCGGTCTGAATTTGAGCGTTGGTTGCAGAAGGAACGCAGGCATTAACAGGTCGTTAACACCTGCTCCATACGACCCCTTGCAGGAAAAATCTAAGCTCAGCTATCTTTGCATAGCTTAAAAGTATCAGGATTGACTATTATATTATTTATGTAAATCAAAAATCCCGAAACTATGCTGAAGCGTCTTATTTTTGGTTTGGCAATAGTGCTGTTTGTAGGTGCTATCGTCAGCTGTGGTTCGGAAGGTAGTGATGCTACTGGCGAAGATGCTGCTCGCCAGAGCGTAACTCCTAACCAGAATGCAGCTCAAACGTCCTCACCCCAACCTGCCACACAAGCTACTCAGGCACCCACTGGGCCTACAACGACGATTGCTTTTGAAGAGTCGGAGTACGACTTTGGGACGGTAAAAGCAGGCGAGAAAGTGACACATGTATTTAAGTTCAAAAATACAGGTTCCGAGCCACTGATCATCAGCAATGCCAAAGGTAGCTGTGGTTGTACAGTGCCCAACTGGCCACGCGAGCCCATTCCGCCTGGCGGCGAGGGCGAAATTGTAGTAGAGTTCAACTCTAAAGGTAAGCGCGGCAAGCAGAACCGAAAAGTCACCATCACTGCCAATACCGAGCCACCTCAGACCTTCTTGTACGTTAAAGGCGAGGTGATTCCCGATCAGAGCCAAAGCACGCCAGCTAACAAAGTGACGCAGTAAGTGCCTCGTGTACTTTTTGCTTTTCCACAAAGAAGCTCGCATCAGATTACACTGATGCGGGCTTCTTTTATAAAGTCTTGATGTGTGTACGAATCCCTATGGGGCTTTATCTTGGCGCTCATGGAAAAGATCACTACGCTGAAGCATTACCTTTCGCTGATCAAGTTCAGCCATACCATCTTTGCCATGCCCTTTGCCCTACTGGGTTTTTTTTTAGGTGTGCTGGACGAAGGCTTATTTCAATGGGCTGATCTGTTGCTGGTGATAGCTTGTATGGTGTTTGCCCGCAGCGCGGCCATGGCCTTCAACCGATATTTGGACCGAGACATCGATGCACGCAACCCGCGTACGGCACAAAGAGAAATTCCGGCAGGCATCATTCAGCCAACTCAGGTGCTTCGCTTCGTATGGATCAACGCAGTGCTTTTTATGGCAGCTGCATGGCTGCTCAATCCGCTGTGTTTTTATCTATCGCCCATAGCCTTAGCGATCATACTGGGCTATAGCTATACCAAGCGCTTTACAGCGTTATGTCACTTTGTATTGGGTTTAGGCCTGGCTTTAGCTCCTATAGGCGCTTATTTAGCGGTGACAGGGCATTTTTCCATCTTGCCTATAGTGTATGGGCTGGCGGTGCTGAGTTGGGTGGCAGGATTCGACATCATTTATGCACTCCAGGATGAAGCCTTCGATCGCCACTACCAGCTACATTCCATACCGGCAGCGTTGGGTAAGGTGCGTGCACTGCAACTTGCCCGTGGGCTCCACTTTTTCAGTGCAGTAGCCATTATCTTGGCAGGAATGCTACTGGCCCAGCGCTATGTACAAGTGGGCTGGTTACATTGGGCAGCAGTAGCCGTTTTCTGTGGTTTACTGGTTTTTCAGCACCGCCTGGTGCGTCCTAACGACCTGAGCCGGGTGAACCTCGCTTTTTTCACCACCAATGGTGTGGCAAGTCTCGTTTTCGGCCTACTCGTGATTGCGGATTTTTATTTGTAAAAAATTGCCTCAATGAAAAAACAAATCATCTATTCAGTTCTTGTATTATTGTTAGTGCTCCAGTTCTTCCAGCCTGACCGTTCAGTACCTTCCTTTGAGGTGAGACAAGACTTTTTGGTGGAGATGCAGCCCCCCCAAGACATCGCTCGCATGTTTCGTACTGCTTGTTACGACTGCCATTCCTATCAGACCTATTGGCCGTGGTATAGCTACATACAGCCCATAGGCTGGTTTTTGGCCAATCACGTCCGAGAAGCCCGTACACACTTGAACCTTTCAAAGTGGGGACTTATGAGCATAGAAGACCAGCTAGATGCCCTTGAAGAAATGAGTAATGCCATCGAAGAGGGATGGATGCCGCTCAATTCATATACCTTTATGCATGCTCAGGCCAACCTAAGCGAGGCACAACGTGCAGCCATCGTCAATTGGCTGCGCCAAACCCAGCCCACTGTAGTGGAATGAAATAAAAAAATTCCAATTCGCAATGCACCCCATTTGGAAGCAGCCCTTTACTATAGCAGCCCTCAACGATTTGTCCCAACACACGATGGTAGCCCACTTGGGCATCCAGATTGTAGAAGTAGGCGACGACTATCTCAAGGCCACCATGCCAGTGGACCGGCGCACTGTCCAACCCATGCGCTTATTACACGGCGGCGCATCCGTAGCGTTGGCTGAAACCTTAGGTAGTGTAGCGGGCTTCCTCTGCTTAGATGATGTGGGCCAACAGCAGGTAGTAGGCGTCGATATCAATGCTACACATTTGCGTGCGGGTAGAGAAGGTGAAATCGTTACGGGTATAGCTCGCCCGCTGAAGTTGGGGCGACGGCTGCAGATGTGGCAGATTGAAATTTCCAATCCAGCTGGTGAACTATTATGCGTAAGCCGCATCACATTAGCGGTAATCGAACGAAAGCAAGAAGAATAAAAACACCTCCTCTAATCACAGACAATACCATTGCAATGAAATGGCTTTTGACATATTGCATATGTAGCTGCCTTTCGGCAAATGTTTGGGCACCGCGCAAACCCTATTTGGAAGGCTGGCTCAGCAAACTTGTTGTCTATCTAAGGCTAAATCACATCCCCCCACCCTAGCCGATTAGTAATTCATCCTAACTAATTGCCCACTAAAAATAGTTTATGGAGCATTTCCCCTTTCATTTAGCTTTTCCAGTACGCGATTTGCAGGCCACACGCGACCCTTACGAAGGGTTGTTGGGCTGCACCATTGGACGCATGGATGCCCGATGGATCGACTTCAACTTTTGGGGGCACCAGCTCACGGCCCATTTAGTCGATGAACCTGTAGGCGATGTACCTGTCAATATAGTAGATGGGCACCAGGTGCCCGTACGCCATTTTGGATGTATTCTCCCTCGGGAAGCATGGCATCAGCTGGCTGATAAGCTGCAGGCTGAGGGGATTTCATTCATCATAGCACCTTATCTACACTTTGAAGGACAAGCAGGTGAACAAGCAACCATGTTTTTACTCGACCCGTCAGGCAATGCCCTGGAATTTAAATCATTCAAAAATCCAGAAAACGTTTTAGCTAAGTGAGTGATATTGGTATGTGGAGGTTAGGACTCTTGATACTGCTGGGAATAAGTGCCTGTCAGCCAGCACAAAAATTCGAGCACACTTTTGTAGATCTGCGCGATGGGCAAGCCTATCGCATTCGTCGTGTGGGTGAACTGGAATGGATGATGGAAAACCTGCGCTATGCAGTTGATAGCTCTTGGTGTGTGCCTTCTGATAGCTCCTGCACCCGCTACGGACGCCTGTATCCTTGGCAAATAGCAAAGAAAGCATGCCCGCCAGGCTGGCGCTTGCCTTCTATAGGTGAGTGGAGCCGATTTGTCGAGCGCCTGAGCCCCGGATGGCATGAGACAAACGGACCACAACGAGCCTACGAAGCGCTTGAACCTCTCATACAAGCAGCGGGCTTCTACCAGCCCTGGACGGGCCGATTTTTGGGTCGAGATACAGCTGCTACCTATTGGGCTTCTGATCGCTTTGGCCTATCAGCTGCCATGGGGTTAGTTTGGTCACGTGTACATCGCACTGTAGAACTGACGCCCTTAAGTGCAGAGGCCGGCCATACCTGTCGTTGTGTGCGCAAGCCCATAGAGGCACATTAACGCGCAATAAGCTACGTGCAAATTGAATTTTGAGTTAAGTATTGGAGTGCTTAGCGAGAATTTGTCGTGGTTTCTATGTGTGGCGCGTATTTTTGCGCGCTCATCCACTCATATGAAAATATCGGCATGACGGAGAAGGTTGTCATTCTCGACTTTGGATCGCAATACACTCAGCTGATTGCACGGCGCATCCGCGAGCTGAATATCTACAGCGAAATCGTGCCCTATCACAAAGTTCCACCACTGACCGAAGAAGTCAAGGCGGTAATACTGTCGGGCAGTCCTTTCTCAGTGTGCGATGAGCAAGCGCCGCAGGTACCCATAGCAGAGTGGGTGGGGCACAAACCCATACTGGGTATTTGCTATGGCGCGCAATTGCTAGCCCAACACTTCGGTGGTGTAGTTGAGCGCTCGGAAAAGCGCGAGTACGGCAAAGCCCACCTGCGCGGCTTGCAGGCCGATCCACTGTTTGAAGCTATCGACGAGGGTTCACAAGTGTGGATGTCGCATGGCGACTCCATCATCGCGCTGCCCAAATCATTTGAGTTAATTGCCAGTACAGATAGTATACCCGTAGCAGCTTTCCGAAGTGCACCTGGCTGTTTCGCTCAGCCCGTTTATGGCCTGCAGTTTCACCCTGAAGTAGCGCATAGCATCGATGGACTACAGTTGTTGTACAATTTCACCATGCACATTGTTGGATGTGCTGCCAACTGGACGCCCTCGTCTTTTGTGCAGCAAACCATCGCCGATTTGCGTACGCAAATCGGTTCGGACAAAGTGCTTATGGGCTTATCTGGAGGCGTGGACTCTACAGTAGCTGCCACATTGATTCATCGGGCTGTAGGCAATCAGCTCACCTGTATTTTTGTAGATAATGGCCTTTTGCGCAAGCACGAATACCAACAGGTACTGGATTCGTACCAAGGCATGGGGCTCAATGTGATTGGCGTGGATGCCAGCCAACGCTTTTACCAACAGCTTAAAGGCATCACTGACCCAGAGCAAAAGCGCAAGATTATCGGCCGCGTGTTTATCGAGGTGTTTGAAGAAGAGGCCCGAAAAGTTGAAAATGTCGTATGGCTGGGGCAAGGCACGATCTACCCAGACGTGATTGAAAGCGTATCAGTACACGGACCGAGTGTGACGATCAAAAGTCATCACAACGTAGGCGGGCTACCCGACAAGCTGCGACTGAAAATTGTAGAGCCGCTGCGCATGTTGTTTAAAGACGAAGTGCGCAAGGTCGGACACGAGTTACACATACCACCAGCTATCTTAGGTCGTCATCCCTTTCCAGGGCCAGGCTTGGCCATACGCATCTTGGGCGAAGTGACGCCCCAACACGTGCACTTGCTGCAAGAAGCTGATGCCATCTTCATTAATGGGTTGCGCGAATGGGGCCTCTACGACGAAGTATGGCAAGCCGCTACAATCCTTCTGCCCATCTACTCAGTAGGCGTCATGGGTGATGAGCGCACCTACGAACAAGTGGTAGCCTTGCGTGCAGTTTCTTCCACTGACGGCATGACAGCCGAGTGGAGCCGCTTGCCACACGAGTTTCTTGCCTGGGTAAGTACCGAGATTATCAATCGCGTTAGAGGCATTAATCGCGTGGTTTACGATATTAGCACCAAGCCACCAGCAACGATCGAGTGGGAATGAGCTGTGCCGCGCTCAAAGAGGCGCAGCCCTCCCCCGCCCGTCGGGCTGCGCGGCTATGCATAGGTGGCTTGCCCCAGTGCACGCAAGCGCTGTTCACAAAAGCTAAAGCACATGCAGCAGAAAATGAAACTTGGCCTTTCGGCAAATGCTTCCCTGTGCCCATCGCCCCGCCATTTCTACTCAGTACAGTGGCTGTGGGTACTCATGGTAAGCACGTTGACCTTGAGCTCTTGCCACTTGTTCAAGCCAGTACCCAAAAAAGAGCGACAAGCCGATGAGGAGCTCGGTGAAATTGTGGGAAAACGCATCTGGAACCCCGAAACCCAATCGTGGGAGCCTGTACGCGAGGTCTCTGGCCCCATGGACACCCTCAAATGGACTCAGTTGCCACCCGAGGCATATCCGCCCATTTTGTCCACACCTGAAGTGCGTCGACGAGCCGGTCAATCGCTACCCGAAGACACAGAGGTAAAAGATCGATATCGCGTAGCACTTTTGCTCCCTTTCATGACACATCGCAACAATCCAGAACAGATCAAAATATACAAACACAGCTATTGGGCGCTGCACTTTTACGCAGGTGCACAACTGGCCGTAGAAGATCTCCAGCAAACGGAACAGGGCGCACCACTCGACCTCTATGTACTTGATACCAAAGCTGCTACCCAACACACTCGACAGCTGTTGGCTTCCAACCCTGATTTGGCGAAAGCCGATTTGATCATTGGCCCCTACCGTGCCCAAAATGTGCGCTTAGCTGCCAAATTTGGCAACGCCCAGGGCAAAGTAGTCGTGGCACCATGGGCTGCAATGCCTGGACTGACAGAAAACAATGAATATTTCGTCCAAGCCAACCCCTCGCTACAGCGGCACTGCAGTGCCCTGATATGGCATGCACTCGAGTCACGGACCGACTCATCCGAGATTGTGGTGGTCGTACGCGATGATCCAGTCGAGTTGCACTTGCTACCGATTTTTCGCGAAGCCGCATGGGAGTTCGCTGGCACACGCGATACCGTCATGTTTCAAGAGTTTGTCGTTAAAGATACTACCTCCGACTATCACCAGTTCAAGATTGGGCCTATGATAGCGCCCAAAGGGCAAACAATTTTTATTGTACCCTCATGGTCTGATGAAAAATTCGTATACGAGCTGTTGCGACAGCTGCTCATCGCTCAGCAATATACTGGCGATCCACTCAACCCCATTGCACAGGATAGAGAGGTCGTCGTATATGGCATGCCACAATGGGCCGATTTCGAACGAATCGATCTGGACTTTTACGAAAAACTACACGTGCGCATCAGTACGCCCTTTTACATAGACAAAGGAAAAGAAGCTGTGCGCCAATTCAGGCAACGCTACTTCGAACGATTCGGCACATTGCCCACACAAGCTGCTTACTTGGGCTACGACATCACCTATTACTTCTGCAAGCAACTCCTCCAATTCGGCACGCGTTTTCAAAAAGTGCTCGACGCCCATCCATGGGAAGGCTTACATATGCGATTTGAGGTAGAACCAGTACCTGCCACGCCTTTACCTAATATGGAAACACTAGAACGCGTAGATCGATACGAAAACAGTGCGCTCTACTTGTTACAGTTCAAGGAATATCATTTTCAACCGATCGCCCAATGAAGCCCGAACGCTTGTCACGTATCCGCACTGTAGTACAACGCCGACAAGGCAACATCACTGTAGTATTGGAGAATGTGCATGACCCCCACAATATCGGTGCGGTGCTGCGTTCGTGTGAATCGGTAGGGCTGGTCGAAATCTTCGTGCTGTATTCCGAGCCCCAGCTCGATCAAGAACGACTACTGCTGGGCAAACGCACTGCGGCTGGAGCGCGCAAATGGGTAGACGTGCACTTTTACACCGATGTAGAAGCCTGCTTTGACCATGTACGCACACACTACAAACAGATATGGGGCACACACCTAGGCACAAAGGCTGTAGATCTATACGACATAGATCTCACACAATCAGTAGCACTGGTATTTGGCAATGAACACAACGGGCTCAGCCAAGAAGCTCTGGCTCATTGTGATGACAACTTTGTGATACCCCAAATGGGTTTTGTGCAGAGCCTCAATATCAGTGTAGCGTGTGCTGTGACACTATACGAAGCGCTGCGACAACGACGTGCAGCAGGCATGTACGGCCCCGACAACCCCACCATGAGCCCAGAGGCACGCCGTGCTCTGCTCGATGAATACATCCGAAGACACGATGCCCGATCGAAAAACAGATCGGTGCCAAAGATCAAGTAACTCCGAACTCGAGTATGTCCACGACAACCGCCATCATTCCATCACTATTCTTGGATACACCGCCTCCATCCCAATTTAGCCCTTATACAACTTCTACCAAGGTACATTGCACGACACAATTGCCCCTAAACAAGCTTCTAAGGCCAGGCAAACTGCTATCTTTATGGCTCGGAGCAAACGCCATGCGCCATATGGCGCGCGCGCAACAAGAAGCAAGTTATTTTTTAATGACCAGTTACATCAAGTACATGAAGTACAAAACCACGCAATTCATTCTCACCCTCATATGCCTACTGGGTATCACACAAAGCAGTTGGGCTCAAATCAAATTTGGAACATTGAACGCTCAGGCATTACTGGCTGAGCATCCAAAAATTCAAGCAGCAGACAAAGAGCTGGAAGCCTACTACAACCAACTGGTAGAAGAAGGCAAAAAAAAGGCAGCTGCCTTTGAGCAAGAGTACCTAGCATTTATACAACAATACCAAGCTGGTGAACTGGCACCAGCTGAGGCCCAGAAAAAGCAGGAAGCAATAGCAAAAAAACAGCAAGAGCTACAACAGCTGGAAGCCGAAATCGCACAAAAAGTAGAAGCCCTTCGCCAAGAATTATACGAGCCTGTACTTAAAGAAGTACAAGCTGCTATAGAAGCCGTGGGCAAAACACATGGTTATACATTCATATTCGATACCAGCACCTACCTGAGCGTACTCTTTGCCGACAGTGCTATAGATGTCTCTAGTTTGGTAAAAACTCAGCTAGGCCTGTAAGCACTATTGGCCTTAGTGGAGCAAGTGCCCCAATACTTTTGCTTTTTCCCAATCCAACACACCCTGCAAGTGCTCGCGTGATATGACGGGCAACAGCGGCAGGTGATGCTGCTCCATAAGCTTGAGTGCTTGAGATAATGGCTGATCAGGTTGGAGCACATGGGGTATCACCTGTGCCAAAGATCCTATAGGTGCTGCACGCATCTGGGGCTGAGTCTGTAGATGCCGCAATAATGCCTTCTCAGAAAGCACCTGCTGAGGCCATCCCTTAGCGTCGGCAATGAGGAAGTTCGACTCACCTGTCTGGGCCATGAGATGTAGCACCAAGCCAGCGGGGTCAGTTTGTCGTAGTAATGTGAAACGCCGCCGCATCAACTTACTTACAGGCACTTTACGCAGCACTTCCCAATCTTTCACATACGCATACTCCCTCGAAGCAGTAGTGAATATAAACACGGAGATCAGACCCAGTATGAGATCAAACTGAACCAATGCCAATACCAACAGCCCCATAGCAATACCCTGCCCCAAATAGGCGGCAATGCGCGTAGCAGTAAGGCGCGACCATCTGAAAGAAAGAAGCGCGCGCACTACACGCCCACCATCAAGTGGAAAGGCCGGTAACATGTTGAATGCTGCAACAAACAAATTAGTAAAAGCCAATGCCGGTAGAAAATTGGCTTCGTATAAAAACAAAGCCCCTGAAGGATGTATCAGTGAAGCAGCAGCCTGAGCTACCCAATATTCGCGCTGCCACGAGAGCCACATCCACAAACCAAAACCCAAAACTACATTTACTGCAGGGCCCGCAATAGCCACTAACAATTCTTCTGTGGGCTTTTCCGGCATATGTGCCAAACGCGCCACACCACCAATAGGCAGCAAAGTGATGTCGTACGTGCGGATGCCATAATACCGAGCAGTAAGGGCATGTCCGAATTCGTGTAGCACTACACATGCAAATAACGCAATCATAAATAGCCCTAACCACAAGATATGGGGCCAGCTCATACCTGCACTAAAGCCTACATAACCCACCCAGGTAAAGAGCAGAAAAAAACTCCAGTGGACGCGCACCGGAATGCCAAATAGTCGAAAAATATTAAAGGCGCCGCGCATATGTCGTGCCATTTTTTCCTTTGACGAATCACATTACCACGCACCTAACAGTGGTACGCTAACATCTGTTGATCAAATTTGAGCTTTTCCAAAAAAACAAGCCACTACTCCAACAACACAGTAGTGGCTTACTCACACAGATGTGCTAGCTATTAAAGTCTCTGTTCGTATTGGGCACCAAATATAGGAATGTATAGCTGGCCTTTGAGGATATTGCGCGCAATGACCAAGCGCTGAATCTCATTAGTACCTTCATAAATCTGGGTGATCTTGGCATCGCGCATGAGCCGCTCTACGTGGTACTCCTTCACATACCCATACCCTCCGTGAATTTGCACTGCCTCCACCGTATGACGCATGGCCACATCCGAGGCATACATTTTAGCCATTGCCGCAGCAGGGCCATAGGGCAATCCCTGATCTTTTAGCCAAGCTGCCCGATATACCAACAGGCGAGCTGCTTCAATTTCAGTAGCCATATCTGCCAACTTGAAAGCAATGGCCTGATGCTCACTAATGGGCCTGCCGAAAGCCTTGCGCACTTTGGAGTAGGCCAAAGCGCGTTCATATGCACCTGCTGCAATACCTAAGGCCTGTGCCGCAATGCCAATGCGGCCCCCATCAAGCGTTTGCATGGCAAATTTGAAGCCGAAGCCATCCTCAGCAATTCGATTTTCCTTGGGCACCTGCACATCTTGATACATAATCGAGCAGGTATCAGAAGCGCGAATACCTAACTTGTCTTCCTTAGGACCAATTTGCACACCAGGCCAATCTGCTTCTACTATCAGTGCATTGATGCCCCGATGGCGCAATTCCGGATGACTTTGGGCCATGACTAAATGCACCTTCGAAGTCGACCCATTCGTAATCCAGTTTTTGGTACCGTTGAGCAAGTAGTGATTTCCTCGGTCTTCAGCCGTAGTGCGCTGACTAGTGGCATCACTACCAGCTTCGGGCTCGGAAAGACAAAACGATCCGATCCACTCACCCGTAGCTAATTTAGTCAGATACTTTTGCTTTTGTGTCTCAGTGCCATACCGCTCTAGCCCCCAGCATACCAGTGAATTATTGACCGACATAATGACGGCACACGATGGATCTACCTTGGAAATTTCTTCCATGGCCAATACATAAGACAGCGTATCCATACCGCCACCACCGTATTCAGGACTCACCATCATACCCATAAACCCCAATTCGGCCATCATGCGCACTTGCTCGGTAGGAAATTGGGCTTTGGCGTCACGTTCGATTACGCCGGGAAACAACTCATTTTGTGCAAAGTCTCGTGCCGCCTCCTTGACGGCTTGTTGCTCTTCTGTCAGTGAGAAAAACATGGCTCGGTTTATTTGGTGAGGAACAGGCTTGCGCCAAATTGGTCGGCAAATATCTCTATTTATTTCTCAATACACAACGCAAGCGCAAGTCATCAGCCTGACAGGACACACCCCTGATTTATACTTGGCGAGCATTACAGGCCGAGCAAACCAAAAGACTATAGGACGCAAAAGAGTAATGCCCATACATGCTGAACAGCTTGTCATCGAAATTTGAGTCAAAAAAGCCCGATCGCAAATTGGTTGTCTCTTTACTATTGCCAAAATGTTTAGTACTTATCATCTTATTGGGCAATCTGTTTTGTATTTTTACAAAAAACCATCACAACTACTATAGACGTACTATGATATAATCTATTTGCATGTAGCGTTGTTCATAAGGCAGAAAAAGTGTAATTAAGGACACCAACTGGCATTTTCACCTAGCCACTACACATTCACCAATTGTTTTCCACACTCACCAGTTCGCCTGATTTTGTACTTTCGAGTAGCAATATTTTATTAGAAAAACGATGTAGCTCATGTGGGCATTTCTATACGAAGCTGGATTTTGGCTTACCCTAAGTGCTTTAATGGCTTGGGTGTTTGTCGCTCGTATGACGCATTGGTATCGATTATTGGTGTGGGCATTTATTATTGGGTCCATCGCTTGGAGTACAAGTTGGTTGTTGGGCGTGTGGGGCTTGGGATTTAAACTGTGGGTAGCTGCACGCGACCTTTTTGTAATAGGTCTGGCATTGCTGGCTGCCACTTTCGTAAAAAAGGCGCCTCAGTCATATCACTGGTTGGCCTGGCTCATTGTGCCATTGACCTTTGTCTTTTTCCACGACAATCTCAAAGCCACTTTTGCCGAAAGGCCACAAGCTGATGCAGACGAAAATTGGGAAAGTGGCATCCCTCTGGATCCCAATGGAGAGTTGTTGGTAGAATTGCGCGAACCAGCTGATCCAGGTCTACTCGACGATCTTTCAGATCGCTTTAGTTTGCACATCCGGCCGGCATTTGCACCAGCTCAGCCACAACTCACTCATTTAGATGCATGGTATCTCGTCGATGTTCCGCCACAGGTTGAGGTGGCAAAAGTCAAAGAGGCCTTGTCGGCGCTCAAAGCTGTAGTTTGGGTAGAAGAAAATGAACGAATGCAGCTCGCACCCATAGTAGTGCAGCCTATGGCGACTTTCAAACACAATCTAGTAGTCAACGATCCTGAGGCTTCCAAGCAGTGGGGGCTGAGTCCTATTGGCGTCCCACGGTTATATGCCTTATTGCACAAAGTCCAACCTCAAAAAAAGGCATTAATCGCCATACTGGATTCAGGGGTAGATGCACGTCATGAAGACATAAAAGGGCAATACCATTCTCTGGCTCCGCGCCACGATCGCGACCGGCTAGGGCACGGCACACACTGTGCTGGCATTGCTGCGGCAGTGACCAACAATCACATCGGCATTGCCAGCCCCGTACCACATCCGCGTTTTGCAGCGCTAATGAGCATCAAGGTGTTATCGGACAATGGCAGTGGCACCCAACGCGAGATTATAGCAGGCATTGTGCAAGCTGTAGATGCTGGTGCCGATGTGATCAATCTCTCATTAGGTGGGCCGAGTACTACTGCGCGGCAACGCGCATATAGGCAAGCAGTGCAATATGCAGATGCTCGAGGCACCATTATAGTGGCTGCAGCGGGTAATGCCAATCGAGATGCTCGCCTGTTTGCCCCTGCCAATGTCAAAGGCATCATTGCGGTAGCTGCTGTAGATACTACGCTGCACAAAGCTTCCTTTTCCAACTCGGTCGCCCATTTGCAGATGCCCCTTGCTGCACCCGGCACTGCAATCTATTCTACGCTGCCCAACAATCGCTATCAGGCATTAAGCGGCACTTCGATGGCTGCGCCTATAGTGACGAGCATCGTGGCGCTGATGAAATCGCTGCACCCCCAACTGACCACCTCACAAGCCTGGGAGATCCTTCATCAGACAGGACGCAATACACCTGACGGCAATGCTACAGGCCGCTTGATTCAAGCTGACAAGGCCTTAGCCCAATTACTCGAGTAACTGGATCGTGAAAAGCAATTATTACTTCAATACCACGGGTATTGAAACAAAGGGGTTAAGTGCTGTGCCTGCTACCGTTGCCTCAACTTCGAGGCGATAATGTGCTTCTACCTTGCTCACCCATTTAGCCAGTTGTATCAAGGGGCGAGCTAAGGGGCTGCGCTGCGCCCACATGTCTGCGGGGGAAGCAAGGTGTTGGAATGGAAGGGAAAACTCGATTTCCATAACTTCCCCTGGCAGCACCTCAAAGGGGCCGTCGATATTTAGCTCGCCCAACAAATGCTCATCCACCAAGCGATCCTTACCTCGCCCTCGTCCATAGCGTTCGATCAATGCCAAGCGGATATGCGTCACTTGCTGAGGGCTCATCGAGGATAAGCGAAGAAGCCCTTTTAGCTGGCCGGTGTGAATAGCAATTTCGTCGGGCACCTCTACCTCGATCTTTACTCCCTCGATGCCAAGCCATTGCTTTACTCTTTCTATCATGGACATATGGCTTTTCCTTTTGAGGAAAGGTGACGCCCTCAGGCATCAGCTCTACACCAAATTCGACCAACACGCTCTGGCTACAGCCAACTGTAAGGAGATCATACCATTCTGCTGTGCCAGCTTTCTGATAAGGGCTTGACAAAATGCCGGCGCAATGCATCTAACGTAGATACCAGTGTATCAAATACCAGTGTGCGATCGTCGATCTCGCCTTTAGCATAACGTGCAGCAAACTCGTCGCGCAAAGCGGTTTGCACTTGATCTCCATCCCACCAGGCAAAGCGCATGCGCTCGAACAGTTGAATGTCAAAATCAGCTTCTACCTGCTTGAGCAATCGCACCGATGCATCGATAGAGCAGCCCCCTACTCCCACATGCCGCTCGTCGGCCACCAGTACTACAAACTGATTGAGCAACACACCTGCCCAAGCCGGCACGGGTTGGCCATGACTTTTCCAGCTGTGCGCGAAGGTGGCCAATACGTCATTTAGCTGTTGGGTCTCCTCGGGGCTTAGTGCCCTATTGGCGAGATATACCCAAACACGACTTTCAGCTGCTAAAGTTACCGGTAATTGAGTTGTTAAATCAATACTTTTCAATGAGACATTCATTCGTTCTGAATTACTTTTGCAATGATTAATTACCGTTTTTACGCTACAAATATCGATAGCATTGCATGAAAAACATCGACTGGCACAACACGACCGTATGGATTACAGGCGCTTCTTCAGGTATCGGTGCTGCGTTAGCTGTACAATTGGCCCAACGGGGCTGTCGTTTAATTCTTTCGGCACGCAATAGAAAGGGCTTGGAAAATACCAAAACTTCTTGTCGTCGCGCCAGTGAAATATGGATCGTTCCCTTTGACCAAGCAAACTTCGACGATCATCCACTGATTATAAGGGATGTAGTCCATACTTGTGGGGGTATAGACGTCATGATCCTCAATGCTGGTATCTCCCAGCGAGCCTTGGCAAAGGACACGAGCTTTGAGGTAGATCGGAACATCATCGAAGTCGACTTGTTAGGACCTATCTCTTTGACTAAAGCTATTTTACCTCACTTTCTCGAAAGAGGGCACGGGCATTTTGTGGTAGTATCCAGCCTAGTAGGCAAGTTTGAATCGCCCATGCGCTCGACCTATTCGGCTGCCAAACATGGCCTACACGGATTTTTTGACTCCTTGCGAGCCGAGTTGTACACAGATGGCATCTACGTAACTATACTATGTCCAGGCTTTGTGCGCACACAAGTATCGATCAATGCACTGACAGGTGATGGGACGCCTCAAGGAAAGATGGATAGGGCTACTCTACGAGGGCTTACAGCTGAAGCCTTTGCTCGAAAAGCAATCAAAGTAATCGAACGACGCAAGGCCGAGGCTTACTTTGGGCAAGGCGAGCACATGGCGGTATATCTCAAGCGCTTTTTTCCTTCTTTGTTTCGCTACCTCATCCGCAAGGCCAAAGTCACTTGAATGCACCTCATTGCACGATCTCGTTTCTTGCTCTTCTGGCAGCCCTTTATGGTACATTTCCACTTCCGCTCTCATCTCTTCCTGCTTATAGAGTAATTGAGACAAATCGCGCTACGCTATTAGATGCAGGTCAGAACAACCCCGTGATGTTACCCTTATTGTCGATGTCAATCATTTCAGCAGCCGGAAGCTCGGGCAATCCTGGCATGCGCATGATATTTCCTGTAATAGGCACCAAAAAGCCAGCACCTGCAGCAATTTCGATCTCACGGACTGTGACGACAAAGTCTTTGGGTCGGCCCAGCAGTTTGGGATTGTCCGAGAGGGATTTTTGCGTCTTGGCAATGCACACGGGCAAACCTTCTAAACCTAGTTGTGTGATCTTTCGCAAATCAGACTTGGCGCGTGGTGTGTAATCAATAGCTGCTGCCCCGTAAATTTCTTTGGCTACCGTTTCGATTTTCTTCTCTACAGGCCAAGCCCAATCGTATAGCGGCTTGAACGATTCTTTTGCACGCTCCACGGCAGTAACGACTTCTTGGGCAAGTGCTTCAGCACCTTTGCCACCTTCCGCCCACACGCGCGCTTCTACGGCGCGCACTCCTAGCTTTTCGCAATGTGTTCGGATGAGCTCGATCTCCTCATCGGTATCAGTAGTAAAATGATTGATAGCAACAATGGGCTCTATGCCAAATTTTCGGATGTTTTCGAGCTGTTTCTCGAGGTTGGGCAAGCCGCGTCGCAAGCCTTCAAGGTTGGGTTCCTGCAAGGAGGCTAACGACACCTCGCCGTGATACTTCAGTGCCCGCACCGTGGCGACGAGCACCACAGCCTTAGGCGATAGCCCTGCCGTCACGCATTTGATGTCGAAAAACTTTTCCGCCCCCAGGTCGAAGCCAAACCCAGCCTCGGTAACCACGTAGTCGGATAAAGACAGGCCCATGCGCGTGGCGATAATCGAATTAGTGCCTTGTGCAATGTTGGCAAATGGGCCACCGTGGATGATGGCGGGATTGCCTTCAAGTGTCTGCACCAAGTTGGGTTTGATGGCATGCTTCATTAGTGCAGCCATGGCGCCCTGCGCACGCAGATCGCGCGCAAATACGGGCTTTTTGTCGTAGGTGAAACCGATAAAGATATTGCCACAACGGCGCTTGAGGTCTTCCAAGTCCTCTGCCAAGCACAAGATCGCCATGATTTCAGAAGCTGCCGTAATGTCAAAACCCGTTTCGCGGGGCACACCTGAGCTGGTCCCCCCCAGACCGATGACGATATGGCGCAGAGCGCGATCGTTCATGTCCATAGCGCGCTTCCAGAGCACAGTGCGCGGGTCGATACCCAAAGCACGGCGCTTGCTCTGCAAGTTGTTGTCGATAAGTGCAGCCAGCAGGTTATGTGCCTTTTCGATGGCAGCAAAGTCGCCGGTGAAGTGCAGGTTAATGTCTTCCATGGGTAGTACTTGGGCATAGCCTCCACCCGTAGCACCACCCTTGATGCCAAAAACGGGGCCGAGCGAGGGCTCACGCAGCACAACAGTAGTTTGCTTGCCTATGCGATTGAGGCCTTGCGTCAGGCCAATAGACATTGTGGTCTTGCCTTCGCCAGCAGGAGTAGGCGAGATAGCCGAGACGAGAATGAGGTTGCCACGTGCTGCTTTTTCCTTGTCGATCAAGTGGAGTGGCAGCTTAGCGATGTAGGGGCCAAACTTGTACAGTTCGGAAGCAGGTATACCTAGCTGCGCTGCAATTTCTTCTATGGGGCGCAGGCGTACCTGTCGGGCGATTTCCAGATCGGTAGGCATGGTTGGTTTCGCTTTGGCAGAGTGAAACATGTATTTTATGGGCGGAAAATAGGACTTAAACAGTAAGTGAAAGAAGAGATTTTCGTCACCCCTTACCTAAAATAAAAATAGGGTAGCCCATTGGCTACCCCCTTTGTCACCATCCGAAACCTTTTGCATGCATTATATTCATGCCTTAAGATGTCGACAAAGTTAAAAGGTAGCATGTACCCATAATGTGACTACTATCACGAGCACAGCTGGATCTAGGCCTATAATCCATTCATACAACCAAACGACATGCAAAGCTTGTGGTTTTTCGCCATCCACCTCGTGGCATTCTTTGCAGCGCATAGCCTTTTAGCCGCTCACCGCCTAAAAGAGTGGGCTGCGCATTGGGCGCCACGTTGGGCGCCATGGTATCGCATCGCCTATAACACGCTTTTTTTATTGTGGTCAATCTGGCTGGTATGGTACTACTTTAATCTACCCAAACAGCAGATCTGGCAACTGCCGCTATGGGCACGTATTCCCGGGCTGGGGGTTGCTTGGGCAGGCTGGTACATTATGCGACATGCCTTTCGGCAATACGACTGGGGGGAATTCGTAGGTACGCGCTACTTAGAAGCAGGCCGCACAGCCATACACACCCAGTTGCAGTTGTCGGGCTTCAACCGTTGTGTGCGACACCCTCTCTATCTGGGCACGTTGCTGCTCATTTGGGGGCTGTGGTGGCTTTTGCCAAGCGATGCCTTGCTCGTCTTTAGTCTGCTCACTACGTGCTACTTGCCTATCGGCATTTGGTCGGAAGAGCGCAAGCTCGTAGCGATATTTGGCGATGAGTATCGCACCTACAAGGCACGCACACCGATGTTGTTCCCACGAATTGGATGCTTACGCCAACACCTCGGCTATCACAAGGAAAGAGTACAAAATGCGTTATGAGGAAAAAGTATAGCCCAATCTCTTTCAGTGGCTAGTCATTACATTTGATACAACATACCCAAAAACACCA
Source organism: Saprospiraceae bacterium (assembly GCA_026982695.1). Lineage (GTDB taxonomy): Bacteria > Bacteroidota > Bacteroidia > Chitinophagales > Saprospiraceae > WFYJ01. The sequence continues at coordinate 143,987 of JALSGS010000021.1, forward strand.
GCCCATGGCACGTATTTTCTTTGGTTTTACTTTGGCAATTTTCCTTCTGTGGGGGCTAGCCAGCTTTCAATCAAAACCTATGCTTACTGACTACGATAAAGCCTGGCATCACATCGACAGCCTCATTCGGTACGGCCATTTGCGCACTGCCTATAAAGAGGTGAGACAAATCGAACAACGGGCATGGGAAAGCCAGCACTTGCCCCACTGGGTCAAAGCTATCAAATACCGCACAAAGCTCGAGGTAAAGCTCCACGACGACGAGCACCGCACTGCACTACGTAGCTATTACGCAGCTGTGGCCCAAGCCCCTCCTATAGCCCGTGCTGTCTTGCACACGATGCTAGCCAACCACTTAGCCTCATTCCTGCAATATCGAGCGTGGGAGTTGGCCCAACGCAGCCACAACCCCAATGTCGATTCGCTCGGTATTCATACTTGGACGCTTCCCTACCTCGTGGAAAAAATTGATCAGCTTCTGAATGCCGCCCTTACCATACCCCAACTCGCCCAAGCAGCTACTGCTGAATGGCTACCTGTATGCACAGGGCCAAAAGAAACCATCCAGCTGCGTCCTACCTTGTTGGACATTGTGGCAGCACGCAGCACAGCCATCTGGCGCCAACTTGAAAACTACGTGCCCCATCCGCCCGAGCCCTTCGAGTTGAAAGGTGATGCACTGTTCGACGATATCCCTCAATTTGTGGATCTTGCGCTTTCTGAGGCCTGGCAGCCCACGCCGCTGCATCGGGCCACTATTGCTTACCAGCAGTGGTTGCGCCATCGCCTCACTGATTCCAACTTTGAAGCCCTGCTCGACGCCGATTTGCAGCGCCTGGAATTCATGTACCTCTTTGCACAGGTCTCCCAAAAAGATTCGCTATATCTGGCAGCACTCACACGGTGGGAAAAGCGCTGCCTCCAGCGCAGGCCCATAGCTACCGTCTGGGCTGCCCAAGCCCGCTATCACTTCACACAGGGACAGGCCCAGCAGCAAGCGCCCACGCCAGATCCGTGGCAAACAGCAGTGCGCATTTGCCGAAAGGCACAAAACACACATCCCGACACTTGGGGGGCAGAGGTATGTGCAGGTATACTGGCACAAATCGAAGCCCCTGCGCTGCAAGCCGAAATGGACCAAGTGTGGATTCCCGATATGCTTGCACTGGTGCGCCTCGAATGGCGCAATATCAAGGCCGTGCACGCACACATCATTCGCTTCGACGAAGACAGAAGCAAACAATGGCATGAGCTAAAGCGACACCTACACCAGCAAGAACAGCGCGCTATCGAGTGGTTGAAGCAGCTGCCCACTGTATATCGCGACAGTTGGGAGCTACCAGGCTACGCCGACTGGCGCCAACACACTACTGAGTTGCCTATGCCTGCTTTGCCTTCCGGCAAATACGTGCTGCTACTCGAAGCCGAGCACGCCTACGGCCAACAGCATGCCGTATATCTCGAGCCATTCCAAGTATCGGCTATCGCGTGGGTCAACTGGCGCCACCCGCAAGAGCCCGATTTTCTGTACTTACTGCACCGGGATCAGGGCTATCCGCTCTTTGATGCACGCGTCGAGCTGCTCGCCCGCAATTGGCAAACAGACGGCTGGAGCCCTCCCAAACTCGTCGCAACCCTCAACCCCGATAAATACGGACAAGTACAGCTGCCCCAATTGAGCTCTTACAATAGTCGCTATCTACTTCGCTTCATCTGGCGAACCGACACACTCGAACATTCGTACGACTGGTCGCTACAGGAATTGAGCACGCGACAAAAAGACAGTACGAAGCAAGTCGCACTGATCCTGTTAGATCGCCCCATATATCGGCCTGGGCAAGTGGTGCATTACAAGGTGATTTTGTACCAAATGGACAAGGTAAAGCGACCTACCCCCATCCCCCATCAAAATGTAGAGGTCGCACTGCGGGATGCCAACTGGAAAGAGCAAAGCACCCACTCGCATACGACCAATACATTCGGTTCAGCAGCTGGACAGTTCACCTTACCCGAGGGAAAGCTCACCGGTTCATGGTCGCTACACGTCCGTCCTGGCAACAGCTCAGTGCATTTCCGCGTAGAAGACTACAAACGGCCGCGCTTCGAGGTGAAGCTCGCCCCCCCTAAACAAGCCATCAGATTAGGCGATGTAGTACATGTACAAGGCTCCGCACGTGCATACGGCGACTACCCCATCAGTAATGCCCAAGTGCGGTGGCAGATCGAACGCACGCCCGACTACCGAGCGCTGTCGTGGATGGCACGCCGATGGCTGCCCCAGCCCAAAAGCGAACTGGTAGCACAAGGCCGCACCCATACCGACGCCAATGGCCAGTTTGAGTGGTGGTTTGAGGCAATCCCGCCGCTACATACCAACCCACAAGCCACATACCGCTATCGCATCACGGCTACCGTTACTGACGGCACTGGTGAGAGCCATCGCGCTACACTGAGTCTGCATTTAGGTGCACGTGCACTACACATGGAGTTGCAGGCCCCTGAAAAAATATTAGCGGCACAGTGGGACACCGTCGGCATCACCCTGCGCAACCAAGCTGACCAACCGCTGCGTGCTCGCGTAGTTGCCCGCCTCCATCAATTGAAATTGCCACCCACCACTTGGCTACCCCGCCCTTGGTCACCTCCCGATCGGCCGGTATTGGATTCAGCAGCCTTTCGGCAAATGTTTCCCCAATGGCCTTGGCAACACGAAAATGAGCCACATACCTGGCCCATTGCCAGAACGCATTGGGAAATAGAAACTACTGGCTCAGATTTGCGCCTACCCGTACACCGTGGCAACAGCAGCTTGCCACCAGGCGTATATCGGCTCGAAGTGCACAGCACCGACCCCTTCGGTCAGCCTGTGAAGCGCTCGACACACGTCTGGGTGCTCGCACCTGACACTCCTAGCCCACTACCCGACCCGCTGCTTATACCTCAAGAAAAAATACAGGTAGCGGCTGGCCAGACTGCCCATCTGCAAGTAGCCACCTCACTGTCCGACCGCCCTGCCCTAGTCATTTTGGAGCAAGGCGATCGGCTCATATCCAAAGAATGGGTCACCATCGACAAATGGGCGCGACACAGCTACTCCACAACTACCAATAACCGGGGCGGCCTGCAATGGACCGTCCTCACCTTGCTGCACAACCGATTTTACCTGGCTCGCCAATACGTTGCTATCCCTTGGGCCGACAAACAGTTAAAAATTCGCTATGGTCAGTTTCGCGATAAGTTGCAACCAGGGCAACCGGCCGAGTGGATCCTCCGCATAGAGGGTGCCGACGGCCAGCCCGCTCATGCTGAAATGGTCGCCACCTTGTACGATGCCTCGCTCGAGGCCTTCGCTTCACATCGGTGGCCCGACCAGCTGTGGCCCACCTATGGCGGTGCCATTGTCCCTGAGTGGGGCACTACCAATCAGCCTCAATACATCGACCCCTTGTTGCGCTTCGAAGCGCCTATCCGCTCCATACCTTCATCACGAACCTATCTCGATTTAATGTCTTTGGACCTCCTGCCTGTAATGAGAGACGAAATGATGCTGTCTATCAGATATCGCAAAGCCGCCCCCATTGTACCCGACTCTTACGCCAAGAAAAGCGCCCCGTTGCAAAAGGTAGTGGAAGCCTCTCCATCAGCCCGCGAAGAGAGCCCCCCCCCGACTCCACCCAGTACTTCTGCCGATCAGGCAGCGGTCGTCGGTCCGGCCCTACGCACACAGTTAGACGAACTGGTCTTCTTTAAACCTCAACTCACTACCGATGCTCAAGGACGAGTGACCCTTCACTTTCGCATGAAAGAAGCCATGACGAAATGGCGATTTCGCGTTTTTGCACATACCCAGGCACTAGCTACCGCCTATAGCGAACGCGAAGTGATCACAAGCAAAGAGCTGTTCATCGTGCCTCATCCTCCGCGTTTTTTGCGCGAAGGCGATCGCATCGAGTTTACGGCCAAGGTGGTCAATCGAAGTGACAAAGTACGGCACGTCAATGCTGCACTGCAATTGGTCAATGGGGTGAGTGGCCATCCCGTATACAAATGGTTGGACAACCCGCAGTTTAATGTAGAAGTAGAAGTACCTGCACAAGGATCTCGCGATGTGTCGTGGTGGTTCGAGGTACCTGCTGTCGAAGAAGTGCCCTTTATCGAATACACGGTAGAGGTCAGTTCGGGCCCATTGCTCGACGCCGAGCGTGCGGCACTTCCAGTGCTACCCAACCGCATGTTGGTTACTGAAACACGAGCTATCTCGATCAAGGGGGGCCAGACTCGCCAGCTTCAGATCGATAAGCTCCGACATCCACCCACGCACAGCCTCAAGCCCGTAGCATTGACGCTGGAGTTCACGGCCAATCCTGCCTGGCTGGCGATCAAATCACTGCCCTATTTGATGGAATACCCGCATGAGTGCAGCGAACAGCTCTTCAGCCGCTTTTATGCCAATGCGCTGGCTGCAGCCCTTGCAAATAGTCAGCCACGCATCCGCGAAGTATTTGCCCAATGGCAAAAAAATGGCGAAGAGGCACTTTCTAGCCCGCTCAGCCAAAACGAGACGCTCAAAAATGCACTGTTGGAAGAAACGCCATGGGTGTTAGCGGCTGAGTCAGAAACGGCACAGCGCCAACGCCTGGCACTACTGTTCGACCTTCACAAGATGGCTCAAGCACGTGCACACACCCTCCAGCAGTTGTGCGAAGCACAGCATGCCGATGGCGGCTGGCCGTGGTTCAAAGGTGGCTACAGCAGTTGGTTCATCACCCAGTACATTGTAGAAGGGTTCGGGCATTTGCGCAAGCTGGAAGTGCTGGATCCCGAAGCGGAAGAAGCACTTCAAGAGGCATTACGCACTGCACAACACTTTCTCCAAAGCCAACTCCTTGCCTATTACCACAAGCTCATGGATCAGCCGTCCAAAGCAGGTGCACAACAGTTCCTAGCCCATCACCTCACGCCTCTGGTAATACACCACCTGTATACCCACTCCTTCTGGGCCGACCAATGGCCGGAATCGGCAGCCTATGACTCGGCATATGCCTATTTTCTAGAGTTAGCGCACATGCAGTGGCACGCGCAGTCTCCCTATCTGCAGGGCATGATCGCACTGGTCTTGTATCGCAACGGCCAAAAGTCCAGCGCGCGTACTATACTGCAAAGTTTGCGCGAACGCGCCATACGACACGAGGAAATGGGCATGTACTGGAAACACACTGCTGGCTGGCAATGGCATCAGCATCCCATTGAGACGCACAGCCTCCTACTGGAAGCCTTTGCCGAAATAGATCCAAACCCCGATGAAATAGCTGCTATGAAGACCTGGCTGCTCCAGCAAAAACGCACACAGGCATGGCCGACCACCAAGGCCACTGTCGAAGCTATCTATGCCCTTCTAGCACACGGCGATAACTGGCTTATGGAAATCGAGCCTTTAGAGGTATCGGTAGGGGACCCACAAGCACTGGAGTACGCCTCGTGGAACGAGCAGCTGCGCAGTGCACAAGCTGAAGGCGAAGCCGGCACTGGCACCTTCCAGGTACAATTCGCGGGAGAGTGGCTCGATCCCGCATTAGGACAAGTACAGATCACTAACCCCAATACGCAGTTAGCTTGGGGTGCCACCTATTTTCAATACTATGAGCAGCTCGACCGCATCGAAGCGCATAGTGATTCGTCTTTGCGGCTCACGCGGCAGTTTTTCCAAAAAGAACGCACCGCGATGGGCCACAAGCTGGTGCCACTTAGAAAAGGCACTGTACTTCAGCCAGGAGATGAGGTCGTGTCGCGCATCGTCTTGCACAGCAGCCGTGCTATGGATTACGTACACCTTAAAGACATGCGCGCCAGTGGCTTGGAGCCCATCCAAGTACTTAGCGGTTACTACTGGCAAAATGGCTTGAGCTACTACCAGAGCACACGCGACTTAGCTACGCATTTTTTCATCGAACATTTGCCAAAAGGCACTTTCGTGCTTGAATACACCTTGCGCGCCGCACATCGCGGCACATTCCAAACAGGTATTAGTAGTATCCAGTGCATGTATGCTCCCGAATTTTCTAGCCACAGCCAGGGTGATATCTTAATAGTGAAATAATTTTCACCAACAATGCGCAAGACCCAAAATACAACATGAATCCATTGGTTTAAAGGGTTTTGCGCATAAAAAACATACAAAACTCAAAGATACCCCAAAAATGGTAATCCATTTTTCTCGTGCTGGCGGTCTTGGAAAATTGAATTTGACCTTTTTACCTTTGGGCACGTCAACTATACGAAACATGAACTTCACTTTCGTACATACGAATAACTGGTGGTGGCCCCGTCCTTCTCCGACTTGCCGGGTGAGGTGAGGCGCCATTGTTCGTATGTGTTAAGGCGGCTTGTCAGGTTCCAACCCGGCAAGCCGCCTTTCTTTTTGTCTTTTTTAAAAAAGCAAAAGCATGGACAGCCCTGCTACCACTCGCATTCGCCTACACACTGCCTATCGGCGTCACTTAGCCGACACGCTCACCCCCGTAACGGCGTACTTGCGCCTGCGCGACTACTACGATAGCCCCGTACTGCTGGAAAGCAATGATTTTGGCCGCGAAGGCGCCAGCTTCAGCTACATTGGCTTAGCGCCTTTGGCACGCATACAAGTACAGGCATTACAAATGACCATCCAAACACCTGTAGGCAAAACGACCACTGACGTATATGACTTGTCTACACAATTTCAGGACTTTATTGCGCAGTTTGAGGTGGATCTTCCCTCATTTGAAGGGGCCATTAACGGTTTGTTTGGCCACACCACCTTTGATGCAGTGCAGTACTTCGATACGATCCGCTTTGACGCGCGCAAACGGCAGCTCGACGTGCCCGCTCTGCACTACTGCCTCTACCGATACGTACTGGCCTTCAATCACCGAAAGCACGAGCTCTACGTACTCGAGAATTTGCCGGAAGGCGAAATCAGCCGGCTCGACGAGCTGGAGCGCCGCCTATTTCGCCCTGTATTTGCCACTTACCCCTTTCAGCTAAAAGGCACCGAAGAGAGTACAATGAGTGATGAAGACTTTCTCGAGCTGGTGCGCCTTGGGCAATACCACTGTCAGCGTGGCGATGTCTTCCAAATCGTCTTCAGCCGCCGCTACATACATGCCTTTGAAGGCGACGAGTTTCAGGTGTATCGCGCACTGCGGTCCATCAACCCTTCTCCCTACCTGTTCTACTTCGACTACGGCAGCTACCGCGTTTTTGGCTCTAGCCCAGAATCGCAAATGATTATCCAAAACGGCAAAGCCACCGTCAATCCGATTGCAGGCACTTATCGCCGCGCCAATGAGCTAGCAGAAGACGCGCGCAGGGCAGCAGCACTGAGCCAGGATCCCAAGGAAAATGCCGAACACATTATGCTAGTGGATCTAGCACGCAACGATTTGGGGCGCCACTGCACTCAAGTAAAGGTCGAACAATTGCGCGAAGTGCACTACTACAGCCACGTCATGCACTTAGTCAGCAAGGTGAGTGGCCAAGTATCAGACCACACGCCTTCTATTCGCGTATTTGGCGACACCTTTCCCGCTGGTACGCTCTCGGGGGCTCCAAAGTACCGCGCATTATCACTTATCGATCAATACGAACCACACAATCGAAGTTTTTACGGCGGTGCCATTGGCTACATCGGCCTTAATGGCGACATGAATCAGGCCATCGTCATTCGGTCCTTTCTCAGTCAGCATCACCATTTGTATTATCAGGCTGGTGCTGGCATCGTCATCGACAGTGTACCAGAAAAGGAATTACAGGAAGTACACAATAAGTTGGGCGCACTGACTACTGCGCTCAAACGCGCCGAACATATTGACCATTAATTGATCGTCAAAAAGCTCATCCGATGAAGATCTATCACAACCCTCGCTGCCGCAAAAGTCGAGAGACCTTGGAGTTGCTGCGCACCCATGGCATAGAACCCCAAATCGTGGAATACCTCAAAACGCCACCTACTAAAGAAGAGCTACGCGCCCTTTTGCGCAAACTCGGCATGAAACCCGTCGAGCTGGTACGCAAAAACGAAGCCATCTACAAAGAACTATTCAAGGGCAAGGAGCTCAGCGATGAGGAATGGCTCGACGTATTGGTACAACACCCCAAGCTCATCGAACGACCCATCGTCGTAGCAGGCGCTAAAGCCGTCATTGGTCGGCCACCTGAAAATGCACTGCAATTGCTCGAAGACTAACGCAAAAAACACTGCCATGAAATTGCTCGTACTCGACAATTACGACTCCTTTACCTACAATCTAGTACAGTACTTCGAAGAGCTACTAGCGCAGCCTGTGGAGGTCTATCGCAACGACGCCATCAGCATCGGAGAAGTAGCCGCCTACGATGCCGTCGTATTGTCGCCAGGGCCAGGTCTTCCAGCGGAGGCGGGGATTATGCTGCAACTCATTCGCGCCTTAGCTGGCCAAGTGCCCATTTTGGGCATTTGCCTAGGACATCAGGCCATTGCAGAAGCATTTGGCGGCAACCTGCGCAACCTCGACGAAGTGTATCACGGCAAGGAAACCGATATTTTCATCACTGCACCTGATGATCCACTCTTTGCACAAGTACCCAGTCCCTTCCGAGCGGGGCGTTACCACTCTTGGGTGGTTGATGAGGCCACGCTGCCCGACATACTCGAAGTCACCGCTGTAGATGCACAGGGACGCATCATGGCTTTGCGTCATCGCCATTACGAGCTATGTGGTATGCAATTTCACCCAGAGAGCATCATGACGACTCACGGCAAGCAACTACTGGCCAACTGGCTACAGGCAATTGGCTGCGCCAAGATCACCCATTTCGCTACTGTTTAATTTGTCAAAAATGAAAGCATTACTCGAACGGCTCTTCGCACATGAAAGCCTGAGCCGCGACGAAGCTCGTCAGGCATTGCTACGCATTACCGAAGGGCAAGTGCCCGATGCACAAATTGCCGCTTTTGCCACAGTCTTTCGCATGCGGCCCCTACAGCGCCAGGAGCTCGAAGGCTTTCGCGACGCATTGCTCGAGCGCTGCATCCGCATCGACTTGGAAGGGCGTCCTACCATCGATATTGTGGGCACAGGTGGCGATGGCAAAAACACTTTCAATATATCTACTTGCTCGGCCTTTGTCGTAGCGGGTGCCGGTTATGCAGTGAGCAAGCACGGCAACTATGGCGCCAGCTCGGTAAGTGGATCGAGCAATGTACTCCAACATCTGGGCTATACCTTCACGCAAGATGCCGACCTACTGCGCCAACAACTCGACCAAGCGGGCATTTGCTTTTTTCACGCACCGTTGTTCCATCCAGCGCTCAAGCATGTAGCCTCCGTGCGCAAAGCATTAGGTGTCAAGACCTTTTTCAACATCCTAGGCCCAATGGTCAATCCTGCCCAGCCTACCTATCAGTTGTTGGGTACTTTCTCATTGGAGCTAAGCCGCATGTATCAGTATGTGTTGCAGGGCCAGCGAAAGAAGTTCACCGTAGTACATGCTCTGGACGGCTATGACGAGGTATCGCTCACAGGGCCGGTACAGGTGCGCACTCACTTTAGCGAGCAGCGGCTGTCGCCCAAAGAGATGGGCCTGCCTCAATACCGCACTGAGGAGCTATCGGGAGGGCATAGCGTAGCCGATGCTGCCCGCATCTTCGTGCAGATACTGGAAGGACGCAGCACACCGGCCCAACGCGACGTCGTCTTGGCCAATGCTGCATGGGCTATCCACACCATCAAGTCCGAGCAATTGCTGGCCGACTGCCTGGCAGAAGCACGCGAAAGCCTCCATTCGGGGCGCGCACTACAAGTATTGAAAAAAGTAACTGCTTAGCAAGCACATAAAACATGCTTACTCATGGACATGCTCAATCAGATCGTCGCACACAAGAGGCGAGAAGTCGCCCACCGCAAGGAACGCTACCCTGTCAAATTGCTGGAAGAACAACTGCATTTTCGTGCGCCCACACTTAGCATGGTGCACTACTTGCGCCGCCCCGACAAGAGCGGCATTATTGCCGAGTTCAAGCGGCGCTCGCCCTCTAAAGGCGACATCAACCCTTGGGCCGACGTAGAAACAATTACCATCGGCTATATGCAGGCAGGTGCCAGCGCCCTGTCGGTACTCACTGATGAGCACTTTTTTGGCGGAAGCCTACAGGACCTCAGGCAGGCCAGAGTGCTGAATCTGTGCCCCATTTTGCGCAAGGATTTTGTCATCGATAGCTATCAAATCGTGGAGGCACGGGCTTGGGGAGCCGACGTGGTGTTGCTCATCGCTGAGTGTTTGGACAAAAAGCAAGTAAAAGAGTTGGCGGCTTTCGCCAAATCATTGGGCATGGAAGTACTCATGGAGTTGCACAGTGCTGAGCAGCTCGACAAACTCACTTCCGACATCGATATGGTAGGCGTCAACAACCGAAACTTGAAAGACTTTAGCGTGCAGATAGAGACTTCTCTAGCACTGGCCGAGCTCATTCCCGATCACATGGTGAAGGTATCGGAGAGTGGCCTGTCGCGTGCTGAAGTCATCGTCCAGCTCAAAGCAGCCGGCTATGAAGGCTTTCTCATCGGTGAATACCTTATGAGCAGTGCTGATCCTGCAGCTCGCTGCCGCAACCTCATTGCCGACATCCGACAGTTGAGTCTTTCCGAACACCCTCAAAGTCTCACCTCATGAAACAGCACCATATCGTCAAGGTTTGTGGCTTGCGCGAACCCGACAACGTGCGTGCCATCAGCCAACTGCCCGTCGATTGGTTAGGCGTCATCTTTCATCCCGATTCGCCTCGCCATGTACTGCCCGATGAGCAGCTGGAAAGTGCATTGCGTGAAGCAGCCCAACTAAAGGTAGGCGTATTTGTGCGGCAGTCTCCCTCAGAAGTCGCAGCCACCGCCCAGTACTGGCAACTCGACATGGTTCAGCTGCACGGTGACCAGTCGGTTTCCTTTTGCCAAGCACTCAAGGCACTCATGCCCGACCTACCGCTGATTAAAGTTTTTCGCATCGATGCGCATTTTGACTTTACCTCTGTGCTGCCCTTTGCACCCCTGTGCCGCTATGTGCTATTCGACACGCGAGCTACTCAGATGGGTGGCACGGGCAAGCGCTTCGACTGGTCGTTGCTCCAGCACTACCGCATGGGACCACCTTTTATCCTCAGTGGCGGCATTGGGCCAGAAGCAGTGGCAACGCTGGCACAGGTAATGGATCACCCACTTGCCATGGGCATTGATCTAAACAGTCGCTTCGAAGTGGCACCCGCCCGCAAGGATGTATCCTTACTCGACCACTTTTTGCAACAACTCGGAAAAAAACAATACGCATGAACCGCTACAACCATCCCGATGAGGCAGGTTATTACGGCACCTTTGGTGGCGCCTGGATCCCCGAGATGCTACATCGCAACGTGGAAGAGTTGCGCACGCACTATCAAGACATCATTGCCTCACCAGACTTTCAAGCCGATTTCCACCGGTTGCTGCGCGACTATGTGGGGCGCCCCACCCCCTTGTGGTTTGCCGAAAGGCTAAGTCAGCACTATGGCACGCGAATCTTTCTGAAAAGAGAAGACCTCAACCACACAGGTGCCCACAAGATCAACAACACCATCGGGCAAATACTGCTGGCACAACGCCTGGGCAAAAAGCGCATCATCGCAGAGACAGGTGCTGGCCAGCACGGCGTGGCTACTGCTACCGTCTGTGCGCTGATGGATATGGAGTGCATAGTATATATGGGTGCCACCGACATGAAACGCCAAGCACCCAACGTGGCACGCATGAAAATGCTGGGCGCTGAGGTGCGGGCTGTGCACAGCGGTAGCTGCACGCTGAAAGACGCCACCAATGAAGCCATTCGCGACTGGATCGCACATCCCGACGACACACACTACATCATTGGATCGGTGGTAGGACCTCATCCCTATCCCGATATGGTGGCCCGTTTTCAGTCGGTCATCAGCAAGGAGCTGCGCACGCAGCTCAAAGCACAGACGGGTCGCGCCCTACCTGATGCCATCATTGCTTGCGTAGGTGGTGGCAGCAATGCTGCAGGGGCCTTTTATCACTTCCTCGAAGCTCCATCTGTGCGGCTTATTGCTGCTGAGGCTGCTGGTCTGGGTGTCGACTCGGGCAAGTCGGCAGCGACAAGCGTGCTGGGCAGCGAGGGCATCATTCACGGCAGCCGCACGCTGCTGATGCAAACTGCCGATGGGCAAATTGTCGAGCCGCACAGCATTTCGGCAGGACTCGACTACCCGGGCATCGGCCCTTTGCACGCTCACCTGATTCGCACCGGACGCGCCGAAGTGGCACCCATCACGGATACACAGGCCCTACAAGCTGGCTACTTGCTAACACAGCTCGAAGGCATCATTCCGGCTCTGGAGTCCGCACACGCCCTGGCCGTACTCGAACAGTGCCACTTTGAGCCCGATGAAGTAGTCGTAGTCAACTTGTCGGGACGGGGCGACAAAGACTTAGACACTTATGTACAGCATATGGAAACAGCTAAGCCCCATACCACAGCTGCAAATGGCCAACACAAGGCGACGCCTACACGATTAATATGCCCATCCGCAAGCCAGCAACCAACACCAAGCCGGCAAAGCGACCGGACAACTGGCTTGCTCAACATCTATTTCACGGCTGGTTATCCCAAGCTAAACGATACCGTACCGCTGATTGAGGCGCTCACTGAAGCAGGCGTAGACCTCATCGAGGTGGGCATGCCCTATAGCGATCCCTTAGCCGATGGACCGACGATACAGCACAGCTCTGCTGTGGCTTTACGCAATGGCATGACACTCGACCTGCTATTTGAGCAGATAGCTACTGCACGCCTTCACACCGAGGTACCTCTTATCCTCATGGGATACTACAATCAGGTGATGCAATACGGTGAAGACCGCTTTTTGGAACGCTGCAAAGAAGTAGGAATCGACGGCTTGATTCTGCCCGACCTACCATTGCCTGAATACGAGCAATCGCTACAGCACAAGTTGACTGCGCTGGGTCTGGGCATCAGCTTGCTCATTACCCCACATACTAGCGAAGCGCGCATCCGAAAGATCGACGAGCTAACGCGCGGGTTTATCTATATGGTGAGCACAGCCGCCACGACGGGAGCGCGCAAGGGCATCAGCGCGGAGCAGGAAGCCTATTTTCAGCGCATTGCGGCCATGCAACTGCGCCACCCTTGCCTCATTGGCTTTGGCATTTCCGACAGTGCCTCCTTCGAAAAGGCGTGCTGCTATGCCGATGGTGCTATTATTGGCAGTGCCTTCATCAATGCACTGACAGATGCTTCAGATGTAAAAGCAGCAGCACAGCGCTTCGTGCGCACCATACGACAAAACAAGGGCCCCGGAGCTGCCCATTTGCGTGCAAGCGCCTTCCTATAGGGCCGTATTTGCCGAAAGGCAAAAAACAGCTCAGCGGCGGCGTGCGCTCGTCTCAAGACGCGAGGTAGCCGCTTGATTTCACACAGATGCTTTCGCAAAACAGCAACTTATGGTCATTCAACTTACACCCTACATTACGCAAGAACAATTGCAAACTATTGAAGAGACCTTGCTTCAACATGGATGGAAGAGTATGCCCGTGCGCACCCAATACCAACAATACTTGGTGGGCATTGGCAAGAAAGACATTGACCTGCGGCACCTGGCGCAGCTACCAGGTATCGCCGATGTGTTTCGCGTGACGGACAGCTTCAAGTTGGTCAGCCGCAAGTGGCGCATCCAGGAAACCTGTATTGACTTGGGCGACGATGTGCGCATCGGTGCTGGCCACTTTGCCATCATGGCAGGGCCGTGCTCTATCGAATCGGAACAGCAAGTAGCCGACACGCTGGCACATCTCAAAGCACATGGCGTGCGCATTATGCGCGGTGGCGTGTACAAACCACGCTCCTCACCTTACTCCTTTCGCGGCCTAGGTATTGAAGGACTCAAGATGTGGCATGCACAGGCACAAGCACATGGCATCAAGATCATCACAGAGGTCATGATGCCTGCCCAGATCGAAGCCATGTACCCATATGTAGATATTTTCCAAGTGGGTGCGCGCAATGCGCAAAACTTCAACTTGCTGGATGCCTTGGGCCAAGTGGATAAGCCCGTGTTGCTCAAGCGTGGCGTATCGGGCACCATAGAAGAGTTGCTCCAGTCAGCCGAATACATCTTTTCAGGAGGCAATGAACGCATTTTGCTGTGTGAACGTGGCATACGCACTTATGAATCTGCCTATCGCAACTGCTTTGACATCAATGCCATAGCCATTCTCAAGGCGCGCACTCATCTACCTGTCATTGCCGACCCTTCGCACGGTGTAGGCCTACGGGCCTACGTGCCACAAATAGCGCTGGCCGCAACCATAGCTGGTACCGATGGCGTTTTGGTCGAAGTACATCACTGCCCCGAGAAAGCGTACAGTGATGGGCAACAATCGCTGCACTTCAAAGAAGCTGCGTTGCTCTATGAGCAGCTGTCAGCTGTGCAAGCTTGCCGACAGCAGTTAGCGCGCATGACCTGAAAAGCCCGATTTGGCCTCATGTAGCTTTATTTCACATATATTTGGCCGAATAAAAATCCATGGGCTATGATGAGATACACGCTTTCGCTTGTTTTGATGTGTACTCCTTTGCTTTTTGGCTGTAGCCAAAATGGCGACGAACGGGAAGCGCAAATCGAAGAGATACCGGCTACAGGTAAAATTAGTGAGATCATCCGTACGCCGGTTGAGGCTGACGGCACTGTCGACACATTCAATGTGGCGAAGATCGAGTTTGAAGAAGAGATATACGACTTTGGCGAAGTGTATGAGGGTGACATCGTCACGCATGAATTTGTGTTTCGCAATACGGGTCGACAACCGCTTATCATTAGCGATGCACGTAGTACGTGTGGCTGTACCGTACCCGAATGGCCTAAAGACCCCATCCCGCCAGGAGGACAAGGCAAGATCGTGGTGAAGTTTAACACTGCCGGCAAAAAAAACAATCAGAGCAAGCCTATAACCATCACAGCCAACACCTTTCCCTCTACCACGCGCATCTATTTGCGCGGTTTTGTACATAGCGATGAAAAAGACCATGACCACGACACACACGGCCACTGATCGAATAAAGGAGACCGTCACAAGGAAAAGCCGGCAAGTTGCAACATACCGGCTTTTCGTTTGATACGAGCATTCGGTAAACGATACTTTTTCAAGCCCCGCCTTTGCGTTTCTTCTTTTTGCCCTTCATCTGAGCGGCATACTGCAGCGCTTTATAGGCATTGACGAGGCCTCCGGTACGGCAAAGTTCACTCATCGGTACGGTTTCTTCAGTACCGGGCTTGGTGACCATAAAGTGTACTTTATCGACCGAATTGATGATGGCCTCTTTGACCTGTACGGCGGTGAGATCCGGATAGTAGCTGCGGATCAGTGCTGCTACGCCAGCTACGTTGGGTGCTGCCATACTCGTGCCTGAATGAGCCACATAGCTGTTGTTGATAGTGGTAGAATAGATGTTCACACCAGGTGCAAAGACATCTACGCTTTCTTTGCCATAGTTGGAAAATGATGCTGGCAGTGTCTCATCGAGGAAGGGGCCGGCAGCACCCACTTCGATCCAGCCCTTAGCCCTCTTGGGGCCAAACAAGCCTTTCTTTTCGTATACAGGTGTGGGATAGTTACTATTGGATGGATCGTCGTTGTCCTGGCCGTTGTTGCCGGCAGCGTGTACGAGCAGTACATCGTGCTTTTCGGCATACTTGACTGCCTCATCCACCACTTGCTTGTCCCAGCTATACCCTTTGCCAAAGCTCATATTAATGACGCTAGCACCATTGTCCACGGCATAGCGGATCGCATTGGCCACATCTTTGTCGCGTTCATCTCCATCGGGCACAGCGCGAATAGTCATAATACGCACATTGTCGGCCACACCCAAAATGCCTAGGTCATTGTGCCGATTAGCACCCACTATGCCTGCCACATGAGTGCCGTGATCGGCATCAGGGCCCTCATAGTGGTTGTTGCCGTAGTAGCGCTCAGAAGAGTCGAAATAGTTGTCACCGACGATAGGACGTGGGTCGAAGTCGGGATTGTAGTGGTACATGTACTGGCTTTCAAAGTACTTGTACGCCTCTTCGAGCTGTTCTTTGAGGTCGATGATGCTGGCTCCTTGGGCGTATACATTGTCCAAAATGGCTTTAATGCGCATCAGGTCCTGATCGTCAGTTTCGAATTGAGCCACATCTGCCTGAGTAATTTCTGAGACATCTTTACCTATGGCTTCAATAAAGCGGTTGAGTGCTTCTTGCACGCTACCGTAAATCATGACGTTTTGCTCGAGTTCTTGGCGTTTTTCCGCGATTTCCTTTTCGAGCTTTTTCATCAATTCGTATTCTTTGCGCGCTTTCTTCTTGAGCTTTGAAGGATCAGATACATCTTTGAACTTTTGCCGGTAATAGACCAACAAGCGCGTACCTTCCAGTTGGTCAGCAGCTACATCGCCATCTTTCCCGCCGATGAAATTCCAGCCATGAATGTCATCTATATAGCCATTGTGGTCATCGTCGATGCCATTGTCGGGAATTTCATCTTCATTGACCCACATGACGTCTTTGAGATCTTCGTGATCAACTTCTACCCCCGAGTCAATAATGGCGACAATGACGGGCTGGCCTTTTTTGTCGGCCAACAATTCGCGATAGGCCTTTTCCACGCTCATACCGGCAAAGCCCTCTTCTGGGGCACGAAGTTGCCAATCTTGGGGTGCATCTTGTGCTTGTACACCGATGGAAAACCACAGGCTAAAGCCTAAAGACAAATACTTCAAAAGGTTCATGTTATCTTTTTGATTGATTGGATAAAATACTAAAAAACGCGTGGCAAGATAAATGCTTGCCATCATACCTATCTCCAGCTGACAGCAAATGTGGAGAAGACAACCGATAAAAACGCAGCTACACACCAAAATATTTTTGCCATAATCTTAGCCCGTCACTTCGTTTTTTGCGTAAGCTACCGCTAAAACTTCCTCAAACCATTCCACAAAATGGACGTGCAGCCCATCTTTGAGATAATCGGGCAGTTCCTCGAAGTCTTTTCGGTTCGCTGCAGGCAGAATGACATGAGTGATACCCACTCTTCGGGCGGCAATGATTTTTTCCTTTACCCCTCCAATGGGCAACACTTTACCCGTAAGGGTCAGTTCACCTGTCATGGCCAAATCATCGCTCACAGCTTCTCCAGTGGCCAGTGAATAGAGTGCCAATGCCATGGTAATGCCGGCCGACGGTCCATCTTTTGGTGTGGCTCCTGCAGGCACGTGCAGATGGACAAAGTGTTTTTGCAGAAAATCGTTGTCGGGACGCGTTTGGTCGAGCAAGGCACGCACATAGCTGTAGGCAATCTGGGCCGACTCTTGCATTACATCGCCCAGCTGCCCTGTTTGCTTGAAGCCTGCCGACTTGCTGCGCACGCCAATAGCTTCGATGTAAAGCGTGGCACCGCCAAAAGCCGTCCAAGCCAAGCCCAACACTACACCTGGCCGTGGCGTTTTGTACAAGCGCTCTGTAGTGTAAATTGGTTTGCCCAATAGGTCTTCGATCATGTCCTTTTTGACCACTTGGGGCACAGCTTCGCCCAATGCTGCCTTGAGGCTGATTTTGCGCACGATGCGGCGAATCTGTTTTTCGAGATTGCGCACACCGGCCTCTCGAGCATAGTGTTCTACGATATACGCTATGGCATCGTCCTCTATATGCAGCTCGTCGGTAGCAAAGCCATTTTCTTGTAGCTGGCGCGGCAGCAGATAGCGCTTGGCAATTTCGACCTTTTCCTGCAAAATATAGCCTGACAGGCGAATTACATCCATGCGGTCGAGCAAGGGGCCGGGAATGGTGTCGAGCTGATTAGCAGTGGTGATAAACAGCACCTGAGATAGATCGTAGGGGATGTCCAGGTAGTGGTCCAGAAAGTTGTGGTTTTGTTCGGGATCGAGCACTTCGAGCAGTGCCGAGGCCGGGTCACCGCGAAAGCTAGTGCCAATCTTGTCAATTTCATCGAGCATGATAACGGGGTTAGAAGTCTGCACGCGCTTGAGTGCTTGAATGAGTTTGCCTGGCATGGCACCAATGTAGGTGCGACGATGGCCCTTGATCTCAGCTTCATCGACCATACCGCCTACAGAAAAGCGGAAAAACTTGCGGCTCAATGCTTCGGCAATGCTCTTGCCTATCGAGGTCTTGCCCACCCCTGGCGGTCCAACCAAACAGATCACTGTACCAGACACGGTACTCCGCTTGACGATGATGCTCAACATTTCAAGTATGCGCTCCTTGACGTCCTTGAGGCCATAGTGGTCGCGATCGAGAATGCTTCGTGCGCGTTCCAAATCGCGGTTGTCTTTCGAATAGATGCCCCACGGCAGCTCAGCGATGAGATCCAGATAGTTGCGCACTACGTGAAACTCCGGCGACTGGGCATTGAGCATGCGCAACTTGTCGAGTTCCTCCTCCACTACTTTTTGTGCCTCTTCGGGTAGCTGTTTGCCCTCCAGCTTCTTCTGTATCTTCTCGATCTCTGTCTCGGCCTCATCCTTCTCCATGCCCAGCTCGCGCTTGATGGCTTTGAGCTGCTCGCGCAAGAAGAATTCCTTTTGCTGCTTGTTGACTGCTTCGTCTATCTGTTTTTGTATCTTCTGTTTGAGGCGTGATAGTTCCAGCTCCTCGCGCAATAGTTTGAGCAATAACTGGGCACGCTCTATCAAATCAAAAGTTTCGAGCAGCTCTTGCAACTGGTCGGCATCAGCACTAAGGAGGTTGGCAATCAAGTCCATAGTAGGGCCAGGCCGCTCCATGTCCAGCTGGCTCATGATCAGGTTGACTTGCTCTTTCAGTACCGGATTGAGTTTGAGCAATTCCTTGATGTCGGCACTAATGGCCAACATATAGGCTTTGAGTTCTTGGCTAGGCCGCTCCTCTGGATCGAGGTGATACTCTACCTCCCAGCGCAAAGTTGGCTTGACCAGCAAGACATGTTTGCGAATGATACGGCCATAGGCCTGGCCCAATACCTGCATCGTCTCTGGCCCCGTTTGATTCACTCGGTAGATCTGAAAAATGACCCCTACCTCTCTGAAGTCAAAATCTCGCTCCTCTGCTTGTTCGCTTTCTACTTCTTCGGCATATACCAAGCCTACATAGCCATTCTCCCGCTCCATCACCTGCTGGATGGCCGTTAAAAACTCTTTCCCCTGAAAGGTGATGGGCAAAGTAAGACCTGGAAACACGGGCCGCTGCAGTATAGGCAAAATGGTCAAAATTTTTGGAAACGACTTTTGCGCCACTTCTTTAGACTGACCATCTTGTGCCACTGCAACCACTTCACTCAGGTTTTTCTCTTCACTCATAGGCATTGGTTTTGTGGTTATTTGGCACTTCTATGCCCCCGCCACAGGCAAACAAGTTATTGGATAAACACGCGCTGCACCGTAACTCGGCCATCTCTTTGTCGAGCATGTAGAAAATAGCAGCCTTTCGGCAAATGCGTCACATCAGCTTGCCAGCTCCGGCCAGTGCGTACAAAACGCGTAGGCACGTGCCGACCATGCACATCCTTTAGGGTGCAAGATAGTGCTCGTGCATCCACAGAAGCAGGCACCGACACATACAAAAACTGATGAGCTGGGTTGGGCCACACGTGCCACCCAACTGCTATGTCCTCTCGTTCGGTAGTGGCAGTAGGCTGCTCGAAGTCATCGGTCTGCGTGGCATTCATCGGCACCCACACTTGCCCTTCTTTTTTCCACAACACAGCTACTACGATGAGGTTATCATCCGTCCATATTGGATCTGTCAAGGGATGGGAAAATGAAGACATCACGCTAAGGCCAACAGGTGCTCCCATATCGGTAATCAATTCACCAAACACATCGTCGGTCAGTGCCGTGCGCAGGAGGCGTTTGTGAATGGCTTCATTGCCCTGATTTGCTTGCGGGGCCACTCGCTCCTTTTCTACCAAGTACAACCCCAAGCGCCAGGTGCCATCGGCATTTTGGAAAAACTCCACGCGTGCATCGACTTGGAGCATATCTCCTTCAATCCATGAGTGGAGGCCCACTGCCGCGATGGGCATCTGCTGCCCCATGGCATCCACTTGCTGAGCAATTTCGGTGCGCTTTTCGCTCATATTAGTGCTATGCACTTCCTGATCTACCTCATTGAGGTAAAAGATAGGCTGGCTAAACCCCTGAAAGTTATCGGCAATAGCTCCAGAAGTAGTTGTTTCCAGACCACCACTATGATGTACCGCCCAGATGACAGCTTTGTCATCATTGTCTTCCAAAAGCCAATGGAAGAACGTCCAACCCCACGAGCCACAGTTGGGGCACCAGTCAGCTGTACGCTTGGTAATAAGCGGTTTGTATACAGGCTCGACTTGCTGAGCAGAAACGGACATCATTGCCCCGAGCAGGACAAAGAGCAAAAGACATTTTTTCATGACAAACACAGGCGTTTTAGGATTAAAAAACTTCATATTCATTTTGAGGTCTTTGCTAAGATATGGCTTTAGTTCAAAGCCAAGTTGGCTCACGCTACCCAAAGGTGCAAGATGCGTTGCGTATGTGTCTTTATTTTAAAGCGTTCGTCGATGCGATAGCCCACAACCCAACAGATCTGCCCTGCTGATTCCAAAATCCAGGCCTGTTTTTTTTGCGGCACCGACAGTTTGAGGTCAGTGAAGAAATCTTGCAATTTCTTGCTATGCCCTTGCATCCCCAAAGGATAAAAGCGATCGCCAGCCTGCCAACGCCGCACGCGCAACGGCCAACGCAATTTGTCGGCATCGAGCCAGGCCTGTGCACCATCAGCAGGAAACTGCTCTGGCGGCAGAAGTGACAACTCAGCGCAAAGTTTACGGCCATCTGGCAATAATAGCGGCTCGTGAGGCGAAGACCAAAACAAAGATTTCAGTTGTTGCTCAGCGCGCCGACGCAAGATCAATTCGTCGCGATGACACCACACTTCCCACTGCCCAGCACAAAAGCATGCACCACTACGCCGCACATG
This sequence comes from Saprospiraceae bacterium, assembly GCA_026982695.1. Taxonomy (GTDB): domain Bacteria; phylum Bacteroidota; class Bacteroidia; order Chitinophagales; family Saprospiraceae; genus WFYJ01. The sequence goes on from JALSGS010000021.1 coordinate 165,066, forward strand.
CCACATGTCTGTTACCTGAGCCGAAGAGAAGCCATAGGGCTGTAGCCACTCCCACAAGACCACCAAGCCACCGCGTTGCTGGCGCAATGCCCGTAGCGATAGTACTTGCCCTACTGGCGTAATACGTACCCTTTGATCGATTTGTTGCTGCACTTGCTGACGCAAAAAGGCACTTCCTGCACGCAAAAAGGTAGCCGACCGGCCAAAGCCTTCCATTAATGAAGGGTTGAGCTGCCGAAGCAAAGGCACTACTCGATGGCGCAGGTAATTGCGCCGATACTTTACAGAAGCATTCGATGCATCCTCCCGCCAAGTACGCCCATGTTGCTCCATCCACTGTTGCAGCTCTTGACGCGACAGCTCAAGCAAGGGCCGGACAATGCGGTCGCGTCGTAGAGGAATGCCTTGCAGCCCCTTCAAGCCTGTACCTTGTATCACATTGAGCAGCAGCGTCTCCAAGGCATCGTCGAGCTGGTGTGCCGTAGCGATCCACCCATAGCCCTCCTGTTGGGCTATGGCCTCAAAAAAGCCATAGCGCAAACGACGCGCAGCCATTTGAATAGATATTCCCCACTCCTGGGCCTGCCGACGGGTTTCAAACCGCTGCACGTGAAAAGGCAACTGATGCGCTTGCGCAAAAGCTCGTACAAAAGCCTCATCGGCATCGGAAGCAGCTCCGCGCAAGCCAAAATTGCAGTGCGCAATGCCACAAAGCCATCCTCTATCGAGAAAGAGCCATGCCATGGCCATCGAATCGAGCCCACCACTCACTGCCAGCAAGGTGCGTGCTGTAGGTAGCTCGGGCAATTCCCGCTGTACAAAACGCTCAAATTTAGCTATGACATCCATGCCCCTACATTGAAGTACCCGACAAAGATACATCCGCCACAGGCGCACAAAATATACTTGTCATACAAGGGCAAAGCTCACCCAACTATTCCCCAGTTAGTGTACACGCTGCACTTGCCAAGTGCTCGTTGTATTATTTGCCATATTTACCTGACATATATTGAATGCGTCATTTTGCCAAAAGACTTGCACATCTAACTTTGCCCAACAACCCTCATTTTCATACTAACTAACGAAAAGGATCATGAAGTACGCGCTATTGTTTTTCATTGTGGGGCTCGCTATAGGATGTGAAAATACACCCACTACCCAAGCATCCGAGCAAGAGAAAACTACTCCCAGCCGACAAATCCCTGGCCAACAGCTCAACGGACAAGTGCGTTTACAAGCACGCAACCCCATGGAAGACCCCAACAATCAAAGCGAGCAGAGCAAAAAAGTCCTCCAATTCCTCACCCAAGACTTTTGGGTCATCACGGCATGGGTCGAACAGCTTGACCCCCAACTCAACCGAAAGAATCAAGGCCGCTACTTCCAGTTCAAACCCGATGGTAGCTTTGTAAGTGGACAATGGGGCCAACAAAAAGCTCAAGGTACTTGGACATTCAACGGCAAAACTGCGTTGCTATATCTCGACTCATCTACAGACGATGAAGACGGCGAATGGCGCATCCAAATGAGTAAAGACGGATCGGTAATGATCTGGGTAGGTACAGAACGCTTCAACACTTCCCATATTCAGGTAAAACTGGAGCATCTCTTGTTTACACCCAAAGACAGAGCAGAATTAGGCTTGAAAGATTAATAAAACTCCGCCTCGTTGTGTTTTTTTTACGAATAATCGAAAATAAAGGCCATGAATCGCAACACGCCCCCTTATCTCTTTTTTTGGCTCTTTCTACTCTTGCTGGGCATTCCACAAGGCTGCACCAATAGCACACCATCCGATGACAACGCGCCCGCTGCCGATAGCAGCCAACTGCACAAACCACGCGTACCTAAATGGGCAAAAAATGCGGTGTTGTACGAGGTAAACATCCGACAATTCACACCTGAAGGCACATTTAAAGCATTTGAAGCGCACTTGCCCCGACTCAAGAAAATGGGAGTAGACATCTTGTGGTTCATGCCCATCCACCCTATTAGCAAACGCAAGCGAAAGGGCAGCCTTGGTAGTCCTTACGCCGTAGCCGATTACTACAGGGTCAATCCGGAATTCGGCACTCTTGAAGAGTTCAAAGCACTGGTAGCCAAGATTCACAACATGGGCATGTACGTGATCATCGACTGGGTGCCCAATCATACGGGATGGGACCACCCCTGGATCGAACAACACCCCGAGTGGTACACCCATCACCCTACCGCTGACACCATCATGCACCCTACCGACAGAGGTAAGCCCACCGACTGGTATGACGTAGCCGAACTCGATCACAGCAATCCCGAGCTACGTGCCGAGCTCATCAGGGCCATGAAGTTCTGGGTCGAAGAAATCGGCGTAGACGGCTTCCGATGTGATACTGCACATAACGTACCTGAAGTTTTCTGGAACGAAATGGGCGATGTACTCTATGCCATCCGCCCTTTGTTCCTACTGGCCGAAACCGAAGAGCCCTTCCACCGCAATTCGGGCAATTTCGTTGCAGACTATGGATGGACGCTGCACCACCTGATGAATCAAATTGCTCAGGGGCAAGCATCAGCCTTGGCTATCCCCAAATACCTCAAGGCTGATGCAGAGAAATACTCCCAAGGATACCACGTCTATTTCACCTCTAACCACGATGAAAACGCATGGCACGGCAGTGTATTCGAGCGCATGGGCGATGCGCACAAAGTCATGGCAGTACTAGCCGCTACCCTCAATGGCATGCCACTCATTTATGGCGGTCAAGAGGCGCCACTACGCCGACGCCTGGCCTTCTTTGAAAAAGACTCTATCAACTGGGATGACTACGCCTATGCAAACTTCTACCATACCCTTTTCGAGCTCAAACACCGCAATAAGGCGCTATGGAATGGAAAGGACGGTGGCCCTGTCGAAGTAATCCATACAGGCAAAGACGACAAAGTTTTTGCCTTCCAACGTGAAAAAGACGGCGATAAAGTCGTGGTAGTACTCAACCTCAGCGATGAGATGCAAACAATCCGCCTCGAGGGCGATAGCTTTTCTGGCAGCTACAACAACGTATTTGCCAACAGTACCATGCTGCTCACAGGCGATATGGCCGTACAGTTGGGCCCATGGGACTATATCGTGCTATCGAATAAATAGTGCGCTCTCAATGCGAAAAAGCATATTGAATAATGTTGGCCCCCATCTGTAGTGCTTTGCGGCGCAGCTCGGGCGGATCGCGATGCACTTCTGGATCCTCCCAGCCATCGCCCAAGTCGCACTCATAAGTGTACAAACATACCAATCGGCCTTCCCAAAAAAGGCCAAAGGCCTGGGGAGGCTTGCCATCGTGCTCGTGGATCTTGGGCAATCCCTCGGGAAAGTCAAACTTCTGGTGAAAGATCTCATGACTAAAGGGCAAGAGCACAAAATCCAACTCAGGGAACACCTGCTTCATGGCAGGCTGCACAAAGGGGTCCATGCCGTAGTTGTCGTCGATGTGCAAAAAGCCACCACCGATCAGATAAGCGCGTATATTGGCGGCTTCTTGTTCAGTGAACAAGATATTGCCATGGCCAGTAGCGTGCACATAGGGATAATCGAAAATTTCGACACTTCCCGATGCTACAGTGGCGTAATTGGGATCAAGGCTGGTGCCTATTTCTTCATTGCAGAATTTGGACAAATTGGTAAGCGCTGTGGGATCGCTGTACCAGTCTCCTCCACCTCTATACTTCAACAATGCCAGCTTCATAGTAGGTGCAGGCAAGCGAAAAGAGCTACTGACAAGTAAACACAATCCCAACAAAGGCAAGACAAGCTTCCTTGACCACATGACATCACTTTTTTTGATTTCCCAAATGCTGCAAACTGGCCCTTAAGGCAATAGTAGCCACTGCCATCACCCCTGCCGTTTCCGTACGCAATCGCGCCTGACCCAATTGTACGGGCACAAATTTTTTTTTCCGCGCCAAATGCAACTCCTCTGCCGAAAAGTCACCCTCAGGGCCAATGAGCACACACACATCGCGCCCTGGCCGCCACAGCTCTTGTAGATGCCCTTCGGGCAATGGTTGGCAAGTGGCAATAAAACGCTGCGTAGTGTCCTGCAAATGCTGGTCCATAAACTCGCTGAAGGTCATAGGTGCATCCACCTGAGGCAAATACCCGCGCAGCGATTGCTTCATTGCAGCTATCATCACGCGCTTCAGCCGGTCGGTGCGCACCTTCTTGCGTTCCGATCGGCTACAGATCAACGGAGTGATGCGCTCAATACCAATCTCTGTGGCCTTTTCGGCAAACCACTCCAACCGATCGAAGTGTTTGGTAGGTGCAATGGCAATATGTAGCCGAAAAGACCGCCGCAAAGGATCGGGCCACCGGCTCAGTACCCGTACCACCGCGCGCTTTTTCACAGCCTCCACCAGCTCCCCCTGATAAAAAAAGCCCTTTCCATCTGTCCAATGCACCTCGTCGCCTGTGCGTCGGCGGAGCACCTGCACACAATGGCGTGCTTCCTCTTCGGGAAATACAATTACCTGCTGCTCACTTTGTGGCACGTAAAACAAGTGCATGGTGGCGAAGGTAGCAAAGCCTCCACAGCTTTTTTAACAAATATACCGGGCCTCTACTCCGACTATGCGCACAACCACGGCATGCATGCAAGTTACAATGAGGAAAAAGCATACTTTTGCACCTCTAAAGTAGCAGCAAACCCGAGCTGAGCAAATAAATCAATAAACGAACATACCTACATGGCTATACTCATAATGACTGGACAGCTGCTATTGAGCCTGTCCATCTTGGTAGTACTTCACGAACTGGGCCACTTTATCCCTGCCAAGCTCTTTGGCACGCGCGTGGAAAAGTTTTACCTCTTCTTCAACCCCGGTTTTTCTCTGTACAAAAAACAAATTGGCGAGACAGAATACGGCATCGGCTGGTTGCCCCTGGGCGGTTACGTCAAAATCGCAGGCATGGTCGACGAAAGCCTCGACATGGAGCAACTCAAAGAACCACCTCAGCCCTGGGAGTTTCGCGCCAAACCGGCTTGGCAACGCCTCATTATCATGTTGGGTGGCGTAACGGTCAACTTCTTGCTGGGCTTCTTCCTGTTTAGCATGATCCTATGGCAATGGGGCGAAGAATACCTGCCTAATAGCGAGCTGAAATGGGGCATTGCTGTAGACTCAGTAGGCATGGAGCTAGGCTTGCGCGATGGCGACAAAATTCTCCAATTGGGCGATGAACCCTTTGTAGAATTTAGCGTACCTAACTTCATCCGTGCCATTGTGTTAGAAGAAGCACAATATGTAGTAGTATCGCGCCAAGGTCAACGCGTGCGCATCGACATCGATCCGAAGTGGGTCACACTCCTGTCCAGCCACGAAATACGCCAGTACTGGATCATGATGCCTCGCACGCCCTTTTTCGTAGCCGAAGTAGTGCCTGGCAGCCCTGCCGAACAAGCTGGCATCCAAAAAGACGACCACATCATCGGCGTGGATACGATTCCTACGCCTTTCTTCATCGACTTTCGACGAGCCATCGTACCCCGATCGGGCCGACGCGTACAAATCAGCCTGGTGCGCAACCAACGCGACACCCTACAACTACCCCTGCAAGTACCCCAAACAGGCGTCATCGGCGTGTACAACTACGGATGGGATCACTATTTCGGCATCAAACGCAAAGAGTATACCCTAGCCCAAGCAATACCTGCAGGCGTAGTAAAAGGGTGGATCTTCCTCAAGGATCAGGTAAAGGCTTTCTCACTCATGTTCCAGGGCAAGATGAAAGCCAAAGACAACTTGGGAAGCTTTATCTCCATCGGCAAAATGTTTGGCGATTCGTGGAACTGGGAACGCTTCTGGCGCATGACGGCCCTGCTGTCTTTGGTGTTGGGCTTTGTCAATCTATTGCCCGTACCTGCACTCGATGGAGGACACGTCATGTTCCTACTCTATGAAATGGTCAGTGGCCGAAAGCCAAGTGACAAATTCTTGGAATACGCCACCCTCATCGGCTTTATCATCCTAGCGGCCCTGATGCTTTACGTCATCGGGCTTGACATATTGCGCTTTTTTTAATGCGCTCCACATTAGTTTTTTTACTAACAACCTGTTTTTGCAGCAGGCACTATAAAAACGAATGCGTTGTCCATATGTATCTTTGCCTCATGCATCCCCATATTGCTCAGGCAACTTTTTTTGCGAAAAAGCATTTGGAAAGTAGGCAGAGGTTTGAATAAATTTGCGTCGCTTTAGCCGAAAGGGTGAAGGAAAATTACATGACAACTTGCCGAAGTGGCGGAACTGGTAGACGCGCTGGACTCAAAATCCAGTGTCCGCAAGGACGTGTGGGTTCGAATCCCACCTTCGGTACTGCGTATTTTCCCCAAGTGAGCACTGCAACCCGCCGAAGTGGTGGAACTGGTAGACACGCACGTTTCAGGGGCGTGTGGCCGAAAGGCCGTGTGGGTTCGAATCCCACCTTCGGCACTGTAAGCGCATGCAAAAGGGCACTTTATAGTAAAGTGCCCTTTTTTCTTTTGCCACACTTGCTAGGTGCAGTTTACTATCCCCCACTGCTCATTGCCCTTGGATGGTACGTCCCCCTGCCCGCTGGCTCGATGCATTGTGCTGCTCATCGTATACAGTCTGTTCCAGGGCAATCACTTTGTCGATACTCTCTAATGCTTCGCGCAAATACAGCAAGTTGGCTCGATCTCGATCCCTTTTTTGCACAAGCGTAGAGAATTGATACTGTGCAAAGGCATTGCGCATGCGCTCAATTCGTGTGCGCTGCACGCTGAGCTGTGCCACACAGCGCATCTTTTGTTGCTTTCGCTGGATAGCAGCCTCGCCGCGTCCCGACTCGGCCATAGTCCATTTATCAAGAGCAGGATGCATACGGGTCATATCTTCCAACATTTCATCTAACAAGCGCACAATCTCCGGCTTAATAGCCTCCATGCTCTTGATGTCCTGTTGCTCAAAAGCACGTGTAAAACGCTGTTGCAATTGAAGCAATTGATCGCGCATATCTCTGTGTTTCTGTATAGAAGCCACCGTAAAAGGTTGTGGCTGCGCGCTGCGCGCTTGCGCGTAAAGGCTACTCGCAAAAACGACACTTAGTAACAAACAAACAAAGTTTTTCATAACAATCCAAGTTACCTCATCACAGACAATTTCAAACAGGCAGGTGTTCCCACTACAAACACTTGCCCAAAGTGAGCAATCAAGGCAAAAAAATATACGCCTTTGGGCAAAAAGTTGTGCACGCTGCTTGTCATTTGACTATTTTTGGAATCTATACCGCTATTGCGAAATGATGGGAATGCAACACACTGCTCAATCTCCGAATGAATGTTCAAACAAGTCTTTATCGAGTAAAACCCAGCATTTCGCTTTTGCGTATATGCCCAGAGAAACAAAAAAAGCAGTTACATATCTGCCAAGGATGTTTACCCAGAAACATTACCCCACAACCATCGCTCCAGAAACGCTGGACAAATACCTGGCCAATGGCTGGCATCCCATGGGGCAAGCCATGTACACGTGCAACTTCAGTTTTTTCAACAGCAAGTTGCACTCGGCTATCTGGACGCGCACGTGCTTGCGCGACTACACCTTCAGGGGTAGCAATCTGCGACTGATGCGGCGCAACGGTCGTCGCTTTCGTGTGGAATATCGACCTTTTGAGCTCAGCGAGGCCCATGAAAAGCTCTTCGAACGCTACAGTGCTGCATTTGATGGCCGCCTGGCGCTTTCGCTCAAGATGTATTTGCTCGACGAACGCGACCGTAACATTTTCCAGACTATGGAAACACGCATATACGATGGTGATCAGTTGATCGCCTACAGCTGTTTCCATTTGGGTGAAGAGGGTCTGGCCAGTATCATCGGTGTGTACGACCCTGATTATAGACGCTACAGCCTCGGCTACTACACACTTTTACTCGAAGTTGCCTATGGTATCCGAGAGGGCTTTTCCTATTTCTACCCCGGCTACGTCATTCCCGGCAACCCTCGGTTCGACTACAAATTGCGCACAGGTCACATTGAGTTTTTTCAATTCGATCGCAATATTTGGCGCCCTTGGGAAGAATTCGGTCCCCAATTTGATCCCCTACAAGTAGCCCTTGAGCGCCTTTATCGCGTGGGCAATATCTTGAACAAGCAACTTATTCCCTGGCGCCTGTTGTACAATCCCTTTTTCGAAGGCAACCTCTTTGGCCTACACAGCAACAGCTATTTAGAGCAACCCGTTATGCTGGAAGTATGGCCCCAAATGCAACCTGACTACCTGGTGGTAGTGTACTACGATCAACGCTACTCGGCCTGGGTAGCCGCTCTATGTGAGTTGGAACGCGACTACTTTCTCGCTTTTTGCATTTTGCAAGACATGGGGCTAGACAATACCGATAATATGCTCACCAACTTGCTCAACAAAGTGCATTACCGCTTTGCCAACCGCCCCGAACAACTGCTTCCTCATTTGGCACAATTTAAACAACAACTCATTTCAGGGCATTTGCCCGAATAGCTTACGCCCCTATATCACGCCATACGCTACTTGCTCAGCTTGAGCTATTTCACCTGATAACTGAGTCGAAGACAAGAGGCTTTTGCGAGAAACCTACAGGCGAACCACCTTAAAGGTAAGATGCTGACTACCTACGCGTAGCACGATCACGAGCACCCCCCTAAAGGCACCAAGAGCCATTTGTGTATGGCCTGCAGGGCCAGAGGCCTGCTGCAGGCATTGGCCCCCAAGGGTATAAATGCGCATATGCCAAGGTTGACGTACTTCTACTGAAAGGTATTCACCTACAAGATAGCATTTGGCTAAAGGTTGGGACTGAGGTTGAGTAGTAGCTGTCCAAGCCGGCAAGTACAAAGTAGTATCGCGCAAAGCGATGGGCATGCGATGAGCATTCTCGTACATACTGGCAAAAAGTTGTGCTTCCTGAGTATACATATCGAACAACGGAGCGACCCATTCAGGTGGCACAGCCTGATACCACACTGAAACAGTAAGTATAATAGGCCCCGTATAGCCCTGGGTAGCCAGGCGGTAGTACACTTGATCGGCACCTGTACCTTCCACTCCTACATCATCTCGATTGAAGTTGCGATCCCACAGGGCATTGCCTACAATAGCTGTAGTATCGGCAGTGTAATGCTCCATGCTAAAACCCAATGGTGGAATGCGGTTGTCCTTAAGTGCATAGGCTGCGCTTTTCAGCACAGTAGTCGGCATGCCTGCTGCATCGGCCATTACCAGCTCATAAATCTGCACTTGGCCAGTAGCTGTGAGGGTATCATAGTGCGGTTCAAACGGCCAATCGACATGCTTAAGGGCAAAGGTGCTGTCCCACATACCCGAGGCAAAAAGGGTATCGCCCCCTGGCGTACTAGCCACACAGCTGATCCACATTCTACGCGAAGGATAACCTGAAGGCAGTTTATGTCCTGCTAAGTTCGTGAGGTTGACCTGTAAAAAAGCACTATCCAAAGTGCGCCACAGGGGGTGTACTTCCAGCTGGATCGAACGCTGTTGCAACATGTGCAGTGTGGCATCAATAGTTTTTTGAAAATGCTGTGGGCCGGCCGTAAGCCCCAAAGCTTCGATGTGATCCTTCATCAGACGCAACATGAACACATTGGCTCCCACTAGATCATGCCGATAAAAGGGCTGACGAAATGGAGTGTTGGAGTTGGCTGCGATGTCGATAGGCATCTTCCCTAAGGAGGTCATATGACAATCTTGGCAACGCACCTGCTGAGCTGGATAACTGCTGTTAAGCCATTCGTGCCAAGTAGCCTGCTCGACAAATACGTGTCCTGTAGGAGTACCCGAATCATCGAGCGTATGAGTGAGTAGGGAATGACAAGATCCACAAGCCTCCGCCCGTTTGATGTGCAACCCCATTACAGGTTCAAAGCTGGTAGCTGTAAGCATGGGGCTGACCAGCGGCTCTGAATAGGGACCATAAATGCGCCGCAGCGTATCCAGGCGCAAAAAGCCCGAGTGAGGTACTGAGAGCGAATCAGGAGCCTGGCTGTGGCAAGCCATACAACTAACGCCATCCAGCCCTACGGCATCGCCCAACAACTGGTCGAGTGAATACGGGGCCGTTCCCGAATAGTGGGCATTGTAGTGTCCAAGGGGAGCATGGCAGCTCGTACATTGATGCTCGATCTGCATCGCTTGTTGCGGAAAGGTGGCGGTTTCCATACTGAGCTGTGCCCGCCAAAAAGGATCTTTTGCCGCATTGGCCATCATAGTACTGCGCCAATCATCGACCACATTGACGTCTTGCCCAAAGGCGTCGACCATCGCCACACCTGCCGTATCCCGCCCATGGCACTTGCGGCATACCCCTGAAGCTGCAAAATATAGGTTATACGCTGAGGGCAAAGTGGTATCGGCCCATACCACAGGTGGGGGCCCATAGCCAGCCGACAAGCGCTGTGAGGCGTGACGGGGGGCACCCCAAGTACCTAAACCCACGATGAGTATGCCGATCAGAAGAAACCAATATAGCACGAGCCGCATACACACTTTCTTTTAGGGGAAAGATAGGCAGTGACACACCAGATTGGCTAGTACAATTGTGCGCACAAACGACAAAAGAGAGGTTGCTATCTTTGGACCTATCTCAATTCAACGCAAATCGGTACTATGGGGGGGAGCATGCCTTGGCCCGAATTGATCGTTTTCTTTTTTCTCATTGCCATGATATACGCTTCAGCTGGCTTTGGCGGCGGATCGAGCTATTTGGCGATTTTGGCCCTTTATGAGCTGCCTTTTACGGCAATACGCGCCACGGCTTTGCTGTGCAATATAGCCGTCGTATCAAACAGTGTATGGCTCTATGCCTACAAGGGGTTAGTACCCTGGCGCAAAGCCCTACCGTTGGTAGGTGCAAGTGTCCCGATGGCATTTGTGGGAGGCATGTGGCCCTTGCAAGCACGCACTTTTTATCTGCTGTTGGGCTTAGCCCTGGCAGCCGCTGCCCTACTGATGGTGTGGAAGGCACTACACCCGAATGAAAGCCAGCTCTCTAAGCTACCTACATGGGGTTCCCCATTGTTGGGGGCAAGTATTGGCTTACTATCCGGAATGGTAGGCATTGGAGGCGGCATCTTTTTGGCGCCCGTACTCCATCTTACAGGATGGGACACGCCCAAGCGCATTGCTGCGACAGCGGCTTTTTTCATCTTAGTCAACTCACTTGCAGGTTTTGTGGGACAAATCCTCCATCCCGAGTTCGAAGTGCGCCTGTGGTTCACCATATGGCTAGTAGCTGCTGTAGTAGCAGGTGGGCAAATTGGCACCCGGCTCACCATTTATCGACTTTCACCTCGTGCAGTGCGGGGCATTACCGCTGTACTCATTCTAACTATATCTATACGCCTGGTAATAAAACACCTATAATCTATTCTCAAACTGACAATATTAGATTATGCCCCCTTCAGAGTGCTGCCTTTGCTCGACAGCTCTGAGCAACGACTCAAGCTGCTCAGGCCAAATGCGCAGCGATGTGTAGATTTGCCTCAAAGTCCGTCTCATGCCCAGCGCCTTTATACTTACGACCTAATTGTTCAACCGCACAGCCCTTTGCTGGCATAAACGACCTACGCCGCCTCATGTCTGAAAAAAAACTCCCCTACATACACCGCGATATCAGCTGGTTGTCGTTCAACTATCGCGTACTACAAGAAGCCAAAGATCCAGCTGTACCCCTATTAGAGCGCATCAAGTTTTTGGCTATCTATTCTAACAATTTGGACGAGTTCTTTCGGGTGCGGGTGGCCCAACACCGCAATCTATTGCGCGTAGGAAAGAAGACCAAGCGCGAATTGGACTACGACCCCAAGGAGTTGCTCAAACAAATTCTACAAATCGTCAATCGACAACAGGAAGAGTTTAGCTACATCTTTGAAAACCAAATCGTACCGGAGTTAGCTAACCACCACATTAGGCTACTGCGACGACTCGATCTCAACGAAGAACAACGCACCTTCGTAGAAAACTACTTCAACGATCACATGCTTCCCTTTGTGCAGCCAGTGCTATTGGTCGCACACAAGGTGCGCCCCTTTCTCAACAACGCTGCACTGTATCTAACCCTCGATATGCGTGACAAGGAAAGTGGTGCAGTACAATACGCCATTGTAAAAATCCCGTCCGATCACCTGCCTCGCTTTCTGGTACTTCCTTCCGTATCGGGGCAACACGACATTATCATGCTCGACGACGTAGTGCGTCACAACGTCAGCAAAATGTTTCCTGGCTATGAAATTGAAGACACCTATTCAATTAAACTGACGCGCGATGCCGAACTGTATATCGACGACGAATTCTCGGGCGATCTGATCGAAAAGATCAAACAGAGCCTAGCCAAACGACACGTAGGGCCAGCATCTCGCTTTGTCTATGACCGATCCATGCCCCAAGAGCTACTGGACTTTTTGTGCGAACAGTTCGAACTGGGGCGCTACGACCTACTGGTAGAAGGGCGATACCACAATAATTTCGATTTCTTTCACTTTCCCGACTTTGGGATGAATCACTTAAAAAACCCACCACTACCCCCTATTGCCTACCGACCACTCGAGGAGGCAGAAGATTTTTTCAAAGCCATTGCTCGGCAAGATCATCTCATATACGTGCCTTACCACAGCTATGAGAGCGCAGTGCGCATGTTTGAAGAAGCAGCCAAAGATCCCAGTGTCACTCACATCAAGATCATCTTATATCGAGTATCAAAACGGGCACGCATCATGGAGGCCCTAATGGAAGCAGCCCGAAGAGGCAAGCAAGTGTTCGCTTTTATTGAGGTAAAGGCCCGTTTCGACGAAGAAGCCAATTTGCGATGGGGTGAAAAATTGGAAAAAGCTGGTGTACACGTGCGCTACTCATTTCCAGGCATGAAAGTACACAGCAAAGTGGCACTCATCATGCGCCAAGAACGTCAATCACACCGACTATACGCCTACTTCAGCACGGGCAACTTTCACGAAGACACTGCCCGCATCTACTGCGATTACGGGCTATTCACAGCTGACAAACGCCTCACCACAGAAGCAGCGCGCCTTTTCGCCTATTTGGAAACGGTACAGCCTCCAGCTCAACCCTTCAAACACCTATTGGTAGGTAAGTTCAACCTGCGGCATCACCTCATCGAGTTGATCAATTTTGAAATTGACCAAGCCAAACGAGGGCGCAAAGCCTATATACTCATTAAGGTCAATAGCCTACAAGCACCAAAAATGGTGGAAAAGCTCTATGAAGCCAGCCAAGCAGGTGTAAAAATCGACATCATCGCCCGCTCTATCTGCTCGTTGGTGCCGGGCATACCCAGTCTGAGCGAGAATATCCGTGCCATTAGCATCGTCGATCGATTCTTAGAACACGCACGCGTATTTTTCTTTCACCACGGTGGTCATCAAAAACTCTATCTCTCTTCCGCCGATTGGATGGTGCGCAACTTGTATTATCGCATCGAGACGAGCGTTCCCATATTTGACCGAAAACTCATGCGTCAAATCAAGGACGTAATGAATCTTCAGCTCAAAGACAACGTCAAGGCACGCATACTCGACGAGGAGCAGAGTAATCAATACGTACGTGACCAAAGCGACTTGGCCATACGCTCACAAATCGAGACTTACTTTTACTATAAACGGCAAGAAGAATTTTATTCTGTACTGCCCCCCTTGCACGATGAAAAAGAGGAATAGCCTCCCATGCACAGCCCTTTTATCTTAAGGAGCCCCCACGTCGCTGAATAAGTCTTGCATGCCAGGACGAAAAAAGGCAACCCTTAAACGATAGTTTCCTTTTTTACTGGACTCAGCCGCACTGATTCCATATATAAGTAGTTCAAGATCAGCTACCAAAATCGTCAAAAGCAATATTCTCTTCAGGTACACCCAGCTCGTCGAGCATTTTCAATACAGCTTGCAGCATAAGCGGCGGGCCACACAGATAGTACTCAATTTCCTCAGGTTCAGGGTGGTTCTTCAGGTATTGCTCGTATACTACCTGGTGAATAAAGCCCACCGGACCATCCCAATTGTCTTCAGGTCTGGGTTCAGAAAGCGCGATGTGATAGGAGAAGTTGGGGAACTCTTCTTCTATGGCTCGGAAGTCTTCCGTATAGAACAGCTCGCGCAATGAACGCCCGCCATACCAATACGACACTTTGCGCGTCGTCTTGAGCGTGTGGAACAGGTGGAAAATATGAGAACGCAACGGCGCCATACCTGCTCCCCCACCGATGTAGACCATTTCTCGATGAGTGGGTTTGATAAAGAACTCGCCGTAAGGGCCCGAAATGGTCACTTTATCACCTGGTTTGCAGTTAAATATATAACTAGAGCACACCCCTGGATTGACCGGCATCCACTTGTTGTTCTTTCGATCCCATGGTGGTGTAGCAATGCGCACGTTGAGCATTACAATGTCGCCCTCTGCAGGGTGATTGGCCATGGAATAAGCGCGAAACTGGGGTTCTTCATTGACCATCTTCAAAGACCACATATCATATTTATCCCATTCTTCCTGAAAAGTCTTGGGATCCTTGTGATACTTGGGATGGGCTGTAATGTCAATATTTTTAAAATCAACGGTAATAGGGGGTACATCGACCTGAATATAGCCACCGGGCTCGAAGTTCAGATGTTCGCCCTCCGGCAAAGCCAATACAAACTCCTTGATAAAGGTAGCCACATTGTAGTTGGACTTGACTGTACACTCCCATTTCTTAATGCCAAAGATTTCCTCTGGAATGCGGATGCGCATGTCCTGGCGCACCTTCACTTGGCAAGCCAGGCGCACGTGTTCGGCCACATCGCGACGCGTAAGGTGATTTAGCTCTGTAGGGAGCACCTCGCCTCCACCCTCATCCACCTGGCATTTGCACATAGCGCACGTCCCCCCACCGCCACAAGCCGAGGGCAAAAAGATATTGTGATCGGCCAAAGCAGCAAGTAAGGAAGTACCTGGTTGCACCTCCAGTGGTTCGTCCTCTCGGCCATTAATGATAATCTTGACTTTTCCCTGAGGGATAAGGCGCTTCTTTGCAGCGATAAGCATAAAAGACAGGGCCAAAATGACGAGGCTGAACACCACCACCGCCAAAATCAATACTTGAGTGTCAAAAAGAAGGATCATGACAGCTTGCTTGTTTCTTTTGCAAAAGCGCTGAAGAATGAATGTACATTACTTAGCAGCAGCTAAGGCTGCCGGATCGATGCCCATCAGGCTCATAAAGGCAATGCCCATCAAACCCGTAAGAATAAAGGCAATACCCAGCCCCCGAAGAGGTGCTGGAATGTTGGAATAGCGGATGCGCTCTCGAATGGCGGCGATAGCTACGATGGCCAAAAACCAACCAAAGCCACCGCCCAAGCCAAAGGCCACGCTCTCACCAAAAGTGTATTCACGCGACACCATAAAGAGTGATCCACCCAAGATGGCGCAATTCACCGTAATGAGCGGCAAGAAAATGCCCAAAGCCGCATACAAGGCAGGCGAAAACTTCTCAACCACCATCTCGACAAGCTGCACCATAGATGCAATTACGGCAATGAACAAAATGAGCCGCAGGAAAGTCAGGTCGATATGTAAAAGGCCATTTTCTGACAGCAAATAGTGATTGATTACCCAGTTAATCGGCATGGTAATGCCCAATACGAAGATCACGGCTAGCCCTAAGCCAAACGCCGTCTTGACGCTCTTCGAAACGGCCAGATACGAGCACATGCCCAGAAAGTAGGCCAGTACCATGTTTTCTATAAAGGCCGATTTGAGAAAAATATTGACGTAATCCATGAGGAGCGTTTTTGTCTTGCAAAATTCAATTCCTGCTCACAAGGCCAAAGGATCAGCTCACATCGATGAGCTTTTTGTTGTAAGTGCGTTGAATCCAAATAATGACCCCAATGACAAACATGGCAGCTGCTGGCAACACCATGAGGTTATTGTTCATATAGCCCGTACCCGCAGTATTGATCAGATAGTCGGCTGAAGGACCCACAATTTTCCACTCAAGCGGACTACCGGCAAAAAGCGTCCCTTTGCCAAACAACTCGCGCATAAAACCGACGATCAACAAAATGGCACCATAACCCAAACCATTGCCAATGCCATCGAGAAATGAGCGCCAAGGCTTGTTGGCCATGGCAAAAGCCTCTAAGCGACCCATCACTATGCAATTGGTGATGATCAGCCCAATGTATACCGACAGCTGCTTGTACACCGGATAGTTCAGCGCCTTGAGCGACAACTCTACCACCGTCACTAACGAAGCGATAATGATCAGCTGGGCAATCATACGCACCGACTTGGGAATGTAGTGACGTAGCAACGAGGTGAACAAACTGGAAAATGCCGTGACGAAAATCACGGATATGGCCATTACCAAAGAAGGATATACCAACGACGTAACGGCCAGAGCCGAGCAAATGCCCAATACTTGTACGGTAATGGGATTGTTGTCGTTGAGTGGATCGACCAAGAGCTTGCGCTCCTTTTTGCCAAAGAGCGGCTCCTTCTTTTCCACTTGGGCTACATTCGTTTCTGCCATGACAGAGTTTTTTATATAGTACGCGAGGCGGCATGAGTAGCGCCTCAATCAATTAGGCGAATTTAAATATTCAAACAAAGTCATCCCACCTGGCGCAATTTAGCAAAGTAAGCCTCATAAGCGCGAAGCCCATCGACAAGCATATCGGTCACGCCATTAGAAGTAATGGTGGCCCCACTGATGGCATCCACTTCGTGCTCTGGGTCGCGTGCTCCGCCCTTGCGCACGATAACTCCGACAAATCGGCCCTCATCGTCTAAGATGCGCTTGCCCTTAAACTGAGCGCGAAAAGCGGGATTGTCCTTGATTTCTGCGCCCAGTCCTGGAGTTTCGCCTTTGTGATCAAAAGCTACACCCGCTATCGTATTCAAATCCGACTTGAGGGCAACATAGCCCCAGATCTCATCCCACAGGCCATTGCCACGCACGGCCACTATATAGAATTGCTCTGAACCGTTGTTGAAAATCCATATGGGATATTTGCGTTGATCAGCGGGCTTTTTTCGCTCTTGGGCAAAATCTACCTCATCGGCTTTCATCTCCTCGATGACATTGCCCTGTGCATCTACTACCAGCTGCTGCACCTGGCTTTCAAATATGTTGAGCACCTCCTCGTCTGATAGCTCTGCCATCGTCTTACCACCCAAATAGTCTTCTACTGCCAAGAGAATGGCTCTTTTTTCAAAGATCTCCTCGTTGCGCTGGGCGAGGGGCTCGGTCACTTGACGCAAGCCGGTAAGGCCAAGCGCTACGACAGAAGTCAAGACGAGCATGAATTTTATGATTTGGCTATTGCTTTCCACAGCTCCCAAAATTTTGGTAGTACGACAATTGTATCAAGAATTTGTTTGCCTCAAAAGGCAAAAAATTTTGCTATGTACTGGCTTGTTTTGCTCTTGCCATCCTGCGGCCAATATTGCGCTGCAATACCATATAATCGATCAATGAAGCCCACACATTCATAAACAAGATTGCCAGCATCCACCCTTCGGGATAGGCAGGGTTGAGCACGCGAATGATCAGCCCAAAGAATCCAATAAAAAAGCCATAGATCCATTTGCCTACATTAGTCGAAGCCGCTGTCACTGGGTCAGTAGCCATAAAGGCCATGGCAAACCAAAAACTGCCCATATACAGGTGATAGTACCAAGGCACTTCCATGAACGGCGTAGCGCTCCATGCGTTGAGCAACATGCCCGTGAAGATCGTACCGAGCAACATGCCCAACATCACGCGCCAGCTGGCTACTTTCGTCAACGCCAAAAACAATGCGCCTGCAATGATAAAGGGCTTCATCGTTTCACCTACCGACCCTGGGATGGTGCCCCACCACATTGCTGCGGGGCTATACACCTGTGTGACGGCATCCCAACCTCCTTTAGCGGCTAAGGCCAGAGGCGTAGCACCCGTAAACCCATCGATCACGGAAGCAGTAGGATCAAAAGTTGCCCAACCTAAGGACTCGAATAGCGGATTGAACAAGCTGAGGTGTGCCCAGCTATAGGTGGCTGCAGCACCCGCTTGCATGCTTTCCAACCCTGCGACCCACACCTCATCGCCCGAGATCGTAGTGGGGTAAGCAAAAAAGACAAATGCGCGCGCTAAAAGCGCAATATTAAACACGTTCATGCCTGTCCCACCAAAGGCTTCCTTGCCAAGAATCACGGCAAAAGCTACAGCTACTGCCAAAATCCATAGAGGAATATCGGGCGGCATAATGAGCGGAATGAGCGCACCCGATACCAGAAAACCCTCTTCAACACCATGGCCGCGCTTGGCTGCATAGTAAATTTCTATGCCCAAACCCACTATATGTGTAACGATAAATATTGGCAAGATCTGGATGAGACCAAAAGCCAGCTTCAGGTGGATACCTTCCAGAAAGCCCGTGTATTGGCCAATGGCCAAAAAATGTTGGTGACCTATGTTGTAAGTGCCAAATAAATAGCACAGTTGCAAAGCCAATACCACCATCACCATCAGGCGCTTGAGGTTCATGCCATCGCGAATGTGCACGCCCTTGCCCGAAGTGACATGGGCTGGCACAAAAAAGAAGGTGAATACTGCATCGTAAAACGTATGCAATACCGGACGTTTCTCTTTATCCGGCTCAATGCGTTTCAAAAAGTTCAGTAGGCCTTTCATCTGTTTCAGTTGTTGATTGTACCTCGTTTGAAAAGGTCTTTATAAGTGTCCATGCTATAAAAATTTAAGGTACAGCACAAAAGCGCTCCTCCACTGTACCTTATCCCTGCTCCCACATCATATCCAAGCCACGGCGCAAGATCTGCTGCAAGGGCTGTTTAGAGGTGCAAGCAAATTCAGCCAAAGCAATATCCTCTTCGATCAGCTCGTGTATGCCCAAACCTTCCATACGCTCATAGTCATTGCTAAGGATGGCCTTCATCAAGTGCTGTGGATAGATATCCATAGGCAGCACTTCTTCGTACTGACCCGTCACGACAAAGGCACGCCGTTCCCCATGCATATTGGTGTCTACGTCGTATTGTACATTTTTGAAGAAAAAAGATGGGAAAGTAGGCGAAAGGGAAATACGGGGTTTGAAAGGCAATAGCCAACCTAGCAACTCGTAGTAGCGCCCTTCAGCAATTACCGTTACTTGATCGTCGTAAAAATTGAGAAAGTTATCGGCGCTTTTGGCCTCGCCACTCAAAACATCTCCCGAAATGATGCGCACTTCTTTTTCTGTATGATAGTTGTCTTTAATTAGCTCACCAATATGGGCACCTACTACAGTGCGCACGTAATGCGGTTGCTTCACACATCCACCCGTGATGGCTACCACGCGCTCGGCATTAAAGCGGCCTTCCGTCCATAAGCGGCCCAAAGTAACTACATCCTGCACACCCATCGTCCAGACTTTATCACTAGGAGTGATGGGGTCGATGTGGTGGATGTGCACACCGACATTGCCCGATGGATGAGGACCACGCACCCAAAATTTTTCCACACCTTCTGCCTGTGTGAATTCATCAGCGGGCGGTTGTGCACCACGCGCATCCAAGCCCAAATAGACCTTGCCCGTCGTGAGGTACTGCAATACCTCGAGGCCTTTTTGAAAGTCCTTCCCCTTGCCTTGAATCACCAGATTGTTGTCGGGTGCTAGAGGTGCCGTATCCAAGGTGCTAACAAAAATCGACTTGGGCACGGCATGCCAGTCGGGAATTCGGTCATAAGGGCGCTCACGCAACAGCATCCATCCCCCTGTTTGCAGCAGAAATTCGATCAACTCTTCGCGCTTTGCCGAACCCAGATGTGGTGGTGTCAGTGCTCGGTAGCGCTGTGTCTTATCCGCCAAAAGCACCACTTCAGTGATGGCGCGTTTGGGGCCACGATTGATCGCCACCACTTCACCACTTACTGGCGAGACGAACTTCATCTCGGGGTGCTTTTTGTCTTCAAAAAGCGGATCTCCAGCTTGCACCGAATCGCCTACTTGCACCAACATACGAGGAATAGGAGCCAATCCTCGCCAATTGGGTGGTTGCAAGGCAAAGCGCGTCACTTGACCTTGCCGTATTTCCTTTGCAGCTACACCTGCTATGGGCAAGTCTGCCCCTCGCTTGATCTCCAACACGGTAAGCTCTTTAGCGTACGCCGGCAGCTTAGGGCGCATGATGTCTTTTAAGGTAGGGAAAAGAGAGACTTCGCCAATCTTATCGGCCACACCAAGCTGACGTGCCTCTATCTTAAGCAAATTATCTGCTACTTGCACCAACGCGAAAAAAGCCAACAACACTACTATCGCTAACAAGATAGTAACCATCGGATTGGTAGTACTATCTCCTGCTTGCGCAAAAAGCCCGGGGCCACTGGTAAGTAGCATCAAAAAAGGAATAGCTCTTCGCATACTGTCTTTCATCCTTGTCAATCTTAAAGTGGTTCTTCTTTTGCTGAGGCGGCGCATACAGAAGCACCCACCTGATATTCAGCATATTACCAAAAGCAGTTATAAAGCTGCCGATTGCACGACGCGCAAAGATAAAAAAGCACCTCATTCAGCCACGAGCATCTCGAAAGTGAGAAAAATCATTTCATATGAATAATTACGAAATGCAGTGGTACCGACTTCTTTTTCACTACCTTTCCGGGCTCCAACATCAAGAACAGGTGTAAATTGGCCGCTACTTTTTTTTCCTCATCACGCGATAAACCCACTGGACAGCTATGGACGCACCTAGATGGCCTATCACACTTGCACATCTATTGGGAGCGACAGCCTGCATCGCCATAATTATCGGCTTAGCCACAGAGCTACCCTTGCTCGTATTTGCTTCACTACCTTTCTCTCTTACAGGGATAATCATGACACTGCGTTTGCGCAAGCGCCGCAAACGCAATTTTTCAGCCGCACTGATCATGAACAGCTTGGGACTATTGGCATGGTTTGTACTGGTGGGGGGACTAATTTACGCATTGATCACCTTTGCATAGGCTCAGGACAAGATTTGCAGCTTAGCAAATTTGAGCATAATACGACGTTGAGGCACCTGAGGTAGGTCTTTAAAAAAGATCGTAGCCATGCGCTTGTCGCGCTGTCCATCTATAGCCAATACTTTCCCTTCGCCAAATTTGATGTGCAGTACGCGCATACCCACCTGAATCTGATCCGGTGGGCTGGGCTTGAATGTCGAGGGATCGACCCTATCGGGCAGCACTTGGGCACGTGGTCTCCGATAGAAAGCTCCTTGAACTTTAGCACCACCACTGGCCGTAGGCGACGAATCCAGGTGCTTAGCCACTGGGGGAGTTACCAATGATTTGGCTGAACCGATCAGATCCAGATGACGGCTATCTATTTCACTGAGAAAGCGGCTGGGTTCATTAAATCGCTGTTTGCCATACTGGTAGCGACTGCGCGCATAGCTAAGCGTAAGAAAGCGCTCGGCCCGCGTAATAGCTACGTAAAAAAGACGCCTTTCCTCGTCAATGCCTTCAGCCGACTCTCTGCTCAAATAAGAGGGGAAAAGGTGCTCCTCTAACCCCACTACAAACACGGAGGCAAATTCCAATCCCTTAGCTGAATGCACCGACATGAGCGTGACATAGTCATCATCAGTAGAGCTAGATTCGTCCAGATCAGTCATCAAAGCTACTTGCTGTAGCCAGGTAGCCAAAGACTTATCGGTATGCTCTTGCTCAAACTCCTGATCTTGGTCTACAAATTGCTGGATGCTGTCGAGCAAGCTGGACACAGTTTCCTGGCGTCCTAAGCCTTCTCGGGTAGTGTCTTGTTGTAACATCCTAATATAGCCCGACTGATCCAATATATGAAGAGCCGCTTCATAGGCATCTATCTGTTGGACCTTTTGCACAAAGCCTCTCACCATGTTTTTGAACGCTGAGAGCACTTGAGCAGTACGCGCAGCTACAGGCACCTGATCGAGCACCTCCCACAAAGGCTTTCCTGCTGCCTGAGCCATAGCCGCCACTTTTTCCATCGTCGTTTGGCCAATACCGCGTTTGGGCAAATTGATCACGCGGCGCAATGCCTCTTCATCCTTGGGATTAATCGCCAAGCGCAAATAGGCAATTACGTCCTTTATTTCCTTGCGCTGATAAAAGGACGTGCCGCCAAAGACGCGATAAGGGATATTGTTGTGCCGCAAATATTCTTCGAACACACGCGACTGCGCATTGGTGCGATACAAAATGGCAAAGTCACTATTGCGCAAGTGATATCGATTTTTCTGTTCAACTATCAGATTGACTACATGGCGCCCTTCTTCACTCTCGCTCATGGCCTGAATGACCTTGATGCGCTCACCTTCTCCCTTCTCGGAGCGAATAGTTTTAGGTATTTGGCGTTTGTTGTAGGCAATTAGCTCATTGGCAGCCTCTACGATATGGCCAGTAGAGCGATAGTTTTGCTCCAACTTAAATACCTTGACGCCATGTGCCTTGAAGTCTTTCTGAAAATCGAGAATGTTCTGAATGGTAGCGCCCCGAAAGGCATAGATGCTCTGTGCATCATCGCCTACCACACATACATTGCGCTGACTACCTTCGTAATGCACTAACTTGCGTATGATGGCATATTGGAGTTCATTGGTATCCTGAAATTCGTCTACCAAAATATAGCGAAAGCGCTGGCGATATTTTTGACAGACTGAGGGGTAGCTTTGCAAAAGCTCGTACATGCGCAACAACAAGTCGTCGAAATCCATCGCACCGGCCTGCTTACAACGCGCCATATAAGTGCGGTATACTTCTGCAAACTGCGGTCGCTTGGCCATTTTATCTTCTTCGAGCAGCGACGGTAGCGCGGCGTAGCGCTTTGGAGTGATGAGCTTGCTCTTGGCATGTGAGATGCGACTGCGCACTACATTGACATTGTACTGCTCTTTGTTGAGTTGCATCTCCTTAATGATGGCTGAAAGCAGGCTTTTCGTGTCGTCGGTATCGTAGATAGTGAAATTGGTCGGATAGCCAATGTGCGGTGCCTCTATGCGCAAGATGCGCGCAAAGAGCGAGTGAAAAGTGCCAGCCCAAACTTGGTGAGCGGCAGCCCCTACAACCCGCTCGATCCGATCCTTCATCTCGCGTGCGGCCTTATTGGTAAAGGTGAGTGCCAAAATTTCCGCAGGAGCGATGCCCTGCGACAGCATCCAGGCTATGCGATAGGTCAATACACGCGTCTTGCCCGACCCAGGACCCGCTACAACCAATACAGGACCTTGAATAGTGGTCGCTGCACGGCGCTGAATCTCATTCAGATCGTTGATAAAATCAGTAGAGGAAACCGAGACACTCATAATCACTATTCAATTTTACTTTAGCACACTTACATAGGCCATTTATGCCTTATAGCCAATCCGCGCAGCACGTGACGGCAGCAAAGGTAGGACTAAAGACATATTGACTTTAATCGCCACTTTCTATTGCAAACAAAACTTACGATATTGCTTACGCAAAAACCACACAAGCCATGACAAATAACGTGCGTATCCTGCTGTTGCTTGTTCCCAGTTTTTTGTTCTCCCCATCCTTTAGTTCTGGAGCTGTACACCGCCCTACACATAGCACCCTGGAACAACTCTTAGAGCTCCAGCCCACCGATAGCAAGCCCATGCGCATTCTCAAAAAAAAGCTCAAGCGCAAACTTAAGCGAGTCTCCGCAAAACCAACTGCATCGCCTAATACAGTCAAAAATGGCCTTTGGTCTGTGGTTTTGGCAAGCATTGCCATTGTCCTCTCCTTGATTGGTGGCAATGTAGAAGTAGGTATCATATTTATCCTCGCTGGTGTGGCAGCCATCCTGGGCTTGGGACTGGGCATCAGAGGCATATTGCGCGATGACAAGATTGCGCTTTCTGTGATCGGAGTGGTCCTTAACGCCGCAGTCATCCTGTTCTATCTATACCTCATATTTGTAGTAACTTTGATAATTCTCACCTGCAGTGCCTAAGCAGAGCAATAGCACGAGCCAGCGCACCACACCGACTTTGCGCTAATTTTGCACACTGAGTGTAGCGTAGATATTTATACTTATGATTATTTATAACGTTACGGTAAAAGTGAACCCACAAGTAGCACAAGAGTGGCTACGCTGGATGCGCGAAGTCCATATCCCGGACGTGATGGCTACCGGCTACTTTGAAGACTACAAGATCCTGCATTTAGTAGGGCATGACGACGATCAAGGCATCACCTATGCCATTCAATACAGCTGCAAGGATTTGGATACACTTCAACAATACCAAGCTCGAGCAGCAGCTCGCCTACAACAAGAGCACGCTGAGCGCTTTAAAGATCATTTCGTAGCCTTTCGCACCATCCTTGAAGTGATAGACAACGGCCAGTAGACCAATCTCCTTTTACATACATTGCACTCATCGCAATGCTTTCTCTAAGCAAGCAGTGCACTCAAAAGCTACTAAATAATTTCATCTCGGAATAATGCAGTAAAAACCATTAAAAAACTAAAATCGCCCATATAAAAAACAAAGTACCGTATATTCATACACACAAAACATTGTGCAGTTCAAAAATTCCAAATCATGCTTACACGCATTCACTTAATCACCCTATTTGGTGTCATCTCGATGTTTGCCATTACCCCTAGCAACACCATAGCTCATCCAGCTCCGCCTCAAAAGGCATTCAACATCTTTAAATAAAGTGCATTCTGACGATCACAAGCTCGTACTGCAAGCTAAGAAAAAGCTCAAGCGAAAATGGCGTCGTTATTTGCGCACAAGTCAAACCGAAGAGGCCAATCTCAGTAAGCACGGGACCGTCTCACTCATTTGTGGGTTAATTGGCATCATCTTACTGATGACTGTAGGCCCCAACAATCCACCTTTTTTCTTTGTCGAATCAGCATCGATATTCGGGCTGCTATTCTTGATAGCCATAGGTGCATAGGTGCTGGCATCTTTCATGCAATCAAAGGTGCTGTACACGACAAAAAGCGGGGAGCTGCTATCATTGGGCTGATAATCAACACAATCATATTCTCGTACTATCTCGCTATTTCGTGGTTTTTCTCTTTCTTCTCCTCCTGCGGATTGAATTGATACAGTAACACACATCCCATGGCATGCTGTTTAGCAAAAGGGATAGCCATATTGATAGCGGTAGGCAGCATTTCATTGACACAGCTATAGGCGAAAGACACAAGGAGTAGGTGGGAAAGGCCCACTTCGCTAAAAAAGCAAACGGCATTAGAGAAGAACCATTGGGTATAGGCAGGTTTCTGGCACATACGCTGGTGATGTGCCAGGCTGAAGTTTTTAATTTTCCCAATTGACCTATCTTTAGCATCCTCGCTTGAAGCTTAGACTCACCACCCCATCTTTTTTTGCCATTATCTTTGCCCAGCACCCGACCAAAACGAACCACATGGAAGATGCAAAAATTCTAGTGACTGGTGCCAATGGGCAAATCGGCACGGTACTAACCAAGGCACTCAAAGCCACCTACGGGGATACGCATGTGATTGCTACAGACATCCGACCAGCCACACAAGGCATGTGGAAGACACATATACTGGATGTCACGCAACGCTCAGCACTTGAAGAAGTAGTACATCGCGAAAAAGTGGGTTATATCTTCCACTTAGCCGCACTGCTCTCTGCCACGGCCGAACAAAAACCACAACAGGCTTGGGAAGTCAATATGTCGGGTTGGACCAACGTACTGGAAGTGGCACATGCCCAAGGTGTGCGCCGCGTGTTCTTTCCCAGCTCGATAGCTGTATTTGGCCCGCACACCCACCGACAGCTCGCTCCTCAGTTTGGGCCACTCACTCCCACAACCATTTACGGGGTAACCAAAGTAGCCGGTGAGCTGTTGGGGCAATATTATTGGCACAAATACGGATTAGACGTGCGCTCGCTGCGCTATCCAGGTATAGTGGGATATCAATCGTTGCCCGGTGGAGGTACAACCGATTATGCCATAGACATCTTTTACAAAGCGCTGCAAGGACAACCCTACACCTGTTTTCTCAATCCCGACACACGCCTGCCTATGATGTATATGGATGATGCCATCCGTGCCACCATCGAATTGATGAAGGCACCAGTTTCAAAAATCCGAGTGCGTATCGGCTATAACATTGCTGCTATGAGCTTTACACCTGCACAACTGGCCGAAGCAATCCGCACCTATATCCCCGATTTGCAAGTCACCTATCGCCCCGACTTTCGCCAAGAGATTGCCGCTTCCTGGCCCGAACAAATCGACGACACCCATGCACGCAATGACTGGGAGTGGCAATCTCATTTCGATTTAGATGCCATGACACAAGATATGATCACCCATTTGAAAGATAACGCAATGGCTCTTTCTCAATCTCAACAATGAACCATTAAAAACCTCATAGCCTCATGTTCGAACACATCAAACCACAGATAATAGGAGAACTCAAAGCCCTGCGCCAAGCCGGCTTGTACAAAGATGAACGCGTGCTCAGCACCCCGCAAGGCGCCCAAATATGTGCCACTCCTGGCGGTGAAGTGCTCAACTTCTGCGCCAACAACTATTTGGGCCTATCTGCACATCCCCAAGTGATTGAAGCTGCCAAGAAAGCTATCGACCAGTATGGCTTTGGCCTCAGCTCTGTGCGGTTTATTTGCGGCACCCAAGACATCCACAAAGAGCTGGAACGCAAAATAGCGGACTTCGTAGGCACAGAAGATGCCATACTCTATGCCGCCGCCTTCGACGCCAACGGCGGCTTGTTCGAACCGCTACTCACTGCTGAAGATGCTGTCATTTCTGACGAGCTCAACCACGCCTCCATCATCGACGGCATCCGTCTGTGTAAGGCCCAACGGTTGCGCTACAAAAACAACGACATGAATGACCTAGAAGAGAAACTCAAAGCAGCCCAAGGTGCACGCCGACGGCTCATAGCTACCGATGGCGTTTTCTCCATGGATGGCATCATTGCACAACTCGACAAGATCTGCGACCTAGCAGAAAAATACGACGCCATGGTGATGGTGGACGATTGCCATGCCACGGGATTTATCGGAAAAACTGGCAGAGGCACAGCTGAGTACTGCAATGTCATGGGCCGTGTGGACATCATTACCGGTACTTTTGGAAAGGCTTTGGGCGGTGCCATGGGTGGCTTTACCGCAGCACGAAAAGAAATCGTCGAGCTGTTACGCCAGCGTTCGCGTCCTTATCTGTTCTCTAATTCATTGGCACCTTCTATTGTAGGTGCGTCCATTAAAGTGCTGGACATGCTCACCGAAACTACTGAGCTGCGCGATAAACTAGCGCGCAACACCCATATGTTCCGAGAAGGAATGACACGTGCGGGCTTTGATATCATTCCGGGCGAACATCCTATCGTACCTGTAATGCTGTACGATGCCAAAATAGCGCAAGAAATGTCGCACAGACTACTCGAAGAAGGCATCTACGTCATAGGATTTTTCTACCCCGTAGTGCCTAAAGGCAAGGCGCGCATCCGCGTGCAACTGTCTGCAGCGCACAAACCCGAACATATCGAAAAAGCCATTGCCGCCTTTACCAAAGTAGGCAAAGAGATGGGCATCATCAATTAAGGCAAGCTTTTCTGACTTGCTAAAAAGACATTAAATGCCTAACTGCGAATTGCAGTTAGGCATCTTTATTTATTAAAAGCGGAGGAGGAGGGATTCGAACCCCCGAGGGCCTTTCGACCCTGCCGGTTTTCAAGACCGGTGCCTTCAACCACTCGGCCACTCCTCCAAGCATTCAACGAGTACGGGGCGCAAAGATATAGGCTCTTTGCATTTGTGCCAAGCAAAACATGCGATTTCCTCTTGTCAAAGCACCTCATTGCCACAGCTCCAGCCTGTTGTGTTGAAAATCAAGCACTACACGATAGTTTTTCAAAAAAGGATAACCCAGCAACCCGTCGAGGTCGAGGTCCATACGACGCGCACGACGCCGAAAGGGCATAAGCACAAACACCACTTCCACTTTTTTAGTTTCTACTTCCAACCTGAGATCTTGCTGAGGATATACCTGGCCATCAGCTTGCCCCAAAAACTGTAGCTGTACATTCCGAGGCACATCCTTAGTAGGAAGCACCACATCACGTCGCTTACGCAACCAACCACTATCCAGCAAATTCACGGAAGCACCAGTATCAATGCCCAAGCGCAAGCTGTGTCCCTTTACCACCAACTCGATCACAGGCACATGCCCAGCCCACTCAAAAGGCAGGCAGGCAATCTGCCTCGCGCCTGGAATAGCAAACAAAGGCCCTGCCCCAGTCGTAGCCGACTCCATCAACAGTATCTCTGTCCCATAATCTATGGTAAGGCGCAGTTGATCAAGAACCTCCATCCCCAATACGCCCAAAACAGATCGGTTCAATAGTGCCGTCAGTCTCGACAAATCTGTTTGCCATGCACTTATATCGTTTAACTCAATTGGTCCCCACCTCAAGGAGTTAATCTCGACAGGCATCGCAGCTTGTGGCTCTCCCGCCATGCCGCTGGCTTGCAAAGGCAAAGCAAGAGCACCATTTAATGGCCGATGCACTATTAAACCCGGTGCCCCTGTGTCGAGCAAACACCAGCCACTCGTACCATCAATTGTGGCCCACACCCATATCAAGCCAGCCTCTTCAACAAAGGAAGTATAGTAGCGCACAGCAGGTGCCCTATTAAATGTATCCGCAAGCTCGAAGACAGAGCTAGTCGTAGAAAACAAAACTACTTGAGCATGCTGCCCCCTATTGGATAGAGGAAACAGCAGGAACAAAAACAAATACAAACTACACACACATCTATACCCACACATTATACAGTTCGTTTTTTGCCGCAGCATCACACCACAGCACCATAAAAGACTCGCCAAATTAACCATGGCTTAACGCAAAGTTAACACAACAGCTCGATTCTTGGCTCAACACACACAAAAGCCATTAATTATCAGACAATTGCACGGCTTACGATCAATTAACAGCAAGCACTCAACTATCTCATTATCAAATGAGTAAAACTGAGTACCTTGCGGCGCTTTTTCAAAAAAGAGGTAGCACAATGGATGCTTCTGCAATTTTCATGTGGGTAGGTTTCTTCTTAGCGGCATTTTCCGTCGTAGGCAACGATGTGATTCAGACATTAGGCACTTTTCTCACCTCAAACGAACGCCGAGTAGAATGGTGGGTGTTATGGCTGTATGCAGCTGGTATTTTGGCAGTTGTACTTATTTTTGGCTACGCACAACAAGATGTATCATTTGGCCGATTGGCCAAATTTGATTTCCCTATCACCTACCAATGGTATCATCTCTTGCCGCCCCTTACCCTACTTATCATCACTCGGGTAGGCATTCCCGTATCGACTACTTTTATGGTACTCACCCTCTTCTCGCTGGGCGATGTTCCCAATGATTTAGGGGCCATTCTGGGACAGATTATCGATTTCGACAGCAAATTGGGTGGCATGATCAAAAAGTCACTCTTTGGATATATAGTAGCTTTTGCTGCTGCTTTTGTCATTTATCTAGTAATCAGTACACTGACAGAGCGATACTTCATCAAGCACCCTTTAAAGAAGAAGCATCGCATTTGGTGGGTTGTAGCCCAATGGGCTTCCACGGGTTTCTTGTGGAGCCAGTGGCTCATGCAAGACCTAGCCAATCTCTATGTATATCTGAATGGTGGCCAACAACTTACCCCTACATCTTTTGCTGTCTCCTTGCTTATTGTAGTAGGTTTGTTGGCCGTTATCTTTTACTTGCGAGGTGGTCGAATTCAAGAAGTGGTGCGCCTGAAAACCAACACTGCTGATATCCGATCGGCAACTTTTATCGACTTCATTTACGGGATTATTCTCTACATCTTTAAATACGACTATTTCCACATTTGGGGGGGAAAGATCCCCATGAGCACAACTTGGGTATTCATCGGCTTACTGGCTGGGCGTGAGTTAGCCATACGCCTACGCCTTGAGCAAAAAATATCGAAACACATTCGCTACATGATCATTAAAGACTTGGGCAAAATCACCTTTGGTTTGGTGGTGAGTGTGTTTTTAGTGATTATTATCAAATACATTTCCGTTTAACGGCTGCATTTTAATCTCATCGCGTTTCAGGAGTTATGACTAGATCACAAACAAATAAAGTTTAATCTTTTACAACTAAACAGTAAGCAAAGCAACTCTCAAGCACAACTTAGTTCCCGCTGGTTGCCTTGCTTCTTTTGACGAGCTGAACACCTTTTTGAGAGACTTTCTAAGATTCTACAACTCAAAGGTCATAGTTTTGGTCTCTAAAATCTAATGTATTGGCGAAAAGCAATTGTTCGGCTATTGGCATTTGCAAAATTTCTGGAGTACAAATCTGTTCACCAACTAATCAGGTCGGATTATTGCGCTTTGATCAATTGTGGTAAGGACGTTTTGGCAGTTGATCATGGAAGTAGCCAATAAAATATCCGAGATCTTCGATTTAGATGTAAAAATGATAGTCTCAGTAGTTCTAAAAGACAATGAAATACTGAAAGTCTTTAACTTGAATCAATTGCTTTTGACTACCGAAACTTGAGTTCTTTTATTAAATGCTGCACTCTTTTCCCTGTCCACATATCCCCATCATAGCCATTTTTAACCGCCCCTTCATTCAGTAGCTCAACCAGTCGTCCTTTCCTTGCTGTTCAGCTGTAATACGGCGGGTGCTTTCCCCCTACCTTCGGGTATTCTAAAGAGGACTTCCCTCCTTTTCTTTGCAATTCCTTATCCAGCCGCTCACACTACTCTGGCTTACCCCTAAGAACTCATCAATTTCTGTTTGTGTTCTATTGCCTTTCCATAATAATATGGCCCACTTACGCAGTACAACATAGTCTGATAATTTGCTATCTTTTTTCATGGCTGCAAGATTACGAAAAAAATATTAAACTCCACCTGTCTTAGCAATAAGACAATTTACCCACTTAAACCTCCACCTCGCTTTGCGGCTTTTGTGTAGCCGTTGGGGAGCTTTGTCTGGTTTTTAGGGAGCCTTTACATCATAAGGCTTTCCAATAATTTATAACTCTATGAAAACTGCCTTCTATAAAACTTATTCCACAAGTAAAAAATAGCCGTGATTACACTACTAACCCAAAAACAATAGAATGCTAAGAAGTATATCCAGAAATAAAAACTCACAGATATACTTAGCAAGTTGTTATAGTAATCTGAGACAGAATACCATTTTAAGATCTCATTATCTCTAACCGTCCAAAATGTATAAGAAAAATAGAATACTGCTATTTGCAACAAATATATTTTGCTGAAAAAACTATTAGTTTTTGCCCTTCGAGCAACTTCTTTTTCAAAGTACTATATACAACCACCCCAATGGAAGTCATTACTGATGCAGGGTATAAAAACAACCAAACACATCCCAATATTTCATAAAATATATCCACTATGTTATTAATTTTTATTAGTTGATACATTCCCATCCTGAGGATTCAAGTTTCTAAATTGATTATTCCATTCAGCTACAGAATAATTTTGATCATAATACTCAATTCCTATAATATTCCCTTCGTTATCAAATTATTGCTTCCCCAAAGAGAGGTAAATGGGTTTCCGTCAGCTCCTGAAACACCTAAAAACACTCCAGTTCCACATTGGTCTGTAATATATACTTCATTTGCTGGAAATTTGTCACCCCTTATCATGCCAGAAATCCCAACAACACTCCCATTTTCTCCTAAGTCTTTATAAGCAATTCCAACATTCCCCTTTACATCGATATCTGGTGATCCAGGTATCAAGTCATTATTTCCACTAAGATGAAAATTCAATTTCGCATCGGTAATCCCATTATTAATACTACTTTCACTAATACTAGATGTTATTTCCGCTTCTGAGTATGTAGTGTTTCCAGTACGTATATTATGCGAAATAGAACCTCTTGTATAGTCCCCCACCAGTATTATCCCAGAGCTTGAAACATCAATATCAATTCTACCATAAATTCTGGAACTTGCATCTGGATTTGTACTAAACGATCTATTCGCGCCATCTCCTTTATAAGGCCCTCCAAATTTACCAAAGGGAGCAAAGCTTGCTGTATGAATGGAAACTTTCTGCTGTCCCCACAAATCCACATGCCCTACCGGCTCATTCTCCGCATAAATTGTACGGGCTCACCCAGGCAAAGCGCCCAGCCAGTGGATCTATGCAGGGGAAGCGCCCCACCGCTGCATCGTACCACCTGGCACCGTAGTCGTACCAGTTCAGGCCCAGCTGCTCGTGTAGCTCTTTGCCGTTGTAGAGGTA